>NZ_JBEBNA010000001.1:0-149437 GCF_043196995.1 Halobacteriovorax sp. CON-3
GCCCGCTTGCGCCGAAGGTAGTGCCAGGGTAACTTGGTGTGAGACTAGGAAGATGCACCTTCTATATAAAAAGCCAGGTCAATGATCTGGCTTTTTTTTTGCCTTTTTTTAAGATTAAATTTCATACGACATTACTGATCCTTGCTAAAAGGATTAATCATTTCTTTATATTCTGTATGAGTTATAGGATAGAAGTAATTTTTTCGAATACTTCTTCTACACTTATTAAGTTCATCATATCATCTTCTTTTACTCGAAAACGCCATGGAACTTCATTTGGAGACTTATGGAAGTACTTCTCTAGAGCTCTAGGATAAGCATTAACACAATTATCTATCTGTCCGAATGGTCCAGTGTACTCTGGAGGAACGGCCGTATAGAGACCTATTACTGGCCTACTTAGAGCTGCCGCCATATGGGCGGGACCTGAGTCCGGTGCGATAACTAGCTTTGATTTTAGAAATACATTCTTTAAACCATTTAAAGATGTTTTTCCGCAAAGATTAATTATGTTAGCTTTTGATTCTTTTTCAATGGAGTCACAAATATCCTTATCGCTTGGAATACCTGTCAGTACGACAGGAAGCTTTAATTTCTCTTCAATTTGATTTGTTAGCTCGATATAGCTTTTTGTTGGCCATGTTCTTTGTAGTGAAGATGCCTTCGGATGGATAACGATAAAGTTACTTGAAGGAAGTTGTGCAACCTCTTCTTTGGTATAAGGAAGGTTAAACTCAATTTCCTTTGAATCGATACCTAAGTAATCACTGAAACCAAGAAAAGCGTTAACAGAGTGTTCTTTTTTGAAAGGAATTGTTTCAGAGGTGAAGATCTTTTGGAGATCACGTCCTCTTTTTAAGTCAAAGCCAATCTTTCTTTTTGCTTTTATAAAAGGATAGATAAAGTTAATTCTTAAGTTTGCCTGTGTGCAAAGAAGTACATCAAAATTATAAGGAGCAAATACTCTTTTTAATTTGAAGTAATCCTTTAGCTTCTTTGGCTTATCTATTTTTATAAGCTCAATACCCTCAATACCTTCTATTAGAGGAGCAAAGGTATTGCTTGTAATATAATAGATCTTAGCATTTGGGTAAGCTTTACGAATGCGATTGAGCATTGGCAGAGTCCAAATAATGTCCCCAAGGGCCGAAGTTCGCATGATGGCAATTGAATTAATTTGATCAGATTTCATTTGGCTATTATAGTGATATTTTTTGAAAAAGAAAGGCCCACTTTTTAGTGGGCCTTAAAGTATTTAGCTAGTTTGAAAAATTAGAATTTTAGCTGAACACCAGCTGCTGCCATTGATGCATCATTTTGAGTTGCACCAGCATCAACTTCATATGTTAGGTAAGTAATATTGAAGTCAATATTCTTATTAAACATATATCTGTAGTGAGCTGCAATTTGAGTGTAGTCATTATTAAGATCTTTCTCGTCACGGTTTTGGTATGTCACTGTGAAAACATTTTTGTTTAGCATATAAGTGATACCAGCAAGGATACGATCGATTTCGTTATCAGCTGCAGTTGTATCATTATTTTCGATACTGTAACCAAGGTTGATTTTGAAGCTACCCATTCCAAGGTTTACACCTGCAAGAGTGTAGTTACTGTCTTCAGTTGCAGCACTTGCCCATTGGTCATAACCAGCGTAAAGGTCTAGATCAACCTTATCCATTTTTCTTTGGTATCTAACAAGACCTGAGTAGTGAGTGTCACCGTAGTTAGCTGTAGGGTCGTTGTCGTTACCATTTCCACGATCAGTTGAAAGAGCAATTGTAAGTCCACCCATGCTTGGTGTTTCATATGAGAACATATCTGTTCTTGCACGGTATCTGAAACCGAGTCCACCAGATGCAGCACCGTCAATTCTTGCACTTGTGTCAGAACCTGCCATTGAGGCTACAGTTGAGCTTAGTGGATCAGACTTAAGCATTACATAGTCAAGTGGAGTATATGTTTGACCCATTTTGAATGTACCAAATGATGTCTTTGCTCCAATTGCTGCTTGTCTCATTCTGATTCTGTAGTCATTACCAGCATTTCCTTTAGTTGAGTTAAGACCCATTTCTAGTACGTAAGTACCTTCAATTCCTTCAACTCCCCATTTTCCTTTTGCTCCAAGTCTAGACTCAGAAGAATCAACGTCAACAAAACCTGAAAAAGAAGTTCTGTTTGAGTTTTCGTTGTCAGTGTAAAGTGCAACTCTGTTTAATTTTCCATAAATTGTTGGCGCATCAATTGTTGCAGTCGCCGCGATTGTTGGAATTGCAACTAGAGAAGCTGCAACTGTCATTAGTTTTTTCATAATTCTCTCCATGAATAAATAATCTAATATAAATATTAAAACGATAGCTAATAAAAATGGCAAGTTAAATACCTGAAAAATATAATGATGATTTAATGAAGAGGTCATGGTATAAGGCAACATGAAGAAAAATTTAGAAAATATGGTTTTACTTGGTACAGCAACTAGGCCCCATGGAATTAAGGGAGCGTTTGTATTTAACCTTGAAAATAAGGTTAATAGCGTTCTTGGAAATGGCTCGACGTTTATGGCCATGCCTCTAAGTGGAAGTAAAATTAGTAAAGATGGTGAAGAAAAAGAAATTAAGACAATTTCTTTTGGTAATAAAGTCATCGCATACTTGAGTGGTGTTGATAATCGCAATATTACTGAAGAGATGCTTCCTTTTGAAATCTATGTTAGCCGCGATATTTTTCCAGACATTGAAGATGAAGACGAGTTCTACATGTCCGATATTGTGGGTTTAGATGTCTATGACCTAGAAAAGGAAGATATTGTGGGCAAGGTTGTGAAGTACTTTGATAATGGTGCCCATATTGTTCTTGTTACGAAAGTGAATGGAAAGCATGTGGATATCCCATTTGTTGATCATTTTGTTAAATTAGTTAATTTAGAAGAGAATCGTGTGGAGTGCTACATTCCACATCTAATGTAATGAAAAAAGTTTGGGTTTTAACATTATTTCCACAGTTCTTCGCCGCCTTCAAAGATAGTGGTGTAATTGGTAAGTTTCTGGGAAATGAAGTTGAGTTTAATACGCTTTATCTAGGTGACTTTTCACCAAAAAGTTTTAAAGGCGTTGATGGTGCTCCATATGGTGGAGGCCCAGGTATGGTGATTCGCGCTGATGTATTAGAGCGTGGAATTAATCATATTCTAGAGACTCAGTCCCTTGATAAGTCTCAGTTAGAGATTATTTATACTTCTCCTCGTGGGGATGTTTTTGATAATGAAGAAGCAAAAGAATTGGCCAAAGGCTTTCAACAGAATAATAAGCAATATGTTTTTATCTGTGGCCGCTATGAGGGGATTGATGAGCGCTTCATCTCTCAATATGTAACAAAAGTGATCTCGCTAGGGGACTATGTTCTATCTGGTGGAGAGTTGGCCGTTATGACTATCGTTGACGCCATGATGAGGTTCTTACCAAAAGCGCTTGGTAATGAAGATAGTGCGATTCTTGATTCTTTTGAGGATGGGCTTATTGAAGGACCGGTTTATACGAGACCGGCCGAGTTTAATGACGAAAGAGTCCCTGACGTTTTATTAGAGGGAAATCATAAGTTGATTGATGAGTTTAATCACAGTAAAAAGTTAGAATATACAAAGAAGTATAGGCCTGATTTATACAAGGCCTATATGAGAAATAAAGATTAAGGATATACTAAAGATGAAAGATAATATTTATCTGGGCCTAGTACACCACCCAATTAAAAATAAGAGAGATGATATTGTTACGACTTCTGTAACAAATCTTGATATTCACGATATTGCTAGAAGCTGTCGTACATTTGGAATTAAGAATTACTTTATTGTGACGCCTCTTGAGGCCCAACATAAGTTAGTTAATCGAATCCTTGGTCACTGGGAAGAGGATGATGCTGGTGTTTATAATCCTGATCGTCAGGATGCACTCGCTATTGCACGTCTCGTAAATTCAGTAGAAGAAGGGATTAATAAAATCAAGGAGATAGAAGGCGTTGAGCCTTTAGTTTGTGTTACTGGAGCGAATTTTGATTCAAATAACGGTGTAGAAACTGACCTGATCAATAATGCGCGCCTTGACAAAAAGCCTATCTTCCTGTTATTTGGTACAGGATGGGGTCTTCACGCACAAGTACTCGAACGGGCACATTTCGCGCTTGAGCCAATTTTTGGTGGAAGTGCAGATGGATATAATCACTTGTCTGTTCGCTCGGCAGTTGCCATCTATTTAGATCGACTGAATAGTGCCTCTGAGACTTTGAAATAGAATTTGCTTAAGAACAACACTGTGTTGGTCCTCTGAGAAGTTCAAAACGTTATTGTAGGAGTTCGTAATGAATTTAGTAGACGTTGTAAATGAAAATTACAAGAACGCAAATGTAGAGTCTTTCCCAACTTTTAAAACTGGGGATACTGTTGCTGTTCACGCAAGAATCACTGAAGGTCAAAAATCTCGTATTCAGATTTTCCAAGGTGTAGTTATTGCAATGAAAGAAGAAGGTAAACTATCTGGTCACTTCAGAGTTAGAAAAGTTTCTTCTGGAATTGGTGTTGAAAGGGTATTCCCATTTCACTCACCAAACGTAGAAAAGATTGAGATCGTTCAAAGAGGTAAATCTAGAAGATCTAAGCTTTACTACCTTAGAGATCGTTCAGGTAAATCTGCACGTATCGCAATTGACTACGATAGAAAGTAATTTAAAAAACTATTTAAGTCATAAAGAGGCCCGCTTTATAGTGGGCCTTCTTTTTTAAGCTATGTTTGAAAATCAATTTATTACAGATCACGAATTTATCTTAGCAACTGATGAAGTTGGTAGAGGTCCTCTTGCTGGACCTGTTGTTACTTGTGCAATAAAAGTACAGGTCACAAAATTAGACACTCTAATTGAAGCTCTTAATTCATTAGGAGTAACAGACTCTAAGAAATTAACACTTAAGAAAATGGAAAGTATTCTTGATCAATTAGGTATTCAAAAATTTTTGAAAAATAATGAGCATGATCTATTTGAATACAGTGTTGAGAAAGTTACGCCCAAGAAAATTGATGAGCTTAATATTTTTCAGGCAAGCTTACTAGGGATGAAAAAAAGTTGTCACAATCTTCTTTGCGATTCAAAGTCTGTTGTTCTAGTAGATGGAAAGTTTCCATTCTCTTCTAAGAAAATTAAAGATATTCATCCAATCATTAAAGGTGACTCAAAGTCGTCACTTATAGGCCTGGCCTCAATCATTGCAAAAGTATGTCGTGATCATATTATGATTAAAGAAGCTAAGAAGTATCCTCATTACGGATTTGAAAAAAATGCTGGATATCCTACGGCCGTTCATCGCAATGCCATCGCAGAATATGGTATTACCCCGATTCATCGTAAATCATTTAAAGGGGTAAAAGAATTTGTCACACCAGAAAATTGCTAAGGGGATATCGCTCGAAATTGAGAAGTCTCGTATTGTACACCGCGAATCAGTTCCTCTTTTAATTTGTCCGACGATGTTGCGCCGTCTTGGGTGTGGCCAAGTCGATATTGCTGGAATCTACAAGTATAATGGAGAGTACTTAATTAGAGTTTTTGAAGTGAAATCCAGTGGCTTTATGTCCCATTCTCAGAAGCAAAGATTGTTAAATAGTGCTCACTTTATTTCTTCTTATTTTGAAATATCGTGCACAGTGTCGCTAGTTTGAACAACATTTACCTTGCATCGAACGAGGCCTTCTTTTACAATTTTCATATGGTTAAAAAATTATTCTTAATTACTCTTTTTATTTCAACAACTTTTACAAGCTTTCAAGCTAAAGCAGACATGGATCCTCGTGTGAAAATTGTCGCTTTAAATGCAGGATATGGAACTGTTGGTGGGGCACTACTTGGAACTGCCGCAATGGCATTCGGTTCTTCTGGTCGCTCTGTTGCCATTGGTGCATCTCTTGGACTTTATGCTGGTTTAATCTTTGGCGGCTATATTGTTGGAAGTCATGAGTATAGAAAGAATAATCGTATGCAACCAAGTCAGGAAAATTACTATTATCCTGATACAAACGATAGTCCTTATCAGGATTCGCGCTTTCAAGGCGGTGGGTACAATTATCAAGGATCAATTAATCAGGATGGCTTTTCTTTAGAAGGCCCGGCCGAAATTGGTTTTAAACAAGAACGCCCAGGCCAAGATTTTTATGTGAATCTTTTAAATTATCAGTTCTGAAAAGTACGTTTCTTCTGACCATAGAATTGTGAAAGTTCTGTATCGTCAGTTTCGAATTCGTTAATTAGGATTTCCATTGCATCAAAATTGTAGATCTTAAATACTTTTAAAAACTCTGGCGCAACATTAGAAAGTCTAACCTGATCACGTCTTTTGTTTAGGGCCTTAATTGTATCAACAAATACACCAATTCCAGACGAGCCTACAAAGTTAAGGGCCGTTAGGTCAAGAGTGATTAATGAAGTAGGGTGAGTGTTAGTGATTGACGCTAACTCCTGCTTAAGAGGGATGATATTTTCATAATCCATTCCACCTTCGATATGAACAGTGATATTTCCTGTTGAATCTGTACGTACTCTTGCTTGCATTGTCATTTAAACTCCTTCTTCTACAAAATAACAGCATCTGATATTTATTGTAACGCATGGCGCATTAAGATTTTAGATGGAAGTTATTTCTTATGTAAGTTATAAATAAAGGGAATCATTAAAAATTAGGATTAAGCTTGAAACTAACACTTGTAACAACACCAATAGGAAACCTTGGGGATATAACTGAGAATATGCGTCAGGCATTTTGTAGTTGTGATCTTGTTCTTGCTGAAGATACTCGTGTTTTTCGCTCTCTCTTATCAAAATTAGAAATTGAGCGTTCAGATTTGAAAGTTGTTTCATTCAACGATCACTCTCAAGATAGTCTTCCTTATTTTCTTGGGCTGATTAAGTCAGCACAAATGCCAATTCTTGTTTCAGATGCAGGTAGTCCGATCATCTCTGATCCGGGACATATTTTAGTAAAAGAGCTTATTAAAGAAGGTGGAGAAGTAACATCTGTTGCAGGGCCAAGTGCTGTTACTGTAGCTCTTGAGTTAAGTGGGATGGCGCCAAATCCATTTTGCTTTTATGGCTTCCTACCACGAAAGAAAGGTGAGATTTCATCAAAGTTTCAGCAAGCTTATCAAGCAAATGTAACGTCTCTCTTTTTTGAATCTCCTCATCGTGTTCATGGAACTCTCGAGCAATTATCGCAAGAATTTCCTGAAGCTCAGGTCAGTGTTTGTCGTGAACTAACAAAGAAGTTTGAAGAGTGTGTTCGTTTTTATGCTAAGGACTTTAAACAAGAGATGGTCAATGCAAAAGGAGAGTTTGTTCTTGTTATCTCATGGCCTAAGTTAGAAGGGGCCAATACTGCTTCAAATGAAGAGTTTGAGAAGTTGGCACAGAACTATCTTGGCAAGCAGACCCCAAAAAACCTTGCAAAATTACTGGCAAAAATTACTAATCGAAAGACGCAAGATATTTATCAAGAGCTTACTTCTAAATAATCCTTTTTTTCCAGTGTCTTATTACTAGTAAAAATTTCTAATCCAAGTTAAAATTAAATAAATTGGAGTTAGAATGATCGTTAAAGTCATTGGAGGCCACGGTGGGGTCTCTCCACAGTGTCGAGCAACATCGTACTTAGTGGATGATAAATTATTAATTGATGCAGGATCTGTTGCAACAGGTATAAGTGTAAAAGAACAAACAGAGATAGATAATATTCTTATTTCACATTCTCATCTTGATCATATTTCTGACTTGGCCTTTCTGGCCGATAATTGTTTTGGTTTAAAAGATAATCCTTTCTATATTTGGACTTCGAAAGAGGTACAATCAAATATTCAAAAGCATCTACTTAATGATGAGATTTGGCCGGACTTTACAAAACTTCCAACCGAAAGTGATCCTACTTTAAAGTTTTCAAATATTGAAAGTGGAGAAACAAAGAAGGTTGGAGAATATACTGTTCATGCAGTCAAAGTGAATCACTTTGCTGGCTCACTTGGTTTTATTATTGAAAAGGGTGACAGTGCCATTATCTTTACACAGGATACTGGCCCAACAGATGCGATTTGGGAAAAGGCCAAGACCATTAATAATATTAAAGCGATCTTCTCAGAAGTGAGCTTTCCTAATTCATACCATCAGCTAGCGACAGATAGTCGTCATCATACTGCTGAGACTATGGGCCTTGAAATCAAAAAGATGCCTAAGGATATTCCTATTTACTTAGGGCACCTAAAGCCAAATTACTTAGATCAGCTAACGAAAGAAATTGATGCTATTAATGGAGATGGACGAATTAATATTCTGGCCTCGGAAAATAAGGCCTATAAGTTTTAAGAGATTTTTATAGTCAAAAATTTCTTTTCGTGAGATATCTCTTGCCGTGAAAAATACAGATACTTCCAATTGTCAAAAACTAGAAGGCGCGTTTTTAGCACGTCTAACACAACTATGTGGTAAGGAGAGTTTTAGACCAAAGCTTGATCACATTAGAGACTTTCTTATTCATGATAGACGTGTCATTGAGTCGCGATCTAAGGTTATTATAGTTGGTGGGACAAATGGAAAGGGTGAGACTTGCCATGGCTTAAGCCACCTTTATCAAAGAGCAGGTTATACGAGCTGTTTGTGGACTTCTCCTCATGTTCTTTCAATCACTGAACGATTTAAATTAAATGAAAGTAATATTTCAATAGAAGATTTAACTGAATTACTTAATGAGCACGAAGAAGTTATTAGAGATCTTAAACTCTCTTTTTACGAGGCCTTATTTGTTCTCTTTATAAAATTTGCTCTTAAGCATAAAACTGATTTTGTCATTCTCGAAGTTGGCCTCGGTGGCCGCTTTGATGCAACAAATATTTTTACAAGGCCCATTGCTGCGATAACTTCTATCGGCCTAGACCATACGGAGATCTTAGGTAGTACTTTAAAAGAAATTTTATTTGAGAAATATGGTATTACACGCATGGGTGGAAAGTTGTTTGAAAATGTAGAGCAAACTTTCCTAAAAGATATTCTATCTCAATGGTGTGGACGTGATGATATTACTTTAACTTCTGTCACACAAAATAAGGACTTACCTTATTTTGAGAAGAATAGACAAATGGCCATAGCTCTTTATCAGGAGTCGACAGGGCAAAAGCTTGATGAAGAAATTACCTCTACTATTCAATGGCCACTTACTCCTGGTCGCTGGGATCGTATGAGTGTTGATGGCAGAGACTTTGTTTTTGTTGGAGCTCATAATCAACTAGGACATAAAGAGTTATTAAAAAGTATTTCAGATTGCCAAGGACAAGAGACATATGATGTTCTCATGAGTTTTTCTTCAGGAAGAGAAGCTCAGATAAAATCAACTTTGAAGCTATACGAAACTTATCCTTGTGTTATTAAGTCCGTTAATATTTTGAGCTATGAGCACGAAAGGGCCCTTAGTAAAGAAACACTTCAACAAAACTTAAAGACAGGCACAAAAGTGTATGAATTGCACAATTTTCTCGATACAATATTAAGTACTAATGAGGAAATTGACGCAAAAAAACAATCAAATATCGAATCACTTAGATCTGGTTCCAACAAAATACTTGTTGTGGGCTCTTATTACTTTATCGCTTGTATGCAAAAGTATCTTCGTTCTAAGTATTCAAACTAATACCTATGCAGACACTCCAAAGGTTTTGGCCTTTGGTGAAAATGATGAAGTCCAAATTCTTTCAGATAAAGCTTATCGTAAAAGTAGTGATAACTCATATGAGGCACATGGTAATGTTATTATCAAACTTGGAAATGATACGATCTACGGTGAAAAGGCGAGTATCTCTCTAGCGACAAAAATCGGAAAGATCTGGGGGAATGTTCGTTATGCCGGCCCTAAGTTCAATCTCTATGGAACACAAATTTCATACTCTCTACAAAAGGCAGAGTTCTCTGTTAAAAATGCCAAACTAGTTGATGAAAACTTTGTTTTAAGAGGTAAGGAAATTGTTCGCCATGATAGTGGTGTTTTTAAGGCCATTGAAGCTGAGTTTACAACTTGTAAGGACTGTCCTGAGTCATGGAGTATTCAAGGTCAAGAAGTAACAGTTGTCCCGGATGACTATATTAGCCTGAAGCATGCTTTTGTAAAAATTAATGGTGTAATCATTGTTTATATTCCATATGTTTCTCTACCAATCAGAAAGGTCAGAGAGTCAGGACTTTTATTTCCAACGATCGGCCTTGACTTTGATGAAGGCTTTTATTTCAAGCAACCAATCTTTTGGGCCATCAATGATAATAGTGATGCTACTTTTTCTCCTACTGTCTTTGGAAAACGTGGAAATGGATTAGCTGTTGAGTATCGAAATACTCTTGGAAAATATTCTAATATTGAGTTTGATGGAAAAACTGTAAATGATAAAATATGGCAACCTGGAAAGCTAGACCTTGAGCCTAGTGGAGAGGATGAGATCAGAGGCGCTTATAAGCTTAATTACTTCTACCATCCAAATAATAAGTTATCTTTCTGGGCCAACTCAACATACCTAACAGATCTTGATATTCAAAGTGACTATGAAGAGTATTTTGAAAAAAATATTTATATGGGAAGTGAGAAGGGTTCACGTCTTTCTACTGACTATATGGGTGATTCTGTTATTGCAAACTTATACTCAAGCTTTATGAGCAATAGTATCTTTAGTGATCCTGAAGGCTTTGATACTGATTATGTTCAAAATACTGCAAGGCTTGGTGTTGGTCATAGGCCATTTAATATCTTCAATTCGAAAGGCATTCTTTCTAAAATTAACTTTTATCAAAATTTGAAGTTTGACTATTTCAAACAAGATGTTGTGAATGAAAACTTATATTATAGAAATATTCAGCGCTTTGATTATAATCCATCTTTAGAGTTTGTCCTTAGGCCTATCTCACACATTAATATAAAAATGGAATCAGGCCTTGATGCTCAATACTATGTTCTGCCAACTGAAAATACTGAAAAACAGAATGGATACAAATACGGAAATTACGTTAATACATCAATGTGGGTGGATATTGAGAAAGTTTATGGCCGAGCTTATATCCAAGAAGAGATTGTTAAACCAGTTCTTATTGAAGATACAGAGAGAAACTTAATCGCTAAAATCCCTCGCTCAGAAAGTGAAGAGTTAGATGTTAGAAAATTATATCGTTCTTCTTATAAGCATAGTCTTAAGTTTGGCCTTAATCACTTTTATTATAATGCTCAAAAGTATCGTGGTAATGAAAAGCTAGGTGACCAATTCGCTCTACTTGAGGATAATGGACGTTTTGATGAAAGGGATATTATTAGAGGTCGAAATAATACACTTCAAGATGTATCAACACGTACTGACTTACCAGAGTCTAATACGATTGAATTAGTATTTAATAATAATATATTGAAAAAAACACCTAAGCCTAATTATCAGATGTTTAAGAATTTCAATTATCAACTTGATAATTATGAATATTCAAAAATTGCATACTTTAATATTTCACAAGGTTTAATCCTTGAAGATAATGATGATTCTACGACAGATACAAGTGAGCGATTAACAAGACTTGCAATCTTAAGTGGACTAAACCTTAATAACTTTTCATTAAATCTTTCTGAGTATTACTTCCACACGGAGAGTAAGCATATCACTTCATTAAGTATGAGACACGATCTAAGAAGATTTCAGTATGAACTAGGGTTTAATTACGACTCATTCTCTGAAGATCGTCGCTACTTCACGATTGATGTGGACTTTGAATTGAATGATATCTTTTCATTTAGAACAGGTTACTATTACGACTTTGAACTTGAAAGAGTTTATGAGTCCTACCTTGGTACTCGATATAATCCTTTAAATAATTGTTGGGTATTTGATATTGAGTATAGGCAAAAAGATGAGTTTGTTAATAATAAGCTAAATCTCGATCAGTCGATTTCGTTAAAAATTCTTATTAACTATAATGCTAAGAATTTTGACTCTGTCTTTGGGGTAACTCTGTGAAGCTAGTCTTTATCGACTTTGAAGATAGTTTTACAAATAATATACTCTCTTACTTTAATGATTTTGACTTTGATATCGAAGTTATTAATTTTCGTAAGCTTTCGCTTTCAAACATCACTCATTCTCTAAAAAATAATCTAGTTGTTCTTGGCCCAGGCCCTGGCCACCCTGATGAGTATTTAAAACTGTTTAGTGATGCTGAGATTGATTTTAAAGCTGAGCTTGAAAAAGCAAGACGTCTTGTCGGCATATGCCTTGGGCATCAAATAATTCTTCATTTGTTTGATGAGTTAAAAGTTGTAAGAAGTTCTAAACCGATGCATGGACAAGCTGTCGAGATGGAGTTAGGAGAGAACTCAATTTTATTTGATTGCTTTAGTGAAGTTGATAGGGAAGTTCTCATGAGGGCCAAGCTTCAGCGATACAACTCTTTAACATTGCAGATTAGTAGTGGAGAGTATGAGTCTGGTAAATGGGAAAGTGAAACGCAGCTGGTTTTTGATAAAAATCATGAATTATTAATGGCATATAGGCCTAATCATTTTCTAACAATGCAGTTTCATCCAGAATCTGTAGGGACTTCATGCAATAATATCCTCTTTCAAGCAATGAATAAGTTTTTCATGTAGAATTATTAAGATGAGATTTGTACTTGAAGGTATATACGACAAAAGAGGATTTAAATTTGCCAATGAAATGGCAAAGGGAGCCTATGGTTTTGACTTTAGGCCAAGAAGTTTTAACTTCATCCAAGGTTATGTCGTTGAAGAGCTTTTAAGAGAGTCTCTACTTAAGCTTGAAGATATTGTTGAGCTTCATTTTGAAAACGATTCTCCAATCGTTATAGATTCAGTGATTGAACAAGTCTCAAAAATACATCCTAATATTAGAGTAAACTATGGCCAAAGTGGACTGCACACTAAGGAAGAATTAGAGAGGGCAGGTAGGCCATTTTCTATTATTTTTGATATTACAGATTCCCAAGTTTATGAAAAGATTCAATCTCACTTATGCCAAAGTGTTGTTTTCTCATATGAAGATATTCATCGTATGTCAGATCAGGGCCAGCTTAATGCCTTTATCGTGAATTTCTATACAAAAGTGATGGCCACTAAGAATGAGAAGTTTGAGTTAGGTGTTAAGTTAAATTGGAACTCAAATCTTTCAATTGGAATTATTGAGCAACTTGATCCTGACTATCTTAAGTATGAGATCTCGTCACAAGTTGAACGATGTTACCGTAATATCGATGTCCCTAAGCTATCAGAATACTTTGGTGCTACGATAAAGGCCCTTGCTATTTAATAGCTTTTGATGAATAAATAATCTATGAATATTTTACTCTCAAACGATGATGGATACTCTGCTGAAGGAATTCAGTGTCTTTACGAAAGCCTAAAAGATATTGCCAATGTTGCTATTGTTGCTCCAGATAAAGAGCGCTCAGCGACTTCTCAGGCCCTTACACTTCACGATCCAATTAGAGTCGAAAAAATAAATGACTATACATTTAGTTGTAATGGTTACCCTGCAGATAGCGTTTTAATTGGAATTAATTCTGTTTTAGATTTTAGGCCAGACCTTGTTATTTCAGGAATTAACCATGGTGCTAACCTAGGACAAGATATCTATTATTCTGGAACTGTTGGTGCTGCAAGGCAGGCCGTATTTCAAGGAATTAGGGCCATTGCTGTTTCAACAGTAATGAGATCAAGTGATGAGGTTAGACACTTTCAAACGGCCGCTGAGATCGTTAGAAACCTAGTAAAAGATAAGTCCGATACTCTTTTAGAGATGCCAGAGTGCTCGCTGTTAAATATTAATGTACCAAATGTGTCGGCCAATGAGGTCGGTGAAATCGTTTGGACAACTCCTCAAATGAGAAGATACAGTGAGGAAGTGTATGAAAGGGTAGATCAAATGGGGCGCCAGTATTTTTGGATTGGTGGATCGCCTTTAGAGATTGATCCTGACACGACTTCAGATCACCACGCCATCATGAACGGAAATATTTCGTTTTCTTTCCTAAACCTTTTGAATTTTTCGTCCGATGTATTCCATGAATGGGCGGCAAAAATTTCCAAATAACTTTAATTAGTTGATTGAATTTGTCCTCATTTGCGATTTAAACGAATGAGGACAAATGAAGAAGTCATTGCTATTTCTTGCGACATTACTGACGATACTTAGTTGTACGACCCTTAAAAATGGCCGCTATATTAAGCTAACGGATAATTATAATGCTGAGAAACTGGCAGATATTTTTAATATTCCACAATGGCAAATTGAAGAGTTCAATAAGGGTGCCGCATTTAAGAAGGGTGATACAATCTTTCTACCGTATAAGAATGGAATTCTTTATAATCGAGTTGAAGGTAGAACAATCTCTTCAATAAATTATCAAAAACTTCGCAAGAGCTCTCGTTTTCTTTGGCCGGTACCTTCATCTAATCGTGTCACATCTGGCTATGGACATCGCTGGGGAAGACCTCATGAGGGCATTGATATTGCCGCCCGCAAGGGAACCTATATTGTTTCAGCAGATGCAGGTGTTGTTGTCTTCAGTGGACGAAAGTCTGGTTACGGGAATATTACTGTTGTTTCACATGTTGGTGGTTTTTTTACGATCTATGCCCATAACCATAAAAATTACACAAGAAAAGGTCAAAAAGTTGCTCGTGGCCAGGTGATTGCAGCAGTAGGTAATACTGGGAAATCAACAGGTGACCACTTACATTTCGAAATTAGACACGACTCTAAGGCCTTTGACCCATTAGAGTTTTTTCACAAGCACTAGATCTAATAACTTAAAGTACATAAGTGCTGTGTTAACTGCATCTTCGAGTGCTGTATGGGCAACATCTCCCATATTTAAAAATTTCATAAGCTTAGAACCCGATTCGCATTCAGCAGGAATTAATTCCATATCAATTAGGCCGTAAGCAATACATGAGAGATCGAGTTGACGGTGTTCGAAGTATTTTCTCATAAAATCCCAACCAAGATCTCGAGTCATGAATGGAAGGTCTATTGCACTCATGGACTTACCAAATAATGTAATTTTCTTATTTCCAAAGTACTCTTTAACTTCTTCAGACTCAAAGTAGTTAATAAGTTCTTGTTTGAAGCTTTCAAGGGAAAGGCCTTCTGCATGAGCTTTTTCGATCAATTCTTTATTGTGATCAATGACCCATTGATTTAAGTTAGGCTTGAGCTCTTCAAAGCTAGGGCACTTTATATAGAAGTGTTTTTTGAGTTCTTTATTTATTGTTTTTGTTTTTGCACAAAAGGGAACCATTGCAAACTCGATGATTAAGTCTTTTTCTTCTAATCCAGTTGCTTCAATATCAAATGATAAATAACGCATAGTTTTTCCCTTTTTAAAGTTTATAAATATGAAATAGTAATAATTGAATTATACTTTTGAATGATATCTTTGACTAGTAGGCCACAAGCTAATAAGTCATCATTAATAATACAAAGCCTACAGATTTCCTCTCCGTCACAACTTGAGGCCACCGGTATTTCTTTGCTTCTTAAGAACTCAAGAATTGTTAAGTTCATGTCAGTTTCATCAACTGATAATGTCCAAGACTTTTGTGAGGCCTTACCGATTAGTGTTACTTGCACGTAAGTTGACCATTTCTAGGATCTTTGTAAGTACTTAATCCATTATTAAGCTCAAGTATCGTAAGGTTTCCAAGTGCTGGTGTATAGTATTGAGCAGTGCCTTGCTCATTTTGTGTCACTCCATAGATTTCCGAGATTGTTCTTTTAGGATTTTGAAGGACAAGTGACCTTTTTGTATTCATATAGTCTTGAGCATTTGCAACCTGTGGGAAGTTATTAATAAGCTCAGTTAAGACTTGAGCATTATAAGTAATACCATTCATTAAAAGAAGGTACCTTCTTCCTTGGTAGTACTCACTGATACATAGGGCAGTGTAATTATCATTTTCAAAATTAGATAAAAGAACATCACCAATCGAACTACCAATTTCAGGAAGGGAGCTTGTCACACCAATAACGTAGTTATTCTTATCTTTGTAATGAGAGAATGTATTATAGTATGACTTCTTAGGTCTTTTTAGAATCGCCATTTTTGAGTCGTGTAATTTAGAGTCAAATGAGCAGCTATAATTTCCTCTTCTAAAGAGATAATTGGAATTGTAACTACTGATACTATTATGATCTTTTGCATACTTTGTTAATTTGTTAAGTCTTTTTAAGTAGCTAAGTCTTGCAAATAGCTCGTTTTCTCGAACTCCTTGGGCCCCGCGAAAATATAATCTCTTAAGGTCTTTGTTTTTGAAAAGTTCTGCCTGATTATCCTTAATATATTGCTCTAGTGATTTTGAGGCATAGACATATTCACTCAAGTTTCTCTCAATTAGTCCAAGTCTTGATCTAATCGATAATGGTTTTTTATAAAACTTGGCCATTTGAGAAACAGCATTCATGAAGGCAAAGTCATTTTGCTTCTGTGGAATGCTATTGATAAAAAACTCTTTTCCTGCAACTTTTGCAATGAGTAGGGTATGAGAGTTTAATGTCGTCGCATGTGGTGCGAAGTAAAGTTGCGATAGAGTAAAGTTTAATATTTGATTACGATAACTAGAGTTACTAGATTTTGAACTAATGAGCTTGGTTACTTCTTGTTCATTTTTTTCATTATCTAATAGAATATTATTTTTCTTTTCAACAATTGGGCAAGTGTGGTTGATACTTTGTGAAGTATTCAGTTTCTTTTCAACTTCAGAGCAACTAGCAAGTGCAGTCATTGCTAGTAGTAGCAATATCAAATTTTTAAATTTATTCATTTTAAGCTTTGTAATTATCATCTTTATGAAACTCTTCATTCTCTTCGTAATAAATTTCAAGTTCTGAATCATTACTTCCAATATTATTTGAATTAAATGAATCATTAAGCTCTTGTATTACTTTCGTTACAGCTTTTTGTTTTCCAAGGATCTCGACAATGATCCAAAGACCTTTCTCATTAACTGCTGTGTGGGTGATATTATACGCCATTTCTTTTGAGTTTAAGAATTGAGTTACCTGATCAAATGCTTTTTCTTGATATGGTGTCGTTCTGGCCGGTGGAGAAGGAATAAAATACGTAAAAGTTTGTTTGTTATTTGGCGCTTTATTCCTGTTGAAAATACTCATCTATTCCCCGTAAGTTTTTGTGATTACGTTTAATTATAAACGTCCTTATTGTTAAATGGAAATGTTTACCCATTTATTTTTTTTCTGCTTTTTTCATTATTGTGCGTTATAATTTAATTGATCGACAGGATGTCGTAGCAAGAGATAGGCATGAAGCCGAAAAAATGGAGGGCCAGTTGCAGGGCCCTCTTTTTTTTATTCAAAAATCTCGTTATCAAAATTCTTATTCAAATCTTTAATCGTCATTCCATCTGCTAAATTTAAAACTTTAAACTTTCCGTTTTCAACTTTAAAACTTCCGCATTCAGTTACAACATAATCAACAACACTTTTTCCCGTAAGGGGTAGGCTACACTGTGGTAAAAGTTTTGGTTCACCAGTTTTGCTGAAGTGTCTCATCATAACAATGATATTCTTTGCACCGTTAACTAGATCCATGGCACCACCCATACCTGTTATTTTCTTGCCAGGGATCTTCCAATTGGCAAGAGAGCCTTGTGTATCAACTTCCATTCCCCCAAGGACACAGAAGTCGATATGGCCTCCTCTGATCATTCCAAAGCTCATGGAGCTATCAAAGAAGCTGGCACCTTTTTCAACTGTAATAGTTTCCTTACCTGCATTAATTAATGTTGCCGATACTTCTGATTCTGTTGGATTATCTCCAACCCCAAGAACGCCATTTTCACTATGAATGATATAGCTATGATTCTTTGGAAGTTGTGATGGAATTATTGTCGGTAGACCAATTCCTAAGTTTATTGTTGAATTCTCTTTGAAGAGAGTCGTTACTTCTTTTGCCATTTGTTCTTTTGTCCACATGATTAAGACTCCCTCGTTTTTAAGAACTCAATAGCATTCTCATAATTAGTACCTTGATAAACACGTTGAACAAAGACTCCTGGAATATGGACGTCTTCTGGCCTTATATCACCGAGTTCGACGATCTCTTCAACTTCGACAATTGTTGTCTTTGCGGCCATCGCCATAAGAGGAGAGAAGTTACGTGCAGTTTCTTTAAACCAAAGATTTCCATATGGATCAGCTTTTTGTGCCTTGATAATTGCAAAGTCTGCATGAAGTGCTTCTTCTAGGATACAAGGGCGATCAAACTCTTTTACTTCTTTTCCTTCTGCAACTTCGGTTCCATAACCTGTCGGTGTGTAGAAAGCACGAATTCCCATTCCTGCAGCTCTAATTCTTTCACTCAGAGTTCCTTGTGGTACTAGCTCAATTTCAATCTCGTTAGCAAACATGGCCGCCTCAAGATCGGGATTACCTCCCACATAAGAACAGAATCCTTTTGAAATCATTTTCTTTTTTAAAAGTTTTACAAGCCCTCGACCAGAGTTCCCAATATTATTTGAGATGACCTTTAAGTCATTTAGGTCCATCTGAGCTAATTGGTTAATTGAATTTTCTGGTATTCCACAAAGGCCAAAGCCTCCGCTCATGATTGTTGAGCCGCTTGCTACATCCTTAAGGGCCTCTTGGGCACTTGGAAATATCTTACTGTACATGTGAGTCCTCGATTATTTTTAATAATTTGTTTAAACATTTTTCTAACTCAAGAGGAGAGTAGTTTAAGTATGGACAAAGAATAAGGGATCGCTTCGTCATATTAATAAAGATGCCATTATCCATTAGCTTATTCCATAATTGGTTACTTTCAATAATATTATCATCAAGGTCGATGGCCATAAGAAGGCCAATATGCCTGACTCCAGAGAACGACTTTGAATTATCTATCTTCTGTTTAAATGTATTTAATAACTGAAAGTTCTCTTCCCTTATTTTAATAAATTTTTCATCTTCAATTAAAGTTAGAACTTCATCAAGTATACGTAGTCCAATTGGATGGCCCGCATTTGTTAGTCCACAACTTAGTGTGTTTTCATCAAAGAATGATGCATTGTCCTCACTGACAAAGACTGCTCCAAATGGAAAAAATCCACCTGAGATATTCTTTGCAAGTGTAATAAAGTCAGGCCTTAGATTTTTAAAGTTTTGGAAGCCAAAGTTAGTCATTGTACGTCCAAAACCACAGACAACTTCGTCTAGGATTAGTTTTATCCCTGTTTCCTGACAAAGCTTGGAAAGTTCATCATAATAACTTTGCGGTGGGATAAAAACACCGTTTCCACCTGTTATAACTTCAAGGCAGATTGCTGCAATATTAGCGCTTCCAATTTCCTTTATTACTTCTCTTGTTTCATTTAAGTCCGGGTCATTAAAGAAATTAGGAATGAATGCATGAAAGTTTGAAGGAATACCGGCACCATCGCGGCGCCAATCACCTGTAAGAGCTAAGGCCCCTAGAGTTGCACCATGGTATGATGTTTCACATGAGAGAATGAATTGTCTCCCTGTAATTTGTCTTGCCATTTTTATGGCATTCTCATTTGATTCTGCTCCCGAAGTTGTATAAAAAATTCGCCCGTCAATTCCAATAGAATTTAGAAGTTTTTGAGATACTGAGCTTTTTAAACTGTATTGGCACTTAGGGATGGCCATTGGCATCGCTTGGATTTGATCGATCATAGCACTTTCTATTTGCTTATTTCGAGTACCAAATGATTGGTGGTAACTACCAGAGGAAAGGTCATAAATCTTCTTTCCTTCAGTCGTGAGGTAGCCCCATTCAAAAGTTTTGTGGATGTCGATTTTCTTGGCCTGATTTTGTTTTGTCCATGTGTGAAAAAAAGGTAGGTGGGCCATAAACTCTCACTTTAAAATCTAATTTTTCATAAAATTAGGGGTAGATGAATTTCTACATATTCAAAATTTTTGTCATATTTTTTGCAGCCTCTCCATGCCTTAAATACTTGAGTCTGATAATTAAATAATGCCCCTCCGCATGTCTGAGATGGATCCTTTGCTCCTTCTGGTGCAAAGTGAGAACAAATTGATAGGGGATGGCCGTCGTGGGACATTAGTAGCTTCATAACTGAAGCTTCATCACTTATCTCATTCTTGTATTTACTAACCAGATCAAACCTTGCATGAGTGGTTTTACTAATATTATTTTGGTCTTCGACTGTTTTTACCTTTTCACCAAGACAATGGTTTGTATGAAAGATTAAACCTTTTGGATTAGAATTTAATATTTCTTTTTGGCCTGGAGTAATTTCATAATTATAGGCAGACTTACCATCACTAATTAAATAATTATGTCCTGAAGTGATAGGTGCTTCCATAAGAAGTTTACCAATTTCTTCTAATTTGCTCTGTTGGGCCACTTTTCTAATAAGTGCAGGCCAGATGATTCCATTTACACCATCAACGACATTAATATTATTAACGCCAATGAATTGTCCGTGATTATTTACTGCCATTAACCCTAGGCATCCACAAACAGTATAAATTAGCTGACGTGTGCCTTTGTTCTCATCAACGATATCAATAAGCATGAGATAGTT
The DNA here is from genome assembly GCF_043196995.1 of Halobacteriovorax sp. CON-3. Taxonomy (NCBI): domain Bacteria; kingdom Pseudomonadati; phylum Bdellovibrionota; class Bacteriovoracia; order Bacteriovoracales; family Halobacteriovoraceae; genus Halobacteriovorax; species Halobacteriovorax sp. CON-3. The sequence continues at coordinate 20,638 of NZ_JBEBNA010000001.1, forward strand.
TTTCGCACTTTGATGCATATCCCATGTCTGAGCAGCAATACTATTTGTCTCATCAATATAAGAGACTGATGTACAACCCTCATCTTGATTCTCATAATCTAACTGAATGTCTCTAAAGTCTGTATAATTATTGAGAATGATAATATCTCTAACTGATGTTTCACTCCCTTTAGCTATACCTTCGATTTCTTGTGCGAGGGCCGCATCAAACTTCATTGTTTCTTCAAATTGAATTTGTGCAAACTCATCGAGCTTATCTTTTAAGTGAGGAGATCTTTTTAATAAAAGGTTTGTGCGAATTTCGACTAATTCTTTAATTGCCTCTTTAAAAGTTTCACCATGCTTCAGCCCATTTTCATATGGGCCACTAGCATCGTACTTAAATATTGGTAGATTTAAATCTGTCATTAACATGTAAAATACCACTTCTTACTTGTTTGGTTACCAAAAATATTTGGCGCTTTTAAAGCGAAACTGTAAGAAGAGTCATTGATAATTTTAAACTCTTTGCTTGTCTGTGCCGGTGACTTTAGGTAGGCCACTGCTTGAGAAAGAGCGTAAGCATCACCATCCCATGTTGAGATCATCATCAATGGCCTTGATTCATAGACTTCTTCTTGAAGCATACAGATACCAATCTGTCCCGCAATATGGATATAGCTAGCATCAGGAATAATTCCATGTTCTTTTGAAAACAGCTTCTTTTTACTGTGGAAGTATACACTTTCATTAAAGACAACTTTAGTTCCATTGTCGTGTGCAATTTTTATAACTTCCTTAAGTTCGTCGTGAGAGAAATTAACGAGAAGATCACCAATGAACACCGCTAAGTACTCTTTTGAGGAAAGTTTTTCTTTTAGTTGTCCAAGAGTATCAACCTTTGAATTTGGGTAGAAGTCTAAGACACCAGAAAGAGTAGCTGACATAAAGCTTTGCTTACCAAAGTAGTCATGATTAAAAGAGATTACCTTTGTTCTTTGTTTTTGATTCTTAATTAAGATTGATTTGAAGATTTTTTCAACGCATTCACTATGTCCACTTGCTGTAAAGAAGTGCTGTAACTCTTTTGGCACAACTCCTTTAAATTCTTTTAGATTTGCCATAAAGCTTTCATCAATAAAGTTTGATAGACATACCTTGTTTACAAGTGTTGGCATGCTCTCGAAAGAGGCCGTATTTAAAATAGGAGAAGTTGAATATTTCAAATCTTCATTTTTCCATTTTAGATTTTGACGGTAAATGATGACGTCACGATGTTCTTCATCATCAAGATAATTTTCTTTAAGTCTCATCTCAATAATTGCACCAAGAGAGCAGTTAATAGCAAGCATTGCTCCTGCATGGATGTCACGATTTCTTCCGTAGATATAGTCATTCCCATACGCACTTGCTAGGAGAGTAAGTGCATACTTTAAGTATTTCCCCATCCCTTGAGATTGCTCCATATTTACGATTGTCGTATCTAACATGTAGAGAGTATTTGAGTTGTCAAAATACTTAACAAGGCGAAGTCCACTTTCGTGAGGGAAGTGCGATATTTTACCTGCAAAAGAGATTCCTACTAATTGCTTTGTTTCACTTAATAGAGCAATTGCAATTGAGTCCTTACAGTGAGCGATCTTTTTAAACTTTTCAATGCTTGTTTGTCTCGTCGGTTCGTAAGTATGACGTTGAATTTCTTCGATTTTATGTTTGTAATAATCGAAGTTTTCACCGTCAATTTTAATGAGTTCTAAATTGAATTCTTTACTAAAGAACTCTTGAGCGAAGTTAAATGCATCTTTGTCTTGTACGTCTCCTTTGAAGGCTTCAACAAGTTTACTATGCCAAAGGTATTCATTTGGAGAATTAACTTTTGTTTTAGGGGTATACTTAAGATCAGTTGATTCACCTTTATAGACTCGATTAGCAATTTCATTGATTGCATCAAAAAGATAGTCAATATCTTCATTTGTCCAGGCAGTGTTAAGTCTGAAACGTAACGTATTATCTCCCGCCTGATAATAGAGTAGACCCAGATCAAAGCGGTTTGAAATAAACGGAGCAATGTCTTTTGAGTCTGATAAGTCAAAAGCAAAGGCCACTCCAAAACATCTAGGAGAAGAAAGTTGATCCCACTTGCTTACAAGTTCTGAGAGCTTCTTTCTAGTGTACTCTTCAATTGTTGCGATTTTATAACGTAATTGATCAATAGCAATCGCTTGATAGTAACCTCTGATAACTGAGGATGTTTGAAATTCATTATTTTCCCAACATGGAGCTTCTGTCAGAACAATTCCACTTTGGGCCTTCTTAGCACAAGTAATATATTCTGGATTTATCTGGTTCCCTTGTGAATCTTTTAGGTCAAATGTTCTGTGCCAAAAGAAATCACGCCCAAGGCCAAAGCCTGTTTGAACTTCGTCATAGATAACTGACACTTTGTATGATTTCACAAGTAAGTTAAGCGCCACGTGAAAGCGATTTGTTGAATAGCGATCACCACCTTCACATTGCATTGGCTCTACTAGAATTGCAAAGTGTGTATTTTCTTTAAGAACTTCATGTAGCTGTCTTAAAGATGCAATTTCTGATCTCAATAGTTCATCCGCATTTTTTTCAAAATCAGCAAGCTTTGCTTCAAAGTTTTGTGCAAAAGGATTTTCCCATAGTTTTGTCCATTCTGAATCGATTTCAATCAAGAATTGATCACTTTTGGTTTCTGGGTATTTTATAAATGTTGTTTCGTGTCCTTCAATTTGATACGGCTCACGCTTACTTGGGTTCCAAGTTGAAAAAAGAGTTGAAAGAAAGCGTCCGTGGAAGCTACCTTCAAATGCAATGATTTGGTTTGCAGCTGTGTGGGCCCTCTTTTTATAGGCCATAATCAGGGCAACTTCATTTGCTTCTGCTCCTGAGTTAACAAAGACAGGTGTTAGCCTATTATTTGACGCCTTTTCTCTAAGGAGTTCTTTAAATGAGTCTGCAATTTCAATAAATGTTGAATCAAGATAATTACCGGTCCACGCACTTTCATGCATCGTCGTGCCAAAGAGTGCCGTCGCATTGAATCCAAGTCCTAGTGTTGCAATTTGTGAGGCAGCATCCAAAAGGAACTCGGGAGAGTTCTCGTCGCTTGTCTCCATCGCAAGGTATGGACCTTGAGAGAATTTGTGATGTGGAATATATTCTTTCTTCTCAGCTGAAGTAAAGTTATCCTTATACATTGTCGCAAGTTTCTCTTTTGCATGTTCGTGGCTATTTTTTGTGATTAAGTTGATTTCCATATCTGTAACCCTTGAATGTTTTTAATTATCTAACTTCTTTAAGTATCTTCTCTTTTAAAAAATCGCTAAATTTTAGTCCAGTGTTTTCTAGCATCTTCGGAAACATCGAAATACTAGTCATACCTGGGAATGTGTTGATTTCATTTAAATAGATATTGCCTTCACTTAAGAAGAAATCGATACGTGAAAGATGTCTTAGTTTGAGACACTTGAATGCAGTCTTTGCAATGATTTGCATTTGAGAGACTTGCTCATTTGTTAAGTTCGGCGCTTCAACAAATGTCTTGGCCTTTGATTGTTCGCTATATTTTTGATCGTAGTCATAGAACTCGTCACCTGCATTGACGATCTCTCCTGGCCTAGAAGCATGGAGGTTTCCATCTTGCTCGAATACGGCAATCTCTAACTCACGTCCTTTAAGTGTCCTTTCAATAAGTATGTCGTCACTATATTCTAAGGCCTTATTGATAGCATCAGTTAAGTCCTCTCTATTTGTAACGTGATAACAACCAACTGAAGAACCTTGACTTGCGGCCTTTATAAAAACGTCGTTATTTGATTTTTCGAAAAAGTCCACAACTTCACTTCGATCATAAGGTAGCTCTTTATGAATTGACATCCACTGCGTGTTTGGAATTCCTAAATGATCAAACCATAGCTTGGTTGTTACTTTGTTAAAGCAAATACTGCTCCCTTCATGACGAGGTCCAAAGTAGGGAAGTTTATGCATTTCTAAAAAGCATTGTATCTCTCCCGTTTCTCCAGGAGGGCCATGAATTACAGGAATGACATAATTGATATATGGCCTTTCGGTTGCTGTTTCTAAGATTTGTCCGTTTAGGCTTACTTTGTGACCGTTTAGAGTGAGGTCACCTGACTTTGTCATTTCAACGACAATAGGATTGAGTTCTTGGATGAGGGCCACTTGCTCTTTTACGAAAGCGGCCGAGCGAAGAGAAACCTCATGCTCAGTAGAGCCACCACCACATATGATTAAGATATTTTTCCTTTCCATGGAAACCTTCTTTTAAAAGTGAATATAAAAAACCCTAAAGCTTATGCTTTAGGGTATTTTAAACTATCTAGTGCTGCTAGTTTCTCAAGCATTTCTGCATTCGTCCAATTGAACGAACCTTTCGAACCATGCTTACGAACAGCTACTGCATTGTTTTCAATTTCGCGGTCACCGATAACGAACATGAATGGAATTTTAGACTTTTGAATTTGGCGTGTCTTATATCCCATTGTTTCATTACGATCATCGACTTTTACACGGTAACCTTGTGCAAATAACTGATCTTTAATCTTGTGGGCCGCTTCACCATGAGCATCATTATTAACTGGAACAATAACGATTTGTTCTGGAGCTAGCCAGAATGGGAAAACACCTGCAACGTGCTCAGTATAAACACCAAAGAATCGCTCTAGTGATCCTAGTAGGGCACGGTGTACAACAACTGGTCTTTCTTCTCCACCATCCGCTGTTGTAAACTTAAGATCAAAACGATCTGGTAGTTGGAAGTCTAGTTGAATTGTTCCTAGCTGCCACTTACGTCCAATAGCATCTGCAACTTCGATATCAATTTTTGGCCCATAGAATGCACCGTCACCTTCTTTTATTACATAGTCGTGACCTGAAGCCTTTAGTGCTTCTTCAAGTGCGTTTTCTGCAATATCCCAAGTCTTATCGTCACCAGCTTTCTTTTCCGGGCGAGTTGATAGATTAACTGTAATATTATCAAATCCAAATAGCTCGTAAGCAGTGAAGATCATCTTCATTGTTCTTTGAATTTCTTCTTGAACTTGATCAAGCGCTAAGAAGATATGGGCATCATCTTGGCAGAATGAGCGGACACGAGTTAGACCCGCAAGGGCCCCGGCCTTTTCATTTCTATGAAGACGTCCAAAATCTGCATAACGAAGAGGAAGATCACGGTAACTATACTTATAGTGCTTGAACATAAGCATGTGACATGGGCAGTTCATTGGCTTTACTGCATATTCACGATCATCAATCTTTGAAAAGAACATATCGTCTTTATAGTGCTCGTAGTGACCAGATGTGTGCCAAAGAGAGCTATCTAAGATCTGTGGAGTGATTACTTCGTCGTATTCGTAGATACGGTATAGTCTTCTAATATAGTTAACAAGTTCGTTAATAACGATTGTTCCTTTAGGCATAAAGAAAGGTGCACCAGGAGCAACAGGTTCAAAGTGGAATAGCTCCAGCTCTTTACCTAGCTTTCTGTGGTCACGCTTTTTTGCTTCTTCAAGCATCATCAGGTGTTGTTTAAGAAGTTTCTTATCTTGGAATGAAGCCGCGTAAATTCTTTGCATTACTTCACGCTTCTCATCTCCACGCCAGTAAGCGCCGGCGATGCTTAGTAATTTAAACCCTTGTGGAAGGTCATTTGTATTCTCAACGTGTGGCCCACGACAAAGGTCGATAAACTCACCTTGAGAGTAGCAGCTAACTTCTTCATCTTCAGGAATCGCTTCAATAAGCTCTACCTTAAGTTCCTGACCTTGTGACTTGAAGAATTCAACTGCTTCAGGTCTTGTCATAACTTTTCTTTCAATAGGTAGCTTTTCTTTGATGATTGTTTTCATCATGTCTTCTATTTTTGGAAGATCTTCCTCGCCCAGGGTTCGATCCATCAGAATATCGTAGTAGAAGCCATTCTCAATAACCGGTCCAACGCCAAATTGAACGTTCTCATTCGGGTAAAGTCTTGAAATTGCTTGCGCCATTAAGTGGGCGCTCGAGTGTCTGATTGTGTCTAAATCGTACTTGGGCATGTAATCTCCATAAAATTTTGGAATAAATCCTACTTTAAAGGCCCATAATATCAAATGATTAAAGGGTTCATCAATATTTTGAATGTAATTATTTTAGTTATTGTAAAGAGTTTTGACGGGCAGCGTGATGACATGTTATGAACATGTTGTGGTAAGATTCCACAAAATTCTCACAGCGGAATAGGAAATAGGGAGTTGATATGCAGATTGTCGGGGGACAAGAATCTGGAAATAAAGTAAATGACGGCTTTAAGACTGAAGTTTTAGGCTTTCTTGGTCATGGTGAAGGGCTTATTCCTTCGCAAGATATTTTGACTAAGTTAGAAGTTGGTAAGGCATATTATCAACTAGGGAAGCTTCATTATGATAAGGCCGATCTTAATAAGGCCGAAGTAAATTTCTTAAAGGCCATCGACTGTGCTGAGTGTCCTCAGGATAATTATCGCGTTTTAAAAATTCTAAGTTTTCTTATTAGGATTGCAGCTGAGAAGTTAGAAGATGAAAAAGCTGCTAAGTATGTAAATCAAAGTGAGAATATCATTAATGATCTACAGATGAACTTAGGAAGTCTTTCAGCTGAATACTTCTATTACGCTGGTTTAATTAAATCATATAGAAATGACTTTGCAGGTGCATTTAGCGACTTAGAGCTTTCTTATAATAAGTCCAAAGAAGAAAACGATCCAGATCTTCACTCGAAGTGTTTATTGGCCCTTGCTAATAACGCTTATAATAGAGGAGAGTTTGATCTATCTCTTGATTATATGGCCCAACTAGATAACTTATTAAAAATCATTAATAAGGAATATCTTGGTGGATCAATGCATATGACTTACGGAAAAATCCTGATTGCTAAGGGTGACGTCGAGGCTTCATTAAAGCACTTTAATCTTGCAAATATCACTCTTCAGAATAAGAAGTGTTGGAACCTTTATGGTTATATCCTTTTAGGGATTGGACAAGTTGAAAAGGTTAAAGGTGATTATGATAGAGCGACGCTTTATTACAACCTTGCAAAGCAAGCTGTTGATTCAACAACTTTTAAGCGTCTAACTAATGTACTTGATGCTGAAATTCATGAAGTAAATGATTCTAGTGTTGATATCTATCTTGATCGTAATAATAGAAAAGTAAAAGAGAAGAATATTGGTGTGATTGACTTTAAACACCGCTTTGTTCTTCTTGAGATCCTTTTCTTGCTTGCTAAAAATCGTGGTTCATTTTACGACAAAGAAGATTTAGCACGTGAGATTTGGAAAGATGAATACAATCCTCTTATTCACGATAAGCTTATCTACACGTCCATCTCTCGTCTAAGAAAGCTTATTGAGCCTAAGGATAATAGTAATACGAAAAGAAAGTACATTATTCGTGGAAAAGACGGATATACTTTCAATCCTGATGTTAAGATTCGTTATCAAATGGAAACAAAGCTTACAGCTGGTAAAGCTGTTGCAAACGTTGACATTAGTTCTCCAGTTTAATTAGCATTATACTTAATGCGATTTATTCTTATTTCAATATTTATGATGAATATATGGGCCCTTAAAGATAGGGCCCTTTTCTCTGTTAATGGGCAGATTTATTTTGGCCATAATATCAATGAACTTTTAAAAGCATATCATCAGAGTCTTTGTTTAATAGGCAAGGATAATTATATCCAAAGGCTGTCTGGATTGAGTTCAAGGCTTGAACAAGTAGAGATCGGGCCACGCAATCTAGTTGCTAGTGAAAAAGACTTGGTTTTAAGAGCATTGGTTTTATCAAAGTCACTAAACCTTGAAAACGAGTACATGGATAATCCTAAGCTTGGAAAATGTAAGGTTTCAAAAGATCTAGTTGGTAAAATCTATGAAATCTATAACACCAATAAAGAGCTTAAGAAGAGGTATGATAGCTTTGTGGAATCTAATAAGTTAGATGCATCTTCTTCACAACTTACTGAATACAAAGATTTTGTTTTTAAGAATATTAATTCGAGACTATTTCTGTAACCATGGGTGATTTTAAGCAAAGTCTACTTTCTCATATTAAAGGGCCGAAGCTCGAGGAACTGGCGAAGTTTGAGTCAAGTTTCTTTAATTGGCCTTGGACAAAAGAAAGTTGGTTGGGCCTGGCTTCAAGTGGACGAGAGATCTCATGCATTTGGGCCGAAGAAGGTGAGATTCAAGGAATTTGTGTTTTTGAAGTCAACGCTCCGGATTTTTGCCATTTATATAAAATAATTGTTCATCCAGACTTCAGAAGACGTTCTATAGCTAAGAAGCTATTTGAAGACATGCTGAGTCATTGTCAGAGGACTTTTGATGGCCAAACATTTCAAGTTTACCTTGAGGTGGAAGCTTCAAACGAAGGTGCTATCAGGTTTTATGAAACTTTGGGTCTTGAGAAAATTCATTTAAAGAAGAATTTCTATGCAGATGGAAGTAGTGCTGTTATAATGCAGAAAGTCGTAAATTGAAGTTGTTTTCATAAGTTATCAATGACAAACCTTGACAAGATTTCAAAATCTTTGATAATTAATAAGTACTTAGAAATTAGAAAAGTTTTTTCAATTTTTGAGTAAATAACGATTAGTTAAATATTTAACAAGATATAATCGGGTAGACTTTTGGGGCTACCCTTTTTTTTTATTTTTATAGGCTTTTTTGTAAAAGCATATGGGATGCGTTTAATGGATTTAGATATCTCTTATTCAGGTATGGAACAAAAGTTTTATGAACTTACTCAAGAAGTAGTAAGTGGAGAAGGATATCTTCTATACGATATGGAATATATCAAAGGCTCTAAAACTTTACGTGTCTATATAATGAATAAAGAAACTAAGACGGCCGTTATCGAGGATTGTGTAAATGTTGACCGCGCTTTTAGTGAGCCAATGGAAGCACTTGAATGGATTCCTGATGACATTGTTTTAGAAGTATCTTCTCCAGGGATGTTTAGAAAAATAAAAACGAGAGAGCATCTAGAATTAAGCATCGGTGAGCGTATTTTAGTTCAACTGAATAAGAAATTTGGTGAACTTTTTCCAGGTGAAAAGTTTGATAAGAAGACAGCTAGTGCCAAAAAGATTATTTGTGTTCTGAATAGCTTTGGCGATGACTTCATCGATGTGACTCTCGATAGTGATTTTGATTTAAAATTAAACTTAAATGATATTAATAAGATCGCACTTGAACCAGAAGTGTAATTGTTTGAGGTGAAAAATGAGTTTCTCAGAATTAAGTAAGATTATTGATGTTTTAGGAAAAGACCGTGGGATCGATAAGTCAATTATCGTAAACGCTATTGAACAAGCTTTCTTAGTAACAGCAAGAAAGAAGTTTGGTATCCAGGGTGAGTACGAAACTCGTTATAATGAAGATGATGACGATGTCGAGATCTTCCAATATAAGAACGTTGTTGATGAAGTAAGAGATTCAATTATCGAAATCAATCTAGGTGATGCTAGAGAACTTGATGAAGATGTTGAAATTGGTGATCAATTAGGTATTAAAATTGAAAACCCTAACTTTACTCGTGTTGACGTACAAACTGCTCGTCAGATTATCATGCAAAAAGTACGTGATGCTGAAAGAGAAATCCTATTCTCTGAGTTTAAGCACAGACAAGGTGACCTTGTAACAGGTATTGTAAGAAGATATGAGCGTGGAAATGTTATCGTTGACCTTGGAAAGGCAGATGCTGTTCTTTCAAGAAGAGAGCTGATTCCTGGTGAGCAATTCAATCCAGGTGATAGAGTTCAGGCATTCTTAACAGAAGTAGTAATGACTAACCGTGGGCCAGAAATTAGACTATCAAGAACTTCTCCTATGTTCCTTGTGAAGCTATTTGAAATTGAAGTACCTGAAATTCAAGACGGTACTATTGAAATCAAGTCTGCTGCTAGAGAGCCAGGTCAAAGAGCTAAAATTGCTGTTCAATCAGTAGATAAAGATATCGATCCTGTAGGTGCTTGTGTTGGTATGAAAGGATCACGTGTTCAAAATATTGTAAATGAACTTCAAGGTGAAAAAATTGATATCGTAAGATGGAATGATGATTTAGCAACATTTGCAGTTGCAGCTCTTGCACCATCTGAAATTGAAAATATCTCGATCGATCACGATTCAAAATCAATGGACGTAATCGTAGAAGAAGATCAGTTATCACTTGCTATTGGACGTCGTGGACAAAACGTACGTTTGGCAGCAATGCTATCTGGTTATAATATTAACATCATCTCGAAGTCTAAACTTCAAGAGAAAGTTAATAAAGCAGTTGAAAACCTACTTCAAATCCCATCTGTTACAGATGCAATGGCACAAGTTCTTGTTCAAAATAGCATCATGGCAATTGGTGACTTCATGGCAACTCCTGCTGAAGAAATTGCTTCAATGGCCGGTATTGATGCTGCTGCAGCTCAAACTGCAATTGATGAAGCAGCAAAGCTAGTTGAAGAAGGAACAATTGAACTTCAACCTGAAGGTGAAGAAGAATTAGTATCTGCTTCTGCTGTTCCTAAGTACCTAGGTATTATTAATAAAGAAGGTGCTGATCAGGACGAAGAAGGTGTTGATAAATTTAATGAAGCAGAAAGAAGATTAAGAGAAGAATTAGCTGCATTTAAAATTAAGTAATTTTAAAATAGAAAAGTGTAGTCATACTACGGAGAAAAAATGCCTAAGAAAATATTTGAATTGGCCAATGAACTCGGAAAGAAGCCATTAGACCTCGTAGAAGAGCTGAAGTCTCACGGATTCTCAGTAAGAAACCACATGTCTGTACTATCTGATGAAGATATTACTAAGTGGCAAGAACTTGCTGGATCAAGTGCTGAAGGTGCTTCTGCTGAGAAGGCAACTAAGAAGAAGACGGTCAAAAAGAAAGCTGCGAAAAAGGCGACAGTTAGAAAGAAGTCTGCAGCAAAAGCTGACGATGAGAGCGAGGAAGATAAGCCTGCTAAGAAAACGGTTACTCGTAAAAAGAAAACTGTTGTACGTCGTAAAGCTTCATCAAAATCTTCGGAGGCTACTTCTGATGATGAAAACACTGAAGCTGTAATCGAATCTTCTGAAGCTGTTGAAGTAAAAACTGAAGAGTCTGTAAGCACTCCTGTGATGGAAGAGGCGGAGACTGCTGAAGCAAAAGAAGAAACGACTGAAGTTGAAGCTAAGGAAGTAAAAGAAGAAACTGCTCCTGAAGCTAAGACTGAAGAAGCTCCTAAGGAAAAAGAAGAAAAGAAAGAGTCGACGACTTTAGATGGTAAGCCATTTGGTCTTAGAATTGTTTCTGCTCCGACTAAGGAAGATAAAGAGAAGGCCGCTGCTCGCAAAGCGAAGAAAGCTGCTGGAAAAGATGAGAAGGCCGAAGATGATATTAACTCTAAAGCTGGCCCTGTTGGAACTGACGAAGATCGTACAGCGAAGAAGGATAAGAATCGTCTAAGTGGTCTTGCTTCTATGCTAAGTGCTAAGAAAACAGTTAATCGTTCACAAGCCTTAAATGAAGAACGTGCAACGACTGAGCTTAAATCATACTCTTCTCTACAGGGAACTGGTCGCCCAATGTATACTCAAGTTAAGAGAAAGCGTCAGTATTCAGGTCCTTCGAAATCAACAGAGATTACAGAAGTAAAAGAAGCAAAAAGAGTTGTTAAGTTACACGGTGGTGCTTACGCTGAGCAATTAGCTAAGAAACTTTCTGTGAAGCTTAAAGACATGATCGATAAGTGTCTTGATCTAAATCTACTTGTTAGAAATGGTGACTATATTGGCCTTAAACTAGCTAGTCAGATTGCTGCCCTTTACGATTATAGAGTAGAAGATCAGTCATTTGATGAGGATGCAGCACTTGGGAAGGAAGAGCTTTCTGAAGAGCAAATTAATAAGCTTCCTCTACGTGCACCTGTAATTACAATCATGGGACACGTTGATCACGGTAAGACAACTTTACTTGATTATATTAGAAATGAATCGATTGCTGCTGGCGAAGCTGGTGGGATCACTCAGCACATTGGAGCTTACTCGGTAGATGTTAAAGACTCTAAGCTGACTTTCCTAGATACTCCAGGTCACGCGGCCTTTGGTGCTATGAGACAGCGTGGTGCTGATATTACAGATATCGTAATTCTTATTGTTGCAGCAGATGATGGTGTAATGCCTCAAACTGTTGAATCAATTAAGTATATTCAATCTGCAGGTAAGCCATTAATTGTAGCGGTTAACAAAATGGACCGTGAAGGTGCTAACCCAGATCGTATTAAACAAGCTCTAACTGAGTTTAGCATCACTCCTGAAGAATGGGGTGGGGAAACTCAATTCTGTCACATTTCAGCTCTTAAGGGAGACGGTGTTGACGAGCTTCTAGAAGCAATTGCTCTACAAGCTGAAATTATGGAGCTTAGAGCAGAGCCGAAAGGTCCTGCTGAAGGTGTTGTTATTGAATCAAGAGTTGAGCATGGACGTGGTCCAGTTGCAACTGTTCTTGTTCAAACTGGAACACTTAAGAAAGGTGACTCTATCGTTGTAGGTGAAACTTACGGACGTGCAAGAAGCCTAACTGATCACAAAGGTAAGCAACATTCGAAAGTTGGTCCTTCAATGCCAGTTCAGATTATTGGTCTAGGTGAAGCTCCTTCTCCTGGTGATGCTCTTAACGTTGTTAAGAACGAAAGAGAAGCTAAGAAAATTGCTCAAAACCGTATTGATGAAAGAATTAGAATCGAAACAGCTGCACAAACTCAAGGGCCAAAAGTTTCTCTTGAAGACTTCTTTGCTACAGCTGCTACTGAAGAAGGTCAAAAGAAAGATCTTAACCTTATCATTCGTTCAGATGTACAAGGTTCTTTTGAAGCAATTAAATCTGCTATTGAAACAATCTCAAATCCAGAAGTTGAGGTAAAAGTTATCCGTGGTGGTGTAGGTCAAATTAGTGACTCAGACATTGAACTTGCGAATACTTCAGGTGCCTTTGTTCTTGGATTTAATATGAGACCATCTACATCTGCTCGTAAGTTATCTGAGCAGTATGGAATTGATGTAAAGACTTACTCAATTATCTATGAACTAATCAATGATGTGAAACTTGCAGTTGAAGGTCTTCTTGATCCTGAGTTTACTGAAGAGTATATCGGGCGCGCAGAAGTACGTGATACATTCTCTGTTCCTAAAGTTGGAACAATTGCAGGTTCTATTGTTGTTGATGGATCTATTCAAGTTGGTTGTAACGTACGTCTTCTTAGAGAAGGTAAGATCATGTTTGATGGTAAGATGTCTTCTCTTAAGAGATTTAAAGACGACGTTAAAGAAGTTAAAAATGGTTACGAATGTGGTGTTGGCCTAGAGAACTACAACGATGTTAAAGTTGGCGACCTATTCGAAGCATATAAACTGAAAGAAAAGAAACGTAAGCTTGAGGATGTTTTAACAGCAGACTCACCAATTCTTTAATTCGGTTGGAGATGTCATGAGTGGCAATAAGAAAAAGCTTCAGTATGAAGAACAAATTAAAAACGAAGTAAACCAATTGCTTCGTCGTGGATTAGACAATTCAGCGTTTACTTTTTGTTCGATTACAAAAGTTGAAATAAGCCCAGACTTTTCTACGGCAAAGTTATTTTGGGATACATTTGATCCGTCCAAAAGAGGTGATATTGCTAAGGCAATGGACGCTTCTTTAGGTAAGATCAGAAGTCACCTTGCTAAGACTTTACAAGTAAGGCATACGCCTTCTTTAACTGCAGAATATGATTCTCAGTTTGAAGATGAGCAGGAAATTGAAAAACTTCTGCAATCTGAAAAAGATAAAGGAAAGTCTTTCTAATGGCTTCAAGAAATAAGAAATTTAAAGGCCCAATCTTTGGGCCTTTCTTTTTTAAAGTTGATAAACCAAAAGGGATGACATCATTTGATGTAATTAGACGCTTTAAAAGAAACCTTCCAAAAAATATTGGAAAGATCGGGCACTTCGGAACTCTTGATCCATTTGCAACAGGTCTTTTAGTTATTGGTATTGGGCCTGCGACAAGACTCAACCAATACACTCAAATTGATTCTAAAGAATATATCGCTACAGGAATCCTTGGTATTAATTCTCCAACTGGGGACTTTGATACGCAAGAAGGAACGTTAGAAGAATTAGACTTCTCTGAAGTAAGCTTTGATGAAGTAAATAAAGAACTTCAATCATTTGTCGGTTCATATATGCAAAGCCCTCCGGCCTTCTCTGCAACTAAGCATGAAGGTAAGGCATTACATGAGTGGGCCCGTGAAGGTGTCTTCATTGAAAAGCCACCGGTAGAAAGAAGAATTCATGAAGTTGAGTTACTAGAAGTTCAAGGGCGTAAAGTTACTTTCCGAGTTTGTGTTTCTTCTGGAACTTATATACGTGTTCTTTTTGATGATCTTGCTAAGAAGCTTGGAACAAGAGGAGCATTAGAAGATTTACGTCGAACGAATTCAGCAGGGATTGACCTCAGTAACAGTATTGACCTCTGCGTTTTTGACGATGATAACTTCGACGCTAATGAGTTTTTATTGAATTATACAAATCCTATTACTGAGCTAATTGGGTTTGAAAAATTAGAACTAGACGAGGCCACAGCGCTTCGATTTATAAATGGCCAAACATTAAAAATGGAAGTGGCCGATGGTCACTATTGGATAAGATCGCAAAATCAAACACTTGGACTTGCTGCTGCCAGTAGTGGACTTGTTAAAAGCTGTGTGGGATTTAGTCCTGCCGCGTTAGATAAAATCGATTTAACTATGTGTAATTCCTTAGACGAATAATTTTAATTCGTGCTATACTCTAGGAAATTACAAGTGAAATTTAAGGAGATAAAGTGAATACTACTTTAATTGCATTAGCTATTGCATTATTAGTTGTAACAGGGATGGTTGTCCAACTAGGTGTTTTAAGCCTTCTTTCAGGTTCATTCTTCTTCCTATTTGGGAAGTCGAAGTTTGAAGTTCTAAAATCTTCAGACGATGAAAGTTTTGCTTTTGGTTACCGTTGGAATAATTCGAGAGAGCCTGCAAAATTCAATCATGTTATTGTTAGGCTATTCAACCCATTTGGTAAGAAAACACAAGTTACTGTTTCAAGTGACTTTGCTGTTCAAGATTCAGACTTTGGTATCGAAGTTAAGATGGGTCCTGCTTTTAAAGAAATTCTAGAGCTTGAGAATCTTGATTCTTCAACTGTAGAAATTGAACTTAAGTCAAAAGATGGCCTTACACAATCTCGCACAATGAAGGGACGCAAGTTTATTGAAGCTTTCCGTGGTGCTGAGAATACTGTTGAAACATTCAATGAGAAATATGGTTATGTAAAACCAAAAATGTTTTACCACCAAACAACTCGTTCATTTATTGCAGACTCAATTCCTCAAGGAGATATTCCTGTAGGTCTTAGAATTTCTGCTAACCCACAATTTGCTGGTGAATTCGCTGGTGCTGCTGGTGCAGGAGCTCCTGCTCAAGAGAACTTCGCAGTTTCTAAGGTGTGGATTGAAGAAGGTTGTATTGTTTGTAACGCTTGTGAAGGTATCTACCCAGAGGTTTTCGAAGTTACAGATACTAACTGTGTAATCCGTCCAGATGCACCTCTTGATAACGGACTTCTTATTCTTGAAGCTGCTGAAGCTTGTCCAACTGAAGTTATCAAATTCGATAAAGCATAATTCAAACTTACATTTTGTTTTATATAAGGCCCTCGAAAGAGGGCCTTTTTGTTTCTATTTCTCTGGTATAATCACCTTATGGAAATAGATAAATATTCAACTCTTTTGTCTCCAGTTGATAATGAGCATTTTAAACGCCGTTTTTTCTTAACTGAAGAATCAATTAATGAATCTCTTATAACCAATATCTTCTTTGTTCCGAGGGCCGGTGACAAGTGGCTATACCTTGTTAAAGACAGTGGTAAGCTCGATTATCCTGGAGGAGAATTAAAAGAGGGAGAGAGCGTTATTTTTGGTTTAGAGCGAATGTTAGGTCTTGAACTCGGCATTAGTATGAAAAGTATTAATAAGCTTGGGCATTGGATCTTAGAAGATAAGTACGAGACGCCTTTACGAGAACATTTTCCACATCCTGCCTCAGCTGCCGTCATTTTCACTGGGGATGTTAATTTCGTTAACTCTAACACTTTGAGAACTGCTACTATTGAAGAGGTTTGTCGAATTTTAAAGTCAGAAGGCCGCCACTTACAAGCAGATATTTACTTAGCGTGTGCTGAGCTTCTAAAGATGAAGGAGATACATGAATAAAATTACTCTTAGATATTTAACTCATGAGGATAAGGATGAATTCTTTGCTGCTTTTGACGAGCATTGGGAAAACAATTTTGACTTTGTCCATTACTGGGAAACTCTAGCTAATGGAGAGTTTGAAAAATATGTTTCGATAGCTCCGGAGTTTGCAAAGGGGACTCATATTCCAAAAGAGCATGTGCCGGCGGCCTTACTCTTCGCCTTTAATGATGAGGGTAAAATTGTAGGTCGTACTTCAATTCGCTTTGAATTAAATGATCATCTTTTAAAGGTTGGTGGCCATATTGGTTACGGAGTATGCCCTAGTTTCCGCCGTAAAGGTTATGCGACTCAAATCCTTGCTGAGTCCTTAAACTACGTTAGGGACAATATTAAGGGCCTTAAAAAGGTTCTTGTAACTTGTGATGAGGGGAATATTGGATCTGAGAAGACAATTCGTAAAAATGGTGGCCAGCTTGAGAATATTATTGAAGTTGATGATGTGAAGAAGATGAGGTTTTGGATCGAGTTGTAGTGAGTTTTGCGAAGTTGGTTACCCGAAGGCTCCCATTATGTTCAGGAAGAACTGTATGCCTGCGAGAGGCAGGAGCCGAAGCAGGCCGTGGTCGCCTCTGGGTTGTTCGGCGTTATTTCCATCGTGGTTTCAAATTATAACAATCTTTAATTCAATGAGTAGTAGTGAGATTTGTGAAGTTGGTTACCCGAAGGCTCCCATCGTGGTCGCCTCTGGGTTGTTCGGCATCATTTTGCCATCGTGGCAAATGACGCCTCCAAAAAAAGAAACCCGCCTGGACAGGGCGGGTTTCAAATTTAAGAACAATTTATCGGTAGATGGTTTGGATTATTTTCCTTCCATCGGGTTAATCATTCTGAAGTATAGTCCAAGAAGTTTTACGTTTCTTTTCATATCTCCATAGAAGCTATCAACGTCTTTAGTAACTTTCATTTTCGTCATAGCTTCACCAACAAGCTGATCCATTTGTTGAATCTGTGCGAAGCTGTTTTCTTGGATATCTCTTAAGAAAACATCTCCTAGCTTGATTTGTTCGTTATTATTAAGACCTTGGATGACCTTAGTAATAACTGGTGCGAATAACTCAACTTGACCTTGCTCATTAACTGAAGGCATTGAGAAGTTATTCAGAAGGTTAGTGATCTTATTATCTAAGTATCTATCCTTATTTCCAGTCTTCGCCATTTGAATCATATCAACTGTTGAACAGTACTGCTCTGAAAGGCGACATGCTTCTGCTTCAAAAGCGATTGGTACGATGGCCTGACTTAGTACTTGATTGATATAGTCTAGTGTTACACCTTCAAGACCAATGTCATTCATCATCGCTGTAAATTGTGCTGATACAAAGTATGAACCAGCTTGTTTAACAAGTGCTCTTTGAGCAAGGAACCCAGCAATCATCTCTTTTTGATCTTGTGAAGCAAGAAGAGCATTGATTTGAGCGAAGTATTTCTGCATCTCAGATTTAATTGCTGCTGCATCTCCAAGAGCTGCTGCCATTTCAAGCTCTGTCTTTTGAGCTTTCATTGTATCTTCAGTTGCATCTTGTGCCGCTGGAGTTTGTGCAAGTTGAAGTCCTTCAATTTGCGCCTTTTCCCATTCACCAAAGAATGTTGACCAACGCTCATCGTGAGAAATTAACTGCATCATACTTGCTTTTTGGATTACATTACCAGCTACATATGAATCTTGTGCGTAAGGTACATATGCTTTTCTGATATCTGTTTTCTCAGCTACATAATCCTCAGGGATTTGGTAAGTTTGCCCTTCGTGCTCAAAAGTTTCAGTAAGTAGATCTCTTTGAGAGATGTGGTTTACCCAAAATGCACGTGCAGGGTTAGCTGTTTGTTCAAATGTATCAATATTACCGTAAACTAGACCACCAATCGCAGCATAGTTTGTTTCAACTTCACCAACTTCAACACTGAAAGCTCCGTTAGTTAGTGGGATATTACGTCCTGTTGCTGGGTCATATACTAGTGGAGTAACTTGACCAGAAAGAACTTCTCCAATTGTTGATTGTACAATTGAATCTTTAATATCAATTCCAAATAGATACTGCTCTAGTAACTGGTATGGAATTCTTAGAGAGTTTGAACGGTACTTGTATGAGTATGACTCAGACTCTGTAAGCGCTACAAGAGCTGCTGCTTTGTCATATTCAATACCACGGTTCTTCGCTCTATATGAATCACTATCAAGTGAGATTGCTTCGTTCCACTTTGTTTCTACAACCATTGGCTTTTGAGTCGCTACTTGTAGAACTGTTCCATCTTCAGCTGTAACTTCAGTCTGTGTTGGTACAAGTGTTGACACAAATCTCTTATTTCTTTGTGCTTCAGTATCAAGTCCAGCACCTGGAGTGATATCTGGAGTCGCCACTACTGACTGTAGGAAGAATAGTGACTTGATTACACCATTTACTAGGTCATTAGTTGTAGCATCATGAGTTGCTTGATCTGCTTGAGAGTACAACTCAGGAGTGTAAATTAGGTGATAGAATACTTCTTCGTTCATCATTCTTAGCTTATAGAATTTATCCATTAGCCAACTAAATGCTGCTCCACCGTAGAATTCCTTACGCTTACCTGGGAAGTAGATATATTCGTACATCTGACGGTAGTCTGAAATTTGGTAGTCTACGATTTCTTCAAAAGATGAACCAAAGTCGTGTCTGTTACACTGAGGAGAGTTTCCTGCGTCCTCATCTGAACAGAATCTGATTCTCTTAAGGCCTGCTTCTGCCATAAGTCTATGCTTAGAGATATTTGCAGGGTTACCATTTTCACCAACAAGTGCATCAACTACATCTTGAATTCTTACTAGGTGGTAGTATAGACCTGGTTCAAATTCAGATTCAACAGAAGATACCTTAACGTCAACACCATTGATCTCAATCGATTTCTTTCTTGAGTTAGTGTATCCTTCAAGCTCAACCATTCCTGTATAAGCTGCACGTAGTGCGTATACATCGTATGGAGCTAGGCCATCGTAAGTTGCGTGGTCATCAATTGTATAGTCCATAACTGAAGATGAAGTTCTCTTCGTTTCTTTTTCACCAGCAAATAGCCAGTTCTTCTTATCAAATGAACCAACGAAGTTGTGACGTAGGCCAAGGTTGTGTCCAATTTCGTGAGCAAGAGTAGGCATCCAAATATCAATTAGGATATCATTCTTACCTTCATCTGTTTCTGCCATTTTTAGAACATCATAGTTCTTAGCAAGGTTGCTTAGAGCAAACTCAGCTGTTTCATGGTTACAGATTGGGTTCTTCTTACCATTTCTATCGTACTCCATAGCATGCTTGATCTTCGCTTGAAGAGTCTCTAGTGAGTTCTCTCCGTGGATTGCAGCCTGTAGTGCAACATCATCTTTATTAGCAATTGCTTGCCAAGCAGCACTTACTGCTTTTGCTTGCTTATTGTTAGCACTTGAGAAGTTAAGTAGAACTTCTTCTTTATCAATTGAGCTAGCTCTAAAGTCATTCTTCATTAGACGGTGAGCATCTTTGATTTTCCCCATCTGTGAAGCGATATTTGGACGCTTAATTGTCTTAAGTAGGTTGCTCTTTAAGTTAGTGTGAGCAACACCGTGACGGTGAGATTTCATCTCAGCTTTCTTCGTGCTTTGAGTTACTGTTTCACCTTCGATTTCAACTTCTACTTCACCTGAGTCTGCAACTTGAGTATCTTGACCAGCTGCTTGAGTCTTTGCCTTGTGCTCAGCTAAAGCATCTTCGATTGCTTTCTTGTTAAGCTCATCTGCAAGGTTTTGAAGCTCTTTAGTAGGAGTAATATTCTTAATAAAATTCTTTTCAGAAATTGCCTTGTCAACCATCCAATCGATTGATGACTTCATGTTACCACCGTATAGGTAAACAGAAGCAGATTCAACAACACCATTTCTTGGGTTAAATGATGGACCACCAAGACCAATAATTGAACTTGAAGTCGCTTTTTCTACCCAGTAGATGTGGTTACGTTGTAGGTCACCTAAGTGAGTTTTTTCCACAACTTCAATATCTACTGTCTGTGCTACACCATCTAGGTTGTAAGTAAGGTTAAGATTCTTCGTTCCTGCTGGAATAGAGTCATCTTTTTCAATCTTAAGAGTGATAACATCACCACGTCCTTCGTATTGAGTTCCTTTGAATGCGCGCTTGAAACCTAGGTTGATATCATCAACAACTTTTTGAGAAGAAACGATGATTTTATTTCTTAGGTCAAGTTCTGTCTTAGTAAGCTTTCTAACAATGTTTCCAGCTTTATCATATTTATTCGATGGAATTCCTGTCAGTACGTACTCGATATTCTTACCATTTCTGATATCAAATACCATCGGTAGGCCAACTGTTGTATCGAAGTTACGAGTCTGCTCAGAGTGTCCCTTTGGAACTAGCTTAGAACCAGTGAATAGTCCAAAGTTAAACTTCTTTTGAACTTCGTAAGTAAGGTTTTGCTCTGGCTCTTCATATTCGTGGTTGTACTTCATGAAAGTCGTTCTTTCTGTGAACGTCATTGTTTCATTCTGTGGTCCCCAGTAATCTCCACCAAAGTCTGAACAGTTAAATAGGTTACCTTTCTTATAAGTTGATTGAGTTGAAAAGTTTAAGTAGTCATCCTTTCCATCAACAACTTGTACAATATTATTAGTTTCAGTTAGACCGTGGGCCTTTCCACCACCACAAACACTCATTAGGTATGGATCAAGTGAAGTAAGAACATCACCAATTAGATCATTACCTAGGTTTACAACTGCAAATGCTCTTTCGTCATTGTGGCTTGCTGGAACGTAAACGATTCCACCTTTGTCATTCTTACTTTCACGGAAATATTCCGCTTCGAAAGATAGTAATGGCTCAGTATCGTTTTTAGATGAACCAGTTCTTTGAAGAAGCGGTCTTGATCTCTTTACATGTACACGATCTGATTCGAAGTGAAACTTAACAATCTCAACATGGAAGCTTGCTTTAGAACCTGCAAAGCTATAGTTGAAAATATTTGGAGAGTCTTCTAAAACTCTTCTAAAAGTAAATTCTTGGTTCTTAAATTTTTCAAGTTTTAGCCAAGCAGTTGATAGTTCACTTCTGATCTCTGCTGGGTAGATCTCTTCTGGTTTAGAGTCTTTTTCTAGTTGAATAAATTTTGCATCTTCAGAGTTTGTGCTCGTTGAAATGATTGTTTCAGCTAGAATTTCTTCTTTGTCATCAAGGTTATACTTGAATTTAACGTACTTAATTTTTTCAGAAATTTCTGAACGTAGAAAACAGTTCTCAAGAGCGATTTTTGCTCTCTTTGCTGTATCAGCATCACATCTTGAAAATAGTAGGTTGAATCTTTCTGCACGAACTAGTTGTTCTTCATTATCAGTAAGCTCTTCTTTCTTAATAACACGAGCAAAATATGCTGTATTATCATTGTCATCTAAAATAATCTTAATAAGATCTTTGTTTTCAAAAACGTGGCCATCATGCTTTGAAGTAGTGAAGGCATTGTCATTATTAAAAATACGTTCTTCAAGTTGACCAACTGTGAATAGGTTACTTTCAACTTTGTCACGACGATAGATTGTCGCGATCTCTTTCTGGTTCATCCCGAAGACACCAGTGTATGTTCTGTTTTCGATTAGGTAGTCAACTTTGTAGTGAGTTGATTCAGAACGATCTTTTTCAACATATCTGATTCGTCTTGTCTTCTCATCAAGATCGTTTTTAACATTTTCTCTTTGGAAGAAGTCAACACCGTATTGAAATAATGGAATACGATCAAGCTTTGAAGCTTTGACAGGAAGAATATCGCGGATAATCTTATTCGACTGGCTTAGTGCTTTAATACTCGAGTTTACAGGAGCAATATAAGCTACTAGGAAGTTTGTTGTAAGATCAAATGTAATCTCGAACTGTTGTCCTGCTTGTTCAGCTGGAATAAGAAGGTCTTTTACAAGTACATTGTAAGTCTTATCGTTAGAGCTAACAATATTAATAGAGTAGAGAGTCTTTGCTTCACTACCAACACTTGTATCGATAAGATCTGTCGAAATATCATTTATCGAAAGTTCTTCTTGAGTCGCTACTGCTTTTGATTCAATAACTAACTTTGCTGAAGTAACAGAGTTCTTTGTTCGGTAAGTTTCTTGGGCAAAATCAGGCTCTTTGTCAGGAAGAGTTTTTGCACAACTTGAAAGAATAGCTGCCAATGCGAAAGCATGTGTAAGGCCTCTAAGCATTCCAAATTTGTTTTCATTTTTGATTTTCATTTTCTCATCTACCTTTGTTCTTTTTGTCATTTGTTCTTCTTTCTCTTTGTCTTCGTTATGTGTGTTCTAAATTTTTATTGTTAGTGATGCATAAACTGATGAATCTCTTTCATCAAATAGGTCGATCTCAACCTTTTTTCCATCTGGTGATAGGGGAGTTCCTCCAAACTCATGTCCTATTTCTAGGTTGTACTTAGGGCCAAAGCTGTAACCAACAGCTTGTGAGAACGAATAAGCATCTTTTGTGTTATTCTGATATGTCCAACCCTTCATATATGTTCCTCCAAGTGATAGGTATAGCTGATCCGACATGCTGTATGTCAGATATGCAACTGAAGAAAGACTATATGAAGTATTTGAGCTTCCAGTCATTGATGTTTCATACTCATGGAAGTTCTTGGATGCACCAAGAATAACTAATGCAGATAGGTCCTTAATCCCAATAACACTATCGGCTATTGATAGGCCTTCACTTAAGCTAATTCCTGCTTGAAGGTTAGAATATTTTCTCGATACCTTACTTGTTGGTAGTTTTATTGATGCTGTACCAAAAGAAACAACCCCATCAAATGGCTGAGAAGCCTTTCTAGTAAAGGATACAGACGTATCACTGATTCTACTTTTTCGCTCATCAACAAAGTCTTTTGATATTGTTGTTTTAGCTGCGAAGCTACCTTTATCTGTAATAATATTGAAACGAAATGAGTTATACATTCCACTATAATGGTCTGCTTCAGAAGTCTTTAATAAGTCTCTTGAAACTGTCGTATCGATTCTAGCTGACCAATTTCTAGTCGCACCCGGTGCTTTTTTGACACCTTGGATATTACTAGTGCTACTTTGGGCAACAACAGATGTTGTTGTAAGTGCTAGTAAAATTAATGAGATACACTTAAATGGTGTCACTCTGTCTCCTTTTTTCGTTCCTGAAAATGATATTCGTTCAATACTTGATGCAAATAGTATGCCATTTGTTCAGTTTCGGACGAGTTCGCATTTGAAGTAAATATATAACAATAGGAGGTGTAAGACGCCGACTTTGGAAAATCTACAGGGTTGTTTAGGGAGTTGACGAAATTATGGAGAATATAAAGGGAGGCCGTGGGACGGCCTCCGATTACACCTAGGCCCAAAAAGAGAGAGGGATTATGAGGGATATTGGGGCCTAAATGATATTTATACCAAATTTTAAACATGGGCGCCGCAATGCAGCACTCTCATTTTGAATATGCCTTATTAACGGATTGGACGCTAGCTAAGATAAGTTAATTTTGTTTAAGAAGAGTAAATTAACTTTTAGAGGAATCGTTTCAAAATTCCAGACGTGATCATTTCTTTGAAGCCGACTTCATTTTCTTGCCAAACTTTTTCGACAGTAATCCCTGTGTCGACAGTTGGACATTCAAAAGTGAGCACTGGCGCACCAAGATCGACACTTCCATATGTTCCAAGTGAGCCTGGAGTTGGGTAGCCGATATCATCTGCAATAGGATACTTATTGTGCTTGGCCAAAAGCTCTGCCACATCCTTACAGTCACCATTGTAATTCACAATAGGCTTCCATGAGTGGATCGATAAAATAAAGGCCGGTGGATACTCTTTAAAGAGTTTATCTAAATATTGGTTTTCAGGTTCACTTAAAGGTGCTGTTCCCGGGTTGTACTTGGCCTCTTCAAA
This sequence comes from Halobacteriovorax sp. CON-3, assembly GCF_043196995.1. Lineage (NCBI taxonomy): Bacteria > Pseudomonadati > Bdellovibrionota > Bacteriovoracia > Bacteriovoracales > Halobacteriovoraceae > Halobacteriovorax > Halobacteriovorax sp. CON-3. The sequence goes on from NZ_JBEBNA010000001.1 coordinate 44,906, forward strand.
TTCACCCTCCCAACTCTGAGTAGGAAGGTTACGATTTAAGTCAACACCATTGGCATTAATACGTGTGCCAGCATGAACCCCGTCCTTATTAACAATTGGAATGATAACTAAAGGTAGATCAGTCTCTACTTCATTTTTGAGCCACGAAAAGATTTCTTTTAGGCAGTGAACTCCCTCGATTTCATCTCCGTGAACTCCTGCCATGAGGTAGATATAGCGAGATGATTCAACTTTATTTTTAAAAGCTTCGATTTCAAGATTGTTAACTGTTTTACCTGACTCTAATTTTATAAATTCCATAAAGAAATTGTGGTGGAAGTTTCCTTTTTTGTAAATGAAGATTTATACTTATGACTTTAAAAAGGAATCCTTAAGTAATGAAAAAGAAAAGCATACTAAAAACTTTAGAATATTTAGAAAGCGTTCTCGATACGCAAGACGATCATGATGCAATTGCACAACTTCGAGAAAGTGTTGAGCTTCTTGAAGATGTCGACAATGGTGTTGCAAGTGGTAATGGTCATTTTAGTATCCCGATGGAAGCAATGGGTGCATACACCGTTTATAGCGATGGCGGTTGTCGTGGAAACCCTGGGCCTGGTGCATGGGGTGCAATGGGACAAAACCCAGAGGGTGTGGTCTTCTTTGAGAGCTCTGGCTTTGAGTTTCAAACCACTAATAACCGTATGGAGCTTACTGGAGCAATTGAATCACTGAAATCATTAGAAAATGAATTAGAGGAGATGGGCCTTGATAATAGTCATGCGGCCTTTCTTTATAGTGACTCTAAGTATGTTGTTGACGGTATCACAAAGTGGGTTCCAGGGTGGAAGTCACGTGGCTGGAAAAAAGCCGACAAGAAAACTCCAGAAAATATTGAGTTATGGCAGAGCTTTGATGAAGTCGCAGGAAGATTTTCAAACCTACAGTTTCGTTGGGTAAAGGGACACAGTGGCCACCCGCAAAATGAGCATTGCGATATGTTGGCCAACAAGGCAATGGACGAAAATATTTAAGGCTTGAAAAGCGGACTAAAGCACTTTAATCTATTAAGATAAATATTAATTAGTAACTAGACTTCAATAAATTTAGACAAAGGATGTTAAATGAAGAAACTACTAGCAACAGTGGCAATTGCGCCATTACTATTTGTTTCATGTGGTAAGAAAGCTGAAGTAAAGCCAGAGACTGAAAATGATAAGATCTTTTATTCAGTTGGGCATGTTTACGGAAAGAGATTTAAAGATTTTAAACTTACTGAAAGAGAAATGAATAACCTTGTTCAAGGTGTTCGTGATGGTATGACTAAGGATGCAACTGATATTGATACAAGACAATTTGCATTCAAATTTAGAGATATCGTAAATCAGAGAATGAGTGAAGTATCTAAGACTGAAAAAGATGCTGGTGCAAAATTTCTTGCTGAATTCGTAGCGAAAGAAGGAGCTAAGAAGACTGAATCTGGTCTAGCTTATAAAATCATTGAAGCTGGTTCTGCAAAGAAGCCTGTTGCAACAGATACTGTAAAAGTTCACTACAAAGGTACTCTAAGAGATGGTACTGAATTTGACTCATCTTACAAGAGAAATAAGCCAATCGAATTCCCACTTAACAGAGTTATCAAAGGTTGGACTGAAGGGATGCAACTTATTGGTGAAGGTGGAAAGATTAAGTTAGTAATTCCATCTGAGCTTGCTTATGGTGACCAAGGTGCTCCTCCATCAATTCCAGGTGGTGCAACACTTACTTTTGAAGTTGAACTAATCGAAGTTCTTCCAGCTGCAAAGAAATAATTCCTAAACGAATTTATCAAATAATTGATAGGCCTTCTTAAGATTACTTAATGAAGGCCTATTTTTTTATCACATCAAGTGACATTCAATTTTCAGTATGTTTTCCTTTTACTATTGTTTCTAATTAGGGAGGAAAGATGAAAGTAATTCTAATGATTGCCTTATTGTTACAACCTGTTTCTGAAGCTTCTTTCTTTAAGCATAAAAGAGAGAAAGAATCGTTCTTTGCCTATATCATTAGGATTTTGATTAAGCCTTCAATCCCTCACGATGGTGAAGGTGATACTTAGAAAGCGTAACCAACAGATAGCCCAAACATTGTTTGATCTGTAGATTGCTGAAAGCCATCTGCAAATTCTTCATCTGCTTGGATAGCATCAAAATTTGCTTTAAAAATAAGTGACTGGGAAGTTGAAACTTTGTACTCAAGTCCTAAACTCACGGATGGAAGAAGCATTGCACTTCCAACTCTTACAGTGTCTTGGATACTTGTTTCAGAACGCCCAAAACCAACTCCAAGTGAAACAAAGTAGCTGAAACGATAGCTCCAGTTATTATCGAATGATATTTTTAGCGCCGCTGTTCCCATCATTCTCTTCGTTTCTTGTTCAACGTTTGGGTTGAGGAGAGTGAGTAGGTCAAGGTCGTAGCGAAAGCCAACAATTGTTTGGAATGTCTGGTTTATAGGGATGGCATAATTGAATTGGAATGTATCCCCAGTTCTTGTGCCATCATTATTTGTACTAGAGCTTGTTGATTCACTTAGGCCCTGATTCTTCCCATAGAAGAATTCAAATCGATTATCATAGCGCTGAAATTGTTTTTCTCTAAGAGACATCTCTTCTTCAGCAAGCATCTTTCTATAATTTTCATCTCCAAGTATCTTTGGGATCTCTAACCAAACTCTTTCAGGAGAATAGTTAACTGTGACAATTTGTCCTTTCTCAAACGGGACTCTGATATTATTGTCTGTTACAATCCACTGTGAGTATTCTTTCGTTATAGAGATGGCACGAGCAGTAAAAGAGATTTCTTTCGAAGAGAATAGGGATACTTGGCCTTTAACGATATTATCTGCTCTTCCTTTACGAATAACAAAAGACATTCCGTCATTGGCAATATTTTGAATGACAATCAAGTTTGTATTGAGGTCGTATTTTTCAGCAAGGGCGTGATTGGCCAATGTTAGAAATGTCATAGTGACTAGTAGAGTTTGCAAAAATCTTTGAAAGCTATTCATACAAGTATTTTATAACCAATGACAAGTTAAAGAAATCATTGGCAAATACTCCTTATTTGCTCTTGTTAACCAAGTGCTTTGGTATAGTAATATTAATAGTTTAACTTTATTTATTAATCTCCGATATGAAATTAGGGATTTATGGATATGAAACTTAATAATACTTTTTACATTCTCTTAGTTGTACTTTTTATTGCGTGTAAACCTGTTAGCAATACAGGCCGTGATAATACTAACTCATCGGATACATCTGATCTTACGAAAAGACATCAGATTACACTTATTGAAGTTTCTTCAAATCAGCTAATTCTCAATGGAACAAATCTTTCAACGATTAGTGCGGTTAAAACAAAGAATGGCCCACAGGTTATCAACTTAAATATTTTATCAAAGTCTTCAAATATGGTGAGGTTAGGGGTTCCTAACGGTTTAAAAATTGTTGGTGGCTTTATCTATGATCTAATTGTAACAGATGCCTTTGGACAAACTGTAACTTCTGTTAGCTTTGATGTTCAAAATAGTTCGATTTCTACAAGTAAAATTCAAGACGGTGCAATCACAAACTCTAAGTTAAGCTCTCTTGGTGCTTCAAGCGCTGGCCAAGTTTTACAGTATAATGGTGCTTCATGGGTTGCGGTTGATTATCTAGGTGGTTCTAATTATTTAGGGCGTCTCATTCTTGATACAGGTGGGGGAGTCACTGCTCCTTCTGTTGCTGGAGTTAATAATGGTGACTTCTATGTTGTTAACGATGCCGCACCTGTTGCTGGTGATTTAAATGGTGATGGTAATGTCGAAACCTTTACAGCAGGTGATATTATTCGTTTTAATGAATCAACAAATAAATGGGATCTACAACTAAGTAATGGTAGTTATGCAGGTCCATGGGATATTAATGGCTCACATATCAGACGCACAGGTTCTGGTGGAAAAGTTACAATCTCAGATGACCCATATGAAGGGCCATCAAAGTTAACAGTAAGTGGAAATATTGCAGGTCCTACAACTGCAGAGGAAAGTATTCTTCTTCATGTTGGAGGTAACGTTAGTTCCGGACTTGGTTCAAGTTGGGCAAGAGCTCTCTCTTTTGGATTACGACAAGAACATAACGCTACGATGGGTGTTTACGGTAATAACACAAATGTTGGTGGAATGAACTTCTTCTTTATCGATGTTGATGGAGATGGAGATAGCTTAGCATCAAACTTCTGGAACTCTGCAGAGTTCTTCATCGATTCAGCAGGACGTACATCTATTGGTGGTGTTCCTGATCCTCTCTACCTTTTCTACGTTTACGGAAACTCTGGTATCAACGGTAATTTAAATGTTTCTTCAACGATAACTGCGGCCAACTTTGTTGGAGATGGCTCAGGGATAACAAATATTAATGCTGTTAACATGACAAATAGTGGAACAACGACAATTACAGCTGGTAGCTCTGGCCCAGGTGATATCGCTTTCCAATCAGAGTCTTCTGACTTTGCTCTTTACGATGCAAATGGAAATTTATCTTTTGGACACACATCAAATCTAGGAACATTTAATGCTTCTGCACAAATTGATGTACGTAGTGATTCTGGAGATGCGAGTGGACAGTTTTATTCTTATGGTGGCAATCAGTCATCAATCAATCTTGCAAGCTCTCAAGGACTAATAACTGCGCCGTCAATGACGACAGCAAGTGATGTTCTTGGCCTATTAAACTTTGGTGGAGACACGGGAAGTGGAATTGTAAATACGGCAAGTATTCGTTCAACTGCGACTGAAAACTTTAGTACAACAAATCTTGGTACTGAGTTAAATTTTTATACGACAGCAAATACAACAAATACTCAACAAGAGAATATGAGGCTTACTCATAATGGAAGACTACTTGTTGGAAGTACTGTTGTTTCTGATACTTCTGGTTATCAAATGGTTGTTGGTGGTAGTACTCAATTGGCCGGTAACCTAAATGTTACTGGGATTTCACAACTTAGTAATACAATTGTTTCAGGGACACTTTCACACTCTGGAAACCTTTCAACGACAAATCTAACGGCAAGTGGAACCATTCAAGGAAATGGGATTACTTCGACAGGTGGACTTACAAATACTGGCGCATTTAATACAACAGGTGCGGCCGTAGTTAATGGGACTCTTCAGGTAACAGGTAATGCAACTTTTGATAGTGACATTACTGTAACTGGTGACGTTGATTTTGGTAATATCTCTGTTAACACTATTGCTGGGGATGCAACCACAAGTTCTGCATTTTTTGGCCAGGTAACTTCTGCACAGAAAATTATTTCACAGGGTGGAATTGATAATGTCGTGTTTAAAGGTGGTACGTTAAATAATTTTGAAGTTTTAGTTGATAATGGCTCAGGTATTAAGCTTGGAAACTTAAATACGGCAGGAGCTGTAGGCTCAAATTTACCTGTGACAATTTCTACTGCAAACACTGATCGTATGACTGTTACGGCCGCTGGACGTGTTGGGGTAGGAACGACAACACCTTCGGAACAATTTCATGTGGTAGGGAATCTAAGAGTTCAAGGCTCGACAGATTGTACACTTGGAGCTGGGGCCGGAGCAACAAATTGTACTTCAGATAAGAGACTCAAAGATAATGTGACGGAGATTGATCATGCCCTTGATAAGATCAAGGCCCTTAAAGGTGTTGAATTTGATTGGAATGATAAATCACTCTCTCCTGGAATGCACTCAATAGGTGTCATCGCTCAAGATGTTCAGGCGCAATTTCCAACGGCCGTAATTGAAAATGCAGATGGTTGGCTATCTGTTGATTATGCTGTTCTTGTTTCGCCACTTATTGAAGCGGTTAAAGAGCTAGATGAGAATATGGCCATGTATAAGGTTATGAGTGAAGGTGTTGAGGCCCAAGTTTCAACAAATACTCGTGAGATTGCTTCTTTGAAAGAAGAGAATAATAAGCTTAAAGAAGAGAATGAAGAAATGAGAGAAGCACTTTGCTCACTTAATCAAAACTTTAAGTTCTGTCAGTAGGTGATCGCGCTTGTCAGTTATTTTAGGCGCTTTGTCTACTTGTTCCATTTCTAAGTATTCAATATCACATCATTCTAGAGGCAAGATTAGCTATCTTCTATAATATTGAAATAACGTAAGTGTTTATTTGTCTTTGTTTAAAGTTAAGAAATATTTTGGCGATAAGTTATTGGGATACTTGGGAAAGATAATGAATCGTATACTTTTAATTTCAATATTTTTAAGTGCTTTCATCGGCTGTACACCGCAGATGAATTCTTTAAAACAGGCAAGCTGTGATGATGGGCACTACTTTGATGAAATCACAAGAAGTTGTATTCTTGATGTTTCTCCAAAGGCACCGGTTATTACAACAACTTCAGTTTCAATGATTGAAGATGCGGCCAAGACAAGTTTTCCAATTTCTTTCACAGATCAAAATGGGGGAATACCTACTTCATGTACTATTGTTAATAGCGCAACAGGTTTAAATCAAACCATAACAATTGGTTCAATGACATTTGAAAGAGTAAATACTTGGCAGAATGCAATGAATCACTCAGAGCTTTATCTTGAACTTGTTGATAACCCATCTGTTTCGGCCGGTTCTGAAGTCGTTTCAATTGCAACAAATACAATTACGGTTCAAATTGACGCTGGCTTTTCAACTTCGCTGCAAATTATTAATGCAATTAACTCAAGTGTAACAATTAATCCAATCATTGTTGCAACGATAACTGGTCCAAATACAACGGAGAGTCCAACTCCTGGAATTAAAATGTTAGGTGCAACTTGTGAGTGTATTAGTGGTACTTGTTCGATGAATATTGAGCCTTCTCGCCATACAAATGGATCTTCATATATTGACTTCTACATCAGTGATGATGATGGAGATAGTGCTGTTTCAAGATTATATGTCGATGTGACAAATGTTGATCAAGCACCAAGTGTTGCTGCAACAAGAAGTGCAACTGTTGCTGAAGATTCACTCATTACTTTTGAATTTGATAGTGAAGTTAATGAAATACCTGTCTCAGGTTACTTTGATTATGATGGTGACTTTGCAACTTATTGTATTGCAAGCTCGGTTCATGCAAGTGTACAAAACTCAAATATTTCATGTAATTGTTCACTCGGTAAGTGTACATTAGCGTTTACTACTAGTGCCGATTATTTCAATGCGGCCGCAGAAGATATGGTCGAGTACCAAATCTATGCAAATGGCCAGTATTCAAATACTGGAGTTGCTTCAGTTCGAATCACTGAAGTTGATGATGAGCCAGTTGCTGCAAATATTATTACAGTTACTGTTGATGAGGATAATACTGGAACTCCTGGTGCTCAAACGGCAGTCGGTCTCTATTTCCCAACTGCATCTGATGATTCTTACATGGGATTTCCAAGCTCTGATCTACGATATAAATTTAAAAATTTAACAAGTTACCCTGATATTCAAGGTTCTTGTACAGGAGCTCCAGGAGATACTTTCCATGCTAATAGTGTGGACGACGCTACTTTTTGTAATCTCTTCTTTGATGGAGATGCAAATGGTGTCTTTACTGTCGAGTATCAAATTTCGGATTCTCCATTACCTTTAACAAGTATGGCAGACTTCCATACAACAGGTTATATCAATGTTGTCATCAATGCTAAAAACGATCCACCGGTTGTGGCAGGAGGTCCTTTTACGCACACGATGAATGAGTCTTCAGATTGGAATAAAGTAAGTGAAACAATTTCTCTAGGAAGTGTTTCTGATGTCGATAATACAACATCAACTCTTACAGTTTACTTCATTGATGGAAGCGGAAATCGTATCAACACGATGGCAGGGCAAGGATCTCTTGCTGGTACTGAAGGAACAATTAAAGATTGTGCCATTTCTTCAGGTGGTGCTATCACATGTTTATATGAAACATTAAATGGTAATAGTGCTAACACAATGGGAACTCCTGATGACTTCCAATTTGTTGTTAGGGATTCAAGCAATGCAGAATCAGTTGTACAAAGTCTTGATGTTATTGTTCAAGAAACTTCTGATGCCCCTGTCATTTGTAATTATTCAGTTTATGATCGCCGCGCAGGACGTACTGAATGTGGTGTGAATAATTGTATTGGTCATGGAGCGCCTAGCTTCAATCCTACTTCTCACGTAAGTGATAATCCTGTTGTCTATTTCGATCGTACTAATGGACTATGCTATGAATCAGTTGATACTGATGACTGGGCCGTTGCCTCAAATAATGGTGTTCAGAATGCAAGCTTTATGAGTGATGTTATCGTAGGTGAAAAAGAAGATATCATTATTGATAATGTTATTATCAGTGAAGGTGGAAGCATTAATGAAGCTTCTCAAACGGTAACGATTGAAAATGTTGTTTCAACTAATAATGTTCTTATTCAGCCAATGAATATTCAATTCTTAAAAGATACTGACCTTGATGGTGAATATAGTGAAGCAGGGGATCTTGCTGCTATAAATGGGGCCATGGCCAGCGGAGTAATCGATAATGGAATTTCAATCAATGAAATTCTTAGAATCAAAATGATCCCAACGGCATCGCAATTTGGTGAAACGACAATTTCATTTGACCTTGTTGATAATGGTACTGGTGCACCAAGAACATCTGTTTCTTTCAAAGTTAGAGTTGAGCCTCAAACAGTTGCTCACCACGGTTGGGCCGATGTAAAAGCACTTGGTACAAAAGTTAACCACTTTGGTATTCGAGTGGAGTCTAGTTTTACTTGTTCTCACTCTCTTACAAAATGTGATGGTGGAAATGAGTGTTACGGAACAGTTTCACCAGCTACTAATAATATTGTACCGGATGCGCCTGGAGCAATTTATCGTACGGCATCTAATCAGTGTTATTACTCAACAGGGACAACTTCAAATGATTGGGTACTAATTAATAAATCTGTTGCTTGTAATATTTCAGAAGTTAATCGTGATTATACAACTAATGGACTTCTAGAAGATACAACGACAACTTGTGATGATCTTGGTAGTGCAAGTTGTATTGGTGATGTTACATATGACTCAGGTGATGCATCATCTGTTAGTGTTGTTTTCAACTCTCAAACTGAAACATTATTAGCAAGTGATAATGATGGAAAATTTCTATTTAATACAGGTTACCGTGCAACAACGGGTGAAGATTGTTTCTACTCAGATGGGACAAATTGGATTCCATATCATGGAACTTCAAGTGTGAATCTTGAATGGGAAAACTTCACTGTAGGTACATCTGGAGCAATTCAAGGTTATAATGTCTATCGTAAGAAGGCTGGGCCTCTTCATACTTTTAATTACAGTAACCCTTTAAACCGAAGCCTTATTACTTCATCAAATACATATGTTGATAATGGGGAGAACTCACGTTTAGCTCCTGTTCCAAATCACACTTATGTCTATGAAGTAAGACCTGTTCTAAGTTTTACGAATCAACTAGGTGATAATGAATCTTTAGAGATTACAACAAATAATAATGTAGCGAAGCTAACAGTCGTTGCCCCTCAAGAAAACTTTGCCTTTGTTCACCGCTGGATGGTTAACAAGAAGGCATGTGAGATGATGCATTCAGACTCTTTCATTGATAGCAATTATGTATGCGAGTACAAAGGCTTTGGTGATACTGCTTCTGCTCTTGGGACTATTGGCTCAATTTATGACTTTGGCAAAGACTTACTTGTTCCTCGTTTTGAAATGGGATGTCCATATTCTAAAACAAGTTGTGATACAACAGATGGACAATGTGTCGCTCAAAATCTAGGTGCTTATGATGGGCCAGATGGATCTGTTTTCTATGAGAGATCAACAGGTTCTTGTTATGTGAAAAATGGGGTATGGCAGAGTTTCTCTAATCAGACTCTTGATTCAGCAGTGGCATTTCAATCTTTCTTGCCACCGCTAACAAATATTACAAATGCTAATGCTGTAAATGCATGTACGACTCTTACAGGATCTCCGACTATTGTTGGATATGGAGCGGCGACATCTTATAAGCTTCCAACACGTGACGAGCAGATCGCTTATAGTGCTTGGGATGTAAGAGCAACTTCTGATGCAAATATCGAAGTTGTGGAAAGGGGACTAGCACTAAACTCTTCTAGTAAATGTAATGCATCAGGGGCAAGTGGCCTTGAGTCTTCGTACATGGATATCGATAATTTAAGTTCATCTGATATTCACACTATCCCTGGAACAAACTCTTCAGGTATTCGCTCACTTCATACAGGGTCTGTATTTACTCAGGACTGTACTTCGGCCTTTGGTGTACAAGATGCTGTCGGAAATGTTGCAGAGATTTCAGATACTGCATATGGCTTCAACGCTAATATCTACTCTTTTGCTTCAATCGTTTCGACTAAGGCCGATATTTATGGTGGAACAGGTGATTACCTAATGGATTCATTTATTGGGCCATGTAATGACTCGGATGGGGACAATGATTGTGATCTTGAGCTTGATAGCCACTTATTCGAAAATGTTTCAGATTATAGTGCAAGATACTTTAACTATGTTTTTGGTATTCCTATTTCTAATGCCGCTAAGGCCACTGAAGATGCCATGCCTGGAAGTGTCATTAATGATTATACTCTAAGAATTGGTTCAACTGCTGGAATCACGAACTCTCAACTTCATGATGATGAGATTTTTAGAATCTTTAACAACACTAATGGAGTTAACGGAAGTATGGTTAGTGGTGGTGATTATGCAAGTCTTTCTGGTGCAGGTGTCTACGCATTTGAATTTCTTCCTGATGCTGAGGCGAGTAGTAGAATTGGTCTGCGTTGTGTTATCGAACTTGACCCAAATCAGTATGACTAATTGGTGCCAACACTTAAAATTATGATATAATCTCTGAGTATCATGACAATGAATGATTCTTGGGAGAAGGTTATGTTCTTTGGTCGCAATCGTGCTGAAAAATCACAAGACTTAGGAAAAGGAAAAATCATTTCTTTTCTTAACCAAAAAGGTGGAGTTGGTAAAACAACGATGTGTTTTAATACGGCACATGCCTTGGCCCAGAAAGGACATAAGGTTCTTGTTATTGATATGGATCCTCAGGCCAATATGAGCTATCTCTTTGGCCACGAAGAAAGCCGCGATAGCATTAGTATTTTCAACCTGCTACTTAACTCTGTAAAAGAGCTTAAGCATATGCACACTTCAACTATTTTTGAAAAAGTCGTATTTAAAACAGATGTAGGTGTGGATCTTCTTCCATCTGCCCAAGAACTATCTGGATTTGAATTATGTGTGGCGGGAATAAGTTCTCCACGACAAATGATTTTAAAAAAATATGTTGAGCAAGCTGGAATTAGAAAACGCTACGACTATATTCTTATTGATTGCCCTCCAACACTTGGACTTCTCGTTGTTAATAGTATTTGTGTGAGTGATGGAGTCATTGTTCCTTTTAGGCCTGATGACTTTTCAATGAAGGGACTAGAGCATTTCTATGGAATGCTCTCTGATATTGAGGATATGGAAATTGTTAAGCTTCCTGAGATAATCACGCATATTCCAAATCTAATGGACACTAGACGTAAGCAAGAGGAAAGTGATCTTGACGAGATTAAGGAACTTATTCGAAAGGTAACTGGAGATGACCGCTTTATTGCTCCATTCTTTAATAAGGCCCAGATTGTGAAATCTCAGGCCGCTAAAAAGTCAATCTATGCCTATAATTCCAAGGAATATCGCCCGCTACATGAACAATTTAATAAAATCGCAAATTTAATTGATTCGTGGAATGATTCGACTTTATAACTATAATTAAGAGACAAAAAAGGAGCTTTCGTGGCCACAATTAAGAACCCATTATATGTTGTAACTAACGAAGGACGTGACGTGGAAGGTGTCGCTACTTATCTTGAATTATTGGTAAAGAAATTTGGTTTGCAACCATACCTTGATATTTTAGACTCAATGATTGCGATGCTAACGAATCAAGTTGGAAATTACGGATTTTTCATTGCCCTTCAAAACTTTATTGACCACATTGCCGCTCAAATAGAAAAAGTAGTGGAGTTTGCTTCACGCATTATCTAAAAAATGCTAGACTCCGATACATATTGACTTAAGGAGTTCATTTTGCAAATACAAGAAAGAGTTGACGCACTTATTTCAGAATTCAACGGCTTTGGCGATTGGGAAGATCGCTATATGCACATCATCTCTCGTGGAAAAGAGATGGAATCCCTACCTGAAGATTTACAAAAAGAAGAATATAAAGTGAAAGGATGCCAGTCCCAAGTATGGCTAATTCCAGAGCTTAAAGATGGCAAGGTTTACTTTCGTGCCGACAGTGATGCGGCCATCGTAAAGGGAATTGTTTCAATTCTTGTTGGTGTTTATTCGAATGCCACACCAGATGAAATTCTTGCAACGAAGCCTGATTTCTTAGATACAATTGGCCTTCGCCAACACTTATCAATGTCTCGTGCCAACGGACTTTCGAGCATGATTAAGCAAATCTCAATGTATGCTCTTGCATTTAAAACTAAAATTCAAATGGGATTATAAAAGGGACTATAGAGATGTATTTAAATAATATTCGACCAAGAAGAAATAGAAAGAATCATGCGATGAGATCTCTTATGCGTGAGACGACTCTGACTGTAGATGATCTAATTATGCCTCTGTTCGTTATCGACGGACAAAATCAAACAGTACCAGTGACATCTATGCCTGGGATTAATCGTTACTCTCGTGATCTTATCGTTAGGGAAGTAAAAGAGCTTTGGAACTTAGGTATTAAGTGTGTTTCACTATTTCCTGCCCTTGATGATTCAATTAAGGATCGCTTTGCTACTGAATCAAAGAATCCAAATGGCCTTCTTCAACAGACAATTAAAGATATTAAGAATGCTTGTCCTGATATGCTTATCATGACAGATGTTGCAATGGACCCTTACTCAAGTGATGGCCATGATGGGCTTGTTTGTGAAAAGACTGGTGAGATTTTAAATGATGAAACACTAGATATTCTTGCGGCCATGGCACTTGCACAGGCCCAAGCGGGAAGTGATATCATTGGCCCATCAGATATGATGGATGGCCGTATTGCGGTTATTCGTGAGGCCCTAGATAGTGATTCATTCACTAACACGCAAATTATGTCTTATACGGCCAAGTATGCTTCAGCATTCTATGGGCCTTTTAGAGATGCTCTTGATAGTGCACCTAAAGCAGGTGATAAGAAGACTTATCAAATGGATCCGGCCAATACAATTGAGGCCTTACGTGAAATTGAACTTGATGAAGCTGAGGGAGCAGATATCTTAATGGTTAAGCCAGGAATCAGCTACCTTGATATCATCGCTAAGATGAAAGAGCGTACAAATCTTCCAGTTGCTGCATATAATGTGTCAGGTGAGTATGCAATGGTAAAAGCCGCTGCCCAAAATGGTTGGGTTGATGGCGATGCTGTAGCAATGGAGATGTTAACGAGCTTTAAGCGCGCTGGATGCGATATGATTTTAACGTATTTCGCTAAAGAAGTGGCCGTTCAATTTGCCAAAAACTAATTCTATTTAATCTTTGACCTTAATAGGGATGTAGGCCTTAGCTCTTTTTTCGCGGGCCTGCTTCTCTTTCACTGAAGCAATTCCAACTAAAATACCGACGATGATAACAGGAATCCACATAATCACTCCTTGGTTCCTTTCCTAAGGATATTATAGCATCGTTATCGGATAATATTTGATAAATCTAAGTCAATTTTTTGTGAACTTCACCTAAGTACTTGAATCTACGTAGTCTTTTAAGACTTGAGCAGACTCTTTGGTGCCGTCTTTAAACCACTTTGCCTCAGGATAACTGACAATATGGATACCTTCGCGGCATTTTCCGAGGCAGTCGCTTGATGTAACCCTGACAACACCCTTTCCATATTTTTCATTGAAATAAGACTTCAATTCGCTCTTTAGGGCCATGGCATCTTCAAGCATAGGGCACTCATTCTTCTTACAGCTCTTGCAAATAAAGATGTGTTTTTTAAAGAGATTCGTGTCGTGTTCTTTTGCCATATAGAGTCCTAAGCTGTTATTATAACTAAAAAAATTTAAGGAATTTATACTATGGATTTTTGCCAAATTCTATCAGCAAAACAAAAAGCATTACAAATTAATTTAGATAATAAAGTTTACGGCAGTTTCGCAGAAATTGGCGCAGGACAAGAAGTTGCACGCGAGTTCTTTAGAGCTGGTGGGGCGGCCGGTACTGTTGCTAAGACGATGTCTGCTTATGATATGCAAATCTCTGATGCGATCTACGGTGTGGAAGCGTCGGGACGTTATGTTTCACAAGGTCGTCTGCATACGATGCTAGAGACTGAGTTTACAAAGATGTACAAGCGTCTCAAGGATCAAAGAGAAGAAGGAACGAAATTCTTCTGCTTTGCCGATACTGTTGCTGCAAAAAGTTACTCGGGACGCGGTGAGTGTCACGGTTGGCTTGGTGTTCGCTTTCAACATGAAGCAGGAGCTGCACCATCTGATCTTATTCTTCACGTAAATATGCTTGATCAAGAAAATCTTCAGCAACAAGAGGCCATTGGTTTTCTTGGTGTAAATATGATTCACAGCTGTTTCTACAATACGAGTGATTCTTCTCATTTAGTTTCATCTCTAATGGATAACCTTTCAGCAAGTCGTTTAAGAATTGATATGATTGACGTTAGAGGCCCTGCCTTTGATGGTATTGATCCACGTATTCTTTCTTTAGAACTTGTTAAGAGAAAGTTTACTTCGGCCGTGATGTTTGATGAGAATGGTAAAGTTGTTCAAATCAAGGATTACTTATATCGCAAGCCACTTGTTGTTCTTAGAGGTTCTTTTAGGCCACCAACAAAGGGTAATGTTGATGCTCTTAAAGTTGGGCGTGAGCTATTATGTACAAGTGAGAAATGTGAGAATGTTGTGACTCTTTCAGAGATTTCAATGTCAAAACTTCTTTCTCGTTCATCATCAATTGATAATGCTGACTTCTTAGCTCGTGTTGATTTACTTGCAAAGATTAAGCAAAAAGTTTTGATCACAAACTTTGCTTCTTATTTCGAATTAAATCAATTCTTACAACCAATTGCTAAGAATCAAATTGCTTTTATTACAAACACATACAACTTAAATGAAATTTTAAATATCAAGCACTATGAGAATACATCTTTTGGAATTCTTGGTGGCCTTGGAGAGTTATTTGGACTTAACACGAAGTTATACCTCTACCCATGTGCCGATGATCATGACTCAAAGAAACGCTTAAGCTTTGCGGATGTAACTTATGATAGCTCGCTAGAGTTTCTTGTTAAGTACCTTCGTGAAAATAAGCTAATCGTTGATCTTGAAGGTTATGATCAAGAAGCATCAGGAATCTGGTCTCGAACAGTTATTGAAATGATCGAAAAAGATGAGAGTGGTTGGGAAAAAATGCTTCCAGAGGAAGTCGTTGAATTAGTTAAAAGTAACAATCTATTTAAGAATTAAGAGATCATCATGAGAAAGATTCTAGGTATTGCTATCGGCCTTTTTGTTTTAATAATCGCTTCTGTTTATTTTATGCTCTTAGGCTCTTTCCCGGTAATGCATGGAAGTCTTAAAATCGATGGCCTAAATGGTTTAACAAAGATTTATCGTGACCACGAAGGTGTTGTTCACATCGAAGCGGACTCTCGCCACGATATGAATTATGCTCTTGGTTTTTCAATGGCCAGTGACCGTAGCTTTCAATATGAACTTATAAGTCGTGCTGGACAGGGAAGACTTGCCGAAATCCTTGGCCCTGATCTTATTGCTGTCGATAAACTTTTTCGCACTTTAAATTCTAAGTATATTCGTGAAGGTATTTTGGCCTCTCTTGATCCGGTTGTTAAAAAAGACCTTGAATCATTTATGGCCGGCTATAATTACTATCTTGAAAATAATGTAAGGCCAATTGAGTTTTTCTTATTAGGAATTAGGCCAAAGAAAATTGATATTGAGGATATCTATGGTG
Organism: Halobacteriovorax sp. CON-3; assembly: GCF_043196995.1. Taxonomy (NCBI): domain Bacteria; kingdom Pseudomonadati; phylum Bdellovibrionota; class Bacteriovoracia; order Bacteriovoracales; family Halobacteriovoraceae; genus Halobacteriovorax; species Halobacteriovorax sp. CON-3. The sequence continues at coordinate 60,930 of NZ_JBEBNA010000001.1, forward strand.
TCTTCGTCTATCTAAACTATAGCTTCTCTCCATTTATGAGAAATGAAGTTGCTTATCAAAGTATTATGGCCAAGGTTAAGCATCGTGACTTCAAGTATCTATTTGCTAATAACGAAGTTGATTTTTCGAAGCGTTTAAGACGTGTCGTTGATGCAAGCTTTATCGACTATGAATCACTTTTAAAGGGGATCGGTACATTTATAGGCTCAAATGCTTGGGCAATCTCTGGCAAAAAGACAAAGTCTGGAAGCCCAATCCTTGCAAGTGATCCACATATTAATTTCTCAGCTCCAAATATTTGGTATGAAGCAAATATAAAGAATAAAGAAGAAGGCTTTCATATGTATGGCCACTTTCTACCACTGATTCCATTTCCGGCCATGGGACATAATCGTAAGCTCGGTTGGGGATTAACTATCAGTTATACAGATGATGTTGATCTCTATCAGTTAGAAGATGATTTTGAAGTTGTTCGCATTGAGGATTCACTAATTAAAGTTAAAGGTGAAGACTCAATTGATTTTCAAATTAAGTGGAGTGAAAAAGGGCCTGTTGTTAATGAGATCGTTCAGGCCGTAAATAAAGATGCCAAGAATATCGCCGCTCATTTTAGCTTTTTTCAAGAAGGTAATAAACCGATTGAAGGTTTTTTTGGGCTAGGCCGTGCAAAGAACTTAGAAGAGATTAAGAAGGCCACAAGTATTGTAAAGTCCCCTGGCCTAAATATTGTCTATGCTGATGCTGATGGTAATGTTGCTAGACTTATCATGGGTGATAGCTATAAGAGGTCTCATCCTTTTGAGTCAGATCTTGTACAAACTCCAGATCGTAAGATTTTAGGCGTCTATTCATTTGATGAGAAGCCACATGAAATTAACCCTGAAAATGGTTTTATTGTTTCTGCTAATGATGCACCTAAGACAATGAAGGAAGGAATCTATCATCGTGGAGGTTGGCACTCAGATAATCGCTACAATACAATCCTAAAGTCACTCGAACTTCGTGATAACTGGGATATGGATTCTCAAAAGATGGTACAAACTGCAAGCTTTAGTACGAATAATCGCAAGATGCAGAAGATCATTCATAATGCAGTTAAGAAATATCCGATGAGCTCTCTTGAAGAAGAGGCCCTTGAAGTTTTTATGGATTGGAAAGGACACTCTCGTAAGGAGCAAGTTGCACCTACAATATTTCATGAAACTAATATGCGTATCCGTAAACTTCTAATGGATGAGATGGGCGAGGACTACACTAAGTATTGTAAGGCCATCAATTCTTGGATTTTCTACTATCGTCTACTTGATACACCATTTGATAATTGGTGGGATATTGAAAAAACTGCACCTGTGGAAGATCGTGATACTGTTGTTGCTATGGCGTTTAAAGAAGCTGTCGCGTACTTAAAGGACGAACTTGGTGAAGATATAAGTACTTGGCGTTGGGGACGTGTTCACCAACTTACGATGCCTCACCCTTTTGCAAAGAATAAGTACCTTGCAAAACTATTTAACCATGGGCCTTATGAGGCAAATGGCTCGATCAATAGCATTAATCATATTCGACGTGTCTCTTGTGACAGTGGGCATACGCCGGTAACTGGGCCTAGTACTCGTCGTCTTATCGATTTTGCTAATGTTGATATTTCTTATGGAATTCTACCTTTAGGAAACTCTGGACATATGCTTTCTCCTTATTATGATAATCAGAGAGAGCGTTTTATGAATGATGAGTATCGTCCTCAAATTTTTAGCTTTGATCTTATGAAGAAGTCAGGCCCTAAAGTTTTAACTCTAAGGCCTTTATAGATTTTATTTTAATCGAAGTTCAGATGAGCGATTAGGTGCATTCCATCTGTCGCTCGCAAGCTCATCTGCAATCTGCTGTGAGCGGCCAAAATCCACGTCTTCTGGCGTATAAGTGACACCAGGGTCCTGTTGAACATGAAGAGTTTGGGTAGGGAAAGCAAAGTTAATTCCGTGCTTCTTAGCGGCCCTTAGGATATCGAGTAAGAATTTATGCTTCTCATTTAATTCATCATCCCAGCTTGGCACTTCCCAAAACATATACACGAGAATATTGAGTGAGCTTGCACCCATGCTATTAAAATAAACTTGGAAATTATCTTTTCTCGTCATTGGGTGTGCAACGATAATTTGGCGAATACTTTCACAAAAATTTTCAATCTTCTCTGGTGGAGTCGCATAATCGATTCCTAAAGTTGTGTTAAAACGACGAAAGCGTCTGCGCCCAAGGTTGTCGATATTGGCGTTGATAAGATTTCCATTTGGAACGGATAGGAGCGAGTTGTGAAATGTTCTGATCCTTGTCGATCTCATTCCCACTTCTTCAATGATACCTTCGATATCATTATTAATCTTAACCCAGTCTCCAATTGTAAATGGGTTATCAAAAAGAACCGTAAATGAACCAAAGAGGTTAGAAATTGTATCCTTGGCGGCAAGTGCAAAGGCGATCCCCCCAATTCCCATACCGGCTAGGATTGATTTCATATCCAGTTCGAGGGCATCACCAATAAAAATGATACCGACAGCATAGATAAAGAATCTTGCTGTCTTTCTAATTAGTGGAACAACAATATCATCAAACTTATTCTCTGTTTCACGTGCCTTGTCCTCAAGGTAGAGGCAGATAACAGTTAGTAGTTGATTAAGAATAAAGACGACTGAAATGGCCATGACGATATCGCATGCCTTAACGACTAAGACGAGAGCATCGGCAGGCAGATCAATCCACGTAGCAAGTGTTTGGAAAATATAGGCAAAGGCAAGGCTACCAAATGGTGAAGTTAGCCTATTTTGTTGTTTTTCAGTAAAGGTAATATTTCTTTTCTTAAGAATTGATATTGTTTTGGCCGCAATATAATGGCGTACAATTCGGTCAATAATAAAACTAAAGAGAGTAATGACAAGTAAGAGTATCCAGTGAATATTTAAAAGGAGGAAGCGCTGATGAAAAGTCCATGCAGGTAGATACTCTTTTAAGCGCTCTTTTGGAGACTGGCTATAGACGACATCCTTTGCAACTTTCTTACCCTTTAGTGAGAGGTCATAAAAACGTAGCGACGACATTGTTTCTTTCGTAAAAAGCCACACCATTTTATCCCCACGCTGAACTTGGCGAATGGAAATTTCTACATTGTGATCTTTATTTTCTACTTGTACGACTTCTTTTCGGTAGTACCAGATTCCATCATCAACTTTACGAGGAATTCTCTTTACATCAATATATTCGATACGATCAAAAACAGTAATAAGAGTTCTTGAGAAATCTTTTAATTTAAATTCCTTAACTGTATCCGGAATATGGCGTCCGTCTAGTGCCAGTACCGCTTGTTCAAGTCCTTGGTCATTTCCAAGTTTATAGGCCTTCATGGACTTAAGGAAATAATTCATGGTTGCACGAGGAGAGCTTAAGTCGAGGGGAGGTAGCTTCTGGGCAAAGGCCTGGGACTTAAGGATTAAAACAAAGATAAGGAAAAGCTGAAGAAAAAATTTATTCATAATAATCTCATTTATTTCGAAAAAATATTTTGGTTACCTTGACAATTATAAAACACGTCCCATCTTATTAGTAGAAGGGGAAAAATACCTCATGATTTTAGGTGTTTATACCCAAGAATTTGCGTGGAGGAATTTTTATGAATAAGTACGATTCAATCGTTGCAGGCAGTCTCGATATTGCCCAATCTCTTCTAATGGAAAAGAAGAATGCTCAACTATCTGAGTGGCACCTTGCTTATGGGCTGGTGAAGAATCCTTCTTCTTTCTCATCAAGAGCATTAAAGAATAAATTAAAAGATATAAAATCAGAAATTGAGCGCTTACCTCAAGCTTCTCAGGAAGTCTCACTTGATAATGTCAGACCTACTGCAGGACTTAGTAAGTGGCTCACATTGGCATCTTCCAATGCTATTCAATCAGGCCGTCAGGAAGTAACAGAAACTGACCTTCTAAAGCATATTGTGACAACCCTCTCCAGTCTCAATATTGACCCGAATGTCTTTAACTCTGCTATGAATGGAGACGATGAAGAGGAGGTTCCTGCCTTCCTGACGAACCTGAATGAAATGGCCGCTGAAGGTAAGCTTGATCCTGTCATTGGACGCTCGAAAGAAATTCGTGCGGTAATGGAAATTCTAGGACGTCGTGGGAAGAATAATCCTGTCTTAGTTGGGCCTGCCGGAGTAGGTAAAACTGCTATTGTTGAAGGCCTTGCGGAAATGATTGTTAAGGGAACTGTTGCTGATGTCTTAGAAGGAAAGACTGTCTATGCACTTGATATGGGTGCTCTGATGGCCGGAACTAAGTTTCGCGGTGAATTTGAAGAGCGTCTACAAAAGCTTTTAAAATATATTAAACAAAATGCAGCAACTTCGATTCTCTTTATCGATGAAATTCACCAGTTAGTTGGTGCTGGTAAAACAGATGGCGCTATGGATGCGGCCAATCTCTTGAAGCCTGCTCTTGCAAGAGGAGAGCTCAATTGTATTGGAGCAACGACTGATGAAGAATATCAAAAATATATTCTAGGAGATAGTGCACTTGAAAGACGCTTTCGAGCAGTACCGGTAAATGAGCCATCAAAAGAAGATGCTATTGAAATTTTAATGGGGATTCGCGAGAAGCTAGAGATTCATCATGGAATTAAGATTTCTGATGATGCAATTTTTAACTCCGTTATTTTATCTGATCAATATATTACAGATAAGAATTTACCAGATAAGGCCATCGACCTTGTGGATGAAGCGGCAAGTGCACTTAAACTATCTGCGGAAGCGATGCCTGCAAAACTCGTAGAGTTAGAAGCTGAAATTCGCTCAAAGAAAGTGAATATGCAAATTGATAAGGACAATGAAAAGTTGGCCAAAGAAGTTGAAGAGCTTGAAGAAAAATTCAATGAGCAAAAAAGCACTTGGGAAGAAGAGGTTCTTTCACTTAAGAGAGTCTCTGAATTAAAGAATCAAAGAGATCGCCTAAACTTCGAGTTAGAAGCTGCTGAAAGAAGTCAAGACTATGAGAAGGCATCAATGATTAAATACTCTCAGCTTCCAGAAGTTGAAAAAGAGCTTGAATCTTGTCATCACGATTGGGTTCTTGCGACTAAAGATATTGCTCTTGTGATTTCAAGACAAAAGGGAATTCCTGTCGAGAAAATCCTTAAGTCAAAACAAGCGCAGATTTTACAACTTGAAGGCTTTTTAAAGTCACGTGTTTACGGACAAGAAGAAGCATTAACAGAAATTGCTGATACAATTATTTCGGCCCACGCAGGTCTGACAGACCCTTCTCGACCACTAGGTTCGTTCCTCCTAAAAGGTCCTAGTGGTGTGGGGAAGACTGAGACAGCAAAGGCACTATGTGAGTTCTTATTTGATACACAGGATAACTTAATACGTTTTGATTTATCTGAATTTAGTGAAAAGCACTCAGTGAGTAAACTCATTGGTGCCGCCCCTGGTTATGTTGGTTATGAAGAGGGTGGTGTTCTAACTGAAGCGGTAAGACGTCACCCTTATTCAGTAATTCTCTTTGATGAAATTGAAAAGGCCCATCATGACTTCGGTGATATTCTGTTACAAATTTTAGATGACGGTAGGCTAACAGATAATAAAGGACGAACAATTGATTTTAAAAATACGATTATCCTTTTAACGACAAATGCAAAAGTTGTTGAAACAGCATTTAAGCCAGAGGTTTTAGGTAGACTTGATTCAGTGCTAACTTACAATGCACTTGATCGCTCAATCATGAACTCGCTAATTGATAAGCAAGTTCGCTTACTTAATTCGAGACTACTTGGCCGTAAGCTTAAGGTCGATTTATCAGAAAGTGTGCGCGCTAGACTTAATGAGCAAGGTTACAGCGAGGCCTATGGTGCAAGACCACTTGCTTCAATCTTTAACCGATTAGTAACAAGACCTTTATCAAAAGAGATCATGGCACATGATCTGGAAGAAAAAGACTTAAAGGTCGATTATAAAGATTCTCACATTACAATTAACTAATAATACCGGCCCCTTAACAGGGGCCTTGTTGTTCGGTACGTCGATACTTTTGGCAATTACTACTACTTAGCGCACTTCTAATGCTCTTTGCTTTCAATATTTGTGCTTTTGTATATGAAATCCAGCATTTTGATGCTTTATTTTCGTAAAATGAGCATACTCCTACGTCAATATTGACTTTAACTAAGAATAAATGAAGTTAGAAGAATGTAAGTTATTGAAGTTGCCAAAAGTATCGACGTACCGACCTACTTAAAAGGAAGTAGCTCTTTTAAATCTTCATGATATTGTTTTACGCTCAAGTTTTGATTCTTAACGTGATTAGCGATAGCTTCGTGTAATTGTGTGTTTTTTAAGTGATGCCATGACTCAATTTCAACTGGCCTAAATCCACGGTAGAGCTTTTGTTCTCCTTGGGCACCAGCTTCGAAAATCTCTAGCTTATTATCGATGCAATACTCCATTGCCATATAGTAGCACATTTCAAAATGAAGAAACTCATACTTATTTTGATGAAGAGGGTGAACTCCCCAGTAGCGTCCATAGAGTTTTGTTGTGGATTCAAAAAATAGCGCCATGGCAATAATTGAATCTTCTTTATAGGCCAGGTGAAAAAAACAATTCTCTAGGGTGTTTAACCCAAGAAAGAAATCGAGAGTAAGGTAGGCATAAGCTGACTTCTTATCAATCGTTGTTAAATATAGGCCATATATCTGTTTAAGTTCATCTGTTGTAAGCTCACTTGCACATACTTTTTTAATCTCAATATCATATGAGTGGCATGCCTTTCGTTCCTTCTTTATGCTTTTTCTCTTATTCTTTTTAAGCTTTGAAAGATAGTCTTCAAATGAAGCGTACTCATTAATAAAATGATACTGAGTCGTAATTTGTTTAAAGAAGCCTAAGTCTTTCAGGCAATAATAGCTATTATCTGTAAAATAGTAGTGCTCACTAGATAGGTTTAACTCCTGATACATATTAAAAGACTTTGTTAGAAGCGTCCCATCAAATTCTTGAGTGAATTTACTATTATTTACTGGTGTGAAAGGAATGGCGTGAATAAGCTTTGGGTAATACTCTTGGCCCATTCGGTGATAGAGATCGGCCCAGGCCCAGTCAAAAATATACTCACCGTAGCTGTGTGATTTGATATATGAAATGAGCTGATTATTGTTGGTCGCAAGGTGAGTGGGTTCCCAACCTCTTTCTGGGCATGCACTCCCACTATCTTCAATTAATTTTAGAAAGTGGGAGTTGGCAAAGGTATGCATTCTACTTATTTTTCTAGTTCTTCACGAATCTGTAGTTCTAGTTGTTGATAGCTAAAACGCTCTAATGGTTTTCCATTGATAAAGAAAGTCGGTGTTCCACGAACTCCAAGTGTCTTTCCATCTTCTGCGTCTTGCTTAATCCATTCCATGAATTTTGGATCATGCATATCTTTTTTGATTTGATCAATATCTAGATCTAGTGTTGTTAAGTAATTCCAGATTAGGTCTGGGCGTGGGTTGTGGTGATTTCCCCATGCTGGTTGACTCTTAAAAAGTAGGTCAAGAGTTTGCCAGTATTGACCTTGCTTTCTTGCTGCCTCTAGAATTGAGATTGCATAGGCCGAGTTCTTGTGAAAGGCCGCATAGCGAACAACTAGCTTTATCTTACCTTCGTATTTTTCTACGATTTCTTTTACATATGGTGCAAAGGCACGGCAAGACTCACACTCAGGGTCTAAGAATTCGACTAAGACAACTTTTGCATCATCTGGTCCGATAGAAGGAGAGTAATCTCTGACAAATAATTTGTGATTTTCATTGGCCATAAAACCGAGCTTGGCCGCTTGTTGTTTTTTGTAAAATGTTGCACTAATGGCAAAGACTGCAATAACAGTAACGATTGCAGCTATAATTTTATGACTTTTTTGCATTTAAGAAATCCTTGTTGCTATAAACTTCTAATAAGAATAGTGAAAATAAAATTGTAAAGGCGAAGAATGCCAACATTGGAATTGAGATAAACCCGAACCAGTTAATCCATTTCTCTGAACATGGGACACCACTTACACAGGGACTCGCACTTTCCGGAATGACCTTAAGTTGAACGAGGTTGTGATAAATTGAAATGGCCCATCCTGAAATAATAAAAGGGGCACCATAGAGAATGCTTCTTTTATCATCTTGATAAAAGCCTATCAGTAAAATCGCTGCAAGTGGATACATGGTAATTCTCTGCCACCAACAAAGTGTGCACGGAACAAATTCCATGATGACACTAAAGAATAGTGAGCCAGCTGCTGCCAGTATGGCAACAATCCACATAATAAAAAGGGTGTTCTCTTTGACTAATTTCATGACGATTATCATAACGAAACTTTAAACAGATGACCAAGTAATTCGTCATCTGCCTAAAGCGTTATATTGTCAATTTTTTGTAAAGTGGTTTGGGTTTAGAGAGAGTACTCTGGATTGAACTCTTGTTGATCTTCATCAAGTACAATCGTAGGCTCAGAAGTAACTTCCTGAGTTTCAGTTGATTCAGTTGAATCAGAAGTTACGTGATTAGAAGTTGTTCCCATGTTGAAGAAGCGCTCAAGATTCTCTTGCATCTTTCTTAGTTCTTTCATGATTGAAGCAGACTCCTTACCTTCGTAAGTAAGCTCTTCTAAAAGAATACGAGTAAGGTTCTTATTCATTCTCTTTGAAAGGTTTCTAAGGTGAGCATATTCTGCTGGCAATGGCTCCATTGTTTCAATTTCTTGTTCAGCTTCCTGAACACCACCACGCTTTGCTGCTGCAACAATTTGTTTTACTTCTTTTACTGTTTTATCTGAGATCATTGGAAGAACGCTGTCTTGAACTTCTTTGTCTAGCTTGATGATCTCGTTAGTAACACTTGCATTGATATGACCAAGTTGGCGTGCTTTCTTTACATGTTCTGATGCAAGGGCATCTCTTTTAATTGCACCTTTGATCACACTCTTTGAAAGACCTGTCTTTTGTGCCGTAATGGCAGCAAATGAATCCTGGTCTTGCTCTTCTTTTGCCTTCTCAAGCTTCTTTTCTTCTGTTGTTGTTGCAATAACATCAACTTCAATCTTAGTGGCCGTTGGGTTTAGCTCTTCAAAGATTTCGCGCCCACGGTTAAGACACTTTTCAAATTCAAGTTTATCGAGTGCTCTTCTCACAAGGTTTTCATCAATTGAAATTAACTCTTGCTCTAGTGACTTGCGGTCAACAACATGAACAGGAACTTCTTCAATTCCAAGCTCTTTTAGGGCCTGATATCTTCTAGCACCAGCTAGTAGTTCGTTTTCTTTATTGATTGTTAGAGGATTGATTAGACCAATATTTTCGATACTGATTTTTAATGTCTCAACATCAGTATTAGTTCTTAGGTATTCACTATTTAATTTAATATCATTGATATTAACAGTTGTTGTTTGCATGGTGTCCTCTTAATTTACAATTAATTTGTGTGTTGTGTGGGCGCCATTTTAATGGGTAATTATATATCTGACTAGAGGTGTAAGGTATTTTTAGTAACCACGCCCTGTGTTGACTCGCTCGATGATTCGTAGCGTAAGTGTATGAGGAATTGTCGTTAGTAGTGTTTTGAAGATTTTGTTTAGAAAACCTGGAACAATATAGAATTTATTTTTACTTAGTGCGTCCATTGTCTCTTTAACGACTTGTTCAGATGAGATTCCACTAAAGTGTTGCTTTTCGGCCTTTCCTTGATTGATACGAAATTGAGTATAGACAAGTCCAGGGCAGACAGAGATGACCTGTTTATTGGTTCCATTTAGATCTCGTCCTAGGGCCAGGCTAAAAGAGTGAAGCATGCTTTTTGAAGCAGCGTAAACACTTTGTCTTGGTACTGGGAAGAAGGCATAAAGAGAGGCGATATTGATAACTTTAAGTTGCTCACTTTGTTGAAGAAAGTGATGAGTAAGGCGCATTGGTACTTCGACGTGCACTCTTTGCATTCTTACTTGTTTTTCAATATCTGTTTCTGGGTACTTTCCTGCGACTCCAAATCCAGCGTTATTCACAAGGTATGTAAGTGGCGCTTTTATTTTTGAAATCACAAATTCACAAGCATCCTCATCTGCGAGATCCTTGATTATAATTTCACAATTAACTTGATACTTATCTTGATATTCTTTTGCATTTTGCTCGAGCAGGGCAAGGTTTCGTCCATGCAGATAGAGATCAAATCCTAGAGTCGCAAAGTGGTCAGCGAAGGCCTTACCCATGCCTGTCGTTGCGCCAGTAATTAAAATACTTTTATGATTTTGATTCTGCTTCATGATACCAAATTCCAATATTTCGAGGGGATTCAACTTCGTTAAAGAAGGCCATTAGCTTGGCCTCTTTTCCTCGCTCTTGTAGCATGATAGCACGATCATAGAGAAGGTAAAGCTCTAGGGCACGTCCAAATTGCCAACGAACAACATTTGCTAGAAATAATTTCTCTAGAGTATCTTGATGATCTTCAAAGAACTGATCAAGTTCTTTTGGACTTAAGTTAATTGGAATATTATTTTCAGTTAGCTTTGCAATTGCATATTCACTAAATGAAAGGGCGTAGAGTCTCTTGTGAGCATCACCAATAGGGATGATGTCGATTTCTTTTCCATAAACAGTATCGATATAGAATTGAAGACAGTAGCGATAAAACTTCACTCGCTTTTTTTGATTGAAGTCTTCAAGTTCCATACTTTGATGACCTCGAGTTGCGAGTGTTAAGCAATTACTTTCAATTTGTAGTGGGTTATTTTCTTTTGCAAATTGAGAGAGGTTAGTATGCTCTTTCGGGTCTAATTTATTATAGCAGCAGCCAAAATTTAGAAGCCCTCTTGTTTGATTGCCACTTGCCACTTGCATATGCTTTACGGCCAAAGGCCCACATGTGTGAAGGCCTAGTGAAAAGGAGTCTTTACTGAAAATACGAGCATTTTCTTTTCCCTCTAAATCGATGCTAAAGTCATGGTTAATAAACTTTACGTCTTTAGCACCTTCTGGTGTAGGGTATTTCTTTAGTCGACTGCGGCCAATTTCTTGAAATTCAGTATTGATATCAAGACTTATCATCTCCATGCCAAAGTAATGAGCAAGAGTGCGTGATAGGTGACCAACACCTCCTCCAATATCAACAGTGTGCTTGAAGTCGCCTTCTTTATCTCTAAGCTTCGTTAAGAAGTTTGCAATCGCTAGGATCTCATCCTGCTTCTTTCCCTTAACTTTAAAAAACGCCCAACTTGGAAGTTCGTCGACTCCACGAATTAAGGACTCTTCAACCGTCTCATAAACTTCATTTTCTTTTAGTGAATTTAAGAGTGACTTAAGCGAACCTTCTTCAAGCTTTGAATAATCTCTCAAGCAGTCAAGCTCGTAGAGTTCTTCATGACTAAGTTTTCTTAAGGGAGCAATGAGATCTTCTGGAATGATTTCATCAATCTCACCAGCACGCCAAGCCTGGAGAACTTCTTTTTGCCATAGTTGACTATATGGCCTTAAAATAGAGGCAAGGTTTAAAAATAATTGCTGGTAATTCATGCACAGCAATGTAGCACTTTTATCCATGATTTGGAAGGTAATAGTCATATGATCATTAATGAATCGCTAAATAAGTATAATAAAATCGCAGTTGTTGGCCTTGGGCTTTCTGGCCTTTCAGCTCTACGCCTACTGACTTTTCTAGGTAAGGATATTTATTTAGTTAATCAGGGGGCCGTTGAAACGTGGCCTGCCATTGAGGACTCTTCGTGCATCAAGGGCAAGGTTGCTCAGGATGAGGCCTGCGATATTCTAGGGGAGATGGACCTAATTATTCTAACTCCTGGCATGTCTAAGGAACTTCCGCTATTTTCCAAAGTGACTTGCCCAATTTGGTGCGAGATTGAGTTGGCCTATAAATTTGCTGATGCCCCAATTTTAGGTGTCACAGGGACGAATGGTAAAACCACTGTTGTTTCCTTTCTAGAGGAGTGTGGCAAGCAGGACCCAACAGGGGATTACTTTGTTGGTGGAAATATTGGAACACCTTTTTGTGATTATATTTATGAGCGCATGAGCGGAGAGCGTGAACCAGCTCAAGGTATTATCTTAGAGCTCTCAAGCTTCCAGCTCAACCTGATTGATGAGTTTCAATGTGATGTTGCTGGTCTTTTAAATCTAACTTTTAGTCACGGTGAACGCTACGATGACTTAAAGACATATGGACAGGATAAATTCGAAATCTTTAAAAATATGGCCAATGAAGGAATTGCCTTTCTTCCTAATGATTTAGAAGTCAAGAATGAGTATGCAATTCGCAATGAGCATCAATTGGACCTTTCAATTGAAAAGGTTAAGGAAGAACTATCTGAAGTTATTGATCCTAGTAAACTAAAGATCTACGGCGAACATAATCTTGTGAATACGTACTTTGTCTATCTTATGTGGGATGCGTTTACAGGTAATATTAAGGCCTTTCAAAGGGCCTGTGAGTTCTTTAATGGTGTTGAATATCGCTTGCAAATGATTAAGCAAGATAAAGGGCACTACTTCTTTAATGATGCAAAGTCGACAAATTGGGAAGCAACACTAACTGCATTAAATGGAGTTAAGGACCTAGGGAATGTTGAACTCATTATTGGTGGCCAGCTTCGAGGACACGGTGATAATCAGTTAGAAAAGCTCTTGCCATTTAAAGATCAGATTAAAAAGATTCTCTTTTTTGGAGAGTCTGGAAAAGTCTTAAGTGAATTGAGTTTTGAGATTGAATCTGAATATTTTGAGAATTTAGATGAGATATTTAAAGCAGGGTTTAATGCAGATGTTATTTTATTTTCACCGGCATTTCCTTCTTTTGACCAATACGCAAATTACGTCAAAAGAGGTGAACACTTTACAAAATTAGCTCTTACTTAAGAACTGAGATTGTTACTTTCTGTGACTTGGAGTCTCTCATATTATCTGCAACAGTAATCTTGAATAAGAAAATAATGAGAATTCCAATAATAAATTTACCTGACTTCGATTCCATAATGTGATTATCGGTACTTACTGACAATACTTTAGTAAAATATTGTCTTTTGTTAATAAATTTTTGCTTGTGCAAATTTCTTAGATGTAACTAAGACCAATAATAGCATGCCCAGACCTGCGATCAAGGCGGCGGAATCCTTTGCTGATGGGCGTTCAGAATATTGCGTACTTATCTTTTTTTCAATTTCCTCATTAATATGACCACCGAGATTGGCACTATCCTTAACCGGTGCAATTGAGCCACACATTGGGATTTGCTCTTTTGGGTATAGGTATGTGGCCCCGTCCCAGTCATCTTGCCCAATTGTTTCTCGGCCAGTGAGGTTTCTAAAGTACATTAGAGAACTTTCTTTTGAAGAGTGCCCAAGGCCAAAAGCGTGGCCGATTTCATGTGCAAAAAGAGCAATCTTTTGTGCTCTTGTTTGGTCGTTGTAGCGAGTACCTGCGATATCATTGAGTCCAATAACAGAGCCCTGGATTTGGGTACCACTTAGATTATTTGGAAGAGTAACAGCTAAAATTCCAGTTGAAGTAAAAACAGTATTATTGCTATTACAGACGATTAGAATTTGCGTATTCGTACTTGGGACCTGACTGATGCAGCCAGCTTCACCTGCGGCGCAGATTTGTTCAGTCGTATAATCTGCATCAACCGTTAAAATATTACCGCCCTTAAGATGAAGGCTACTTGTTGCAATTTTATTCCAGTACTCACTTGCTGCAATCTCTACCATATCCATGATTTCATCTGCCGAGTCCGTAATATTTGCACAGGCGTTGTCAGCAACATCAACACGAATTTCTGGATTTGAAAAACGGATTGGAATATTTGCATTGATTGTAAATGCGAATGAATACGTCGAAAAAAGTAAGCATAGAATAAGCTTCATTATTTATTTCCAAATGAATAGTTTAGCGATAAAGCATAGCTGAATGCTCGCTCGTCACCATCTTCAATATTGAAGACACTTAATTGTCCATTAACGAAGTACGTCTTATTAAATAAGTAGTCCCCGCCGAGGATGACAATATTATTAACAGCAGTTTGGTAATCTTCTGGAGTATAGAATTGCTGCGTCGACATTCCATTTCCTAATGTTTGAATCTCACCATCCATGGCCGTATAGGTAAAGAAAACCCCGAGGCCTGCATGCATTCTAAAGCTTTGAGTAAATGTATGTTCAAGAAGGGCATGAATCCAGAAATTCGTTACCGTAACAGCGCTATCCTCACTTGACTTAGGGATCGTCAGTCCCGCTTCAAGATTAAGGGCCTTTTGCCACTGAATATCTGTTCGATAATTTGCTCTAATGAAAGGATTGAATGAGAAGTAATTTCTACCACCATCAATATCGGTTTGGATCTTACCGACATACTTCGTCAAGTTCCCAATTCCAAGTGAGAATTCGCCAGGAATGCTAAGATCCTTAGCTGCTATAGAAAATGGAAGTATGCATATAATGCATAGAAGTAAGGAGCGAGATATTTTCATGTCATAATTGTTAAGAAGTTTTCAAGGTTTGACAACTTCTTATTTGTTTTCAAATACTAGCATTTTCATTAAAATACCCCTAACCACTTAAAAAGGATTTTAAATATGTTCGAAAATTATAAGGTACCTAGTGAATTAATTCCAAGTGATCCAAGATTTGGTGTAGGTCCATCTTTAATACCAACTGAGTTTTCAGTACGTCTTGCTGAAACAAAAGCAAATCTTTTGGGAACATCTCATCGTAAGCCGGCCGTGAAAAATCTTGTGAAAGAGATTCAAGAAGGCCTAGCAAAGTTTTACAACTTACCAGAGGGTTATGAAGTTGTTATGGGTAACGGTGGTGCTACTTTTCTTTTTGATATGATTGGACTTGGTCTTGTTCGTAATAAAAGTGTTCACTATACATGTGGAGAGTTTTCAAATAAGTGGTTTAAGTCACATAATGGAATCCCATGGATTGAAGCACAAGAAGTTGCAAGTGAGTACGGTCAAGGTTGTGAACCACAAGGCTCTGATGTGCATGCTGATGCAGATATGATCTGTTTCACTCTTAATGAAACATCAACTGGCGTTCAGACAACGACTATTCCAAATGTAAATGACGATACTCTCGTTGCTGTTGATGCAACAAGTGGTGCGGGACAGATTCCTTTAGATATTTCAAAAATTGACTGCTATTTCTTTTCTCCGCAGAAAGTATTTGCTTCTGAGGGCGGGCTGTTTGTTGCTATCATGTCACCAAAAGCACTAAAGAGAGCACAAGAAATTAATGGAACTGATCGCTATATCCCAGGAATTATGAATTGGCAGACAGCTATTGATAACTCAGTAAAGAATCAAACATATAATACGCCAAGTATCTCAACTCTTTTCTTCCTTAATGAGCAAGTAAAGCTTATGAACTCACAAGGTGGACAAAAGAATGCCGTTGATCTTGCACGCAAGAAAGCTGATATGATCTATGGTTGGGCCCAGGAAGAAAGCTTCTTAGAGGCGTATGTTGCAGATGAAAAATATCGCTCAACTTCTGTTGCGACAATCAACGTGGATGATAAGTATGAAGCGGCAGCGCTAATTAAAGTACTTGAAGCACAAGGTGTTGTGATCGGAATCGATTCTTATCGAAAGCTTGGTAAGAACCAATTTAGAATTTCTCTTTTCCATAATGTGAAATTTGAAGACCTTCAAAAGCTGACAAAAATTATTTCAAGCGCAATCAATCAAGCATAAGAAAGAAGGAGCACGTGGTGCTCCTTTTTTATTTCATTTGAATTGTTTTTAAATCAATCGACATGGAAGAATTTGTATAGAAATCCAAATAGTCTGTTCCGATATTATCCCAAATCTCACTTGTGGATAGGGGATTATTCTTATCTTGATCGGCCACTCCAAAAAAGAGCCCGATGATATCTCCTGTGTCACTGTTCATGATCGCACTACCTGAGTCTCCTGATTGTGCGTCACAGGCCGTAAAGAATACGTCTCTTACTTTGTCTTTGTTAAAAATTAAATCGATATTTCCTGCTAGGTAGACACAGTCCTTATCTTGAATAATGCTTGCATCATATCTTCTAAGGTCGGCCTTGCCAGCACCAAAGCCAACTGATACTAATCGGTCTCCTGCTTTAGGAGTGGGGAAGTTTAAGTTGATATCACTTAGGTTTTCTAGAAATGAAATGCGGTTGGTTTTTTTAACTTTAAAGTAGGTATAGTCTGATCCGGATTTGATGCTACCAGAGTCGAGAATCTTTTCACACTTTGCACGGAACTTTTTAAACTCTTCGTTGATAATAAGAATTTTTGAATCACGACATTCTCTGTGAGTTGAGATAACATGGAAATTAGTTAAGAAGGTATATGTTGTTTCATCTTGCTTATAAAGAAAGGCCGTTCCAACTTTCTTTTGTCTTTCATTGACGACTTTTACTGTTCTTAGAATTAATTCTTTCGTTGTCGCTTCTTGAACGTGGAAAGTTTCCTTCGTTATTTTCTGTCTATTCCACTCATCACCACCAATATAGCGTTTGGCCATGGTTAGCTTTGTCGTGGTAATAAATGTGATTAGTAAAACTAAGTAGAACTTCCTCATACGAGGTTTTAGCTTAGAATGTAAAATGGGTCTATATATCTGAAAAGTTTATAAGAAAAAGGGACACATGAGTGTCCCTTATATTGAATACTTAATTAGTTTTTTGCACCGTCGTCTTTATTGTAACTTTTTAGGAAGTCAGCTTTCCACTCATTGTAGCGATCGTTTAAGATGGCCTCACGAGCTTCTTCGGCCATATTCTTATAGAACTCAATATTGTGCATCGTCGCTAGAACTTGTCCTAGAATCTCATTTGAGTCAAATAAGTGCTTCACGTAGGCACGTGTGAAGTTCTCACAACAGTAGCACTTACAATTTGGTTCAATTGGAAAGAAGTCACGACGATAGTTCTTGTGACGAATTCTGATTTTCCCACGTTTTGTAAATAGTGTTCCACCACGTGCAAACTTCGTTGGAATGATACAGTCACTCATATCGATTCCATATTCCCAAATCATGCAAAGGTCTTCTGGATTTCCAACGCCCATTACGTAGCGTGGTTTATCCTTTGGCATCTTAGGTCCTGTGTACTTAACGATCTTTTCCATCAGCTCTGGCCCTTCACCAACAGAGACACCACCAATGGCATAGCCTGGAAGGTCGCGCTTAACAAGCTCATCAAGACACTCATCTCTGTAGTCATCGTAAGTTGAACCTTGGATGATTCCAAATAGCGCTTGCTTTGGATTTGTCCAAGCGTCGATACAACGATCTAGCCAACGGTGAGTACGATCAATTGAGTTCTTTGTGTACTCACGAGTTGCAGGATATGGAATACACTCATCAAATGCCATCATGATATCTGATCCAAGCTCTTGTTGAATTTGGATTGATGTCTCAGGCGAAAGCATAATTGCCTTACCTTTGTGATCTTTAAACTCTGCTCCTTCTTCCTTGATACTCTTTCTTTGAAGAGAGAATACCTGGAATCCTCCAGAGTCTGTAAGAATTGGTCTATCCCAATTCATAAATTTATGAAGTCCACCTGCTTTTTGAACCAGTTTTGAACCTGGTGATAGGTGAAGGTGGTATGTATTTGAAAGAATAATTTTAGTGTCCAGATCCTTTAGGAAATTTGGTGGAAGTGCTTTAATTGCACCGTGAGTACCAACTGGCATAAAAACTGGTGTTGGGATTTCTCCGTGAGGAGTTGTGATAACACCTGCTCTTGCTCCTGAGTTCTTATCTTCGTGGACAACTTTGAACTTGAAGTGTTCTTTGACTTGATCTTGAATACGCATAGATCACCCTTTGTCGTAACTCGACTGTTGAAATATTTCTACTAACTTTAATTATTTAAAGTACTTAGCTTTAATATTTCTTTTGCCGCTTCTTGTCCAACAGTATTTGTACTACCTTGTAAAAATTTGGCCAGATCCTTGGCAAATTTTACGAATGAGGCGCGATTTTCACCGTTGTCCTTAAGAGAGACAAGTTGGTTGATCTCTGCAATTTGGCTCATTAAAATTGATTTATTTGTCCCTTGAAAGGCTTTTTCAACACTGTCGATATATTCAATTTTAACCTTTGGCCTTGCTAGGAAAGTAAAGCCTTCAAGCTCACTTGATTTCATATTGCCGCCAACCTTAGCAAATTGCATAACTTGATCTTGTGCGATGTAGAGATAAATCTCATCACTACTTCCTCGATAGAATGAAGTGAATTTATTCAAGTTTCGATACTGCTTATAATCCATTTTAAATTCTGAAAATGCTTTCTTTGATTGGCCAATAGCGAGTAGATCAACATGGACAAGGTCTTTAGTCGATCGGCCCTTAATGATCTCACCGGCCCAGAATAATTTTCCAAAGTCTTCTCTTGTTAAGTAGCTCGACTTTTCATCCTTATAAAATGAACTTAGGTAAGGGTAGCGGTACTTAAAGAACGGAATTGAGCTAAAGCTATTTTCAAATCTTTCAAATGGCATCGAATCCGTCATTTTAACGACATATGTGTTGGCCGAGTCTTTGTTAATGATAAAGTAGCTTGGCCTAGACCCACCAACTCTAAGAATAATATGCTCTTGTGAGAATTTCTTTGAGATAAGAAGCTCTTTGATCTTTAATGGCCTTTTTCCAAGTTCTTTAGAAACATTGATTTGTGTTGGTGCTGCAGTTTCTGAAAAGCCTTCCTGGATAATTGGATAACCAATTACTAGGAGAGTAAAAATAGCTAAGTTAATAAGTGAAATAAACTTGAAACCTTTTACTCGATAAGTAATACGTCCTCGAGTGATTAACTCTTTTAGTGAGGGAGTATCAAAAATCACAGGCATCTCAAAAAGAGGAATAAGGTGTGCAATTAAATCTAGTGGTGTTCTAAGTACGGCCTTGGCCCTCTTTGATAGGAATGAGCCAGAAGTAGTCGCTCCACTAATAAAGAGAGTTGGCGACACACTAAATACTAAGTTGGAAACAAATAAGATTCCAAAAAGAACGATAAAGATTTTTGCAATATCTGGACTTAGTGAAAACTCAACATATTTTGCAAGTTCAGTATTGGCCAAGTCGGCCAGCTTAACACTTAAAGACTCGATGGCCTCAACTTCTACTTGTGTTGAAATAATCGTGGTTGCAAAGACTAGTGATAGGGCACTCACAAAGCGAGTAAAAGGCCCCACTAACTTATTTTCATTCTGCTTTGCTTTTTTCTTCTTCTGTTGTGCCTTTCTTATTTTTGCACCTTCATAGTCGCGGGCAGTTCCTAGCTTAAGACCTGAGGCTTCTTTTGATTTTGTCGATTTCTTCTTCGTATTTTTGTTTGTTTTTTTCTTCTTACTTCCACCTAGAGGGCGGCTGATATGCTCAGTTTGTTTTGCAACCTTCTTTTCTTGTTCGGCCTCTGCATTTTGCAGGCGAGCGACGTTTAGAACTTGAGTGATACTAAGAGAGTCAGTATCTTCATCTACTTTTTGCTGTGTTGGTTGATCTTCATTAGTATCGATAATAAATGAAATATCTTCTTCGTCACTGTCGGAGTCATCATCAGATTCATCTCTTGTAAGCATATCACTACTTGTCATTTCAAATGAAGGAGAGCTGTCTTGAGTCGCTTTTTTGATCTCTTCAAGTGACTCTTGGTCTTCTAGGTGATGGAAGCTTTGTACTTCATCAAGACCTAGGTCATCTTCATCTTTTTCAGATGTGACTTCAAACTCGTCAGGTAACTGTTGAGCATGAGAGAGAGTTTTTAATTTGAATTCACTTCTTTTGTAGCTAAGTCTTTCTCCAACTTCCATGAAGTAAGTCGAGCCTTCTTGAAGAGGTGTTTCTTGAAGTTTTGCATCCTGAATTTTTTGAATTAACTTTAGGACTAAGCAGTCATCATCAACCTGAACCTTGATGCTTCCACCGTTTTCAGAAATAATTAATTCGTTATTTTCTTCCTTAAAGAAGAACTCTTTAACTGAGATAATGATTTCTTTATTTTCATTAGAAGTGCTGTGGGTAAAACCAACCTGCATAGTCAACCTTTGTTAATTTTCAATTAATTTCCTTTCTATTTTAAAGGGATTATATAAATTTTCCTACTAATTTTTAGAATTCATTCCGTGTTAATATTGGTTAAGACAATTAAGAAGATTTAACCACGGAAGGGGACAAATAAATGAAAAAATCTTTTTTAGTAAGAGCGACGTTTGCTACGCTCTTAGCAGGACAAATGACTTTTGCGGCCGATGCTAATTATGATGTACAGGATCGTTTTCGCTTAATGGAAGACAAATTTCAAACTCAAGAATTCCTAAGAGAGCCTGGGCATGACTTTCTCGTTGATATGTCAGTTTATGCTAATACAGACCTTATGGAACTAGTAGGTGATGTATCTGATGCTTCAGATGCAGCTGATCCTGATCAAGCGGCAGCGGATGTACTTTCTGCTTATGCTGATACGGAACAAAACCTTAGATTAAATGTTGAAGTAGGAGTTCCTCTTCCATCATTTAATGCTTTCAAAGGGCTAATCAGTCCAAGCGTTAGACTTGGTGTGAATGTTGGTTCACTAATTGGAATTGGTGAAGAAAATATTGAAACTGATACTCTTATTAACGCTATCCCTGTAGATGCGGAAGCAAAGACAATTCTAGAAGATAAGTTAACTCAAACGATTTTAAATAATGTTCTTTCTGGAGGAATTAGTACTGTAACAGACCTTGCTGGAGCTTTAGGTTTAAGTGGTGCAGAAAGAACTCAATTTGAAGCTGAGCTAACAGATGCTCTTGGTGGAACAGCGATTCCATTTTCAGGGTCTGGTTCAATGGCACCAATTATCGATGCTTATGTAAAAGCAGACGTTACAGCTGGTCTTAATTTTGATTATAAGAATGAAAGACACTTTGGTTCATTTTCTCTTTATGGTTTATATCGTGCTGACGTAAGACGTGTTCTTGATCAAGATGCAATTGCTGGTGACGGTGATGTTATCGATACTGAAAACCTTGATCAAAATATGACTCTTTATGCGATGGCCGACATCACTTATGGTTTTCACTGGCTATCAAATTTCAGAACAATGTTTAAGATCCAAGATATCGCTCTTGCGACAGTGATTGAAAATGATGAAGGTTATCTTCCATTATATGAGCCAGAAATTGGTTACCGTATGCATACTGATTATAGCTTCAATCTTTCAAATATGAGACTTCGTCCATTCGTAGGTTTCCACATGAGAGATGGTTATGATTTTGCTGATGGAGTTTATGCTGGTACAGACGTAATGTTCCATGTTTGGAAAGAAAGACTAGCTGTTACTGTAAGAGGGATGGTTGACTCTGAACACCTAACTCTAACTCCAAGACTTAAGCTAGGATTCATGGATTTCATGTATTCTCTTAAGCAGCCAATCACTTCAGAAGTACAAGGTGTGAAAATTTCAACAATTCACTCTGTAAACTTCAGACTACACTTCTAATTTAAGAAACATTGTGTTAAATATCGGGGGATCAAAAGATCCCCCCATTTATTTCTGCGTAGACCAATTCTGGTCGCGAGCGGAGTTGTCTATTTAGGAGAGTACAAAATGGCAAAAAACACAAGAGAATTTGTTGAAATCGTTGATATGGACCTGTTTGCAGGTTTCTTAAAAGAAAATAAGCTATCTAAGCCGACAGAAGTTCAGTCAGAAGCAATTCCAGAGTTTCTAGATGGCCACAATCTTCAGGTACAGGCCCAAACAGGTAGCGGAAAAACCCTGAGTTATCTTCTTCCTCTATTTCAAAAGCTAAAAGAAACAGAATCTGACTTAAAGAACCAAAAAGCTGGTTCTCCTCGTGCCATCATCTTACTTCCTATCAAAGAGCTTGCGATGCAGGTTTCTGATGAATGTAAGAAGATCTCTCACCATGCAAAGTTACGTGTTCGTCTTGCTCTTGGTGGTGAAAAAGGAAAGAAAGTAAGCACTCTTAAAAAGCAAACTTTTGATATTCTTATTGGTGGACCTGGTCGTATCAAGTCGATGCTTGAAAAGAAAGAGATCCGTCTAGATGACCTTGAGTATCTAGTGATTGATGAAGCTGATCAGCTACTTGATATGGGCTTTATGCGTGAGCTTAAGGCCATTCGTCGCCACCTTACTTCTCCGTATCAAGCATGTCTTGTGTCTGCAACGATGGCAGATGATTTTGATATGCTTAAGGCCGAGTTCTTCTCTGGAATGGAGTTTAAGTCGGTAAGCTTAATTGGCTCTCATGGACTTTCTCAAACAATTGAAACATTTAATATCGCTCTGGACTATACAGAGAAGAATGCCATGCTTGATGTTTTCATTAAAAAAGAAGCAAAGGGTAGTGGGATTATCTTTGTTAACCAAAAAGAGAAGGCCGTTGAAGTATATAATTATATGAAGCAGGCCAATCTTGTAAAAAATCTCTATGTTTCTCATGGTGATATCACAGCAAAAGAAAGAAGTGAGAACTTTAAAAAGTTTAAAGCGACAGGTGGTATTCTTATCACAACAGATATGGCCGCTCGTGGGATTGATATTAAGACTCTTCAATGGGTGCTTAACTATGACCTTCCATTTGAAGCTGTTTACTATATCCACCGTTCTGGCCGTGTGGGACGTGCCGGAAGAGCTGGAAGTGTTTACAACTTTGTGACAAAAAAGGATCAGAAATTAATTGGTCAAATTAACGAGGCCATTAAGAATCAGGATACTCTAAAGATTGATCCGATCTTCTTAAAGTCTATGACAAAGAAATCTGGTGCTAAGAAGGCGACAAAGAAAGTTGCTCGTAGAGGGCAGCTTCCTCAAAAGAAGACTACTTCACGAACAAGCACTCGTACACCATCTCGTACATCAAAAAATTCTCGCGGCAGACGCCGTTAAATGATAAAATGCTAATATGTTTAAACGTATTAGCATTTTCTTTTTTCTTTCATCATTCTTTGTTATGTCATCATGTTCAGAAAAGGATATTTATACTCCTTTAGAAATGTTTGATATGGCCTATAAGTTTGACAATACAATTGAAGAAGTTCGTATTGGATTAAAAGAAGAGGGGCGACATTTAGACTGTAAGGATTATCCTGCTGGCTGCATTGTGGGTTCACCAAAGCGCTTTAAAGTTAGATTAGTTGAAATGATTGTCGTGCAATACTTAACGTCTCAGGAAGCTTGTTTGGCAGCATATAAGCTTAATCAATACTATGCTCGCAACTGGCTATTTGATGATGTTGCTAGTGAGCCCGTTCTTGTGGACTTTGTTAAACAAGTCTACAAGGCCAAAAATCCACAAACAAAAGAAGAATGTGATTAGTCCATTAGCCACTGATTAATTTCTTCGTGATACTCTTCTAACTTCTTATTTGTTCCTATGATATCACTACTGGTAATAAGAAAGCATTTGTCGCTTTTTAAACGTATTTGAATGGCGTGATTTGATGCCGTGGCTCCTCTGGTTCTTAAGAGTTCGACTCTTTTAATTTCATCAAGCCCAAATTGAGTGATCTGCTTCCTTAGTAGTGAGCGGGCAACAAGCCTTGCTGTATTTCTGGGTTTACTCATCTCAAGATGACGATATTTAAGAAGTGATAATACGATTGTTGGAGTAAAGAGAAAGAGCAGAAGATCCTTTTGACCAAGTTTATTATTGAAGCTCAGGTAGCTACCAAGTCCGACAACAAGTAAGAGAATACATAGAAGTGCTAGCTTCGATGGAAAAGAGTTGAGTGTTAAGTTTTGAAAATTCTTTTCAAGTTTTAACATATCGATCTCCTGTTGCGCCTATCCCTTTTTATTCTTTAAAGAAGTACTTCTTAAATCCTGTTTGGAAAGCATCGATCTTAACTTCCCATGCATTAATAAACTCAGGATTTTCTTCTCTATACTCTTCTAATGTTTCCTTAAACAGCATTACCCATCGTCCAAGTTCGCCCATGCGGATATTTAAGTATTCATGGGCCTCAAGTAGATGGGCCGCAGGACGTGGAAATTTTATTCCTAATAACTGTGCCTGCCAAAAGGCGTTGATAACCTCTAAGTGCTCATTGAACTCATCAATATTTGCTAGAGGGCCATTGTTGGCCGTTATTTTTCTAAAGTGATAGCCAATAAAAACATCATTAATGGCCTTGGTGTAAAATGTCCGAGTGATCTTCTCAATTAGTTTGATCTCGTAATCATTGCCTGTCATAAGTTAAGTCTACACTAAATTTTGTGCTTTAAATACCGATGAAAGTTTATGAACAAAATAATTATCTCTTTACTTTCATTACTCCTAGGTAAATTTATCTATGCAGGTCCGTTAATTTCGGTAAATAACGATACATGTTGGTATAAAGAAGACCAAGGACGTACGAAAATTGCATCCTTTAATGATCAAGTAAGTCTTAATACAAATCGTGATGAAGTTCTAGGCCAAGTCGTTCAATACTTACATGAACAAAAATTTGAGGCCGAAAAAATAGATATGATTCACTCTTATGGACTGTGTGGCCCAAGGCTTTCAATGGCCTTTCGTATTTCTTATGAGAAGGTCGACTACTGTCTAAGGGCAAATATTGAAAAAGATCATGGCCTTAAGTTTTCAGGCATTGGCCTGGCCCAAGATAGTAAGGGTGCCTGTCAAAGTATAGCAAGTGATAAGCTTATCGTTTCTGTTGATCAGGCCAATATTGTCGATCTACAAAAGTTCTTAAGCGAGCAGGGGCTTAGAGCTAAGAAAGTTGATAAGCTTTCTTCAAAAGTCTACGTTCTGTACTTTGATGCTCAAAGAGATGAGATTAAAGATATAAGAAAGAGTGTCATTGATAGCGGAATCGCTAATTCAGCGGAATTCTCAACGGGGCAATATCATATTGCAGATGAGTTTGAATTATTAAGCATTAGTTACTTTAGAAAATAAGCACAAATAAAAAAGGCCTCTAATGAGGCCTTATTTTTTATCTTTTTCCAATTTCAGCAATTGTCTTTCCAAGAGATTTAGAACGCTTTAAGTAAACATTCGATTTCTCTTCATGCTCAGCTTCTTCCTTACATGCAATGCAAAGCTCAGCAGTATTTCTCGCCATCAGGCGATCAAAACCAATTTCAATATCACACTCATCGCAAAGGCCGTATTCACCTTTTTCGATTTTTGTCAGTGCTTTGTTGATTTTCTTTACGTAGAAGTTTTCACGATTTCTGAAACGAATTTCCTGCGATGTTTGAACGTTTGCTACTGCCTCATCTAGAGGGTCAAGTAGTTCGTTCTTGTCCATGCAATACTGCTCTTTCTCACTGTTTTTGTTAAGAATTCTTTCTTTGTCAGCAAGTAGCGCATCTTTAAGTGCAGCTATTTGCTTGTCCGATAGATACGAGTTAGCTCTGTTCATTTCGACTCCCTTGTGCCGTGTTTCTTCCAGTGAAACAAGTTGTTTGTAACCTTAGTTTTGCGCTTAGGCAAAACAATTACGCACAACAAATATTGTGTTCGTGTGTTGTAGAAAGAATTTACTGGTCGGGGAGGTGTTAGTAAAAGGTATTTTTCTTACAAAGGATTACTTTGTCATGGAATATCAATAGTTTAGAGCTAGTTTTTTGGAAACGATGCTTCACAGTGAGGACAAAACTTCCAAAACTGCTTATCAACCTCTGTTTTACAGCCTGAACAGGTGATTATCGCACTCAGTTCTTCAAATGCTTCGTCATACATATTAGCAAAGAGATCACTTCTCATGGCCGCAATTGTTGTAGGGTGGGCCCTGAAAGTACCAGGCATTGTTGTGTTTGGAATAAATTTTGCGGGTGTTACACTCTTGTCTGGAAAGATTTGAACTTGAACCTCTTGTGAAGGCTGCATTTGGTACATTTGCCTATTAGCAATATTGCGTTCGTTCTTTAGTAATTCAAAATTGTCGTTGGCGCTAAACTTTCTATCCATGAATCCAATTGTAACACACTATTGCCAGCGGTGTTCAAGCAGTTCAATTATTTCCACACAGGCCTTCTTGTGTTGATTAAAGCGTGCAAAGAAGCCTGGTTTTGCCTCTAAGACGGCCTTTTTAAAATAGATCGACTGTGAACCGAGTGACTCAATCAGGCGTAGTGTCCATTCAAAGACTTCTGGGTTCTGGTGACCGACAAGTTTTTCTAGGGCCTCAAGAAAATCAAAAGGCAGCCTTTCGCCTCTTTTATGAAATTCATCGATAATTTGTTTTCTGGCCACTCCAAGGCATAGAGTTAGGACTTCTGGGTCATGGCATAGTGCCAAGCAATCCATGATTTCAGGGTAGATAATATGATCGAGAGTAATTGTATTATCGAGTAAGCATAGAAGAGGAATGAGCGCCTCCCAATTTTCTTCGCGATTTAGCTCCTCAAAGCGGGCCTTAAAGACACTGAAGTCTTCTTTGGTATAAGTGCAATTTGGTCTTTTGCCGGCCTGTAAATCAGCGATGACTGCGCGAAATTGTTCATCTATATCAATCATATTTCTTCCTTTGGGCCATTTTTCATGTAGCAATTACTCGATTTACTTTTAAATATATGACATTTTAAGGCCTTATGCTATATAAATACCCTTTAAGAAGGTTTTTCAATGCAACAGTATCTTATTAACGACATTTACCGCGCTACAGAAGGAGAGGGAGTCTTTGTTGGACGCTCACAGGTCTTCGTGCGTTTTCAAGGTTGTGCTGTTGGTTGTATTAATTGTGACTCAATGGATACTTGGAGTTTTGAAATTGAACCAACATCAATTGAATCGATCTTTGAAAAGGTTTTAGAAGAGTCTTATCAGGGAAAAATTAATTGGATTTCAATTACTGGTGGAGATCCTCTTCATCCTAAGCATGTTCCAAGTGTTGTGGCCCTTTCAAAATTTCTAAAAGAGAAAGGCTTTAAGCTAAATATTGAAGCAGCTGGAACACGTGTTGTTGATGAGGTTTTTGAAAATCTCGACTATATTTCATTTGATCTTAAAACTCCTTCTACTGGAGTTCAAACTCGCTTATCTCTAATTGAAAAGCTTGCCCAAAACTATGTTGGAAAATTTCAGCTTAAAGCAGTTATCGCTGATCGTAAGGACTTTGATTATACTCTAGGTGCTTACAGAAAGCTTGAGGAGAGTTTAGGTTCAATTGAATTTCCTTGGGTTTTAACTCCATGCTTTGAACCAAGTGAAGAATTTCCAATGCAGAGATTCATCGATATTCAAGAGTGGAATCAATTAGAAGGTGGGCCTTTTAGAGTGATTGGTCAGCAGCACAAGTGGATTTACGGCGCAGATAAAAAGAGTGTCTAAATAACTAAGCAGCTCTTCGAGTTTTTGCCAAAGTTTCTCGTTGCTTGGCCTCTAGTAAATCAATACCATATTTCTTAATCGTACCTAAGTCAGTAATCGTGTATGAGTTAGACTCTGCCTTTGTGCGATCCTCTGGAGAGAAGTTGTCACAGATAACGACAAGCTTAGTATCTTCAGGAAGTTTCTTAAGAGCAATCTTGATAATTCCTTGTACTTTTTCAAGTGAGTTTGTGCAGTAGACGACGTATTTCTTGTCATCTTTAGAGACGCTAAAGTGCCAAAGGTTGGACTTATTCTTAGACTCAACAACATGGTACTCATATGATTTAAAAACCATCGTACATTGAGTGATAAATCCTTTAATTATTTTTTTGGAATTTGCTATCTTCGCCATTAGATCTCCGCTTTACCTGTATCATATCGGTAATTCAGGCAAAATATTAAGAGATTTTGCGAAGAAAGATGTCTAACTAGATTTTAGTTACTTAGAAGTTTCGTCCCTGATTTTTGGCCAATACCTTTACCCATTTTAAATTGTTTTCCTGCCTTAGCGCCAAGATTCCATGCATTTGCATCAAAGCTTGTTGCTTGACTTGTTTGTGATGAGACACGAGGGTAGACGCGATTTCTGTGGGCCTCTGCTAGGCCTTTTATATGAATGAGCTCACGGGAGCTGATTTGTTTACTTTGGTGGCCTTTTAACTCATTTAGAAACGACTTGGTAAAGCTCTTATAGTAGGAGTTACGTGCTCGAACACCTTTTAAATTTGATGTCTTCTTTGCCTGCTTCCATAGGCCTTCTATTGCATTAGCTGTATAGTCATAGATAAAGTGAGCGGCCTCAACATTCTCTTTGGCCCCGATAATTTCAAGATAACCACCACCGCGGCCTGAGCTAAAAACTGGTGAGACAGCATATTCCTTTAGAATATCGTAGAGGCAGTCGTGAAGAATATTTCGTCTTTTGAAAGAGGCAACACGTCTGACATAGGTGTCTTCAAATTCCTTCATATCAAAATCTGATCGCGTTAAATGATTAAGCTTAAGCTTATTCAGGTTATGCTTTTGGATGAGGTCGTTGGCCTTCTTTGCTGCAAGCTTGGCCTCAAATTCATTTTCCGACTTGGCAAGTTCAAGAAGCTTTTGAATCTTTGCCGTAATATTATCATTTGTTTTAACGAAGGCCGTAAGGTTGACTTGAGACTTTGAAAAGCTCTCGTCCCAACCAAAGCGTTTAAATATATTTCTAAACTCCACTCCGTGGGCCTGTTCGTGGATGCCACATTCAATATGGACTAGGAAATGGGCCAGCTCATGCTTTAAAACATTTTCTAAGAGCTTGTCGTCGTTAATTGTAAGAAAGCATTTATTGATACCAACCTGATAAATCAGTGGATCGTAGAAGCCTAGGATCTTATCAGAGTCATTGACGACAAATGTAAGTGGGTACATGACGCCTTTATAATGGAGGCGTGAGCGTTTAAAAGATAGCCCAATACTTGCGAAGATATCACATGCCATGAGTCTGATCTTTTTAACAAATAATTGGGTATTTTCGTTATAAATAAACATTAGTACTTAACACTACATCCATACGGTTTCGTTCGTGCTGGACTTACTTTCTTATTCTCTTTTAGTTGTTCTAATGCGTTTTTAACATAGTTTCGAGCGTTTTGAATATCACTTTTGTCGGCCGAAGGGATGCTGTCAATGGCACCCATATATTCGATAATTCCATTTTTGTTGATGATAAAAATCTCAGGAGTCGTCTTGGCATTATAAAGCTTGCCAACTGTTCCGTCCGTATCAATGAGAAAGTGAGCCGCTTGAGATTTTTCAACTTGAAGACGATTCTTCGCAGCTTGTGCGTCCTTGATATATCCCTGTTTACCAACATTAGATGAGTTGATGGAAAGCCAGTGATAACCACTTTCTTTTGCAAGGGCCTGTGTTTGTTGCATATTCATTGAATCATAGTGCTTTCTCACAAAGGGGCAGCCGTCGTTATACCACTCTAGAATGACTTTCTTTCCTTTGAAAGCAGAGAGCTTAATTATTTCGTTATTTTGATTCTTAAGAGTGAATTGCGGCGCTTTGTCACCCGGTGATAATGCGAGTGTAAGTGTTGTCATTAAGAGAGAAATTAATACTTTCATAAATGCTCCTTTCACTTATTCTACGCTGTGAAGTTGGAGCTTACAATAAATAAAGGCCTACATTTGTAGGCCCTTATTTTATCTGAATTTAATTAACTTAATTAAACAGTTGGTGTCGTCTTAGAAGTAACAGCTGCTTTTAGTAGCTCTCTGTTCATACGAGCAATATTTGTGATCTCAATTCCTTTCGGGCATGAAGCTTCACATTCTGCTTCGTTAGTACAGTTACCAAATCCAAGATCATCCATCTTCTTAACCATGTTTTGAACACGTTGAGAAGCTTCAGCTTGTCCTTGTGGAAGAAGTGCCATTTGAGAAACTTTAGCCGATACGAAAAGCATAGCAGAAGCGTTCTTACATGAAGCAACACAAGCTCCACAACCAATACATGCAGCAGCATCCATTGCTAGGTCAGCTTGTTCTTTTGGAACTAGGATTGCGTTAGCATCTTGTGCGTTACCAGTGTTAACTGAAACGAAACCACCAGCTGCGATGATTTCATCAAATGCACTACGATCAACCATAAGGTCTTTTTCTACTGGGAAAGCTCTTGCTCTAAATGGCTCGATTACAATCGTGTCACCATCTGAGAATTTTCTCATGTGAAGCTGACAAGTTGTTGTTTCAGCTTCTGGCCCGTGTGCTTGACCGTTGATCATTAGAGAACACATACCACAGATACCTTCACGACAGTCGTGATCGAAAGCTACTGGCTCAACACCTTGTGGGATAAGTTCTTCGTTTAACTGATCTAGCATTTCAAGAAATGAAGCATCCGGAGAAACGTTTTCTAAAGTATAGTCGGCCATTTGACCTTTATCTTCACGATTCTTTTGACGCCAGATTTTTAGATGAAGTGTCATATTATTATTGTTACTCATATCATATACCTCTTATTTGTAACTTCTTTGTGTTAGTGGAACGTTAGGGAAGTCTAGTTCTTCCACGTTTCTAATTGGCTCACTACCTTCACCCATGTATTCCCATACAGCTGCGTGACAGAAGTCATTGTCATTTCTTAGGGCCTCATTCTCTTCAGTCTGAGACTCTTCTCTGAAGTGACCACCACATGATTCTGGTCTTTCAAGAGCGTCGCGTGCCATTAACTCACCAAGCTCTAGGAAGTCTGCAAGACGGTTAGCTTTTTCAAGCTCGATATTGATCCCATCTGCTGTTCCTGTAACTTTAACGTCTTTCCAGAATACTTCACGAAGTTTCTTAATCTTTTCAATTCCGGCCTTAAGAGTTTTTTCATCTCTTGCCATACCAACATGGTTCCACATGATTTGACCAAGTTCTTTGTGAATTGATTCAACTGATCTTGTCCCATTGATTGAAAGTAGCTTAGAGAATCTATCTTTTGATTCTGTTAGGGCCTTATCAAATTCTGGGTGATCAGTTCCAACTTTATTACCCATAAGTTTTTCAGATGCTAAATAATTAGGAACTGTAAATGGTGCAACAAAGTAACCATCTGCTAGACCTTGCATAAGTGCAGAAGCACCTAGGCGGTTTGCACCGTGGTCAGAGAAGTTAGCTTCACCAAGAGCAAATAGTCCTGGAACAGTTGTTTGAAGGTTATAGTCAACCCATAGTCCACCCATTGTGTAGTGTACAGCAGGGTAAATTCTCATTGGAACTTTATATGGGTTTTCATCAGTAATTCTTTCGTACATATCAAAAAGGTTACCGTAACGCTCTTTAATAGCATCTTCACCATCACGTGCGATTGCTGTAGCGAAGTCTAGGTAAACTGCTTCTTCTCCAGCACGTACTGAC
This sequence comes from Halobacteriovorax sp. CON-3, assembly GCF_043196995.1. NCBI lineage: Bacteria > Pseudomonadati > Bdellovibrionota > Bacteriovoracia > Bacteriovoracales > Halobacteriovoraceae > Halobacteriovorax > Halobacteriovorax sp. CON-3. The sequence continues at coordinate 92,219 of NZ_JBEBNA010000001.1, forward strand.
TTACCTTGGTCGATTTGTTCTTTTGCGTTTCTAGAAGCAACGTCACGAGGAACAAGGTTACCAAATGAAGGATACTTTCTTTCTAGGTAGTAATCTCTTTCTTCTTCTGGAATATCATTTGGTGCTCTGTGGTCTCCAGCTACTTTTGGAACCCAAACACGTCCGTCATTTCTTAGAGACTCTGACATAAGAGTTAGTTTCGATTGGTTTTCACCGTGTCTTGGAATACAAGTTGGGTGAATTTGAGTGAAACATGGGTTAGCAAACATTGCACCTTTCTTATAGGCCTTCCATGCTGCTGAACCATTTGAAGTCATTGCGTTTGTTGATAGGTAGTAAACGTTTCCGTATCCACCTGTACACATAAGAACTGCATCTGCTGCGTGCTTTTCGAATTCACCAGTGATTACGTTTCTTGTGATAATACCACGTGCGCGACCGTCAACCATAACTAGGTCAACCATCTCACGACGAGTTAGCATTTGAACTTTACCACGACCTACTTCTTTCATTAGAGAAGAGTAAGCACCTAGAAGAAGCTGTTGACCAGTTTGTCCTCTAGCGTAGAAAGTACGTGATACCTGAGCTCCACCAAATGAACGGTTAGAAAGAGTCCCACCGTATTCACGAGCAAAAGGAACACCTTGTGCCGCACATTGGTCGATAATATTATTTGCAACTTCCGCTAGACGGTAAACGTTAGCTTCACGTGCACGGTAATCTCCACCTTTTACAGTGTCATAGAATAGACGCCAGATTGAGTCACCATCATTTGGGTAGTTCTTAGCAGCGTTAACACCACCTTGAGCTGCAATCGAGTGAGCACGTCTTGCAGAGTCTTGAAGGCAGAAACACTTAACATTATAACCTTGCTCACCTAGAGTTGCTGCAGCAGATGCACCAGCAAGTCCTGAACCAACAACGATTACTTCAAACTTACGTCTGTTGGCAGGGTTAACAAGTTTCATATTAAACTTATGTTGAGTCCATACTTTAGTGATATCGTCACCAGCAGGAACTTTTCCATCCATTTTTTTGATATTCATATTAGTCATTACATTCCTCCCTTAACGTGACACCAAATTGCGATTGTTGAGTATCCAACAGTTAAGACAACAGCGTATAGTTTTGAAAGAAACTTGATCGCTGGCATATACTTAGGGTGGTTAAATCCAATTGATTGGAATGCTGACCAGAACCCGTGAGATACGTGAATTCCAATAACAATCATGAAAACTACATACATTCCCACATTAAGAGGAGAAGCAAAGTACTCAATTACAGTCTTGTAAAGGTCACGAACTTCCATTCCATTTAATGTTGTCATATATACAGCACCATACTTAAAGTTAATTAAGTGCATGATGATGAAGAAAAGAATTAGCATACCAGTGTATGGCATAGTTGAAGATGCGAAAGTTGCTCCACGTCCTGTTGGTTGCTTCATGTAGTAATTAACTGGACGAGCTGCTTTATTTTCCATCGTAAGTTTCAGGGCCATAAAGAGGTGAGTTAAAAAGATTACAAGAAGACCAGCTTCTGCAACGTAGATTAGTGGGTTTGAAGTAAGCGTGTAAGCGTACTTGTTAAAAGCGTCTGCTCCAACCATTAGTAAAAAGTTACCAAGCATGTGTGATAGTAGAAAACCACACAGAAGTAGTCCCGTAACTCCCATTACTTGCTTTTTAGCAACGGAGTTAGTCAAATAAAAGCGTAATGCTGACATTGATACATTTCCTTTGTCTAATTTAATAAAAATTTTAAAATGTTATTTGATTGGATTATAATCCTTTAATCACCAAAACTTAAGTGAATTTTTAAGTGAATTTCATTTTGTGATGCGCGGTGCAAATATACCCTCAAGGATTAGGAGAATTTTAAATGTTGATCCACTCTTTTTTTGATAAAGACACAAATACTCTGACTTATATCATTTACTCTTTGGAAACAAGGAAGGCCATTGTTGTTGATCCTGTTTTAAACTTTGACTACGCAAGTGGATCAGTGTCAACAAAAGAAGTTTTACTCATTCATGAGTTCTTAAAAGAGAAGGATCTAGAGCTTTCATATATTTTTGAAACCCATGTTCACGCGGATCATCTTTCTGGTGCGTCGAGCCTAAAGAAATATTACCCTAGTGCTAAGATCGTCATTCATGAAAATATTAAAAAGGTACAAAACGTTTTTAATGGGGCCTTCCGTTCTCAGGTAAAAGAAGACGGCTCTCAATTTGATTTATTAACTCGTGAAGGTGAGGTCTTTAAAGTCGCAGAAGATCTCGAAGTCGAAATTATTGAGACTCCGGGGCATACTCCTGCTTGTATGAGTTTATACATTAACAAGGAAGCAATCTTTGTAGGAGATGCTATTTTTATGCCTGATATGGGAACTGGCCGTTGCGATTTTCCAAAGGGGAGTGCTGACGACCTTTATGAGTCGATTCAAAAAATTTACTCTCTCGATGATAATTGTAGTATATACGTCGGCCATGATTACGGCCCAGGTGGACGTGAGATTATGTTTAAGACAACTGTGGGCAAGCAAAAGCGCAATAATATACAGTGTAAGGCAAGTACTACTAAAGAAGAGTTCTTGGACTTTAGAACATCTCGTGATGCTGTTTTAAGTGCTCCTCGACTTTTAATCCCTAGTATTCAATACAATATGAATGGGGGAGAGTTCATTTTTAATGAAGAAGATGGTGCGCCGTTTTTGAAAGTGCCAGTAAAGATGTGATGTCAAAATCTAACTAGCTAATTTTATTAAAGTTTGTACTTAAAACGTCGATTAGTATTTTGTGGGAGCAAAATAAATGACAAACGAAACTCATCCAGAAATTGAGAACACAATGCAATTTACCAAAATTGGTATTGCCCTAAAAGATTGGCCTTCTCTTTCTGAGTCCGAGCGTCTGTCGACCTTCAATAGTATGTCAGAAGAAGAGGCCCAGGACTTCTTTGACTCCCTTGATTCAAATTACCAAGCTGATCTTTTTGAACAATTTGACCGCGACCTTAAAAGACGTTGGGCAAATGATTTGGCCTATGATGACTTGGCCGATATTTTACAACTTCTGAATTATGAGCAAGTAGAAGAGACTCTTTCTCTCTTAGCTAAACATGCTCGCGTTGAAGTTATGGCCCTTATGGCCTATGCCGAAGACGTTGCCGGTGGTCTTATGAATTCCAATTATATTCGCCTGCGTGCAAATATGATGGTGGAAGAGGCCATTCGCTACATTCGTACTCAAACACTAAGTAACGTTGAAACGATTTACTATACCTACGTTATCGACACAGCTCAAAAGCTAGTAGGGGTGGTATCTCTACGTGAGCTCTTTGGTGCTCGCGACGGCCAAAAGATTTCAGAGCTAATGACAACGGGTGATGACCTTATTGCCATTCCAGATAATATGGATCAGGAAGAAATTGGTCGTGTCTTCAGTCGTTTTGAGCAAGTTGTTCTACCGGTTGTTGATGAAGAATTCCGTATGAAAGGGATCATTACAATTGATGATATTATCAAGGCCGTCGAGGAAGAGACGACAGAAGATATGCAAAAAATCGCGGCCGTTGAATCTCTTGATGCTCCTTATCTTGAAGTTGGCTTCTTTGAGATGACAAGGAAACGTCTTGGTTGGCTTGTTATTCTCTTCATTGGGCAAATGCTTACGGCCACTGCCATGACTCACTTTGAAGCTGCTATTGCACATACAGTTGCACTTGTAACTTTCATTCCTCTTATTATTTCATCAGGTGGAAACTCTGGGGCGCAGGCATCAACGCTTGTTATTCGCGCCCTTGCTCTTGGTGAAGTTAAAAATAGTGACTCTCTTCGTGTCTTTTTAAGAGAGTTAGGTTCTGGCCTATTTATGGGATTTATTCTCGGAATCTTTGGTTTCATGAGAATTTATTTCTGGCCGCATGCAAACGAAGTTTACGGCGTAAACTTTGCAAGTATCTCTCTCATTGTAGGGTGCAGTATTATTTGTATCGTGATGTGGGGAACTCTCGTTGGATCAATGCTTCCTTTTCTACTTAAGAAGCTTCGCTTTGACCCGGCCACTGCCTCAACTCCCTTTGTTGCAACAATTTGCGATGTGACGGGAATCATTATCTATTTCTCTATTGCCCACGCGCTTCTTTAGCTTATTGTAAATACTTCAGGGGAGTATTTATGTCTCATTGGTCATGCTAAATATGGAAAAAATATTTAGGAGAGTTTATGAAATTAGCTTTGGTAATTTTAGTAGGTGCATTTAATTTTTATGCAGTAGCGGGCCTACAAACTTTAAGAATTGTTGATTTAGCAACAGTTTCTTCAACGAGTTGTTATACGGCCGAACAAGAAGAGTCAGGAAGTATTTCTACAGTAAGCGTTTATCTTGGTAAGTATAGCGGTGAAGGTGAGGATAGAACATTTAATTATTATGAAACTTCAGATACTTATTATGCATCATCTGTCGTTTGTAAGAATATCAAGTTATTTAATAAAACATTTGATAGCTCACTTCCTCAGGAAGAGAAGGTTTTTAAGTTATTTGTTGATATGAATGATCACATAAAGGGATTTATGCTCCGAAATAGTGATAAAGTTTTATTTTTTGAAGAGTAGAGTTTTATAAGAAAAGGCCCTCAAACGAGGGCCTTGTTTTTTATTTTGATTTTTTCTTTGTAGCTTTCTTGGCAGTTTTCTTTGCAGTTTTCTTGGCTACTTTTTTGGCTACTTTTTTGGCTACTTTTTTGGCCGTTTTCTTAGCGACCTTCTTCGCGACTTTCTTTGCAGTCTTTTTGGCCGTTTTCTTTGCTACTTTCTTTGCAGTCTTTTTGGCCGTTTTCTTTGCTACTTTCTTTGCAGTCTTCTTGGCCGTTTTCTTTGCTACTTTCTTTGCAGTCTTCTTGGCCGTTTTCTTTGCTACTTTCTTCGCAGTCTTTTTGGCCACTTTCTTTGCTGCTTTCTTCGCAGTCTTTTTGGCCACTTTCTTGGTTGCTTTTTTTACAACTTTCTTAGCTTCTTTTTTGGCCTCTTTTGCTTTCTTTGTTAGGTCGTTTGCAACTTTCTTTGTTGTACGCTTAACTTCCTCAACGGCTTCTTCAACGTCGTCTGAAACCTCTTTAGCGGCTTTTGCCATTCTGTTAATGGCCTTCTTTGTCGACTTTTTAACGCTTTGGTAAGTTTCCACGTGGCCTATGGCCTCAAGTTCTTTTTCGATTAGCTTATCGTATTCTGCAAGAACTTTAATCGGATCTTTACCAAGACGATCGAGTTCTTGTTGTAGCTCTTCTAAGAATTTTTCAACTTTGTGCTTCTGTACATTTACTCTGTCGTAGCGAAAGCGAAAATGAGCATAAAGTTCATCATATTTCTCACTACCTTCATCTTGAATTCTTTCTAACAGGTGTCTACACTTTTTCACAATCTCATCACTTGACGAAGTTAGTGCATGCTTGGCCTGCTTGTTCTTCTTTTTTAAAAAATCATCTAAACCACTCATTTTTTCCCCCTGTAGCAAGATTTTCTTGATACACGTAAATAATATTACGTTACAAGTGTATCGTATTAGAAAGTATTTTCAACACTTTAATGATGGTAATTTTTTAATAATTACTTGCTTTGAGTCACAGAATTCTCTATATATACATATATCAATCAATTGGACGCTTATGGACAACAAAATGGAAGAAGTTAAAACATCTAAATACGACGAATCAGCGGATCGTGCAGGCCTGCTAGTTTCTGTCTTATGTTGCCTACATTGCATGGCAATTCCATTATTGATTATCTTTGTTCCGTCACTGGCCACATATTTTGAAAATCCACTGATTCACAGTCTTGCGATCTTCATTGTTGTACCAGTAGGTCTCTATGCTTTTATCAAGAACCTAAAAGTTCACAATGATAAGAGACCACTCTTTATTGGTATCCTAGGAATGGCCGCTATTTTAGTTGGGCACTTTAATCAATACTTCTTAGCTGATCATGCTGGTCATATGCATATGCACATGCACTCTCATTCAATTGGAACAGTTGAAGTTGTGGCATCTATCGTCGGTGGCCTAGCACTAATTGCAGCGCACTTACTTAATATTAAGTTATGTCGTTGTAACCACTGCGAACACTAGTAACGTAGATTCGTTCTTTTCGAAATTTTCAATGAAGAATTATCCATATAAAGATCTATGGCATCACTGTATGCTTGCGCACTTTCTAATCCAAAAAGTTTCTTGGTAAAGCTATGGCCAAAATTAAGCCATACATGCCCAACTTTTAAAAAGAAGCGAATGCGCTTAAGGGCGGCCTTTGGTTCATAGTATTTAAAGCAAGCATTTATATAGGCCTTCACAAATTCACCATAGTAGCGAGCATGAAGGTGAGGGTCTTCGCTTAGAAATTGATTTTGGAACTCATCAAGTTCATAACCTTGATCAGATGCAAATTGCGTAATTAGCCATGGCTTTGCAGTAAGAGAGCGTCCTAGCATAACGGCCTGGCAGCCTGTTTCATTTAGCATTTGAGCAATGTCGCCGTGATCTTGAATATCGCCATTACCAATGATTGGAAGATCGATACTTTCTTGTAGGAATTTAATCTGCTCCCAGTCTGCAACTCCCTTTCTTTTTTGGGCCGCTAGCCTTGGGTGTAAAATTAGCCAGTCCGCGCCGGCTTCTTTAAGGGCACTACAGAAGTCTAAAAGAAAGCTCTTATCATTTTGATGGCCGGCCCTAAGTTTCACCGAGACAGGAACCGTAGCATGTTTCTTAACCATCTCCACAACACTTGCTGCATACTTTGTATCACCCATTAAAGAAACACCGTAATTATGCTTTAGGGCCTTCTTCACTGGGCAGCCCATATTGATATCAATGGCACTTGCTCCCCAGGCCTCTAGTTTCGGGATGGCCTTTTCAATATATCTTTCTTCATTACAAAGTATTTGTGGGTAGAGCCCATAGTCAGATTCACTTTTGAATGTTTCAGGAGTCTCTCCAAGGACTTGATCAGGTAGTCTTCTTGAATTTAACATTTCTGTGGCCCATAAGGTTTTTACATCTTTTGGAAAGTAGGGCCTTAGGGCATCTCTAAGAGCAACATGCGAGAGGCCTACCATGGGAGCTAAAAGCGCTCTAAATTCAATTAAATCGTTAAATCTTTGCCAAGAAGGCGCCTGAGGTTGTGCCAAATTTCTTCCTTTAGATCTGATAGGTCGAGCTCTTGTCTTTTCGCAAACTCACAATAGATGTCGGAAACTTTTAGATCACGACGATCATCAGTTTCAAAGAAGATATACTCTAAGTCCACTTTATTATTCAAGATGGTGCTACTTATTTTTGCATTAGACGACTCGTAGAAGCGGGGACCGAGGCAGGTGTAAATTGTGCGCTCATGACAGTCAGTCATATCCTTCATCGTTCCATTAAAGTCATGAAGTATCCAAGGAGTATGGCCAGGATAGGCCTTGTGAAGGCGAAATATTTCAGACAGACATCTTACATTATGAATTATGAGAGGCTTATTTAATTCGTTGGCCAATTTAATGTGCCAGCTAAAGACTTTTTCTTGTATTTCTAAATTGGTCTCGATAGCGCGATCAAGGCCGGCCTCCCCGACCATAAGGCATAAGTTCATCTTGCACAGTTCTTTAACTTCCTCAAAGCTAGTAACGGCGTCAGTAAGCCTCCATGGGTGAACTCCAGCACTAAAGAATTGGCCTTCTTTAGGTAAGTCATTGATTTGCGGTGAGTATGAATAAATGCAAAAATCCTCAATAGGAGCTGTTTTGTTTGGCCCTGAATGGCCGTGAAGGTCGATAAATTTTGCACTTTCGCTTTCTTTGCTTGTCATATGGCATATATTTTAATACATTACGGTTCTAATTAAAAATTTGAAAAAAGATATTGCTTATCTTTTTAAAATCAATTATTTATTTAGGAATTATTTAATATATTTATTATAAGCGTTACAAATTGATGTAGGAGTACTTAATGTTAACAATTAGATTACAACGCGGTGGTAGAACTCACATGCCTATTTACACAATCGTTGCAGCTGACTCAAGAAATGCAAGAGACGGAAAATTCAGCGAAAAGTTAGGTCAATATAACCCACAACTTAAAGAAAATAACCTTATCGATATCAAAGCTGAGAGAATCTCTGAGCTACTTGGTAAAGGTGCTACAATTTCTGATACTGTAAGAACACTTCTAAAGAAGAACAAAGTTACTCTTAACTAGTAATTTTTGTTTTTCATTTAAAAAAGCATAAACGGCATTTTTGTAGAAGGAGTTCATGATGAGTGAGTTAAAAGACTTAATCGATACAGTTAGTCGCGCATTAGTTGATATGCCAGAGCAAGTAGAAGTAAACGAGATTGTTGGTGAACAAACAACAGTTATCGAACTTAAGGTTGATAAAACTGACCTTGGTAAAGTTATTGGGAAGCAAGGGAAAACAGCTCGCGCACTAAGAACAATTCTTAATGCTGCTTCAACTAAGTTGAAAAAAAGATCTGTTTTAGAAATTATAGAATAATTTACTTGAATCAATAAATATTGTGTTTTAAAAAGACCTATCGAAAGATAGGTTTTTTTATTTTTGTTTAAACAAAAGAGAGCATATATATGATTGAATCAATGTCTATTTCAACAAATCCAGAAGTAAAACGTATTCTGTTAGTAGATGACCAAATTGAAATTTTAGAGCTTTTACAAGATGCTTTACAGATGGAGGGCTATCAAGTCGATGCTTGTGCAAATGCGAGTGCGGCCTTGAGTGCTCTAGGTGAACATACGTATTCGCATGTTATCTCGGATTACCAAATGCCTGAAGTAAATGGAATGGAATTAGCAACTAGGGCGCAAGGGGTTCTAAAAGAGAAGATGCCTCCTTTTATTCTTGCAACTGGTGATTGTTCGATTAATTCTGATACGATTAAGGGCAAAGGTGTTAGTGGTATTCTACCAAAACCATTTACCCTTAAGCAGGTAATAACTGTTCTACAAAATTAGAAACTAGCTATTCTTATTTTCATTCTTTGATTGGTCTTCGATTTTGCTGGCAGTTTTAGTATTGTCCGGCTGATCTTCTTCTTTAAGTCCATGTTTAAAGCCTGTAATGGCCTTTCCTAGAGACTTACCAAGTTCTGGAAGCTTCTTACCTCCAAATAGTAGAATAATGATAGCTAGGATAATTAAACTTTCTGTAATTCCAAGGCTCATATTTTCCTCATTTCAAGCTAAATTAATAAATTTTAGATAAGTCCATTGTATACTTACCTGGAGCATATTCGCTAAATCTTTTTGCACGAATATCCTTATAAATCTTCTTATTGTTGGAATTTGAGGCATATGGGTAGATACAAATTCCACCTCTTGGAGTGAATTCACCAATAACTTCTACGTATTTTGGCTTCATTAGCTTTGTTAAATCGTCACAAATTTTTTGCACACAATCTTCGTGGAAGTCACCGTGATTTCTAAAGCTGAATAGGTATAGCTTTAAAGACTTAGACTCAACCATCTTCTTATCTGCAATATAATTAATGTAGATACGAGCAAAGTCAGGCTGACCTGTTTTTGGGCATAGAGATGTGAACTCTGTACACACAAAAGTCGTCCAAGCATCACTTCCTGGATTCTTATTGTCGAAGGCCTCAAGTACATCTGGGGCATACGTATCTGGATATTCAGTATTTGCTGAACCTAGTGCAAATGCATCAAGTTCTTTTACATTTCTTCCCTTCGGTGATTGTTTTGCTTTTGATTTTGTTTTTTTAATAGTTTTTTTCGATGCTGACATTTATCGACTCTCTTGAATTATTTTGATAGGTTATATTTACTTAATTTAACATTATCAAGGAACAATGGCAATGCGTCATGATCATTTAACATTTCCAGTTGGTAAAAAAGGTGGGCACAAGGTTACTAAGGTTGTTCTTGTTCAACTTGGCTCTCCTGAATCACCATCAACTTCGGATGTGCGTAAATACTTAAAAGAATTTTTGGCCGACCCGCGAGTCGTGGATATCGATCCAAGACTTTGGAAAATTGTTTTAAATCTCTTTGTGCTACCTTTTAGGCCAAAGAGGTCGGCAGCTCTTTATAGTAGAATTTGGGAAGGGAGTGAATTTCCTTTAACGAGAATCACTCGCGAATTCACTCATCGAGTAAATGAATTAACTCCTGAGCATATTGAAGTCGAACATGCGTTCTTACTTTGTGGACCTAAGGTTGCTGACGTCTATGCAAAGTGGGAAAAGGAGCTTGATGAGAGAAAAGATCCAGCTCAAAAGTTAATCGTTATTCCGATGTTTCCACAATATTCAGAATCAACAATTGCCAGTGGAATTGACTTCTTTGGAAAGCTTTTAGAAACTAAGGTTAGGATTCCAAACTTTGAAGTCATTACAAATTTTCACCGCCTCCATGCTTTTATTGATAATTCAATTGCAAAGATTAATGAGAAGCTTGCTAGTGAAAGTATTGATGAATTAGTGATCTCCTTCCATGGTATTCCAAAGAGGAGAGTTATCTATAAGAAAGATCCATACTATCAGCACTGCTTTGAAACTTTCGAGTTTATCAAGCAAGGAGTTGTTGGCATTGATCCAGAAAAAATTCACATGACTTACCAATCTCGCTTTGGAAGTGAAGAATGGTTAACTCCATATACAGATGAATACACTGTGAATCTTGCAAAAGGTGGCGCAAAGAATATTGCTGTTTATTGCCCGGCCTTCGTTGCAGATTGCTTAGAAACTATTGATGAAATTGGAACTGAGTTACAAGAAGAAGTTGAAGAGTTTGGAACTCATATTCACGCTATTGAGTGTTTGAATGATGACGAAAATTGGGCCAAAGGTTTTGCCGATTATGTTGAAACACTTTGTGAGAACCCAAAGGAAGTCGAAAAAATAGAGTATCAATTAGAAGAGGAAAAATACATGGATATGCCAAAGCAAACAATGGAATCAGAGCCATTAAGTGATAATGCTAAGAAGTCGCTTAAGATCGTCTTTTTAACATTATTCTTAGACCTTGTGGGATTCTCAATTATCTTCCCACTATTTCCAGCACTTGCTAAGTATTACTTAACTGTTGATGCTGATAACGTTTTCTTAAAAGCGATCTTTGGTTCAATCGATACGCTAACACAAGCTGGAGGAGCAAGTAACTTCTCTGCTATCGTACTCTTTGGTGGTGCCTTAGGTGCTCTTTACTCATTACTACAATTTGTTGCCGCACCAATTTGGGGAACAATCTCTGACCGTATCGGAAGAAAGCCAGTTCTGCTTGTTTCAGTATTTGGCCTTTTTGTAAGTTATGTTCTTTGGGCCGTTGCAGGTAATTTTACAATCCTTATTATTGCAAGATTCATTGGTGGGATCATGGGGGGAAATATCTCGACAGCAACAGCTGTTGTGGCCGATGTGACAACAAAGAAGAACCGCTCAAAAGGGATGGCAACGATTGGTATTGCCTTCGCTCTAGGTTTTATTATTGGGCCAGCAATGGGTGGGATTCTTTCTCTGTTTGATCTAACTAAGATTTATCCAGTACTTGCTGATTACGGCGTGAATCCATTTTCAATGGCCGCAATTGTAGCAGGTGTTCTTTCACTATTTAACTTAGTTAATCTATTTAATAAATTTGATGAAACTCTTCCTGAAGAGAAGCGTGGTAAACATGAAAGTGAAAGAAGTGCAAACCCGATTACACTTTTCAAACCACTTCCATATAAAGGTGTTAACCTAACTAACTTTGGTTACTTCTTATTCCTACTAGCATTTAGTGGGATGGAGTTTACACTAACATTCTTAGCGGCAGAGAGGCTAAGCTACTCATCGATGGATAACGCTTATATGTTTATCTTTATCGGACTTATCTTAGCACTTGTTCAAGGTGGATATGTTCGCCGTAAGGCCCATACAGTAGGTGAGAAGCGTATGGCTCTTCAAGGTCTTGTGACAATTATTCCGGGACTTGTTCTAATTGGCCTAGCAGAGTCTTCTTGGCTTGTTTACGGTGGTCTATTTTTCTTAGCTGTGGGATCGTCATTAGTAATCCCATGTCTAACTTCACTTGTTTCAATGTATTCTCCGGCACAGAGCCAGGGACATGTCATTGGTGTTTTTAGATCCCTTGGAGCTTTAGCAAGAGTTATCGGGCCAATCGTTGCCTCTCTTGTTTACTGGCGCTACAGCTCGGCAGCTCCATATTATCTTGGAAGTATCTTCTTGATTATTCCAATTCTAATGATTGCAAGACTTCCAAAACCAATCGAAGAAAAAGCATAGTCTGCCATACAGATAAAAGAAAAGCCTCGCTAAGCGAGGCTTTTATCATTTTGGACTAGTGTCCTGTTTTCATTTCAATTTGAGATTGCATGTAATTCTCAATACCCACTTTTTCAATTAGTGATAATTGAGTCTCAAGCCAGTCGACATGCTCTTCTTCTGAGTCTAGGATCTTAGATAAAAGATCACGAGAAACATAATCTTGCTTCTTCTCACAAAGCTCAATTGCTTCTTTTAATAATGGTACAGTTTCAGCTTCTGTTTCAAGGTCTGCTTCGATGATTTCTTTTACATTCTGACCAATTCTGATTCTCTCAAGCTTTTGAAGATTAGGTAGTCCTTCTAAGAAGAGAATTCTCTTAATAACTTCATCAGCGTACTTCATCTCATCGATACTTGCTTTATATTCAAGATGGCCGATCTTATCGAGTCCCCAGTCCTCAAGCATTCTTGCATGAAGAAAGTACTGGTTAATGGCCGTTAATTCTTTTGTAAGAACATTATTTAATGCTTTGATTACGTCTTGATCACCTTTCATGATTAATCCCTTTCAATAATTAATTATGAATTAATGCTATAGAAGATTGGGATGTGTTTCAAGGATTTTATTTTTTGACTGGAGTTAAGTTATTCTTAACTTCATTGGCCTGCTCTTTCTGATTAGCTTTTAGATTCTTTTTAGCAAGACCGGCAGAAACTTGTTCTAATAAGCAAACACCGCATGAGTTACCGATGCCAAGGCTATTGATAACCTCTTTCTCAGTTTGTCCCTGCTTGATTGCATTATCGAGCATATCTTGTGTAATGGCGTTACATATACAAATATACATTAACTTGTCTCCTCATTTGATCTTATCGTCAAAAGTTTTAATAATCAAACAAAAAATTGACATGTGATAAATATATTTGATTTCTAAAATGTGATTTCAGCTATTTATAACTTTTTCCATGAATAATTGGGCCATGGTCATCTGGTGCTTTGAGGTGAGGAGTATTTCATCACTATGGGCCATCCCAGGGCATCCATTGACTTCGATTAAGCGGTGGCCACCACCTTGTTCTTCACTCTCTTCTAAGACATCAACACTGATAAAGTAGAAATCAAGACTACCGGCAACTGCATCTGCAATAGAAAGCACTTGTTGCGGCGTCTTGTCTTCTTCAATAATTTCACAACTACTAGAAGCAAAATTAAGTATATGAAAATCATTATGTGTAATCTTGGGTAACTTTCTAATAATGATCTTTTCAACCTTCTTTGAAGATATTCCTTTAAAGAGTAGAACACGCCATTCAGACTTCAATTCAATATAGGGTTGGATGATATAGTTGAGATCTCCCTTAGCAATTAACTTCTTTCGGTCATTAATGATATCTGTTGATGGATAGACACCTTTGGCCTGCTGACCTCGTGTTGTTTTGATAACCCACTTGTTTTGCATGTTGGCGTCGTCAGGGCCTTGTGTAAGTGAATACGTTTCAATTAGCTGAGAAGGGCCAAGAATTTCTTTGAAATGTAACCACTGTTGAAACTTGTCTCTTAGTACACGTGAACAAGTAACAGGATTGATAACTTTTTTGGGCCCGAGTATGGCCATTTTTTCAAGGTCATCATCATTATAGTTCAGGCCTGTGTTACGATTAATCACAACATCGGCCCAGGCCAATTCCTCGTCACTAACGGAGTATGGATCAGAGAAACGGCACGAATGAGTCGCTTCATTGATCGCTGCTTCGAGTTGAGTACAGGCGTAAAGCCTTGGGTTGGTTGTCAAAATGAGTAAGTTTTGGCTTTCCATATTGCGTAATATCTCACTAAAATATTGAATATCTATAAATTATATATGATATTATAACACTATATTAATTTGGCCTTAATGGTAGCTATGAATCGATTATCAAAATTTAATTACACAATTTTATTCTCTTTAATTATCGTTTTACTTTCATGTTCTGGTGTTGAGGTTATTAATAGTAACCAAGACGGACATGATGCATCAAAAGCTCCAGAGGTGGCCAAGCAAGGTGAAGTCGCAAGAAAAAAAATTGAGCATCCTAAAAAGGCCGTCACTAGTGAAAGTCTAAGCTTCACGGATCATTCTCATAAGAATGAATTTTCAACTGTTGCAAACACAAAGCGCGTAAAATCATTCTGCGGTGATATCGATAAGAAATTTAAAAAGTACGGATGGGGAAAGTCTCACTGTGACTCGTATAAGTGGATTCATGTAAGAGACACTCATCAAGGGCGTCCAATTATGTGGACCGTTTTTGGTGACGAGGAAGAACATAAGCAAGAACCTAAGAATATGACCTTAGTTCTTTGTGGTGTTCATGGTGATGAAATTACACCGATTAAGTTTTGTTTCGATATTCTACACCACCTTTATCATGAAGTTGCTACGATTGAAGGGCAAAAGAAGTTAAAAGATAATCTCGTTGCTGTTGCTCCAATTGTCTCTCCTGATTCATTCTTTAAGAGAAGACCTACTAGAACAAATTCCCGTGGAATTGATCCAAATAGAAACTTTCCAACTAAGGATTGGGAAAAGAAGGCCCTACACTTATGGAAAACTCGCTATGGAGCTGCCAAGCGTAGATATCCTGGTAAGGTTGCAAACTCTGAACAAGAGACAATCTTTCAAGTGAATATTATCTCACGTTATAACCCAAATAAGATTATTACAGTTCACGCCCCATTAACGATTCTCGACTATGATGGGCCAGTGGTTTCTAATCATATTCATGAAGAGGATGGCCTAGCGCTAAAGGCCGAAGAACTTCTTAATACAATGAGTAAGAAGGCCAATGGGTATCGTGTGAAGAATTATCCTTTCTTTCCTGGAAGTTTAGGAAACTATGCTGGAAATGAGAGAAAGATTCCTACTTATACGCTTGAGCTTCCTTCAAGTGATAACCGCAATCATAAGAAGTATTGGAAGATGTTTCGCGAGTCAATTGACTTCGCAGTTTTTCATGCTCCAATGACTCGTACTGATGTTACGGCCAGAAAGAACCAGATTGATTAAAGTTTAGTCATTTTAGTGACTTAAAAGCCATTTTGGACCACTTTTTTACACTTTCATATCAATTTAAATTGACTCAAATTCCATTAGGATTTATTAGTAGCCTATGGAAAAGAACTTATGGAAATTAGCGGGCCTAGAGGCCCCAAATACGCCTTATGATATGGCAATTGTTACTGACGAAGTTAGACCACATAGTGTTAACCTTGTTGGTTTTGGTTTTGATGGAACGGCCTGTTTCAGAAAAGGAACGCGCTTAGGGCCAGATGCTTTAAGAGAAGTTTCTGATGGTATCGAAACTTATTCACCATATCTCGATCTCTCAACAGAAGATTGCACTTTCTATGATCTTGGAAACCTTCCAGTTGCGGATCAACAAGAGCAGAGTTGGAAAGTTGCGACTGCTTGTTTCGAAGAGAATTTTGATCACATTAATTTAAAAGAAAACGATATTAAAATTATGACTCTTGGTGGAGAGCATTCAATTTCTTATGCTCCAATTAAGAAGTACCTTCATGATTTTGAAGATCTTGTTTTAATTCATCTTGATGCACATGCTGATCTTCGTGATGGATATCTTGGTTACCACTATTCACATGCTTCAATTATCAAGAGAAGCCTTGATCACTTTGGGCCAAAGCATAGTCTTATTCAATATGGGATTCGCTCTGGTACAAAAGAAGAATATGAGTATATGAATGAGAATGGAACAATTGCAAAATCACGCGCAGAGTTCTTAGATCGAGTTCGTGCGATCCCTGCTGATCGTCCTGTTTATTTAACACTTGATCTAGACTACTTTGATCCAAGTTTCTTTCCAGGAACAGGAACACCGGAGCCAGGTGGAGAAGACTTTCATTCATTTATTAGTTTTGTAAAAATCCTACTAGAAAAGAATATTGTAGGTTGTGATATTGTTGAGCTAGCTCCAGAGATTGACTCATCTGGGAATAGTTCTGTTTTTGCTGCAAAAGTTGTAAGGGAGATGATCCTACTTCTAACTAGCAAAACGAAGTCTTAGTAAGAAAAGGAAGTTTAAGAAATGACAAATGAGACTTGGACAATTCAAGATTCTGATCGCCTCTACAACGTAAGTAAGTGGAGTAACGGTTATTTTAAGATCGAAGAAAATGGACAACTTAAAGCGACTCCAAATCCAAATAAGAATGTTGGAATCGTTATTAATGACGTTATTGAAGAAGCAAAAGAACAAGGAATTCAACTTCCTTTAGTAATTCGTTTTCATGATATTTTACGCTCGCAAGTAAAGCTTTTAAATAATACCTTTCAAAAGGTAATTGATGATGAAGATTATCGCGGGAAATTCTTTGGCGTTTACCCTGTCAAGGTAAACCAGATGAGAGAAGTCGTTGAAGAAATTGTTGATGCAGGTTCTCGCTACAACTACGGACTTGAAGCTGGCTCTAAGCCTGAGCTTCTTTCTGCTCTCGCATATAATAATAACGCTGACTCACTTACAGTTCTAAATGGTTACAAAGATCGCGACTACCTAAAGCTTGCCATTCTTGGTGCAAAGCTTGGACGTAAGGTATTTGTTGTTATCGAAAAATTCTCTGAGCTTCGCATGCTTGTTGAACTTGGTAAAGAGCATGGGGTTATTCCATTTATTGGAATTCGTGGCCGCATGTCTGTTAAGGGCCGTGGTAAATGGGAGTCTAGTGGTGGAGATAAAGCGAAGTTTGGTTTAACAACTTCTGAAATCATCCTGGCCATTGAGTTTTTAAAAAAGCATGACCGTTTGGATATGTTAAAGCTTTTCCACTTCCACATTGGATCTCAAATTACTGATATCCGTTCTATTAAAGAAGCGATTGAGGAAGGCTCACGTATTTATTGTAAGATGCAGAAAATTGGAGCACCTCTTCAGTACTTTGATGTAGGTGGTGGCCTTGGTGTTGACTACGATGGGACAAATTCGACAAACGATTCATCAATTAATTATTCGATCACGGACTATATTACAGATATCGTTTATGGACTAAAGTCTGTATGTGATCTCGAGGGTGTTGAGCATCCACATATTATCACTGAAAGTGGACGCGCAATCACGGCACACCACAGTTGTGTTATCACAAATATCATTGGTGAAATTGATAATACTAAGATTGAGTTTTCAACTAAGCAAGAAACTGGCGAACATAATCTTGTGACAGAGATGAGACAAGTTGGTGAGGTTTTAGAGAAAACGAAAAATTGGCAAGAAGCATATAATGATGCTTTAAAAATTAAGACAGACTCAATTCACGCTTTCAAGCTTGGGATTCTTGAGCTTGAAGAACGCGCTAAAATTGAGACAATGCACCTGCGTATTCTTAAAGAAATTAATTCACTCGTTCCTGAAGAAGACTTTCAATCGGAACTAATGGAGGATCTTGAAAATACACTAAGTGGCCAATACCTTTGTAACTTTTCAGTTTTCCAGTCTGCGTGTGATAGTTGGGCCATTGAACAGGTACTACCAGTTGTTCCACTGACACGTCTGAATGAAAAACCTCTTAAGAGATCAACTCTTGCAGATATCACTTGTGATAGTGATGGGAAGATTGATCGCTTCTATGATCCAGATGAAGGATTTAAGAAGACGATTGCTGTCCACCAGCTAAATGAAGGAGAGGAGTATCGCATTGGTATTTTCTTAACAGGAGCCTATCAAGACGTTATGGGTGATATGCACAATCTCTTTGGACGAGTTAATGAAGTACACGTCTATGCAGATAGCGATGATCCGAAGGGCTTCTATATTGAAGAGACTGTTGAAGGAAACTCTGCTCGTCAGGTTCTATCGACAATGCAGTATAATCCTGAATTTATGGCATTTAAGGTTAAGCGCTATATCGATCGCCAAGTTTCGCGAGGAAGAATTCGTCCTCGTGATGGAGTATCGTTAGTAGACTTCTATGAAGACTGTCTAAAGAGCTACACATATCTTAAGTAAACTTGTTATAAGTTATTAGATTCATACTGAAATAATCGGTCCCTGATAATTGACTTACTTACTTTAGTGTTTGATAATTATTGTATTATTAAAAGAAAGTTTGTCAGGGATCGATAACATGTCTTTAAAAATTGAAAAGAATTCAATCAAACCACCAAAACAACCAAAATCGCCAACATCAAAATCGAATTACATCATCATATGCGCACTATCTCTTATGACACATGGTGTTCTTATCTATAATTGGCTTATTACAAGAAGCTTATACAATCTTATCTTTATGGTTGTAGCAGGTGTACTTGCTATTATCGCTATCATTCCTATGATTAAAGAGTATTACGCAAAAATGCGTCTTTTCAATGATAGTGAATTACTTCGTCTGGAAGTTGAAAGACTGACAAATGAAATGAAAGAATTAAAAGATAGTAAGCAGTCACTTCAAATTAAGCTCTCACAAGAAATGGAAACTGTTGAAAGTCAAAAAGTGCAAATCTCTCAATTTGAATTAATGAATATTGAACTTCAAAATACTGTGGAAGATATTAAGGACCAGCTACTTGTGATCAATGATGGACACAAGGGAATGGGGCCAATTGTTGATGCAGTTAATGAGTTAAGAGAAAGAGCACTTGAATTTATCAAAGAGCTACCAAAGCAAAGTGATGCAAAGATTGAAACAGAAGAAGGGGATTCTAAATTCCAAGAAACTTTTGAAAAGTTTATGAATGAATTCCAGGATATGAAAGATCTTATCTTCCAACTTAAGACGTTAAGCTTTCGTGTGGACGTTCAAGCAAGCCTACTCAATGATTCTGAAATGACTCAAAGTAGTAGTGAACTTGAGGCCCTAAGTCGTAATCTTGCAAAATTCTTTAATAATGTAATTGGACTACTTTCAAATCTTGAAGAAACTTACCGTGGAAATCAGGATCAACTAATTGAAAAACTAGCTATATGTCGTGATGAAATTGATTCTTACTTAGATTCAAAACAAGATATTGCTTGTGAGATTGAAGAAGTTAGAGGACAAATTGAGGCGGCCAGTGAAATTATGGCAACTAAAATGGATTTAGTTGAAGAAACAATTGGTAGCGATGATGACTCTGAACTAATTGAAGAAAGTACTGTAATTTCAGCAACTAATCACACATCTCAAGAATCACAAATTATTCAATAACCGAATCATTAAAATAATTTAAGTATTTACCGATACTCTTCATATCAGCGAATAAGCTGGTGTGAGGAGTAGTGGGAAATGCCAATTCAGGACCTATCTGATGTCGATTTAAATACATCTGAAGACACTCAAGGTGGTGGCGTTCAGGAGTACAAATTTGGTGGTGTTCATGGACATAATGACCTTTCACATCTGTCTCTCTATTATAAGCAGCCAATAAAAGCACTTATAGGCCGTACAGGCCTTGTTATTCTAAGCTTCTTTACGATAGGGCTTGTCTTATCTCTTGTGACTCTATTTCTAAGTTATACAACTTTCGGGCGCGAGTTTTTACAAACTCTAGTTTTCAATATCTTTTAATATCGTTGTCGCAATCTTATTAGGGATTGGCATAATGGATAGGCGAGAGCCTTTCTTAACTAAAGGCATTTCTTCGTAGCGACTATCTGCTTTCATCTCTTTTAGCGTTAATGCTTTTGAAAATTTTTCGACAAATTTTACATCCACAAGAAACCAGCGTGGATTTTCTTTCGTTGCTTTTGGATCATAGTACTTCGATTTTTCATCGAATTGAGTCTTATCTGGATGGGACTCCTTAACGACTTCAGCGAGGCCTACGATAGCTGGCTCTTTACAACTTGAGTGATAAAAGAAAACCTTGTCGCCAAGTTTCATTTCATCCCTCATGAAGTTACGGGCCTGATAATTTCTCACTCCATCCCAAGATTCCGTTTGCTTCGGTCTTCTTGCAAGATCATCAATAGAGAAAGCATCAGGTTCGCTTTTAAAGAGCCAGTATTGCATTTTAGATCCTTTGTTCCTTAAGGGTTTTGGATTAGCCCTTCAAGGTTCTTCTTCATAAATGTAGGAAGATAAAATGCCGCCTTATGAAGTCCAGCATTGTAGTAAGAGAACTCAAGTCCACTTTCTGCAACAGCTTCTTCTCTAAAGTCATTAATTGGGTGAGTGTCGCCCTTTGTTGCAAAAGTAAATGACCACAGTCCACCTGGGTAAGTTAGGTTAGAGAAGTTGTAGATAAATGTATTTTTAAAAATATCATTTAGAACACCTAACATGCTCTTTTGAATTTCTGCTTCAAACCAAGGTGACTCACCTTGAGAAACAACGATACCGTTGTCAGCAAGGCACTTATTTACATTTGTGTAGAACTCAGGGCCAAATAGAGGGGCCGCTGGACCGATTGGGTCAGTTGAGTCGATGATAATAACATCAAACTTCTCAGTAGTTTCTTGAACGAATTTAACACCGTCACCAATGATTAGATCTAGCTTTGGATGACCTTTTAGTACTTCAGCTGTTTGTGGAATAAATTCCATACATGCTTCACATACGGCACCATCGATTTCTACCATTGTACACTTTTCAACAGAAGAGTGGCGCAGAACCTCTCTCGCTGTTCCACCGTCACCACCACCGATAACAAGTACGTTTTTCGGGTTTGGGTGAACAAATAAAGGAACGTGAGAAATCATATCGTGATAAGCGATTTCATCTCTTTCCGTTACCATAACTAGACCGTCGTTAAGAAGCATTTTTCCATGCCCTTTTGTTTCAACTACGTCTACTGTTTGGAATTCAGTTTTCTTAGAGTAAAGAACGTTCTCTACTTTATATCTCATCCCGTAAAAATCTTTATATCTTTCTTCGATCCATAGGTTACTGTGCATAACTGTCTCCTGATTTTATTTTTTTAAAGTAATTTATATGGTGTTAAGCGGTTTGTACGTAACTTGTAAAAGTGTGAAAAGTACATGATATAGCCGCATTTTAAATAGCTTTCAACTTGAGTCTTCGCCTTGTATTCTCCTGGGTTTACATTAAGCCCACAATTTCCATCTTGATTTGGACAGAACTCAATGAAGTCATAAGAGATTGGTTCCATAGCATCAATAAGAACTCCTGCTATTTCCTTCATGTCGATATCAGTTTCAAAACTAATATATGGACACTCTTCTTGTGGAGTGATGTGGCAAGTGAAGTAGTTATCATCTTTAATGGCATTTAAAGAATAACCATATGGATTGAAAACGAAATCATCAAGCTCAAATCCCGGTAGGATTTCATCAAGTTTTAATAAATTTCTTATTTGATCCTTTGTTACATTTTCATCTGTAAGAAGTTTTCTCGCTTCGCAAGAGATTTCATACATTAGAAGCTCAAATGTGTGATCATCCGCAGATGGAGTGTATTCTTGATCGAGGAAATAAATATAGTTGTGGTGATCATCAATATTTCCAAAACGAAATGCCGTTCCACTAAATTTATTTTCTAGTAGTTTGATATCATCCATAAAAGTTGAGTGCTGCATATGAGAAAAGTACTCATTCTTTCTTTGAAAGATAAGTTGTTTAATTGAATCCTTTCCGTATTCACTAGTAAAGAAGTCAATGGCCTGAATTAATGTGGTCTGGCCGCAAGTGATGATAAGCATTCGGTCTTCCCAAACAAAGAGAGAGGACTCTGAAAGTAGAAATGCTTTCAACTTGTCATTTTTAACGCTCGAAAGGATTGTCGCTTTCGCTTTTTCAACTAGCTGGGCCCAAAAAGTATCAGGGATTTCTAGTAAGTTAAGGCCATCTTTAACGATGATTTCGGCCTTCTTTTCTGAACCTTCAAAAATCATATTTCATCCAATTTTTAAATGCGTGAATATATGCCTACATGGTGCAAGTATCCAATATTACAACTAATTTTAATATCACATCTTATTGCTTGTGAGCTCATCAGGCAAGCAAATAGGGCATAATCAGGGCCATCGTATAGATTTTATAGCCAATAATTTTGGGCATCACCCTAAAGTTTTAACCAAATTTTACCGATTAATAACTGTAAAGCATTAATGAGGGGATTATCATGCTCGCCAGTTTTTCAGAATTTAAGTTCTTTCAATCATTTAGAATTCCAGTTGAGGAAGCGGATAATTTACGTTTTCTCGTTCAGAAAGAAGATGAGGTTGGGCATCTCGAGTATATCGATGACGCTAAACTTGTTGATATTTCTGTTACAGGTTTTGGTTTTAAAACACATGAGAGAATTTCTGTTGGAACAGAACTAGAGGTTTCTCTACAGTTTAAAAAGAAGCATCTTGATCTTACTGGACGAGTTGTTCGTGCCTTCTCAAATGTTTTAGAAGATGAAGAAATTATCTACGGTGTTGAACTTGATGTTGAAAAGGGAATTAATAAATTTCTTGAATCATATATCATGAGTTTTTCATCTGAGAGATTAAAAGATTGTCTGATTCAATCAGCACTTAAAGAGCGCTATACAGATCCAAATGAAGGATTTGAAATGTTCTCACTTTTACTTTCGCTATTTAAAGATATTACTCACTTTGGTGATAAAGAAGGGTTTCTTGATACGATGCTTGAAGAAGTGATTCGTATCCTGAATGCACAACGCTCTTCAATCTTTCTAATTAACCCAGATACGAAT
Source organism: Halobacteriovorax sp. CON-3 (assembly GCF_043196995.1). NCBI lineage: Bacteria > Pseudomonadati > Bdellovibrionota > Bacteriovoracia > Bacteriovoracales > Halobacteriovoraceae > Halobacteriovorax > Halobacteriovorax sp. CON-3. Next base: position 115,126 of record NZ_JBEBNA010000001.1, read on the forward strand.
GAGCTTGAGGCCATTGCTGCTTTAGGGCTTGATAAGACGGGCCTAAAATTTGATTATCGCCTAGGTGTTGCAGGTTCTGTTTTCACAACAGGTGTTGCTTTAAATATTTGTACTGAAAGTGATGAGTCTCGTTTTAATAATGCCTTTGATGAGCAAAATGGATTCACGACAAAGTCAATTATCTGTTACCCAATTCATAACCGCGAAGATAAGATCATTGGTGTAATTGAGGTAATTAATAAGCGAAATGAAAATCGTTTTACAATTGAAGATGAAAAAACAATGAAAGTTTTAGCTCTTGTTTTCTCTTCAGTATTCCATAGCTTTAACCCAATTTCGAATAACTCTAAAATTCGTCGTTTCTCAGCTCCATATGATCGCCAGTATGCAATCATTGGAAACACTGCGGGTGTTAAGTCCATGAGAAGCTCTATCTCGAAGCTTAAGGACCTTGATAGTCCAGTTCTTATTACAGGTGAGAAAGGTGTTGGTAAGAACCTTTATGCAACTGTTCTTCACTTTGAAGGTAAGCGCGGACTTCATGAAGTTAATACTGTAAATTGTAAGTTACAAGATATGGATAAGTTGGAGGCGCAATTATTTGGCCCTGACGAAGATAAGTGTGTTTTCTCGAAAACACAGGGTGGAACTGTCGTTCTTAGCCATATTGAAAATCTCTCATACGAATGGCAAGAGAGACTATTTGAAGTTATTTCAAATAGAGGAACTCCTGGTGGTATCGTAAGTATCGATTGCCGTATTATGGCAACATCGATTAAGGATCTTGGAATCTTAACTGATGAAGGCCTATTCCATCGTGATCTTTTTGAGTTTCTATCTCAAGCTCAAATTAATCTTGATCCACTAAGACGCCGTGAAGATGATATCGAAATGCTTGTCGAGTACTTCTTAAAAGTTGAATGTAAAAGACAAGGACTTCTTCTTAAGAGCTTCTCTAAGAAGGTTATGGAACAAATCCTACAGTATGACTGGCCAGGAAATGTTTATGAATTAAAGAAGTGTATTGAAAGAGCTGTGCTTTATCATCCAAAGTCACATATTATTTCTGATATTGAAATCAATGACGGGGTATCTCCTCTAGTTGATATTTCAATGAAGCAGAAACAATTTGGACAAATTGATCACGTCACAGACTTTAAGCTTCCTCTAAAAGATCGTCTTGCTCTTGTTGAGCGTGAAATGATTCTTAATGAGATTAAAAGAAACTTTGGGAATAAGTCTAAGGCCGCAAAAGAGATGGGAATATCTCGTGAGGCACTTCGTAAGAAGTTAATTTTCTCTCAAGAAGTTCTTGATAATCTTGAGTCACCTGAGGTGGAAAAAGATAAGAAAGTCGCTTAATATTTTATGACATACAAATAAAAAGGCCTCGCGATGCGAGGCTTTTTTTATGCTTATAATTCGATAATTGGTTTCCATTCTAGCCATTCGCTATTGGCCTTCTTGTGAATCTTAAAGTAATTCTTTTTTCTCTGTGTGAATCTCTCTGGCGTTGCAAATTCAACTCCTCCTGAAAGAAGAGTCTCTAGAGATTGAGTGCTTATCTTTGCTCCTGAAAATAGACCAAACTCTACATCAACACCACTAACATTCCAAAACTTCGTCTCTTCTTTAAGAAGTCTGTGATAAGGAGAATTGACAAAGATTTCAGCAATGACATTCTTTGCACGAGTATTAAGTCTAACATCTGTGATGACACCAACTTGAATTCCACGGTAGTAAACGCCTTGTCCCTTTGCAAGAGAGTTTCTGCGATCACTATAAAGGCTAAGCCTTTGTCCAAATTTATTGTGAACTTCTTTTAAAGGCGCCTGTCGTAGTGCCTTAAAACTATCTGTTTGCTTGCCTTTTTTATATTTTGAACGGCTGATATCAACGGCAATATAATTTCCTGTAAGAGCATCGATTGACTCAATACCACTAAGAGAGATTTTTGGTTTTACTTCCCAAAACTTTGCTCCCTTTACAACAACATTCTCGAATTCTTTCTTTACTGTCGCCTGAACAGTAAGAGTTGATTTATTGCGATCGATTTTTGAACCAGTTACATATCCAATAACAATACTTCTAAATTTAATTGGAGTTTTAACTTTTGAAACTGCACTACCTAAAGGGAATTCGATTTCAATCTCTTTTCCTGGAATTGTTTCTTCATAAGAAGAATAGAGTTTATAACTCTTTTCAAAATTTTCTTTGAGGATTGTCTCGTCTTCATTTTCAAAGTTTACAAATGAGATACCGCCTTTCACTAGTGAGGCCAGTGATTCTGTGCGAACTTTTACGCCCGCAAGTGAGGCATCAACATGCATTCCACTGACATTGTAAAATCTTGAAGTGGAATGGATCAGATTCTGATAACGGCTTTCAATAAAAACAGTTATATCAACGCCATCTCGTTCCATATCGAGGTCGTAACTTGTGACTTCTCCAACTTGAATTTTATTGTAGTAAATAGGGGAGCCGTTTGAGATAGACCCAAGCTTCTTAGCATTGAGCTTGATATAGATCCCATCATTTCTAAGACTGCGAGGGGTTTCATTAAGAGCATCAAAGTTTCTAACGAATTTTCCTTTTGCTGGGTGCATATTAATGAACTTTCCACTAATGATTGTACTCAGACCGGAGATACCAGATAGGTTTACAGTTGGGCTTACGAGCCAAAACTTTGTATCCTTTGATAAGTAATCACGCATACGTGGGTTCATCTCAACATGAACAGCAACACTTGTGAGGTTTTTATTTAGCTCTGTATCCTTCACACGGCCAACAATTGTTCCTTTATAGATTATTGTTGTTTTGCCGGGAATAATTCCATCTGCATTTCTAAAATTGATTGTAATATATGAGGCACGGGCCATTAAGTTTGTATATAAAAGCCAGATCCCAATTGAAACAGCAGCTACTGGAAAAAACCAAATAGGGTTAATTCCTTTCTTGCTAACAACTTGAGGTTTACCGTTACTCATATCTTTCCTTATCATCCCAGATTAATCTTGTGTCCACTTCATTTGACGCCAGGATGGTTAGTATTACGACTGCTGTAAAGTAGAGCACTGCTGGCTCTGCCTTTATTTGAGAAATGAATTCAACATTAACAAGTATAACAAGGAGGGCAATAACAAAGATATCAAGCATGGACCATTTTCCAACGATATGAACAACTCGATAAAGCTTTGTTAACTTCTTCTTTTTTCTCTCATCTAAAGTATTTATATTATCAATGATATACCAAAGTGAAATGATTTTAAATATTGGGACAATTATACTGGCCGCAAAAACAATCATGGCAATTGGATACATTTTCAAAGTAATTAGGTTTAAAACACCACCGAGAATTGTTCTTGGCGTTCCTCTGTTAAAAGTCAGAACTGTCATTATTGGAAGGAGGTTTGCCGGTATATAGAGGGCAATGGCCGCAATGAGATAGGCCTTGCAACGAGAGACTCCTTCGTAGTTTCTAAGCTCAATCTTAGCACCACATCTCGTACAAGTAAGAATCGAATTTACTTTTTGGCACTTTGGACACAATGCCTTTTGATGATCAATTCCTCTCATAAAGCTTCTTCCATAATTCATCAAAGTGAGTAACTGATTGAAGTAGAATGTTATTAACCATAAGTAAGATCAGGCTAAGAGTTCCAATCGTAAGTTCAACATCTGAGCGATCCACCATTTTGGAAACCGTGACAATAATACCCATAAAGTAGACATCGACCATAGACCATTCATGAGAAGGGGCCAGATACTTTAAAAGCGGCTTTCCAATATTTTGATTGATATACTTATTTTTAATAAAAACTGATAAATAAACCAGCAATCTAAAAAGAGGAATAAGAATCGCAAAGAGAATAACTGAGATCGCTATTGGCCAATAGGCCTTAGTGGCAAAAGCAAAGACTGACTGATAAGTCGATGTTTCTAAATTACTTCCTGCCATGTGAATTTTTAAAACGGGTAAGAAGAATGCCGGATAGAATAATAAAAGTCCTGAGATCGTTAAAACCTTTACCATGCGAAGAGTGCTATCGCCACGATACAGAGTGTATCCACAACACTGGCAAACAGCCTTTTGCCTTGGAGCAATTAATTTAAATTCGTAGAGCTCATCACAGTCAGGGCAAAGGATTAATTTAGAATTATCCTTTAGCGTCTCCTCATCAATTGGAAATGACGTTTTATCTGTGTCGTCTAGAATTGTGGCCATACTAATATTAGGCCATAAATTACCGTTATTTTTAAGAGAGCAAACCTTGCACTATAGACTAAAAGGCCTTGTGAGTATCAATTAGTTTACCATTTTGGTAGTGGCGACAATTTCCATCTGTGCGTAGTTCAATATATCCATGAATTAGCTTCGGCTTCTCAACTGGTTCATCGTCTTGGCCAGCTGACTTCGTTGACTCGTCAGCACTTCCTAGAGCAGAGGTGCGAACTGCGGCCGTCATAGCTGTTGCATTATCGTAGAGGTTTTGAATTGTTTTCGCGTCGTAGAAACTTAAGGATCTTTTCTTCTCACCACCACCAAGTTGTGGGTACATGATGGACTCTACTGACTTTGTATTGGTATGTTTAAGTCCAATTAAGTGGCCAAGTTCATGGAGAATAACAGAAGGCATATCATAGAAAGAAGAAGTGTTATTGGTATTATCAAAAGTGAACCAATAATCTTGTAGATTGACTATAATATCACCGTGAACCATTCTTAGGTAATCGCCCTTATGTTCTGCAAAATATGAGGTGATGGCAAGAACACCAAAACCAACATCTGGATACCAGTCTTTTGTAATATAAATACCAACTTCACCGTCGTAGTAATCATCTAGATCTGAGGCCGGATCGCGAGAAGCCGCTTGGCCATGGCCAATAACAAAGTAGTCTCTATTTTCATCAGCATCATTCCATGCCTTTTGCATCTCTTCCATTAGATCATATTCAAGATAATCCCCATCATCTTCATCTGCTAGGGGAAGACTATCTGAGCCACCATCAAGATCATTGATAATATTAAAGTCGTTGTGGACTTTGACTGTTAAAGGCAGGGCAGAAGAGTTCCAGCGCAGTGGGAGTGTGCTAAGTGAAGGCCCCTTTTCTGGTTCTGCAACACAGGAGATGGTCGCCGCACAAAAACACGCTAATAGAAAAGTTGATTTAATAAATTTCATCCCAAACCTTTACCAATAAAAGAGCGAAACGCTCGGATATGTGCTGGTAAGCACTATTTTAATAGATATCGGTCTGTGGGATATTAAATTTAGAAAAAATAAAGAACGGGGACTGTAAGCCCCCGTAATTATAAATCTTATTTACATTTATTCTTTAGATGTGACAAATGTTGATTACTTCTGTGATTTCGCGTGATCGGCCAAAAATTGTGCCAGTCCCTTCTCAGTTAGAGGGTGACCAAAAAGTGACTTAATTACACCAAATGGCATTGTTGCAACGTCTGCACCAACCATTGAACAGTGTTTCACGTGATCTGCGTGACGAACTGAAGCTGCAAGTACTTCTGTTTCAAATCCATAGATATCATACATATGACGAATTTCTTGGATTAGAGTCATACCATCTGCACCAATATCATCTAATCTTCCAATAAATGGAGAGATATAAGTCGCACCATTCTTAGCTGCTAGTAGAGCTTGGTTAGAACTGAAACACAGAGTCACATTAGTTTTGATTCCGTTTTCGCTAAACCACTTACATGCAGCAATTCCGTCTTCTGTTAATGGAAGCTTGATAACGATATTGCTGTGAATCTTTGCAAGTTCACTTCCTTCCTTAATCATACCATCTTTGTCAGTTGCAATAACTTCTGCAGAGATTGGCCCATCGATGATTTCACAAATATCCTTGATAACTTCAACTTGTGAGCGACCTGTTTTAGCAATGATTGATGGGTTCGTTGTAACACCGTCAATGATGCCCCATTTCGCTGCTTCTTTGATTTCGTTGATATCACCTGTATCGATAAAAAATTGCATTCTTTGCTCCTAAGGGAAATATGAAAATTTACTAAAGAAATTTAACATGGGCAGGGGTAATGGACAAGTTTTCTACCTCTTTTAGTAAAGACGTTTTGCGCTATAATGAACATATGAGATTAATACTTCTAGTATTTTCATTGATTATGGCCCAAGGCCAGGTGCATGCCAATGCTGATGGTTTTATCATCAAGAAGGATGATGTACGCAATAAGAATATTAAGAAGGATTACAATGCCTATGAGAATTATATCAATGATCATGGCTTTGATACTTTCTATGATCCAAGTGTCGACTATTCAAAATTCTCTGGGCGTGTCACAGATAAGGACCCTTCTTCAACAGTTTTTAAAATTCAGGTTGAATCTCGTAATGTGAAATTTTTAAAACCTTCTGACGTTGTCTACTTCAATGTCGCAAGAAATATGGACAATGATCGTTGTAAGGGCCATATTCGCGCAAGCGAAGACAAGTATATTACGATCTATGCAAAGGACCTTGAAGACTGTTGGGGTGAAAACTCAACATTAAGAAGAGGAACGATTCTTGTCTTTGAAAGTAAAATGCTAGCCGCCAGAATAAAAGAGGCCTCTCGCTACCGCCTATCATTACTAGCAAAAAAGAGAGATTTTACATTTCAGTTAAATGACGTGAATAAATTTGTCTGGGGCTTTTCACAAAAACAAGTTGAAGTGGCGGCCGACTACGATAAGAAAATTCTCGAGCTTCAAAGAAAAAAAGATGAGGCATTGAATCTACTTCTTTCAAAAAAGAACGATCAGGTTCGTCTTCAAGCTGAACTTATTTATAAGTTAGATAAGCTAGACCAAGATCTTGATTTCTATCGAATTGAAAAAGATGAACTTTATACCGATCGCTGGCACCTTGATAAGGATGCTGGCCTGCCAGTATATGACAGACCTGTTCCAATTAAGAATTCTTATTAAATTTAAATTAGCTTATCTTCATTCATAGCAAGCTCTATAAATTGATCATTATAGAAATGCTTATCCATATGCTCTTTATATGGTTTTAATGAGTATGCAGGAGAAACTCCTAACCATTCCTTCATTGTTGTCTCATTAACTCCATTATGCAGCCAAGTAAAGATACAAGACTGACGCAGAGACTTTGGTGTAATTTGAATCATCAGCTGACTACGCCATTCTTCAAATAATAACTCCATGCCACGGGCCGAAAGTCCTCCTGAAAGAATCTTATGGGCATTGGCATTAAAGAGAAGATGAGGGAAGTTGTGGCCCTGTTCTTTTTTTACCTTTTCAAGTAATTCAATATACTCATAGAACAGTCGTCCAAAAATAGCAGGGAAGGTAACAGTATAGGGATCGCGCTTTTCATGTGTGATGACCGCTTTAATCTCATCTCTAAAAGAGAAACTTGAGACTTTAATTTTTGAAAGCTCACTTACTTTTAGTCCCCCAAGATAAATGGCACTAAAGATAATCCCATTTCGCTTGGCCTTTAGTTTTTCAAGATCATTCTTGGCCGTACGCTGATCATTTAAGAGCGTGTGCCACAGACTCTTGATATGAGAGAAAGTTGCAGGCCTTGGAATATCCAGAAACTTTGGTGAGGTTGGGATTTTTCGAACAGGGTTGGCATTAAAGACACCTTCTTCAACCAAATGGTCAAAGAAAATTCTTAAGGCCTGAACACGGCGGCGACGAGAGTTGTCAGAGCTATACTTTGCCTCAAGGTATTTTCCATACTCAAGGATTTCTGGGATTGAGTAGTGTTCAATACTTGTCTGCTTAACACTCTCTGTAACATATTGGTTAAAACAGGCCAGATCTGTTCGATAGTTTTTTATTGTATTTAGGCTTCGGCCCTTGGCCTCAATCTTCTTGAAGAAGGCCTTTTGCCATTTTTCTAATTTATTTTTATTGGCAGTTGCGATTTCCATATCCATCCTTAAACTACGTATATTACTGAATATATTAACGAACCTGTTATTATTTCACAAGAAGAAGCTTAAGCTTGCAATTGGTGGGATAAAGCATTATAAATGGCCTTAACAATTCAATATTAGGTGATTTATGCTCGAGACGACCTCACTCGGCCCGAAAGGGAAGAGTAATCCATTTGCCCATGCATTTTATGTGCACACGATTGCAAATTTTAAGCAATCTGGTGACACAACTGCTAGTGGTGCATTAGAGCAAAATCACAAATTCTTAATTGATACATTCCTTAAATATTCAAATATTGAAGAGAAGCTTTTAGCTACTTTCAATTTAAATTTTAAAGATAGCGCACTTCTTATGCGTGCCTTTACTCATAGCTCATATGCTCATGAGGCCAAGGTAAAAGTAAAAAGCTATGAAAGACTTGAATTCTACGGTGACTCTGTACTTGGTGCATTTGTGACTAAGAACCTCTTTCTTAATTTTGATGAGATGAATGAGGGGCAACTTTCAAAGCTTCGTAGTGCTCTTGTTAATGAGGAAAGTCTTAGCGGCCTATCTAATTTCTTAGGACTATCTTCTTTTCTAATCGTTGGAAAAGGAGAGTTAGAAGAAGAAGTTAATAGCGGAATTCTTTGTGACCTATTTGAATCTCTTCTTGGTGCAATTGCGATTGATCAAGGAGTCGACCGCGCTGACCAATACCTTAATACAGTGCTGGCCATGTACGAGAAGGAAAGTGGAGAGAAGTTCTTTTGCGAAAAGAAGCTAGTAGACTTCGATCCAAAAACAAAATTACAAGAGGAAACACTTGCACGATTTAAGAGTCTTCCAGAGTATCGCGCCACAAAGTTCGGACAAGAATTTAAAATTGAGCTTTATGTAAATGAGCAATATATCTGTGAACTTATGTCTCACAGTAAGAAGAATGGAACAAAAGAAATTGCAAAGAAATGCTTAAAAAATAATTTATTAGATCGACTTTAATTTTACGGAGAAGTTATGTTATTAGAAAATCAACACCCAGACAACAAATCACTTATGGCCGCTATCGTTGGTGCTCCAAACGTAGGAAAGAGTTCACTTGTAAACTACCTACTTGGTATGGATCTTTCAATTGTAACGAGTAAGCCACAGACAACTCGTAATAAGTTTCACGCAGTATTTACTGTTGATCATACTGAAGTTGTTCTTGTAGACACTCCAGGTCTACACAAGGCAAGTCAGGAACTTAACAAAAGAATTAATCAACAAGCAGTTGAAGGTGTTGATGGTGTTGATGTAAACCTTCTTCTTATTGATCTAACAAAAGATATCCTTGGACAAATCAAGGACTTTAAAGAGTATATTGGTGGAAAAGAGCTATCTAAAACATGGCTTGTCTTTACTAAGTCTGACCGTGTTGAAAATGCTGAAGCACTTCCTCTTGATAAAGTATTTGAGCAAGCTAAAGAAGTTATCCCATCAATTGAGAAATTCTTCTGTATCTCAACTAAGGCCGGAGATAATGTTCACCTACTAACGGCAGCTCTTTGTGATGAAGCGAAGCCAGGTTCTCACTACTACCTAGATGGTGCAATCTCTAATAAGTCTCAACGATTCTTTGCAACAGAATATATCCGTGAGCAAGCTTTTGAATTATTAAAAGATGAGCTTCCATATGAAATGGCCGTTGTTATTGATGAGTATAAAGATTTTAAAGATAAGACAGGTGCATTTGCTGCGCACATTTCAGCATCAATCCTTGTTAACCGCCCATCTCAACGTGCAATCGTTGTTGGATCAAAAGGAACAATGATTAAAGAAATTGGTATGCGTGCTCGTAAGAAAATTGCAGCGATGACTGATGGGACAGTTCACTTAAACCTACACGTAAAAGTTTCTCCGAAATGGTTTAAGAATAACTTTGTTCTAGAAGAGCTTGGCCTTCCAAGAGCAACAAACTCTGCACGTGTTTGGAAAAAAAGATAATTTAATTTTTATAAAAATAGGACTTTAATATGCAAAAACGATCAATGATCATTTCATTAATTGGACGACCGAATGTTGGTAAGAGTTCCGTATTCAACCGATTAATGAAGAAACAATTTAAGGCCATTACACATGATATGCCAGGTGTTACTCGTGATCGTCACTATGGAATTACAACTTTCAGTGATGCAGATGAGGATCGCCCACTAGATGCAATTCTTGTTGATACTGGTGGTTTCTATCCAACTCAAATTGATGAGCAAGGAAAGAATGACCAAGAAATTAATGCAAATAAATTCTTCAATATCATGACGGACCACGCTCATCAGGCGATTGAAGAGTCAGACCTTGTTCTCTTTGTTGTTGATGTAAGAGAAGGTGTTCTGCCATTTGATAAGACAATTGCTAACTTCATTAGAAAGCAAAAGAAGAAAATGTGGCTTATCGTTAATAAATTTGATTCAAGTGCTCAAGATGGTGATGAGTATGCATTCTATGAACTTGGTGTAAATAATGACGAAATGTTTGTGACTTCTGCAGCCCATGGCCTTGGTATGGAAAATCTTCGCGAAAATATTCACCGTGAGATGATGGCATTTTCAGAATCAAATGATGTGATGAATATCTCAGCACTTCAACGTGGTGTTACTCCACGTGAAAACGTTGTTGCCAAACTTGCTCTTATTGGTGCGCCAAACGCTGGTAAGTCAACTCTTCTAAATCAGCTTCTTGGAAGTGAGCGCGCCCTTGTTTCTGATATTGCGGGAACAACTGTCGACCCAATTGATGGCTACTTCGATCTTTTCCTTGGAGATGATGCTAAAAAGTTAGATGAGGCCAAGGCCTTCTTTAAGAATGATAATCTTCTCCGTTCTCAATATGAAGACTTCAAAAAGAATAACCCTGATCTATATAACGAGCTAATTTCATCTTATGATCTTGAAGAAGAAATTGAGACTGAATTAGACGAATACGAGTTAGAAGGTCTTGAAGATGCAATGCTTGAACAAGACGAAGAGCTAGATGAAACATCTGCAACTCGTATGGAAGCTCAAGTCTTTGGTGAAGAAAGCACTGAGGCCAACTCTGAAGAAACAAGTGAAGGCGAAGCCGAAAAGCTAACCGAAGACGAGGGAAGCCACTGGCGCTCAATCCACATTGTCGACACTGCAGGTATCAGAAAGCAGAAAAAAATTGATGACTTTGTTGAGTCGCAATCAGTGTATCGCTCTCTAAGAAGTATTGCAGATAGTGATGTGTGTATTTATATGATTGATGCTGTAAAAGGTGTTTCTCACCAAGATAAGCGCCTTCTTGATATTGCTATTGAAAAAGGTGCTTCAGTTATCGTATGTCTTAATAAAGTAGATCTAATGGGGGACACTTTTAAGGATCAAGATGCTCGTAAAGAGTGGCTTTTAAATATTCGCGATAAAATGCCTTGGCTTAACTACTGCGATATTATTCCTATATCGGCTAAACACAAAAGAGGACTTAAGCGTCTTAAAAAGATTCTTGCAAAGACAATCTTCATTAGAAGACAGTCAATTGCAACTGGTGCTCTAAACCGCTTCGTATTCGAACTAATTGAGAGACACCCAATTATTCTAAAAGGTTCACGTGGTAAGAGATTCCGTGTTAAGTACGCATCTCAAATTAAGGCCGATCCACCAACATTCTTATTCTATACGAATAAGTCTAAGGGGATCCCTGAAAACTACCGTCGTTATCTAAAGAATGGCCTTCGTGGTGCATTCCCTCTGGATAACACTCCAATCCACCTGATTTTCAGAACAGGAACGGATCTACAAAACCGCATGAAGAAAGTTTCAAAATAAATAAAAGGGCCCTTAGTAAAGGGCCTTTTTTTATTATAGCTTTAAAAAAGAATTCTCTTAATTTGTCTTAATATATCTTAATTTCAAAAAAATGGCGTGTACCTTATCGATACTTTCCGATATGTGAAGGTATGAGTAATGACTTTCCTTTTTCTCTTTTAAGAAAACTTCCTGTAATGGATAAGGATGCCAATAAGTATAGCTTTGGTCATGTTGTAGTTATTGGTAGCAATTTAGGATATGCCGGTGCTGCAAGGCTTGCTGCAGAAGGTGCTCTTAGATCAGGAGCGGGAATGGTAAGTGTACTCACTAGGAAGGCAAGTGTGTCTGGTATTCTCGCTGGACGTCCAGAGCTTATGGTTCGAGGAATTGATGCTAATGAAAGAGGCCTTGCTCACGCTAACGCCATTTTAGAGAAGGCTACAAGTGTTGTCCTTGGCCCTGGCCTTGGCCGAGATGAATGGGCCAAATTCATATGGGATCACTTTTGTCATCTCACTCATAAGAAAGTCGTGGACGCCGACGCCCTCTGGTTCTTATCACAGGCCCAGAGTACAATGAAATTAGTAAATACTGTTATCACGCCACATGAAGGTGAGGCGGCAAGACTTCTTAATGTCCCGCGAGAAGAAGTTTCAAAACATCGCCTATCATCGGTAAAGAAAATTATGAAATTTTCAAGCACTTGTGTTCTCAAGGGCCATGAGACTTTAGTGGCTTCGCAGAATGTCGTTTATGAGAATAAAACTGGTAACCCAGTCCTTGCAATGGCCGGTACAGGAGATATTCTTGCTGGCATTATTGGAAGTTTTTTGGCGCAAGGATTAAGTTTAGAAGAAGCCGCTTGTCTTGGGGTTTGGGTGCATGGACGGGCCGCTGATTTGTTATATGAAAATGAAGAAGGTGTTAGGGGAAGTGTGGCCAGTGACCTCTTCCCCTATATTAGAAGTATTATGCTTTAACTGAGTACTTTCCACCGTTAGAAAAGAAAATTGCAATATATGCTACGGCATAAAGTAGGGCCTTTTCTTTAGAAGCAAATGGATCATTTCCGTGAATAACAAATGCTGCAACTAGCATTGTTACTGCAGAGATCGCTGCAAACCAACGAGTTTTAAAACCAACGATAATGAAGGCCTGACAAAATACTTCTGCAAAAACTGTTGCTGTTAATGAAAATGGAATTCCTAGGCCAATTGGGTCCGGGAATTTTGTTAATAGAGTTGTGAAGTTAGCAAGCTTTCCCCATCCGTGAGCTAATAGCATCATTAGTGCTGTTGAAACTCTTAGTACTAGCCAACCTAAGTCTGAGTTTAATCTGTTCATTTAACTATCCTTGTTGTGTTATTTATTTCTTTTTGTGTTTTACTTTGGTTCGCACCGCTTTTAATGGTGCATATTAAGTTTGCGCTTTGCAATCATCAACTCGCTAAAGCTCGTTGAGATTAATGATACTACGTCATTGCAGGCAACTGCGCACGCACCGCTCAAGATGGTGCATATTAAGTTTGCGCTTTGCAATCATCAACTCGCTAAAGCTCGTTGAGATTAATGATACTACGTCATTGCAGGCAACTGCGCACGCACCGCTCAAAATGATTATTAATCATTTTGCAGCGGATGCGTTACCAATTCCAAACATACCCAACCATAAGAGTGAATGCAAAACCACTCAGGTCACTCACCCCTGGGCCACCCTTTGTAGCAGGAGCATATTTAATAGTACGTACATCTTGCAGGGCAACTGAGTGAACCAGTGCCTCAACATTTACGTATGATTCTTTTATTTTAATAGGGAACTCAAGTCCACCACCAAGCGCAATCCCAACGCCTCCATAAGAGTCTTCTACTTCACCATCTTGGTTTGCGATCTTTTCTTGTTCATACCAATACTCAAATCTTGCTGTTAAATAAGGGTTTGAGTATGTGATGGCCGTTCCAAGGTTTGAGGTATCGATATAGTAACGATATCCAAAGTAGAATCTAAGCATCGAGATATCAACTGAAGTTGGAAACTGCTGAATTCCTTGAGTTGGATAAGTTAGTGTGATGTTGTGTTTAGAATAGGCAAACCCAATATTCCAAGCTGATTGAAAATCTGAAAAGTATTGAATTGTTAGGCCAAAAGTAGGCGGTAGGTCTTCATATAACATTCCACGATTTCCTGACCAAGTCGTGTAGCCGATGGCCATTGAAAATGAGAAGAAGCGTCCATACTTATAATAGCGCTCATCTTCATAGATTTGCGACTCTTCAAGATCTTCGTTGAAGTCTGAAAAGATATCGCCACCGATATTGAGGTCATCATCTGCACCGACCATTCCTTCCTGGGCCAGTGAAAGTCCTTGAAGGCATAGTAATGTAATGAAGAGTATAATTTTATTTTTAAACATTAATTTGTCCGTAATTTAATCTAGTCTTATAAATAGAAGTGGAAACCAGCAGTAATAAAGTGTTCACCCATTGTCGTCACTTCAAATTCATCAATATTTTCAAAACGAATACCGAATTCAGTACTGAAGCCAATACTGTCTACACCTTGAAATGAGAACTCGGTTCCAAATCCTAGATCCCCCTGAAAGCCTGAGTCTGAGTCTTGGCCAGGGTTTTTATTATTTAGTAAAACTGCGGCCCCTACCGCATAGAAAGTTAGGTATGGTTCATCAAAGATATTGCGATAGAGACGAACTCCACCGTGCCAACCACCGTTTTCAGAAGTGTTTACGCCAAAAATTGCACCATAAGCAAACGTTGTGCTGCGTTGAACTTTAATTGAAAGTGATGGAATATTATCATTAACAGTATTTGAGAAGCCAATTCCCAAGCGTCCAACACGTTCCAGTGCTAGAGTGTTAAAAGAGATAATAAAAGCTGCTATTACTAGTGAAATCCTTTTCATGGTGCGTAATTTTCCTTTTTCCTAATTATGAGTAAATATATTTTAACAATACTCATGTATTTTTGACAACTTTCAATCTTCTTTATTAAAATGATAAAAATTTTTAACCAGAGGGTAATGGATGACAACACAGGTAGCGCCAAATGAAGGCCTAAATTCTGAATTAAATTCAACAGAGCTTGGAGCGTTTATCGCTCAAAACAAAGCTTTATTTCTAGGACTGATTCTCTTAATTGTAGCTGCCATTGGTGGGTACGGAATCTTTTCTTACACAAAAGCACAAACTAATGAAAAGGCAGCAACTGCTTTCTATCAATTTGAGCAAGGGTCTTTAAAGAAATATCAAGAAGGTGGACTAGATGCTGCGGCAATGAGTGCAGAGCTAGGACTTCTTTTAAATGACTATGCAAGTACTTCAGCTTCATTTGCAACAAGCCTACTTGCAGTTGATTACCTTACTAATAAAGGTGAGAACAAAATTGCACTAGATATTCTTACAAAGATGCAGCCAGGAACTTCTCTACAGTCATACTTTGTTAATTTAAGAAAGGCCGTAGTTCAAGAAGATCTTAATGATATTGATGGTGCAATTGCATCTTTAACAGAGCTTAAGAATAATGAAAATAATCTGACAATGGGTCGTGTCGAACTTGATCTAGGGCGTATGTATTTCTTAAAGAATGACATGGCAAAGGCGAAAGCTCACTTTGATAAGGTTCTGACTCTTACAACTCAAAATGTCTACAAATCACTAGCGAAGAGCTATTTAGCAAAAATTAAGTAATTTTATGATAAAAATTCTAACGGCCACGACTGTGGCCATTCTTCTTACTTCTTGTTCAACACTAAACAGTGTGACGACTAAGTTATCAGCAGATAAGTTAGAGAAGAAACCTCTTACACTAGCTTGGGCAAAGAATTTAGAGCCAAGTTACGAGAGTGGAAATCTTCCTATTTCTCTGGCCTCGCCTTTAATTCACGATGGCCAATTATTTGCAGCTGATGGCCGTGGTCACTTTAATGCTTACAATGTTGAAACTGGCAGACTTCTATGGACTTTAAATATTAAAGGTCAGATGACAAGTGCTCCAATTGTTTACGAAAACCTATTGATCTTCGGAGACAATACTGGTCGTGTCTATGCTTACGACTTTAATAAGGGTGAGCTAGCATATGAGTTTGATTTAGATGCTGGTGTTGATTCAACTCCTGTTGTTCACAATGGTAGACTTTTTGTTCATACAAGAAATCATAAGCTCTTTAATATCGACGCCTATACTGGAAGAGTCATTTGGTCATATAAGAGATCTGTTCCTTATTACTCAACAGTTCAACGAACATCTACTGCTTTAATCTCTGGTAATAAAGTCTATGCTGGCTTTGCTGATGGCTACTTTATTTGCTTCTCTCTAGAAGAAGGGCAAGTCCTGTGGGAAAGACGCATGAGCGCTGGTCAGAAGTTTGTTGACGTTGATATGAGACCAACAATTTTTAATTCTAAACTAGTTGTTGGTTCAGTTGATGATAAAATGGAAGTTATTGATCTAAAGTCGGGTGTTCTTTATAAGAAACTTGCTTTTCAATCAAACCGTAAAGGCGTTCTCGTTGACGGTGGTAAGCTTGCTGCATTTGGTAGCGTAAATGGTGAAGTTATCTATATTGATTCGTCTTTTAATGAAGTAAAGCGAATTAAAGTCGATGAACTCGCAGTTTCTTCACTGGCCGTTTGGAAGGATGGGTTAGTTGTAACAACTGTTGGCAAGACTGTTTACTATATTGATTCTCGTGGCCAAATTACACAACGATTTGATCTAGGCTCGGCATACTCTGCTGTGTTTGGAAGTATGACACAGGACGAAGATTTTATCGCATTCATTTCATCGCGATTTCGTCTGTATACCTTCAAGTAGATCCACTAGATCCTGAAGATAAACTCTAAAAATTACCTTGTGCGTGTTATTTCGACAATGTTATTATTTCGTCGTTATAACGCACACAAGTTTCTAGATTTAGGGGAGATTGATGGATTTAACATTCAAAGCAAATGGTATTCTTACTCGTGGAAAAGGTCTAACTTTTGACGATGTTTTATTAGTTCCGAGATATTCAGAAATTTCTTCTCGTAGACACACTGATCTTAAGACAAAGATCACTAAGAATCATTCAATTGATATCCCAATTATTGCTGCCAATATGGACACGGTTACAGGACCTGAAATGGCAATGGAGATGGGACGCTTAGGTGGTGTTGGTATCCTTCACCGTTTTATGTCTCCTGAGCAGCAAGTTGAAGACGTTAAAGCAATCCAAAATTATTTTAAAGAACATTCAATCAACCTTCCAATTGCAGCATCTGTTGGTGTTAAGGAAGAAGGTAAGAAAAGAGCAGATCTTCTTGCGGCCCTTGGGGTTGAAATTCTTACTGTTGATATCGCACATGGTGACTCAATCATGATGATGGAGGTTCTTGAGTATATTAAAAAGAATTATCCGCAAATCGATGTGATCGCAGGAAATGTTGCAACTCCTGATGGAGTTAAGCGCATGATTGATAAAGGTGCAGATGCTGTTAAGGTTGGAATTGGACCTGGAAGTATGTGCACAACAAGAATTATTACTGGACACGGTGTTCCTCAGTTAACGGCCATTGCAATGTGTGTTGCTGAAGCACAGAAGGCCGGAATCCCAGTTATCGCTGACGGTGGCCTAAAGAACTCTGGTGATATGGTGAAAGCACTTAGTGCTGGTGCTAGCTCTTGTATGGCAGGCTCTCTCTTATCAGGAGCACTTGAAACTCCAGGTGAAGTTAAAGGCGGAATGAAAGAGTATCGTGGGATGGCATCGAAGGCCGCGCAAGTTTCATGGCGTGGAGAGCTTCCAAAAGGTATGGCCGCAGAAGGTGTTGATACAATGATTCCATGTAAGGGACCTGCTGAAGGAATCATCAATGAATTAACAGGTGGTATCCGTTCTGGAATGACTTATCTTGGTGTTGATAAACTTGTAAATATGAGTGAAGCAGCACTATTTATGGAAATGTCTTCATCGGGAATGGCCGAAAGTAAGCCACACGGAAAAAGATAAGAAAGGCCTTAGAATATGGGAAATAGTGTTCTTGACGACTTATTAAGTTATCCAAAACTTATAAAAAGAATTGAAGAAAGTGATAATCCAGCTCTAACGAAAAAGAAGGTTGTCGCCAACTTCAATGAAATGAAGGCAGACTATTCTCCATCATATCTAAAGTCGATGGCAAAGTTCTTTGATGCTACTCTTCCTCGTCTATACGATGGAGTAAGCTTCAATGAAAATGAAACAGACCTCAATGCACTTTTAGAAGAGGCAAGTGTAGTTCTTGTTCCAAACCATCAGTCTCATGCTGACTATATTGCAATTAATTATAAATTCTTTAAGCAATATAAGCGCATGCTCTACGTTGCTGGTGGTGATAACTTAAATATTTTTCCAATTGGTAAGATTTTTAGAAAGTCAGGTTGCTTCTTTATTCGTAGAAGCTTTCAAAATGATATTCTATATAAATTTACGATGGAAGCATATCTCTTTGCTCTTTTAAAGCGCAAGGAACCAATCGAGTTCTTCTTCGAAGGTGGAAGGACGAGGTCTGGAAAACTTAGGCCTCCTAAGTACGGCCTTTATCAAATGTTACTTGAGGCCCATTCTCATCTTCCAGATGCAAAGGAAAGGGGACTTGCTTTTGTTCCAGTTAGTATTGCTCATGAATATGTTCCTGAACAGAAGGCCCTCGCAAAAGAGATGATGGGTGGAAAGAAAGTGAAAGAGTCAACGGGACAACTGTTTGGCCTCTTTAAACTTATGGCCTATCAATTTGGGAAGATTCATATCTCTCTCGGTAAACCACAATATGCCCATAAGCTTGATGACCCAGAACAGAATAAGCTTAATGTAAGAGAGCTTGCTTTTAAATGCTTTAGAAGTGTTGGGGATCAAATGGTGATTACGCCAACTAATCTCTTAGTTTTAATTCTATTAGATGAGCCTAGTGGTGCACTGAAGTGGAATGATATTATTTTAAAAGCACAGGCGATTTTAGAGTATTGCCAGCAATATGATATTCCTTTTACCGAAGGGCTTAAGGCCAGTAAATTAGAGGATTCCATAGGACGAGCTATGGATATTCTAATTGGAAATAACAAAGTTGATGTCATTGGCCAAAGTGAAGGGACGTCACTTTTTTATGCAATTAAGAAAAACTGTCGCGGCGAGCTTTTATTCTTTAAGAATACTATTGTTCACCACTTCATCATTCCTTGGACAATTTCACTAGCTTGGTTCAATGTCTTTAGTGGTGAGATTGATAATGTCGATGACCTCAAGGCATTCTTTGTAAAGCAAAGAGATATGCTTAAGATGGAATTCTACCTACCAACTGTAAAAGAGTACTATGCTAAGACGCTTCGTATTCTAAGCAATGCTGTTGGAAGAGAGATAACAAATCTACAAGATGCAATCGAGTTTACAAATAAAGACTTATACGAGGTCGCTTCAAAGCTAAGCCTTTTTGCTCGAAGTCTAACATATATTAATGAAGCTTACTTTGTTTCAGCGCTTACTCTTGAGAGCTTTCAAAAGGACGGGGTTGATCATTTTAAGGCCGCTGACTATATGAAGCGCTTTGTTGACGTTTTTAAAGCTGAAATCCTTAGCCAACGTATTATCCGTTTTGCTGAAAGTCAGAATGTCGAGCTTATGAAGACGGCCCTTACTTACTTTGAACAAATTGGAGTTCTTGGTTACGAGGACAATTCGTATGTCATTGCAAATAGAGCAAAGCTTGATGAGTTTATCCAATCGACTGAGAAAACATTGAAAGATCAACTGAAGTTAAACTTCAAAGTTGTCTAAATAGGAGATCTTTTGCATTTAGAGTTATCTAAGAGAGAAAAAGAAATCAAGAAAGTTTTAATTATTACTTTCTTTTTAAATTTAGCTGTTGCTCTTATTAAGATTTTTGCAGGTATCGAATTTAATTTCATCTCACTTCGTTCATCCGGGATTGAATCTGTCTTTGATGGAACATCAAACCTACTTGGTATTGTGACAATCGCACTTGCTTCAAAACCACGTGATCGCAGGCATAATTACGGTCATCATAAATTTGAAAACCTTGGTGCCCTTATTATTGCTTTTATGCTCTTTGGTTCGGCAATCAAGCTAGGTCTTGATTATCATGACCTCATTATGGGAACGCAGACAAAGTATGGCCTATTTGGTCCAATACCCGTTCTTTCTATTATTATTTCAATGGTTATGAGCTTTTGGGTCTCTTCATATGAGGGACGCAAAGGGCGCGAGCTAAACTCTCAAATCTTAACAGCAGATAGCAATCACACTTTTGGTGATATGATTATTAGCTTTGGTGTTCTGATCTCAATTGTTGCTGCTTACTTTGAAGTTTACTTAATCGATTATATTGTTGGTGGTTTAATTATTCTTTATTTGATCTATCTGGGTATTCAGATTACTCTTGAGAATTTAAACGACCTTTTAGATGTGGCCCCTATCTTAAAAGATAAGTATATTTCCTCTCTAGAAGATATAAAGTATGTTCGTGACATTCATAACTTTCGTGCTCGTGGAAACTCTACTTGGATGCAAATAGATTTTCACCTGCTTCTTGAGCCTGACCTCTCCCTTGGAGAGGCCCATGATATCGCACACACTGTTGAAGACCGTTTAAGAGTGATGTTAAAAGATTATTGTCGCGATGTTGATATCTTGATTCATATGGAGCCAGATGATGAAGGACATAAGGATTAGATGATGGAAACAAAGTTAGTTAAACGCCAAATTGGTAATATCAGATTGGCCGTAGGGCCTTGGGAAGAGGACTTTTCAAAACTCTTTGCAAATGCTGCAAGACTTATGTCTGAGATTGTTCATGGGCAGCTTATTCATTTTAAAAGTGATGAGCTCTTTGTTTTTGCCGATGAAAATCTTGAAAATTATAGAGTTGGCGTTCCAATGATTGGAAATCTTCAAAATAAGCACCTTGAGAGCTTTGATCTTCACGCAGGAGAGCTTGAGAGTTGTGAATTTGGAGTTGAAAAACTAAAAGACTATACGAGAATTAAGAATATATATACTGATCTTTGCTTATCTGAGGAGTATTTTATAAGAATTACGTCTCATGGCGGGCAATATCTGTCATTTTATGAGAAATATCTCATTCAATAATGTATACTGTGGGTATATTTTTTGTTATGTTTGCAATCCTAGTGGCCAGCCATTAGAATTGTAATTATTGAAAATAACTGATTCGCTAATAATTGGTTTATTTCCGGAGGTGATTTATTAGCAACAATTTTAGAGGTGGAAGGGCAAGAAAAGAAAGAGGCCCGAGAATTAACGAGCAAATTAGAATTTCAGAATGTCGACTAATGAGTGATGATGAGCAATATGGAGTTGTATCAATTGATAGAGCGCGCGAAATTGCGGATGAACTTGGAGTTGACCTAATCGAGATTGCTCCAACAGCTAAACCACCAGTTGTAAAGCTAATGGACTACGGGAAGTATAAGTATGCTCTTCAAAAGAAGGCTGCTGAAGCTAAGAAGAAGCAGGCCAAAGTTCAGCTAAAAGAAATTCAATTACGTCCAAATATTGAAGCACACGATCTTGAAACGAAACTTAAGAGAGCGCATAAGTTCCTAGAGGGTGGAGACAAGGTAAAATTCGTTATGCAATTTAGAGGTCGTGAAATGGCCTATAAAGATATGGGGAAAGAGAAATTCGAAACAATCTTAAATGGTGTTTGCGAAGAAGCTGGTGCAGCAATCGAGTCTCCAATCAAAATGATGGGGAATCGTATTATCACAATTGTTGCCCCTGTTAAGAAAGCTAAGTAATTAGTACTTGTAAGTGCCCGATTTTGCGTCGGGTACTGGTCTTTCTCCCTTCCTAAGTCCTTGATATTTTTTTTCAATTTATCGATTATTCTTTGCATTAAGTGAGTAAACCTGATACAAATATGCACTTATAGTTTTGTTGTATTTTGTTGAATTCTCGACTTGCCTTAAGGTGAGTAAAATTCAAGGAGTATAAAATGCCAAAAATGAAGACTAGAAGAGCTGTTGCTAAAAGATTTAAGCCAGTAGGTAACGGAAAGTTCAAAAGAAAAAGAGCTAACCTAAGACACATTCTTGAAAAGAAGCCAACTGATGCGAAGAAAAGAGCAGGTAAAACTGACTACGTTCACGCTTCAGATGTTGCTCGTGTAAAGAGATGTCTACCTTACGCTTAATTTTCTAAGCGCAAGCGATTCAAAAAAAAGATTGAGTTGGTCGAAACTTTAAATCGACAAAATTGTTTTTTTAACCTGATTTTTGGGAAAGAACGAAAGAACCATTCACTTGGTCCCCAAACGTCAAAAAAATGGAGTAAATTATGTCTAGAGTTAGAAGAGGTTTTAAAGCAAGAGCGAGAAGAAATAAGGTTCTTAAATTAGCGAAAGGGTTTCACTTTTCAAGAAGAACTAAATACTATCACGCTTCTGAAACAGTAAAAAGAGCATTACACTACAGATACATCGGTAGAAGACTTCTTAAAAGAGATATGAGAAGACTTTGGATCGTACGTATTTCTGCAGCTGCTAAGCTTCTTGGTACTTCTTATTCAAAGTTCATGGGACAGCTTAAGAAGAACAATGTTGAAATCAACAGAAAGATGCTTGCTGAAATCGCTGCAAGAGATTTCGACGGATTCAAAGCAATCTACGAATCAACAAAATAATTCATTAAACTATTTGATTTAATAAAACACAAACAAAACTATATAGTGCTTGGGCCTCATTTTTGAGGCCCTTGTATTATCCCTGCATAAATTTCACTTTCACTTTCCTCGTATGAGGCGCATCTCGAAACTCACAAAGATAAATTCCTGACCAGCGGCCGATATCAAGTTCACCATTTTCAACGATTAATGTAAGCGATGTTTGCATCAGTATAGACTTCATATGAGAGGGAGAGTCATCAGCTCCTTCTGCTGTGTGAGTAATGAAAGAGAGGTTTCTTGGGGCCAGATGCTTTAGGAAGTTCTCCATATCGAGCTTGGCACTAGGATCAAACGCTTCATTGATGCACAACGCGGCACTGGTGTGTTGAATTTGACACACTAGGATACCATCAGTGCTCTTTGGGTCCAGATTTCTAAGGCATTGTCGGATCTCTCCAGTTATGTCGTAAAAGCCTTCACCTGATGTGTTTACTATCTGCGTTTTTATAGGCATCATTAAACTCCAAACATTTTAAATATTTAGCAATTTATATATTATGACATTATTTTCAACGCTACTAAAGCAATTAAGCATTAAAGATTTTTTCGACATGGGCATTGTCGCTCTTATGATCTATCAGGTTCTTAAGATCGTAAAAGGGACGAGGGCCATTCAAGTTCTACTTGGTATGGTTTTTCTCGCTGTTCTTTATACACTGGGGATTAAGTATAATCTCTATACGGTAAATTGGATTCTTGAGCACTTCTTTGATTATATCTTCATTATCTTCATCGTTATCTTTCAAGATCAGCTAAGAGCTGCTCTTGCAACTGTTGGGACCGGAAAAAAGATGTTTAACTTCTTTGATCGTTCTCCAGTAAATTATGACATCGAAGAAGTCATAAAGAGTGTAACGGCCCTTTCAAAAGAGAGAACGGGTGCACTTATTGTAATTGAAAGAAAAAATGGCCTACAAAATTATATTGATACTGGAACAATTATCGATGCGACCATTCACTCCGATCTTATCTACTCGATCTTTCAAACAATCTCACCACTTCACGATGGCGCAATTATTTTGAGAGATGGAAAGATCTTAGCTGCCGGTTGTTTCTTGCCACTTTCTAAGAATATTGAAATTGACCGCCACTTTGGGACGCGCCACCGTGCTGCCCTTGGAGTTTCTGAAGTATCTGACGCTATCGTTATCATCGTTAGTGAAGAGACTGGTAAGATTAAATTATGTATCAATGGCCAATTCTTCTATTCTCACAATGAAAATGAGCTGCGCATGATGCTTAAGAAGGCGTGGGCAGGAAAGAGACTTGATCTACAATCTCAAATCGTAGGGCAGGCATAAGATGTTAAAGAAAATTAAAAATAATAACTTATTTGAATTAATTCAAAATCAACTACTAACTCTACTAAGTATTATCTTGGCCATCTTCTTATGGTTCTATGTTGTAAACTCTGAGCCAATTACAACGGAGAGAATATACAACCTAGATGTTCTTCCTGCGACAAGCATGGATGTTACCTCGGTTTCGGCAAAAGAGATTCACGTGACTTTAAAAGGGGCCCGTGCATTCCTAAAAGACTTTCATGGTGATGATCACTTAAAACTACAAGTTGACTTAAAGAAGATGAAAGTTAATCGCTCGACAAAACAAGTGAAGTACTCAATTAGTGAGACTGACCTAATTGTTCCATTTGGTGTTGAGGTCGTGGATATTAAGCCAAAGCACTTAACGATTAAGTTAGATAAGTTAATTTATAAAAATGTTCCGATTAAGGTCAATTATATGAATAACCTTCCAAAGGAACTCAAGCTTATTTCTTCTTCAATTAATCGCTCTAAGATTAAAATTGAGGGGGCCCGTGACATCATGAGAACTGTTGGGCAGGTTAAGACTCGTCTTATTGACCTATCAGAATTATCTGGTCAAGGAGAGGTTCCAATTCAGCTTGAAGATCTTCCTGAGTTTCTTCGCTACGGTGAAAGTGATACACTTAACTTCAAGTATGATATTAGACCGCAAAAGGCTAATTTAACCTTAAAGAATATCCCAATCTTATTTATTGCGCCAAATATAAAGTTTCGCTCTCGAATTAGAAAAGTCTCTTTAGATGTACTAACGACAGGCCGAGATGATATAAAGGCGAGTGAAGTTAAGGTCTATGCAGAGATTCCTTCTGATATGGGAAGAAGTGCTGATATTCGTTTAAGGGCAGAGCTCCCTGAAGACGTTCATTTATTAAAAATACACCCAGAAATAATTAAAGTGAGTAGATAATGACAGAAAGAAAATTATTTGGAACAGACGGAATTAGAGGTAAGGCAAATATTTATCCTATGGTTCCAGAAATCGCGACGGCCCTTGGCCGTGCCGTTACATTTTACTTCCAAAAGAAGAATAAAAATAAGAAAACACCACTGATCATCGTTGGTAAAGACACTAGACTTAGTTGTTATATGATTGAACAAGCATTCTCAGCAGGCGTTCTTTCACAAGGTGGCCGCGTGATCTTTACAGGGCCTCTACCTACACCAGGTGTTGCTTTTGTAACAACTTCAATGCGTGCAGATGCAGGGGTTATGATCTCTGCTTCACATAATGATTACGATGATAATGGAATTAAATTATTTGATGCTCATGGGTTTAAGCTACCTGATGAAGTTGAATTAGAGCTTGAGGAACTAGTTCTTAATCCTAAGCTGATCCCACCTAAGGTTGGGGCCGAAATTGGACGCGCAAAGAGACTTGAAGGTGTTGAAGGACGCTACGTTGTTCACGTTAAGTCTGCAATTGATGAGGAGTGCGACCTAACAGGTATGCGTGTTGTTGTTGATTGTGCAAATGGTGCTAGTTATAAAGTAGCTCCTCTTGTAATGAGTGAACTAGGTGCAGAAGTATTTCCACTGGGAGTAAATCCTAATGGTCAAAATATTAATTTAAATTGTGGAAGCTTACACCCAACACTTGCAAGCCAAGAAGTTGTAAAGCTTCGTGCAGATATGGGATTTTGTCTTGATGGAGATGCTGATCGTATTCAAGTCATCGATAAAGATGGTGGTCTTATTAAAGGCGACAAGCTTATTGGTATCTTCGCTAAACTTTTACTTGAGCAAGGTAAGCTTAAAAAAGGTGACACTGTTGTTGGGACAATTATGTCAAACCTTGGCCTTGAAAATTACTTGAAAAAACTTGGCCTTAAGTTTCACCGTACAGCAGTAGGTGATCGCTATATTATGGAATATATGAGAAGTGAGAATGCCCTTCTTGGTGGAGAACCTTCTGGTCATATTATCTTCCTAGAGCATGCCACAACAGGAGATGGAACTCTAGCGGCCCTTAAGTCAATTGAGGCGACTTACTTCTTTAAGAAGTCGATTAATGAGTTATCTCAAGAAGTTGAACTATACCCACAAGTTTTAAAGAATGTTTCTGTTTCTCAGAAGAAGAAGGTTGAAGAGATGCCTACTTTTGCAGCAGAGCTTAAGGCCTGTGAAGAAGAATTAGGTGAAGAAGGACGCGTGATTTTCCGATACTCAGGAACTGAGCCTCTAGCACGTGTTATGGTTGAAGGACGTTGTGAAGACAAAATCAATGCTGTTTGTGATCGTCTTGTAAGCGCTCTTAAAAAGGAAATTGCATAATGACTGATAAAATGATTCCAAGACTTGGTGTAAATATTGACCACGTAGCAACTCTTAGACAACAAAGAGATGAAGGCTACCCAAGTGTTGCAAATGCCGCCCAAGATGTTTTAATGGCCGGTGCTGATCAAATTACAATTCACTTACGTGAAGATAGAAGACATATTCAAGACACTGACTTAACAAGTGTTATGGCCGTAACAAAGCGTTTTGAGAAACCACTCAATCTTGAAATCGGCTGTGCTAAAGAGATTGTTGAAATTGCAGCAGACTTTAAACCTGATTGGATTTGTCTTGTTCCTGAAAAGAGGGAAGAGAAGACAACTGAGGGTGGCCTAGATCTATCTTCTGCGAATTATGACAAAGTTTCTCAAACAATGTCATATCTTAGAGAACATTCTCCAAAAACAAAGATTTCACTCTTTGTTGAAGCTTCGACTGAGGTGATGAAGAAGGCCATCGAACTTAAGGCCGATGCTGTTGAGATCCATACTGGTGCTTATGCTATCGACTTTCTTAAAGAAGGTGATCTTAATCCACACCTAAATAGCTATGTCGATTGTTTCAAGTCTCTTGAAGGTTCTGGTGTTGCATTTCATGCGGGCCATGGCCTAACAATGGAGAGTGTTAGACCTCTTTTAGAGCAAGGTTTATTTGCTGAATACAATATTGGACACTGGATTGTGTCTCAGGCCGTATTTAGTGGAATCTCAAATGTTACTAAGGATATGTTAAATTTATTTAGAAACCATCCAGTTAAGTAAGGTATGGTTTGCCTTTGATTGCGTATTGATCTTTATCGTGGAAAATAAATATCTAAGCAATTAATTCTAAGGAGCACCTGTTGTTTGACTATCAAGATGTTAGGCATTGGAAAAAAGTTTACCAAAGTGATATTTCAAATATTATTGTCGAGTTAAAAGAATCATTAAGTGAGCCATCAGTTGTTATTCTTGATGGCCCTGTTGGTGCTGGTAAGACGACATTCACTAATGTCTTCCTGGGTGAAGACAAGTCAGGTTCTCCAACATATTCCCTTATCAACGACTGTGGCGATATTGTCCATGCTGACTTTTACCGTCTTGATTCAGCTGAAGAAATTATCCATCTCGAGTTAGCAATGTACTTAGATGAGAAAAAATACTTTCTTGTTGAATGGGGTAAGGATTACATCAGAGATATTTACCGCGAGCTATCTGATGATTTCAATTATTTTCAATTAAGCATTGAAACCAACGACAAAAAAGAAGATGAAGAGAGTGCCTCTCGAAACTATTTTTTAAAGAAAATTATTTTTTAACATCTTCTAACAAGTGGGCAGAAATAACCGATTAAGTCTGTTTGGCATATCTTGTCATCCTCTTCTAAATATTTTCTAACATACAGATATTATTGACTTTTTGTCGTGTTCTATGAGCTGTAGTAAAGAAAAAATATTTTTTTATAATAATTGATTAAATCAAGTTGACTTTAAGACTTGTGGGCTGACATAATATTTAGGAGAAAGATTTTAACGGAATAAATCTTTCACTTGAAAGGATAGCACGGAATGCGAGTCCTTAATTAGCACACAATTTAATTGCTTAAAGTTTTAAAACTATTTTTTTATTTAACATTTGGATTTATGGAGGAAGACCAATGAGACTCACTTCGAAAGGACGCTACGCAGTTAGAGCAATGCTTGACCTAACTACTCACAGCAACGGAAACCCTGTAAGACTTCAGGAAATTTCAGAAAGACAAAACATTTCACTTCACTACCTTGAGCAACTTTTCAGAAAGCTAAGAAATGGCCAAGCAGTTAAGTCAGTAAGAGGACCAGGTGGTGGTTATGTTCTTGCTCGTTCAATGGAAGAAATCACAATTAAAGACGTTCTTGAATGTGTTGGAGAGAATATCAATCCAGCAAAAGACATTCTTGGAACAGAAGCAGAGCAAGCAAGCACTGTTGAATTCCACCTGTCTAAGAACTACTTTCAAAACCTTGGTTTCATTATGAGCGAATACCTAACGACAACTTCTTTAGGTGACCTTGTAAGAAAATCAGGTGAGGTTGAGTCAGAAGTTAGAGGTGAAGAAACTTCTAATGAGCAAACTACTCAAACTGTAGAAGCTGCTACTCAGAACACTTCAACTGAAAGTGCATTTAGCGAGTACGCTTCAGGAATTAGATCAGGTTTAGGTGAAATTAATCAATAATTATCTCTACTTAGATTATAATGCTACGGCCCCCTTAGTTAAACCAGTCCAAGACTGGCTTTGCGAGGGGGCCGTCTACTTTGGTAATCCAGCTTCGATTCACCAGGTGGGAAAAAAATCAAAATCTCTTATCAATCAAACCATTAAAAAGATTCAAGATACTTTCAATGCGACTAAGTATGATGTCTTCTTTCACTCAGGTGCTACAGAGGCCATTAATAGTGTTGTAAAAGGCTTCTGCTTCAATGCTCTAAAAGCTAAAAGTAGTTTTCATGTCTTCTGCTTTGATGTCGATCACTCGAGCATGGTTAATCAGAAAGAGCATGTAGAGCTTCTTGGTGGTACCTTTCACGTGTTAAAAACACATAGTGGTGATTTTGATACACAAGAAGTCATTCAAGCTTTAAACAAGTGTGAAGGTGAGAAACTCATTAACTTCACTTATGTGAATAATGAGAATGGTGTCGTGTGGGATCTTGATGAGGTTTTAAAAGTCAAAGAAGAAACTGGCGCTTGTGTTCATGTTGATTGTGTACAAGTTGTTGGAAAGATCAAGGACTGGGATCAGCTAACTCTTGGCCTTGACTACTATACTTTCTCTGGTCACAAATTTGGCGCACTAAAAGGTGTCGGCTTTACTCTTGTTTCAAAAGAGGCGAGTTGGACTCCATTAATTCGTGGTGGTGGCCAACAAAAGGCAATGCGCTCAGGAACTGAGAATGCCTTTAGTGTTTATACAATTAATCTTGCACTCGACTACAATCTTTCACATTCAAATATTGAAAGAACTCAAGGTGTAAAAGATGAGATTGAAAAATGGTTAGTTGAAAACTTTGGATCAAATATAACTTTAATTGGTGCTAAGGCAAAAAAAAGAAATGCCACTACAATTTTCTTCAGTGTACATAATAAGAATATCAACACTGTTATGATGGCATTAGATATGGCCGGAATTTGTGCTTCTAGTGGCTCAGCTTGTGCGTCTGGTATTATCAAGCCTTCACGTATTGCAAAGGCCTACGACCTAAGTGATGAGGCCGCTACTAACGTTATTCGATTCTCTCTTTCTCCATTCTCGCAAGAAGCTGAGACAATCATTTCAAAATTAAATCCTGTTCTATCTAAATTCTTATCATAAGTACTCACAAGATATACGAACGATGCGGCGCGGTGTGCATTTTGAACCTTTTCTGCGATTTGCCAAACGAGTTCATTTTGACCTCAGTGACCTTTTTGCTCCATTATTAAGTTGTTGATATTATTAGGAAGGCTGTTGCTTTGGTGAGTAGAAAACTTGGCACGCTCATTGCTTTATTAATAGTATCAATGGTTGGACGGCCTTGGTTCTTTAATAAGAGTCCCAATATCACTTCTACCGGCCATGCTGAAAAACAGGAATCTGTTTTTTTCTCTTGTTCTAAAATCCTATCTTTTCTTCTTAAAGTAAAAACCAAGGCCCAATTTTCTTTTTAGTTCACACCAGCATCACTTAAGATTTTTATACACTCAGCGCTACCATTTCTTCTTGCATAATCCATTGCGCTTTTTCCATGCGTATCTTTTAGTTTAAGATCGGCACCTGCTTTAATTAGAGCTTTTAAAACGTTTGGATTGCAATTTAAGCTCTTGTCCATGGCCATGGTGAATTGTCTGTTGTTAAAGATGAGATTAGGATTTGCACCACTATTTAAAGCTTGAATTATTAAGTCTTCACGTTCGTCGGCCATTGCTCCTAGGAGCTTATGATTGGCCTCATCTTTTTTAGAGATTATTTTTGAAGGCCTTTTTAATGCCGCTTGCTTTTTTACAACTGAAGATTCAATTGCAGTAATAGGAGTTGGTTCTTGAAACTTTTCTTGAACGGACTTTGTACTTTCGTTAGAAATATAAGTGGCAAGTCCAATAAGTAAGATAACGATTGGGATTACTGTCTTATTCATTTAGATTTCTTCTACCGTGCCTTCTAGTGGGATGAAAGGTCTTGGTTTCATATAATTCTTTATTTTCTTTGCGCCACCAAATTCCTCAATCATAAACTCTGTCATAAGGTCTTGAACAATCTTAGCATTATATTGATCTCGTCCATTTGCTTTGAATACATGATGAAAGTGGCCAAAGAAGACTGGGCCTTGTTGTGTTGAAATTTTACCTGCTAATGACTTTGTGTTCATGAGGGTTCCTGTTTTCGCAAAAATGGAACCAAGGTTTCTTTGTGAATTTAGTCTCTTTGAAAGTGTTCCAATATCAACACCTGCAATAGGAAGAATATGTTCAATTGAATTGCCTGTCTGGTGTAAGCTGTTTTCAAGCGCGATATATGAACTTAAGACAATGGCACAGGTGGCGTAGTTATCAACTCTTTTGCCATCAATTTTAGAATCAAGTCCTGAGCCCGTATATAGTTTTATATTTGCATCATTTTCATTAAATCCAATTCTCTTTTGATAGTAGTCGTTTCCAAGTTTTTCTTCGACTAGGTTTTGTAAGAACCAGCTAGAGTATTTCTGTGCACCATAGCTCTTATAAGTAATATCTGATAGCCAATTATGTGAGACAGAGTTTTGAAACTTTAAATAAGTAAGCAGGCCTGGAGACTTAATTAAGTAAGTTGATTTAATTTCCTTAAGAGGATTTGATTCAGCAAAGACAACCTTATTTACTTTCATCTGATAAGCTGAAGCCTTTAACGGAAGGCCCAATTCCTTAAGCCTGTCTTCTCCCGTTTTTTGTAAGAACTCTTTTAGTCTTATTTGAATTTTCTTATTACGACTCAGGTTAAAGTACTCTTGCAGTTGCTCAATATTATATTCTTTTGAATACCAGGCTTCACTCATACTCATATATGGCCTTAGGGCGATAGCAAAAATAGGAGTGTTGTCATCAAAGCTAATGGTATTGAGTTTTGTGATTCCATTTGCATTCAGTGCTGCAATTAAATAAAAGATTTTCTCTTCACTAAACATCCCATCATTTGATCCCTCTAGGTGAATGCTGTCTCCATTCGAGTAGACTCTTGTTTCATATTGAAAATTTGGGCCTAATGTTTCGATTGCCATAAGTGAGGTAATGGGTTTACTTGTCGATGCTAGGCGGCCCTTTAAGTGTGCATTCTTGCCATATACTTGACCTTGATAAATATAGCAGAAGCCGTGCTTATTTGGGTCTAAGTTAAATTCTTTTGAAAGGGATAACCACTTCGCTTCAATTGCTTGATGGTTAGTCGCATGAGCAAGGGAGAGTGTGATAAATATAGTAAGTAAGCTCTTAATTATAAACATGAAGCTTAATTCTAAAGAATATAAAATCTTCGGTCAAGAAAGGCGTATGCAGTGAGTTATGCTCTAAAGCTTGGCCTTTAGAATTGGTAGGATCGAAGCAAGTCCATTTGTTATCATCTCTACTGACATTGCTAGGAGGAAAAGTCCCATAACTCGTGTTGTGACATTAACTCCCAATTGGCCAACTTTTTCACTAATACGATTTGCATTAATAAGAGCGATATAGATACAAAGTACAGCTAAGAAAATGATTGGAATACTTAGGGCCCAGTCAATTGGTGAGGACAGGTTTTGTGCGTAAATAATTGTCGTGGAAATAGCTCCAGGTCCAGCAAGTAGAGGAATAGCGAGTGGTACAATTCCAACCTCTCTAATAGAGTCATCATCCATCTCTTCCTGAGTCAGTTTAGATTCAACATCCTTGGCATTGATCATGGAAGTTGCCATTGAGAAAATCAGAATTCCTCCACCGACTGTGAAGGCACCAATTGAAATCCCAAAAAAGCCCAAGATTTTTTTTCCAAGAAAAAGGGAGATAATTAAAGTTACAAATACTGCAATTGAGCAGACTCGTACCATGCTTCTTCTCTGAGTTTTTGAAAGGTTCTTTGTAAGCCCCATAAACATTGGAAGTGCCCCAATTGGGTTTACGACTGATAATAATGCAACAAAGAAAGAGACCATGATACTAAATTCCATGAATTCATTATGACGAGTTTCAGTGATTATTCAAGTTAGTTTTTTGTTAGCGTCATCTGCAGCATCGTGTGGCAAAAGTGCCCCAACGGGCAGTTTTGACTCACTGATGTATGTGACTCAAGAATCAAAGAGCGTAGCTCGCGTGATTCGGTTGCCAACCTAAAAGAAACGTTAATAACTCTCTTCAGCTAAAGTATAGAATTGTGTCTCAACCATCTAATAGTACATAAACGATGGAAATAAATAATGTTTCCTGAAAAAGTCGTAACGAAAAAAGTTTATATTTTCTTCAAGAGTTTTTATTTTAGTTCGATAAAGAAGTAACATGTTCATCTGTAGAGGTATCTATTAAATATCTAAATTTTATTTTGTCTGTCCTTCTTTTAACTTCATGTGTTTCTCAAGTCGATTTTAATTTTGATGATGATGTATCTCCCCCTTCAGGTGATGGAGTTGGAAAGGTTATTACAACATCAGATTTTTCATTCTTAATGATTAACGATACTGGATCTGGTAATGAAGTTTATCTAAGCTACGGACTAGCTGCTGACACGGTTCAAGTCCCTAATGCTAGCTTTGCCTATTCAAAGATGACTAATCCAGACACGCAGGCAGCTGACTCAGTAGGAAATCACTACACATTTTCTAATGGAATGATTGTAGCAGGTTTTAATGATCCTAATTACGACATCATTCTAATTGATAAGAATAATAACTTTAATGTTCTGGCAACAATTCCTCGTTTTGATGATGATGGACAATCAGACCCAATCTTCGTCAATCGAGTTGGGAATCAGCTCTTTTTTATCATCAAGTCTGCTGCCACAACTTATGATCTTTGGGTGACTGATACGACAGTTGCTGGAACTAAGATGCTAAAAACTGTTTCAAATACTTACTATAGTACTTTAAATATCAGGGAACGAAATGTGCTCTTTAATGACAAGATGTATTTTAAAGGTGGCGACGCTGTCAATGGGCCTGAGTTATGGGTTACAGATGGAACAATTAGTGGAACAAAAATGGTTGATGATTATATTGCTGGAGCTTCTGGACTTGATCCTCGTAGGTTTAGCGTTGCTAATAATAATCTCTATATCTTTTCACAAACAAATCAGACAATTTATCAAATGGGGGCAGATGAAATTATTTCAGAAGTTACATCTCTTCCGCCTTCAATGACTTCTGCAACCTTTAGTGAAAATCAGGTCGTTTCTAATGATTCCTATTTCTGCTTTAAGCTGTCTGTTTCTATAACTAAGTATCTCACTTGCATCAATACAGATACTCAAGTTGCAGAGTCTAGGCTTTATACGAGATCGGCTGAATTTCTAGGTGAGGATGGGGGAAAAATCTACTTTGCTGATGTTGTTGATGTAGACCCTACTGCAGCGACTGACTATACGGCCTATATTTATGAAACGACTGGAGCGATATCATCACAGGCACCGACCCAAATTCATGAAATGTCTGTTCCTGTAGAGATTCTTAGAACGAGTCAAATTAATTATGATAATAGTAACGGGGCAATAAGTTATCTTAAGTATGATCATACTGTTGATGGTGATAAACATATGTTTGTTAAAATCAAGGACTCAGTGGTTACAGAAATTGATAATATAATCTATCCATTTAGTACTGATCCAACTATTACTCAAATAAATCTCTATACATCTTATAGTGCGTACCGATCGACTACACCAGGAACCTTTGTCTATTTGGTAAATGATGCTGCAATGATGTTAACGGTGTTGCAGTCAGACGGAACGCTGGCCGGTACACAAGTTCTCACACAGGTAGATTTGGCCGATATTATGGCAGAAATTTCAGGTGGGAATGCAGCACAGGGATATGCTCGATATATCGTTGGCCTACTTGATGGGATGTCAGTAGTGCGTCCTTATGACTTTAGTGTGGATCAATATTTTAATCCGAATGCTAGTGGGTTGAATTAGATTATTGCTGTTTTATTAGTTTGTTTTATGAATTGTTGCTTATTTTTCACTTCGTGAACATCGTGCGGCAAAAGTGCCCCAAAGGGCAGTTTTGAAGTACAGATGAATGTGATTCAAGAATCAAAGAGCGAAGCT
>NZ_JBEBNA010000001.1:149535-566401 GCF_043196995.1 Halobacteriovorax sp. CON-3
TGAGAAAGGTCTTTTACTCATTTTCACTTCGTGAAAATATCGTTTTTTTTTGCGACAACTTTCCCATTCGTCAGCGCTGAGACAACACATCGTGCGGCAAAAGTGCCCCAAAGGGCAGTTTTGAAGTACAGATGAATGTGATTCAAGAATCAAAGAGCGAAGCTCGCGTGATTCGGTTATATGAGAAAGGTCTTTTACTCATTTTCACTTCGTGAAAATATCGTTTTTTTTTGCGACAACTTTCCCATTCGTCAGCGCTTAAGCAACAAAGCCGGGCATGAACCCGGCTTGTTGAAGATATATTTCATTTCAGGCGACGTGCGCTATCGGCGCGTCCAATAGATTGCCTTTGGGCAATCAATGCCGCGCCTATTCATCAATAGCGTCCCAATCAAGATCTTTCGAGATTGTGACACCAGAGATTGTTTTTTGAACTTCTTTTTTAATGAAAGGGAAGTTGATTGCTTCAAAGTTGTATTCGCTTAATAGACCTTCTTCCATGACTTCATCAAAGGCAATTAAGATATTCTTTGGTGCAGCTTCAACAAGGTTAGTGAAATAGAAATCCTCTGGAAGCTCAGGGATATCAATCTTAGCATCTTCGTGACCTTCAAGAATTGCTTCATTCATAGCAGCTTCTGCTTGTAGGGCCATGATTTGCTTAACTGGAGACTCTTCACTTGTATCACGTACAATAAGAGAACCCTTGATATTGGCCGGGTTTAAATCTCTTGTGATATTCCAGCTGGCAATATTAAAGAAGTCTAAATAGAAAGTTGATTTTCCATATTTAATTTTTCTTGGAATTTGCAGTTGTGTAAGGAACTTACGCGTTGATTCATCTTTTGACTTACGAGCAAGCTTTTGAGCAAGTTTTGCGTCTTGGACTCGGATAATATAAGCACCGGCCTCTTTTGTTGATCTAAATAGCATATATTGGAACGCCACACTAAAGAGCGTATATAATTTATGTTGACCAAGGTGGATTCGTGACGCGTCGCTTTCGACAAGGGTTTTAACAGACTCGTATAGGTCTTGTTTACTAAGTTGAGAAGACATTCAGTTTATTCCTTTTAATTTTGTGCGAAAGATTTTTTAAGAATTAGGTCATTTTTTGTCAACACGTTTGTCAAAAATAAATACTTAAATATTCTTTATTTTAAGCTCAAAAAAGCCTTATAACTCGTTGACTTGAATGGCTTTTTTCACTAATATGCAACACTGATTATTATAACTTATGAACGATACTATATAAATTTGGTCACCCATTTTTATTTGGACTCAATTAAATATTAACAACCTCAAAACGGAGTTAAGAATGATTAACAACAAGCTGATGGCGAAAACGAGAAACATCGGTATTTCGGCGCACATCGACTCTGGTAAGACTACTCTTTCAGAGCGTATCCTTTTTTATTGTGACATGATCCACAAGATCGAAGATGTTCGTGGTGGTGGTGCTGGTGCAACTATGGACCACATGGAGCTAGAGAAGGAAAAAGGGATTACAATTACATCTGCTGCAACGACAGCACACTGGAAAGGTATTACAGGTAAAGGGACAACTTTTGCTGACGGTATTGAAAAAGATACTCGTGTAAACCTAATCGATACTCCGGGTCACGTTGACTTCACTGTTGAGGTTGAAAGATCACTACGTGTACTAGATGGTGCAATCCTAGTTCTTTGTTCAGTATCTGGTGTTCAGTCTCAGTCAATCACTGTAGACAGACAGATGAAAAGATATAACGTTCCAAGAATGGCTTTCTTAAACAAGATGGACCGTATGGGAGCAAACCCATTTAATGGACGTGACGCACTTAAAGAAAAACTAAACCACAATGCTGTTCTTATGCAAATCCCTATTGGTGCAGAAGATCAGTTCACAGGTGTTGTTGACTTAGTTACTAAGCAAGCAATGTACTTTGATGGTGATAACGGTGAAAACGTAAGAATCGAAGAATGTCCTGCTGATCTAGTAGAACAAATGGAAGAACTAAGAGCTGAAATGGTTGACGCTGTAGCTGAGTACGATGATGAAGTTATGGAAGCTTACCTAGAAGGTAATGAGCCAACTGAAGAACAACTTCACATGTGTATCAAGAAAGGTGTTCAATCTCTTCAACTTACTCCAGTTTACATGGGGTCTGCATTCAAGAACAAAGGTGTTCAAGCACTTCTTGAAGCTGTTGCAAGATACCTTCCTTCACCACTTACTTGTGCTCTACCAACTGCTGTTGATTCAGATACAGATGAAACTGTTACAATCAATCCAGATCCAGCAGAAGATCTACTTGCGATGGCATTCAAGATCACTGATGAGCAATTTGGTCAGCTGACTTATACAAGAATCTATAGAGGTACACTAAATAAAGGTGATACTGTTTATAATACAAGAACTGGTAAGAAAGTACGTATCGGACGTATGGTTCGTATGAACTCTAACGATAGAGAGAATATCGATACAGCTCACGCTGGTGATATCATTGCTATCGTAGGTATCGACTGTGCATCAGGGGATACATTCGTAGGTAACGACGATAACTTAAACCTTTCTCTTGAAGGTATCCACGTTCCAATCCCAGTTATCGAGCTTTCGATTTCTTGTAAGGATAAGAACGAGCAAGCGAAGATGTCTAAAGGTCTTGCTAAATTCATTAAAGAAGACCCGACATTCCACGTTTACACTGATGAAGAATCAGGTGAAACACGTATCGCTGGTATGGGTGAGCTACACCTTGAAATTTACGTAGAAAGACTAAAGCGTGAATTCGGTGCAGAAGTACAAGTTGGTGCTCCACAGGTTAACTACCGTGAAACAATCAGAACTGAAGCTACTTTTGACTACACTCACAAGAAGCAAACTGGTGGTTCTGGTCAATTTGGTCAGGTTGTTGGTCTACTTAAGCCTCTTGCTGAAGAAGATAAGGATAAAGAAG
This sequence comes from Halobacteriovorax sp. CON-3, assembly GCF_043196995.1. Taxonomy (NCBI): domain Bacteria; kingdom Pseudomonadati; phylum Bdellovibrionota; class Bacteriovoracia; order Bacteriovoracales; family Halobacteriovoraceae; genus Halobacteriovorax; species Halobacteriovorax sp. CON-3. The sequence goes on from NZ_JBEBNA010000001.1 coordinate 152,475, forward strand.
ATCAAGTATTTAAATTCAATAACGAAATTAAAGGTGGTTCGATTCCTAACGAATTCATCGGTGCCTGTGAAAAAGGTTTCCAAGACGTTATGGATAAAGGTCCTCTTGCTGCATTCCCAGTTATTAACTGTGAAGTATTCTTAAGAGACGGTAAGTCACACGACGTTGACTCTTCAGATATGGCATTCCGTATTGCTGCAAGACAAGCGATGAGACAAGCTATCAACAAAGCACAACCAGTTCTTATGGAACCAGTTATGAAAGTTGAAGTTACAACTCCAGATGAATTCCAAGGTTCTGTAATTGGTGACCTTTCTTCAAGAAGAGGGATGATCCAAGGTTCAGAAACTGATCCAGGTGGAGAAGTTATCATCAATGCTGAAGTACCACTTTCAGAAATGTTTGGTTACTCAAATGACCTAAGATCTATGTCTCAAGGTAAAGCATCATACACGATGGAATTTGCAAGATACGTTGACTGTCCTTCAAATATTCAAGAGACAGTTATGAAAGAACGTAAAGAAAAACTTGCTAATGAAGATTAAAAATTAATATGCCCAAAGGCATATTAAATTTTTAATCTGCTCCCAGAGCTTGAAATTCAGATTTACAATAAAGACGGCCGGTTTATACCGGCCGTTCTTTGTTCTGGAGCAATGGGAAAGCTTCTGCAAAGAGCATGGCCCAAAGGCATATTGAATTATTTAAATATTAACGTGCGTGAATAACTTTTAGAACACTACTCGAAAGAGTTTTTGCATCAACCCAGATTTGCCCTTTTTCATCAACCTCCCAGGCCTGATCATATTTACGATAATCACCCCAGCTATTTCTAACTAGGTATTGGCATGAGTTGTCCTTGGCCTTTCTTTGGCCAATCACAAGGACAGAGTGGTTACTACAGCTACCGTTCATGGCAGGTAGTGAGCGCTTAAAGCTCTTTTCTTTTTCTGTTAAGACTTCGGCGCAGATATCGACGATAACCGGTAGGTTATTTCCTGATTCAAGACTTGCGCTTATATTTTGGATAATATGTGGGTTTACTGCATCAACTTGAAAACGTTGTTTGAACTCTTCATCTGTTTCATTATATCCAATATCACTAGGAGAGTAGTCATGGTACTCAAGTTCTGGAAGGTTGAGTTCAATTTTATTATTCTCGCAAACCTTCTCAAAAATGGCCTGCTCTCTTAAATAGAAGCCCTTTTTTGAAACTGCAATGGCCAAAACTTCATCGTCGACAATATTGAAAAAACCTTCTTTTACACCACGAAGTCTTAGTTCTTCTTTTAGCGTTTTTACTTTTTCTTCTAGTGACTTATTTGAATAGAACTCGTAAACGAATGGTTCCCAGAAAGTATTAGGGTCCTTAATTCCAATTGAAGTCAGAAAGTTTTGATCACAACTAAAGCCCTGCTTTAACTGCTTAAAGAGTATATTGATTTGACCTACTCCTAGTCCAGAGCGGCCAGCGCCCCTCGATATATTGGAGAGTAAGTTGACTTTACTGCCATTTGCTCGCGTCGGAGATAGCTTTGTTTGTAGGGCCGTTGTTATTGCAGATGTAATGTGTCCCTTTGCTTTTAAATCATTTTGAATCACAGCATCGATAAATTGTGAGCCTGCAAAGGCATAGCACATTTGAGAATCTTTTTTCTTTCCATACATTTGATCATGAATAGGCAAATTCTTAAATGGCGCATTCTCGCCCTGATCGAGTCGAATATCTTGGCAGTCATTCGCATATATTGTTGTGGATAGAAGTGTCAGTGTAGTGATGAATAGTTTTTGAAGTTTGATCATTTGATAAATATACAATGGATTAGTTCTATTTCTTTATTGGATGTAGAAAATTCTTTGGTGTGTATTTTTAAGACAGCTCTATCTAATTTTCAAAATTTTAAATTGAGCATTCAGTATTTGTTATTGTGAATAAAAAAACTAACGAGAATATTTATATGAAATTAGCATCAGCCCTTATACTTCTTACTTCATTAAACACATTTGCACTTAGTGGAGAAGTTAGGAATATCGAGGCCGTCAATCAATTTGATGACAATGCAAAGAGATCACTCGTTATTGAAGGAAGTCATGCAAATGCTAAGGTTTCTCAAGGAGTTAGTAACTTTGGCGTAAGAGATGATGAATCACTAAGTATACGCGTTATCGATATCACTGGTGTCGATGGGGCAATTCCTGATGATTTCTATGTTCGAGTGGCCGTTGATGCTTATAGTGCTGAACATATTGGGAATGAGAGTATTGTCTATATGTTACCTGACTTTATTACTGAGCGTGGTGAAGTGAGTGAAGAGCTTGTAACAGGTGATGAGATCACTTTAGAAGGACGTGAGCTTAATAATATCGAAATAGATAAGGGATATGGAAATCGTGTTATTCGTCTAGAGCTTGGTAAGGAGCGTTTCACGAAAGATTCTGTCTTTGGAACTTATGCTCTAAATCCAGCACAACTTGAAATGGTTGAGCGTGGAGAAACTCTTCGTCTGACTCTAGAAGATACGAGGAAACTTAAGAGAACGCTTACAACTGCTACGATTGAAATTTCTAAAAAGTAAGAGCATTCTTAATCGGCCGTTTTAAAAGTGACTAGAGTTTAAACTGATTTAATAAATTTGTTCACTTTTTAGACGGCCTAAGTCTTTGAACCCCCTTAAAAAGATTGGCACTATCATTGCATTATATATTCATGTGAAGAAACTTATAATCGCACTATTCTTGATGGCCACAAACGCTCAGGCAATAAACCTTACATATATCTATGGAGGGATTACACCGCATATTCAAAAGCCAACTGGCCCTAATGCAAGGCCACTTTGTAATGAGCTATCAGAGGGAAGCGGAGTTATTTATAATGAATTGCACTCAGTACGATTCAACTATGCTTACGACTGGTCCACTGGACTACTTGTAGGGGAGAATTCGTACTGTGAGCCTATTTGGGGTGTCACCCAAAGTTATAATTTTTATCGTAATAAGTATGTTGAGATTAATGGTACAGCAGGCTTCTATCATTTTGATGAGAATGGTTTTGACTTCAGTGAAGGGGCGTACTTTGCCAATATTGGTGACTTCTACTTTGTTCCAATTATTGGCGCTGAAGTAAATTTTAGCCTTTACAAAGATAAGGACTTTCAAATATCTTTCATGAATCTGCTTACTCCTGTTATTACAAACCATTCCTTTGGAGTAACGTTTTTCTTCTAATTTACAATTATTTGACAGAGTTGTTATTTACAAATGTTTACTTTTGGTATAAGGTATAACTTATACTTAAGATAAGGTTAAAATTATGTTAGAAACAAGCCAATTACAAACACTCGTGGCCGTGGCCCGTGCAGAAAGCTTCTCTCGTGCAGCTGAGGACCTAAATGTAACTCAATCTGCTATCTCTCAATCAGTTAAGAATTTAGAGACTAAAATAGGTGTTAAGGCCTTTAAGAGAACTGGTAAGAAGGTTGTTCTAACTCAAGAAGGTGAAAAGCTCTATGAGCTTGCAACGAACTTTCTTAACGATATGGATGAAACTCTTGTCCAAATTAAAGATAATAAAGATGAAATGAAGGGAAAGATACGCATCGGTACTCTTACTGGTGTTGGAAAGTCTTGGCTTGCTAACGAGCTTTTAACTTTTGCTGAGAATGAAAAAGACTTATCAATTCATATCTCTCTAGGCTTTCAAGAAGATTTAATTAAAAGCTTTGAAGAGAATAAAATCGACTTTCTAGTGCTTCCTGAAGGAGCGCTACCTAAGGCCGGTGAAAAGCTTCTTCTAAGTGAAGAGGCGGTAACTCTTGTTTATCCTAAGGGCAACCCTTTTAATATTACAGAACAAACTTCTTTAGATGAGCTAACTAAGATGCCTACTGTGCTTTTTGAGCAAGGTGATCGTCTTTACTACAACTGGTGTGTGGCAAAGTATGGTAAGAAACCTAAGAAAGTAAATGTTCGCTATTCAATAAACTCTCACGGAAATATGTTACAGGCCGTAAAGAGTGGACTTGGAATCGCAGTTGTTCCAAATCACGTTCTAAAGCGCTGGTACTATAGTGATGAGATCGAAACTCTAGGAAAAGCATTTGAGGTTTCTAATGACCGTTTCTACATTGTCTACCATAAGGAGTCGACAGAGCTAGTGCGTATTAGAAAGACAATTGAAATGCTTACTAAAGAGGCCAATCCATTTCTTTAACTCCCATGATGAAGAAATATGACCTTTCAAATATTCCAAACTCAATACAGCTATTCATTAGAAAGAGTTGGGAAGAAGGTTTTAGGCTTTGTCTTGTTGGAGGCAATGTTAGAGATTGGTATCTAGGAAAAAAATCAACAGACTTTGACTTTGAGATCAGACATCTTCAAGAAATTGAAGGCGAGGCGTGGATTGATTATCTTGCAGAGAATTTCCCCGAGGCCAAGTATATTGGGATGGGAGTGTTTCGTATTAATCTTGGAGAGGCCGAGATTGAGTTTTCTTCAGCACGTCTTGAAGAGTTTAATGATGATATTGGTCATAAGAATTTTACACCCAAATTTTCAAGTAGCCTATCTTACGAGCAATCATTCAAGCGAAGAGATATAAGAATTAATGCTATTGGTGCGCAGTTTAGTGTTGTCGATGATAAGATTAAAGTTGATATTATTGATCCTTTTGGCGGCCTAAAAGATATAGAAAATAAGAAAATTAATTATATTAATGCGGACTTCTTTAACGATCCTGTAAGACTTCTTAGAACGATTCGTTTTAGTATTAATACGGGCTTTGCAATAGTAGAAGACGAAAACTATGCAAAGTTTGATTTACGAAAAATCTCTCTTCATTACCTAAAGTATGAATCTTCAAAATGTAAGGACTGTCAGTTATTTGTAGAAACCCTTGTCTCGCTTATTAAACGCCATCATATTAAGTTACCTCAGGCCTTAAGCGAAATTATACTTCTCGATGAGTATTATCTTATTGGTGATATGAATTCGATTGAAGAAGTTGTTCTCTATAATAATGCTGGTTTCAGTGAAGAACTCTATTCATTTTTTGCAATTAAGAAAAATCAATATAAGAAAATTCTAAATTTTATAAATACTAGAAATGCTCTTCTAAAAAATGATTGTATCGATTTACGAATTGAATTAATCAATGCCATTGTCCGCTTAGAGGATGATAGTCGACTTAAAAACTATGACTTGTTCACAAAGATAAAAAATGAATTAGGTAAGCACCGTTCAAAAGACTCTAGAAATAAGGCGATAAAGGCCTTGGCAGAAAGTGAGCTAGGCAAAAAACTCCTAAATAAATAACGCACTAGATTTCTACCCAAATTCCATGCCATAATGTAAGAAGGAAAATCCTTCTTGGAGGAATTATGGTTGACATACATTCAATAATTGCAACTCATAAAAAGAGAGAAGTTGATTCAAGTAAGATCGATGCGAACTCTTTTCCTGCTCCTACGTTCTCAGATATCCCTGATATATTCTTTGATGAGATTCTTGTTAATTATCGCTTAACAAGAGTTGAGATTGTTATTCTAATGTACCTTTATCGTCGTGTTTGGTCGAAGGCCAATCCATATCGTGAACATGGTATCTCTCAATTAATGTCGATGTCTGAAATTGTTGAAAAGCTTCAAATTTCACTCGAAGAAATTCACCAATCAATTCTTAAACTTGAAAACTTTGGATTCATTTCTACTATCAGAGTTGGTCAATATTTTGTCAGAAGATTCTTTACCAAAGAAAATGACGAATATCATGGTCAATATTATGATGACTTTGATGTTTAGTTTTTGTGTCAAACTTAAAAGCCTTGTAAAACCAATATGTTGTGTATTCCTTTTTTAAATCATGATATTATGTAGATAAGATTAATTGAATGGAGACAAATTGTGTCAAAGAAGATTGCTTATCTCGGTAAGGACCTTGGTTATTGGGATGACCTACAAAAAGTGTATATCAAAACATATCCAGCTGAAGAAAAAAGTTTTCATCAGATTTCTTATCATGCAAATAATATCAATGAATGTATTTTTGACCTCTTTGAATTGGCCCCTTCGATTATCTATATCGACATTAAAGAAGATGAGGCTCATGGCCATAACTTAGGAATGATTTTAAAAAGAATACACTTCTTTAGAAATACTCCAATAGTTGCAATTGTAAATAACCTAGATGATGTAAAGAAACTTATCTCAATTCATTTCGACTTTGTTTTTGTTAAAGGTATTGAGATTCACGATGTCGTTTATCATCCCTATAAACAGCGCTTTCCTGCAGATGCTGTTTCCGCAGAGTTTGCTCTTGCAAAATTAGAGGCCGCTATTAAGCTTAAAGAAATTGCACGTGTAGGCTTCTACGGTTTGAGCACAATGCATATCGAGTGTAATAATAAGCTTGAAGAAGGTAGGCTTGTTGAAGTCGAGCATGCGCTTGATAAGAAGCAAATGGACACAAATTACTTTATCGCTCGTAAGCATGGCCTTGATAATATCTACTATGGCGCTAATGGTTGGTCAGAGTTAGAGTATCTCTTTGTTGATCCAGCAAAGCGCGAGGATGGAAGCTTTAGCCTAAATGTAGAAGACTTAAACGAGAATGAGTTAAATAGAAAGCTTAAGATTGGAAAGACCTTAAAGAGCTGGGTTAATGATAACTCTTCTTATGGATCACAAAAGCTCACTAAGCTATTTATGGTTGATCCTCAAATGCATTATTTTAAAACAAATGAAAAACTCATTGATTCATATGACTTTGTTTTTAGAATTAATGAAAGCTTTGAGGAAGATTACACATATATTTCACGCTTAAATCCAGACATTGTTGTTTACTGCTATCCTGAATTTATTAGTGAGGAAGGCGAGCTTGATGAGGCAAAAGAGAATCAAGATGTTGATCAGATGGCCAATATCGCAAAAAGTATTGAAGAGTTTCATCAGAAACAGGATGAAGTATTAAAGAATGCTATAAGAAATATCAAAAAGCTAGGGGATAATAGTCCCTATTTTATCGTTATTAATTGTGACAGATATACTTCTAAAGAGTTTCAGGAGAGGTTTAATTACCAATTCGCTCTTGTGAATCCGACAATGATAGGGATGAATGTACTTTCTCAAATGGTGCACCAATTACAAGAGAAACGTCTTACAAAAGAAGAACAAGAATTAAATACAAAAATTGCTGCTCTAAGAAAGAAAGATCCGATGAAGTATGCAAAGCTTAATAAGAGCTATTTTAACCCTCCAAAGTACTTTGTCTCTAAGAAGTCGCCACTAAGTCATGCTTTAATTATTAGGGGGGCCAAATTAGTTGAAATTTCTGAATCGACTTGTTTCTTCTCTTTAGATGAAGAACTTGTTTTAGGGAATTACTACTTAACTCATCCTTTTAATTTTGCAGTAAAGATTATTCCTCAAGAAGGCAATATCTATAAAAAAGAAGGCAATACTTATAAGTACCAGGGGCTTATTCATGCCATTGGTGAAAAAGAGAAAATGCGTCTTCGCCAATTTGTGAATGACATTTATACTCAACATAAGAAAGAGATTCGAGATAAAGAAGCCGCGGTAATGAAAGAGGCCAATGAAAGATTCTTAGAAGAGCAAAGAGTTGCTGCTTTATCTGAAGAGGAAGCCGCTGCTGAGGCCGAAGCACAAGCACAGGCCCTTAAAGAAGAAAAGCTTAAAAATACAGCGCCTGAGAATATGGACCTTTTAAATGATCTTGATGCTGCTATCACTAAGAAATCAGGACAGTAGTCTGAGTAGTTTGTTCAACTAAGTTGCTAAACATTCTCTTCTTTTCTTACATCTTGTGATTTATTTTCCAACTGCCATTAAAATAAAAGGATATTTTCATGGAGGAAGATAATGAGAAATCTAATGCTAGCATTGATGCTATTAGTGTCGAGCAATGTTCTTGCTGCAAACCCAGATAGAATAAATGAGAAATTTAATAACAGATTCTCTTTTGAAAGAGATGATTCTGGAAAACTTATTGCTGTAAGAGATCGTACAATCCGTACAAAATTCAAGTTCAAGGACTATGTTGAGTATATTAAAAACTCAATCTTAAATGAACAGGCCTTGATGTCACAAAGTGGACTTACTGGAAATTATGAAGCTGAAGTAGAAGGACTTTTTGAAACAGGTCATAACTTTCTAGGTAATGATTTTCAGACACAAAAGAATGTTAAAAGAGTTGTGACTTCGATGCGTGCATTTGAAGGTGTTGATTTTGACGCTATTTTTGCTGATAAAGAGTTTAATAACTTAATTGAAGAGTTTGGTTCAAAGATTAAGGATACTTTCTATTATATTGACCCAACGATTATTGCAAAGCCAGATAATGCAACATTTTTCTATCGTAAGAATGTTACTTATAAGGTCGTTAACTGGGCCTTAAATCAAGCTCGTAAGCGTCTATCAACAGTTCCTGCTTTAAATACAGCTTTCTATGTTATTACAGAAACAGAGAAGCTTTTTAGAACGAGACGTTTTTATCACCAAAACCTATTACTGCACTATCTTGAGTTTGCAAGTCCTGTCGAACTTGGTCTGACAAAAGAAGAAGTGGATCTTGTTTATTCTTCAATCTATGAGTCAAGAATTGATTGGATTGCATTCTGGGAATCAAATAGTGCTAAGCTAAACTGGCCGAGATACGGTACTGCTAACTTCTACTCAAAATTTAGAACGGCAACAAATCGTTTTAGATCATATAAGTCAAAGTATTCATCGGTTGGTGAGAGAATCAACTATGGTTTTCAAGAGGTAACTCTTGATGGTGAAAGAGTGATTGTTAACCTATTTGATGGAAATCACACTTTTGATAAGTCTCCTGCAATCGCTTACTCTTATGATCGTCCAAATCGCGTGAAAAGACTTAGAAGTGTTCTGACATTAGCAAGTCTAGGTCTAAGCTTTGTTCCACTTCCTGCAATTATTAAGGACAATGTTGATGGCTTTATTAAGTCTTACTACAAGCAACAACAAATTACTGAGGGAGCTCTAATTGGATTCTTTGAAATGAATGATGACGATTATATGCTTCGAGAAATACGATCGCAATATATCAATCCATTTATGTAATAAAAAAGGGCCTCTAAGAGGCCCTTTTTTTTATGCAGCTTTATGATTTGATTTTATAACTGTTAAGATTAGGAAGATCGTTTGAATCGCAAAGAATGTTCCTAGGAAGTATGCTCCACCTTGAGAGAATCCGTATGAGTGAAGTCCAGTTGCAAGGATGTAGTTAACTCCAAACCATGCCATCATAACACTCATAAAGGCCCCTGCTACAAGAACAGAGAAGCTTTTATTTGTGATCCAATTTGTGTACTTTCCGTGAAGGATCGCCATATAGATACATAGAACAATTAGTGACCATGTCTCTTTCGGGTCCCAACCCCAAAATCTTCCCCAAGAGTAATCGGCCCAAACACCACCAAGGATAATCCCTGCCGCAAGCATGATGATTCCGTATTTTAGAGTCGTGTAGATTAGGTCATTGTAGTATGTCTCATCTTCTACTTTGAAGTCTGTAAATGCTCTTTTGAAAAGAATTGTATTTGCTAGAATCCAACTTAGCGCCAGGGCACCGTAAGACATAATGATTGTTGTTACGTGAGTACTTAGCCAGAAGTTATCTCTTAGTACTGGAACAAGAGGACTAATTGATGGCGAAACCATATTAGTCGCAAATGTAATCATCATAAGCGTACATAGGTTGTATGCAAGTCCCATGTAGAGATATGTCTTTTCTTTCTTAAAGTGTCCAATAATCATTGAAAGTAGAAGAGCACCGTATCCTGAGAAGATAACTGTTTCATACATATTTGTAATTGGTGCACGTCCTGAAATATAGACTCTTAAAGTGATATATACTGTTTGAACGATAATCGTTAGCGCTGAAAGACCAAGTGCGATTCCAAACTTCTTAAAAAGAACTAGTGCTGCTAGGCCAATAAGAGTTAGGGCAAAAGCAATTTTAGTCAGCTGTAATTTATCGAATAAGAACTCTGTTAGGTATTTGTCACCACTTACTTCGATATAGTCTTTCTTGGCCTTAGCAAAAACATCCTTAAAAGGTGTTGATGAAACTTGTGCTAGTGCATCGACTTTTTCTTTTGTTAAAAAGTTTGTTACTGGCTCCCACGAGATTTCATTACCCATTCTTACTGGAAGCTGCCAGTTGCTTCCATTGATGATGTCTTGATAAAGAGCAATTTTATTAAGAAGCTTATTAAGCTCTTTCTTATAACCAGATTCAACCTTTTCTTTTTGATAGGCCATTCTAATTGTGACGTTCTCATCAATTAAGTCATCAAGTGCCATTGAGCTTTTTCCGCCAAGAAGAGCTTTCGTATTCTTGTGCTCAATTTTAGTTTCTAATTTAAAAGGTGCTTCTAGGCCAAATGCTTTTGAGCTTAGAAGACAAAAAGTACCTACTGATGAGTGACCTTTGGCCTTGTACTTTCCTGTCAGGTGATGAATAACTTCTTTTGAATGAACTGTAAGTGGCTTAATACGCCCATCTTGAAGAATAGGAAGTTTTCCTAACTCATCATTACAAAAGTTAACGTTAGCAAGTGTACTTGTTGCGATAAGTAGACTTAGTAGAATCTTAATCATTTCTTGTCTCCTAATTGGTCACCATCTGCTACTTCAAGACCTAAAAGGTCCTTCGTCTTTCTCTTAGGGCGATAATTTAGATAATAGTGCCATAGAGAACCTAAGACGAGTAGGAGTGAGCCTAGGTATTTAATCCAGCGTCCTTGATCTAGGTTTACTGATAGGGTTGAGCTATATTGTCCTGTTTCAGGATCTTGTGAGTATGAGGCCTGATAGAATGTGAAGCCATCATACTTTAAAGGGTTGTTCATATAGACATGATATGGAGTTGTGTCACCATCTGTGAATAGATTCACAAAACTCTCATAACTTGCAGGACGATTCGTTCCAGGGTCTTTATCCATTTTAAAACGTGTTAGTGTGAATTCAAATGGTAGAAGAAATGACCTCTTCGTTAAGTAGACATTTGTCTTAACACCATCAATCAGTACTGAGACTGGCTTATCATCTGTTAGCCAATATTCTTTATCTCTTACATGAATTTTTGCTGCTCTTGTTATACCCCTAACAAGTCCACCGTTTTGTTGAATTGGTAGAGTTGACTCAGGGACCATTGTTGGAACTAGGTTCTTTTCATTGCGAACTAATTTAAGTGTGAATCCCATCCAAGGAAGTGACATTAGACCTTGGTTATCAAAATTCTGGCTAACCCACTTGTCGGCATCTTTATCAAAGAAAGAAGCTGAGTCTCCAAAGAGAAATAGGTTTGGTTTTTCTTTAAAAAGATTCTTAGAAAATACTCTGATTGGAGCATTCATTGCAGGCTTTAGATTTTGGTCAAGGGCCCAAGGACTTAGGTCTGGTAGAAATGAGTAAACATTTTCTCCGTCTTTGATAACGAAGAATCGTTTATTCGTTGCTGTCTCTTCAACCTTGATATTCTTCTCTTCCGCAGTGTAACACTGTGACGTTCTCGAGTCCCAAAGGATTAGGCCACTGTCACTTGGTGTTGAAAAACATGGGGCAAGAGTTTTAGGTAGGTAAGTAATACTTAAAAGACCCATGCTTAGAGAAGCTTGAAAATCAAATGCTTCAGGATGGAGACTTAATGTGAAGTCTTGGGCCACGTTATCATTTGAAATGATATAGCTAGATGAGTGCATATTATCAGAATCATTAACACTATCTTTGGCCGGTAACCACTGCATGACCTTGTCTGCAAATGGAATATATTCTTTAATTTCAATTTCTTTGTAAGTAACGCCAATATTGCTATCAAATGCGCTATAAGGAAGAGGTAGAACAGCTCTTGTGTTTTCGTCTGGACGCGTGATCTCAATAACATCTTCGTTAAGGACAACTTGTCTTGTTGGAGTCATTGGCTGAAGGTGGATCGTTCCATCAATTCCTGCAATATATGTGACAAATGAACCAATACCAATAATGATAAGCCCTGCGTGAATTGTATAGAAACCGTAGAGTCTTTTCTTTAGTGGCAACCTTATAAGTGCTGCAAATAGAATACTTAATCCCATAAAGAATTGGATGGCCATGAACCACCACGTTTTATAGATAAGTCTTCCTACGAAGTCTGTTCCGTAATAACTTTCAACGAATGTTCCTACAATCATTGCAAGTGAGAATAGTGAAATAATAAAAACTGCGAATTTCATTGAGCCAATTGAACGCTCAAAGTACTTGTAATTGAACTTGTTACTTACCATTGCTTTTTAGCCTTTTTCCTTTGCTAAATTAAATAGCATAGTTGGTAAAGAGAGGCTATGGATTTCAAAAAGTTTTCAAAAACCTTACAAAAGTGGCGCACCTTTTATGATCTTGTACGCAATATAAACAATTGAGTAGAGAAATAGTTGGTGAGTGACATAGATAAGAAATGAATGCTTTCCTAGGAACTGCGTAAAGCGTATTAGACGCCACTGTGGGTAATCGATTTTATGCCAGCCTAGGTGAAAGAATGTTATTCCCAACATTGAAACAGCGGCCCATGGGAAGACTGCAATAAAGTCTAACGATGCGTGACTCATCTCTGGAAATGGGATGGCGTAAGGGGTCATTTCAAGTGCTAGAATGAGTATGGCCAACGCCGCACTAGGCCATGGTTTCTTTCTTAGGGGAGTAATTAGTAATGTTGTAAAGAAGATACAATGTAGTGTTCCAAAGTAGATCCAATTTTTTGGAAACATAAAATATGTTGAGACACTTATGATAATGGCCGCAATCCCAATTTTTGCCTGGCGAATGAGGTATGGGCGTGGGTGAATCTTTCCAGGGTGGGCCATGCATATTGAAACACCTACTGAGAACATAAAAAGAGTTACAATAAGGCGTGGGAGGTAGTACCAAAAACCAGGCCTAAAGAATTCAACATCCACAAATCCGAAGACATCAAGATCATATGTAAAGTGAAAGATAATCATTAAAATGACTGCTATGCCTCTTGTGAGGTCGATTAGATGATATCTCTTTTTTACTGTCTGCGAATCTTGTGTCATCTCTAAATGATAGCATAATCTCTTAATTTATGGTCAAAAGTATTCAAAGCTGTTAATTTGATTCCTATAAAAAGGTGGATGATGACAATATCAAATAAAGCACAAGAGCTTCTTCGTGATCTCGATACTGCACAATATTCTCAATATATTTCAGCAAGCTTCTTTGATGCAAGTTTTATGGCAAATGAAGAAGATGCGTTAAGAAAGAAGGCCCTTATTTATAGTGCCTTGACGATCGTTAAGAAAGTTGGGCCTAGCGCCTTATTTGTTATGACTTTCAGAGAAGCGGAAAGTTTCTTAAGAGATAGTGCTGCCCAACATAGTTGGCCAGGAGTTTTAGACTTAAAAAAGTGGTTTGAAACGATCTTACAAGAAATTCAGAAAGAGTTTTTTGAAAATGCCCTTATGAATAATAAAATAGAAGTTCTCAATTGGGAAAAATTGGACCTAAAAGAGCGTCTTTTGAAAATGGCCTCACTTATTGAAAATGTGAATGCGACTCTGGAGAGTTATAACTTAGGTCAAATTCAATTATTTAGCATAGAAGAAAATGAGGTCTGTGTTGATAATGGCCTAGTTTTTGGTGGGCTGCGTCAGCTACAGGCCGATAGTTTAAAAGAGATGATCTATGATTGTATTGCTAAGTATATGAACTTTAGCTTTCAATCTCAGCGTATAAAATTAGTTGCGCAGTGATGTATAAGCAGTTAATATTAGATAGCTATACGGTAAAGAAAATTAACAAAAAATAGATTTTATAAAAGAGGAACTAGAATGAAGTTAACGGCCCTTGCACTTATCACACTAGGTATTTTTTCAATGAATACTGCTCACGCTCAAAGCGCGGCCAAAGGTAAGACTCTATACTCACGTTGTATTTCATGTCACGGTGATAATGGAGAAGGAAAGAAGTCGATGAACGCTCCTCGTATTGCGGGACAATACGACTGGTATATTTACTCATCACTTGTTCAGTTTAAAACTGGTGAAAGAAAGAACCCAGATATGTTACCATTTATTAAAGGTCTGAACGATTCAGACTTTAAAGATCTTGCTGCTTATATCTCTACGCTATAATTGTAGAAAGATCTCAGTTTTTTACAATATTATTTACTAGGAAGGAATCATGGTAAAGGCCATTCAATTAGGCGAACTAAGTTTTGAGTCAGTTACATCTCAAAAGAAAGTAAAAGACGTTTACGATTACAACGTTGAGGCATTCTCTGATAGTCCAGATTTTAAGTGGACATTAGATGATATTAAGAAAGAATTGTCAGATGGTTGGCAACTCTATTCAGTAAAGCTATCTGAAGAAATTATCGCAGCGGCCTTCGTAAAGAAGGAAGGTGATAAGCTTCTTTGTAAGAATACATCAATCAAGATGCAACATAGTGGAAGTGGTTTTTCTCACAGAATCATGGACTTCTTTGAGCAAGCAGCTAAAGAGTTTGATGTGAAGGAAATTGTTCACTATTGTTCAATTGATAATTTCAGACAATACTCGCTAAATGAAAGCCATGGTTATGAAAAGACGGCACGTCGTCTTGGAAATAACGGTCACACGACAGAGTGGATCAAGCCGGTTAGTAAGTAGTCGCAGGATAATGTCTTGTACTTAGGGGAGACTCATAGCGAGTCTTTCCCCAGCTTTTTTCAATTCTTCCCGTTTTATTATCGATAATTGCTGTGAATGATTGCGGCATTCCATTCACGTCACGATTAACAATATAAATACTCTTATCAGTAATCTTAAGTCTTTTTACGATTTCAAATTCACTATTTGCTAGAATCGGTAGATTCTTTTTTACTTTTTTAATAACGGCAATATCTTCTTTGGTTAACTCCTTGGCAACATTGGCCATGGAATTATTTGTGCTTGTGTCATCTTTAGGAAGATCTGCTGTTGGTACAGAAGCAATCTTTCGAGAGTGGTGCTTGTGCCCGTGATGATGCTTTCGTGCTTTGTAGCGCTTTTCGTTCTTACCACTTGTGGAAGAGTATTCTTTAGAATTAGATTTTCCTTCATTCTGATATGAAGAAATAATAAAAAGTGCTGCTAAAGAGATACTACAAAATAGTAAAAACTTTTTCATCAAGGCCTTCTTTTGATTAAGATTATTGCTCAACCGTAAAGTTAATATTTAAAATGCTAAAAGGTTCTTCACCTGCAAATTCAAAGTCTTTAAAGTCATCATAATTAGTACTAGTTAGATCATGGTAACAATCTTCACAGTTTGCAAATGTCATACGTAGACGACATGATACTTCTGTTCCTAGTGGGATATTTTTATTAATTTCAAAGAACATAATATTCGAGTCTGTAAATAGAGGAGCTCCTTGCTCTGCTTGCATTGTCTCTTGCCAATTAGATTTCGGTGCCATGAAAGGAATGTTTTGAACATTCGTACTTGGGATAGCCTTTACAAAGCAGTTATTTAAATCGTCTTGTGTGCGATCTTCTCCTTGCCCTAAGCAGTCTTTTTCTAGCAGTCCAATATCAGACTTCATTCTCTTTAGGAACTCATGCTGATTAAGAAGTTTCGTGCTCGTACCGTCATTATATGTAAGCATACAAACAGGCATGATTCTTCCAGTGTCGTTATAATTTGTTTCAGTTAATGGATCACAAGTTTTTCCACCTTGTGATATCGAAGGGTAGCCATCACTTAAATTTGAACATGGTACACCGTCTTGCATATGCGCCCAGTCCGAAGCCAGGACTCTTGTTCCGGCCATGATAGAACTTGAGTTATTGTAGACGCTAACAAATAGACCAACGATCTCTCCTGGTGAAACCTTACCGTTTCCATTGTTATATCTTGCATCGACTGTTGTTACTTCACCTACATCCATTTGGTTTTGAATTGTTTGATATACTGACGAGCGGATATCAAAGACACTTAATGATGAGTATGAAGAGCGTGTGTCTTTAACAAGAAGATTTTTGTTAATTAACTCTGTCTTCTTACGATTAAGTGGATTAACTGTGATATTTGTCGTTGAAATAGAATTCAAGTTATTATTATAAGTTCTAAAAAGTAGTAATCCGTATGAGTCGAATAATTGCTCTAAGTTATCCTTAGAAAAGTTTTGGTATGTACATAGGTTGTACTGGCTATTTGTAATATTGTAGACATTTCTTGCTAGTGATTGAGAAAAGCGTCTGAAGTTAATTGGGTTTACTGATTTTAGCCACTCTTTTGCGAAATCCTGATCAAGGTTGATTTGTCCCGTCAGTCCATCTTTTGCTTGTGCTGATAAGTCTCCTAATTCTCCAAGTGACTCGACAAGAGCGTAGAAAACAAGTTTCTTAGCGCCGTCAATATTACCTGTACAGCGATTGCTAAGTTCTTTTGTTAGGGCAACTAGAAGGTGACTGATGATTTGTCCATCAACGTGGATATCGTCAACACGAGCTTCTGTACTATAAACATCATATCCTAGGTATTCTGGATAACTGAGTCTTGAGTCTTCATCAGTTGAGATTCCTGCAATATGCATTGAATCGTCTTCTGAGATAGGACGTGAAGCATTTGCGAATTTTCCTAATCCCCATTCTCCCATATGTTCTCTGTTGTTAGTGAAGTATGAGAAGTAATCTGCAATCCCTTCATTAATCGAGTATGCCTCATCGTGGCCAAAGTAACCAAGAGCTGACTCTTCAAGACAGACTGGGTTTTGTGTATTTAAACAAAATGCTGCATTAAAGGCCCTGTTTCTGTGGTTCATTAGGCGATCAACAATAGCATGACCAAATTCGTGATAAATAACAGAAGGGTCTTGGGCCATTTTGATATTTTGATAACCAGGAATATAACCTAATTTGATTAGGAAGTTACTTGGATCAAAGCTGGCATTCTTTCTAAGGCTTGCATCAGCATGAACGACGAGCTTTGCCTTATTGGAAGCATTCCAATAGGCCTTATGTAAATCCGTATTTGTTGGCACTGACGTGTCGTAAGAGACCTGATTAAGGCGATCAAAGACATATGTTGTAACATCACCTAGGTATGTATCGATGACTTTTGCTGTATGATAAAAAGCATTGATTTGTAGGAACTCTGTCGTTGTAACAGGAAATGCCCACTTTCTTGATTCATTTTGAAATGCCGAAACTCCGGCATCTTCCGTTACTTCTAAGCAGTCACCAATTAGCGAACAAGATTTTGTTAAGTACTCATTACTTGTAATATAAATAGGTGAGCGAGTGATGAGTGTTGAGAGGTCTGTATTCTCATCTGCTGCGTAATCGCTAAGAACGAGGGGATTGGCCGTTAAGACACGTCCGTAATTTGCTGATACTGTATCTTGAGTGTTACTTAAAGCTGATCCGCCAGAGCCTTCTCGTGATGAAGAGGCCTGATCGACCACACATGAAGTTGCAAGGATACTGATACACCCTAAAGTCCCTAGTGTATGAAGTAATTCTTTTTTATTTTTAACTATACGTACCGCAAATTTCAATTAGGCCTCCCATGCCCTTGAATCAATATATTCTATTCTATCGAGTTACTGAATCATTCCATCTGACGCTAAGTCACGATCGATCTTTTCAATAAGCCCTGGAATAAATCCTTTTTGGCCATATTGAGATCCATTAATGGCCGCACAAGCAGTTCCACTATATTTCTCACCAATACGGTTCCATTCACTTTGAAGTCCTGGAGAGCTAATTTGAGTAATGATTTTCGCCTCGTAAGCAACTCCTAAAGCAACTAGCTTATCTTTTTCAAAGTCTTTTCTTTCTCTAGTAATACACTCTTCTTTTGCTGTATCAGCTTTTCCATCACATAGTTTACCAACATACTGGTCACGTCCTGATGAGAGCATCTTACAAAGTCCTTTACCTTCATAATCTCCACTAATCTCAGAGGCCCTATTTTTTAGAGACTGAATTTGCTGAGCGATGATTAGGTTTTTGTCAGAGATTGCCTTAAGTGCATCATCTCCAATCTGAGTGTCATCGTTAATGAAGTTTTCAATGTCTTCTTTATACTTACTTTCTTCTTCTGAAAGATTGTCCGTAAGTTTCGTCGTTAGAGAAGTGATTAGCTGATCATCATTTTGCCCACTGTTTGAACAAGCGCTTTGTAGTTGAGCAAGAGATTTTCCACTATTTGTTGAATCTTTTGATTCACCATCTGATGGAATACTTCCTTCTGCCGATGCACTTGCACATAGTTTCTTATACTCAGAAATCTGTTCAAAGATTAGAGTACTTGAAGATCCACCATTCATTGCCATTTGAAGAGGTGATTGCCCTCCTGATTGTGCTTGAAGGATAGAAGCAATTTCTGTTGCATCTGAGTATAGGTCACTTGCATTATTGTCACCTGTACAACCAGGTCCTGGGCTTGAGTCTTGTAGACCTTTTAGCTTGTAGCAGAACTCAACTTGTTGTTGTGATGCTTCAGCTGCCTTTTCTGCACCTTCTTTCGCGGCCTTTTGTGCTGCTTGGTTTCTGTCATTAATAGCTGTCGCACAATTTGAAACGAATTCTTGCCATTTTCCTCTTTCTTCTTGAAGACTTTGGTTAATCTTTTCAACTTGTGAGGCTAGGTGAGTGTTCTGATTCTCAAACCACTTGTTAAGATCAGCTCTCATGCTTGCACTATTACCATTCATTCCTGCTAGTAGGTCGCGCATAAAGGCTTCAGGATCTTTCTCTAGTAGGATACCTTTTGTTTCTGCTTCATCCATTGGTTGATCAAGGTCTTGAAGTTTACCAAATGTAAGACCAGAAGAAGCAGGAATACCATATGCTCTTGCCATTTCTGGAGTTAGGTTAGGGAACATATTCTTGTAAGCATGATCCGAAACCTTTTGCATATGAGCTTGCATTTGTGCCATTAGGGCCTTTGCTTTGTCTTCATATTGTTGCATTTGAGCATTGTAAGTATCTGCTTTTTGCTTAAGTTCTGCTGTCTTTGCATTCACAAGTGTCTCTGTAAAAGTAGCACATGTGTTTACATTGTCAGAACAAGCTGCAGCTTGAGTTACACAAAATGATTTGCTTGATGTTTCATATACATCTGGCCCACACTTGCTAAGCTCAACTGCATTACCATTACAATTGTAAATAAGCTCATCAATTTCCGCCATGATACTTCCGTCGCCTTCTGAGGCAAGAGTTCTCTTTGTTAGAGACTGAAGTTTCTTAGCTTCTGCTTTTAGAGCTTTTGCTTCTGCACGGTATGTTTCTAGTTTTGCCACATCACCAGCTGGCTTAAGATCTCCATTGAAGATAGCAACACATTCATTCTTAATATCGCTATAGTATTCCTTAGCTGATTTTGTCACACTATTTCCACTGCTGTTAGAAACAGTAATTCTAATGTCATTATTGTTAAATGAGTTCGCAACACTATCTAGAGAAGAGAGAGATGTTGGATCAGAGAATGCATTAGATGCTGCTCTTTTAAATGATGAAAGCGTGTCACCTTGGTTTCCAAGCTTAACATTATCAAATGAGTTTACTGCCTGATTAATTGGAGTCGAGTAGGCAGCAGCATTCTTTCCAGTCATACAGTCAATAATAAATTTTTCTTTGTATGAATCTTCTGATTTTGAAGCGAGACGATCAACTTTAATTAAGAAACTTGGATCATCAAACTTTGGAAGGTCAGCATCACTAACACCTAGGCTTGAAAGCATTGTTTGTACTTTCTTAAGTTTAGCTGTTGTATTTTGAGCTGCAAAAGTTCTTGCTGATGAAAATAGGTTAGCAAATTGAGTTCCTTTAAAAAGGTCTTCTCTTAGAGCTTCATCGTAACCACCTGTCGCAAGTCTTTGAGCAACCTTTTTCTTATCAGATTCAATTTGATTTCTCATTGTGATAAGAGAGCTTCCTCTAAAACGTTTTGCCTTACGGTCATCACTACTCATTCTATCTTTTAGGCCAACAAGTCCACCTTGCTTCTTAATGATTTTATTTACATCATATGCTTCCACACATGAAGCTGGCATAATTTTATTAAAGTCAGTATTAATGAAGTCCTGACTTACATTATTTCCACCACCATTAAGTAGAGCGTGAACTTCTTTGATCTTAATTCTATTTTTCTTTTGAATTTCTGCTACTTTCTTAAGTTCTGCTTCGAATTGCTCAATCATGCGATCATACTGAGAAGTCATTGAAGCAAAGTTATCTTGAATACTCTTCATTCCATCCTCAATACATTGAGAACCAACATATGGAGGAGTATTTCTTGGTTTTAGAAAGCTTGTGTATTCATTTAAAATATTTTGTCCAAACTCTAGTGCTTGCTCAGGGATCTTAAGATTCCCACCAATACTACAGGCCCCATTTGGTGCCAGAATTGGCTCTGGTGCAAGAGGACAGTTAAAAGCAGGGTGCATTCTTCTTGACTGAAGTTTTTGTTGAGCATCGGCCTTTGATTTGTTGAAGGCCTGAAGTGCTTGGATCTCAGTGTTTGATAGGCGTCCTTGGTTGTACATTTGTTGAGAGATATCCCCAATCATATTTAGTCCACCAATAACAGTCTTCATTCCTGAACCAGATGTGAACTCTGACCAAGACTCACCATTTTTCTTAAAAGCGAATGCGCTCATCGGAATAGATGAGTGAATAAGTGTTAACGCCATTACGCTGACTTTAACTTTTTTGAAAGAGGAACCTGTTCCTTTCTTTCTTAAGTTATTTTGCTCTTTGGCCTTCGTTAATCTTTTCACTTTACTTCCCCTGTCAATTCAATGCTTTATACTTATCGACATTTTAGTAATTTTCTTTATTTTATTAATGAATTGATGCTTGACCTAATGAATTGGTTAAATAAATACTCAAGGGTGCAAATAAGTCGCTGATTTTATGTGATGGAACATGAGATTTCATGGTGTTAAAATACTTCTATAATTGAGAATATTTAAAATTTGAGTGCCAAAAATAGTGGCCGTTGGTTGAATTATCTATGACGTTTTATACAAATCGCTACCTAAGAATTACTGCTACCATTATCGATTTATGCCTTTGCTTATTTATAAGTTATGGGCTTTTGGGTAGTGAGTTTATTTTATCTATTACAAATGCAATCTTTAATATTAAAAACCTTGGTGCTTCAATCCAACATCTTTATGTCTACTTGATTACATACTTTCTCTATGTATTCTATTGCTCATTATTCTTTAGTATCACGCTCGGCCAATATGTTTGTGGTGTTAGACTTGCAGCGGGCTCGGCCATACAAAAAAGATTAGGTGCCATCATGCGCTTGATCTTATTACCAGTGCGACTCATTTTGGATATATTTGCAAGAGGGGTGGAGTCACCAATAAGTGTGAAACTTACGGCCTCGAGAATTACTTATAAATCAAAAGTATTATCTTACTTAGTTGCTACAATAATTTGTGTTGTCTCGATTGGGCTCACACCATTTAGTGCCCTCATGTATAAGCAGCAATTATTTAGTAGTCAATTTGTGGATTTTGGTCTAAAGACTTTTGTGGAAGGAGAGATTACTGATTTTGAATCGTTCACCGAAATTGGTTCCACAAGTCTAGGTTTTTCAAGTTTTACCAATTTAGATAATTCAAGATTTACCATAAGGCCTAGCTTTGAAATTAGAAAGGTCGATTCAAAAACGATCTATCGTCCATTAATATCAATTTGGGATACGAAACTTAAAAATAAGGGTATCTTTAAAATTTCATCACGCTTTGATCTTTATTCACTTGTAAAGATCGCCCGTGATAACTTATTTCTTTTTGATCTATATTATCCTGAGTTGAGTAAGGTGCTAGAATTGTCAAAAAGGGGAGATGATGATCTTTACTACCTAAGTGGTAGAGCAAGTCTTGAGCTTTTTGAACTGATCTCAAATGCATTTCTCGTCAATTATAAGAGTATTCCTAGGCTCATTTTAAAAGGGCATTTTCAATTTCTACCTTATCTACAGCTTAAAATTGAGCTAGAGAAATTACTTGAAATTACCAATGACAACTATATCGACTTTATCAAAAGCGGTGAAAATATTCTCATAAGGAAAAAAGACTATTCAGGTGAAAATATCATTTACCGCGAAACTTTCTTTAGCCTCTCCCTTTTAAAGCCTGTTGTTTACAAGAGCATTTGGGACCGAAACCTTGATAATGATAAGGCCCAAACAGCTTTCGCAAATACACTTTTCTTTAAAGCGAGATGGGGAGAAAAAGTAAATGAACGACTGCAAACTTGGGTAAAGGATGGGATCTTTAATCCACTTGCCGGCTTTGATCTTATTTCAAATAAAACAGATATTAAGTTTACTCGCGACTATACAAGAGGACTGGAAAACTTTCTTGTAGAATACTATAAGATGGATGCTAGGAGGGCATTAGAATCACAAAATGAAGACTATATCGCTAGTGTTCGTTCGGCCTTACAGCGCTTTAGTCTGGTTTTTCAATTGGCCATGGACAAAAATAAGAATTCTTATTCGAAGGCGACAATTAAAGGTTTTAATGACATCCTTCTTGCTCTAAAATTAAAAGATATTAATTTGCTTTCACAAGACAATGAAAAGAAGGCATTAAAGAAGTCTCCACGAAAGGGGACACGTTCTAAAAAGAGTAAGCGCAAACGCAAGCGTTAAAAGTAACAAAGGAAGTTGAGAGATGACATTATGGATGGCAGTCGTCTATGGAATAATTCAAGGGCTAACAGAGTTTTTACCGGTTTCTAGCTCAGGGCATCTCGCACTTCTACCTTTTATCTACGATTTTAAAGATCCAGGTATCTTCTTTGATCTTGCCATGCACGTTGGTACGGCGTTGGCCGTAGGGATTTATTTCTTTAATGATGTGAAAAGAATTGTAAAAAATGCTGTGCTATTTCTGATTCCCGGTAAGAGCTGCGATAACTTCACTAAGAACTTTCTCATTGCAACATTCTTTACAGGATTCTTTGCACTAATTTTAAAATCAACTGCTGAAAACTATGGGCGTAACGAAGTCTTTATTGCTTTTAACTTGGCCTTTTTTGGAATTCTTCTCTTTATTTCAGATCGAATTGGTAAAACAAATAAGAATATGGAAGGTTTTAGGGCCTCTTCTTCAATTGTGATTGGCCTTTCTCAAGTTCTTGCTATTTTTCCAGGAGTTTCACGCTCGGGGATTACGATTACTGCAGCGAGGTTCTTAGGACTATCAAAGGAAGACGCTTCTTCTTTTTCTTTCCTACTATCACTGCCTTTAATTTTTGCGGCCTTTTTACTTAAAACATACAACCTTATAGGCAACCCGCAAGGAGCACAATTTGATATGCTAAGTTGTGTTGTGGGCGTTATCGTTTCATTTGTCGTAGGACTTGCCACAATTCACTTCTTTATGAAGTTAATTAAGCGTATCCAATTTGGCTATTTCTTAATCTACCGACTTGTTCTCAGTGCTTTAGTTTTTTATCTTCTCAATTGATTCTTCAATTGAAATTTTAGGAGAGTAGCCAAAGTCTTTTAGAGCATTGTCGTGCTTAAAGTAATGTGAGGTTCCCATTTGTAAGGCCACAAATCTTGTCATGGCCGGCTGGCCCTCATACTTGCCAATTAACTTGTAAATGAACTCACAAATCGCTCCAATAAGATAAACTAACTTCAATGATACTTTCTTCGTTAATGGTGCAACACCTTTTGCCATTAAGATTTCATTGATAAAGTGCCATAGGTTTACCGGGCGTTCTTGGCCAATGAAATAGGCCTTCCCTTGATTCTTTGCTTCTTGAATTAGTTCTTTAAGGGCCATAACGTGTGCTAGTGAAGCATTTTCAACATAGTTGATGTCCACAAGATTATTACCTTCTCCTATAATTTTTAGACGGCCACTCTTAGCTCTCTCTACTAATGTAGGAATGATATTCTTGTCTCTTTCGCCGTAAATAAGGTGTGGACGAATTGCTGTGGTTAGTAGTTGTCTCGAGTT
Organism: Halobacteriovorax sp. CON-3; assembly: GCF_043196995.1. Taxonomy (NCBI): domain Bacteria; kingdom Pseudomonadati; phylum Bdellovibrionota; class Bacteriovoracia; order Bacteriovoracales; family Halobacteriovoraceae; genus Halobacteriovorax; species Halobacteriovorax sp. CON-3. Next base: position 176,476 of record NZ_JBEBNA010000001.1, read on the forward strand.
TGCTTCATTTGCTTCCAAGACAAGCCTTTCTGCCACTGACTTTGTTCTGGCATATTCGTTTAAATAGATCTCTGGGTAGGCAAGGGATTCGTCACCATTTTTTATCTCTTCTTTTCCAAAGACAACACTAGGTGTACTTGTGTAGACCAGGTACTTAACGCCAGCTTCCTTCATTGCTCTTAAAAGGTTTTTTGTCCCGTCGATATTGATTCTTTCAAAATCTTCTTTCTTTCCCCACATACCGACTTTTCCAGCAACGTGAAAAACAGCATCTATACCTGTAAGAGCATCTTTGATATCTTGAAAATTTGTTAAATCACCTTGATGTGTTCTGATTCCAAGTTCCTCGACCTCACTTGTGTGACGTCTTGAGAAATTGATGACCTCATGGCCTTCGCCTAGAAGGTCTTTCGCAATATGATGGCCAAGAAAGCCAGTTACACCAGTGACGAGAATTTTCATATTATTACCTAAGTTTTCCTTGCTGGGCCATTTGCGCTAGGGCCTTTCGATCAATTTTAATATTATGTCTAATATCGACTGGGAATTTAGAGCAAATAAAAATTTCATCGATATCTTTTGTGTGACTATATTTATTGGCCATAATTTTTAGCTCTTGCTTGAGCCTAGACTTGTTCATCACTCTACCTGTTGGCTCTATCGTTAGCGCTGGACGAACACGGTTATTTCTAAGGGTCCAAATAAGAGCAGATTTTTTAACTTGAGGATGCTTGTTAAAAATAGCCTCCGTTGAAATAGGGTAGTATGTCGTTGCATGGGCCTTTACTTGGTGGGCCTTTCGGCCAAAGAACCAAACACGCCCTTGAGCATCCATCTTTCCTAGATCACCCATACGATGCCAAAAAGTATCACCATCATAGATTTTAGCCTCACGAGTTTTGTCAGGAAGCTCATGATAGGCAGCAGTTGCTGTTTTGGTGCGAACGATGATTTCACCAACCATACCCTTTGCAAGTTGCTTTGTGTCTTTAATGTCTTTGATGACACCATCGACATCCTTTATAATTCTAATCTCTACACCTGGGCAAGGTTGACCAATACAAGTACCACCGCCTTGGGCCGTTTCAAATTGAGTGTTCGTTAAGACTTCACGTCCATTAAAGCAACTTACTGGTAAGCACTCTGTTGCCCCATATGGTGTATATGTGTCGGCATCTTCTCTTTCTAGGCGTGCTATTAATTTCTCATGGACTTCATTTCTAACTGGCGCACCAAACATGACAATATGCTTTACGCTTTTAAGAGTTTGATTTGTCTTTTCTAGATAGTCACCAACACGCTCCCAGATCGCTGGTGAGCCAGCAATAAATGTTGCGCCATTATCATTAATATTTTTAACAAGTGCTTCGGGGTTACACTTTGCAGGTTTACTAGGGTTCATGTCAGGGATAACACTAGTCATACCCATGGACATTGTAAAAAATGAAAAGAGTGGAAATCCTGGTACATCGACATCTTCTGGTGTTAAGTTAAATAACTCTTGTAAGACATCTGTTTGACGATTAAAGATTTCATGAGTGTATTCAACGCCCTTTGGTCGCCCAGTTCCTCCTGAAGTAAAGAGGATGGCAGCAAGGTCGCTACTTTCTACTTTTTGCGTCTCAAAACTAAGTTGGTCTCTTTCTTTTAACGATTTGATTGTTGTTAGGTGTGGAAAGATCTTGCCTTCTGTTGTGAAGAACTTCTTAATTGTCTTAAAGCTGTCCTTTTTAAACATTCTAAGAATATGAACAATATTAACAGCAATTAAATAGTCAGGTTTTGCGTCTTTAATCGCTTTAAATAGATTCTTTAGGCCCATCCCCGGATCAATTAAGATCGGTATTGCTCCAATTTTGAATAGGGCAAATGTCAGTGCCGGGAAATCAAATGAAGGCCTAACAAAGAGTAGAACTTTATCTCCTTTTTGAATACCTTCTAGACTTAAAGTAGCACTATAGTGTGAGCTTAGATCATTAAACTCTTTGAAGCTAAGTTCATCATAGTAGTAACCACTACCTGTTTTTCTTGGGAACTTAATACAAACCTTATCAGGTGTTTTCTGGGCCCAGTTCTCAATCCTATGCGCGATATTCATTTAAGAAACCTTTTATTTCCTTGAGGCAATTATCTTTTTCATCTTCAATAACGTAGTGGCCAGCATCTTGATAAACGACATACTTCGTTTCTGCACTTTCTGGTGGGTAGAAATCCTTCCAACGTTTTAGGAATTTCATATTGAAGCAAAAGTCTTGTGCTCCCCAAAGAAACATCTTAGGGCATGTTACATTTTTAAGATTATCCTCAATTTGAGAAAGTCTTGCATATGTAGGATGACTACTTGATAAAGGTATATCCTTAACAAAGCGAGCTGTTGCAATACGATTAGCATAATTATCATATGGGTGAAGGTAGCCTTCCTTAATATGCTTTGCTAATGGTTTTGTCGTTGTCATAAATGTAGCAGGCCATGCAAAGGCATTAAAGGCCCTTACCATTGGCTCTCCAATTACTGGAAGCTTGCAAAGTGCGATACGCTTTGGAATATCAAGAGATTTAAAGGCCGCAGTATTAAGAAGGATGACTCCTGTCACATCTTGTGGCCTTGAAGTCGCTACACCCATTCCAATCGCTCCTCCCCAGTCGTGAACAAGAAGCTTAAATTTCTTAATCTCTAGTTGGTCAATAAGCATTAGGACATTATTGATATGATTTTCTAATGTGTACTCATAGTCCTGAGGTTTGTCAGAAAGTCCACAACCAAAATGATCTGGAACAATACAGCGATAGTCCTCTTGTAATTCTTTTACAATATTACGGTAGTAGAATGACCACGTTGGATTACCATGAAGCATGATAATTACTTCACCTTCAGGATTTCCTTCGTCTAAGTAGTGGTACTTCTTTCCATCAATTTCAAGAAAGTTATTTCTAAAAGGGTATTCATGTTGCCATGTATTTACTGTCATATTCATTACCAAGTTACTCCTAGGACTGAGCATGAAAGCCCCGAGCCTATGCCCACGAGGGCGATTTTCTTACCTTTTTCAATCCCTTGAACATCACTCATTTTTGCCAGAGTGATTGGAAGGGCAGCGGAACCTGTGTTTCCAAGAGTGTCAAATGTATCAAAGGTTTCATGCTTATTAAGACCTAGCTTACCAAGGACAACTTCTTTGTGGGCCTTACCAACTTGGTGGCCAATAACGATATCAATTTCTTTTGGATTAAGTTTTGAATCATCAAAAGTTTTCTTTGCCAGTGCCTTACCATATTTTAATAATTCTTCAGAGTCTGTTTCCATGACAAGTGACTCTGGATTACCGTCACCTTGGCATAGCTTATTTGCTTTTGAATCACTGCGATTAGTGATTGAAGTGATTTGTGGTGCATTTGGTGCTTCGCTTTTGTGAGCAAGACAATAGGCGACTCCAGCAGAGCCGATCGTAAGGTTTGCGAAGAATTTCTTTACCGACTTTCTCGTAATGCTTTGATCTTCATTCAATGTCTTAATTGTGTTCTCTAAAAGAGGTGCACTATTTTCACCTGAAACAATAATGGCACGTTTGATGGCACCCGTTTCAATCATATTTGCCACAATTTCCCATGCACTAACCATTCCAAGACATGCATTAGAAATATCAAAGAGCATACACTCACTTGGCATCTCTAGATTTGCATGAATAACGGATGCCGTTGAAGGTTCTAAGAAATCACGGCATACGCTTGAGCTAATCAGAAGATTTACATCTGACTTTTTAATGCCTTTCTTAGAAAGCTTATCTAAGAGAATATTTCCAGCTTCGCTAGCAATGGAGCTAGGCCTAGTTGAGTTCGGCCAGAATCCGCGCGACTTTATTCCTGTCATAAGCTCAAGCCTTCCGTGAGGCAGTTTAAGTCTTGTATAAATCGGCTCAAGAAGTTCTTCTAATTTATCACTCGTTAGAACCTCTGGAGGCTCTATATAGGCATAGTCTTCGATTACGACATTATTATATTTCATTCGAATCTTTCCTTTTTATTCCATTAGTCCGTGAAGGTTTGCCATGGAGATCCCACTTAACATAGAACCAATAATTCCTAAGAAACCTTGATCTGTTCCGCAAAGATAAAGTCCTTGAACTGGAGTTCTTCCATCTCTTAACTTATCAGTTGAACCGTAAACGCAACCTCGAAGGTGACCGGTATAGCGCTCAATAGTATGAGGTGTGAAGACATCTTTAAATTTCACATTTTCATCCAAAGAAGCATTCGGATAAAGTGTTTTTAATGTTTGAAGCGATTGTTCATAGACTTCGTTCTTCATGGCCAGGTAAGCCTTACGATCAGTGCTTACCAATTCTTTCCACTTTTCATAATTTGCCATATAGGTAAGACGGATAATGCCTTCATCACTATCGTCATTGGCAAAATTATTTGGAAAGCAGATAACGGCACTTTTATTGTCGATAAAGTCACTAGGCCCGCGATACTGATAATCTTCTCTTTCGTTGTAAAAAAGAATTGTATCATTCATATCAAAGTCTTTTGGACGCTCATCAAGACAAAGAATTGTTTCACAAAAAGTCATTGGCCCAACAGCGACTTTCTGCGAAGTCTGTCCCTCTGTAATGGCCATGGTTTCAGGGTGGCCCATACTAGAGATGACCTTGTCACACTCAAGTACTTCTCCATTTTCTAATGTAACACTTGTTACTTTCTCATTATTTGTGTTGATTGAACAAACGCCTGCGCGAAAGCGAAGCTCTCCACCAAGCTTTTCATACTTATCAAGTAAGAGGTTAATGATCTTTCTAACTCCACCATCAGGTCTAGCAAAACCTTCCAGATAGATACTCTTAAACATGATAACAAATTGAGAAAAGTCCATGTCATCTTCCCATGCTGATCCGTAAATTAGAAGGGGAGCGAAGATCATGGAGATAAGCTTTTCATTCTTTATATATTTTCTGGCAACATCCTTTGCCATATAAGTTTCATTATTTAAGGCGACTTCATTGAAGTCTCTAATATAGGCAACAAATTGATTAAACTCATCAATTGATGCAGGAAATTTATCAGCAATTTCTTGTGTTAAAACTGCAAAGTCATTTGTAAAAGTGAGACTTGTTTCTGGAAAGATGATCTTTGATTGCTTCTGTTCAATTAGATCAAGTTCGGCCCACGGTAGTCTTAATTGCTTAAGAAGTTTCGTGAGAGGTTTTCCTCGCTCACCACGAGTTGCAAAATTTGTCAGGGCGTGAAGTCCTACGTCGAAATTTCTCTTTCCACGTCTGTAATAAGAATTAAGGCCACCAGAGATTGAGTGCTTCTCTAAACAGACAACTTTCTTGCCAAACATCGCAAGTCGGATACTTGCGGCAAGTCCACTCATTCCAGCGCCAATTACAATTACGTCATATTTTTGTGTCATATTATTTCTTTTGAAATAAGGCCACGTGACGTGGCCTTTATTAAACTTACTGGAATTTTGGTGTTAGGTAAGCAACACAAGAATTCATAGAAGCAAGCTCAGGGTAATCTTCTTGAGGTACTTCGATTGAGTGTTGTTTCTTAAGTTCCATAACGATATCAAGAAAGTCCATTGAATCTAGGTCTAGTTGATCTCTTAGTGGAGTTGCATCATCAATAGATGTAACATCATCATCAACTGCGATGTCTGCAATAATATCAACTACGATTTGTCTTACTTGTTCTGGTGTCATATTTTTCTCCTGTTTCTAATTTAAGCCTTAGCTTCGTATTTCTTTATGATTAATGTTGAATTAATACCTAACATCCCAAATGAGTTGTTAAGGATATATTTCACGTCTTTCTTTAATGGTGCTTCAAGTACAAGCTGATCCATGGCACACTCTGGATCGATCTCATCAATTTTGTGGCATGGGTGAACAAGGCCATCTTCAAAACTTGGAAGATTTCCTGCAAGTTCAAGTGCTCCGGCCGCTCCCATGGCATGACCGATTAAGCCTTTTGTACAATTGACAGCAACTTCTGGTGAATCTTTGAAAGCTTCTTTAATACCAGCAACTTCTTGGATATCTCCCATCTTTGTACCAGTTGCATGAAGGTTCACAATATCGATATCATTAATTGTAATTCCTGCTTTAGCGATGGCCTTATGGACACATTCCATTTGGCGCTCTGGGTTTGGAAGAACGAAGTCCGTTGCATCACTATTTGTATGGTAGCCAGCGATTTCACCGTAAATCTTTGCACCACGAGCAAGAGCGTCTTCAAGTCTTTCTAGTGTATAAACACATCCGCCTTCTGAGATAACAATTCCGTTTCTGTTATTATCTAGTGGGCGTGAAGCACGAGTTTGATCTTCAGGGTAGTCTGCTAGTGCCCCTTGTGCTTTAAATGAGACGTGGTTCCCAAATGAGTTTGATGATTCTGAAACACCACCGGCAAGAGCAAGATCGACTTCCCCAAGTTGAAGCATTTGAACAGCTTGGATAACCCCCATATTTCCTGCGGCACATGCAGCACCAATTGTATAATGCGGTCCTGTGATTCCAAGATTTAAAGAAACCTCTCCGGCAGGTGCGTTGGCAACTGTTCTAGGGTTATGATGGTGAGTCCAAAGCTCTGGCTTCTCATCATTATTCTTATAAAATTGGAATAACTCTTCTTCTGTTTCAACTGGGCCATGTTCAGTAATTCCTAGATAAATCCCAATACGAGACTTATCCATTGAATTAATATCTAATCCAGCATCTTCTAATGCTTCTTTTGAGCAGTAAACAGAGATACCACCAACACGAGTTCCGCGCTTTCTCATTTTACCTTTTTGATGCTTTCTTTCGTCAAAATCACATTTTCCTACAGGGATTTGCCCCATAAAACGTACTTCTTCATATGTGATTCCTGACTTTTGCTCTAAAAGAGCTGAGCGGAATTCTTTTAAGCTATTTCCATTTGGTGCAGTTAGGCCCACACCTGTGATAACGACTCGTGATAGGTTCATTCATTGACTCCATTATTATGTTTTTCATTTTCAATTTTTGATACGATATTTAAGAAAGAGTTCTTTAACCCTGAAGTAATCCCAGATTTGATTTGATTGATATCTGTGAGGGAGTTTTTTAAGACTTTCGTTACCATCGGAAATTTTTCAATGGCCATATAAGGGTTATCGAGTTCTTTGCTGATTGAAATGATAAATTCGCTAAGCGATCTAGCAAAGCGAGTAGTTGTTAAGATATTTGTTAAACGCTTCTTTCTTTTTTCATCATGGACGAGTTTTAGTGATTCAGCAGTGATATTCTCAAACTCTTCAATAATCTCAAGTTCACGCTTCTTTACAATATTTGAGACAATATTGATGGCATCATCATTGGCCTCGTGAATTTTCATGCGTTTAATTTCAGGATGATCATGAGAGATGACCATCTTATATGTTGCTAGAGTCTTTAAAGCACTAGAAACTGCCGGCTGTGAAAGCCCAAGAATTTTTTCGATTTCATCTGAAGCAAGTGGCCTTGAAGAATAGACGAGTACGCCAAAGACGGCACCTTCGATGCGTTTAAAACCAACTTTAGAAAAGAAGGCCTCATAATGAGGAAGATACTCAAGTAGTCTCTTTTCAACAATTTCAATGTCCATATCCATAGCTTCTTTCATCGTGAAATAACCTTTATATTTTAAAAATAAAATATAAGTAATATTGTCTAAGTGGTCAATCTTAAAAGGATCCTAAAACATTTTTGGAACGCGGAGCATTGATTTGTCACGGTGCAAGGTGCATCTTGAACCCAATTTTTCTAACAGTTTCTTATAGCACCAGTAAAAAATCCACTTTAGGGCCAATATGGTACTAAATGCATCAAGTTTGTGAGAAAAAAGTTGGCATGGATCTTGAACTAGTTTCATTATTCTAATTTTAAAATCACGAAGATTTTATTAATGACTGGCCTTGCTGAATAGCAAAGGTTTCAATTTTTTTGAGGGAGAGTATAAATGAAAAAATTATTAGCGGTTGCAGCACTTGGTACGTTACTTGTTTCTTGCGGTGGAAGCGGAGGCTCTGGATCATCGTCGACTTATGGAAGATACACTTCTCCATACGTAACAGCACAAGGATTTGTATCGGCATTAAATAGTGTTGATCCTTATTACTATGACCTAAACACTCTTGAGAAGGATCAGTATGATTCTCTTAGAGAGGACTTCTTTGTTTACTTCGATGCTAAGTATAATGAATTCGTAGCAGTTGATATTACATACCTTAGAACTCTTGCTTATTGGGACTATTACTCAAATAACCAAGGTCTTGCAGATGAATTCCGTGACGTTCAATCAGATGATGCATGGGACTTAGGAATTATTGGTGACGGTTGGGGTGACGATTATGAAATCGTTGACTACGTTGGATCAGATGTTTTTGGTGATCCAGTATTCCAAGGTTTTGACACTGGTTACTACTATGAAGATGAAGAAGAGACAATGGATACAGGTCTAATGGCCGCCAATGATGATGAGCTTCAAATGTTTAATAAAGCATCTCTTTATTCTCAGGCCTTCAAACTTCCAGCTGATAAGGCACTTTCTCTTGTGACAATGGAAAAAGAAATCAAGAAAATGCTTGAAAACGCAAAAGATGGTGAACTTCTTGAGCAAGATCAGCAGGCAATTGCAAATAATATCAAGCACTTTACTGGAAAATCGATTGAAGAGTTTATGGCAGCTAAGAACGATCTTAGTGCACGTGAGCAAGTTCTTGATGATGTCGCTGGACACCTTGGGACAACAACTCAAAATATCGAGGATGTTATCCTTCCAGAATTACTTTCAATTGAATTATAAGCTATTGAAATTATATCCAAATACCACACATTTAAGAGGGCCTGAATGGGCCCTTTTATTTTGAACTTGTACAGCGATTAAACAGCACTTGTAGATCTTTCAAAAGATCCAATTCTAGCGCCAAATATTGTTACTTTAGAGCGTAATGAAAATTTTAAATTTAAGTATATTGATTTTAGTGATTTCGATCTTAACGGCAAAGGTCTTTGCCGCCGATGGACTTGTTGCCATAAATGGTGAGGCCCTACCGGCATCGGATCTTTATAGTATAGAATATGGCCCAATTGATTCTGAACAGGCCTATGAGCTACAGGCCGAAGGCATTGATCTCTCAACTCTTTCTCCTGTTTTATCAAATCTATGGAATGGGGCCAATAATTTTTCTCGTTTTAAGGACGATGCTCTCTTACCAATTAGAGACGCTGACTCATTAAGCTTCTCTGGAGTTATCAGCTCTCCTGCTGGTGTCCTTAGATTTAATGCCCAAAATAGTGAAGGTAATTTTCAAGTACACCTTTCAAAAACACTTCATACAATTCTTCTTCGTAAGAATATGCTTAGAGGCTTAGGCTATGTTGTTCCAACTTCTAAATACCTTAAGAATATTAAAATCAATTTCAAAGACGAAAAACAAAAAGACTACTTTAAAGATGTAGAGCTCGTTATTAAGTTGGGAGCTTCATATAAGAATTGGCTTGTCGAAGAGGGAAGTGACTACCTTATCTTAAAGGATATTTTCGTAAGACATCCTAAAGAAGATGATTTTTATGACGTTGCCCTAACTTCAATTAATGATACTAAAGATCTTCGTACTCTTAGAAGCTTAATTGTTGTTTATTCACTTCTAAATTTAGAAGAATCAATTAATAAATTTTCATTTAATTTTTTAAAGATCAAAAATGATCATCTACTTTTTGAATATCCAAGCTCTACTGATTTCAGTGCTACCTATGATGATGTAAAATGGATTGCAAGATTGATAGGAAATTTAAATCGCAATGAAATCACACAAATCGTTAAACAGTCTCACTATCCAAAAGTTGTTGAAAGGCTTTTAATCGAAAAGATTATCGGTCGACGAAATAATCTTATCTCGACATTAAAGATAAATGCCCCTCTTATTGAATATAAGAAAGATATCGAAGATCCTCTTGTTGAAGATGGTTTTCTTATTCCACACAGCTTTGAAGGTTATGCTGGCCAATTTAGCTTTGGAGCTAGTAAGTCGCCAATGGATGATATTCCGGCCTTTCTTTTTTCAGAAGCACAAAGTAGTACTTTTAAATGGATTACTGGAAAAATTAGTGAAGGCCTAAGTGCTTTTGACTTATCAAAGGCCAAGGTGAAGTGGTTACAAGAAGACTTTCTGGCCAATAAGGACTTTGCTCTTGATTACTTCGCTGAGCACGGAGAGTTTCCACCTCTTCCTTTTTCTTCTTGGAAGTCACCTGTCGTTAGAGGAAATATTATCTTTGGCCGCGACGTTGTTGTAGGACAAAGTCTTGGAACAGATAACTTCGTTCAACTTGCTGACACAATTGGATTTACCACAAACCTAGGGCTTTTCATTGGGCTTGAAAGGTTTATTTCACAAACAACTGGTGGTTCAGTCTTTCCAAATATTGGAATCAATACAAGCTATACTCATGTAAGGCCCCTGCAAGATCTAAGGGAGGCGATTAAGACTCCTTATAAGAATATGTTAGTTGGTAAGACACTACGTAATATCGAAGAGAGATTAAAAGAATCAATCAATATTTCAGATCTTAATAATGAAACAAGAAGAGAAGATCTTCATGCAATTTATAATGAAATTTCTCAAAATTTTGGAATAGGAGAGTCGATTATTATCTCAACATCTGTTGTTCCAGATGTAACACTGTCTCTAAATGCCCCTCTTTTTGGTGTGGCCAATGGATATGGTTCGATTAGTACTAAGTACAAAGAACTTTCAAGAATTCATATTACTCGAAAATCAAAGTATAAATTTCAAGTTTACTATGATGAGGCCAATGTAAATGAAGTTAGAGCTCGTGGTGGAATTTCATATTTAATCCCAATTATTATGAGTGAAGCTGCATCAATTAAATCGAAGCTGGACTTAAAGTTCTATGAAATAAATATGGACCCAGAACAAGATGATTTAGTGTTTTCACAAAATGCGGCCAAGTTTCTATCAATACTCAGAGATCGCTCTAATGAGGCAATGGGGCCAGAAGATATTCAAGTTTATAACAATTCGAAAGATAAAACGTTTAACCTAAATCTCTTATTTTTCGTCTCTCGTACCTTTAAGTCGATTACTGAACTCTTTGTTAAAATTAAGGATCAAGTCAATATCAAATTGATTTCATCAACATTTGGAGAGATGGACGGGATTGCTGTTGGAAAATTCTTAAAGAATATTGCCTCTTATAATTTAAAGAAATTTATTAATAACTTAGATGTGAGCTTTGATAAGAGCTACATTCCTATGATTGAAGAAGCAAAGCACTATTATAAAAACCCTGGAAAGGACCTTTTTGGTGCCGCAACAACATATGAGACAAAGTTTGAATCTAAGCTAAGTGATGTTGATGCTAGGCCAACTCTCGATAATATGAATGAATTGTATATGCATTATCGAAAGACTCATGAAAAGGCCATCATGAAGGAAAAGACAATTAAGAAGTATCTTAAGAAAGAAAATGAGGCCTTCAATCTTAATTTCTATACACCTTCGGATGCCAATGATGCTGGAGATATGCACTTTGTGCGACTGGAGAGTAAGATTCATTTCTTTGATAAATCGGTAAAGAAGATTCTTTCAATTACTTCAAAAGATCTAGATAAAATCACACGTAAAATGAAGATTAGAAGATGTTTTAGACGTGGTGGGCGAGACAACGATAATACAGGCCGTACGATTTCTGAAAAGCTTCGCTGTGGTGATCTCGATCCCATTAGAAGTAAGCTTTATTGGTGTAATAAGTATTTAAATAAGAATAAAACGCAAAAGGGACTTAAGTGTTTGGCCCATGTTGGACACTACTTTGCTAAGTATGTTGATGCAAAGACACTACTCGACTTTTTTGGCGAAGATAATATCTATATTGAATCGCAATTATCAGGTTACCGTGTTGGAAGTGAGCTAATGATGAAGCCAATTGTCGGTAATTCTTATGGGAAAATTAATTCGAGAAATTTTGGTGGGCCAATTAATAAGCTTGTTAAGGTTCTTGGGATGATCAAGGCCGAAGTCTTAGGGCTATGGTATAGGGAGACTCTAAAATGATTTTTAATAAAGTCACAGCTCTTTCTATTCTTATGTGCTCTATTATTACTCAAAGTAGCTTTGGTATCGACTTATCTCAAAGACAATGGAATATCAAAAATACGGGCCAGTCATATATTAGAAAGACATCTGAGCTAGGATTTGAAAATATTGATGGTGTTAAGGGTGTTGACATTAATTATTTCACTAAGGCCCAGCTTGATCAATTTGGCAGCTCCAAGGTTATTGTTGCTATTATCGATACTGGCGTGGATGTGAATCACCCTGAAATCAAAGATAATATTTGGTTCTACCCAGGTTGTGTCGGTAAGACTGAAGAAGAGAAAAAGGCCCTACCTTGTCACGGTTATAATGTCCTTGATGGAAATGGGAATGTTTCTGATGAGATTGGTCACGGTACATTTGTTGCAGGACTTTTAGCTGCCAAAAAAGATCGTGTTGGTATTGATGGACTACTTCCTGAGAATATTGAAATTATGCCAGTTAAGGCCATCACAAACTTTAGAGGCTTTACTCATGATGGGAAAGTTGTCTCTAGCTACTTGGCCAAGGCCATCGCTTTTGCCGTAAATAATGGCGCACAAGTATTGAATCTATCTTTAGGGATCCCAAAAGTTATCGAGACTCCTCAGGTTGTTAGTGCAATTGATTATGCTCTAAAGAAGAATGTTATTGTTGTTGCCTCGGCCGGAAATAATAACAAACGAAGAAATATCTTTCCTTGTAATTATAACGGTGTTGTCTGTGTAGGTGGAATTGATATTCAAGGTCAAAAAGTATCTTCATCTAATTACGGCCAGACTGTTGATATCTATGCTCCAGGAGAAAAACTTGTTGGTACAATTCCATCAAGTATGGAATCAACGGTTCTACGTGTCGGTAATTATGATATTAAAACGGGGACATCTTTTTCTATTGCACATATTACGGCCCTTGCCGCTGCAGCTAAATTAAAAGACCTGGCCATTAATAGCTATGACTTTTTAGCAAAATTAAAATCTTATTCAAGAACTCTTTCTGAATCTGATCTCTTAATGGCCGACTATCAAAAGTTCATGGATTCATTTAGTACTGGTTTTAATAAGCCTCTGCCACCAGTCATTTTAACAAAAGGGGTGGATAGTATCACAATTGATAAAATAGTAGATGATAACTATGGCGCCAGTCTAAGTTTTGATATCTATTCTAAATATGTACTCGAAGATGCAAGAATCTGCCTCGGTTCGATGGTGATATACGATGAAAAGACATGCCGTCAAATATCACTAAAAGAAGGTTTAAACCGAGTTCAAATAAGTGTAAAAATACCAAGTCTTGATATTGATACTTGGCAAAGGCTTAAGTTGAGCCTCGTAAAAGATGATGCTCTTATTTCTGATAAATCTTTTGATGCTCAGTTCTTTGTGCCTCTTCCTATTTCTTATAAGAAACAGGTTTCAAAAATTGCAGCTGGTGCTCTTTTGAGAATTGCACCAAATATTAAAAGTTCTCAATTGCAAAAAGTTATTGAATTTGACGCCAAGAAAAGCTCGCAAGACTACTTTGTTTTAAATAACCGCTCGCTAAAGAGTATATTCTACTTGTCTGAAGAGAGACAAAGCTTTGAACCATTTCAGATTCAATTTTCTAAGGATATAAAAGTTATTAGCGTCATGAAAGTGGATATGAATATTGATGGTCAGCTTGATATTCTTGTCTATGGTACATCATCTAACAATCGTGAGTATATTCTTGAATCATTTGATTCGCGAGGAAGGCCACTCTTTGGAGAGCACTCTCGATGGAGCTTGAATGCAACTCAATTTGGTGGGCTGGATTTTAATCGAGGACGTCCATATTTCAATTTTATAAGAACGCAAACGAATAAGCTTGGGAGTGTCTTAGTTCCACTTGTCAGTAAGGTTTTTGAGTTACCTCAAGTTGATAATAATACAGACCCAATCGACTTTTTAAATAATATACAAAAAAAGAGGCCTTATTATCTATTGCCATCTCTTGAAGATGATAAGGTGAAGTTACAAATTAGAACCTTAGAGTCATATCAATTTGATACAAAGATTAGAGAAATGCTTGATCTACCTTTCTTTAAGAAATTACAATTTGTTTCATTTCTTGAACAAGATAAAGAGTCTCAAAATAGTGGCCAAGTTAGAATCGTCTATGCTCTTGGTGAAGTTAGCTTCAATGAATATTACGAGATTATCTTTGATGATACCCAAAATTTTAAAATTATTAAAAAGGGGAGATCTCTTCAAATTCATCAGTCGAATATTTCCACAGTTCGCTCGACTGCTGATGGTGATTTTATAAGTGAGTATTTGATTACACGCCAACAAGAGCTAAATAAGCTATCTTTCAAGCTTTCTAGAGGTGGACGAACATTAAGGTTTGAGAGTGATTGGAATGATCCACTTGCTTCAATTTTGGCCGTCTATAAAGAAGAGCAAAATTATTCGATTTATATCGAAGGACGCTATCATATTCACCTTGTTGTAACTGATGGCAAAAGAATTATCAGCACTTCAAAGACTGCGATTAATCGTGAGTCAAGTTTTCCTGGTGGAAACTTCTCTCAGATTTTTCAGATGGGACAGCTGAGTTCTTCTAAAGGCGCAATCTATACTGATATGCAGAGACTCTTTGGTGACAATATTCGCTTAATTACAAGTGACGAGGATAAGGTTAGCACAAAGCTAAAATATAATTATGCCATACCTTCCCAGTGTGCTCTAATCGGCCACACGCAGATTGAAAAGCAGATGCAAGTGAGGCTACATTGTATGGGCCCTGGAAAGTTATCAAGTATAATGATTTCTAATACAATGATTAAGCAGTAAATGGAAAGAAGAGTGTCGATAGGGTAAAGATCTGATGCTCTTCACTATTTCCGCTTTCACAGTCAAATTCCTCTGTGAATTCATCAATAAACTTCATAATCTTCTTCTTTGCTTCAGGTAGGTCTGATCTTTTTACATTAATGAGAAAGTGCTCTAAGACCCTTTGCTCTTTTGGAAGATAGTAACTATCGGCCGATAGATCACAAATCTCTTTATGAAGAGGGAGAAATTGTGACATATCAAGCTTGTACTGTGGAGTGTATTCTTTATTTAAGTATATTTTTGAATTCTCAATATTGATGATCTTTGCACTCTTCATTTGTTTTAAAATGTGTGAGTAGTCTTCTTGTCCCTTATAGATCATTTTCTTAGCACTTAGGTCTTTAGCAGTCTTGAAGTCGCTCCACTTAAGCATCTCTCTTAATAGTGCCATTTCCCATTTAAATTCAACTTGGCGATCGGCCCTTGTTACATCTGAAGTGCGTTTTTCAACAATGGCCTTAAAAGTTTCTTCATCACCCTTAGAGTTTTTCTTAGCATCAACTAAGGTCTGAAAAAATTCTGCTTCTTTCTTATTTAACTCAAGGTTCTTAATTAACATGGCCGTGATCTGAGGCCCAGGATGCCTTTGGCCTTTGATAATCATGGTAAGTCCTGAGACACTTGAGATCCCAAGTTCTTTGGCCCAACGGCCAAATGTATACTTTTTATCAACAGATTTACGGCCTAGATAGATATCTTCTAAGTACTGACGATAATCAATATAGCTAAATAGGTCTATACCCCTAATTTCCATAGTTTACATATCGACAGATAGAGAAAATTATTTAGTAAGTACCTAAATATATTACACACTTACTTGATGAAAATGCCTTGGTATAGGATAAATACCTCATCATACATGAGGGAAAGAAATGCTTAAATCAATTTTACTATCTATTATTATCTCATTTAATACATTCGCACTAATTTCTAGCGAGAAGCCATTTTCTTATAAAGAAAATCAAATCGATATTGATTTCAAGACTGGCTGGGGTGCAAAAACTGGCTGGGGAGCAGAGCAAATTGAAGAGATCGTAATGGATACCATCAAAAGAGACTATAAGAAGGTTTGTTTAGATGGACAAAAGGCCGCTTTCTCTGTTGATGCCGACGAATTAAAATTTAATATTTATTCTCTAAATCAAGTTGAGCTAGAGAGTCCAAATGATAATACAATTTACCTATCGGTATTTGTTTCGATGAAAAGTCGATACATGTTCTCTGGAGTATTTGATAATTATCTCGTTAAAGTAGAATACGATGAGAATCTTGATCAGATTTTTGTAAGCTACAAAAACGATGATGGTGACAATAACTCTATTAAATGCTTCTAGCTCTTTGAGCTAGAGGCGAAAGCTTATCCCTGCTCCAATTGACACACCTCCAATTGAAGAAACAGTTTCTGTAACCAAATTATCCATTGAGCTTGTGTAAAGGGCCGTTAGTCCTGCCTGGCCATAAAAGCCAACCCTTGAATATGGTGCAAATCGAATACGCCCACCAATATTATATCCATAGGCCATTCCAGTTGCCTTCTCGCCAAAGTTTTCTTGTTCAAAATCACCCGTTAGAATCAGGCCAGCAAAACCTTCTGCAACAAAGCTGTTGCGATTAATCAAACGATACTGATATTGAAGCTCTCCCAGAACACTGTTGATGCTACTGTATGTTGCAGAAGCAGTTAGGTAGCCAAGTGTTATTTTGAAGCCATGACGATGTTTAGGGTCACGATATTCGATCGCTAGATTAAAACGATTAAAGGCGGGAGAAGTTTCATTGGCGTATTTTGCCTGAAAGTCGTCCCATTCCGTACCGGCCTCAAATCTTGCGTAATCGAGAGAGATGAAACTATTTTCTTTTAGTCTTTGGGCATCATTTGTGAATATTGTCTTCACATCGTGATCTGTAACTTCAGGAACATGCTCGAGTTTTGTTCCCGAAACCGAGTAACTTATATCATTAGTCCTAACATATGCAATCTTTCCTGAGACAACTAGTGGTACAATCGTCCCTTGTTTTAGGTCATTGTCTCCGACTTTAATTTTTCTCCCACTGCGAATGTAGCCAATTGGGGCCGAAAGGTTAACGTCAGCGTAGACAATTGTTTGTCGTGATTTTGTCACGGCATAACGATAGGCGAGAGTACTTAATTGAGTAAGAGAAAAAATTAACACTAAAAGTTTTTTCATATATCTATTATAATCAAAATAGAATTTTTGACTACATTAGTTTAGGATTATTTATGAGATTTCCAGGTAAGAGAAGATCAAAGCATTACTTTCCAGTAAGCGCCAAGGGTCGACTTTCTTTTGAGACAGATTTTAACCGCAAAGAAAATGTTTATATTGTTGGCATCGATCAGCTTCTTGTTGATATTGAAATTGATGCTTCATTTGAACTATTAGAAGAATTTGGCCTTAAGGCAGGCGAGTCTTATGTACTATCTGATAAGGATGTTGAAGACCTTTATCAACGCTCGTATGAAGAAGGCCGAATACTTGGTCAGTACGCAGGAGGAGCGGTTGGTAATACTTTACACAATTACTCGGTATTGTCTGATGATCAGTCTTTTGCACTTGGAACAATTTGTGAAACGATAAAGGTAGGTGACTACGCCTTTAAATATATCTGCAGTACTTCTTCTAAAGTTGATTTTAGCTACCTCCAGCCATGTGCCGGCCAGATGGCTAGAGCAATGTGTTTGATTACTCCAGATAAAGAGAGAACCTTTGCTATTGGAAAGGGGATCATGAATCAACTAACAGAAGAGTTTATACCTGATGACCTCATAAAAAACTCAAGCGCCTTGCTAGTGACAGCATTCCTTTTAAGAGATCGTAATGCTCCTCTTTATAAAGCAACTCTTAAGGCCGTAAGTATTGCTAAAGAAAATGACATACCAGTTGTTTTTGCTCTTGGAACAAGCTCTCTTATAGAAAGTGATACGGAATTCTTCAAAAACTTCATTAGAGAAAATGTGAATGTCTTAGCGATGAATCGTGATGAGGCCCAGGCATTACTTGGTATGGATGATCCGCTACTTATTGGAGAGGAGATTTTAGACTATACCGATTTAGCACTTATTACAGATGGGGAAAGAGGACTCTATATTGCTTCTTGGGCATGTGAAACAAAGGCCCGTGAGACAAAGGATAAGCTTCATTCTAAGTCGATTGAAAATTATAATAGATTTGAATACTCTCGCTCTCAGTTAAAAGCTGATTGTAGTGGGCCAGTTAAGATTTATTCTCATATCAATCCATTTATGGGAGGACCTGAGAATATTGAAAATACAAATGGTGCCGGAGATGCAGCACTTTCTGCAATCTTGCATGATATTGCGGCAAATGTTTATCACCAAAAACTACTACCTCATTCAATTAAGCACGATGGCAAGTATCTAACGTATTCTTCAATTCACCAATTATGTAAGTATGCAAATCGCACGAGTTATGAAGTTCTAAAGCAGAAGTCTCCTAGACTCTCACATAACCTTCCGGTTAAGGAGCAAAGTCTAGAAGAAAGTTATTGGGAAATGTAATTACATATCATGTTAAGGAAAGAGGTTTTCTCGTAAAACCTCTGGATTCTTAGTAATAGGTCTTCCGACGACGAGAAAGTTTGCGCCTGCATCCATGGCCGCTTGAGGTGTCATGACTCTCACTTGATCGTCATGATCGCGACCTAACCTAATCCCTGGGCATACCTTGGTAAAATTCAGCGAAGCTTTTTCTTCAAATTCTTTTACAATCTCTAGGTCCGCACCAGAACATACAATTCCTCTTACGCTAGATGCTGCAACTTCATTTAGTAAGCTCGTTAGTGCTTCTTTATGAGTGCGGCCCCAAATTCCTTCAATGTCATCTTCGTTGTGGGATGTAAGAATTGTTACGGCCAAGATTTCACAATTAGCAACGGCCTTTGAAATACTCTCTTGGGCAAGTTCAAGCATTTTTGCTCCACCAGTTGCATGAACTGTAAGGAAGCGTATATTTAGGCCCTCTAGTGTTGCACATGCCTTAGCAACGGTTGTTGGAATATCATGAAGTTTAAGATCGAGAAAAATTTGAACTTGATACTTGTGTGATAATTCTTTAACAAAATCTCTACCGTAGCGAAGAAATAATTCTAGGCCAACTTTAACATTCTTGATTTGTGGATAATCTGACAAGAGGCCGAAAACCTCTTGTCTCGTCATACCGTCAAGGGCAACAAATGTTTTATCCATTTGTCATCTCCTGTAGGCTTACTGGTGTCGACTGCTTTGAATGGGCCGCAATGATGGCCTTACAAACGGCATTGATATTTTCAATTCTTGTAAAACAAGGAACCGCATATTGAATTGCCGTATTTCTGATAAATTCTCCATCTGATTGAGATCGCCCTTGGTTTAGAGGTGTGTTAAGTACCATGGCAAGATCGTCATTTTTAATGGCCTCAAGCATTCCAATATTATTTGCATCATCGGCCAACTTATCAACGAGTGTCGCCTTAATTGCACATTCCTGCTTGAGGAAATGATAGGTACCTTTTGTGGCAAAAAACTTAAAGCCTAAAGAGTTTAGCTCTTTAATATTTTGAATGAGTTGCTCATCATCTTTTCTTGCTAATGATAGGAGAACAGACTTCTTATTGAGAAGGTCTGGGTAGTTGCCAAGATATGACTTTATCATAGCAAGGTCTCGATTCTTATCGATACCAAGTGTTTCTCCAGTTGATCTCATTTTTGGGCCAAGGATAATTGAGTCTTGAACAAAACGATCAAATGGGAATGTTGATTGTTTAATGATTTTATATTCACTTTCAAAATTGTGATGATTTTCGATTTCTTTACCAAGTAAGGCCTTCGTAGCAATGGCAGCAAGATTGACATCATAGGCCTTTGATAGGAATGGAATTGTTCTCGAACCTCTTGGGTTGGCCTCGATACAGTAGATTTCGTCACTTTTAAGTGCAAATTGAAAATTAATAGGGCCTGTGATTTCCATTGTGTTGGCCATATCTGTTGCAAGCTTTCTCATTTTTTCTACAATCTCTGGGCGGGCCTTCACTGGAGGAGAGATCATTCCAGAATCCCCTGAGTGAACACCTGCATATTCAATATGCTCGCAGATGGTAAAGACAGTATTTCCAGCTTTGTCTCGAATAAGATCCACATCGTACTCAAGTGCATTTGAGATATAGTTTTCAACCTGAAATGCGATTGTATTTTCATGAAGTGACTTAAGAGTTTCTTGTGGAAGGTTTTCAATATCTGCAGGGCCTTCAAAGATAAACATACTCTCTCCACCAATGACATAACTAGGTCTTATGATAACTGGGTAGCCAATTTCAGTGATGGTATTAATAAGGTTCTTATACCCCCTAACTTCTTTTGAAGTTGTGTGGGCAAGATCAATTTCCTTCGTAAGAAGATCAAATCTTTTACGATCTTCAACAGTGTCTAATAGTTCAAGGCTTGGCCCTAAGAAGTTAAACTCTTGGTGCTTTGTTCTAAAAGGGGCCTCTAGGTGGGCGCGGATATTAATTCCAGTTTGGCCACTAAAAGATGTGATGACATGATTTGGATTCTCAAAAGCTAGAATCTCGTAAAGATCTTCTGAGAAAAGTGGTGTTAAGTACAGTCTGTCAGAGCTGTCATAATCTGTTGAAACAGTTTCTGGATTTGAGTTAAGAAGTATCGATTTAATCCCTTGCTCTTTTAATTCCATCGCGCTTTTTACACATGAGTAGTCAAATTCAATCCCTTGACCAATGCGGTTAGGGCCTGAGCCAAAGATTGCACAACTTTCTTCTTCGATTCTTTGGACATCATTAAATTGTGTATAAGTTGAGTAGAAGTATGGTGTTAGGGCATTAAACTCACCAGAGCATGTGTCTACTGCTTTAAAAACTGGCCTAATTCCGGCAGAGATTCTCTTATCTAAAATTTGTTCTTGGCTTTGACCTGATAAAAGGGCAAGGTACTTGTCTGAGAAGCCTTGCTTTTTTAATTCATAGAGTTCGTCGTTGTTTTCCAAGATTTGGGTATCTTGTCTTAGTTTTAATTCCTTATCGAGAAAACAAACCATTTGGTCGATGAACCAAGGTGTGATTGCACTTACTTCGTGAATTTTTTCTGGTGTAATACCAAATCTTAATGCTTCTAAAACAGTTAGAAGTGATAACTCTCTTTGGTTCTTTAATCTTTCAAGAAGATATTCTTCAGTAATAGGGTATGGTGTTGTCTTGAGCTGCTCTAAGCTTGGGATCTCAAGTCCTTGCTCTGTTGCTCTTAGTGCTTTCATGAAGGATTCGTTAAAGCTTCCTCCAAGGGCCAGAACTTCACCGACAGAGCGCATTTGTGGGCCTAAGATTTGAGAGCTTGAAGGGAATTTATTAAATGGAAAGATTGGAATCTTAATTGCCACATAATCGAGTGTCGGCTCAAATGCCACCGGTGAGATACGTGTGATATCATTTAGGATCTCAAAAAGAGTTAAGCCTACAGCAAGTCCTGCTGAGATTTTAGCAATAGGGTAGCCCGTGGCCTTCGAGGCAAGGGCCGAAGAGCGAGACACACGAGGGTTCATCTCAATGACAACAATATCATTTTCATCTTTCGGGTTAACGGCAAATTGAACGTTGGCCCCTCCGGCCACAACATTCATATGCTTGGCAATATTAAGAGACATTGTTCTTAGTTGTTGGTAGCAATGGTCTGAGATTGTTTGTGCTGGCGCAACTGTAATTGAGTCTCCTGTGTGGATCCCACAAGGATCAACGTTTTCGATCGAACAGATCACAACACCACAGCGATTCTTATCTACCATAACTTCGAGTTCTAGCTCTTTCCAACCTAGCAGGGACTTCTCCATTGTAATTGGAAATTTAATATCACTAGAAGAAAGGGTTTGGGCAAGCTCATCAAGGTTATGAACAAGGGCCGCACCTTTTCCACCGAGTGCAAAATCTCGTCTGATAATAAGTGGGAATTTAACTTGGTCATCAGCTAGTTCTAGTGCGTGATCAAAGCTTTTGGCACTAAATCTCTTTCCTGATTTATAACCTAGTTTATCGAGCTCTTTTGCAAACAATTCACGATCTTCTGTTTTCTCAATTGTGTCAATATTTGCACCTAAGAGTGCAACACCATTATCTTTTAGAAAGTTTTCCTTTTCTAGATCAATACACATATTGAGTGCTGTTTGCCCTCCCATTGTGGAAAGAACGGCGTCAACTTTTTCTTTTGCGATAATCTTTTTAATCGTCTCTTTTGTGATTGGTTCAATATAAGTACGGTGACTCATATCCTTATCTGTCATGATTGTGGCAGGGTTTGAGTTTAGAAGAACAACCTCAAAACCTAATTCTCTAAGAGACTTCAGGGCCTGGGTTCCACTGTAATCAAACTCTGAAGCTTGGCCAATTTTAATTGGGCCTGAACCAATTAGAAGGATCTTCTTATATGGAGAGTTTAGTTTTCCTTCATGATATTTTGGAAGCTCTTTTATTTCTTCAGTTGTTATCTTTTTAGCACCAGTTTTTAGAAAGTCTTTGATCTCGCTAAAAAAGATTGCTGCGTCTTTCGGCCCAGGGTTTGATTCCGGATGAAATTGAACACTTCTGATTCTTGAGTCATAACTTCTTAGTCCCTCAAGTGAACGATCAAATAGGGAAGTATATTCACAAAATAGTTTTAGTCCAAATTCGTTTTCTAGTCTCTTTTGATCAAATGAATCCTTTTCAATTGCATAACCATGATTTTGACTCGTGATAAGTAGATCTTGGTTATAGTGTGAATAGACTGGGTGATTTGCTCCTCGTTGGCCAAAAGGTAGCTTGATTGTTTCCATTTTACAGGCCAGGCCAATTAATTGGTGGCCAAGACAAATTCCTCGAATTGGAATATCAGTTTTTAAGAGCTCTTTTACCGTTTCTATTTCACTAGTGTAGAGCTTTGGGTCACCTGGCCCATTAGATAAAAAGACCATCCTTGGTCTATAATCCTCAACTTCATGTGCTGGCGTATGATGTGGGACAACCACAAGTGGGTATCCTAAATCTTTTAAGTAATTAACAATGGCCTTCTTGATACCGTAGTCGATGACAACAATCGGATTGTCTCCACTAGTGATAATCTTCTTCTCTTGAGATGACACTTTTGAAAGATCGTTACATTCAAGTTTATATATTGAAAAGTCGGGCGCTTGTTCAGATGTTGTGATGAGGCAACGGTGATCCTTGGATTTACAAGATAGATACTTAGTAAGAGCTCTTGTGTCCACATCACTTATTAGGGGCAGATCACAATTTTCTAGGAATTTATTATATGAGAAATTTCTTGCGATTAAACTAGCTGCGTAAGGTTTGTTTGAGTTTAAGCCTTGAGAGACTTCTTCGTTAAACTCATAATTTCCGACATGGGCCGTTGTGTAGATAATATGTTGACCAAGAAATGATGGGTCTGTGGCCGTTTCTTGATAACCAGTCATTCCTGTCGTAAAGGCCGCTTCTCCAAAAATACCATCTTGTAGACGATGATCGTTTTGCTGGAGATTTATATAGGCTTTGAAAATTGTTTGATCTGGAAAATGAAGGAAAATAGGAGTCGTTTTAAGAGATTTTTGAAAGAGTAATTCTTGAGATTGAGATAGGAGTGCATGCCTATCTAAATTTGCTTTCGTCATTTTCCGTCAGTCCTTTTAGTGCAGAGATTTTATTATAACGAGCACCGATTTTAGTGTCGCCATTAGTTATCATGGCCTCGATAATTGCCATGCGAATATAAATGGAATTTTCTACTTGTTTATGGGCCATCCATAAATCTGAATTAATAATTTCACTATCAACTTCAATCCCAATATTGGCAGGTCCAGGGTGGAAGATAGGTGGAACCTTTCCAGCTTCCTTACCAACTCTTATGAGGCGCTCAACATTGATTCCCCACTGTTGGTTATATGTCGACATATCAAAACTTTCTTCATGTCGTTCATTTTGAATTCTAAGCAGATAAATTGCATCTGAGTTTTTTAAGGTTCCTTCAAGATCATCACTTACTTTGATAAGGTCACTTGAAGGTAGGTGTGATGGCATAAATTCTTTAGGCCCACAAAGAGTTATCTGCATTCCAAATAATGGTAACAGGTCCATCAGGGAGTGAGTTACTCTTGAGTGTGTGCAGTCACCAACAATACAGATCTTCTTTGCGGCCAGCTCACCTTTGAAGTATTCTTTGAGAGTAAATAGGTCCAAGAGTGCCTGTGTCGGGTGTTGGTTTGTTCCATCACCACCATTAATGATTTTAATCGGTGGGTAGTCCTTAAATTGTTCCAGTAGTCTTGTTTCTGTCGTGCGTACAATACAAATATCAATTCCTTGATAGAAGAGAGTTAGTAGTGTCTGCTCCAGAGATTCACCTTTTTTTAGTGATGATTTCTCAGCGTCAAAATTGATATGAATTCCTTCAAGCTTTTTGATGGCCATTTCAAATGATAATTTTGTTCTAGTAGAATTCTCAAGAAAAGATGTTGCGACTGAAATTTTTCTTTTAAGGGGAAGTCTGGCCGGGGAACCTAATTTAAGTTCCTGGGCGCGGTGGAGGAGTTGCTCAACTTGCTCGCGGTTTAAATCTTCTATTCCTTCTAGAATAGATGGAAATCCAATCATGACATTCCAGTAGTGTTGAGATACATTTATTGAAGAAAGAATAATAAAGAGAAACTCACTTGGCCACAAAAAAAATGATATTTTTTTACGTGATATCGAGTTAAGGAAATTAAGTGTCGAAAAGCTCTGGCAAGAACCAATTCATTAATAATTTCAAAGAAATTCATAACCGTACCCAACTTGAAGCTTTGAAGAATGAGATCAAAGGTAACCTCTTTGAGTTTCTCGTTGCTAAAGAGA
This sequence comes from Halobacteriovorax sp. CON-3, assembly GCF_043196995.1. Classification (NCBI taxonomy): domain Bacteria; kingdom Pseudomonadati; phylum Bdellovibrionota; class Bacteriovoracia; order Bacteriovoracales; family Halobacteriovoraceae; genus Halobacteriovorax; species Halobacteriovorax sp. CON-3. The sequence goes on from NZ_JBEBNA010000001.1 coordinate 201,325, forward strand.
TTTCTGTTTTAAATAAGATTGAAGCTAATTTTCTTAAGAATATTGATCATGAACTTTTAAAAATGATGCGTGAATATGAGAGTTGGTTGAGGCTTCATGCCCGTACTCTATTGGAAGAGTTACCAAAGCTTGCAAGAGAGATGGCCCGCTCGATTAATGAAAATATCAAGGGAAGTATCACGAATATTACAGTTGTCGGAAAATTGAGTGATCACCTTATTAAGTCCCAATTACATGAAGCAGATATTGTTGCCCAGGTTCTCTACAATGACGAAACTCGTATTATTCCTATTAGTTTAAAACTCGTTAAGAGTGGGGCCAATATTACAACAAAGTCGGCCGGGGCCAAGAGTATTTTTCAAAAGTACTTTAAGTCATATTCTGATATTGATTTTACTCAACACACTTTAAATGAATATATTGATCAAGAGTTTTCTCATTTTAATAAGAAGCTCTATGAACGTTATGATTTAGAATATTGTGGACGCTTTGATTCACAGTGGGAAATGACTCAACTTCCAGGAGAGTTGGAAGGTGCAGACCGTGAGGATTTATTTGAGCTTTATCGAAGCCTTATTAAACACTATCATAATATATTTACGGGACTGCTTGAAAAAGATAAGGATAAGTTTATTGCGTCCTTATTGCCTCTTATGGGCCTTGGTAATAAAGATGTTGTTCAAGGGATTTGTTTTTATAAGCACAACACATATAAGTTAGACTTTTGTCATGTTGTTAATTATGCCCAGGCCGCTAAGATTTCTATCTGTGAGCTTAATCCTGAGATATCATCTTTTAATATTGAAATTGAAAAGGATAAATTACAGATTCGTGTAAAGCCCATGAATAAATTTACGGCCCCATCGTATAAGATCAATTGTTCGATGAAATTTGATTACAAAAAGGATTAATATGTTTGATATCGTTCTATGCCAAAGAGACCTAGAAGAAATTAAAAAATGCTTTGGTGGCACTAGTAAATTTGAAATTCATGAGTTTCATGGAGATTCTCAATTGAGAGGATTCTTGAATGATGGAAAAACTGTTCTCTTAATTACGACCAAAAGTAGTGTTAAGCCTGACCTTTTTAATCTCTATCAGATGCCAAAGACTGGAAATTGTGAATACTACTATCTGTCTAAGTTAAATCTCAATAGTGATGAGCTTGAAGCATGTGAAAAATTCTTCCCTGAAGTGAGAGATATTTCTGTTTGTGCTGATTACTATAGTGCGGGAGGAGTTTTTTATATTGATCAAATCGATCCAGTTGGAATGCCTAATTTTACAAAAGAAGTCATGCCGGTTTTAAATCGCTACTTTAGCGAAGATGATTATAAAGAGGCCCTATTCTTGGATCGCGATGGTGTTTTAAATATCGATCATTCATATGTTCATAAGACGTCTGAGTTAGAACTCGTTGCGGGAGCCTATGAATTCCTCTTAGATGACTATAATAAGAAAAGACTTAAAATTGTTCTTACGAATCAGTCGGGTGTCTCAAAGGGGATGTTTGAGTATACTGATGTTGAAGTATTTAACGCTGCTTTAAATGAATCTCTTCACCATTTAATCGATGCTTTCTATATCGCTCCATTTGAGTTTACCAAGGGTGTTGGGCAGTATAAGTACCACTCTCTTTTAAGAAAACCTCATCCAGGTATGCTTCTTGAGGCGTGTTTTGATTTTGCTGTCGATCTTAAAAAATCGTATATGGTAGGGGATAAAGTTAGTGATCAACTAAATTTCCCACTTCTTGAAACGATTCATCTTAAGAATCGCTATCCTCTTGATGGAGTGAAGTATTTGGCAACCAATTTTGAAGAAGTGTTAAAATTTGCTAAGTCGTTGCCAAATAAGACAAATTGAGTCAAAATAGCTGCTATGTAAAAGGAATTACATATGAAAGCAATAGACTCGATGGGCCTAGTGAAATTAACTTCAATCTTTGCCCTTTTTATAACATTTTTTACTTCTAATACTTTTGCTCGTCCTCTAATGAGTTCTGAACTAGAGTTATCTCGTCAGTTAGATTCTCTTAAGGAGCAAAGTAAAGAATATATCTCTAATATAAGTTCTCGAACTAATGTGAAAGAGCTTCCTATATCAAAATACCTTTCTTTTGTTATCTTAAAAAATGGTTGTGCACCATTAGAGCAAACGATTGAAGAAATTGAACTTCAAGATGATTCCTTTCCTGATCAAAGCAAAGGACTACTTGAGAAGCTTAAGCTTTGTCGAAAATCAACGCGTGCACTTAAGGAATTTGATGTAAGTGAGCTTGACTCTAGCATTACTCAACGATTAAGTGAGGAATGATAAATTCAGCACATGAACTCTCATTCAATTAAATTCTATTATATTCACTCAACAAACCCTTATGTTAATTTGGCGTTTGAAGATTATCTCTTTCGCAAGCATCAATCAGAAAATAGTCAGGAGCAAATTCTCATTCTCTGGAAAAGCGCCCCAAGTATTGTCATGGGAAAGTTTCAAAACCCATGGCTAGAGTGTCAGGTTAAAAAGATCAGAGAGTTGGGAATTAATCTGGTTAGAAGGCAAAGTGGTGGTGGATGTGTCTATCACGATCTAGGAAATATGAATTACTCATTCATTAGTCCAAAGTCCTCTTATGATAAATCCATAAATGCATCCATTGTAGTTAGTGGGCTTAAGTCTTTAGGGATAAATGCTTTTGAGAATGAACGCCATGACCTTAGGCTCCTTCATAACGATGTGGATTATAAGATTTCAGGTTGTGCCTTTAAAGAAACAAAGCATAGTGCCCTTCACCATGGCACACTTCTTATTGACGCTAATTTGAATCAGTTAAATGATCTCCTGCGCTCTAAGCTCACGGCCGAAGCAGCTATGGGTGTCAAGTCTGTTCCTTCAAAGGTGATAAACTTAAAAGAAGTTAAAAGTGATATCAGCGAGTCTGAAATTGTTGACTCTATCATGAGCTCTTTTGAAGCGAATTACGATTCAAGATGTGACTCATTTGAATTAACTGAACAAGATATCTGCGTAACCGACTCTCTGATGGAGAAGATTCAGGCCAATATGAGTTGGGAGTGGGTATATGGGGCAACACCTAAATTCTCTTTCAAGTGCGGGGATTACTTGGTTACGGCAAAATACGCCAAAGTCATTGCTTGTGTGCCAGAAAATCCTTCTTTGATTGATCTAATTGTCGACAAGGATTATTATTTAACTAGAGTTGATCTTAAGTTAACTGAACAGCAGAGTGAATTTGTCGAGGAATGTCATCGTATTCTCTTTGTTTAAATACTCGGAGTTGAAATGAGAGAAACAATTCATATTATTCCTGGTGAGGCCATCATCAATGAAGGCGAAGAAAGTAATTGTATGTATCTGCTTAAAGAGGGAACTCTTGCGGTTTTTAAGAAAGTCGAGGGGAAAGATAAGCAAATTGGAACGATCTACAGTGGCGAATTCGTTGGTGAAGTAAGCTTTCTTGATAAGAGAGAGCGTTGTGCTACGGTGAAGGCCATTACGGATTGTGAACTTGAGATTTTTGATGCGCAGAAATTTAATGAGTTTATTGAATCAAGGCCTAAGTGGTTACAGAGTATGATGAAGACCCTGGCCGATAGGCTGCGATCAACTAACGAAAAAATAAAGGTGTAGGTTGAGGTTTTAACGATGAGCAGTCCAACAAATTTATTCATAAATGCTGACCAGTATCTAATTCGTGAAGGTGATGAGAGCACTGAAGTTTATATTCTTGAAGAAGGTACTCTAGGTGTCTTTAAGGTCAGAAACGATCAGGAAGTTAAGATTGGAACGATCTTTCCTGGAGAGTTAGTTGGTGAGATGAGCTTCTTTGATGGCGGACCTCGTTGTGCGACGATTAAGGCCCTGACAAACTCTAAGCTTATTGTTATTCCTTCGGTAAAGTTTGAAACCTACCTCAGTAAGCAGCCTAAGTGGTTTCGAAATCTTTTAGAAACTCTAATCGATCGTATTCGTAAGGCCTCAAGTCGAATAAGGCCAGAAGTTTAGCTATTTTTTAATTTCTTAAAATGATAGAGATTCTCATCTGTAATCTTATTGTGATCACATGACAGATGGTGGAGATTTTCTAAGTTTGCTAGGACTCTTGGGACTTCTTGAAATTGATTATTGTCGATATTAAGTCGCCTAAGCCCCGTAAGCCATTCAAATTCATTTGGAAGAGCTTCTAATTGATTATTTTGTAACTCAAGAGACTCAAGAGCTCTTTGTTCACAACACCAATTTGGAATTGTTTTAAGATTACAATTTGCTAGTTGAAGAATCTTTAAGCTTTGAAGATGACTTGCACTTAATTCATGGGAGTCACTAATGCCTTTAAGTTTTAGAACTTCAAGATCTTGAGCGTTTTTGAGAGTTAGCCGGCACTGCCCATGTGCTCCATCTGCATAGATATAGAGCTTCTTTAAAGCAGTAAGTTCACCGCAGTCGATGATAATATGGCATGTATGTTTAGCAGAGAATTCAAGTGTCTCTAGTGTCGAATATTGAGCAATATCCTTGCTGGCCTCGAAAGTATCCTGCTTCTTACTTAGCTTGATCAACATGCCACTATTGTAGCATAAGCTTTTAAAATTTAGAGATATTGAATAAACTTATTATTCTTATCGACTAAGATTTGTTTTGGTCTGATATCTTTTTGATCAGTCATTTGAAAGCCGATGATGATGACTTCGTGGCCTACATTAATAAGGTGGGCCGCTGCTCCATTTAAGCAGATTTCTCCCGAACCACGCTCGCCTTTGATGACATAAGTTTCAAGACGTGCTCCATTTGTATTAGAGACGATAAGAACTTTTTGTCCTGGCCATAAATCAACTAACTCAAGTAACTCTTCATCAATAGTGATTGAGCCAATATAGTTTAGGTCGGCCTGTGTAACCACGGCCTTGTGAATTTTTGATTGTAACATTTCACGCATAAGAGCTTTTTATCAAATTAGTCTTGGCCCGCCAATGAAAAATTAAGCTTTTGTTAACTTGTTCACCAAGAATTTACTTAATGACGACAATACTTATTGTTTTGACTCAGCTCCAGGGATACCTAAAAAGTATAGAATTGACGTCATTGGGCCATGGCTCATATGGTTTTGAGCATTTTTGCGCACGATGTCTTTGGCGTGGAAGGCTATTCCCAATCCGGCCTGTGCTAGCATAGGCAGATCATTAGCACCGTCTCCAATAGCAACAACCTGTTCAAGTGAGATATTTTCTTGCTGTGCAATTAGGTTCACAAGAACGGCCTTCTGGTCGGCATTGATGATTGTACCCTTTACACGTCCTGTAAGTTCTCCGCCTTCAATTTCTAATTCGTTGGCAAAGGCGTAGTCTAGGTCTAGTTTTTCTTTTAGGTGGTTAGCAAAGTAAGTGAAGCCACCCGAGATGACAGCAACTTTGTAACCATATTTCTTCACTGTTCGAATAAAGTCTTCAACACCATCAGTGAGGGGAAGATTAAGTGAGATGTCTTGGAGAGTTTTCTCACTTAGGCCTTTAAGGTGTGAGACTCTTTCTATTAGTGATTGATTAAAATCGATTTCACCGTTCATGGCCCTTTCAGTGATCTCTGAAACCTTGGCCCCTATTCCGTGAACCTTGGCAAGTTCATCAATAACTTCGGCCTGAATAAGAGTTGAGTCCATATCAAAGACGATGAGTCTCTTTGATCTTCTATAGACGTCATCACGGATAAAGGCAATATCCGTATGATGATCATTACTTATATTAAGTAGATCAGATTTTACTTTATTTAAGGCCACTTTCTCTGGAACATCTGTTAGGACTTCAAGAGAGTTAAAACCTTCTTTCGATACATTATCAATGCGATAAATATTGATCCCGTTGATGGCCAAGCATTGAGCAACATCTGAGATGAAGTCTGCTGAAATTTTCTTAGGTGCGACACAGTTAAGAATAAAGCTATTGTATGGTGTTTTATAAGTTGTCTCTTTTCCGACAATTGAGTACTCAAGCTTGAGTCCCATCTCGTGGGCCGTAAAGAGTAGTTCCTTTAAAACATTTTGATTTTCACTTTTTTCTTTTCCTACTTTGATAACAAAAGAAAGCGAAAGTAAATTATGGGTGATGGCCTGGTTGATATCTGTTATATCAGTTTTATTTTCGCTGATTACCTTCATCAGGCTTGCAGTAATACCAGGGCGGTCTTGTCCTGAGACAGTGATAATAATTTCTTTTAAGCTATCTTCCATGATAATTAATCCTTCACTTTTGTTTTCGCTCTTTTCTGACTTCTGAAATTTTCTTAAAAAGGCCAAAGGTATAGACGAGGGCCGAGAAGACTGAAAAGACGAATGAAAGGTAAATGAGTATTGTTCCCACTAGAGGAAAAGAAAAGCCAAATGGTTTATCCCAGGCCATTAGCATTGGAATGGCCATCATTTGAAATGTTGTCTTCCATTTACCAAGTTGGTTAACACTTACTTTAAGACCTTTTTCCATCGCTAGTAAACGAAGGGCCGTCATATACATTTCACGCAGAACTAGAACAATGACAACAATCACGTTGACGCGATCAAGGGCCTGTAAAAGAATAAGAGATGAAACAACGAGGAATTTATCAGCAATTGGGTCAAGAAACGAACCAAAGACAGTAACGATATTTCTTTTTCGGGCAATATAACCATCAAAGAAGTCCGTTACCGAGGCCAAGACAAATGTCCAAGCTGCAATATAGCCAAGTGTTTTTACTGTGGCCTTAAAAATATTTTCTTCGAATAAACAGAGGTAAAGAGTCAGACAAATGACTGGAATAAGTGCGACACGAAAGATTGTGAGGCGATTTGGTAGATTATCGATTTCCCATTCGCTGAGGATTTCTTTTTGTGAGACTGTATTTTGCGTATTTTTTTCTGACATATTTACTCAATGAAGATTTTTCCTATTTATTAAACTTTAAACCTTCGGCCCATAAACGTCTATAATAATTAACATAAATTACTTAAATCGAATAAAAGGATAACTCGAGTTATGAAAAAGCATCTCAATCTTATTAAGACAGGTCACCAATCTATTGAAAAGCGTGTGTTTCCACGTTTTCCGTTCAGTTACTTAGTTTTTAAAAGAGAAGATAATTCAAAAAATTATCAAGTTCGAGATATTTCATATGGTGGAATGAGCCTAACGCTAAGTGATGGTGATCTGGGTGCTCAGATGGATGAAAAGTTCTCTGGTGAGATCCATTGGTATGACCAAAAAGTAAAAGTAAAATGCCAAGTAAAAAGAGTTGAAAAAGACAATCTTGGGATTGAATTCATTAAAGATGATATCTTCGATAAAACCTTATTAAATTTTCTTTCAATAGCAAATGTGTCGAAAAATCTTAGACCGATTCACGAATATGACGAGCAGCTTGAGCTACCTGGTGGGCTTAAGACATGGCTGCGTTGTGATGGGCCATTTGAAATCTTTATTTGGCATCATAGAGACGGCGAAATCTCTAAGATCCAAATTCTTATGATGGATTCTATTCTTGAGTGGACTGATGGTGAAGGGATTCAAACTGGGAAAGTTCTCAATGTAAGAAGTTCTGATAAGCCGTTGACTCATGAAGAAGAATTCGAGTTCTTAATTGATACTCCAGTTGATCAAGACCGTTTAGACTTTGCTCGTGAGCTTGTTGCACATGTTCCAAAGAATCTTATTTCTGAAGGAGATCTTGAGTTTCTAACGCGAAAGGTTATTGGTTAATTTCCACTAAACTGCTTATTAGTTAGATTAAATTATTTATTTCAAAACGATGCTTTTCAATTGAAGTTTAACTCCTTAAAATAAAGCTAAATGTTTTGAATTAAAAGGATTGATAATGAATAGAAACCTCGCTTTGGAATTTGTAAGAGTAACTGAAATGGCCGCTATTAGCTCAGCTAGGCTAATGGGACGTGGTGACGAAAAGGCTGCAGATCAGGCGGCCGTCGATGCGATGAGAACGATGCTTGACTCTGTTGATTGCGACGCTACAGTTGTTATCGGTGAAGGTGAGCGCGATGAAGCTCCAATGCTCTACATCGGTGAAAAAGTTGGTTCTGGTAATGGGCCTGAGCTTGATATCGCCCTTGATCCACTTGAGGGAACAACAGTTTGTGCAAACGGTGGTTGGAACTCAATTGCTGTAATGGCCATTGCTGAAAAAGGTAACTTTCTAAACGCTCCTGATACATATATGGAAAAAATCGCAGTAGGTCCTGAAGGAAAGGGACTTATTAATATTGACGATACTCCTGCTGAAAATTTGAAGAGATTAGCAGAAGCAAAAAAATGTCGCATTCAAGACTTAACTGCCGTGATTCTCGATCGTCCACGCCACGAAGAATTGATTAGACAAGTAAGAGATGCTGGTGCTCGTATTCAGCTTATTGGTGATGGTGATGTTTCAGCTGCTATTGCTTGTTCAGAGCCAGATAGCGGTATTGATATTCTTTTTGGTACAGGTGGTGCTCCTGAAGGTGTTATTGCTGCCGCAGCACTTCGTTGTATTGGTGGAGACTTCCAAGGAAGACTTAAGCCAAGAAATGATGAGGAAATTGCACGTGCTAAAACAATGGGAATTGACGATATTAATAAGATCTACACAATTGATGAGCTAGCTTCTGGTAATGTTATGTTCTGTGCAACTGGTGTAACAGATGGAAGTTTCCTAAATGGTGTTAAGTTCAAGTCATGGGGTGCTGTGACTGAATCAATCGTTATGAGAAGTCAGTCGGGAACTATTAGAAGGATTACTGCTGAACATCGTTTTGATACAAAACCACGCTACTAATTATTTGATTACATACAAGGAAGTTGATTATGGCCAAGGCAAGCCGCACTGAAGTTTTTGATATTGATATTAATAAACTATATGACGTTATTGTTGACTTTGAATCATACCCAGAATTCGTACTAGGTGTTAATGATATCAAGGTTCATGATATGACTGATGAAAGTGGTGTTGTTGAATATTCAATTGATATGATAAAAAAATTAAATTATCACCTCGATATGGAAATGAGTAGGCCAAGCAAGGTTGCTTGGAGATTCAAGAAAGGTGATCTTTTTAAGATAAATGATGGTGGCTGGGATCTAAAGGATCTTGGTGATGGAAAGACAGAGGTAACTTATAGCTTAGAGATTGAAGTGAAGGGCTTTATTCCTGGATCTAAGATGATTGTAAATAAGTTAACTGAAACTTCTCTACCATCAATGATGAAAAGCTTCTACGAGCGTGCAAAAGGTCTGTGAGTCAATCATGAGCGAGTCTAAGAAAACAGATAAATCAGATGGAATTTTAGGTGATACGATAAAGAAAGTTGTCTCAATTGGTATTGGGGCAGCTTTTATGACTGAGGAATCAGTTAAGAAAGTCTTAGAAGATCTACCACTTCCTAAAGATATTGTTTCTGGGCTTGTAACTAATGCCAAGAAAACCAAAGAAGACTTTGTTGTTTCTGTTCGTGAAGAGCTTCGTAGTTACTTAAAGAACGTCGATCCGAAAACAATCGTTGAATCAATTCTTGAAGACTATGAAGTGACTGTAAGTTTTAAGAAAAAAGAAAATAAATCTGAAGAATGATCTCTGAAAATTATCAAAAAATTCTCGCGCAAGTAGGGGACAAGAATAAGCTCTTGGCCGTAACCAAGTATAGTGAATTTGAAGATATAAAAACAGTCTATGACCTAGGCCATCGAGACTTTGGCGAGAATCGTGTTGAGTCTCTTATGCCTAAGGCCCAAAGAGCGCTTGAGCTTGGCCTTGGTGATATTAGATGGCACTTTATTGGGCATATTCAATCAAATAAGATTGCAAAGATTTGCCAAGTTCCAAATCTTAAAAGTGTTCAGTCCCTTGATAACTTAAAGCATATGCGTCTTTTTAATGAAAAACTTAATTCCCCTTGTGACTTCTATATTCAAGTCAACACAAGTGGTGAAGAGCAAAAGGGTGGACTCTGGGAGCTTGAATCAGTTAGAGACTTCATTAACCAGGCCAAGGATATGGCCAATATTCGAATCGTGGGCCTAATGACCATGGCCGCTGCTGATGGCCTAGCTCCTCGTTTAAGCTTTCAAAAATTAGTGGATATTCGTGACGCTATTGATAAGGACTTAAAATTATCAATGGGCATGAGTGGTGATATGGACGATGCCCTTGAACTTGGCAGCGACTGTATTCGCGTTGGTAGCGCCATTTTTAAGGGATAATTATTGTATCCTTACTATCTAATTTCTAAAATTTACGCTCTATCTATCTGTAATTACAAACTGTATTAGCTTAAGCTTATAGCTAGCATTATTGACTTTAATTTATTCGAGCTGTAATTAATTTTTATCAACTTAATTAATCCGACTTGAACAATGGAGAGTCATTATGAGTACAGCAAATAATAATGAAAGAAAGGTTCCTGAATTAAGCCTAACTTCTTACACTCAAGGCTCAACTGCTGAGCAGATTAAATTTGTGGACGAATTAATGTATGGCCTTAAAGAGTACGGTTTTATTATTCTTGATAACCACACGGTTGATCAGAATAAAGTTGATGAAGCCTACGATATGGTTAAGAAGTTCTTTTCTCTACCTGTAGAAACAAAACTAAACTACCAAGGTCAAAATGGTGGTCAACGTGGTTACACTCCATTTGGAATGGAGCACGCAAAAGATAGCAAGCACCCAGACTTAAAAGAGTTCTGGCACGTAGGGCGCGAGCTTGCAGCAACTTCACAGTATAAAGGTATTTACCCTGAAAATATTTGGCCGGCAGAAGTACCAGGATTCAAAGAGAAATTCCTTTCTCTTTACGAATCAATGGATGCTACGGCAAATATTCTTTTAGAGGCAATCGGTAAGGGACTAGATGTTCCTGCAGGTTTCTTTGAAGAGATGGTTAATGATGGAAATTCAATTTTAAGAACGATCCATTATCCACCAACAACTGGTCACGATACAACAAATTCAATCAGAGCAGGTGCTCATGAGGATATCAACTTAATCACAATGCTTGTTGGTGCAACATCATCTGGACTACAGCTGCTAGACCGCGATGGAACTTGGCTAGACGTAGATTCTAAACCAGGACAACTTGTTGTTGATTCTGGGGATATGATGGCAAGACTTACAAATAACGTACTTCCTGCAACTACTCACAGAGTAATTAATCCAGATAACTCTGGTGAAGAAAGATACTCAATGCCATACTTTGTCCACCCACACTCAAAAGCATCTCTAGCATGCCTAGAAAGCTGTATCGGTGAAGGTAAGAAGTGGGAAGATATCACGGCAGGTGATTTCCTAAACCAACGTCTTAGAGAAATTGGTCTAATTAAGTAAAGAAATGGTTGGGGAACCAGAACAACAATATTACGAGTAATACGATTTAGAAGAGGCCTCGCATTGCGAGGTCTTTTTTTATTTTGATGTTCACTAAATAGCTGTATGTCTAAATAGTGAACACTTTCCATTCTCTAAATGCTTATAATTTAATCATAAGTAGTGGCACTAGCTTTGCATATTAATTGCCATGCTATACCTAAAGAAAACGACTTTATTAAAGTTTGTCTCTATTCTTTTACTCAATCTCTTGATTGTGGCCTCGCCTACAACAGAGTTTCACCGCGAAATTCTTTCCATGAAAAGGGCCTCGTCAAAAGTTCTTTCACGCCTAAGAAATATGTCCAGAGTTAACCACTCTGAGTTTCGTCGAGATGAGTACACTTCTGCGTATTATCAATTTGAAAATATTCATACGGCCATTAGAAAGTTTCATAAGAGAGTTTTAAAGAAGGGCCAATTAGGTCGTGATAAGAATGGTGAGTACTCAGATGAGCTTGCTTATAAAGAAACTCAAGAATTCATTAAGTACCTTGATGGCCTAATACCTATTTTTGTAAAAACCAAAGGCCATGACAAATTACCTTCATCTCGTAAGATCCTTGTTTCACAAATTTCCGCAAGTGCCCTTGCTCTTGTTGATTACTTAAAAGAAGAAGATATTTATGTCCAAGTTTCACGCTCGTTAAAAAATGTTGCAAAGACCTATCAGAAGCAACAAGAGTTTATTGCGCAAAAAGAGGAGCTACTAGCAGACTTCTATGATGCTCAAGATGAATTAGAAATTTCAATGACAAAAATGATTGATCACTTATCTCAATTTATTAGACGCAATCATATGTCCAATCATGATCGTCGTCACGAGCGCTATACTAGGTCATCTTATGATTACCTAAAGCATAGAAAGATTTTTGAAAAAGTAGAAGATATGCTTGAAGACTTTGATATTAACGATGAGGCCAAGTTTATAAAGCTTACACAGCTTATGTCAGAGACTAGACAGTTAGTAAATCTTACAAAGACCAATACAAAAAGCGCTCGCATCCTCCTATCTCGTGTATACAAGGCATTCAACTTATTTTCTTTAGAGGCGAAAGACCTAAATAGTAAATTAGTTGTAACAAAACAAGATCCAACACTTGGGCTTAAAGAGACTGAGTATAAGTTTTATCGCGCAACACAGGCATGCTCTCTACTTGGAGGGCCTGGGAATATTCTTTTGAGAAGATCGATCGAAAGCGATATTGATCTTTTCGAAGATTTTAGTCCTCGTACTTCTGGAGCGATCAAGCTTATTGAATTTTTAAAATTTAATGATCGCAGCCTTGAGTTTAGACACGCTGAGATTATTACAGAAATAGAAAGAGATACTCGTATCAATACAATGGGATTTTACCCTCTAAGCTTTAACTGGGGTAAGGATGAAGAAGATAAGATGCCTCCATTTGTTGAGATCAAAAAAGGGTATCGAAAGTGTCACTCAGATGGTTGTGATACTTATGACGATTACCGCACGAACTTTGCTTGGCTAAGAGTGAATGAGAAGAGTGCAAAGAAGATGACTCGTCGAAAAGAGAAGGCCTTAAAGAAGGTCGAGAATAAAGAAGATTATGGAAAACTAGGTGTGTGTTCGGATTTTGTAAACTGGGCATTTGGTAATGTGATTACTTCAAATTGGAATCAAATTCCAATTGTAAGAAATCTTATTCAAATTATCTATCCACCAGAAGGACTACAGACGCCGGATAACCTCTATGACTCATATAAGACAGATGTCATTTGTGAGGTTGAGCGTAGAAAACTTAAGTACCCACACTATGTGAATGCTCATCATTTAAAAGAGCAGGTCTTAAGAGATTTAAACTCGCAAAATATTGCAATTAGTAATCACGCGAAGAAGACACTAAATGAATTAATTAAGAAAAATATAATGGATAACGAATTAAATCTGAACTATGACGTTATTAATTTTGAAACAAAGTAAGAACGAAAAGGAGAGAAGAGAATGAACAACAAAAAACAAAAACTTCTAGTTGCTGCATTTCTAATGTCGCAAGCTCCAGCAGTAATCGCTGGTTATTACAATTCATCAATTGAAGGGATTTCTCTGGATGGGATTTATACTCCAGAGAACCTAAGTAATATCTCAAAGACTGTTTGTAAGAAAGTCTATGATGATCCAAATATGGATAAAGAACATACTCAAATGTGTGAGCGTGGAGTTCAGTCTGCTCAGCGTATGGCCGCTGTATACGCAGCTGGAGAAGGGACTCACCTTGGTTGTGTTGATGGTTACCAACAAGGTCTTTACCGTGGATTCAACATGACTTCAAATCCTTCAGTGGATATCCTTAGAGATGAGCAACGTGCACTAAAAGGTGTAACAATTGAAAACGCAGTAGCTCTTGGTAAGAATAAGGCAGCACAAGACTCTCGTTACTCAACTGAGTCGGAAATCATTTCTCGCTTCAGAGATAATGTTAGAGATGATGCTTCACAAACTGTGACAGCTCCTTCAAGAGATTATTCAGATGTGTTAAAAGTACCTCGCTTTGAAGGTTTCGATGATGGTTACTCAAGAGATGGTAAAGGTGGATCTTTTAATGATGTTATCAATGCTGGATGGGTTTCTTCTTCATCTGCAATCGGAAAGAGAATTCATGCTCGTGCAGTCGCTAGACAATTTGGTCTTAGATCAAGCCTAGCTGATAAGTGTTCTTCAACTCCTATTTTATTCGATAAAGGTCTTCACACTGTTTCAATGTGGGATCTCTTCTCTGCTTACGGAGAGTATAATTTTAAAGATTATGGTTGGAAGTCAACATCTCGTGCATGGAATAAGTTCAAGGCATCAGATGAGCAAGAGGCAATTGCTTATCGTAATATTCAAGATGTTAAGGAAGCCTACCAGTATAAAATTGGTTACCACCAAAAAAGAGTCATCGTTGAAGTTGATGTTCTTGACGCCAATGGACAACCGACTGGGGAAAAGGAGCCTAAGAAAGACGCCAACGGACAATATGTTTATGAGGAAGTTGATGATTTAAACCGTCCAATCTTTGAAACACGCTACCGTACAGTTTCTGGAAAATCTGCACAAGACCTAAAGAATGTTTACGCAGATGCATTCTCTGAGTCATATAGAAATCTTGCTAAAGAACACTTTGGTAAGGCGTTCGTATCAACGCATACAATGGCACGTAACCTTGGTGAAGACTCTGGTAAGGCAGTAGGTCTAATCGTTGCTCGTGATCTTGCAAAACAACAAGCATATGATGAAGTTTATAAGGCACAATCTGCAACTTCATTTGCTAAAGAATATGAAAACCTATTTGTTTCCTCTTGGAATAAGAATTTCGAGTACTTCGTAAATAATCCAATGGTTGAGATTACAGGTTTTGATCTATCAGGGGATGGAAATGGAATCTTTACAAGAGGTGAGTCACTTAAGTCTGTTCTTGGTTTAAGAAACCTTGGTCTTAAGTCTGGAAATATCAAAGTTTCTCTTGATTCTTCATCTTTTGAATCAGGTTCAGCTCGCTCTGAATATGTAACGGCACCAGCTTCACTGAACTTTACTCACAAGTCTGCAAGTGCTCAAGGTAAGCTTTCAAATAACCTAAGCGTATTTGATACAGCATACTTAACTGTTAGTATCGACGGAAGCGATATCAAAAAGGTTTATGAGCTTAAGAGTACTGACTCTAAGAGAATCGAGATCCTTGATGTTGCTCCAGTATATCAAGCAGAAACTCGTATCAACTCTGTAAACAGTGGGGATGCAACAGTATACGTTACAGTTAAGAACCCATCAAACTCAGAAACTTCAGCTTCAGTTGATATCTCTGTGGCAATGAACGATGGTAAGACTTATGCAGCTACTGCTTCAGCTCTAAAAGCTGGTGAATCAAAGAGAGTTCCTGTTCGTGTAACAGGAGTTGATCCATTATTTATCATCCAAAATGGGCTTTCTGGTAATGCAACATCAAAAGTTGGTGGAAGAGTTATGAATTCACGTAGAGCATCTGGTGCAAGCGTGAACTTTGATAAAGCAGTTGCAGATTACTTCAACTCAATCCTAACGAACTCAACAACTAACTTTGGTGATGATGGATACAAAGAAGATAGAGTTGAAACATTAATCTCTATCATCTTAACTGCTACTGAAAGAGAAATTAAAACTGATTGGGATAACAACGCAAAAGTTGCTAACACAATGATCGGTGCTCTTCAAAAAGAATATAAGGCCTCAGCAGCCGCTGGAAAGCTTAATGAAGAAGCAAAAGAAACATATAAAGTACTGGCCCAAGAGTTAGAGGCTTTATATGACTCAACATTTGGATACAAGGATTACATCAATCAACTTAAAGTATTCAATGGTGATCTTGAGACTCGTTCGAAGAAAGATCGTAAGAAAGACTAATCTTTAAAAATAGTCCAGAAATAAGAAGGGCCCGCATCTTGCGGGCCCTTTTATTTAGTCATAATTTTATTCAAATTATTGTGCTTCAACTACAGCTTGACCAGGCTTGAACCAACATAGTGGTCTTAGTCCAGTTGTGAAGTTCTCAGTTCTGTTACAAGTACCGATGTTAGCATCATTTTGATCTACATCTGTGTAAGCGTCAACAGTACATAGAGCACCTTGGAAGTAAGTATCTAGACGACACTGTGGTGCTGGGTGATTGTCATTAGTTTTAGAAACTACAGCTGGGTCTGGAGTGTCAAACTTAAGCTCAGTTGTCATGTTTCTTAGTGCTCTGAAAAGGTTAGCTAGTGACATACCTGCCATTGAACCTCTTAAACACATTGCATATTCATTTTCGTTAACAAAGTTTGTCTCACAGTTCTTAACTGCTACAGCTGGAACTTTAACTTCGCTCATGATTGAAGCGTTGTCGTCATTTTCCATAAACTTTCTTAGACACTTAGAAGTTGCGAAGTAATCAGCTTGACCTTCGTTTGAAGCCCAAGAAGATCCCCACCAGCTTGCTTTCTTTGGTGCTCCACCTAGGTGGTGACCAAGCTCGTGACATACAACAGATGCAAATCCGTCTCTAGTAATTGTTTCGTGTCTTGCTAGACCACCAAACATACTAACACGCCAAGTGTTACCAATTTGCTGAGCGTATGCGTTTACAGTTCCATCTTCCCATTTTCTTTCGATTTCTAAAGTCTTACCTTTAGCAGCGATAATTGGTGCATAGATCGCTTCAATCTTATCGATGATTTCATTGAATTCACCTTCAGAAATTGTGTTGATACTTTTAACATTTGAAGGAATCCATAGGTTGTTGTCTTCTACGATTCCTGTTGTTCCGTGCTCGTCACATGCGAAAGAAAAAGTCGATACACATGCAAGTAGTAGAGCTAAAATTCCTTTTTTCAAATCAGTCCTCCCTGAAAAGTATATTATTGATTTGCCAATTCTTTTTCTGGTTTAGCGTAGATATGATTTTTCTGAATTTTTTACACTATGTAAAAGTCTTTTTTTGATTTGGGCCTTAATGTAAGAATTTGTTGGTTTCTGAATGCTGTGATGCATTGTGAATGTGGTGGGATTTTTGCTCTGAATGTGTCTAACTTATTAAAATTATGATAAGATTTTATAGATATGAAGAAGCTAATTTTTATCACATTTTTTACACTCTCAGCTGTAAGTTATGGCCAAGGTAATGATCCGCTTGTTGATCAGATCATGCAGATGCGTGATGAAATGATGAAGCAGATGCAGGCAGGTGATAGCTTTGATTCTGAAATACAAAAGATGTTTGAGAGAATGCAGAAGATGGGACAGATCCAAGGTCTGCCTGATCGCTTCAATCGTCACGTCAATATGGTTGAATACTTTTGGCAGGATGCTGACACACTTGTTATCAAAGTATCTAAGGACGATGAGGTCAATATTGAAGTTAAAGAAGGACTTGTCATTATTAAAGGCCAAAAAGTTATCAAGTCGCCAAATGGTATTTCAAAATCATCTTTTACACAGTCGGTTCAAATACGTGCTGGCCTTGATTCAACATCTGTGAAGATGAATGTGAAGGATGGAAATATCGTTCTTGATTTTAAGGCATTAAAGAAAACTAAGCAGCGATAATCTCACCATTTAAATTTTCAAGAATTGAATAGAGCTTATGATTAAAGTCCTGAACGTTAAAAGGCTTGGTTAGGACTTCCTCTACATTTAACTTGGAAGCATCATGAATTTTTTCAACGTCAATATCGCCAGAGATTAGCATAATATGAGGGTAGTTCTCCTTCCTCTTTCCTTCCATGCTATTTACGCCGTAGAGCTGCTCGATATACTGAAGGACTTCTTGGCCACCCATTTCCGGTAGGTTTAGGTCAATGACGATAAGATCATAATTATCGTCTCTTATCATTTTGCAGGCATCGAGACCATTTGAGGCCATTGACACATTTGCGAAGTAGCCACTACTTGCAATAAGTGACTTTAATGATTCTGATATTGTTCTTTTGTCGTCAATGATGAGTGCCTTCATGTTGATTTCCTTGTCTTGATTTCCGTATCAATTAAAATCGCAAAGTTGCTCTTAAATCTATAAACAATATGTCCTTATTTTAGTGCCACCGATAATTTTTTATAACTAAATTAATTCATAAGATTTATTAACGTTCTTAAACCATTGAAATAACGACTAAAGTCCTCAGCTAAGTTTGAGTAGAGGACTAAAGTATCCCTCCTAAGTTACCGATAAATAAATTATGAAAAGCTTCGCTGTGACGTTAATTACATTGATTGTGACAACTTATGCCTTTGGAATTAAGGAGACTTATTTCCATAAGCAAGAGTTTGATATTCCAAAAAGAGACTTGTCGATTATCGCTACTGACAAAGGTTTTTTTCCTTCGAAAGTAACAGCATTTGTAGGTGAGAAGCTTAATCTCTATGTCACTTCAGCGACAAATTTACCAAGTTGTCTTATTTTGAAAGAGCACGAAGTATACGTTGAGGCCAAGAAGGGTGAAGTTAGGGAAGCTTCTGTTTTTCTTGATACCCCTGGCCGCTTTAAATTCTATTGCCCATCAGGACAGATAAGTGGGACTTTAACTGTCATTGAGCATCCACGTGAAAAGGCAAAGAAAGACGAACAAAAAAGAGAGATTGCATCTCGTGAAAGTGAACGAGTGCGCGTATGGCGTCCAAAAGACGACTAGAGTAATTTATAAAAAGTGATTGTGAGGGATTATGTCTTCGGTATTTAGCGATGCGATTAAGAATTTACTTTATCCAATTGGTGACCTTCTGGAAGATGAGGGTGTATCTGAAGTTATGATCAATGGCCCTCATGAAATCTTTGTTGAAAAGAAAGGACTTGTTTTCAAAGTTCCAAATCAATTTGAAGATGAATCATCCCTAATCTCAGCAATGCGTGCCATTGCCCAATCAGTAAACCGTACAATTGATGAAGACAATCCTCGTCTGGATGCTCGTCTTCCAGACGGTTCTCGTATTCACGTTGTTCTGCCTCCAATGGCAAAGAATGGAACAACTGTGGCCATTCGTAAATTCTCTAAAGACAGCTTAACACTAAAGGATATGATTTCATTCGGTTCAATGTCTGATGTTGCTGCAAGATTCTTAGATATTTGTGTTTACCTTGGAAAGAATATTCTCGTTTCAGGGGGGACTGGTTCTGGAAAGACGACGATGCTCAATGTTTTAGGGGGACGAATTCCTAAAACACAACGTCTTATCATTATTGAGGATGCGGCCGAGCTACAAGTTGATGCCGAACACGTTGTTAATTTTGAAACAAGAAAGGCAGATGAATTAAAGGGGATTGAAGAGGTTTCAATTCGTGATCTTGTTATCTCTGCCATGAGACTTCGCCCTGATAGAATTATTGTAGGGGAAGTTCGTGGAGACGAGGCCCTAGATCTTGTGCAGGTAATGAATACTGGTCACGATGGTTCAATGGGAACTGTTCACGCCAATAACCCAATTGATGCTTGTACACGTCTTGAGACGCTATGTCTTATGGGTGACACAAAGATTCCACCTGATGCCGTTAGAAAGATGGTAGGAAGTGCCCTACAGATTATCGTTCAATGTAGCCGTTATCATGATGGTGGACGTCGTACTTCACATATTTCAGAAGTTCTTGGTGTCGATAATAATGGAAATTATATTGTTCGTGATATTTTCCGTTGGGTTCAGACAGGTAAGGATCCACAAACAGGAAAGTATATTGGAGAGATGGTACCGTGTAATTACGTGCCAACTTTCTTTGAAGATATCGTAGTTCACAAGCTACCATTTCCTAAGTCAAATTTCTTGGCCCCTGACTGGGTTAAGGATATGGTTAAGAAGAAAGCAGCTTAGAGATACAGAAGAAGGCTTCTAGATATCGACTTCAATTCCGTCTTCATAGATTTCTACAATAAATCGATCCTGATCTAGCTCTTTAGTCTTTTCGACGATTTCTTTGATGTCATCTACCTCTAGTTCTGGCTCAAGCTCCATGTCGGCGCTAAATACCTTAATGATAGCAATACTCATCTTAAAGTCACTTAAGTCACTGAATTCAGATAGGGGGAATGTCACTTTGTAACCCCCTGAAAACTTGTCAATATCCACATCTATTTTCATATAATTAATTGTAATTACATTGGATTAAAATGCAATAAAATTTAAACTGCGTAGATTCCTGTAGGTGTGTCAAAAATTTAGTGCATAGAAAATGAACATGGCATTACTATTTTTCAACTAAGCACAAAAGAACACTTTCCACTGATATTATTGAAGGCGTCAGTTAGCCTAATTTTATTTTTGAGGGAAAAATTAAATGAGAAATAGAACGAAATCATTCATCAAATCAACTCTAATGATGACAGCAATTGCTCTTTCTGCAAATACTTTTGCAGTTGAAACAATTCAAGATGATATTGATTCAATTCGTTTTCAGCTTAAGTCTGAACAGATCTATACTTTCAAAAATTATGGACAAGGACAGTATAAGGAATTGGCCTTTACAAGAATTGAGCGACCGAGACTACAAGTTGGCCTTAAGAAGAAATCCTCAACAGAGACTTTAGAAGTCGCTATTGACGAATCTCTTTTAGTCGAAAAGAACTCACTCGTTAATATCAAATTAGAAAAGAATAACTTAGTTAATATTGAAAGTGCAGCAAACGCAAAGTCTTCAGTTTTGACTAAACTAAAGAATCACAAATTAGGACTTGATAAGAATCAGGCAGCAAAAATTCTTAAAAAAGATATTATCGCAAACCTTAATCGTGTGATTGCAAAAATTGGTTTTCGTGATAACACAAAGGTTCGTTATGAGATTAAGAATCTTGCTTTTAATTGTCCTTCTCTAAAAGGGCGCATTACAAATTGTCGTGGTAAGTATGATGTTGTTGCGACTTTAAAGAATGAAAAGAAGAAGACTTCAAATCTTTCTGAGATTCTTATTAACTCGACAAAGAACTTAAACTCTTTTGGAACGGAGATTGAAATTAACACTTATATTGGAGAGCTTCGTTCAATCAATAAACAACTTAATAAGCTATCTGAAGGAAAGCCTAAGGGCGTTGATCTTAAAAAGCTTTATGCTCTTAAAAAAGATGTACAGTCAGAAATCCTAGATTCTTACCAGTACACGGCCATTGCTACCACAAGTGCACAGGAATTTTTAACAAAGCTTAATTCTAAATTTAATTA
Organism: Halobacteriovorax sp. CON-3; assembly: GCF_043196995.1. NCBI lineage: Bacteria > Pseudomonadati > Bdellovibrionota > Bacteriovoracia > Bacteriovoracales > Halobacteriovoraceae > Halobacteriovorax > Halobacteriovorax sp. CON-3. Next base: position 222,368 of record NZ_JBEBNA010000001.1, read on the forward strand.
GGAATTAATTGATACTTTGTTTTAAGCTAACAAATAAATTAATAACTTCATTTAATACATCATTATGAAGCTGACTGAAGTTGGCTTCATATTTTTTTGCCTGAGAGTCAAACTCTGCACGATTCTCTTTATTCTTAACTTCCAGTTTTAATTGATCCGCAAGAAAAGTTAATTTGATATCAAGATTATAAATCATCACTCTTAGGATAGGTGACTCTTCCCATTGTCCAAAGAAAACCTTGTAACTTAAGATTGTGCTTCTGTGATCAATGCGAGCAAGAGACTTTTTCAGAGTAAGTAGTGTTACCTTGAGCCACTCAAGTGACTTGTCTTCATTTAATCCGCTCTTAGGCGAAATCGTTTTAAGAGAATCAATTGAGCCATCGATCATGGCCTTAATTGCCAGGTGTTCGTATTTTTTTGCATCAAAGTCTAAGACTTCTTTTTGGTATTCGATAAATTCTTTGTCCACTAAGTTCAATATACTCATTTGATCGAAGTGCATTAATAAGTTGCTATCTTGTGCTTCAGTGTGGAGGTAGATATCGTGAAGGTTTTTACGATCCTCACGTAATGGAGACTTTTCAAAATTATTATGGGCCAAGCAGATTCGCACCGGATTTTGTAGTGAGTCTTGCATAGACTTTAAGATCTTGTCTCTGCTATCATCATTAGATAGACGATTTTTATTAATTCTAGTGAAAAAGTTTACAAATTTATTTTTAATACCCATATGAGATAAAATAACGACTTTTTTAGGGATGTCTAGCATTTAAGGTGAAATATTGAAGATAGGGATTTTTGATTCAGGCATTGGTGGGCTTAGCGTATTGCGTGAGGTCGCAAAACTTATGGATCGTTGCGAAATTTATTACTTTGCAGACCGTCTAAATGCACCTTATGGTAATAAGACAAAAGAAGAAGTGTTTAGCTTTTGTCGAAATATTGTTGATGACTTCATCTCGCACGGTATCGATACAATCTTAATTGCCTGTAATTCCGCAACGGCCATGGCCATTAATGAGTTACGCGCAAATTATCCTTCTATTCGATTCTTTGGAATTGAGCCATTTATTAATGTGATTAACCTAAGACCTGAGCTTAAGCAGCAAAAGGGAGTTGTTCTTACAACCAAAATTACGGCCGACTCGATGCGATTTCAGAGCTTAAAAGATCGTTATGATCCCGCAGGTCACTTGGTGTATCGTGTCTCAAAGAATCTTGCAAAAATTATTGAAGATAGCTTTGATAGTGGTCGATTAAATGAAGAAGAAATTTCTAAAGAGATTGTCGAGTCTATTTTTCCTTCAAGTGAGAAGGAGAGTTATGATTATATCATTTTGGGATGCACTCATTATCCATTCGTAAAAGATCTTTTTAAGGCCAGTGTTGGGGCCCATAGTATCTCTCCTTGTTATCATGTGGCCAAGCATATGGCCGATCAATGTGTCATAACTAATGATGGCGACATTGTTGATTTTTTCTACTATCGCGATAGTCGAAGTCCTGATTTATGGCGCAAAGTTAAAAAACAAAATTTAGAAGGTTTTCCCTTTTTCTAAGTGACGATCCTTAAAAGCGTAAGTTAAAATATGGCAAATTTTAAACTAACGAAGGATTGGTATATGTCTAAAATTAAATCTATAACTCCACGTCAAATCTTAGACTCACGAGGAAACCCAACTGTTGAGGTTGACCTAGTAACTGAAAATGGTTTCATGGCCCGTGCAGCGGTTCCTTCAGGGGCATCAACTGGCTCTAAAGAAGCTTTAGAGTTAAGAGATGGTGATAAGTCTTACTACCTTGGAAAGTCTGTTAGAAAGGCAATTTCAAATATCAATGAATATATCGCACCAAAAATCATCGGAATGGATGTTTTTGATCTAAGAGCGGTTGACCAAGTAATGCTTGATGTTGATGGAACTGAAAATAAAGAAAAGCTAGGTGCTAATGCGATCCTTGCTGTTTCAATGTGTGTTGCTCGTGCAGGTGCTCTTGAAAAAGGAAAGTCACTATACGCTTACTTAAGAGAAGACTTAGGTGTTCCAGTAGCAAGTGATAAGTACCGTCTTCCAACACCAATGATGAATATTATCAATGGTGGTGAACACGCTTCAAATAATCTTGATATTCAAGAATTCATGATTATTCCTCATATGAAAAAGTCATTTAGTGAAAACCTAAGAGCTGGTGTTGAAACTTTCCATGCTTTAAAAAGTGTTTTAACTGAAAAAGGATATTCAACAAATGTTGGTGATGAAGGTGGTTTTGCACCATCGCTTAAGTCACACGAAGAGGCCCTCGATCTAATCCTAAGTGCAATTGAAAAAGCTGGGTATAAACCAGGTCAAGATATCTCAATTTCTCTTGATGCTGCAGCATCAGAGTTCTTTAAAGATGGTAGTTACCAAATGCAAGGTAAGAGCTATTCAAGTGAAGATATGGTTGAATATTACTCAAATTTAGTTTCAAAATATCCGATATATTCAATTGAAGACGGGCTGGACGAAGCTGACTATTCTGGTTGGGTAAAGCTGACTGCTAAGTTAGGGGATAAGTGTCTACTAGTTGGTGATGACTTATTTGTAACGAATAAGAAGATTCTAGCTGAAGGTATTGAGAAGAAGCAAGCAAACTCGATCTTAGTTAAGATCAATCAAATCGGATCTCTAAGTGAGACATTTGATACGCTAAAGCTGGCCTTTGAAAATGACTTCAGAGCAATTATTTCTCACCGTTCAGGAGAAACAAGTGATGCATTCATTGCTGATCTTGCGGTAGCAACTTCAAGCGGACTAATTAAAACAGGTTCTGCTTCAAGAAGTGATCGTCTTGCAAAATACAATCAACTACTAAGAATTGAAGAGGCCCTTGGTAGTGAAGCAAAGTACGACGGATTAATCTAAGTAAGAAATAATAAGGCCTCTAAAAATAGAGGCCTTTTTATGTCTGATTCAAAATTAAAAGAAAATAATGAAGCTCTTCATTTCCTTCATGATCTTCTTAACCATACGCATGGGCTAAAATTATATCTGGAGTCTCGTGATGGGCAGATGGATCAGGCCGGCCTAGAAGTCATCTATAATGAAGTTGCGGCACTGGAAAATCAAATCACCTCACAATTTAATCGTTTAAAAGAAAATGGCCCCTATCGATTCGCCGACTTAATTCAAACATGTCAGACGCAATTTGAGATCTATCAGCTCAGTGTGGATTTAGTGATTGAGGCCTCTGGGCGTGAGCTGGCCCCTATCGAATTTTCTTGTGATAAACAAATTTTTGAACGACTCATAAAAAATATTTCAAAGAATATCTACCTATGGTCTAGGCCTGAGGGGAAGATTCACTGTCATATCAGTGATATTGGTGAAAAGATTCAAATCATTCTTTCCAATGAAATTGATCAGCATGCTGATTTAGATAAGGCCTCTAATGGTATTGGCCTTTTGTCGATGAAGCGGGTTGCAAGTGAGAATGGGATTGTCTTTCAAAGTTACTTGGCCGAGAAAAAGTGGTGTACGAAAATCTTGATTGATAAACTCGGGATAAGACAGCAAAATATCGCCTGCTAGGTAAAAGAATTCTATCTATATTAAAAAGTAATAAAGAAGGTTATTCTATATAACATATGGAATTTATAAAGATCTTTATTACGTTAACGACTTTACTTGCCGCTGGGCCGCTTGCCTTGGCAAATCCTCGTATCTATCAATCAGATGCCACAGCATTAAATAAGGGTGCATCGAGAGTTAAGATAGAGGGAAGTTTTTCTTCAACTCTTTCTCAGGTTGATAGCGATGGAAATGAAGTCGTTTATAATGATGACGTAAGCTACAATCTTCTTGATGCTAATCTTGATTACCAATATGCCATCATGTCAAAATTTCAGCTTCTAGCAGGTCTTAAAGGCCGCTATGTTAGTAGTGGCGATACAAATGAGACTCAAACCACAGCAGGACTTGAATCTTTTTATATTGGGGCCTTCTATGGCCTAGATAAAAAACGCGGAAGAGATTTTGCTCTTAGTGCAATCTATCGCTTCAGACCTTACACTGTCGATACATACTCTGGTTCAGCTCCAAGTGATGAGTTAATCCTAGGTGATGGTGGAAATGATATCAAAGTTAATTTCCTGGCAAAATTTGAATCAACTAAGTGGACGTCATACGATTTTAAGATCGGTTATCGTATCCCTGGGGCCCCTATTTCATCTGAAGTTACTTTTGATGCTCGTCTTGTTAAACACTATGTTGACTGGGCCTTCTGGTTTTCTGCTAATGGTGTTTATTCACTCGGTGGAGATGAATACACAGACAATCCTAATTCAAAACCTATTGTGGCAAGTGGCTACACTTCAAGATGGAATTCCATTAATCGTCAATTTGTAAATCTTGATGCTAGTGCACAAACGATATTTGGTAATAAGTACCTTGCCTACGCTACTGTTGGGACAAAGGTTTTAGGAACTTCAACAGATAAAGATTTCTATACAACGATTGGCCTAAGTTGGACCACTGGTGGTGTGACAGCACAACAGAAATTTGAAGAGAGTTTTAAAGAATACTCTGTTGAGGCCAATGTTATTAAGGTTTCACCAAGAGGTGTTTTTATCAAGATTGATCATGGATCTCTTGATGACATCCAGGCCGGAAATATTGTTGATATTTACAAGACTGACTACTTTGGTGGCAATATCTTAGTTGCCCAAGGAAAGGTTTATGAAGTCTCGAGTGCATCGGCCATTGTTAAGGTAGTAGCTCGCTATCGTAAGGTGCCAATAGAAAAAGGCTTTGCTGCTAGGATTAAGTAGCTGAAATGAGGAAATATTTAGTAATTGATATAATTGTAAGTTAAGCTAAAATATTGAATATAAACATAAAAAGGATATTATCGATGATGAAGCAAATTTTAATTGCTTTCTACCTACTGGCAACATCAGCTGTAATTGCGAAACCTTATACTTCTAACTTTCTTGAGTTCGAACTACCAAATGGTTGGGAATGTTCGATAGAGGGAAGTGAGTATGTTTGTCAGTCCACTAATGACAGAAGAAAGAAAGAGGCCATCATTATTTTCGCGGCAAAGCACCGTGGTAAGCAAGATGATCTTATTCAATACAAGGCATATCTTGAGCAGGCCAAAACATTTAAACTACCTGGTGGTAAAACACAAATCTCTGAGCCTTCATATACAAGAATGAAGAAGATTCAAGGTCAAGGTCACACTTGGGTAGACTCTCTTCACTTATCAAGTGAAGTTCCTGGCTTTTTTACTCGCTACCTTGCGACAGTAAAAGGAGAGTTAGGAGTTGCGGTAACATTCTCTGTTGCTAAAGAACACTACCAAACTTATAAGCCAATCTTTGATAAGATCATCGAAACAATGCAGGTGTTCTCTCGTATTAAGAATAATGCTGATGGGCTTAAGCTTGCAGGTAACAAAGGTGAAGCTGTTCCTGGTGCCTCGGGTGACTTCTTAGATAATGAAGCTGGCCTTAATGATATTGGTGTTGGTGGGCAAAGACAAAAAGGTAAAGGCTCTGGTGGCGATGATATGACACTTTATCTAATCATTGCACTTGTTGTTGGAGCTGGTGTCTTCATTGCTAAGAATCGAAAAAAGAAAGGTTCTAAAAAGAAGAAAGGTAAAAAGAAGAAAAAGAAATCATAGAAAATAAAAGCCTCTCAATTGAATATATGAGAGGCTTTTTTTTATTCTGATTTTAAACAAGCTTGAATGGCCGTCTTAAAATTAAGATTCGTGGCAACACTCGTACCGAGATTTGTTGCATATCCATAATGACTATTTGAACAACCCCCATGAGAGTGTACGCCAATAATTTTTCCTGATTTTAAGTTAATGATACTTGAGCCAGAATTCCCTCCTGTAGTATCAACTTTATGGCGGATAACTCCAGTTCTTCCGACACTTTCTAGGTAACCAATTCCATTTTGTTGAGCAAATGATCTTTCTACTTCTACATCGTAACCATGGCCGGTAATCGATATAAGGGCCTTGCTTTCAGGTACTGTATAGTCTAGCTCATAAAAGCCTTGGGCCGCTCCTGCGTATTTTTGTGTATGAGCATTTGGGAGTAGCTTCATAACGGCCCAGTCATTTCCAGGGCCAGCGTTACTATAGATCACAGAGCTCTCATCTACCTTGTAGACATCTTCCTTTGCTGAGTAATTAATTCCTTCTTCATCGGAGGCAGGCGTATTAAATTCAACGAGTTTAAAGTATTTATGACAATGTCCTACCGAGATAGCGCAGTCTTTAGAAATCATGGTTACAGTGCAGCCATCAGTTGCTGTTTCACTATAGAGTGCGCGACCTACTTTTAGATCATGTGAAGGGATTCGATCATCAATTCCGCAAATTGATTTTTCTAAGGCGAATATTGAAGGCGATAACAATAATAAAAAGATAGGTGTTAATCTATTCATGGAAATCCTTTGCGTGTTGCGATGGGTCAACTTAAGGGATTTCTGAATTCTTATCAATGCTTTGTGTAGACTTTATAGATAAAAAAAGGCCCAATGAGGGCCCTTTTCGATATAGTAAATATTAAGTATTTAATCTATTCACTTGCAAGGCAGTTCTCAACTGCTGCTTTAAATTCTGGGTGTAGTTGAAGTACCGTTCCAGCATTTGCATTAGATTCGTTACTTCCGTAACAACCACCATGAGAGTGTACACCAACAATTTCACCAGTGTTTAAGTCAAGGATACTTGAACCTGAGTTTCCACCCATTGTATCAACTCTGTGGTTTAAAATTGCAGGCCTATGGCTTCCATAGTAGTCACCACCAATTTCAGTTAATGGCCCAATATTATTTTGTTGAGCAAATTTTCTTTCAAACTCATTGTCATTTCCATAACCAGTGATTGAAAGAAGTGTACCTTCAGCTGGAGCTTCTTTTGCAATAGGGTAGAAGCCTTGTGCTTGACCTGGAAGAAGTCCAGTTGTTTTGTGTGGTTTAATTTTAAATACGGCCCAGTCATCACCTTGGCCATTGCTCTTATATTTGATTGTCGCTTTGTCAGCTTGATAGATATCTTTTGGATCAGGGTGTGCAATACCTCTTCTTGTTGAAGGAGGTGTATTGAATTCAATAACATTGAATGTGGCGGCACAGTGACCTACTGAGATTGCACATGAATTTGATACTAATGTAACTGTACAACCGGCCTTATCTCTTGCTCTTTCTAGAGAGCGTCCTACTTTTGGATCACTTGATGGTACGCGCTCATCCATTCCACAAATTGTCTTATCCATGGCAAAGATTGAGAATGGCAATAATGCGCTTATGATTAATTTTTTCACTATTCTCTCCTTAGTTCGTGAAGAAATATAGTAGGGCCTTGGAGAGTAAACGACAAATCTGTAATTGAGTTAGTAAGAAGTTGTTAGAAAGTTAAGATTTGAATATTTTTTTAAGAAGATTTAAATAATTTTCTTCATTCATGAAATGTATATTGTGTGAAGCATTCTCTACGATGTAGCTCTGGAAGTCGACGTGATCAGATGCAATATAGGTATCGCAATACGTTTGGTATTTCTTGTCTAATTCTCCACATAGGTAATGATAGAAGGTTCCTTGTGGTAATTCGTTCAAGTCTCTTAGATCTCTTTGATTGGCAACAGAAAGCATTTGCGAGACTTGAGACCAGCTCTCAACATATTTAACAAAATCAAATTCTTTTTGCTTTAACATTTTAGGTGTACGAGGTGAGAGCTTGATATTTTTAAAGACACCTTGGTCATACCATTTGTCAAAGAATGTTTCGGCCTGTGCATCTTTAAATAAATTTGAATCATGTTGTAGACGTTTTTGTCGTTCTTCTTGGTTGCCTGTAAAACCTGGTGCTCCCGATTCATTAACAAAATTCTTTATGGCCTTGGTATTTGCCAATTCCTTGTCACGTAGGATTTCATTGAAAAGGCGGCCAGACATTGAATACGTAATGAAGTGGATCTTTTTATCTGTCTTCTTATCAATTTCTACGATTGAAGTGATTAATCTTTCTTTAAAGAGATCAAGAGATCTTAGCTTTTGATTCTTTCCATGTCCTGGAAGATCGATATAAATGAGTAAGTAGTCATTGGCCAAGTGCTTTGTTACTTCTTCTAATTCAAGAGAATTTCCCATGAAGCCATGACTAATGAAGATAATATCTCCGTGAGGATTACCCTGGGCACTTATGTAGATATCTTCATTAAATTGCATGAAAAGCATATTCATGAGTAACTTTATTTTTTCTCGACCGATTTTAACACCGACTTGCAGCTCTTTTAGGTCACGGGCCTTGTATAGTAAGTGAGGCCTTTCAAATGAGATGAGTTCATCTTCTAGAATACTTTGGGCCTGTGCAAGAGAGTGATCATCGCAGAAGGTGAGAGCAATAAGGTTTTCATACTTATCATTTTTAATTGGGGCGATATAAGCATTGCTGAAATGCCTTGATAATTTCTCTTCAATAATTTCTGGATTTATATTTTCCGCGGCCTTTTGAAAAACAAAATCACTTCGGCCCAAGATTGTATAATTGCCATATTCATCAAGTTTTATAAGATCATTGGTAATGTACTTTTGATTGAAGTCATCACCGTTTAAGTATCCAATAGCGATACTCTTACCTTCTAAGACACACTTTGAATCGACAATACTTACGTTACCATCCATTGGCCTACCACATGTGCTTAGGAGTTTGTTATCTCTAGTAAAGGGCGTTGCTAGAAATTGTGCACAACTTTCACTGGCGCCAAAAGAGTTTGAGAGATTGATACCAGAGCTTGTGGCCTTTTGGATAAGAGCACTTGAAACCTTAGAACCCCCAAGAACAACTCCTTTTAGTTGACTCATTCTTTTGATCATTTTTTCAGATTCCATGAGCCTTGCAAGTTGCAGTTGAACGAGTGAGCAAATTGTGATTTGTGAGTTATTTAAGAGGTCATTTTCGAGTTGACCTGCATCGACAATTGTTAAAGAGCTTCCCGCCACTAGGCTTCGCCATGCAATCATGATCCCACCAATATGAAAGAGTGGGAGGGATAAGGCCCAGTTGTCTTGTTGATTAATTTGATAGTGATTAACAGTTGCTCTTGCACTATTTAAAAGTGACCCTAGGCTTAGCTTTACGCCCTTAGGTCTACCTGTAGAGCCCGAGGTGTAGATGACACTTGCACATGAGTTGAGTCCCTCTATACCAGTAAATTTGGCCTTGGCCAGGCCCTGTAGATCATAGTCGGATGCAGAGGACTCAAGTCTTCTGTGATCAACTAGAATTGGTGTTAGTCCATTCTCAATTAAACTAAAGTAATTAACGAGAAAAGAGATATTGTCATCTGGCAGCCATGAAAGAACTTTAAAATTTGAGGGATCGTTAGATTTCTTAGACTCTTTTGAAATCTCTTGGCGTAGTTCTTCGTATGTGAGAACACATCTGCCATCTTGATAGATAAATGGCCCACTCGCATCTTTAATAAGCTTAGAAATAAAACCAGATTTATTCATAACTGCGCATTAGCCCAACAACCACGCCTGCTATACGGAAGTCATTAGCTTCTGTAATGACAAAAGGTGAGAGGCGATCATTTGCTGGATGGAGCTCAACTGAGTTCTTCTTTTTAAAGAAGTTTTTAACAGTTGCTTCATTATCAACAAGGGCAATAACTGTTTGTCCTTGATTGGCATTTTCTTGGGCACGACAAACAAGGATATCACCTTCGTGGATACCATCATTAATCATTGAGTCTCCCTGTACGTTTAGGGCAAAGTACTTACCAGGACGGGATACCATGTGATTTGGTACAAGAGTGTGCTCACTTGGATTCTCAATGGCCTCAATAGGGTTTCCGGCCGCTACGTCTCCTAAAAGTGGGACTTCACTAAAGTGCGCATTTGAGTTCGTCATTGCTGATAGCTGCTGGTCAAGATCTTGTGATGAAAGCTGTTCTTCGTCTAAAATCTTAATTCCACGGCGAGCGTTCCAGTCGACCTCAATTTTTCCGGCCTCTTGAAGATAGTGCATATATTTATTTACGGAACCGAAAGACTTTAGTCCGAAGTGTTCCTTAATCTCTTTCTGAGTAGGAGCATAACCTTCTGCCTGAAAGTAATTCTTTATATAGAGGTAAACTTGGTTTTGTTTCTTTGTTAATGCCATATCAATATGTTATGCGTAAGATTTGCGTAAGTCAATATAAGTTTTATTCACATTATTTGTGAACATTTTTCACGGTTTTTGTGAAAAAAACTTACAATCAAAATTCATCCCTTTCCGCAATTGACGTAGGGCCTTGAAATAGCTACTTATAGGTCATCAAATTTAAGGGAGGGTTCATGAAATCGTTTACATGTTTAAGTCGTTTGGCAGTTATCGCTACATTACTATTTAGTACGAATGCATTCTCTCTAGATGCTGGAGCGCTGAATAAAGCAAAGTTCGAAAAACTCGATACAAGAGATCAAGAGCAGTATCTTGAAATTGTTGATCGTGAAGTAACTGAAGTTTATCCTCGTTATGATCTAGTTTATAACAAGCTGGTTAGTGAGAAGAGTAGCGCAGGACTTGGTGAAGTCTTTATGACAGTTGATAAAATCTTGGCCCTAGGGCAAAAGATTTGGAAAATTGTCGATGCTGGAAAGCCAGTTAGCAGCACTAAATTTACAAAGCCAATTAGTATCATTCCAAATATGGATGATGTTAATGGAACATTCTCTTCAATGTCTCACTGGAGAGCACCTATCGTTCGCTCATTTAAAGTTGCTTATCGCAATGGATTTGGATCAGAAGTTATTTCATTTGTTTACACTGTTGTTTTTCAATACGGTGGAAAGTTCGAAGGGAAGGGCTCTTATATCACAGGGCTTTTTGTAAGCGCTAGTAACGTAAGTGTTTCTTGGGGATTCAACTTCTCAGCTTCAAGTGAGATTATGTCGATTGCCAACCAAGGAAGCATGGATTCACCAGTAGCTTCAGCAGTAGTTAATATCAACTACAAAGCTTCATCAGTTCTAAAATCAATTGATGAAACGGATATCTTCTACGTAAATGGTGATGGCCTACTACAAAGAATGAATTAAGAATTAAAATAGAAAAGGCTTCCATTGGAAGCCTTTTTTTATAACTTGTTTGCCTCTTTCAAAGCATCCGTTAACATTGATTTAAATCGATCAAGTCTTTCTTCTTGCTGATTCTTATGCTTCTTAGATGATGCCGCTTCTGCACTTAAATTACGTCCTTCAATTGCAGGAGCAATAATCTCTCTAATCATATACTCTCGAGCACGAACGCCTGTTCTTGTTCTAGTGATTTTAGACCACTTAAAATCCTTCTTATCGATGATATTAAAGAGATCTCCCGCATTAATCGTAAACTCTCTAAAGAAACCTCGTAAACCTCGAGAGCGCTTCTTCATACGGTTAAGTTCAGTTTGAACAAGAGCATAGGAGAGTTGGTCTCCAAATGATCCGTCGCTTGTATCTTTCGTTAATGCATTTGCTAGTAGCTTTCTTAGATTTGGATCTTCGGCAATATTATCGATTGCTCCTTCTTCAACTTTCTTGAGGATATACTCTTTTAGTTCACGTCCCTCACGTGTTCTCATAATATCCGTTAATAGACGGTTGTTAGTGATGTCATCTATTTTATCTAGCACAAGATTATCTGGCCCATTATAAGTGGCCAGCTCTTTTTTAAAGACCTGGTTTAGGTTCATACCTAATTGGGAAGTGATAAGATTTTCTAACATCTCACTTTCCATGAGGGCCTGTGTGTTCTGAGCAGTCGTTGAGCTTGGGTTATCAAGACTATGTCTTTGCATGGCAATGGTTGTATTGTGAATTGCTTGATCACAGATTGCCGTATTATTATCACATGAATACTTAAGTGTTGATCCAACTAACTCAAGTGTTGAAATGAGTTGGGCATTAGGCATTCCGTCACTAGAACCTTCCTCTTTAAAACCTGTCTCTTGCGACTTTGCTGGAATTGTTAAAAGAATATCCATGACCTTGCCAAGCTGATCAGGGTTCTGATCACCATAGACTTGAACAAAGCGGCCCTTCACTTCTTCCTTGGCCTGCTCTTCAAGTTTAGTCACACACGTATTCATATTCTCTGTGGCCTCTTCAAGACTAGGCTTATTTGGCCTTTCAATACATCTTTCAAATTCACGGTAAGCTTGAGATTTTGTGAGATCTTCTAACGTCTCATTTGGGTTTGCAAATTTATTAAGATCAGTAAGTAGTGTTCTTGCAATTGTCTTGGCAATATTTCCGATCTCACCACTTAGGCAATCCTTAGCGTTTTCTTGTGCCTTCACATCGTCTTCGACTGAATCAAGACACTTCATTAAATTTCTTGAAGATGACTCTGTTAGTGCTTTCACCTTATTTGGCTCGCCATTAAAGAGGGGTGCAATCGTTTCTTCGATTATTTTTGGTGCAAGAGAGCGGTATGCATCCTTTACCGTAACTGACATACAGACACTTGCTGCCTGTGTTGCATTGACTTCATCATTACTTTCTTTTTCCTTGAGGGTTTGATCAAGACAAGAGTTTAGTTGTGTACTGATCTTATTCTTAGCATCTTCGAATTGTTCTTTCGTGAATTTAGATTTAAAGTCCTCTAAAGTTTTATCAATAGCACCTGGAGCGACACGCTTAATTAGAAGTGGCGTCAGTGTATCAACATTACTGTCAAGATTTTCTGGGCCGCTATTATTAATATGATTTTCAATAAAACGATTAAGAGAGCTCAATTCAGTTGCCGGCAAGTTAAAATCTTTTACTTGTCCATGGGCCATCTCTTTTGCAATTAGCCCAATTACACTTCTTTGGGTTTTGAATGTACAAGATGAGATCGTTTCATTCATATTTTCTTGATAAGAGCTTAGCTTAGTATGCTTAGCTAAATCATTTTCAAGACATGACTTCATACCGTTTTGAACACGTGTAAGCTCTTGTGAAGAGATTGCAGAGTTTACAACGCTATCAGCGATACCTTTATCACTTGTGGCCTTATAAATACTATCTTTTAAGATCGAGCCAGATAGGGAAGTAATGGCCCCTGTTAAACACTGGTTTATAAGATTCTCATTTACATCTTTTGTTAGGTCACGATAAATTTCACGCTTAGCATGTTCGATGCAAACCTCGTAATCTTTTATAATTCTTTGTGAAAGCTGAGCTCTTTTTACTTCATCGATACCAAGAGAGTCAAATTGTTTATCAAATTCGATGGCCAGTATAGACTTGGCCGCTTGTGCTGTTGCCATGGCCGTAATAAAGACAGAGCATTCATTTCCATCAGTTGTCTTCTTAGCACTCATACATGCCGGAAGATGCTTGGTCTTAATCTCTTCAATTAAAAGATTCTTCTCATCTTGCGATAAGCTCTCTGATATTTTTGGGTTTGTTAAGATGGCAATTTCAACAACATCATAAGTGGCACTTACTTTTAAGCTATCAATACATTCACCAATAGTTTTCGTAAATTGCTCGGTACTCATTTTAGCAAGAACCAAATACTCTTGAGGTGTTTGTCCTTTTGAGTTAACAATTGGAGCATAGCTACAGTTATTCGACTTTCTTAAGATATCTCCAACGATAGCATTATTCTCAGATCTTCCTGTATATGCCTTTATCGCATCATTAACACGTCCAGCACGTGTGCGATGATAACTTTCAAGGATACCTGTATAAACACAGCCTTTGACAACAGAAGTGGTATCGATGACTTTTTCAAACTTATTGAAGTTCTCATTCACACACTTCATATAAGCATTCGTTGATTTTGACTTTAGTGTCGGTAATCCATCTTCTGGTGTGAAGTTAAGTCCAATTTGTTTCTCTAATTCTTTTTCTCCAATTGAAAGAGCGATATTATTGGTGAAAACATTGGAACACTCAATTACTTGATCCTTACGAACTGCTTTTTCTAAACACTTATCAAGGTCTTTAAGATAGGGGGCAACGAATGCCTGCTTCTCTTGGGCACTACTGAATGTTTTCATATCGTCTAATAAGAGATTTACGACTTCTTTTGAATATGCACTTGCTAGACTTCTAATCTTATCAAAATTTCCAATATCTTGTTTATTGATATCATCAAAGATTTCTTTAATTCTAGCATCACTTAAGTTCTGAGAAATTGCACCAATATTCTTGAAAGTCGTATAGAGGAATTCTTCTTTATCAAATGGATTTATGCTGCCAAAGAAATTGAAGACGCCAATGGCCCCTCTTTCGATGACACCCATGGTTTTATCGCCAAGGTCTGCTTCTTCAATATTTGAATAACTTAATTTGGCCTGGAGAGACTTACGGTGACATTCTTTTTCTAGCTCGCGAAATTCATTAGTAAGCTGCTCTCTTTCTTTTGCGATTGATGTTCTTTCGTATCCATTTAATTTTGAGATAATTTCATTTAATTGCTCATTAAGCTCAATTGCAGGTGTGATAAGATTAGCAATACACTCCGAGGCATTATGACAAACCACTATAGCAGAGTCTTCACTATAAGCTGTATCTTCAAGTGTTGACACAAAATCTGATTCAAGTTGGTACTTCTCTTGTAATTCACTTATTGGGATAAATTTACCATCACTGGAAACAACTCCAGCGAGAAGCTCTTCTTTTGTATTCGATTCACTCTTGCAGATAATAGGTGCAGCGCTGGCCGTTTTAGAAAGACTAAGCTTTGCAATATCACTTGCTAGGTGAGTTGCTCTTATCTGCGCAGTTCTATTTGCTGATTTTATTGTACAGTTAGATAGCTTTTCATTTGTATGATGCTTTGTTGGAAAGTAGGCAATAGGCACATCAAGTTTTAAACTCTTATGCTTTGCATCTCTTTGGCTATATCTTGCTGCCGGGACTTTGTAGCTAATACTATCGTTATGACAAGAAACGAAGTAACTAGTTAGCTGTAGCGCTCGCGGGTTAGCGACTCGAGTACAGCTTTGCTCATAGATAATAGTGTTACGATCTAGAATGGTAGCACTGCATATCGGTTGGGCCGTTTGTGCTGTTGCTTGAATATTGCCACGCTTTAACACACAGGCCGACAGCTCGTCTGAAGCGTAGACTTGAATGGATGCTGTGATGAATATGAATAAAGTAACAATAAAACGATACATTTCATTGATCTTTTCGGAATATTCTTTTTAATACTTGAGGAAAATGTTGAGGTATTTAGAATAAATTTGGGCCAGAGATCGAATCTAAGTAGCTAATAATTCCTTTGGCCGAATACTTTGCATAGAGATGGTGGAACCAATCATCAAGAACGAGGGATGCTTCATTAGAATTTGTTAAAAATCCGGCCTCTAATAAGATGGAAGGTCTTTTTGAAAGGGCCAAAACATAGAATAGGCCAGGCTTTAGGCCTCGGTCTTTCATTTTGTAATTCTTTGTTAAAAGCTTACCAAGTTGATCATGGACTTGTGTCCCAAGCTTCTTCGATTCTGGTGCAACTCGCTCAACCACAAGGTCTGTAAGGATATTATTGATAATGACCTGCTTGCCTTCAAGGTCGCGGTTTTCAACAGCTTCAATCTTTGCAATGGCCGCATCTTGGTGATTATTTAAGTAGTAGGTTTCAAAGCCACTTGAGCTACTATCTTCGGCCGCATTTAGGTGAATCGAGATGAAGATATCGGCCTTGATAATATCGGCCATGTCAGCTCTTTTTTGTAGTGAAACAGTTTTATCAATTGTTCTTGTTAGGTAGGCACGATGCCTTTTAGTTTGATTGATATATTTCTTAAGCTTTAGAGCAATTTTTAAAGCGACATCTTTTTCGCAAATAATATTTAATTTCTTCTTTCTCCATACTTTTGCCTTGGCACCACAGTCCTCTCCACCGTGACCTGGGTCAATGAGGACAGTCGCTGAAAACGTCTGCGTTGTAAGTATTATGGAACAAAGAAGAAGTAAGTTTTTAATCATGTATAGTTATTATATGGATAACGTTCTAGCTGTGCAAATGGATTTTATAAAGCTTGTGTATCTTTTGGTCATGAAAGTCTTCGGGGATGCTCCATCTCGTCATATCCTTGACTTCAAAGCTTTGTTGAACACTCTCGCTGAGCTTGAAGCTACGTAAATTATTTGAAAAATAAAGGACACCACCATCATTTAATAGTTTTGAACAATGCTCAACTAACATTTCATGATCTTTTTGTACGTCAAAGACTACATCCATTTTCTTAGACTTAGACATAGAAGGAGGATCGAGGATGATGACATCATATTTCTGTTCTTGTTTTTGTGCTTCATCGTTTAAATACTTCAAAACATCTTCTCTGATAAAAGAATGTTTATTGATATCTATTTCGTTTAATTTGAAATTCTCTTTTGCCCAGTCGAGGTAGGTATTAGACATATCAACACTTGTAACCGAGGCCCCTGCATAAGCGCTTGCAACTGATAGGCTACCTGTATAACAAAAGAGGTTTAAAACACTCTTTCCTGAAAAATTTTCTTTTGCAAGAAGTTGCCTTAGTGGCCTATGGTCGAGGAAGAGCCCAGTATCGATATACTTATTTAAAAGAAGCTTGAATTTTAGATCACCTTCTTGAGAAACAAGTGGAGTTTCTCCTTTAGATTTTTCATATTGAAAGTCTTGTCCTTGAACCTTTCTTTCCTTAATAAAGATATTCTCTTCATTTAATTGGGTGTGTTCCTTGATTGCCTCAATTAAGAGGGGAAGGTGGTTCTTGTCAGCATCAATCTTATCAATACTTCGCTTATAGATAACACAATATTGCCCGTGAATATCAACGATAAAAGGGAAGTCTGGGATATCTCGATCATAGAGTCGAAATGAATCGATATTATTTCTCTTGGCCCATTTCTTCTTATGTCGATAAAGCTTTTTGATACGGCCGTTAATTGCGCTCATGAGAGATCCTTTATGAATTTTAAGCAACTGATATCACAACGATTATGCTTAAATTTTAATATTTTACAAGTACCCGATTAAAGTATTCGGTTAAGTTTTCCGTTAAGTATGACGATATTACGAAAGCTTATCAATTTTAACATATATATAATTGATTCACATTTTTTTCGTGAGGAGAGTTTAATGAAATTTATGGGAAGAAGTATGCTTGCGCTTTATGCGTTTGTAGCAATTTCTGGAAGTACTTATGCAAGTATCTTTACTTTTGGCGAGCTATTATTAAAGCCTGTCTCTATCAAATCTAAAATTGTAAAAGAAGGCGTTTCTGGTGGCTCTATCACTAGTTTAAAAGACTCTATTCACAATAGTGTTGCTTCTCTTTCACATGGCCATGTAAGCCTAAGTGATGGCCTTGCTGCTGTCAAAGCAGATGCAACAAAAGAAGATGCAGCAAAGATTGGCCGTATCCAGGCGGCGTTAAAAATGAATCATGACTCTGTTACGGGACAAGAATTCAAAGATATCGTTAACGACCTTGCTTATATCGCTTCTGTCTATGGAGAAGATTCAAGTAAGCTACTTAATTGTACTTATTGTAAGTCTGATCAATTAGCTAGTCTTGGTTTTAAGTCAAATATTACAGTTATTGCTGATCCTAGTTTGAAAAGACTAGTTTCTCGACTTCCTAAAAGTTCAACAGCGATTAGTCGTTATATAAGTAAAATGAGCCGAAAGGGGAATGCGAAAGATATTTCTCGCTACCTCGATTCTGGTGATCGTAAAACACTTGCTCTATTTTTTAGCTTCAATGATCGTGGTGCTAAGAAAGAATATAAGCAATTCTATGAGGCCGTGGCCAAGTACAACTCTGATAAGGGTGGCAATGTGACTTTTGCAGGCCCTACAGCGAAAGGTACTTTTTGGAAAATTATCGACGGTAAATTTTCTCCTCAAAGAGCTGCAAAACTTGCTAAGGCAATTAATGAAGCGGCCAAGAAGCCTGTCTCTAAAAGAGAAGATGAGTTTTATAAGCAACTTTACAAAATCAGCGACAAAACTCCTGAGACGGCAAATAGTATTGAAGAGCTAAAAGCTAAAAAGTGTTTTTTCAAATAATTAATTTAAATAATAAAAGATAAAGGTATAGCGTATGAGTGATACTAATAAAAAATTTAAAGATCTTTATTTGCCAGTTCTCGGAACTGTTGCAATTGGGACTGCAGCTTTCTTTGGGGTTTCTCAATTAAAGCATGGCGATTATCGAAATCCATCTTCAGATGGAAATTTTAAAACGGCCTATGAGGCATGGGCAGATCTTCAGTATTCAGGAGCATCTTATAGTGCCAAGGCGCTTCTTGTTGATGATCAAACACTTCCAGGAATGCTTGGAGGGGTTACTTACGGTGCGGAAAAAGAAGCCTCGTCTTCTCTTCTTACTCGTGTTATGTCCCCATCAACGGCCATCATTAAAAAGAATATCGATACACTTTCAGCTGAAAATAAGGAGAAATTCTTTCGTGACTTCTTAGAGAATTACGCAAAGGATTCCAATGGTTATCGTACTTATAAAGACGTCACAACAGGCAAGAAAATTGATCTTGCAAGAGATGTTGTAGACGCCGAAGGTAACCCTAAGGTTATTGACTTAACTGAGCTTAAGGCCACTGATGTTAAAGCAGCTGACTTAGCCACTTTAGAAAAAGTTTTCTATAATCTGTTTGAGCAAATGGAAGATCGTGCAATGACTTTCATTAAGCCGACTGTTAGGCGTAAGTTTTTTACTGGAAACCTTCCTGGTCTTCCAAAGATTGTTAAGCCAGAAGGTGGTGGTTGGTATAGTAAGCCACATAAATTTCTTGGTAACAAGCAAGACTACCGTGAGTGGAAGCCTAACTTTGGTAAGGCCGAAAAATTCCTAACAGATGCCCATGGCCACGGTGGTGGTAATGGCGGTTGGGAGATTAACTTCAAGGCCCAAGACACTTATGGAGAGTTTGAAGAGATGGTTGCATGGTTTAGAGAATCACTTTCTCAAGTCGTGCGTGATCCTTTAACTGGCAAGAATAAGGTTCAATTATTCCAAGCACCAGGGCATCAAAGAATTGTTTTTAGAAAACACCCTGATCTTGATGAAGGAAAGCTTTCTGAGTTCTACCGTGCAATTCAATCTTATATTGTTTTAAATGGTATTAAAGGAAACTCTGGAATCGAGTTTGCAAATTATAAAAATGTACAGACAGAATCAAACCTTACTAATCTCTACCACGGTGGACGTGGGGTAATTAGACCAGATGACCAGTGGAAGCCATGGGTACAAAATACTGGTGGTTTAGGTATTGAGTTTAGGGCAGGTACGAAAAACCTTGCACCAGCTAGATTCTATCAAACAACTCTAGCTGCTCGTATTGGGGCCAATGACTTTAGTGGCATTGCAAGTATTTCTGACTATAACTTAAATAGCCCTGCATTTAGAGAGCCTGAGAGTATTGCATCTCGCTTTGGAATTGAACAGGATATCGTTCAACAGGCCCTAGACAATATGCAAAAAGCCGGAATTAAGGCCGACTACCGTGTGATGTTCTGGGGATGGACTGAACCTGAAGTTGCCTTTATTGGTGATACAAAAAGAGAGATCATTAAAAATCTTGTTAAAGATTATACGCAAAAAGTTGCTCTTCTTGACCCGAATATGTCTCAAGACAAATTAAAACAAGAAATTCGTGAGATGAATCGTACATGGGTTTCAGCATCAAAACTAATTGATGATCTTGAAGCTTATATGCGTCCTAAAAAGATGGACTATAACGAGCTTACAATGGACTTTAAGGCCAATGTTGATGCTCCTAATAGAGTCGCAAATCCGGTTGATGTTAACAAAATTGACCTTGGTATTGAATACTCAGGTAAGTTTCCACTAAGGCTTAAGTCGATTACTTCTAAAGATCGTCTTGAAGATGGAAAACGCGCTTGGGTACAAACTGTTATCGACTTATCGTCTGAAGAGCGTGAAGCAATCATTAAACGAGTTGCTCAAGACCTCTATAATGAGATTGGTGGTGAAGAAGGTGAAGCCCCTGTTAAGTTAGAAGTTGACGGACACGGGCACGGCCTTGACGTTGCCTATGCAATCCGCGACAACCAAGGCCGTAAGTGGCAAGTTGAGTGGGATGGTATTGGACGCTCTTATACTCCTTCTGGTGAGATCATTGCTGATTCTCCGCGTGGGGGAACAATTGAGCTCATTACACCTAAGTTCACTCCAACAATCGATGAGGTTGCTGGTGTTTATAAGGCCTTTGAAAAGAATAATGTTCTACCTTCTCTAATGGCCGGTGGGGGTCACGTAAATATTGACCTTGCTGCCTTTGATGGAAACCCTAAGGCCCTTGCAAGATTCTTAACAATCTTCCACGAGCATAGAGGAATCATTTCATTAATGTTCCAGCATATTAACCGTACTCACACTTCTGAGCCTGTTGAAGTTAGTGAGACACTTAGAAAGGCACTAAAAGATTTTAATGGATCTGAAGAAGAGCTTAAGAAGCTTCTATACAATGAAAGGTACTTTAACACTCGCTTTGGACGTAAGACTCGTTACATCCAACTTGATGTTTCGGCTTACTTCCAGGATGTTATTCCAGAAGAGTTTGTAACAGATGACTTTGACATTTCTAATCCGACAACAGATTGGAGAAGAACATTTAGAGTCGATCCTAAAATCAGAAAGGGTGAGTTTAGAATGTTCAATGCTCCTCGTGATGCCGCTGAATCAGCAATGCAGATTCAGTTAGTAAGAGCAATGCTTGATAAGGCCCTAAATAGTACTGAAGAACTATCAGGTGAAGTTGATAAGACGACACATGTCGATTATGTGAAGAAGCCACAAATGGCAGAAGACGATCTGAAAAAGCTATGTGATGATTTAGGTCTTGACGTCAATCAGTTCCGTACTGCTGCAATGGAAGGTTTATCAATTTCTCAACTAGAGTCACAAAAAGTGTTCTTTAGAAGTATTGATGAGAAAATGGCCATTCATCCAAACCAACCAGGTTGGGGAAAAGCAGTTGATGCAAGAAGTGCAGAAAATGCTCTTAATTCAACAGGACGTGAGTGGACTCCTGGGCCTGCGGATGAGCTGAATACGATGAACAATGATCACCGTATTCGTGCTGCACTAGCTGCTCAAGAGATGAGACAAGAGATTGTTCCAGCTCGTGAACTACCAGGTGAATTTGTCCGAACAAATAGTTGTGAAGAATTATTAAACGAAATTTTATAGAAATAAAAAGGGCCTCGATGGAGGCCCTTTTTTTATGCTTGTAAATCTTGAATATAATCCATAAAGACTTGATGACGAATTGGCTTATAGAGAATGTCATGAGCACCTAATTCTTTAACTTCATCAAGAGAGACTTCTTGGTGGGCCGTCACAAAAATAAATTTTTTAAAGTCTAGGCCTTCGATAATTAAATTCTTTAAGAAGTCGATACCATTCATCTTAGGCATACGAATATCCGAAAAAATATAATCAAATTTTCCGTTTTTTACTTTTTCAAGAGCTTCTTCACCATTATAAGCGACTTCATAATCGAGACCTATGCGATCAAACATATATTGATAGAGCTCTACTAATTCAACTTCATCTTCGACAAATAAAAACTTCAATCTAAAAATCCTGTTGTGCTGTGCTGTGTTGTCTTAACGACAATACATCATAGTTAATTTTTATTTGTTTATCAAGCAATTTAGTTTGATTAGATTAACTACTTGAAATCATTTGTCTTGAAGAACTCAACATCCTCAAATTTTTCCGTAGCAAGTTTTAAATCCCATTCCGTACGGTAAATAAAGCACGGACGGTCCTTAATATCAAAGGCAATATTAGCACTATAGCGCGAGATGAATTCATCCTTAATCTTATCGCTAGGGAACTTAATCCATCTGATACCATTATATGGGAAGCCTTCGTATTCACCTTTTACATTGTATTCATCTTCAAGACGGCGTTGGACAACCTCAAATTGCAGGGCTCCTACGGCACCAAGAATTTTTTCAGTTGAATTATGACGTCTAAATAGCTGAACTGAACCTTCTTCTGAAAGTTGTTGCAGACCTTTATCAAGTTGCTTTCCTTTCATTGGATCTTTTAGGAGAACTCGTTTGAAAAGCTCTGGAGCAAAGCTTGGAATACCGGTAAATTGCATAATTTCACCTTCTGTGAAAGTGTCTCCAATTTGTAGCTTTCCTGAGTCATGAATACCGATGATATCACCTGGTATTGCGTATTCTGTGATTTCTCTATCTTGTGCTTGAAAGATAAGTGGCGTTGCAATTTTTAACTCTTTGCCAGTTCTTGCTAGAGTAACTTTTTGTCCTCTCTCAAAACGACCTGAACAAACGCGAATAAAGGCAACACGGTCACGGTGTTTCTTATCCATATTGGCCTGAATTTTAAAAACAAAGCCGCTAAATTTTTTCTCACTTGGATCAACTGTACGAGTTTCGCCGTTTTCAATTGGCGCAGTGATAACTTCACGTTTTCCAGGCCCTGGTGCATATCTTGAGAAAGTATCAAGAACTTCTTTAACACCAAAGTTATTAAGTGCTGAACCAAAGTACATTGGTGTCATAATTCCTGCTAGGAACTCTTCTTCGTTAAACTCTGGCATAAGCTCACTGATCATCATGAGGTCTTCTTCAAGTTTTTCTAAAAGGGCCTCGCCGACAAATTCTTTAATATGAGCTGCACTTAAGTCACTAGCATCAATGATATTAGGGCTAAATGGATCTTCAGCGTCTTTAAAGCTCATGATTGTTTTATTTCTAAGATCGTAAACACCCTTAAAGTCGACACCTGAGCCAATTGGCCAAGTCATTGGGACACATTGGATTGAACATGTCTTTTCAACGTCATCAATTAGTTCAAATGGATCAAGAGCATCGCGGTCAAATTTATTACAAAAGGAAACGATAGGTGTGTCACGCATACGACAAACTTCCATTAGTTTCTTTGTCTGTGTCTCAACACCTTTGGCCGAGTCAATCATCATAAGAACACTTTCAACTGCCGTAAGTGTACGATAAGTATCTTCAGAGAAGTCCTTGTGACCTGGAGTGTCGAGAAGGTGCATGGCACGTTCGTTATATGGAAACGACATAACTGATGATGTAATTGAGATACCACGCTCTTTTTCCATCTCCATCCAGTCTGATTTCGCGTAATTACCTTGCTTGCTCTTAACCATACCTACGCTGCGCACAACTTGTCCAAACCATAAAAGCTTTTCTGTCATTGTTGTTTTTCCTGCATCAGGGTGAGAAATAATCGCAAAGGTCGCTCTTTTTAAATCTTCCATTTAATCTGTATCCTAATCTTATAAATTTATGATGCGACACTGTAACACAGTGTGAATAAATTGAATAGCTTACTTCAAATCTTATTTGTTTTTTAAATTTACTTAATTGTGTGTTTTAGGCATACTTTTATCAACAATTTCTTTGTAGAACAGTTAATAAAATTAACAATTTAAGGAGAACTGATGAAAGGTTTTAAATCTTTAATTGGTCTTGTTTGTGTTGGTGCTATTTCATTTAGTGCTCAGGCCGCAAAAAAGCCAAACTTTTTAATTATCTGGGGTGATGATATTGGTGTTGAAAATATCTCGGCCTATAGTCACGGAATTATGGGGTATAAGACTCCAAATATCGACCGCATTGCTAAAGAAGGGATGATGTTCACTGACTACTATGCTGAACAATCATGTACAGCAGGTCGATCTGCTTTTATTACTGGTCAAGCAACTCTAAGAACGGGTCTTTCAAAAGTAGGACTACCTGGTGCAAAAGCAGGTCTGCAGGATCGTGATATTACAATTGCTGAAGTACTAAAGACTCAAGGATATGTGACGGGGCAATTTGGTAAGAATCACCTAGGTGATCGTGACGAATTTCTTCCTACCAGACACGGATTTGATGAATTCTATGGAAACCTTTATCACCTAAATGCTGAAGAAGAGCCAGAAGATCCAGACTATCCAAAAGATAAGGCATTCAAGAAGAAATTTGGGCCACGTGGTGTTCTTCATTCATTTGCCGATGGAAAAGTGAAAGATACTGGTCCACTTACTAAGAAGAGAATGGAAACAGTTGATGAGGATATTGTTAATCGTTCCATTAAATTCATCACAAATGCAGCTAAGAAAAAGAAGCCATTCTTTGTTTGGGTAAACACTACAGGAATGCACTACCGTACTCACCCTCGTCCTGAAGCAAAAGGTCTTTCTGGTCAAGGTGACTATAACGACGTATTTGTTCAGCACGATATGTATGTTGGCCGTTTACTTGATTCTTTAGAAAAGAATAAAGTTAAAGATAATACTTTTGTTATGTACTCAACTGACAATGGTGTCCACTACAATACGTGGCCAGATGCTGGTATCACAAAGTTTAGATCAGAGAAAAATACAAACTGGGAAGGAGCTTACAGAGTTCCTGCTCTTGTTATGTTTCCTGGAAAAATCAAGGCCGGTGAAGTTTCAAATGAAATTGTATCGACTCTTGATTGGATGCCAACAATTGCGACATGGGCCGGTGTTAAAAACTTAAAGAAAGACCTGCTTAAAGGTAAGAGAATTGGTAAGAAGAAAGCTAAGCTTCACCTCGATGGTTATGACTTATCGAGATACCTTGAAGGTAAAGAGAAGAAGTCACCTCGAAAAGAATTTATCTACTTAGATGATCAAGGGGTTCCTGTTGCTGTTCGTATGGGGGATTGGAAAGTCGTCTTCTCTGAGCAAAGAGCAAAGACAATGGCACTTTGGGCAGAGCCTTTTGTTGATCTTCGTGTTTCAAAAGTATTTAACCTACGTCGTGATCCTTATGAAAGAGCAGACCAGAACTCGAATACTTACTGGGATTGGATGCAGTACAAAGCGGCCTATGTTTATATGGCCATGGATGTAACAGCGAAATTTCTTGAAACATTTAAGAAGTATCCTGCAAGTCAAACTGCTGACTCATGGAGTATGAAGGATATTACAAGAAATATTCTTCAGCAAAATAAAAAGAAATAACTCACTTCATATGGCGAACCAAGTGTTCGCCATATTTATTTTTGGAATGATCATGTCTGTTTTAAATGAAGTTCATAATATCCAAGCTCAATTAAATAACCGAATTATTGGTCAGGAAGAGATTATCGAAAAGATTATTCTTGCTGTTCTTTGTAACGGAAATATTCTCCTCGAGGGGAACCCCGGTACTGGTAAAACCACAACTGTTAAACACCTTGCCGCTCTAATAGGCGCCGATTTAGGTCGTATTCAATTTACTCCTGATCTTCTTCCATCTGATGTTGTGGGTTCAGAACTATACTTAACTGATGAGAACGGTAAGGGCCGTTTTGAATTTAGTAAAGGACCTGTGTTTAACAACCTTCTTTTGGCCGATGAAATTAACCGTGCTCCTTCAAAAGTACAATCTGCTCTATTAGAGGCCATGGAAGAGAGACAAGTTACAGTCAATGGTGTGACTCATAAACTACCTCAGCTTTTTATGGTTTTAGCTACGCAAAACCCAATTGAGCAGGACGGTACATATCCACTACCTGAAGCACAATTGGATCGTTTCATATTCAAACTCATTCTAAATTACCCAAGTAAAGAAAATGAGATGAAGATTATGCAACTAATTAGGGAGCAGTATCATGCACCAGAAGTTAGAAGCATTACTAATGAAGAGACAATTTTTTCTGCACGTAATGAAATTCAAAAAATTAAGTCATCTGCATCTATTGATCAGTATATTGTCGATATTGTTGATGCAACAAGAAGTCATGAAAAACTTCCTGCAGAAACTCAAAAGTATCTAACGATGGGGCTAAGTACTAGGACATCACTATCTCTGGATATTGCAGCTAAAGCAAAGGCCTGGCTATCTGGAAGCGAGTTTGTTACTCCAGATCATGTGAGATCGATTATAAAACCGGTACTTAGGCACCGTTTATATATTAGTTATGAGGCAATTGCTGACGGTGTGTCGGCCGATAATATAATTGATCAAATAATCGATTCGGTTGCTATCTTATAAGTAAGAATGAATCAAGAAAACTCGATTTATATTTCCAAGAATTACCTAGTGGATCTTAAGTCTAAGATGGTTCATTTTCGTGCCTTCATTGATCGACCAATTCGCAATAAGTATGTCGGTCGCTTTGCTTCTAAAATCAAGGGGCAGGGTCTGATCTTTGAAGAGATGGATAATTATCGACTTGGAGATGATATAAGAAATATGAATTGGAAACTTAGCCAAAAGCTTGCTAGGCCAATTGTTAAACGATTCACTGAAGATAAGGAGAGACCAGTTTATCTTGTTGTCGATCAGAGCTCGACTATGTTCTTTGGCTCTAATTATAAGATGAAGTCTGTGGTTGCTTGTGAATTAGCAACAATTTCTTATTGGAGTGTGGTGGAGAATCAAGACCCGATTGGCGCATTCATTATTTCTAATGATGGCCATTCATTTATTAAAGCAACTAAGTCGACAAAAAAGTCTATGGCCATTTTAAATGAACTTGAGGTTGCTAATAAGAAACTTGATATTAACTCCTTATCTAATAAAGTAGCATATGTTGAAGGAGCACTTAAGAGGCTTAGGCATGAAGTAAAGCAAAACTCATTAATCATTTTTATTTCAGACTTCTTAGAATTCAACGATGAAGCATATTCTCAGCTAAAAATGCTTGCGAGTAAACATGAGCTGGTTATAGGTCATATTGTTGATCAAAATGAAGAAGAGCTACCTGCCGTTAGTAATTTTGTGATCTCTAATAGTAAGAGTGAAATCTCAATGAATTCTAGAGATCAAAAAATAAGAAAAAAATATAGAGAAAAGTGGGAGGCCCATATTAATAGGCTTCATGAATTATGTCGTAAATTATCATTTCCTATTTTTACGATTAATACTCATGAGGATATTTTTACTCAATTAAAACAGAGGCGTTTTCATGAGTAAGGCCACTGAAACGATTAATCATGAATATTTTGGAAACCTCTCAATTAAAGGGATTAAAGAAATCGAAGGAAGCGTAAAACCTACCGCGATGCTACCTAAGACTTGGGGGTGGCCAGTAATATTTATAATTGTTATTGGCCTTGTTTTCTATTTCATCTACCAAAAACTCATTTACATGAAAAAATATGGGCCTTATATAAGAGTTTATAAGCGCCTAACCAAAGAGGACTCGATCCAAGATATTTATCTTCTTTACAAGAGGATTTCAAAAATAAGTTTTGGTCATCGAATTGATGATCGTTTTCTACTGAACTCTGCTAAGGGAGAGTACACAAAAGCTGAACAGGAAAGTTTAAATAATTATCTCTATCAATCTCAGGCCCTAGACGAAGAATTAGAAGTAAGCTTAAAAAAAAGAATGCTCTCTGATATTGGGCATACGTTAAAAGCACGTGGGAGAGTTCGTGATTAGTTTTGACTATCCTATATTCTTCTTGATTGTACTGCTTCCAATTTTCGTACACTTTCTGATAAGACCATTTCAGATGCGCCAAACTTCAGTGAGGGCATCCTTTTACAATCTTGTTGCTCTAAGTATTGATGATAAACAAGCTACGCAAAATATCAGAAAAAGAAAGCACATACAAAGCTCACTGTTAATTGTGTCTTGGGTTTTGTTCTGTGTTGCTCTTGCAAAGCCTGTGATAAGCGGAAAGGAAATTGTTAAAAATATTTCATCTAAAAGTTTTTATATTGCTCTTGATCTGTCCGGCTCAATGAATTTTCAAGATACACAAAGTGGCCAGACAAGACTTGATGTGGCCAAAAAGAATATCATTAAATTTATTAATGAGAGAGGGGATGATTATCTCGGTCTTATTGTATTCGGTGATTCGGCCTATCTGCAAGCTCCATTATCAAATGATAAAGATTCTCTGGTCTCTCTTGTTCATCAATCTAAAGTTGGTATGGCAGGTCTTAGCACTCATCTCGGTGATGCGATTGGCCTTGGAATAAAGCGTTTTCGTGGCTCTAAAGTTAAAGAGCGTGTTCTTGTTTTACTAACTGATGGTAACGACACAGGTAGTGAAGTTCGCCCAATTGATGCTGCAAAAATTGCTCGCAATGAAAATATTAAGATCTATGTTCTAGGTTATGGAGATCCCAAAACGGTAGGGGAAAATAGTCTTGATACGAATACATTAAAAGAGATTGCTCGTCTTACTAGTGGACGCTTTTACCTACCTAAAGATGAAAAAGAACTTGAACAGGCCTTTAAAGAAATTAACTCGATTGAAGTACAGGAAATGACGACATTAACGTATCAACCCAAGTATGATCTCTTTTATATTCCAATCGTTATTATTTTATTTATTTACTTAATGGCCATTCTTATTATTCTTACTCGTCGCTCGATTTTACAAAGGGCCGCAAATGAATGAGATATTAGTGCAAATACAGGCATTCTTTCTAAGATTCTTTTCAAATATTAGTGACTTTCACTTTATTAGACCTTGGTGGTTACTTCTTTTAATTTTTGTTATTTTATTTTGTCTCTATTACCTTAGAAGTAAGAGGATGGGGGAATTGAATAACTATTTCAGCACTCATATCTTAAATACACTAGTCGTTAAGCAGAAGGGAGACTTTCTAAAAGATCCTCAACTATGGGCGCTAGCACTTGCTACTTTATTTATTATAGCTGCTAGTGGGCCAACTTTTGAAAAAGTTAGAACTTCCTTTGATGAAAATGAATCAAAAACTCTTTTAGTGGTTAACCTATCACAAAGCATGGATGCAATTGATGTGGCCCCTTCTCGTATTGAAAGAGCTAAGCTTAAGGTGATTGATCTTTTAAAACTAAATCAAGGCTCTTTCTTTTCTCTTGTTGTGACAGGAGGCGGCTCTTACGAGATTCTTCCTTTCACAAGGGACTTTAATATATTGGAAAATTTTATCTCGGCCCTTGATACTTCCTTAGTTCCAAACGATCTCTTAAATATTTCCACTCTAAGTGAAGGATTGACGAGGTCATTTTCAAGAGATGGCCAGGGACAAAATTTGATTTTAATTACAGATCAAGTGGATGATCACTCGATTCCGATTTTATCAAAAAAGTTAAATGAATTTGGAGTCAATCTTGTTGTCTACGGAGTCGGAAAAGAAGAAGTTGAATTAGATAGTAATACTTTTAACCCGGCCCTTCTAAAGAAATTAGCGGCAAGTAGTCATGGAGAATTTGTTGAATACACAAATGATAACGGTGATATTACACGAATTAGTGCTTATCTAAAAAAGTATTATCCATTGGATCGTGATAGTGATCTACCATGGCACGATTTAGGTTATTACTTACTCTTTTTCGCACTTATACCGTTTGTGATGTACTTTAGACGTGGATGGATTGCTCTTATTCATTGCTATATTCTCTTTGTTTGTGTGAGTCCCTCAAGTGCAAGAGCAAATATTTTACTTGATCCCTTTATGACTGCTGACCAGCAAGGTCACTTATTCTTTAAATTAGGTAAGTATAAAACGGCCGCTATGGAATATGAGGATCAATATAATAAGGCCGTTTCATATTACTTGGCAGAAGATTTTAAAAATGCACAACTCTATTTTTCACAACTTAGTGATCCCGCTTCAAAATTTGCCAATGCTAACTCTATTGCACATATGGGATATTATCTTTCTGCACAAGTTGAATATGAAAAAATAATCAAAAGTGGTGGGCCCTTTGCGAAAAAGGCCTTGGGAAATGCTGAGATCATGAAAAAACTCGTGGCAGAAATTGATGCGACAAGTTCCGCTCAAAGGGCCGAGGGCGATGAGAAAACGAAACTCTATCGTGAGAAATTTAAAATCTCACGTGGTGCCGAGGTACTCGATACGAAACAACAAGGTAATGGGGAGTCAAAAGAAGTTTTAAATGTTGATTTATGGATGAATAAGGTTCACTCGCCACTTCGTGAATTTATTGCACGAAAAGTCGAAATCATGTCTCATGATGATAAGGAAGTAAGTGATGATTAAATCGATACTCCTCATTTTCTTTTATTTTTTGCTTACTTTTAAAAGTCACATCTATGCTGCTGATCAACTTGAGAGTTATTTGGGTTCTGGTGAGATTTCTTTTAAGTTTTCTACAAGTGATGATCAGAATATTGTACCTAAGCAATTAGTCGTCTTTGATCTTTTGATCAATTATAGAAGAAACTTAGAAGTAAATGTCAGTGTTTTAGATATTCGTTATTCTAGAGGCATTGCAACTCAACAGACGACACGTGAATATTTCCTAAAGACTTCTGGAGACTTTTTACAGAAGTCGCAAAGTATACAAGTCTATCCTAGCTACCCTGGAGGCCAACAGGTTGAAGGAGTAAAGCTTGGTGTTACAATTCGAAATAAAGATACAAATCGTGTAAATCAAGGGGAAGTCTTGATTGATGGCCCTCGGTTTTCAGTTGATGACGTTGAGAAAAATTATGACTTTGTTGCAAGTGATGTCAAAGAAAGTCTAGTTTTACTAAGTGAGGAAACGACAGGACAAGATGCAATTGTCTATGAATATGAAATTGAGGCCAGTGATACAAGTATTGCTCTCATTCCAGAGTTTCGTTTTGAAAAACAAGACGACATCTCTTTCTACTATGACACACTTGAAAAGTCTGATCGTTTTGATCGCGGGAGCGCGAAGTCTATCTTAAGACAGAAGATTACTGTCATCTTTAATCGCGGTGGCAATATAAAACTTATTCCTTCTAAAATTCGTTTTTACGACTTAGATAGTAAGGAAGTTGTTTCAAGTGAGCTTGAAGAGTTAACGATTAAACTCGCAGGCCTCTACTTCTCTAATAAGCTTAAAATGTCGATTGTTACGATTGTTTTTGTGTCCGTATTCATCTTCTATCTGATTCGACTCAATCGAGAGTCGCTTTCTTATTTTTATCAGTCAATTCGCCAAGACTTAGAAAATCGTCGCGCATTAAGAAAAATTATTAATAGACGTGATTCTGTTGGTCTTATTAACTACTTATACCGATTTGCGCACGAAGCCAACGAACTCTCACTGATTTCATTCTTTGAAAAATATGGTATTGATGGGTCTAATATATCTAATGAAGAGGCCATTGTTGGTATCAAACTACTCTATACCGACCTATTTTCAGAGTGTAAGACCTCTGAGGATTATTGGCAGCACTTCAAAAAATTATCGCTAAAGAAGGCCTTTATTACGGCCGACCTTAAGTATGATAATAGAATAAGTGAGCTCAACTAGTGCATTATTTAATTAATCTATTGTTCTTTGTCTTTATAACTTTTTTAGTCTCTTCTTGTTTTTCAAATAAGTTAGAGGTGACAAACTTTGATCCAGGCAAAATTTCATATCAAGAGCTACAAGAGAATAATGATCCTTCTACCTGTTTTAAATGTCACGAAGGTATCTCAACTCTATGGCAGTCTTCTGATCACTTTCATTCCATGAATAAGGTTAGCGAGAAGTCTGTTAAGGGTGACTTTAATAATCAAAGCTTTAAGGCAAATAAGACAAAGTATCGATTTAAAAATAGTAAGGGCCAATATTATATATCAATTGATGGGGTTGATTTCAAAGTCCTCTATACATTTGGTCATTATCCTCTACAACAATATGTTATTGATTATGGAAAACAGGGGAAGTTTCAAGTTGCACCAATTGCGTGGGATATTGAAGCAAAGAAGTGGTTTAATACATTAAGTGAAGTAGAGCGACAAAATCCACATCTGAGGGATTCTTTGAAATGGGACAACCGAGTTAATAATTGGAATAATCGCTGTGCCAGCTGCCATTCTTCTGGCCTTGATAAGGCCTATGAAATCAAGTCTGATACGTATAAGACAAAATATTTGAGCGAAAATATCTCATGCTTCTCATGCCACGGCGATGCCTCAACACACTTAAAATGGGCAAAGATGTCACAAGACGATAGGGATGTGCATCTTACAAATAAAGGTTTTTGGCGTAATCCTTCTCAAGGTTATCAAGAAATTATTCCGGCAAAAGACGGTGGTATGCATACCTATATCTCTCAAGGTGATGCTAATACGACTTGTCTAACATGCCACAGTTTAAGAGAAGATATGACCACTCATGCTGACTTTGCAGGTGATTTCTTTAATCAATTCTCCTTAACAATTGTTAACGATAGTCAGTACCATCTTGATGGCCAACAAAGAGAAGAAGCGTTTGTTGGAGGCTCCTTTCTTCAATCTAAGATGTTTCATAAAGGTGTCAAATGCATCAATTGCCATAATCCTCATAGTGGAAAATTGAAGAAAGAAGGTAACTCTCTATGTCTGCAATGCCACGATTTAAGTTATGATAAATATGATCATCATAAGCATAAAGAGGCGAGTGCAAGTTGTGTTGATTGTCATATGCCTAAGAAAGCCTATATGGGAATTGATATGAGGGCAGACCATAAATTTGTGATTCCTAGACCTGACTACACTCTTAAGTACAATATTCCTAATAGTTGTACTAATTGCCATAGTGATACTTCTAAAGAGAAAATGAACACAATGTTTCAAACGAAATTCCCGAAGCTTAAAACTAAAGATACGCTTCTTGAGATCATTGGTGAAATGAAGAAGGGGAATTTTAATAATAAGAAGGAACTTCTTTCATATATTAATAATGTTGAGATGCCTGAAATGCGCAGAGCATCTGCAATCGTTTTGTTAAGAGAATTTCCTAGTATGAAAAAGAATGACTATGAAACTCTATTAACAAGCGACTCCCTTCTAATCAAGAAGGCCACTCTTGAGTTATTGCTAAATTTTCCAGATATTTCCCAAGTCCAAGATTCAATTGTTAAGATTGTTAAAAGTGGCCCAAAGTCCCTTTCTTTTTCGGCCATTTATTTACTCGCTTCTCATGGCCTCGACTTTAAGAGCTCTATTGGTAAAGAGTTAAGGCCTACCTTGGATGCATATCTTACTTTACTTGAACTCCATAGTGATGCTCCTGATAATATACTTAAGCTTGCAACTCTTTCTCGTTTTGGACTTTTTCCTAAAACTCCTGCTGAGCTTTTAGAAGCCTCGATTAAAAAGTATCCGTATTTTATCCCGGCATATATAAACCTTGCTGATCTTCATCGTTCAATTGGCAACGAGGCACAGACTGCTCATATTCTTAATCAGGCCCTCGTTAAAAGCCCTCAGGACACAAGTGTACTGACGGCCTTGGGGATGCATTACACGAGATTAGGTGATTACCCAAAGGCATTGGATTACTTTAGATCAGCAAGTGAACTCGATAGAGACAATGCTTATTATCACTATCTCTATATTCTTACTTATAAGCAAATTTATGGAGCTAAACAGGCCCTAAGTCAGGCCAAGGCACAAGAATCAAGCTATGAAGGTTCTTTTCTTTATAATCAGTTGTTATTTGCTCTAAGTGTTGAGCTACAGGATGTAGAGAATACGAAATATTATAGCAAGAAAATCAATCGCTTTAGACAGTAACTGAAACAAAAATTACTGTAAGATTAGGCTTGAATCTATTGAAATGTAAGTTTTAATAATGGGACTTATTAGGTCAACAAACTACTTTTGTAATATTTACACGTGCAAAAATGATAGGTTGAAACATCCGAAATCGCGTCGTATAAACCACTCATTAATGTAGCAGGGATTGATGAATAAACATATCGATAAAGTTGTGTTGTTGTTCTTTGTTCCCCAAATTCGTGTTAAATTTCGTGTTGTTGTTATTCTCGAATTATTCGTATGTTTTTCAATCTCTGCTACACCTAATATATATAAAGGCCTGCATTGCAGGCCTTTTTTTTCTTATTGCTTTAATTCTTTGTGCTTATCTTGAATCATCTTTACAACTTCTAGCGTGTCTTTATGACGTAACTTCTTAGGTGAGATTTCATCACTTGGTAGATCCCAAAGCTTATCGAGGTCGCGGTAAAACTTAAGATTCTTATTTGCCCATACTTCATCAACTTTGCTTACTGCTGTAAAGTGTGGAGCGGTTTGAAGAACTTCTGGCGAATCTGAAAGTACGTTCTTGATAGCTACTAGTACATCTGTAAAGTCATCTAATTCTTTCTTTGTAAAAGACTCTGTTGGTTCAATCATAAGTCCAAAGACTTCTGGGAATGCAACAGTCGGTGCATGGAGACCAAAATCAAGGAAGAGCTTTCCAACTTTTGCAATGATTTGGTTCTTTAGTGTTCCTGACTTTTCAATATGAGAAAACATATCATCACTTAATGTGATGATAAACTCGTGCATACGAGGTGTTTCATCTGCCCCATGTGGAAGCATTGGATAAACATCTTTTAACTTTTGGAAAAGGTAGCGCGCACTTAGAACTGCAATTTGTGACATGGCCACAACACCATCTTGGCCAAGGGCCTTTAGATAAGTGTAGGCACGTACTTTGTGAGCAACGTTTCCATCATGACGGTGAAAGTCACCAATACACTTTGGTGCGCGAACTTTCTTATATGTTCCGTCGGCTAATTTTTCAACCTGTGTTCCAGGAATGTAGTCAACGAGTTTACTACTTACCGCAACGATTGCATCTCCTGGGCCCCCTCCACCGTGTGGAATAGTCCAAGTCTTATGAAGGTTGTTGTGGCAAGCATCAACACCAAGTTTTTCAAGTGAAACAATTCCTGCAATAGCATTCATATTAGCACCATCCATGTAAACAAGGCCGTCTACTGAATGGATAAGCTCTGCTACTTCCTTAAAGTTTTCTTCAAAGATACCTGCTGTATTTGGGTTTGTTACCATAATACCAGCAATACGCTCACCGTCAGTTTTAATGATCTCTTTTAATTGCTCAAGATCAATCTGACCTCTTTCATCTGCATCTAAAGTGATGATTCCGACTTGTTTACCATTAACTTTTCCAGGAACAAATCCTGCGACTGCAGCTGTTGCTGGGTTTGTTCCGTGAGCAGAGCGTGGGATAAGAATAACATTCTTCGTATCAGCATTACCTCTGTCTGCATGGTAGGCCTGGAACATTTTGATTCCAACGAGTTCTCCTTGAGCACCAGCTACGGCCTGAGTAACGAGACCTGGAAGCCCTGTAATGGCCTTGAAATCTTCTTGAATATGATAAAGTAGCTCAAGTGTTCCTTGAGTGTACTTATCTTCTAAATCAGGGTGTGCCATTGTAAAGCCAGGAAGTCCTGCTGCCCAGTCATTTACATATGGGTTATATTTCATTGTACATGAACCAAGAGGGTAGATGGCGTCATCCGGAGATACGTTTAAACTTCCACACTTGTCATAGAATGCTTTGACTTCATCAGTTGTGAAATTTGCGATTCCTGGAGCATCCTCTCTTATATAAGTTTGAGGGATCTCTGGCATAAAGAATTCTGATTCACTATTTGCTGCGAAGTTTTCATTGAAGAGTGCAATTAGATTGTCTAGCTCGTCTTGTGTGTGTTGATCACCAAAAGAAACTTTTAAGAGGTTTCCTTCTAGGTTGTGGCGGCCACTAATGTCCTTACCTGCAACAAGCTTATCATTTGAAGCAAGAATATCGCTTACTTTCTTGTCTAGCTTAAGAACAACTTCATTAAAGTATGGAGCATCAAAAGCAAGATCCACACCATCTAGGTGTAAAATATTTGAAAGGAAGTATTGTGTGTTTTGGCGTGCTGTTGCTAGCTTGTCGGCCAATCCTTCATCTCCAAGCGCTAAAAGTGCAGCACCTGCAATTGAAGCAACAAATGATTGGTTTGAGCAGATATTACTTGTGGCCTTCTCACGGCGAATATGTTGCTCACGAGTTGATAGAACCATTGCAAGACATTCTTGGTTGTTCATATCAACTGCATTACCAACGTAGCGTCCAGCAGTTTGGCGAATTTGATTCTTATTAGCATCGTTAAAACGAATTCCGAAAATCCCAAGTCCTGGGCCACCGTAGTTGGCGTCTAGACATAGGTGTTGCCCCTCGCCAACGATCATCGTTGCACCGGCCTTGTCACTTCCGTATTCACTTGGCTTCTTTAAACCACCTTTAGCAAGTAGCACAGGATCAATGATGGCAATTGAGAATACTTCGTTATCACGACATAAGTCAGTTAAGGCATCAACATCTTCTAGTAGTCCAAGTGAGTTTACTTGGCCAAAAGCAAATGTTGCAATTTCTTTATCGGCCTCAAGTAGTTCTTTAACCTTATCAAAATCAGTTAAACCACTTTCTTTATTAATTGGTGCCCAAAGAATTTCAAGCCCAGTGTGAGCAGCATTTGTCTCTAAAACACTTCTGTCTTGTGGATAGATTGCTTCACTTACTAAGACCTTTGTTTTCTTACGTGCTAGGCGTACACCTGTTTTAAGAGCTTCAAAGAGACATGTTGATCTTTCGTAAAGAGAAGCGTTAATTGCTTCAAAACCTGTCAGTGCTGTAATGGCACTTGAATAGATCCAAAGAGTATTTAATGTTCCCTGAGATCTTTCAGGTTGATATGGTGTATAGGCAGTTGTTAGTCCTCTGATATTACAAACGTAAGGAACAATCTCGTGAATCTTAAATTGAGGAAGTCCGTCACCTAAGAAGTTTGTAGGGATTTTATTCTTCTTTGATAATTCATCAAGATTAGTAACAAGTTCGTCATAACTAAGTCCTTCTTTTAGAGGAATCTTCGATGAGAACTTCACATCGTCTTTAATATGAGCGAATAGTTCTTCTAGTGTCGTTAGACCTAGTTCGTTTAACATCTGTTTAATTTCTTCATCACTTGCACTGATATAATTCTTTGCAAGTTCACGATTCAGATCACCAGAGTTTACTTTTAAATTTCTTGGG
Organism: Halobacteriovorax sp. CON-3; assembly: GCF_043196995.1. Taxonomy (NCBI): domain Bacteria; kingdom Pseudomonadati; phylum Bdellovibrionota; class Bacteriovoracia; order Bacteriovoracales; family Halobacteriovoraceae; genus Halobacteriovorax; species Halobacteriovorax sp. CON-3. Next base: position 259,131 of record NZ_JBEBNA010000001.1, read on the forward strand.
TCAAAACCAAGTTTCTCAATAGTTGAGTTTGATACGTCTTGTGTGTGTGACATCTGTTCTCCGTGTGTGTTATATCTAGATAAATTAATTCTAAAGTATGTATTTACGAAAAGTATATATAGCATAGAAAGAACAGGCCATCTACTTGATTTTAATATGAATGAGACTTCACTAAAGACTAAAATTGATATTGTAATAGAAGACGCAGTTGATAAAGATATTCAATTAGAATCTCTGAATCAAGCGCTGCGCAATTACTTGCAACAGCTCTCTAGTCATGAGTTATCGTATCAACTACATAACTCGAACGCATCGCTAAGTGGTGTTTATTTAACTTGGAAAGATGATGAACTATGCCTCTTTGATCCACACAGAGAGTCATCTCTTAAGCTTGATTGGTCTGGGGATTTACAAACTCATTTGAAGAGAAACTATGCTGTGACAAAAGAGCCACTTTTTCGTGCCCTGAAGCTTAAGGGTGGCGATATTGAACATAATAAAGTTGTTGATGCGACTTTAGGGACAGGTAAGGATGCTTGCTTGCTTCTTAGTTTTGGCTGCCAGTTGGAGTGTTTTGAAAGAAATCCTTATGTTTTTGGACTTGCTCTTTGGGCCTATCAAAAGGCCTTAAATTGTGAAAATGAAAAGATTAGACTTATTTTTAAAAACCATATGAAGATCAATTTTGGACAGGCCGCCATTACAGAGACTCCTGTTGGTTTTGAACGTTGCTTCTATGACCCAATGTATGAAATAACAAAGTCAAAGGCCAAGAGTGCACTAAGTCGAAAAGAGATGGAAGTCTTTAAGGATTTAGTAGGCAAGGACGTGGATCAGGATCAGTATTTATGGTCTTTATGTGCCAAATTTTCTTTAGTTTGCTTAAAGAGACCAATCAAGGCAAGTGAGGTCAAGATACCTGCTGACTGTAAGCATCAAAAGGTTGTCTACACAGGTAAATCAACTCGCTACGAGCGCTACTTTCTTCCTTAATTATCTTAAGAAATCATAGTCTTTTAATAAAGTTGTTGTTATTATTTCAAGCGCTTAGTAACACAAACTCAAATTAAAGGAATTTCATGGATATCGTTATTTCTCCAGCGAAGAAACTTAATTTTGATCACTCAGAAATCAGTGTTGCTCAAGGTGTTAATCTTGAGAAACCTGCTTTTATGAAAGAGGCCACGCAGCTTGCCACAAAGATGGCAAATTTTGAAAGTGCTGATCTTTCAAAAATGATGAAATTATCTAAGGCCCTTGCGGACCTAAATGTTGATCGCTTTAATAATTTTAAGAAAACTGCTGACCTCGGTGCTGCAATCTTTAGCTTTGCAGGTGATACATACCAAGGTCTAAATGCAAGTGAACTTAAAAAGAGTGAGCTTAACTATGCTCAAAAACACCTTAAGATCTTATCTGGACTTTATGGGGTACTTTCACCATTTGATGAACTACGTGCATACCGCTTAGAGATGGGGACGCGAATTAATGGAGAAGGCCTAACTAATCTTTATAATTTTTGGGGCGAAAAGATTGTTGAGAAGATCAATGCTGATGCTAAGGCAAATAAATCAAAATATCTCGTCAACCTTGCTTCTGAAGAATATTTCAAGAGTGTAAAAAAAGACAAACTTGTTCCTGAGCTTGTTAACGTACGCTTCTTAGATTTTAAGAATGGCCAATACAAGGTGATCTCTTTCAATGCTAAGAGGGCCAGAGGGATGATGGCACGCTTTATTATCGAAAATAAGATTAAGGATATTGAAAGCCTAAAGACATTTGATTCTGCTGGGTACAAATATGCTGACTTTGATGAAGCAAATAATGAGTTAATTTTTAAAAGAAAAGAGTCATAAATATAAAGGATTAAGTATGAAGAATTTTGATGTATATGGAATGGGAAATGCCCTTGTCGATATGGAGTTTAAAGTTAAGGATGAATTCTTAGCAGATCACCTGATTGAAAAGGGACTAATGACTCTTGTTGAAAAAGAGAGACAAGATCACCTTCTTGCGGCCCTGAAGGGAAGCAATGTTGGTCACTCTCGTGCTTGTGGTGGTTCTGCTGCAAACACTATTATTGGTGCTACTCAACTGGGTGCAAAAACTTTCTACTCTTGTAAAGTTGCACAAGATGAAACAGGTGAATTCTATAAGAATGACCTGTTAGCAAATGGTGTAAAATCAAATATTGAAAATGGCCTCTATGACGGTGAAACTGGAAAGTGTCTTGTTATGATCTCTGAAGATGCAGAGAGAACAATGAATACGTTTCTAGGAACGACAGCAACTTATTCTGATGAGCAACTTGATCTTTCAATGCTAGCTGATAGTAAGTGGCTATATATGGAAGGGTATCTTGTTACAGGTGCCGCTGGGATTGCTGCTTGCCAAACAGCAAGAGATTTCGCTCGTAAAAATGATGTTAAAGTTGCGCTAACTTTTTCAGATCCGGGAATTGTTGGATTCTTCAAAGATGGTTTCAAGGAAATGATTGGTGAACAGAAACTAGATCTTCTTTTTTGTAACGAGGAAGAAGCTAAATCATTTACTGAAAAAGATTCGATTGAAGATGCCTTTGAGGCCCTTAAAGAAATTTCTCATGCATTCGCTATTACTGCTGGTGCAAAAGGTGCTTTTCTTTATAATGGAAGTGAGAGAGTTAACGTATCCGCTCCAAGTGTTTCGGCCATCGATACAAACGGTGCCGGTGACTTATTTGCTGGTGCATTCCTTTATGGAATCACAAATGGCCTAGACTTCTCTCAAGCAGGAACACTAGCATGTGCTTGTTCTGCAAAACTTGTGACTCAATACGGGCCAAGACTAGAAAAAGAAGAAACCAAATCAATCTTAAAAGATATTTTATAAGAAGGTATTTAAATGACACAATTAAAGCGTATTGAATTAAAAGAATTATTTGATCGTGCAAGTGATTACATCGGGACAGAAGTTGTTGTTAAAGGATGGGTTCGCTCTGTTCGTAAGTCTAAGAAGTTTTCATTTATTGTTTTAAATGATGGATCTTCGCAAGATCTTCTACAAATTGTTGCTGATGCTGGTATTGAAAATTACGAGGCCCTATCAACGATGCTAACAGGTACTTGTGTTTCTATCACAGGGAAAGTTGTTGAATCACAAGGTAAGGGACAGACAATCGAAATGCAGGCCGTAACAGGTGATATTATTGGTGCTGTTGATGAGTCATACCCTCTACAAAAGAAGGGAACATCTCTAGAGCACTTAAGAGATATTGCTCACCTTAGAGTAAGAACAAATCTATTTGGAGCAGTATTTCGTGTGCGCCACGCTCTTGCCATGGCAACACATAATTTCTTTAATGAAAAAGGCTTCTTCTACCTGAATTCACCAATTATCACAGCTGTTGATGGTGAAGGTGCTGGGGAAATGTTTAATGTTTCAACTCTAGATAAGCAAAACCCTGCTAAGACAGATAAAGGTGAAGTTGATTTTTCTAAAGATTACTTTGGGAAAGATGTTTCTCTTTGTGTAACTGGCCAACTTGAAGGTGAGTGTCATGCTCTTGGGCTTGGTAAAGTTTATACATTTGGACCAACTTTTAGATCTGAGAACTCAAATACAAAACGTCACCTTGCTGAATTTTGGATGATTGAGCCAGAGGTTGCTTTTGCTGATCTTGAAGATGTAGCAGAGCTTGCGGCCGACTATATTAAGTATATGATCGACTATGCTTTCACTCATTGTAAAAAAGAATTAGAGTTCTTATATAAGATGCCTTTTACAGATGTTGATGCATCTCACTTTGATACTCTCGCGGCCGTGCGTGATAGTGAGTTTAAGAAAATCACTTACACTGAAGCAATTGATATTCTTTCAGCTTGTGGACAGAAATTTGAATTCCCAACTAATTGGGGAGAAGAGCTACAAACTGAGCACGAAAAATATTTAACAGATGTACACTTTAAGTCACCTGTTATCGTAACTGATTACCCAAAAAATTGTAAGGCCTTCTATATGAAGCAAAATGATGATGGGAAAACAGTACGTGCCATGGATGTTCTTGTTCCTGGTATTGGTGAGCTAATTGGTGGGTCTCAACGTGAAGAAGACCTTGATAAACTAATTAAGCGCATGGACGAAATGGGAATGGAGAAAGAAGGGTACTGGTGGTATCTAGAACTTCGTAAATTTGGTTCAGCACCTCACTCTGGTTTTGGTCTTGGTTTTGAAAGAGCAATTATGTATATCACTGGTATGAGCAATATCCGTGACGTTATTGCATTCCCAAGAACACCTGGAAATTGTGACTTCTAATAATCGCGATCCGATTATCTTTATACCGGGGCTTAATCAGGCCCCGGCATCTTTCATCTTTTCAAACTCAAATGTTAAATTTCTTTCTCTTTCTTTTAATAAGAAAATGCGCCCAAATCTTACTCAGGATCAAGAGAAAATAAGAAAGATTTTTAAAAACAACTCAAGAAGTATCGTTGTTGCCCACTCTCTTGCTGCACTCTTAATTGAATGGGCCATTCAAAATGAAGAGTTAGAGATAAGAGATAATAAGCTTATCTATATGGCCCCGGCCTTCTATCCTCCTAATATAATGGCCAAGTTTGTGAAGGTATCTGCTAGGGGTATTTTAAATCATTTGCCGATTCTTTCGCTTGCTCCTTTAAAGTCGCGTGCACGTTCATATGTTGAACTAGGTGTTTACCGTGAAATACTTAACTTAAATGAGGATATTGATATAGCAAAGTGTAGGGCACGCGTGATCGTCGACGCGAGAGATGAGATGTTGAATATCAAATATTTAAAGGGGATTTCTCAGCTAGAAATAGTGAGGGAAAATCAATTCCCTCACCATCGCTGTTATACTTCTTTAAAAAGAATTATTGATTAGTTTTATTTCCTGAAGACTCAGGTTTTCCTTTGGCATCACCTGAAGGCTTTCGGTAGTTTCCGCTCTTTGGTTTGTTGCGGTTCCTATTTCTGTTGCGGTTCTTATTTTGAGGCCTGTCTTGATTCCTTTCTTGACTTCCGTCTTGCTTGCCTTCCTGCTTTGTGTCTGGTTTAGCGTCTTGTTGGCCAGGCTTTTTGTCATTACGTCTATTCGTTGGACGTCTTCTAGGACGACTATTATTATGACGCTTCTTTTCTACTTTTTGCTTAGGAATATTATCTGACTCATCTTCTGTCGAATCTAATGGGATCTTTTCAATTTCCTCATCGTCATCGTTGCTGCTGTCTTCATCATCAAATAACTCGTGCGCATCCTCATCTTCATCTTGATCACTACCATCATTTAGGCTTTGAAGGAAGGCCTGCTTTCTTAGGCGTAGCTCTTCTTCTAATTCCTCTATACCAATGATTGTTGAAGTTTCTTTTGTGATGGACTTAAATTCAGTAGGGAAGCTCCAGTCCTTAGGTGGACGACAACGTCTCTTCTCGAATTGGTTCTTATAATAGCGGCGAATATAGCCTCTATCTGTAAGCATTTCAAATTGCTCTAGTAGAATATGTAGTTTTAAAACCTTACCAATATCACCATTCTTCGTTCTAATATATGAGCCTTCACCTGGAAGGAATTCTCTTTTATTTGTATAAACATCATCTTCATACTTGATACAACATTTTACTTGTCCGCAGACACCGTTGATCTTTGAAGGAATAAGGGCAAGGTTTTGATTCTTTGCCATCTTAATTGAAACGTTTCCGTAATTTGTTAGGAAGTATGAGCAACAAGTTTGAAGGCCACAGGCCCCTGTTGCACCAAGTGCTGCGGCACGATCTCGTACTGAGATTTGGCGTAGCTCAATTCTCATTTTGATTTCTGCTACGAGGTCCTTGACAAGGTTTCTAAAGTCCACACGCTCTGGTGCTGTAAAATAGAAAACGGCCTTCTTACCAAATTGAATAAACTCAACGTGAGTAAGATTCATATTAAGATTATATTTTTCGATGAGACGAAGACAGACAATCTCTGCTTCATTCTCTTTTTTCATATAGCTTTTTTGTTCGTCGATATCTTCCTGTGTTGCCACTTTAGAGATTGAGCGAATTGGAAGCATCGACTTATCAAATGTGACTTCATATGGGAAAGAGTTGATATAACCAACTGTCATACCACGGTCACTCATGGCGATAACTTTTTGGCCATATGTGAATTTTCTCTTACCTAGTAAGAAAGGCTGGCTTTTTGCATTTCCTGGAAAGCGAACTCTTACCATTGTCAGAGTTTGACCTTCTTCGAATTTACCTTCTTGCTCTTTTGCTAGCTTGTCATCGTGCTTATTGAATTTATTAACTTTCTTCTTATCACCTGACTTATCATTGTCACGTGATTCAGATATATCTTGCTGATCTTGGTTCGTCATTTTGTCCCATCAATTTTTTTTGAGTAGCTTCAATTGTCGTATTATTGGTAGCTTATGTCTAGCCAAATTGCATTAAATCACAAGTTGAAGCAGGCGTGCTAGGCGTGATTTAGATGAGCCATTAAATGGTATCTCGAAAGTTGAGTCTTTGGTGGCCTGAAGGCAAATTTGAGCGTCTTCAATGCTATATTTACTGCTTTGATTGATATGTGATGCAATAAGGTGGTGAATATTGGCCTCACGCGTAGGGCCTTCTTTAATTAGCTCTCTTAATTCATCTAATTGTAAATTATTGCGCTCGATTTTAGTTAGGATCTCGACTAATTGTTCATCTTCACAGTTTTTAGCGACATAGTCTCTAAAGCTTAGCTCCTGCGTTACTTCGTTTTGTGAGTCTGTCTTACCAAGAATATTGATTTTGATTGTTCGAGAATCTATTGTTGGCAGAGTTTTCTCATCATTAGACTTAATGAAGATAAAAATATGGCCCTCTGGTGGCTCTTCGAGTGTCTTTAGAAGCTTATTGGCCAAGATTTGGGTAATCTTTTGCGATTGCTTAAAAATTGAGAATGAGTACTTGAGCTTAGATGGCCTAAAGCGGATGAAGTTAAAGAATTCTTCGATACTGTCATCTGTTACTTTATAGGTTTTTTGGTCAGTGGAAACAAAGAGAATATCTTCATGCCCACGCTCTAGGACTTCTTTTGCATGATCAATTTCCCAGCCATTTTCATAAGCTAGAATATTGATGATGAAGTCATTTGCCCATTTCTCAAGTAGAGTGTCTTTTTTAGAAACTTCACTGTGTCCTCCAGTTTGGAGAGTGTAGAAGTGGGCTAGCTTGCTTTCTTTGTAGCGCGCAAATAGTGCATTAAATGCAATATCTTTATTATCCATTTATAATCGTTTCAATTTCTTCGATTAGTTTTTGAGTCACGACTTCAAGTTGTGCGCTTCCGTCAATCGTTGCAATTCGTTTTGGGAAGATCTGAGCACAATAGTCATAACCTTCGATAAGATCTTGATGGAAGCTATTGTCACGTGATTCAAAATAATCTTTAGGCATATTTCTTAAGCGTTGTCTCTCAAGTGACTTCTCTAAGTCAATTCTTAAGTAGAAAGTCTTATGAGGAACAATATTTAAAGGAAAGCTTGAGTGGATATTTAAGATATACTCCGGTCCAAGTTTTCGGGCAACACCTTGGTAGGCGATAGAGCTATCAAGAAAACGGTCACAAATAACAACTGTATTAGGTGTTTCTAACTCTTTTAGAATAAGTGCGTGTAGATTTTGAGCACGAGCACTAGCAAAGAGATGAGCTTCGGCGGCCGGGTGTAGCTCAGTATTTGAAGTTAAGATAGCTTGTCTTAATTTTTCTCCAAATGCTGTCCCACCTGGTTCACGGATAACGATAACGTTAAAGCCTTTATCCTCTAGGTAGTCTTTAATTTTTACTATTTGAGTTGATTTTCCTGAGCCTTCAATACCTTCAAAGCTGAAAAAGAATGATCCAGGGAAGGCCGCTTGGCGAAAAACATTAGTTAGTTGTGAGATATCTTTAGTGTGTTCCATAGGTTAAAAGTAACATAAATAATCAATTATTGACTACATATTCTTTTAATTTTTATGGAGGCAACCTATTAGAATTGTTCACCTTCTACTGCATCTTCTGGCGTAAAGTCGTCATATTGGCCGTCGACATCGTCTGGCATTGACCCCGCTGCAGGTGAGCGATCAAGGTATTCATCTACGATTTCTCGTGCCGCATCAAGCTCATCGTAATTATTCAATTCCTGCTCTTGAGGATCAAATGTTTCTTTTGAGATTCTCTCGCGTACTGGGTCTAGTTCCAACGCTTCGTTTGCATCGTCAAAGATAACTTCTGGTGGAAGATCGGCCGGGTCCATCACGGCATCTTTCATCTTTCTGTCGGCCAGAAAGTCTGCTTTTCCAATTGGATCATTACCTTTTGAAATCTGACGCTTAGGTCTTGATTTCTTTTTGAATGCATTAGGTACTTCTCTTTTTTTAGTAACGGTTCTTGTTGTTCTCGTTGGTGCCTTCTTCTGCGCCTGTGCAGCAGGTGTGCGCTTTGTTTGAACTCTTGTTGTTTTCTTGGCCTTTGCCACAGGCGTATCTGGTGTTCCAGATAATTTGCTAAAGACAAAGAAGACTGCAACTACTAGCACAAAGCTTGCCGCAAATGTTCCTAGACGCATCATTGTCGCAGGATCAGATTTTTCTTTTTGTTCAAAGTCATCTATCGATGCCTTATTTGGATTTAGTTTTTGATTTCCAATATAGGCTAGATCGTAAATAAATTCACGATCATCAGAGTCTTTCTTTGCTAGGGCCATGGCCTTGTCTGCATCAAGAATTGAATTTTTGAAAATATGACCTTGAGGTGAGTCAGGTAAGCTTTCATTTGAGCGACTTCTTCGATCAAAGACTTCAAATTCATGAATCGTTCCCCAACTTTGCCCTTGATCAACAGAAATGAAGTCTGTGTATAATAGCTCAAGTGAGTCGAGCATTGCCATGATTTCACTGCTCTTATATGGACCATCTTTTTTATTATTCTTTAGGATGAAAAATTGGTCATCCTCATCAATTTGGAATTCTTTGATAATTTCAGGTTTTCTTCTTTGAAAGAGTGGGTGTGCAGTAATCATACTCCACTGTTCTTCAAGCATACTCTTAACAAATACAGATTGATTAAAGAGAGAGTAGTCTTCGATAAACTCTTTTAGATCTTCTTGCCAAAACGGTCCAAGTTCCTTGTCACCATCTTTGATAAAGTAGACTTCATTAGGTTCGTAGAGACCCCCTGAAATCTGTTCTTTTGTCAGTAGGTATTCAGTAATCTTTTTCTTTGTACTTGTGGCCATAATTCCTCAAACCCTGATTAGATTAATCACTTTCTATGTGGTTTATCGGAAATTTTTGCCTGTAGTTTAATAAAGACTTAAAAAAACAAAGCCGACTCATAAGGTCGGCTTTGTAAGTATTTAAAATGGAGTATTAAATTAAAAAACTGGGAAGAATGCTGAGACAACTAAAGAGGCATTCTTTAGAGTTCCATCAACGAAGTCTGGATCTTCACCTCTAAAATCTACTGGCTCAAGAGCTAGTGATGCTGAAAGTGAACAGATTGGGAACGAGTATCCAACTTCTGGTGAAACAGAAAGAGTTTCACTCTCTCTATTTCCTGTCTTTCTCTTTGTTCTGTAGTAGTCGATTGTTAGTGCTGTATACCACTTGTCATTGATGTAATAAGTAGGAGCAACTGCTGCGTAGTAATTTTCTACGAAACCTGAAGTTCCTGTATTTCTGATATAGCTTTCGTAGAAAGCGTATGTTCCAATTTTGAAGTTATCAGTAATTTTCTTTCCACCAATTAGGTATAGACGAGCTTTTGCATCGTATCCTGAACTTTCCTGAGTGGCCTTCGGATACCAGTAAAATCTTGTTTGTGCATAAAGGTCATATCCGTGCTTTTCGTCAGTTAGGATATTCTTAACATAGAGACGAGCTTGAGTTGCACCGTATTGTTGGTGAATTGTACGGCTTCCGTCTTTGTTTTCTTGTGCTTTTGTGAAGTCAGTCTTCCAGTAAGGAACTAGTTTTACAGCAAAAGTTTTATCGATATTGTAACCAAGGTATAAGTAGTTATAGAAACTGTAACCATTGATTGATTTTTTAAAGTTATTTGAACCTTCAACAAGGTATTGCATATTAAAAGGTGAGTCCTTTAATTTCTGGTACCAAGAAGTTCCTGTCGATGCTTCTGAAGTTGTTGCTGCGTCAGTAGATGATGCAGTTGTTGAAGCTGTTGAGCTTGAAGATGGCACTGATACTGAAGTCGATGACGTTGCGGCCATCGTACTCATTGCCACGAATGCAATAAATGCTCCCTTTAAAATTCCCATTTTTTCTCCCTCTTTCTTTTATAGACTAAAGATAATCGAATTTTTTTTATTGAATTGCAACAAATGATTGTAATTTAGGGATTTAATATTTCAGTTTGTAAGAACATGTCAGAAAAATATGTTGATTTACCTAATTTGGTGTCAAATGGACCTTATTTTGGCTTCAATATTAGGAAAAACCTCATTATAATATACCTATGTTATTGATTTTTCTTATTCAAGCAATTGTAAGAGTTGCACTGTATCCTGTCTTTATTGTGCTTTATCTCCTTAAAGTAGGGCCTTTTTACGATCGAATTTCATTTGAAAGACGAAATTATCGTGATGAAGGTTGTAGGCCCTTTATGAGATTTGGCAAAAAGGCCCACTGTGTCTTTCACTTCTCTAGTGAAGGAGAGTTTGAGCAGATTAGGCCCTTAAGTGACGAGTTAATTTCTTTAGGAAAAAATATTGAGCTAATCTTTACTTCACCAAGTGTTGAACATAAGGTAGTGGACTACTATCAAGCCAATCGTGAAAATATTCGCTACCTACGCTTGCCTTTAATGATCTATTTTCCACTTCTTTCTCGCCAAAATATTATCGCATGGTCTAGTGCTAATAAGATGATGATGGTTCGCTATGACTTCTTTCCAGAGCTTCTTTACTTAGGCTCTAAAATGAAAGAGTTTATTTTATTTTCTGCAACAGTTAAAAGCTCTCGCATGAAAGAAGCTCCTTTTGAACAGATTCGTTTACCGAGAGTCAAAGGCTATATTTACTCGATGTTTTCAAAAATCATTTGTGCGACAACAGAGGATTATGAGGTCATTAAAAAGGATATTGATGAGGATAGGCTAGTGCGCCCGATCGAGCTTAGGATGCTACAAATCAATGCTCGCCAACACTTCTTTAGAAAGCACTCTTTATATGATGAGTTAAATAAGGTTTTATCTTTATACGATTATGACAAAAGAATTTGCTTGGCCCAGACCTGGCCTAATGAGATGGACTTCTTTGAAGACACTCGCTTTTGCCAGCAAATGATGGCCGGTGAACTCTTTGTCTTTATGGCCCCACATGTTTTAAAGGAAGATAACGTTGAACATCTTGCTAAACTTGTTAAAACTCATTGCCCTGAACTACCTATTCACATGTTAACTAAGGAGACGATTGATGGTGGTAAGCTTGATGAATTCTTAGATCATTTCAAGGCCTCTCCTGGACTCATTATCTGTACCCTAAGAGGCATTCTTTGTGAGATTTACCCATACTTCTCAAAAGTCTTTGTGGGAGGTGGACATGGTAAAGGAATCCATTCAGTTCTTGAGCCCTTTGTCGCTGGGGCCCAGATATTTTGTGGGCCAAATGTTAAGCGCTCCACTGAGTATGACACGATTGTTAAATCAGGTGTCGAAGTTGGGGCCATTAATGAAATGAAAGATGGTTATGAGATCATGCAGACTTCAAGTGGCAATAAGATGGCCAATGAGTTGATTTCTGATATGATTGAAGAAAGCGAAATGGCAAAGCGTAAGCTAATTGCATTATTAACAAATTAAGATATCTACATATGAATAAAAAAATTAATACCCTTGTTATTGGAAATAATATTGCCAGTTTCTTAACGGCCACTCAAATTTTAAAAAGTGGCTTTGGTGCTATTTATTTAAAAGATAAGAGAATTAAGGCAAGTGACCCTTATTTCAAATTCTTTGGGCCACTAGATCTTGCCTTTATTAAGGCATGGGCAGAAGACCTAGAGTTAGAAACGAATATATTTGATGAGGATTCATTTGTTCATTCACCATTTTATTTAAAATATAATGGCAAGCAAACGTTATGTGCTAGCTTAAGCCCGTTTTTAAACTTCTCACAAGTTTGTCGTCATTTCCCTGAGCTTTATAATGAATTTATTAATCGCCTAAGAATCGAAGACGTTGATCAGGAAAAATTCGATCAAGACTTTACTTCTTCAATTAAGCGCCTTGGAGAGTCTCTGTGTCGTTATAAGACATTTCATCAGGTGACCGTAAGCACTCTGCGCTCAGATCTTCCAAATTATATCTATGATATTTATGCTCTTTTTAAAAAGCACCTTAGAGAGAATAAAGAGCTTGAGAAATTTACGAGCTGCTTTCGTTGTGTCTATACAAAGACACTAGAACAGACTTTTTCTGACCTTGAAAGTATCTACTTTTTTATTCTCATGTTGTCGCCACGCTACCGTTTTCAATGGCAAGAAAATAAAGAAGAGCAGGCCACGAAAACGATTGAAAGTCTTGGTGGTAATAGCTTTGAAGATATTGCTGAAGAGTTTAGTTTTGCAAGTAAAAGGCCGTGGGCAGTCCAGCTCTCTTCATTTACTGGAGTTGTGGCCCCGCAGAAAATTGCTATCTTTAGTTCAAACTTAGACAAGTTAAATATTTCTCACAATATCACTGACCTTTATCGCTGTGTAAAATTAGATTACAAACTAAGTGATAATCTCATTAGTGCAGACTATTATCATTTTAGTGAAAACTCTTTTGGTGGAGATATCGCTCTCATTAGAAAAGAGATTTTAAAAGACGAAACTTGCCAAATAAAAATCTTTAAACAATTTGATGACTGCCTTAAATATGATTTCTGTGAGCAGGAGTTGCATGAATTTCTACTGGCCAACGATATCATTGATGAAAATGACACTCTCATTAAAGGTCGACTAACAAATGAAACTTGTATGCTTCGTAATCATAGTGTGATTAATTCGAACTCAAGAATTAACCTTAAGTTTAGAATGGCCGACAGTGGAAAATATGATTCTGTAAAAGGGGTCTACTACCAAGGACCTCTGAAGAAGAATAATTTAGGAATTACACAGACTTTATTAGAGGCCCGCGACTTTAAAACATATATATGATGACGAATTACAGTGATAAGAAATCCATTCTACTTTCCCAACGCGGCCAAACCGCTGTTGAGTATATGTTACTTCTAGTAGCAGTGATCTCTATCTTATTTGCAGTCTTTAAAACTCTTGATGCACGCTTTAAGGCCGACCCCGAAGCGTGTCAGCAGGGGAGCATAAATCCCCTTTGTTTCCTTAAAACCATAGGTATTGATGGGACAAATGAGGTTGATGCTAATAAATTTCGTACCTTCCGTCTGCGCTAGACACTCTTAACTATCCGATATTAATAGGTTTTTTTCATTTTCATGAAATTATTTCATCAGCGTTCGCTTTTGAACAGAAATATCCCGCAATGTGTTATAAGAAACTGAACTCTATTTATTTTAAAAAGAGACAGGGAGAACATCATGAAAACAACAATGATTAACTCGGCCGTATTAGCTGCACTTCTATTATCTGGTGCTGCCTCATATGGACAACAAGACGATCCATTACTAAGTGAAACAGATCAAGTTGTTCATACTGACGAAATTAATATCGACGGGTTCTACAAAAAGAAAAAGAAACCATCTCAAGCTGACAAGATTCAGAAGCTACGTCGCCAATTAGAAGAAAAGCACGAGCAGATGATGAGAAAAAATGTTGAAGATATGCGTCTACAAGAAGAAAAGCGTATTGCAAACAAGATTCAAAAGGCCCTAGAGGGACAGCTTAAAGCAATGGATGAAATTAATAATCAGCAGGCCGCACCTGCTAGAGTACAAGCAGTGGCCCCAGTTATTGCAGAACCTGTTATGCCAGAACTTAGTAATAAGTTAACTGTTGAGACAGGATATAAGAGTATTACTGGTGAGCAGAAGGAATGGACAGCAGGAATTAACTTCCAAGCTTCTGTTGAAACTGTAATGTCTGAGCGAGTTTCAATTGGAATTAGCGCAGGATTTATGAATCTTACGATTCAAGGTAATGAACTTAGCAATTATAATAATTATGGTTATGGTTACTACGGTTATAATAATGGAAGCTCGTATTCACAAAATGATGAGATTTCATATAACGAGTTTAACTTTGGTGGATATGGTAAATTTTATTTCTCACGTTCAGCTAAGATTAAACCATACTTAAGTCTTGGAACTGGAATTCACTTTGGATCATTTGAAATCCAAAACCCAGTTGATACTTTTAACGAGACTAAGCAGTCACTTAAGTATGTATCAGGTAGTGCATCTCTTGGAGCAGAAGTTAATTTTGCTAAAGAATTTAGCGCACAAGTTGGCCTATCATACGAAAAGAATGTTTTTAGACTTGGAGAAGAGGCCCAATACAATGGTTCAAACAATCAGAAGGCCCTTGTTGACCAAGCAAAGAATATTGAAAATGCTGACACATTTACTTTAGGTGTTGGTCTTTCATACTTATTCTAAACAATTGTTTAAAAAACCCATGTTCTCATAAAAAGGCTCCGCTCAGGGGCCTTTTTACTTTTCATTGCCACTGATTATCCTTACAATATTAAGCAAGTAAAATAATTTGAAGAAAGGAATCATCAATGAAACCAGTCTACATTGTCGAGGCAGTGAGAACTCCTCATGCAAAAGCCGGAACTATTATTAAAGATATTCAAGCTCCTTACTTAGGTGCTTACCTTGTTCGCCATATTATGGATGGAACTTCTATCGGTGACGATGAAGTTGATGAGGTCATTTTTGGAAACACAGGAACTCCTGCAAAGTATCCAAACGTTGGGCGAGTGATTGCATTAGAGGCCGGCCTGCATAAGAAGACTTCTGGTTATTCAGTACATAGAAACTGTGCTTCTGGACTTGAGGCAGCTTCACAAGCTTTCATTAAAGTTGCTAGTGGACGTAGTGATGTTGTGATTGCTGGTGGTGTTGAATCAATGTCAAATATGCCTCTGATTTATGGAAAGCAAATGACTGAGCTTTTTGCTTCACTTATGAAAGCAAAGACAACTGGTGATAAATTAAAAGTTCTTTCGACTTTTAAACCTGCATACCTTTCTCCAATTATTGCAATTGAACAAGGTTTAACAGATCCTTTCTGTGGCCTAAATATGGGACAAACAGCAGAGCTTCTTGCCCGTGAACTTGGTATCACTCGTGAGCAACAAGATATCTATGCAAATGAATCTCACCATAAAGCAATTAAGGCCATTGAAGAAGGTCGTTTTGCTGATGAGATTGTTCCTCTAATCTATGGTTCAAAATTAGATAAGTTGCTTATGAATGATCATGGGCCACGTAAAGAGTCTTCAGTTGAAGGTCTGGCGAAAATGAAGCCTTACTTTGATCGTAAGTCAGGAACAGTTACTGTTGGTAATAGTTGTCCAATCACTGATGGTGGTTCGGCAATTCTTTTCTGTTCAGAAGAAGCCGTTAAGAAATATAACTTAGAGCCACTAGCACGTGTTGTTGATTATCACTTCCATGGACTTGAGCCAGAGCGTATGGGAATGGGTCCACTTCATGCAATGGATGGTGTATTTAGAAGATCAAATATGACACTTGATCAAATGGATCTCATTGAAATTAACGAGGCCTTTGCTGCACAAATTATTGCTGTTAAGAAGGCATTTACTGATAAGAAAGTTGCTGACTTCTTTGGTATTGATAAATTATGGGGTGAAATTCCAGCTGAGAAACTTAACGTTAATGGTGGTGCCATTGCACTTGGACACCCTGTTGGTTCAACTGGTTCACGCTTAATCGTAACTCTTGCTCATGAACTTAAGAAGAGAAAAGCAGGATTTGGTGTTGCTTCACTTTGTATCGGTGGTGGTCAAGGTGGTGCCATGATTATCGAGAACTTACAAAAGTAATTAATTTAGAAAATATAGGATATCGCAATGACATATAAGAGAATCAGTTTTGAAATCAAGGATAAGAAAGCATATATCGGCTTTGGTTATAATAACGAAGCTTCGATGACTGTTTTCGATGAAGAAACACTTAAAGAACTTCAAGATATTGTTGAAGATCTACATACAAAAGAAAAAGAGCTGGATGGAGCAATCTTCTTTTCACATAAAGATAGATGTTTCATGGCCGGTGCAGATATTAAGTTATTCGATACGATGCATACGGCGGCCGATGGACAAGCGGGTGCAGAAGCTGGGCAGACAATCTTTAACCGTATTGAAGATTTAAAAATGCCAACTGTTGCATGTATCCACGGAGTTTGTCTTGGTGGTGGACTTGAGTTTGCCCTTTCATGTAAATCAAGAATCGTAAGTGATGACAAGGCAACTGGTCTTGGACTTCCTGAAGTTAAGCTTGGTTTAATTCCTGGCTTTGGTGGGACATTTCGTCTGCCAAAAGCGGTAGGACTTCCAACAGCTCTAGATATGATTCTATCTGGTAAAACACTTAATGCTAAGAAAGCTAAGAGAGCAGGTTTAGCTGATGAGATTTATGCTAAAGAGCGCCTTGTTGATCTAGCGCCAAAGCATTTCAAAAAGAAAGTTGATAAGCGTAGCATGATGGATAAAATGCAAGACGCTGCAACTGATAACGTATTCACTAAGAAAATTATTTTTCAAAAAGCACGTGAGTCTGTTTTAAAGAAAACTAAAGGTTTCTATCAAGCACCTCTTAAGATTCTTGATGTGATGGAAGCTGGAGTTATGAAAGGTCGTACATCTTATTTAACTTCTGAAGCACAAGCTTTTGGAGAGTTATGTATTGGTGAACAATCGAAGAATCTCCGTCATATCTTCTTCCTAATGGAAGGTTCTAAGAAGATGGATGATGCAAAAGGTGTTGGAAGAAAACTACGCCGTGGAGCTTGTCTTGGTGCAGGTACGATGGGTGGTGGAATCGCTTGGCTTATGGCCAAGAATGACATGTTTCCAATCATGAAAGATCTTAATCAAGTTGGACTTGAGCTAGGACTTAAGCAGGCGTCAAGTAACTTTGCTGGTGCTGTTAAAAGAAAGCGTATGTCTAAAGATGATTTTGAGCGCAAGATGAGATCAATTAGTGCTCAAACAGATTATCGTGGATTTGAACACTCTGATCTTGTGATCGAGGCCGTTGTTGAAAATATGGATATTAAAAAGAAGGTCTTTGCAGAAACTGAAACTAAGGTTCGCAAAGATACGATTCTAACTTCAAATACTTCGTCTCTTTCAATTCAAGAGATGGCAAGTGCACTTGAAGACAATTCAAGATTTGCAGGTCTTCACTTCTTTAACCCTGTTCACATGATGCCTCTTGTAGAAATCATCAAACACGATGGTGTTTCTGATGAAACGATCGAGTCTCTATATGATTGGGTTGTTAAAGTTAAGAAAACTCCAGTCGTTGTTAACGATGGCCCAGGATTCCTTGTTAATAGAATTCTTATGCCATATATGAATGAAGCTGGATTCTTACTTGAAGAAGGTGTTTCAATTAAAGATATCGATGATGCTTGTCTTAACTTTGGTATGCCAATGGGCCCATTTAGACTTCTTGATGAAGTTGGAATTGACGTTGGGGATAAGGTATCGAAAATTATCTATGATGGTCTAGGTGAGCGCCAGGCCTCAAATGCTATTGGAAAGCAAATGCTTGAAAAGGAATTCTTTGGTAAGAAAAATGCTAAAGGGTTCTACCTATATGATGAAAAAGGTAAGCCAACTGGCCCTAACCAAGAAGCATGGAATATGCTTCCAAAAGCATCTAAGAAAATGAGTGAAACAGAGATTCAAATGAGAATCTTTCTGCCAATGATTAATGAAGCGGCGACAACTCTTGAAGATAAGATTGTTGCAAAAGCAAAAGATGTCGATCTAGGGCTTATTTTTGGAATCGGTTTTCCTCCATTTAGAGGGGGGCTTCTAAGATATGCAGATACTCAAGGTATCGCTCGCCTTAGAGATGAGATGCTTAAGTTTTCAGAGAGTGTAAGTAAGGATCGCTTCACTCCATGTGCGCTTATGAATAAGCTTGCAGATGAAAATTCAACTTTCTATGAGCTATAGATTAAATGTTTCTAAGCTTTTTTAGATTCTTTCTAAATTACTTATTTAAAGCTAAGACTCGCCAAAGGCTACTTATCATGGCCTTGGCGAGTCTTATCATATCAAGTTTTTCACTTCTAAGTGTCCAGTCTGTCCTTAAGGGGCTGCAAACAAATCGTATTGAACGAGGAAAACAGACCCTTGGCCGCTACATTATTGATCTGCCTAAAGATCTTAGCTTTGAAAAGACACAGTCCTACTTAGATGATAAGAACTTGAAATATTCTTTTGAATATGAAATTGAAGGCCTTATCCGTCTTGAAGGCTATTTGGCCCCTGTTATTTTTCACGGGCTAACAAAAGAGACTTCAACTGTTCTGCCTCAGGCCATTGATCATTGGCCCCAGCGTGAAGAGATTCTCTTATCACCATACTTGGCCAGAAAAATTTACGCCGGTCTTGATGATAAGATTCAATTTATCTCACCAGCTCACACTGATGTGTTCTTTGGAGAGTTGCCACGCTTTAAGTCTCTTATGATTGAAAACTTCACTGATTCTATGGACCCGGATATTGATGAGCTTCATGCTTGGGGCCATGCCTATAGTGCATTTTCAATTGCTAAATCTCGTCGTTATAACAAACTTAGGGTTTATAGTGTTCTGGGTGCCGCTGAAGTCGGGGAACTTAAGCAGTATTTAACTTCAAAAGGTGCCAGCTTTAAAACTTGGGAAGAGTTAAATCAAAACCTTGTTTACGCGCTTGCTTTAGAAAATAATGTGGTTCTCTTTTTATTTTTAGCGACAATTGTTCTCGTTACTTTTTCAATTATTTCAGGCCTTTCAATATTCTACGCAAGAGTTAGAAACGACTTTGCTTCTTTTTGGATTCTTGGCATGAGTATGGACCAAATCAAAAAGTATGGAGGCCTTAATATTGCCATTATCACGATTTGTGCAATTGGGATTGGGAACCTTCTAAGCTTTATTGTTCTTAAACTTTTAGCACAGTTTTCACCAGTTATTATGCCGGCGATGTTTGTGGATCGTTCACTTCCAGTGCGCTTTACTGGATCGTCGTTCGTTTTCTCATTTCTAGTGCCTGTGATTATTACAGTGATCTTCACTCTTTTCTCTAATTGGAGATTTTTCAAGGATAATGGGAACTTCATTAGTTTTGTTAAAAAAGTAGGAACTTAATGTTTAAGCATATTCTTCTATTAGCTTTCTTATTAAATTTATCTGGATGTACAGCTATGAGTAAAGTTGCTTCTGTATTTATGTCTTCTCTTGGGGCCCACCCTGATAAGAGTGAATTAAGAACATTTGAAAAGTCGGAGAACTTCGATGCTTCAAAGCAAATCTTTGTTAACCGTAGACCTAATATTACAAAAGAGCAGCCAATTCAAAAAGATGGTTTTGGCCTTTCTAAATTTATAGAATTCTTAGGAAAGGGCGGAGGACGTTATCCAGAAAAACCGCTTCCTTCAATAAGGCCAGATATGGAAAAGTTTCTGGAGAAATCTGATCATGTTAAGTCGATTTGGTTCGGGCACTCAACGATCCTTTTAAATGTTGATTCAAAGATCGTTTTAATTGACCCAATCTTTTCAGGTTCATCTTCACCTGTTCCTTTATTCGTAAAGCGCTTTGCACCTCCGATTCTCTCTTTAGAAGAGCTTCCAGAAATCGATTATATTATTATTTCTCACGATCACTATGATCACCTTGATATGACGACGATGAAATTTTTCGCTAAGAAGAAAGACGTCAAAATTATCACGCCTCTTGGCGTAGGTTCACATCTAAAAAGATGGGGATTTGATGACTCTCGTATTACTGAACTTGATTGGTGGCAAGACGTGGACTTTGAAGGCATCAAGTTTACTGCTACTCCTGCACAGCACTTCTCAGGGCGAGATCAGGCCCATGAGAATACGACTCTGTGGGCATCATGGGTTGTAAAGACTCAAAATAATAATCTCTACTTTAGTGGAGACACTGGCTACGATATCCATTTCAAAGAAATTGGAAGCCGTCTTGGGCCATTTGATGTGGCCTATATGGAATCTGGCCAATATAACCCTGATTGGTTTGCGGTACACTTACTTCCTGAAGAATGGCCTAAGGCCTATGCTGATATCAACGCAAAATACTACTTCCCAATTCACTGGGGTGCTTTCTCTCTCTCATTTCATACATGGGATGATCCTATCTTGAAACTTAATGAATATGCTCAGCAAGGCGTTCTTAAGTTAATGGCACCAAAGTTAGGAGAAATTGTCTCTTTTGATGAACGAGACTATGTTACAAAGAAGTGGTGGTGATCTAAATAGTAGGAGGCCTTTTGAAGTTTCTTTTCTTAATCCTATCTTTCTTGCTCTTAAGTTGTAGCTCAACTACTTACCATAAAACTGTGGACTATGTTGATATTGATCGCTTTATGGGGGATTGGTACGTTCTTGCTGCAAGAGGAACATTCCTAGAGGATGGTCAACATAACTCTGTTGAGACTTATTCGTGGAATGAAAAAGAAAAGCGTATTGATGTTAAATTCGTTTTCAATAAAGATTCATTTGATGGTGAAAAAGAAGTCTTAAAGCAAAAGGCCTGGATCGAGGATACGAAAACCAATGCCCATTGGAAGATTCAGCTTTTTTGGCCTCTTAAATTTGATTACCTCGTTATTGCTCTTGATCCCAAGTACGAGTGGGTGGCCATCGGCGTCCCTGATGAAAAGTACTTGTGGATCATGTCGCGCAAATACTCTAAGGATAACGCCTCCAAAATCGTCGCAAGGGCCATCAGAGAGCTAGACTCCCTAGGCTACAACACTCGTGATTTAATTCTTATACCTCACCACTAAAAGGGGCGCGGGTACGAATCGAGATTCCCAGTAGTTAGCGTTGTTCACTTTTTATCCATAGAGATAAATATTTCAACTTTTCACATTTTTCTCCACAACGAAGTATTCTGAATTTGTTTAGTTAAAGATTTATGAAGAAGAAAAATAATGGAGGACATTTATGAAAAAATTGTTACTAGTACTTTTATCACTAACTGCAATTTCAGCTCATTCTGCAACTTATAAGGGACAAAATGAAATGGATCAGGCCCTTGTAGGTAATGAGAATGTTGAAGTTACAGAAATCGTAGCAGGTGAGAAGTATAATCTTAAAATGAATTATGCTGGTCAGCTTCAAGTTGATACAACTTGTGAAAAAGACCGTGTTTCAAATGGCTCTATTGTTTTCAGCTGTATGATCTATGAAGAAGAAAACCACAAAGTTGATCTAGTTTTTTGGAAGCAAATGGGTATTCAGGATATGATCACAATCGATCTTAACACTGGAATGGGCCTAAGAGTAAACCTAGAAAGAATTGATTAATAAATTTGTATAAGGATAGTTAAGATGAAATATTTTATAAAGTCATTACTAGTATTAACTTTAATCTCTAATGTTTTTGCAAGCGATAGCTGTCACAACTACTTAGTTATGTCTGAGTTAGATGGACGTGTCGACATTACAGAAAAAGTTCTAAAAGTTTTTGAAGATAAGGGTTATACATTTACAGAAGTTAAGAGTATCGATGATTTACCAACTAATGGAACTGTAAATTATATGACTATCTTTTCAGATCTTCATAAGTATAGAGGTGCATATACTAGTATTTCTATGCATGAGTCTTTTCTAAGAGATGGTGAAGCTGAGTATTCACAAAAGAGTTCGATTCAACTTACTAAGAAGCCTTTATTTGGTTCTTGGGTAAAAAGCCTAATTCGATCTGTTAAGAAAAAAGTTCCTGATTGTGAATAATTAAAAAACAAGCAAAGCAAAAAAAGGGCCTCTCATTAGGCCCTTTTTAATATTTCTTTATTTGAAGACTAACTCTTTAAAATCTCGATTGGTACCCGTGCTCCTTTATAAAAGTAGCATGTTTCTTTAGCTAACTTTCCCATCGCTCCTGAGGCAACAAAGCCTGCAGAAACGCAGGCTTGTTGAATATTGTTTTTTAACTGAAGTGTCTGGGTGCTATAGGTACGTCCAATAGTCTGCCTTTGGGCAGACAATGCCACACCTATTTAACTTTAAAACCAGCAAGTGCAGCAAATGCGTTATTCTTTAAAGGTGCATCGTTCTGCTTTGGCATCTTTGGTTTTCCACCACCACGTGGTTTGCTTTGACGAGGCCCTCCTGAAGGACGCTCATAAGTCTTTGCTTCTTCTGCACCATCTGATTTTAGAGAGAGTGCAATACGTTTTCTGTCCATATCAACATCAAGAACAACAGCTGAAACCTCTTGTCCTACTTTAAGAACATCAAGAGCATTATCAACAAAGTGATCTGCCATTTGTGATACGTGGACTAGACCATTTTCTTTAATTCCAATATCGACGAAAGCACCAAATTGAGTGATATTTTTTACGATACCTGGGTAGCGCTCACCAATTTTGATATCTTTAATTTCACGTGCATCTTTTCTAAATTCCGTTGTCTTAAATTCTGTACGTGGATCTTGAGAAGGTGCTGTTAGTGACTTATAAATGTCGTTTACAGTGAATTCTCCAAGTTCTGCGATTAGAGACTTATCTGACTTAAGTTGGTTTGCAACAGCGTTGTCAGTTGTTAGTTGCTCTAAAGTGAAGCCTTTTGATTGTGCCCAGTTCTCTAGCATATCGTAGTTTTCTGGGTGAATAAATGTTGCATCTAGTGGGTTTGCACCATTGTAGACACGAAGGAAACCAGCAGCTTGTTGGAAGACCTTATCTGTAAAACGTGAAACTTTTAGGATATCGCTTCTATCTGAGAATAATCCGTTCTTATCTCTGTGCTTAACAATATTTCCAGCTACCGTTGGCCCGATACCAGAGATAAATGAAAGTAGTGGAGCTGAAGCTGTGTTAATATCAACACCTACAAAGTTCACACAACTCTCAACAACACCATCTAGTGACTTCTTAAGTCTAACTTGGTTTACATCGTGTTGGTATTGACCAACACCAATTGATTTAGGATCAATTTTTACAAGTTCTGCAAGTGGGTCTTGGAAACGACGTCCAATTGAAATTGCACCTCTTACCGTTGCGTCTTTATCTGGGAATTCTTTCTTAGCAATTGGTGAAGCTGAATAGATTGAAGCACCATCTTCAGAGATCATTGTCGCTTTAACTTTTCCGTCTTTAACTGCTGTTACGTTATCTTCAACAAATTGAAGAGTCTCTCGTCCAAAAGTTCCATTACCAATTGCGATATATTCAACATTGAATTGTTCAATCATTGCATTAAGGATTGTTGCCGACTCACGAACCTGATTTCTTGGTGGGTGAGGGTAAACAACAGTATCAACAACAAACTTACCTGTGTTATCAACAACAACAGTTTTACATCCTGTGACAACACCTGGGTCAAGAGCAAGTACTGTCTTAGAACCAAGGTATGGTTGAAGAAGGAGGTTTTTAAGGTTTACACCAAATACATCAATTGCTGATTCATCAGAAAGCTTTTTAAGCTCACCTTTGATTTCTAGATCAAGTGAAGAATGGATATAATTCTTATATGCTTTTGAAGCACAGTCGACTAGTGCCTTGTAGCTTGTCACACTTGTATCAGCAAAGTGCTTTGATAGGATCATATTATTTGCGTATTCTTCATCAAAGATGATTTCTACTTTAAGAATCTTTTCAGTTTGAGCACGACGGATAGCCAGGAATCTGTGGGCCGCTTTTGGATCACGAAGATCTGCTACTTTTTGCTCGTACTCAAAGTAGTCTTTATATTTTTGCCAATCTTTGATTTCTTCATAACCCTTTCTCGGAGAAGACTTAATCATCGCCTGTGCCCAGTAGTCATTACGAAGAGTTTCTTTAAGTTCTGTATCGTGAGCGATTTCTTCAATAATAATATCGCATGCACCTTTTAAGACATCTTCAAAAGTTGCAATCTTCTTTTCTTTATTGATGAACTTAAGGGCCTCTTTTGCAAGCTCAGGCATTGGAAGCTTAGAAGTCTTCATAAGGATGGCAAACGGCTCAAGTCCTGCTTCTTTAGCGATCTGTGCTTTTGTTTTTCTCTTTGACTTAAATGGCGCGTAGATATCTTCAAGTTGGTTGATATTTGTTGCGGCCTTAATTTTCTTTTCAATCTCAGGAGTCATCATCTCTTGTTTAGTGATGGCCTCAAGGATGAAGGCACGGCGTTTTTCACGCTCAAT
The DNA here is from genome assembly GCF_043196995.1 of Halobacteriovorax sp. CON-3. Lineage (NCBI taxonomy): Bacteria > Pseudomonadati > Bdellovibrionota > Bacteriovoracia > Bacteriovoracales > Halobacteriovoraceae > Halobacteriovorax > Halobacteriovorax sp. CON-3. The sequence goes on from NZ_JBEBNA010000001.1 coordinate 283,467, forward strand.
ATATTCGTCGTATTTTTCTTGGATTAGACGGATTTGTTCTTCATCTAAACCACCTGTTTTATCTTTACGGTAACGTGTGATGAATGGGACGGTACAGTCTTCTACAAGTAACATAGCCAGTACGGCCATGATTTGTTTAGCTGTGATATCTGTGTTGTCGACACAAAATAGGACGGCGTTTTGATCAATAACGTCCATTGGGTTCTTTGCTGCTGTTGTCGTCTCTGACATAATTCATACTCCATTAACTAAATTTGAATTAAAATTGTATAGTTATTGAATTTGGAATGACAATTAAAAACTTGAGTAAATTCGACTGGTTAACTTAAAAATATTGATGTAAGAAGTTATTATGATAAAGAATTACGATTATATTGTGGTTGGTGACGGTATTGCAGGCCGCGCCATTTTATATTTTTTAACGATGAAATACCCAAATGCTAAGATCGCCCAAGTGTTCGATGATGAAGGCTTTCCAGCATGTTCCACTCGAACGACAAGTGTTGTTTCCTTTGGCCTATTTGAAGAAGGGATCTCAAAGCTTGGGGACATCCTTTATCATGCTCATGAATTCTTAAATGACTTTGTTGAAAAAGAACAACCTCCAGGAGTCTATTCCTGTAAACAATATTATCTACCGCCTAATATTAAAGAAGACCCTTTAAAATTTAAGCAATTTGAGGCCCGTTATGGAACTGATTTTGTTGAATTTAAGAATCAAAGGATGGTTGCCAAGGATGCATTCGTTATTAATCCACATAATTTCCTCGATTTTTTTAAGACTGATGTTGATAAAATCAATGCGAGAGTAACTGCAGTTAATAAAGGTGTCGTTCAAACTAGTGCTACTGAGCTTAAAGCTGAAAAGATCATTCTTGCAACCAGCGCTTATACATCATTAATCTTCAAAGATAAGAATCTACCTGAAGGTAAGCCTGTTAAGGGAACTTATTTTACATGGGATATTGATTTAAATGAAGATTCATTTGTTCTTTCTCGTGGCCACTATAATTTAATTTACCGCGCTCAAGATAATCTTCTGCTTTTTGGGGCCAATTCTATAGAGGGACTTAGTCATCTTCATTCTCCTAAAGAGGTGTATGAAAAGCTAGAAATATTCCAAGACTTATTTCCAGAATTTTCAAAGCTTGAAAAACCAATGATTCATACTGGAATCCGTCATAAAGGAAAAAGACGCACTCCATTTTGTGGCGAGGTAAGTGAAGGGATCTACGCTCTAAACGCACTCTATAAGAATGGCTGGAGCGCTGGAGTTTCTCTTGCTAAAGATTTAGTGGATAGGCTCTAAGTTCTCGCAACGATTTGCTCTTATTTCTTCAAGAACATAATCCCACATTTGTGATCGTAGCTTAAGGGAATCAAGGGCAATTTGAGTTGCTTGATCTTCTTTTTCCTTAGAATCACAAAGTTGTGAAAGTAGCTTTCCTGCAAGGTCTCCGTGTTCGTCACCATCAAGTTCAATATGGCGAACTAGGTAGTGCTTAAAATACGGAGCATCGATATTTTTTTCTTCTAAAACATTAACAAATGGTTGAAACAGATCAGGGATCAGGTTTTCTCTTCCATAGAAGAATGCTGAAGCAACAGCACTTGGGTGCGCATTTGTTACTAGGTTTAAGTTAAATGCCGTAAATTTTGCGATCTCTTGTGGCAGCTCATCAAAAGAAAAATCCTTAAAGAAGTTTTCGATTGGAGCAGTGTCTGCACCAACTTCCTTCATGGCATTTAAGTACATTGTGAAGTGATCAATATGACCGCCGTTTAAGTCCTCGTCACTTTCTTCACCAAGAACGATTTCATTGATAAAGCGTACGCATTCTTTGTCGTACTTAGAAGGCATCCACGGAGTTGTTACACATGTAACTTCACGCTGTAGGCCTTTTAGAAGTGACATAAAATCCCACACAGCAAAGACATGCCATTTCATCAGAATTTTTACATCTTCAATATCGTTGATATTTGTATAAAGTGGGTGAGCACATAGCTCGTTATGGGCGTTTTGAATTGCTATATTGACCGTTTTCATATGCGGCCAATATAGCTTAAAATATCTCTTTCTTAAAGCTTAGATTCTTAATTGTGAAACAAGTGATGGAAATCAGGCCTAGTTAATGAGCGACGTCTACGTGGACCATTGCGTCGTCCGCCTTGCATCTGTAGCCTCTGATTATATTTCTTGTCTTCAATATATTTTATATACTTGGCTGCGTCTTCTTTGCGGTAGGCCTCAAGCTCGTAAAACATTTCATTAAATGACAGAATTCCACCGGCCTCTTTTTCTGCCTGAGCGATTCTCTCATAGAGTCTTTCTCCAACTTGGTCTAGCACCACAAAGAGATCAATTTGCTTTGAACCTAGATTTAGAGGGAATTTTTCTTCAAGATTTACACCTGCTACAAATTTGATAATCCCGCGACTGATGACAGAACGACGAGCAAGCCAAGCAAAGTCATTTCCTAATTTTGTGCCAAAGCTTGGATCAAATTCATACTTTTCTTTTTCCATCCATTCAAAGATCTTTGATAGAATCGCGTCCTTATAACGTGTGTCTTTTAGCTTATCTGGGTTTCTCCATTCGGCCACTAGATCAAAACGTGAATCAAATTGAATCTCACCAGGTCCAAAAGTTTTAAATTTTGAGATATTTTCTTTTGTTACCTTTAGCCCAAAGTCTTGTAGGAAAGAGAGGAGGGCCGGATTAAATGTTGTTTTAAATTCTGGAATATCCATTTCAGTGCCACTTAGTTGCGAGCTTGCAACTTTATAACCATGGTAAATAACTTCAGAGCAAAAGATTTGAGAGTCATCTGTGTAATCCATGGCAAAATCATAAGGGATATTTTCTTCATTCTTCTTTGTGAATTTCGTGAATCGCTCGTGCATCTCTTTGGCCGCAAGGTGTGCTAGCTTGGCGTCTTTGTGACGAAAGACCACGGTACGAGAGTTTGCCTGATCAAGGTGAACTTGAAATGGAGCGGCGACATTTCCGACTTCAATATGGGCCTCTGACGTAAAAAGCTCTCCTGTCTTCTTATCTTTGTAAACTAATGTTAAGTGTGAGAATTGATGGTCATCATCTCCGATTCTTGCAATGGCAGCACTTGAATAGGCATTACCACGAGAAAGGATAATATCTCCTGACTTGAGATCGGTAGGGCCTGCAAAACTATATTCTGGGTTAACCATGAAATGAATAGGAGAGTCACCATCAAAGTTTAGTGTCGTAAATTGGCGAGGGACTTTCCCTTTTGGCCTTGATGCGTAGTACGACTCAATAAAGTAATCTTCAAGATAACGAAGGGCCCTAAAGATATCCTTAACGCCTTTTAGACACTCTTTCTCGTCTTGATCAAGTTCATTTGAGCTATTGAGATCTTTGAGTTTCTCTTTGAGGTCCAGGCGAATATTGAAAGATGCGTTCACAAAATCCTGCATCTGATATTGGGAAAATTCTGAAAAGTCGATATCCGTTGATTTTATCGAAAAGAGCTTGTTGTAGTAATGCTTAGTCTTTGTTGCACATTCAGCAGGGGATTTAACGCCTTTTGAGACTTGGGCATGCATCTCGTGCATCAGGGAGTCAAAATTAGAGCTCTTTAGAGAGCTGGGCATTCGATAGGACTTTTGATTACAGGAAACTAGTAGTGTCGAGAAGAGAAATGCTCCTGCGATACCTGTAAGTTTCTGATTTTTCATACTTTTCCCCCATAAATCTGAAAATTCTAAAGAACTAAATAATCAAAATTGAACATGACTCAATAAATTTTTATCGGATTTTACCTTTTAAAACTTAAGTATTATTATCAAGTATAGAGAGATTTATTTATGACAAGCAATAAAAGTGAAGAAGTACATTATCGAATTTTAAACGCAGTAACCAAGTTAGAAGTTGCTAAGGGACACCTGAATTGGAAAATCGCCGAGGTGGCCAAAGAGGCCGACGTAACTCGCTCCCTCATCTATTATTATTTAGGTAAGGAGAAGGACGTTATTCTTAAAGAAGCTGTGAAGTATATGATTTCTCGTATCTTCAATCTTTCTCAGGAAAACTCAGTCGGAATTCGCGAGCGTATTAAGATTGTTCGTAAACAAATCATTCAAATGCCATATCTGCTTGCTCTTTATATGATCAATAAAGGTGCCGGCAATGAGTTATCTGATATTATCGTGGAGGCCGAGGCCGAGTTATTTGAACTTCTAAAAAAGAAGTATCCAAATGTTGATCCTCGTGAGCACTTAAAAATTTATCTAATGGAATTAGGGGTGTGTCTTTACCGCGATGTTGATGACGACACTCTTGATTATATCTTTTCGAAATACGATAGCTTTGAAGCAAAATAATTCATATAAAAAAGGCCGCTTAGATAAGCGGCCTTTATATTTCTAGCAAAAATCTACTGATGCATGATTATATTCATCTGGTGGAAGCTCACAATTATCTTCAGAGAAGTTGTGGTCTCCGCCGTTTTTGATAGGATCATACTTCTCAACCGTACCTGGAATAGCTTGGTCATCAATTAAGTCATGATTGCTATCAAATGCTTCTTTATAATTCTTGTATACATCTAGCATATATACATCTGGTGACTGAGTCTTTCTTTCTTTGATGTTAAACATCGAGCTTGAAGCTTTTGATAAGAAGTCAGTAAATTTATAAAGTGTCTTTCTTCCTCTAAACATCATCGTGTATTGGTTTTCAGTCATTCCAAGTCTATCTCTTAGGATTGAGTTGAATTGGAAACCTTCACCAGTAAAGTACCAAGTTTCTTCTAGTCTTTCTTTTCCGGCCTTTGGCTTACAAACTTTGTAACGAATTGGGTTGTTCTCTGCTACGTATTGTAGAGATCCACCAAGTCCGTGATTACCTGATCCATACATTTGTGAGCTTACCCATTCAGCTTTAAACTTAGAAGTCCCTTCAATCATAAAACACTGGTGTGTTCTTGCTTCAAAGTTAAGTGTAATTGCTTCAGCGTATAGATCAATTGATTGTCCGCTGTCACTTCTATTATTATCACCATTTGACTTATCTAGTGACCATGAAGTTGACCAGTCATATCCTGCTGATACACCAACTCCACCACCTACTGGTGAACTTTCACCAAAAGGGATTTTAAAGTCTAGTTTCGCACCAACACCTGTTTTGTATCCGTGTGAGAACCCAACTCTTCTGTTTTCAGTAAAGTAAGTTCCGCTTCCTGTTGATTTAGAAATTCTAATTGTATTAGAGTGGCTAACTCTTGGCTTAGATAGAATCTCTTGTACGTGACTTACTGGAGTAATCATCATGAATTCCCATGGAGACTCAATACATTTTCTCATATTGTAGTCTGAGTATGTCTTCCAGATTAGTCCTGTCTTTTCTTGGTTAAAGAAAGTCCCACATAGTTTTGCAAGTGTTGCAGCATCGTACTGGTCTTCATAAAGCTTAGAAATTTCTGTTGCAGTTAGCTTATTTTCTTCAATTAGTTTCTTATTAAGTCCATTGTGATCAACTTTGATTGTTTCATCATAAAGCTCGTGCTTCTTAAGTTCATCAGAGAAGATCGCTTCAGAGCTCTTGTTGTATCTAGGAGCAAGTTTTGCTGCAATGATATCTTTCTTAGTTACACCTTTAACATCGTTAGATAGTTTTTCAAGGTAGTTTTCTAGTTGTACCATCTCAGTCATTTTCTTCGAGATTTTTGTATTTGTGTAATCCTTCGCTTCAAACTCATCCGTCACTTGTAGTTGCGTGTGTAGGATTGAATGAAATGTCTTTGATGAAGCGTGGAATGTACCTGCTGCCCATGCTGGACGAGGTGCAGTTCTTGGATCATCTCCTTCTCTTAAGATTGGTGATAGCTTAATTGCCGCATAAGTTCTTGTGTGGATATATGGCATGTCCACAAACTTGATTGGCATATCAATTCTTGCCTTAAGAAGGTTGTTTTCAACATCGACTTCACGTGAAGCTACAGAGATTAGCTTAAACTTGTGCTTGTTCTCATTTGTTAAATCAATATCACCTTGAAGTGGAGCTAGGAAGTAAACTTCAAGCTTAAGCTTTCCTTGGTAGAAAGGCTCAATTGGGTTCATGTGGTGTACGTAGTTTCCGTAGTTAACCTTTGGGTACATCTTAACAATGAATGACTTCTCAATTACTAGGTCAAGGTTCTTGTTAAGGTGGAAACCATTATTATTATCGTGTCCTAGGAAGCTATAGTTAACTTCATCGACAAATAGTCTTGCTCTTTGATTGTTATTATCTTTTTCACACTTTCCTGTTCTTGAAACTTCTGCAAAGATCCAACCATTGTTTGACCATGGGTATAGACATAGTCCACGTGTTACTTTTGCATTTTGAAGTGTTTCATTTTGTACTTCAATTTCAAGATTAAAAGGGATACGACGAGTATTTGTGTATCTTTCGTGCTCAAGGTAGAACTTGATTTCACCACATCCAGACTCATCAAGTTGTCCATCTGTGATGTCATACATTTCAGTTACTGCGTGCTCTTCACCATTTTCTTGTTTTTCAAGGTTAATAAGTCTTGCCTTAACAAATTCATTTGAAAGTGAACTTCCGTTGGCCTTAAGGTTAAGACAACCGTTAACAACTACTTTTTGATCGATAATTAAGTTGTCGTTTCTTGGATCAACTTGACCAAAACCTTTTGGAGTGATCTTAACATTCTTAACATTGATGATCTCGTTTGAACTTAGACGAGACTTGTTAAGTGAAGTTTTCATTACATAATTATTTCTGTGAATAATGCTATTTGTGTATTGGTTCATCGACAGTTTTAAGTCATATGAAATATTAGCACTTGTTCCAAGAGTAATAACTCGATCACCCATTGGAAGGTATGTATTAGGAAGAGAGTAGTCCATAGTGATTGGCTCATCCCAAAAGATACAGCTATTGTTATCAGTAGTTCTTTCTACAGTTTGAAAGTTTTCTCCTGAAACGTAAAATGTTTGATACTGAAGGCTTTTTCCAAGTTTTGAACTTAGACACGCTTTTACATGAAAAGTCTTACCGTAAGCGATTCTAGACTTCATTGATGTCTTATCTTCAGTAACACCTTCTACAGTGAAACGTGAAACAGACACAAGAGCACTTTCATTTGCAGAAGCTTTAAGCTGTCTTGCAAGTTGCTGTCTTTCGTCGTTGGAAGTGTCACTTCCACAACTAACAAGTGACGTTAGTGCAAGCATTGAAATGCTTAGGAGAGTGATGTTCTTCATGTTCTTACAAAATGTCATATTCTTTCCTTAGGGAGATTGTGTAAACTTGTTCGTCACTGTAACCATCAATTAAGTACGCTGAGTCAAGGTTTCCAAGTACAGTGCGATTAATATATGTAAATTCAGTACTAAAGCCTTTTTGAGTTTCTAGTTGAAATCCTGCTGCATAACCTTTGTAGTCATTTGAAAAGATTCCACCACGGTAAAATGCTGGAGCAGTATCTGCTTGATTTTCAAATGCTAGCGCCTTAAGAGTTAGCTTCTTGTCACCCATATTTGTTTTGAAATCGATTCTGTATGAGTAACCAGTGTTCTTATCATCAGGAATAACTGTTTCAGTGTTTTTAATATATGATCCAGAAAGCTTAAGAGTGTTATCTCCTAGAGCGATCTCTGCACTTGCGTTTGCAAAGATTCCTGTGAAGTCATAAAGGTAAAGACTTTGATCAATTGGTGTACCGATGCTAACCGAGTTACCCCAGTAGTAGTCTTTATTTGCAAGATCACCTGATAATTTCTTGTAACGATAAGTTCCAACAGCACCACCCATTCTTAAAGCTTTTGATAGGTAAGTGATGTCTGCAGATTCAGAGAAGAATTGTGGATCACCTGAATCATCAATATTAAAAGTTTCTCTTAAAATTGCATTCTGTGGCTTTGCTTGTGTTGCTTGAAGACGGAAGTAGAAATTTCCAACTTTCGTCGTAATAACTTCTCTGGCACCAATAAATGAAGTTCCACCGTTAATGAATGGTGAGATATATTGACGCTTAGTTGAGTTATCAAGAGCACCAGCACTAATTTTTACAAAGCTTAGTGGCCTAATATCAAAGTAACCATAGTCATAAGTAAACTTTGGCTTATAAGTTTTTACTCTCTCAGCTTCTTGTGAAGAAGAGTTACCTGACTGATAGCTAAAACCACCACTAAAGTTGAAGTCGACACTGTCTACTACTTCAGCTTCTAGCTCAAGATTCATCTTAGTCTGATAAACACTTCCCTTATCAGTTCTAGAATCAAGAGCACCATAATCAGCACCAAGCTCTAGTCCCACATTCTTAAATCCAGCACTTTTTAGAGAAGAACTAAGTCCTTCTGTAAAGATTTTTGCCGAATCATTCTGTGCGAAAGCATGGCCCTGGCTTATTAATGCCAGTAAAATTAAATGTTTAGTTACGTTTTTCGCTTTAATCATGTCATTCCTATTTGTTTTGATACTAAAATAGATGCAGGAATGATGCCATGTATCATGAAACAAGTTCATGGGTGTAAAAAGTTTAAACTGCTGAAATGTGGTGTAAGTATTGAAATTTAGTTTAGTGACTTAGTGTTGAAGAGCTGAACAGTGTTTAAAACTTGAACAAACACAGGTTTTTAGTGTTTACTTAGTTGTTGTTAATTTATTGGAATTAGATAAGAGAAGAATGGTGCGAAAGGGCAGATTTGAACTGCCGACCTACGGGATATGAATCCGTCGCTCTAACCAACTGAGCTACATTCGCACATTTCGATTGATTAGGATATTAATAACTTGCGCCTCGTATGTCAATATTATAATTTATCAAAAAGTTAAATTTTGTGAAAAAAATAGCAATGAATCTAAAACCTAAACAAAATAAATCACATTCTCTCTTAACCAGAATGTTGTCCCACTTCAAAAAATTCAATCTTGAAATGGGCCTTGATTTTGATTCACCCATGGCCGTGGCCTGTAGTGGAGGTGTTGATTCCATGGTTTTGGCCCATTTATTGGTTCAGGCCGGGGCCAAGAAGCTAAGACTTTTACATATTGATCATGGCACAAGAAAAGAGATCGTCGAGGAAGTTAATCTAATCTCGAGTTTTGCTGCAAGATATGACCTAGAGTTTCAAAGCTATAAAATTGAACACCTAAGCCTAAAGACAAAGAATTTTGAATCTGTTGCACGCGCAAAGAGGTATCAACTACTTTTATCGAATCTAAGAGGCAATGAAATCTTACTTACTGGCCATCATCTGGATGATTGTTTTGAGTGGTCACTTATGCAGCAATTTAAATCATCTGCTAAGCATATTGATCTAGGGATGCCATATCGTAATGGCATCATTTATAGGCCACTATTTGCTTTTTCTAAAAATCATATCTTGAAGTATGCAAAGCTATCGAAAATCGCATGGCTAGAGGATAGTTCAAACGAAGATACTCGCTATGAGCGAAATTTCATCAGAGACTTAACTAAGGCGTCTATTGCTACGCGCTTTCCAGGCTACCTTAAACACTATTGTAATCGCATGAATCGTCTAAAGGCGATTAAAGATGAACAACTAGATGCACATAATTTCAAGGTGTTAAGACGAGAGTGGGGAATACTCATTAAATTTGACGGTGTTATCAATGAGGCACTAGAGCAGGTGATCTTATCTCAGTCTGACTCATCTAAAGGTAAAACACATTCACAATTTGAGAAACTTCGCTCACTGATAAAGTCATCAAGTATTGGCCCGTTAAGTTTTAGTGGTGGGCTTCGAGTCTATAATTTCAAAAACCACTTGGCCGTCGTAAGAAAGGGCCAGCAGATGAGCTTTAGTTTAAAACATTCGCAGATTCCTGAAGGCGTTCCATTCTTGTCAAATAACACAAGTGCGAAGCATTCACTTAAGAAATGTCCCATAGCTGATAGGGATGGTGATCTAAACAAGAGCTTTTCGCAAATTCTCCTGCCAGTTCATTATTCATGGCGTAAAAAGGGTAAAGTTTTAGTTTGGCTTTAAATTACTAGGCTTGACACCACCGAAAATGATACCATTTTAATAACTATAAGGTTACAATGTAGCTTTATATTTTATTAAGAATTGTAATTAGTTAGTGAATATTTGATTAAATAGTTAATGTGAAAATTAATTAAAAAGGATTTTAATGAAAGGACAAAACAAAACACTCCTCCTATGGATTATCTTAATCCTTATGTTTGCGGCCATCGCTAAAATTTCTTCTGAAAGCCGCCAGGTTTATAAGCCTGTGACATACCCGGACTTCGTAAGTGCAATTAAAGGTAAGCATGTTGATAAGGTTGTACTTAAGGGGAAGGACAAGATCTTAGGTAAATTTAAGGACGGCTATGAGAATGGTGCTTGGTTTGAAGCAACAGGAACGACAGGGGCCGAAACTTTTAAAATTTTAGAGTCGCACGGAATCTACCCAGAGTACGAAGCAGAAGAGAAACAAAATGTTATCACGACATTCTTGCTGCACTGGGGACCGATGATTTTCTTATTCCTCATTGTCATCTTCTTCCTTCGCCAACTGCAAGCTGGTGGTGGAAAGGCCATGAGTTTTGGAAAATCTAAGGCGCGTATGCTTTCACCACATGACAAGAAAGTAACTTTCTCAGATGTCTCTGGTGTTGAAGAAGCAAAAGAAGAACTAGAAGAAGTTGTCGACTTTCTTAAAGATCCAAAGAAATACACTAACCTAGGTGGTAAGATTCCTAAAGGTGTTATCCTTGTAGGTCCTCCAGGTACTGGTAAGACTCTTCTTGCAAGAGCTGTTGCTGGTGAAGCTGGTGTTCCTTTCTTTTCGATCTCTGGTTCAGACTTCGTTGAAATGTTCGTAGGTGTTGGTGCATCTCGTGTACGTGACCTATTTGAACAAGGTAAGAAGAACGCTCCTTGTATTATCTTTATCGATGAGATCGATGCTGTTGGTCGCCACCGTGGACACGGTATGGGTGGTGGACACGATGAGCGTGAACAAACTCTTAACCAACTTCTTGTTGAAATGGATGGTTTTGAATCAAATGAAGGTGTTATCCTTATTGCGGCAACAAACAGAATTGACGTACTTGATAAGGCCCTTCTAAGACCAGGTCGTTTTGATAGACGTGTAACGGTTGGACCTCCAGATGTTCGTGGACGTCTTGGAATCCTAAAAGTTCATACTAAGAAAACTCCACTTGATACAGCTGTTGATCTTGAAGTTATTGCAAAGGGAACTCCTGGTTTCACTGGTGCAGACCTTGCGAACTTAGTTAACGAAGCTGCGCTATTTGCTGCTCGTTACGGTAAGAAAGTTCTTCAAATGATCGACTTCGAACAAGCTAAAGATAAGGTTCTTATGGGGCCTGAGAGAAAGTCGATGGTACTTTCAGATCTTGAGAAGAAAGTAACTGCATATCATGAAGCTGGTCACACTCTTGTTGGGATGAATCTTCCAAAGACAGATCCTATTCACAAGGTATCAATCATGCCTCGTGGTGGAGCTTTAGGTGTAACTCAAACTCTTCCTAACGAAGATATGCACAACCTAACTCTTGAAAAAGCAGAAAACTTCATTGCTTTCCTAATGGGTGGTCGTGTTGCTGAAGAGATCGTATTTAACGAAATCTCAAATGGTGCTTCAAACGATATTGAACGTGCAACTCAGCTTGCTTCAAGCATGGTTTGTTCATGGGGAATGAGTTCTAAAATGGGACCTCGTAACTTCCATCAGCCAGGTAGCTCTCCATTTGGATCAACTGCTCCAAGTGAAGGTGTTGGCTACTCTGAGGAAACAGCTCGTGAAATCGACACTGAAATCACTCGCTTCCTTGATGAGAACTACAAGCTTGCTAAGAAGATTTTAACTGATCATCGTGATGCTCTTGATAGAATTGCTGAAGGCCTAATTGTTTGGGAAACTCTTGATTCTAAGCAAATTCAAGCATTAATTGCAGGTGAAGATATTGGTGTACCTCTTGTTGAAGAAGTAAGTACTCAACAATCAGCGGCCCAAAAGCCAGCAGGTGAGGCCAACGTTTCAAAGCCGATTGATGACCCAAAATTAGCATAATCAAAAATGACTAAAATATCTTTTTTAGGGGTAGTGAACGCTACCCCTAATTCTTTCTCTGATGGCCATTTAAATCTCAATCAAGACTATCAGGACAAGCAATTACAAAAATTTAAAACGGCCAATTATTCATTGGATATTGGCGCAGAAAGTAGTGCTCCTTTCAATGATCCAATTTCTTTTAATGAAGAATGGCAGAGACTAGATCATTACTTCAAAGAACACATTGAACGCCTTAGAAGTTTTAGAACAATCTCTATCGATACTTATAAACCTCAAACGATGAAGGCATTCTTGGAAAAGTATGCGCATCAATTTGAACATATTATTTGGAATGATGTTTCAGGTGTTATTGATGATGAGTGTCTTAAGCTCTTACTCGATTTTCCATCAGTGGATTATGTCCTGTGCCATACGCTCGTTCCAAGTCGCGATAAGACTTTAGATCATATGAAGTATCTTGATCCTGGATTAGGTGTTGAATCTTTAAAGCTCTTTTTTGAACAAGGGCTTAAAAAGTTTGAGAAAGCGGGAATTAATCAAGGGCGCATTTTTTTGGATCCATGTTTTGGCTTTTCTAAAACCACTGAACAAAACTTAGAACTTCTGGAGAGTCTGCATAAGATTGCGCAGATTTCTAAGCGGTGGCTTATTGGAATTTCGAAGAAGTCATTTCTAAGACACCTTGTTCTACAAGAGTCGCCTGAGATGGATGGTGATAAACAAGCCCTTTTGGCCGCCAGTGAAGTGCCTCACTGGAAGTTTCTGAATCAGTTTGCACGTGATTTTAATAAGGTAGAGGAGTTGATCTTTCGCGTTCATGAGGTTGGAAATATTACAAAAATCACCTAAAGACTCGTGTTTATTAGCATTTTGGCCTATATATATGAACATTGTTTTATCAAGGGCCAAAATGAACAGATTAAGATTTCTTCTTTCACTTACTACTCTTTTCATCTCACTTAATGTGTCTGCTTATTTTTCGCCGACCTTAGGTCAAATGTCTGAATTCATCAATAACTTGGACAAGGCCATCTATGGAGAGCTTGATATTGTGGATGTTGCCTCGGGCACACTTGTTCACAATCCTGGCGCTAAGGTTAATTCACATTCAAGTGCTATTATAGTAAATCGCTGGAGTTTAGAAGAGGTTATAGATGACCGCTTATTTTCTGTCACTGGTGTTGATTTTAAGAAGACAGCTAGACTTTGTGAGGGCGAAGAAAAGTTCTTAAGTCAAAAGGCATACGGAAAGTGTAGTGCAGTATTAGTTGGGCCTAAGCAGGTTTTAACGGCCGCTCACTGTATTCAAAACGCTCAGTTAGCATGTGATCGCAAAAGTTTTATCTTTGATGCAAGATCTGATTTAGGAAGTGATGGAGCGACTCAGTACTTTGTTAAGTCTCAAGTTTATAATTGTAAGAATATCCTAGCTTATCATCAAAGCCGTGATAAGACCTTTGATTATGCCCTTATTGAGCTTGATCGCCCTGTTGAGGGTGGAAGAAGGCCTGTCGAGGTTCAGCAAGAAGAGCTAAAGGTTTCTGATGAAGTTTATATGATCGGGCATCCAAATGGCTTCTTATCAAAGTATTCATATAATGGTTTTGTTAGAGATATTGATCCTCTATTTTATATAACTAATCTTGATGCCTTTGGTGGCAATAGCGGTGGCCCAGTTTACTCAAAAGAGAGTAATCAGATGGTGGGGCTTCTTATTCGTGGCCATGATGATTTTGAATGGGATACTGAGCAAAGCTGCAATCGTGTTGTTCACTGCCAAGATGATAAATGTGATGGGGAATATGTCCTAAAAATCGGTGCTATCATTGACGATATCGAAAAGGCCCGCGATAATTAAGAGATGAAATTAGGTCATATCGTTTTATTTAGCTCAAATGCTCATTTAACTTCCACTTTTTTAAGTGAGGTTTTTGATCTTGAAGTTGAAGGTGCGTCTGACTCAGTAGTTGTCTTTAATGATGATCTTCGTTTCCTTGTCGTTGAACGTCCAAAACTTGCGCAAGTTGGAAATAATATTGTCTTTGATTTTGTCGTTGATAATTACGATGAATTGATCGAGCTTCAAAAGAAAGTCGAATTCGTAAACTACCGACTAGAAAGCTCTGGCGAAAATCTCAATATTCTTTCAAATGAAAAAATCCCTGAAATACTTGTGCACGAAGGTGTGCAATTCTTCTTTATAACTGATCCTGACAATCGTCGCTGGAAAGTTACCTTAATAGAATCCAATTAAATTTAAGCTAATTTAAATTTTATTTAAGTCACAATTCTGACACCTAAATCTTCGCAAATTGGCCCTAGTGTGTGTCATTTTGACAGGTGAATCGTGGGATGTAGCTGATATCCTAACATGAACAATTGGCACGGTTTGTGCTTATTATATGGCAGATGCCTCAGGCAGGATGCCAAGGGCCTATCTTTATAAACAAGATAAAAGAACTCAAGGATTGAGTATGCGACTTTTAGTACTTGCTTTGGCCGCCTTCTGTGCGGCCAATATTTCGGCCAACTTCATCATCAAATACAAAGACGGCAGTGTCGAAAAATCAAAAATTAATCCAAGCTCACAATTTACTTCTTACGCTCTTAGCGACGATGTTGAATACGTCGAAGAAGACTTAAGACTCTTTGCTAATGGTGGAGAGTACAACGACACTTACTATCCGAGTCAGTGGCATTTCTCTAATTATCTGGACAATACTTTCTATCATGCTCGCGAGTATGCAACTTCTGAAAGTGATGCAAGAGTTAATGTCGCAGTCATTGATACTGGAATTACAGATCACTTTGATCTCAATTCAAATGTGGTTGGGGGTTATGACTTTATCTCTGATCCTGATAATTCAAGAGATGGTGGCGGGCGTGACAGTAACCCAAATGACGAAGGGGATTATGGCTCTCCTTCGACAGCTTGTAACTCTGGTACAAGTCCTTCAACTTGGCACGGAACTCACGTGGCCGGAATTATTGGAGCTCGTGCCAATAATAGCTACGGTGTTGTCGGAGCTGCTAAGAATATTAATCTAGTACCTGTGCGAGTTCTTGGAGCATGTGGTGGGCTAACTTCAGATATTGCAGATGCTCTAAGATGGGCCGCTGGAGGAAGTGTTTCAGGTGTTCCTGCAAATCCAAATCCTGCTCGTGTTGTTAATATGTCACTTGGCGCACGAGGAAGCTGTAGTCGCTATATGCAAGAGTCAATTGACTTTGCTCGCTCTAAGGGTGTTGTGGTTGTTGTGGCAACTGGAAACTCAAACGCTGATGCCTCATTCTACACACCATCTAATTGTCGAGGTGTTCTAAGAGTTGGTGCCGTTGGTACAACTCGTGCTCGTTCATCGTATTCAAATTATGGACGAATTGTCGATATCGCCGCACCTGGAGATAGTATTCTATCGACAGTTAATAGTGGACAGTCAACACAGGGGACAGCAGTCTTTTCTCGTATGAATGGAACATCGATGGCCGCAGGATTTATTTCAGCAACTGCTGCCATGATCTTTCAAGCAAATCCTTCTCTCTATCCAGATCAAGTTAGAGATATCATCACAAAAACAGCAGTGAGTTTCTATTGTGATCGCAGCTCTTGTGCTAAGGGTGCTGTTGATGCCTATGAAGCAGTATCTCTGGCCTTCTCAACAACTGCAAATGCTAATTTTCGCTATAGTGATCCTGTCTTAGTTGGTGGTACGGCCGCTCTTAATGACAGCTATAGTAGTGGTAAAAGTAGTGGAGGAGCTTGTGGGACAATTGAAGATGTTAATAATGGAAGTGGCGGCAATATGCTTGCAGGCCTTTTCTTAATTATTGCGATTGTCATTGGCCACAGAGTGAGACTTATGAGGCCTTAACGGGGCTGCATTCAACTTCGATATTATTTTCAACGATTTTACAACTATCGACTTTATAGATTTGGGCACGAGAAGAGTGCCCTTCTAGTTTTATGATGGCATTCTTTGGAATTTCTTCCTTTGTTAAAAGCTTTAAGTGTTTATGATCCTTTTCAATGACCCGATACCCCTGGACAATATCACTCACCTCAAAGACCTCAATGATGTCACGGCCTAGTCTATTTTCATCATTAATAATTTTATTAATTTGATTAATAACGACATCAAATCCTTGTTGTTTTAAAATAAAAAGATCGATTCCTTTACGTGCGGCCTCTTCGATAACTTGGCTATCATTTTCATTTGTTATTAGTATAAAACTCATTTCCTTATCAAGTAGTGAGATCTCGTCGTAGAGCTCGATACCATCCATTTGTGGCATCATATAGTCACAAATAATATAGAGCTTTTCTCCACGATTAAGCTTAATTGTTTGTATATCTTCAATGGCCTTAAAAGGATTTGTATGAAAGCGAACATGTGAATTAAATGTATTCTCGAGGCTAGTGGCAAGGAGCTTGGCAGTTTCGTAGCAGTCGTCAATAACCATGATATGCTTTTTCATAATGACAGTATAGTTGACTTAAGTACTTGCATAGGGACAAGTCGTCTAAATTTTACTTAATTTCAATTAAGTAAGATGTTATTTGAGGAGCCTGTAAGTCGATGCGACTTACAGTGATACCTCTTGAATTTTATAGCCTTCACCGTAGACGCTCCTAATAATGAAATTAGAATTCTTAATCTTCTTTCTAATGGAGCTAATATAAGTGTCTATCATACGATCGTTAACCTTGTGATTATCAGGTGCGATATGATTAAGTATCTTTTCTCGTGCAAGAACACTTTGTTCATTCTTCAAAAGAAGATGAATGATTTTAAATTCAGAAGAAGTGAAATGAATTCTTTCTCCACGAATCTTTACTTCTTGTGATGGGATATTTAATGCAATATCCCGGTAATTGATCACCTCAAGAGCATTCTCATTGTTAACAGATTTAAGTGTTGTGCTAATAATACTTTTCACTTCTGAAGGTTCAAATGGTTTGCTAATAAAATTTATTCCACCTAGTTGGTAACCAGTAACTCTAGTATTAACATTATTCTTTGATGAAATGAAAACAATTGGTGTATCTTTAAGCTCATCATTCATTTTTAATTGCGAGCAAATTTCAAAGCCGGATTCATTTTGTAAAAGAATATCTAAGAGAATAAGATCTGGTTTTTCTTGCCAGGCCGTTGCGATGGCCTCATCCTGATTACTCGCTTCAACGATATTGTAATTGCTTTCTAATAAGGCCCTTAGAAGGTCTCTGATTTCTTGATCGTCGTCGATTATTAATATTTTTTTCATGAATAACTCCTTTATATTCATGAATATAATGTATAAATATATCAAAAAATCTTCAGCTTAATTTAGGTAAACCTTATATAAAATTCTTAAACACTTGTTCTTAAATCTTTGCCATTTGCATAGTTTTGAATATTATCAAAAATGAGCTGGGCCATATCAGAACGAGCAACATCATTGGCCGAACCAATATGCGGTAAGATAAAGATATTATCGAGTTCACGTAGGGGAGAGTTATCACTTAAGGGCTCATTGCAAACGACATCGAGCCCCGCACTTGCTTGTTTATTCGATTTAAAGAAATGATACATGGCCTCTTCATCAATGATTTCACCTCTGGCCGTGTTAACTAATAGAATATCTTCTTTCATCAAATTAAAAGCGTCTTGATTGATAAGTTGATGGGTCGCTTCGCTATATGGACAGTGAATTGAAATGATATCGCTTTCTTTGAGAAGCGTTTGTAAGTTGACGTACTTTGCTTCACACGTCTCTTCGATTTCTGCTTTTTTATTTGGCCCAGTGTAGATGATTTTTTGATTAAAGGCACCTTTACACATTTTTGCAAATTGAGTTCCAATCCTTCCTGCGCCAATTACTCCGTGTTTTATGTTAAATAGTGACTTACCAATGAAGCCTGCTGGCTCCCAAGTTTCCCATTTTTTATCGATGACATTTTGTCTTGCTGCTTCAATTTTTCTTGCACTACAGAGCATAAGGGCCATGGCCAACTCTGCTGTGGCATTGGTTAGAACATTTGGTGTGTTTGTTACACTAATGCCATTTTCATGACAGAAGTTAATATCAATATTATTGAAGCCGACAGCGTATTGAGAAATTAATTTTAACTTCGGAAGTTGCGTTAAAGTTTTTGCACTCAATTTATTACTAAGCATCGAGATAAGAACATCACAATCTTTTGCGCCACTTACAATATCAGCTTCTGAAATTGTGCCATTTTGCGTGCGATCCCAAACTGTGACTTGGTGGCCTTCTTTTTTAAGATCTTCAAATAGGGGACCTTTTATGACATCTGTGGCGAAAATTGTTAAATGACGCATGTTTTCCTCTGCTGTAAGTCAGTGTTTTCTTCTATTCGTTCTATGTAAGACGTTGTAAGCTAACTTCATTTTACATATGCAATCTAAATTTTAAAATAGATAATAGTCTTAAATTAAATTCAAATATATTTCATTGGAGGAAATTTTGAAAATATTAGCAAATATATTAGCAGTGGCACTTCTATCAAGTGCAACAAGTGCTGCAACAATCGCAATTATTGATTCTGGTACTGATATGATGCACGAGCAAATTGCTCCTAAAGCATGGATCAATCAACTAGAGATTCCTGGAAATG
This sequence comes from Halobacteriovorax sp. CON-3, assembly GCF_043196995.1. NCBI lineage: Bacteria > Pseudomonadati > Bdellovibrionota > Bacteriovoracia > Bacteriovoracales > Halobacteriovoraceae > Halobacteriovorax > Halobacteriovorax sp. CON-3. The sequence goes on from NZ_JBEBNA010000001.1 coordinate 302,147, forward strand.
ACCGTGATGAAGATCGCAATGGTTACCAAGATGATGTTTATGGATGGAACTTTGCTGAAAGCAATAATCAAGTTATCGACTATAAGTATCTTGGTACATTAAATGACGATATGGTTAAGTTCTTTGAGCTACAAGAAAAGTCGATGCGTGGAACGGTTACACAAGAAGAATTAACTTGGATGAGAGAAATTATTCAAGACCAAGACTTCATTAAAAGAATGACTGTCTACGGAAACTTTATGCACGGAACTCACGTTGCTGGTATTTCAGCGCAAAAGTCTGACGATGCAAAAATTCTTGCTGTTAAACTTATCCCAACAGAAGTTAAGCTTCCTGGACAAAAAGTTGCCATTAATTCTTTCTTAGGTGGTTTTGTTGAAAAACTAATTAAGGCGGGGATTGATCAATTAGCAAAGGCACAAACTTCGACATTTAATGAAATTGCTTACTATGTTGCTGACCATGGAGCACGTGTTGCTAACGGATCATTTGGTACTGGTTATCCACAAGCGAAGATGATTGTTGAAACAGTTATGAAAACTTTTTCGAAGAAAGAACCAAATCCTGAAACAGTTGATATGTATGCAAAGTACTTTCTAAGTGCTCTTGTTAAGAACTCTCAATCGATGCTTGAGGCAGCTCCAAATACTCTTTTCGTATTTGCTGCAGGTAATGATGGCCTAAATAATGATATTTTTCCAACATCGCCAACAAATATCCAAGGTAATAACGAAATCTCAGTTGCTGCAACAATTGACTATGATCAATTAGCTCCATTCTCTAACTACGGTGAAAAGATGGTTGACGTTGCTGCTCCAGGTGTAGGGATTCTTTCAAGTGCTCCAGGCAATAAGTACATTAAAGTTTCTGGTACTTCACAAGCTGCTCCGTATGTAGCTGGTGTTGCTGGTAAGGTATTTGATATTAACCCTGAACTAACTCCATTTGAAGTTAAGAGAATTATTATGGAAACTGTTGATGTGAAATCGTTCCTAGCTGGAAAGGTAAAGACATCTGGTGTTGTTAACTCTGAGCGTGCCCATAGAGCTGCGATTCTATCTCTTTCAGCTTCTGTTGATCATGCAATTGCTGCTGCTAAGAGTGAGGTACTTGATATGGAATCTCCTCGTTTAGAGAAGGGATCTAAGAGACCTATCTATATTAAAGGATCTGTACTTCCACTACCTTCAAACTTTGTTATCTCAAAGTAATCAATAAAAAGGCCGCTAATTTAGCGGCCTTCTTTTTTTATAATGTATCTTTTAATTCTTGAATTGATCCTCTTTTGGCCGTGCCAAATTCTGGCCTTTTATTTTTTTCATTTAACTCTTTCTTATTAAGTCCTTTCATATAAACCACAAGACTTAATTGTTTCTCACGTTGCGGATCTTCTTCTTGGTTGATAAAGGTTTGGACAAGATCAAATCCATACATTGCAGGTTTTCCCATAACAAGATTAACATCCCAGTCGATTCCGTTCTTATCTTCATTTGGATTCGTTTCATATGAGTATTGGATTAGCTCTGTACACACAAATCGTGAGTATGAGTTACCATTAAATGAGTAATCATACTTTTTACCAATACTTTTAAAAGTACGCTCTAGGGCAAGTGCCTTGTCTTTCTTTGAGAGGTTAGGGCGTAGAATAACAAGATTATCCCATGCCATTGATGGGCCAAGCTCCATAAAGACAACACCTGGCTTTAGCCCTTCAAGTGTTACGTAAGGTCTACCCTCTTTTTCACTCTTTTCGTATTCATCCATTGACTCAGGATATTTTTCTTTTAGATATGACATATAGTCATGACACTTCATCAGTTCGACAGCGCAACGTTTTGCAAAGACTTCGTTTGTTTCAACGTCATCTTTGAAGTAATTATTAAACTTTGAATACTTGCCAATAAACATAAGGCCATGGGTCCAATTACCTTTGAAGACAAGATTAGATAACTTTCCATAACGTTGGATCGCACCAATATCTCCAGGCTCAAACTCTCTTTCAGATACCTTCTTGAGTTCATCTACTTTGATAGCATGCTTAATTGGAAGGGCAACATAGCTAAAACTTTTTAGTATAAATTCTTTGATATTATAGAGAATATTGTAGCGGCCAGCATTCCAACTTGTTTCTTTTAATAAGCTTTTGAAAGACGTTAGCTCTTGGCGTGATTCATCAATATCATCTTTAATATCTTCCACAAGTGCCTTTAGGGCCTTATCACTTCCTGCAAGCTTAGTAATTTCACTGTCAAGATTATAAAAATCTGTAATTGTCGGGGCCTTAATAAAGCGCAGGTTATAGCGATTATACGGAGGGTCCATATGATCACGGCCACCTTGATTATGAGAACGATTTGAATCGTTTAATTGGCGCTTTGTTTCTTTAAAGTCTTTTTCAAAGTGTTTTGAATAATAATCAATGTCTTCAAAGTCATCAGAGAAGACAGAAATAAAATTCTCCCCAGACATCATCATATAATTCATGAGAGATAGCATTGCTTTATATTTGGCCGTACGAATTCGTATTAACTCTAGGGCCTTGGCATTATTCTTCTTTCTTATATGATAAGTTATCTTCTCCAGTGCCTCATCATGTGAGTGAAGAAGGTAATCAAGTTTTTCGAACTCATTTATTAGCTCTACTCTTTCGTGATAACGAACAATATAGCGTGGAGTAAATGTTGTTTGATAAGATATGTCTTTAGTTGCGAAAACAAAATTCATAAGGGCATCTTGTAATTGTTTATCAAATGAGGCTGCAGACCTTTGAAAGTCTGAGCTTTGATACTCCTTGGCCATGATAGATAAAGGCAAAGACGTGGCAATTAGAATTGATACAAATAGAGTTTTCATCCTCTCTTTATAGCAAATTTATTGGGACAGGAGGGCCTGGCCTGTAAAGCTTACAGGCCTAGTATCAATAGGTTAGTCACTTACCATTAGTGATGACATTGTGGCGATAACGGTTATTAATCCAGTTACTTACATCACTTTTGTAGTTCTTTGAAAACCTGCGGTCACTAAGTCCTCCAGGTAATACGGTATAGACATCTGGAGATGAGTGATTTGTCACCATCTTCCACGAAGGGACAAATGATGTTGTTCTTCCGTGGGCCTCGTAGACTGCTCCTTGAGTGATTGTCGAGCGATTGCCTGGGATTTCGACATTATCAATATCAAAACCTAGAAATAGTGGGAGTTTACCATCAAAAAGAATATGCTTCATTTTATAACGATTCTTATCTCCCCAGCGCATATTCTTTGGGGCATCTGCAAGGCACTTATTTAGGGCAGCTTCAATATACTGTTCTTTTTCCTTGCTATCTTTAAACCAGATATGGTCAATATCACTCGTTAGAAAGATTCGATCAAATAGACCGTAGAAGTCAGCAATGATTGAGGTTTCATCCATACAATATGTCGTCACTTGCTCACCGAGTAAGTGATCACTAAAGAAGTCCTTTAGTAAGGTACGATAGAAATTTTCAAAGATTGTGGCATCACAATTATCGACATCATAATTTCTCTTCCACGCTAGAAGTCGTTTTCCAATTTCATTCTTTTCAAAAACACTATGAAAGACATTTATATAGAGATCAGCTTGTCTTGAGAAGGTATCTGATTGCATCGTTTTAAACATCTCAACACTGTGGTCTTTGTTACCAATTAAAAGCTCCTCAATCCTATCCTTACGATATGATGCCATTGGTGCATTGATTGCTGTTGGGAACTGCTCATTTTGAATACGGTTATTGGCCGTTGCAATAATTTTGATATCAGGATTTTTGAAATGATAGAGTTGGTGACCTTCGTAATAGCCTTGCCAAATATTTTGTTTAAAGAAACCTTCAACAGGGTATAGGCCTGAGTGGGCCCTCTTTGGTAGAACCCCTGATTGGTGGTAGGCGATATTTCCACTTGAGTCCGACAGGAGCCAATTACAGCTGATGGCAACGTTTGAAACACAACCGAAAAGATCATCGACATTCTTAGCATACAGAAGGTCCATGATGGCCTTTAGAGTCTTTGCACCACCTCTTTTTCGACATGACCATGCCATCGATAGGTAGTGGCCATCGACGATATTTTTATTTTCACTATCGACTTCAAGAAAACCTGCATGAGTTTCTCGAATATAGAGTTCGACATCTTCTTTCTTCTTTCTTTTGATGAGGTCTCGTCTTACTTTGAAATCAAAGAGATTCGATTCAAAGCGATACTTATTATCACGGACTTCTTCAATAAAGTGGTCCACCATATCCATGAAACCATAGGTGAATGAGAAAGCTGTGTCATCACTTCTACCCATAACAAAGCCCGGAACACCTGGCATCGAGATACCAAAGAAATTTCCAACATTTTTGATATTGGCCTTCATTTCATACCAAATGGCCGGTAGGCGATTACACTCTAAGTGTGGATCGCAGGCGTGAATGGCCTCTCCCTTCATATTTGACACCCAATTATTTGAGGCCTGAATCTTTGGGATATTTTTTAAAAATTTATAGCTTTCAGGAATTAGAGGATTATAAACTTTGACCTTGCTGATAAGATTAATTTCACTATCTGTTATCGTATCAAGTGCACCCTTTGCAAGTGATTTAATACGCTCTACTTGAGTGTCTTGATCAACTTTGTCATTTAGTTTTTGAGCATTCTGTAGCAACTGAATAATTAGCTTTTCTAGGTCCTGCTGCCCTTGAGCGAGTCCTAGAAAGCTCATGGCCTTAATTGTTAGAATCGTATCACTGATACGCCACTCGCTAGGCCTGTGACCTAGAATCTTAAATTCAAATGGGTGGCCTTCACCGATGGCCTTATTAATTCCATCTACGTAGTGTGTTAATAACGTATTTGTCTCTTCATCGATATTTTGAATTTCTTCTTTTGCAAAGTGGTTAATTCCCAGCTCACGCATATATTTATCAATGGCGAAAGTCTCTTCACTGTCCTTTATGCACTCACACAGGCGTCCTTGAGCGATAAGACGCAACATCTCCATTTGCATCAAACGGTCCTTGCCGTGGTAATATCCTTGTGCGAAGAGAAAAGATTTGACGTTCTCGCATGAAATATGTCGAGTGACATTATCTAAAACATCTGAGGTATAATCTAAATTAGGTTTTTCCATATCTTAATAATGACACGTTTAGCGTTTCCTAAAAAGGAATATTTTGGGATATAATATGTAAAATTACATTCAAGGATTATTTTATGACGACGACTGATCTATCAACTGATCACTCTCAAGATCACATGAAGATACCAGATCTTGAGCACAGAAATTTTAGAAATGATGACTTTTGGAAACAGATCCCAGCATGGGCAAATGTAACAAGAGGTGAGTTCTCAGATCACCTATGGCAACTGAAGAATTCCATTCGAAAAATTGACCAAGTTAAAAAAGTTCTTGGTGATAAAATCTCAAAAGAGTTCTTTGAAGACCTACAACAAGGTCAACATATTACTCCAATGAATATCAGAATCACTCCATATGTTTTTGCACTAATTAATTGGGATGATCCTGTTAACTGTCCACTACGTAAGCAATTCTTACCAATTGGCTCTCAGTTCTTAGAAGATCACCCTATGCATATGGCCGACTCTCTTAGTGAAGATGTTGATTCACCTGTGCCAATGCTTACTCACCGCTATCCTGATAAAGTTCTTTTTCTTCCACTAACAATTTGTCCAGTTTACTGTGCTTACTGTACACGCTCTCGTGTTATTGGTGGTTCAACTGAAACAGTTGAAAAAGAATCTTATGGTGCAAATCAAAAGCATTGGGATAATGTTTTTGCTTACCTTGCAGCTCACCCAAAAGTTGAAGATGTTGTTATCTCTGGTGGGGATGCATTCATGCTTAACCCTAAGCAGATTCAATATATTGGTGAAAACCTTTTAAAGATCCCTCATATTCGTCGTATCCGTTACGCGACAAAAGGGATTGCAATCTTTCCACAAAAGATTCTTACAGATGATGCGTGGATGGATGCCCTTATTAAAGTTAATAATCTTGCCAAAGGTTTTGGAAAGCAGATGATGATTCATACTCACTTTTCTTCACCACTTGAAATTACGAAATGGTCACAAATGGCCATGGATCGTCTTTTCAGTGAAGGAATTCTTGTTCGTAACCAAGCGGTACTACAAGAAGGTGTAAATAACCACGTCGATACAATGGTTCTTCTAACTCGTAAGCTTGGGTATATGAATATTCAACCTTACTATGTTTATATGCACGATATGGTTCCAGGCTGTGAACACTTTAGAACGACACTTGCTGAAGGAGAGGAGCTTGAAAAGGCCGTTCGTGGAACGACTGCAGGATTTAACACACCTACATTTGTATGTGACCTTCCTGGCGGTGGTGGTAAGCGCCACGTAGCTTCTTACGAATACTATGATCAAGAAAATGGAATCTCTGTTTGGCGAGCTCCATATGTGAAGCCAGATAAGTTATTCACTTACTTTGATCCTATTCATAAATTAGCACCTGATGCTCAGGAGCGCTGGAGAGATGCGGCAACTCGCAAGGCCATGATCGATGAAGCAATCGCTAAGGCCTAATAAATCACTAGTACGATAAGTATCTAATATTACACTTATGTGTGGCATTAAGTTGGCACACATAAGTGATTGATTTCTCATTTATTCAACCTAAAATTAAATATTTATATTCTGCTTGAGTAATTTACTCATTCTTCCGATAAAATATATATAAATTTAATCTTAAGAAAATTAAGAGGGAAATATGTTTCGTCTCATAATATTAATCACTTTTACCACTCTGTTCAATATGCACTCTTATGCTGCAAATGAAACTGATGCGTTCATTAAATCAGAGGCCAAGAATCTTGAAGCGGTTGTTGGGAAATCATCAAAAGTAGATGCCAAGGCCGTTGATGCCTATATCAAGAAAAATCTTGAGGCCTCAAGCGATGAGTATGTAAAAGTAATTATAAATAAACTCAATAAGACTTCAGTTAACTCTAGGCCACAAATGATGGCCCAACTCCTATATTCTGATAAGAAATATTTAAAAAGGGGACAGGCCTGTTACTCAGCAACAAACCAATGCCATAAAGGACTGATCTGTGGACTGCCACTATATTCAAAAGATAAGAATTATTATGAGAAATGCTTAGTTGCAAAAAAAGCTAATCAAGCATGTTCTCCAGAAACTGATATGTGTGAAGCTGGCTCTTGTAAGAAAATGAGACGCCTAACTAATATCAACACTTGTAGTATTGAAAAGGATTCTTGTTCAAAGGATAGCGAATGTTGTTCAAACTCTTGTGATAAAAGAAGAAAAATTTGTCGTGCAAATTATAAGTGTTCAAGCTGTTTTGGTATGGGACAGAGACCTGATAAAGGTGGAGAGTGTTGTGAGTCACTTTTTAAAAACTCTAATGGTGTTTGTGCCCCAATTCTTCCAACTTTTTCATCACTGCTTGAATTTATCATTCCAAGTGCACATGCTTTTACACGCGCAGGTGACTCATCTGAAATTCAGTCAAAGGTTTCAACTCTTAAGTCAAAGCTTGAGGCGCTCTTATCAAATAATCAAGTATCCTCAAGTAAAACGGCCACGTATATGTCAAGTCTAGATAGTCAGGTTAACTCTTGTCTTTCAAAGCCTGAAAGAGATCATGATCGTGACGCTTCAACTCGCTACCCACGAAAAGCATGTCTGGAAGAAGTTTATGCAGGTATCTCTACCGAGTATACTCACCAACAAGCTGTTGGTAGTAAAATGAATGAGGCCACAAAACTAATTGATAATTTTAAGAAAGAAACGCAGGCCAACCCAAAACACCCACAGCATTCAAGTGATGCTTTTGATAAATTTGCGGCCCCTTATCGAAATGCTATTACTTCATGTGCCAATAAAGGTTCTGCCTTAGGCACTGATCACAGCACTCGTATGAGATTAGTTAAGCAATGTGTGGATAATGCTAAAATTACAATTAATGATGGTGTTGTTGAGGCCAATTATATTTCAATGATGACAGGGAAAGAAACAACAGACCCTGACTATACTCTTTATAATGGACACCAAGACGCTTCTCCTTTATTTGAAGATGTTTATATCTCTGATATGAAGTCTTGTCGCGTAAACCTATTTGGTGACTTTCTATCGGCACAATCAAATGACTACTTCGAAGTTATGATGATGATGTATGCAATGGACTATACAACAGGTGGAAAGGATGAAGGTGACTTCTTTCACATCAAGTCGCAATATAATACATATAAAGCGGCAAGTGGTTCTTATACTGGAACAGATAATCAGCCTTATAATTGGAACGTCCAAACAAACTCAATGCGTGGCTTTAACTTCTCTCGCTTCGATCCTTCTATTGTTGGCCGTGGAAGACCGCTATGGGATGAATTTGATTACTCTGTAGGTGAGGAAGCACTAAAAGAAATTACTAATTATATAGAAGACCTTCCAAGAAACGAAAAGAAGATCTTTCTACACCTTTTCTACAACGGAAAGCTTACTCCTAAGGATCGCAATAGTATCGTAAATTACTATATGAAAGACGATGACAAATTCCTTGAGGGATTTGATGGACACGATCCTAAGTCAGGTGCTGGACGCTACAATATTCGTGACGTTGTACGCTTTGAGGCCATTAAGTATAAGCACTCACAATTTAAACTCTATTCAGTTCTAAAGAAGAGGTCTCTTGAGATGATGTGTCGTTGTGTTGATACAGTGGGGCCAATGAGTCCTGAAGATTGGCTACAACCGGACGTCGAGGCAAATTATATCGCAAATTGTAACGGCCTTGGTAAGTATGACACTTATGTTCTTAATAATGAAAAAGAAGTCTGTGATGAAACTGGCGGTAATTGTAAAAAAGTTTCAGATAAAGACTATATGAAGACAATTACAGATAAAGAAAAGCAAGGTGTTGAGGCCCTTGGTGGCGATTCTGCAATTGAGGAAAATTCTCTAGGAAATGCAGTTGTTAAAAATGATGGTTATTCATTAAAAGATCGTGAACAAGACTACTTTGTTCAAACTCTCGATCAAGTTACTGCCTGTATCGGAAGCGGAGAGTGTACAAAATCATCTCGTTACGGCGAGTTTGTTCAAGATGGAAAAGTTAAATTTACTGATGCAAGAAAAGAGACGGCAAAGGGCCATGGTATGGACTTTACGCTCTTTCTACGTGATATGGCACTTATGAAGATTAAGGCCATTGAAGATGCTACTCTACAAAATATCAGCGCTGGTACGGCCCTTTTTGAATATACTGTCCAGTGGCTTAAGGAATATAATTGGAATTATATTAAATACAATGGAAAGAGGTACACACTTGGTAAGAAGTGTCTGTATCCAGTTTGTTGGATTATGAAGTTAATGAAATTCTTTGGACTTCATAAGAATAGCCTTATTGGAAATCTCGTCAATATTACAACTGGAGGAATTCTCTTTGGTAGTGACTACGACGTCGACCTGGACCCTGAAAGAGGGCCAGAAAATATTTGTGGGCCAAGGACAAGCTCGACTTGGAAGATTGCTCGTGTACCTGTTGGGCGAAAATACAAAATTAAATGTATGAGCTTCCACTCCCAGAATAATGACGTCTGTAATAAGGAATTGGCGGCCGGTGTTTGTACGCGAAATACATATGCTAAGAAAGAGGGAAGTGTTGCTCTAAAGCTTCTTGATCCTTTCCTACCAGATATGTCGAGTCTATATTCAACGAATTACTCTTCTCGTACGAAGATTCCATTTAATGCTGGAAAACACGATATTCATAATTACTATGTATTCAATGATCGAATCACAAATTTTTACCGTGACCATGCTAGAGGATACTTCTTATCGACTCTTGTCTCAGAAGATAATGGTGACGAGAAGGAAACTGAAGATAGAAAAAGAATGGCCGACGAGTTTGCCCAATATGCTTATCGTTACCATTTCTATGCGCCAAAAGTGAGTCGTTTAGACTACTATATTACACCAGGGCTTATCCCTTATTTTGAAATGCTAATTGCTAAGCTTAATAATTTCATGGGGCAAACTCTAGCAAACTTATCTGGAACGGCCGCCTATGCGCTAAAAATGCATAATTTCTATCACACTGTAAATGATGGGATTAATACTTCCACAAATGTCGAGCGCAAGCAGACTCACCGTGGGATACCAGATGTTCAACTAAGTAATGGCTTTGGTCAGTTTACAAATTGGTTAAGTGGTTTCAGTACTGCTGGGGCCAATTTCCAAGATGCCTTAAATGGGAAGAAGACCCTTAATTCAACAGTGAGTGGAAAGTTAAAAACAGGGGGAATTTCAACGAACTCTGCTATTTCACGTCTAAGTAAAGGAATTAGAAAGCAGCTAGACCGTAATGCGAAAAGACGCACGGACACACAGCTTATGAAAGATACTCTTGCAAAACGTGGAAAGAGTGGCGAATTTGCTTCCCTTCAACGTATTGCCGATAACAGAAGCGCTGAGCATAGTGCAAACCTTTCATCACTTACGGACTCTTTCCTAAACTCAACTCTTGGAAGCTCGGCCGCTTCTCGTATTAGAAATCGTATGGCCAATGGTGGGCAAAATGGGGACGGAAGTCTTTCTGGTGAAGGCCACTCACAAGGTGAGATTAACCCTGATGCTCTTTCTGCAAGCTCTAAAAGAGGGCGCGGTGGAAATGGTATTGGTGATGGAGTTGGCGGTGATGGACTTAATGGTGGTGCCGGTGGCGATGGCCTAGGTGCTGATGGTGCAATCCCAGCGATATCTTTTGATAACCTAGAAGATACTGATGGACTATTTGATATGGATGATGGTGCCATGGTTATGCTTGGGGATCAGAAGATGACTGCAGGTCAACTTAAGAATTATATTTCAAATATTAAAGATAAGCGTGCAAGACAAAATCTCTTCCAGAAACAAGATAAGGAATGGGAACGTGATGGAGTGACTTTATTTGAGCTCATCTCTCAGCGCTATCAGCAAACAGCTTTTCCTAAAATGCTTAAGTAGGGTGCCATGCACTTTTGGTTTCGCACTTGCTAAATAATGTGGAAGCTTCGACATTATCACGCATTTAATAAATGGAATAAGAGTAAAAAAAAGAGGTGCAGCACTTTTGATTTAGCAGTTGCGAAACCAAAAGTGCATGGCACCTTATGATGGCACCTTATGAACCAGCAATCATTAGGTCTTTAAAGAGAATCTTTGGTGTAAAGAGTGAGTGATCACTTGAAGATTCAATTTTATCTCCAATTAACTCAATTTCACTTAGCATTTTAAAGAAGTTTCCACTTACTGTTACATCTTTAAAATAACCTTCAATTTCACCATTATTCCAAACACGTCCACTAACACCTAGTGAGAATTCACCACTAATTGGCCTAATCCCACTATGAAGTCCTTGAGCTGTTAGAATTTCCACATAACGACGAGAATTGAATTCGTCTTGCGTATTTGTACCGGCCTCAATAATGAAATTTGAAGTCGTTGCACCTAGTGCAGATTTTGCTCCACGAGTTGCGCAGAAATTATTTTCAAGCCCTAGCTCTTTTGCCGTGGCGCTGTTGTGTAGAAATTGTGCAAGCTTACCATTTTCTAAAAGAGTGTTAACCTGCTTTTTCTTACCTTCGCCGTCAAATGGACAAACACTATAGCCGCCAGCAAAGAAAGGATCATCCTTAAATGTTAGGCGAGAGTCTGCAACCATTTCTCCTAATTTATCACGCCACGGATTTGACTTATCAATGGCCGCACGTGCACTAAAGAGAAGCATAAAGCTTGATAGGATATTATCAAATAAATCGATTTCAAAATTTACATCGTAGTCACCAGTTTTAATCTGGGAAGCATCGATGAAATTATTGGCAACTTCTAATGAAGTATTAATAACCTTATCGTAATCAAGCTCTCTAAAATCTCTTTTAGTATCAGCGAAGTAGTGCATAGCATTTTTATCGCCTTTTTTAACAAGAGCAGATGTGTATGCAGTATATGCCTTTGACTGGTGCGTACAAAGAACGCCTCTTGAGTTACCAATGGCAAAATTTGAAACACCTTCAGCAATTCCATTATAAGGAGCACTTTGGCAGTTTTCGTCACGACGTCTAACTTCAGATTCAAGATAAAGTGATTTTTCAATCATTTCATTTGCATCTGGAGCATGTTCGATATTTGCCGCAGGGTTAGCATCATCAAGAGTGATACCTTCTTGAATCGTTTGGTACTCATCAACCTTAGAAAATTTTGAGTTTTGAGAAGCATTGTAAAGTGTCGTGCGAATCGCTTCATCACTTAAGTCTTCTGTGAAACTTAGGCCGACTCTCTGATCCTTAATGACACGTACACCTAGTGCACCAGTATTAGACTTCTTGTATTCACTTAATTCACCTTGTTCGGCCTTAAGTGAAAATGATTCAGAACCAGAAATGATAACATCAACATTATCAATTCCCATGTCCTTGGCCATATCAAGGGTACGGTTAATATAATCTTTTTGTAATTGTGTTTTTGTCTTACTCATTACTTACCTCCACCCACAAGAATTTCATCTACTTTTAGGGCAGGTTGTCCTACAGTTGTGTTAACGCCACCTGATACTGAACCACAGACACCGGCCGCAAAATCAAGATTATCTGAAACCATTGAAATTTGCTTAAGTGTTTCTGGGCCTGTTCCAATTAGAGTTGCACCTTTTACTGCATCACCAATCTTTCCATCTTTAATTTCATAGCCTTCGATAACTGAAAAGTTAAACTCACCAGTTCCTGGACTTACTGAACCACCACCCATTTGCGCACAGTAAATACCGTGGTCAATTGAAGCGATCATCTCTTCAAATTTATCTTTTCCGGCCTCAATATATGTATTTCTCATACGAGATGTCGGGGCGTACTTGTAAGATTCACGACGGGCAGAACCTGTTCTTTCATAACCAGTCTTCATTGAACCTAGTTTATCAACCATAAAGCTCGTTAGCTTTCCGTCTTTAATAAGTTGGGTTTTTTGCGACTTCATCCCTTCATCATCGATATTGATTGAACCCCAGTAGTTTTGGTTTGTTCCATCATCAACGGCACTAACAGCGCTTGAAGCAATCATTTGATCCATCTTGTCCCAGAAAACTGAAGCTTTCTTAGCAACAGAAGTTGTCTCAAGAAGGTGACCACAAGCTTCGTGGAAGATAACTCCACCAAAACCATTATCAATAACAACAGGCATTTTACCGGCCGGACAAGGCTTGGCCTTAAGCTTTGTTAAAACTTCTTTTGCAAGCTTTTCAGAGATATACTTAGGGTCTTGGCCTTGAATAAATTCCCAACCAAGCATCGCTCCTGGAGAATATCCTGCACTATCTTGAATCGTACCATCACTCGCAATACAGCTTGCTCTTAGACGAACATAATTTCTTTCATCAGTTACGTGTAGGCCCTCAGAGTTGAAAATCTCAATCTCTTGAAAACGTTGACTTGTGCCAATTGGAACTTGTGTGATCTTATCTGTTGTCCCACGAGTTAGGCGATCAATTTCTAGAAGTAGAGGGATTTTCTGATCGAGAGAGATATTATTCTTTAGCCCTGTTTGCACAAAGTGATTTTGTAGCGGCTTTTCATAATTAAAATTCGTTGCAGTTACAATCGGATCTCTTAGGTCTTTTGCACTCAAAGAAGAAACAATATCGAGTAATTCTTCTTTCTTTGTTGAGTTTGTATAACCATAGAGAACTTTTGTTCCATAAAAAAGACGGATACCAATTCCGAAGTTAATTCCGTTTTCAATATTTTCAACATTAGAACTTTTAATGCTGATTGATTCAAACGTTTGGCGATCGACAAAAATTTCTGCAAAGTCAGCGCCGCGAAGAAGTGCGTAGTCGATAACTTCCTTTGCAATTGTACTATCTAACATCATTGTGTTTCCTCCAAAATATTAGGATATGTTAACAAAGAATGAGGGTGATTAAAAGGCAACAAGCGTTCTAGGGCCGAGTTTATGCCGCTTCTGGCTCGTTTTTTTCCTGTTCCTTAAGCTTTTGCTGAACTCGTTTCACGCTTGGGCTGTGACGCTCTGAGCGATCTGTGGAGCGACGAGTTGTAAGACTTGTGATACTTACCAGAAGGTCATTATGTCGCGATGAGATCTCATCGAATTGCTCTTTATCAAGCTTATAAAGTTCACAATAACCAAGGGCGCGGACATTTGCGTTTCGCTTAGTATCGTGTAGAAGGGCATTTTCACCGAAGAATTGTCCTTCATGAAGGGTTGCTACAACATTTCCATCACTGAGGATAACTTCAACACTACCGTGACCAATAAGATACATTTCATGACCTGTTTCACCAATATTAATAATGGTTTGTCCTGGCCCGTAATATTTTTGCTCAAGGGCACCAGCTACTTCTTTTAGACAACTTGATGTAAGCGTCTTAAAGATTGGAAGGTTTCTGATGAGCTTAATATTCATATAAACTGTCAGCTCTCCCTGCAGGGCCTGAGGCAGTTCATTAATGATCTTATTATCATTTTCTGTAAGCCTCTTTGTCACGAGGTGATTATAGTAACTATAAACATTCTGCTGCAGACGCTCTGGAACATTATAGTGCTTCATAAAGCTTACGAGATCATGCATCTTCTCTCTATTTTGCTGCTTATAGCGCTCGCCATCTTGTACCATCTTGTTAACTGTACCAATAACGAAACCGTAAACACCAACCCCTAAGATCATGATGACCATCGTAAAGAGGCGGCCTTCATTTGTTGTCGGGGTAATATCACCATAACCAATTGTCGTAAGTGTAGTTACTGTCCAGTACATGGCCGTAATATAGTGAGTGGCACGATCTTGAATCAGTGATTGATCAATAGGTGTGATCATAATCCAGCAAAGACTAATCCAGTGAACGGCAACCATAAAGAGGGTCAGAACAGCTGTGAACTTAATCATCTTAGGCACAAAGGCAAGATTTGAAACCATTTCAAAGAGACGAGCAATTCTTACAAGACGAAATAATCTAAAGTATGTGAAGGCATGGAATCCTAGCGCATAACTTAGAATGTCGTACGGTACAGATGCAATGAGGTCGATACCAATTAAGGCATACCACTTATTCTTATGGGCCTTTGAAGTAAAGCTCATATTTTGTGCTCTCTTTTTTCGGATTCTTAGAAAGAGGTCACTAACAAAGAGTGAAGAGACAATAAAGTCGCAAATTAGTTGCCATCCTTGAATCTTCGTTTGAAAAATAAAAGAGAAAGGGGCCTCAATGGCCGTAAAGATAACTGCTGCAAAAATGATCGCATTCCATAAAATCTCTTTCTTTGTAATGTGCTTATTGTTGATCATTTTGCTCTTTTTAAATGAAAATCGTTAACAGTTTCTTATTAAATACTCGGTTATTTATTAAAATTCTTTAAACTTTCTTAAATCCTGAGAAGAATTGTTAATTTTTTGTAAACAATAATTCATCTTATTGACCAAATTTAGAATTAATCTCTATCATATTGGGAATATTATTTTTTAGGAGTTAATCTAAAATGCTAAGAATTGGTTTATTTTTACTTACAAATATCTTGGTTGTTGCAACGATCGGTATTGTGCTTAATCTACTTGGAATCCGTGGCTATATGACGGAAGCGGGAATGAATTACAATTCCCTTATCATCATCTGTGCTGTTTGGGGACTTGGTGGATCATTTATTTCTTTGGCCCTATCTAAATTTATGGCGAAAATGGCCTATCGTATGACAGAGATTTCTCCAAACGATCCAAATTATGGATGGGTTGCTCAATCGGTTCACCAATATGCTCGTGCTAGTGGAATCAAAAACCCTGATGTTTATATTTATAACTCAAATGAAGTCAATGCCTTTGCTACTGGCCCTAGCCGTAATAACTCGATGGTTGCCGTCTCAGCGGGACTACTTCATACGATGAGTCGTGATGAGGCCGAGGGTGTAATCGGTCACGAAGTTGCTCACATTGCTAATGGTGATATGGTAACGATGGCACTCGTTCAAGGTGTCGTTAACGCTTTTGTTATGATCCTATCTCGTATTGGAGCGATGGTTATCTCAAATGCGCTTCGTTCAGATGACGAGGAAGGACCAGGACTTGGGCCTTTTGCTCATATGGCACTTGTGTTTGTCTTAGATATTATTTTTGGCCTACTTGCAATGCCTATTACGATGTGGTTTTCACGCTTTCGTGAATATCGAGCAGACGCTGGAAGTGCGAAACTTGCAGGGCGTGACAAGATGATTGCGGCCCTTCAAAAATTACAACAAAGTACAAAAATGGTTGATAACTCAGATCCTAATCTTACTGCATTTAAGATCTCTAGTGGGCCATCTTTTGCTGAACTTTTTAGTTCTCACCCAAGCCTTGATAAGCGTATTCGTGCGCTTCAGTCAGGCCTATAAGATTACTTTGACGTAAATTGCGTAAAAGCTTCTAATACATTCATGCCCCTTTTCACATTTGAACTTGGGGCATGATTAATCACAATTCCATCACAAGGTGCTATGATAGGGGAGATCACTTGCTCTAGGCTTTCAAGTTTATCGAAATGATAAACACTCATGATCTTTTCACCTTTTTTAAATTTCTCTCCAGGGGCCTTGTGGTACTCAATAAAGCCTGCACTTGGAGAAAAGAATCCCTTATAGTTTTTCAATTCACAAAAATACTGTGTGTTCTTCTTTGTGTTGATCTCGTCTGCATCGATGACACCTCTTTTAACAAGGTAATTAAAGATATTGATGGCATCTGTTTGGCCGGCCTTTGAGTCGATGACTTCTTCACTTCCTAATTCAAGAGTGTAGGCCTCAAAAGAATTCTCACTCTTATGAACTTCATGAAACTTTACCCACGGATAGAAACTTGCTTCATCCATTGCACCACCAAACTCTGGTGGAATGACTAAGTGGAATGGAAAGTTTAGCTGTGCCATTTTCTCTTCTAAGAAATCTGGGCCATAGATATAGCGACAGCCAACACCAGCAGTATGAAGGTCTAAGACAATATCGGCATCACTTGCTAGCTCTTGCAGGGTTATAAAGAGATTCTTATTTTCATCAATACCATAGGCCTTGTGAAAGTTTCTATATTCAGTAATCTTTGCTTTTAATAGTTCTTTGTAAGCTTTTTTATCTTCACACGCCTTAATTTCTTCTTCACTAATTAGGCCTTGTCCTTCTTTTTGATCAAAGAAGTTTAGGTACATGCGATTCCAATTGTCTCCGGTAATAGGGTTAAAGCGCCCGTAAGTATAGGTTCCCATTTTGACTGAGGTTGCATAAGGGTTTGCATTTGGAATCATTCTAATTCTTGCGTTGATATGTTCATCTTCTAATAAGTTTAGAAGCTTAAAAATGGCCATATTTCCTTGCAGTTCTGCGCCGTGAACATTTGCTTGGATATAAATTGTCGGAGCATTCTCATCAATTTTATCAGGAACTAAGTCATAGATATTAAGCTGGTACTTGCCGTGATTTGTTTCATCGATATTGATAATTTTCTTTTCTAGGTTCCAATTAGACATGATCAACTCCACAGTGCCTCTTTTATAAGTCACTAAATATTCGAATTTTGACAGATAACCTCCTAATTATACATTAAAACCTGTAAGTTGTTTGAATTAATCAAAATTTAAATAATAATTAAGTAATTCTAGGTGGCCAGACGATAAGGTAGCGATGGTAAAAATAAGTCGACTTTTATATTCAGCTTTTCTTGTTCTAGCAGTAGTTCTATCGACAACTGTGAATGCGAAATCGAGTCAAAGAGTTTATACTCTTGATTTAGTTAAACCTGAGTATAAGAATCTTCTTACTCTACAGTACTATCATAATTCAATTGTCGACTTTCACGAAAATATTGAAAATGCTCGTAAGTATAAGAACCGCTATACTTTTCAATTCTTAATTGAAGAAGCCTATGCGGCCTCAAGTGACTGCTTTCTTGCTGGACATAAGTCAACTTTAGTTAGTGGAAAGTGTCAGATCCCAAGAAAGATCTCATGTGAAAAAAGTTTCTTTGGTAATCGAATCCTTAAAGTGAGATGTAATCCTTTACTATTTGGCCCTGGTCAAGATGGACGAGGTGCATGTGTGAATGCACGCCAAAAGGGAAGTAATAGCTCTAATTTTGGAACGAGTGCATGTAAGAACTCAGCAAGTGAATACACGACACCGCAAATTGTTAAGGATCTCTTATCAGATGATAAGAAGATGCAGGCCTTTGATAAATTAGCTTCTGAAGTAGAAGAGTTTTGTCGTCATAATGTTGCCGATGCAGCATGTATCGCACAAAAAGAAAGAATTGCTAAGATTAAGGATTCAGTAGCTAAGGCAAAGGAAAATCAAGAAGGTGTTGAAAAAGGTGTAAGTCTAGGGCTTTCAAAGGGGGTCGGAATTCTTTCACGTTGTGAAAAAGACTACCGTGCAGAAGCTGAAGATAATATGCTTGGAACATTCTTTATGAGTTCACGTAATATCGGTGACACTCTTGTTCAAGTAGCTTGTAGTAATGACCAAGTTGTTCAAAGTGTAAGTAGTTCTGAACTTGACACTCTTTCAAAGGATTTTGATCGTATTAAGAGACATTCATCAATTAAGTCTCTTTTAGATGATGGGCTAAAAATCGGTAGCGAGCTTTCAATGAAGAATTATATTCTTCATAAGCTAAAGTCTAACGGTGTGAGTGAGGCCAATCTTGATCGCGCAATCGATGACATTCTTAAGGAAACACAAGACTTTGGTCAAGAACCATTCTTAAGCATTCTTAATAGTGCAAAGGAAGAATTTAAGAAGGCAATTGCTGAAGGTAAGATTAAAAAGACAAATAAAGGAGAGTTAAGAACTAAGGTTAACGAACTCCTTGATGGCATTAATAATCAATGTGATAAAATTAGAAATAAATTTCCATGTGTGACATCTTCACAGGCCGGTAACTACTATATGGGTGAGATTCCATATTGCACGGTTGTAAGACGCTCTAAAGATTATAAAGATTTTATAGCAAGTGAACAGAATAGCTATATTTCTAATATGATGAATTTTTCGAATGAGAATCCTGATTTTAGAAAGTATTACGCAACAAATGAATTCCGTTCAAAATTTCATGCACCATCAAATGACTTTGCAAAAGACTGTGCGGAGAAAACTCCTTTATTTGGGACAAGTAAGCCAGCAAGTGCAATTTCGACAAGTGATTTTGAAGATCTTGAAAAGACAGTAAGTGAGAATATGCTTGAGGA
This sequence comes from Halobacteriovorax sp. CON-3, assembly GCF_043196995.1. NCBI lineage: Bacteria > Pseudomonadati > Bdellovibrionota > Bacteriovoracia > Bacteriovoracales > Halobacteriovoraceae > Halobacteriovorax > Halobacteriovorax sp. CON-3. The sequence continues at coordinate 321,401 of NZ_JBEBNA010000001.1, forward strand.
TTTAGAAGATCTAGAAGACAAGATTCCTTCTTCTTCAAAAGATATTGACGATATGGATGATGACCTAAAAGATCTTCTTAAATATAGGCCTTATCTTATTGCACAAGCTTTTAAAAATAATCGAGTTATTCCTGGGCTTCAGGATATGCAGGCATCATTCTTATGTGGCCAAATGCGCGATATATATTCAAACGATGAAACATGGAAGCTTGCAAATGTTACGATGGCCGGAGCAGGTATGGCCTTATCTGGTGCCCTTGTTATGACAGGAATCGGAAGCCCGGTGGGAATTGCACTTGCTTCAGCAAGTTCAGCATTAATTGTTGGTGAGGCCGCCGTAGGTGTAAGAGAAATTAATGATGCTAATAAGCAGCTTGATACAACTGATTCGAAGCACTCACTTGGACTTTCTTCAACTGAAGAAAGTATTGAGGCCATTGCAGCTGCCGAGTCTCAAAAACTTAGTGGTCAGATTGCCGTTGGTTTATCACTTGTTAGTGTTGCAACCGATAGTGTAGCTGTTGCAAGATATGGTGCTGAGGCCCTGAGCGCAACAAGAGCTGGCCGAAGTGCAGGTTCGACGACTGGTGCAGCTGTCGCTAAAACAGCTAAAGGTACACAGGTCGCGACAACAACGACAAATGCATCTCCTTCACCAATTGGAATCTTAAATACTAGAACATCGCTGAACGCACCAAAGCCTCAATCTGTTATAGCACTACCTCCACCTAAGGTTCTTGGACTTCCGGCACCAACGACGACGAGTAAGGCCGTTGCTGTTGTTGATGATCAGTCACAAGTTCCAGCGATGCTAAGAAGACTGGAAAACCAATCTGGTGGTAAATTAACTAATGCAAGATTCTTATCTGATAAGGTTATTCCAGAGGTGAGAAGCTATATTAATGGATTTGATGAAGCCGCTAACCCAAATGTTGTTTTCTATACGCGTTTAGGAAAGCGTATGGAAACATTAAAAGAAGGAAAACTACTTGAGGATGGAAGTGGCCTAATTATCAATAAAGGTTCTGATAATTATCAGGCCATCATTGATTCAGGACTAGGAACAGTAACTGATAAAGGTGTTGTCCTTAAGTTTGGTATTGATATTGATAATATTAAAATTCTTTCTGATGCTAAGACTGCTCAAGGCCAGGCCATGAGAGCAGAGAGACACTTTGTTTTTAAAGAAACTCAGCTTCCGCAAATGAATGGAGCTGTTCGTAGTCTTGATGATGTTAAGGATAGAATCTATGATTTTTCTGGTTTAAGTGACCTTCAAAAGGCCACGACTTACCAAAATATTGAAAGTAAGATTACTCGCGGAGAGCGCTTAAGTGATATGGACTTACTTGCATTGGCCTATCGTAAGGATGTTGCTAAAGGTGGTGAGCAAAGAGCACAGGGGATTCTTGATCTTGTTACCTCAAGAGATCCTTCTATCGTTGATAAATTAATTAGTGGCTCAAGTGCTGCCTCAACTGCTCGTCGTGAAGTCCTAAGACAGGCCGTAAGTTCAGGTAAGCCTACGACACCGCAAATTGCATCAACTAATTCAAATGCTCTTATTACGAGACCAGCGCGTGCACCGCATGGGACACCACAAGGTGCAATTGCTGGTGAGAAGGCCGTTGGACTACCTGCTCCTACTCAAGCTAATCTTCCTGTTCCATCAAATCCAGGAAGTCTTATAAAGGCAACAGGACAACGTATTGTTGATAAAGCCAGACAACTGGCCCATACAATTGCCAGAACTGATGATAAGGTAGAGCTTATTAAGGCCGCTAATAAGAAAGCAAGTGATGCAAAGACAGCTAGTGATACTAAGACAGCTGTTAATGATGGAATTACAATTGAAGGTGAGTATACTAATATTACAAATCAGGTAAATGCTCCTAAGTTAAGTGGACCTCGTCTTACTTCGAATGAGACTGGATCGACAACACCTGCCATCTTAAGAAATCCTGGTGCTACACAAGCTGTGGTTCACACATCAAATGCCTCAGCTGCCATAACTGAAGTGGTTAATACTGTTGTGGATGAAATTGGAACTGAAGAAGTTGTCGTCCATGATCCTGATGTTGTTGAGCCTCTACCGACAGTAAATCCTGATCCTGGAAATACTGATGTGCCGGGTGATGAAACAGAAGCTGATCTGGCCATTGACTTCAATGGTTCAAAACCGGCCATTACTGTCACTTTCGTAAAAGAAAAGGTAAAGGCCTGTAAGATTAAAAAGACATACTTTGAAGAAGATGAAGATGGAAACCGTAAAGAAAAGGTAAGCACTCTTAACTCATCTCTTGAAAGTGCAAAAGAGTATGAGCTATCTTCATATGATTATGATTACATTGTCTCTGTTGAGTGTAAGGTTGCTGATGGTGAATTTAAATTAGTTGAGACTGGTAGCTTTTCAGACTCTGGAATTAGTATTTCTGGATTAAGTGACGGTAAGGCCGAGTACGTTGTAGGTAAGTGTGATGGTGATAATTGTGCTTCAGAAGACTCAACAGGTCCTGGCCGTGGAGTTCCAAGACTTACTCCTGCGCAACTAAGACAAATGTCACCGCCAAATATTCAGCTAGAGAATATTCCAATTCTAAACACACTCTAAGAGTGGAATTACTCCACCCAATCAGCACTTGTTTTAATCGTTCGAGGAATCATAACGTCTCCTTTGTATGAGACGACTTCAGCTGGCAGGTTATGACATAAGAAAAATGGCATACTTTCTGTAAAGCCATAAGCGCCACATTGAGTGAAGACTAACCAGTCTCCATAATCACAATCTTTAGGAAGTTCAAAAATACCTAGCTTATCTAGCGATGTGCATAAAGGCCCATGAACATGAAATTCTCTCATCTGTGTTGATTTCTTTTCTTGGTTTAAAACACGACAAGGAAAGGCCTGATCAGTAAGTGCTGGACGAGCAATATGATTGATACCGCCGTCAAGAACAAGGATTTCTTGTCCTCGAACATTCTTACGATCAATAACTTGACTTAAGTAGAGCCCGCATTCTCCAACTGCAAAACGTCCTAGCTCCATCCAAATCTTCTTTAAACCATGCTTGGCCTTTAAGCGCATAAGGGCCGCATTGATGTCTTTAAAGTCGATTCTTTCATCTTGATTTTGGTAGGGAATACCAAGGCCTCCGCCAAGGTCAATGACTTCTGGTGTGATATTCATCGTCTCTGCTAGCGTATTAATGCGCTCACAGGTCTTATCCCAGACTTCTTCAAGTCTTTTAGGATCAAGAATATTTCCCCACTGAAATACATGAAAGCCGATGGCCTCAATATTTTCATACTCTGAAAGATTAATCGTCGACCATGTGGCCTCATCTAGGCCAAAGGCCGTAACTTCATCGCCACCAAGGACAGACTTTTCTTGTGAATCCCACTCTAGTTGTACCCTTAAAAGTGCACGTGCCTTAATCCCAAGCTCTTTGGCCTGTTCGTTTAACCACTTTAGTTGATAGATACTTTCCACAACCACACAATTAATTTCATGCTCTAGTAACGTACGAATATAGCCACGTGACTTACTTGGGCCAGTTGAAATGATGTCACATGACTTCACACCACTGGCCACAACTTGGGTAAGCTCTCCCTTGGAAGCAACGTCGACGCCGATTCCAAGGTTTCTAATAAGTTTTAAAATCGAAGACAAAGGGTTTGCCTTACAAGCATAGTAAAGCTTAATGCTTTCATCCTTATTATTTGTGATATAGCGAAGATGCTCTTCTAGGGCATCTAAATCATAAAAGTAAAATGATGAATCCAATCTCTTTGTTAACTTCGTTAAAACTTTTTCCATTAAAATTTTGCCTTATCTTAAAAATGCTTCTAGCTCAAGTGAGGCATCTGATTTTTCATCACGGTACTTTACAATCATGGCACAATTCATTGATAGTCCCATATCCCTTGCCCATGAAAGCTTCTCATTAACAGGACGAGTTCCTGGAACAACGATAGCACCTTCTGGAATAGGCTCTCCCGGTTCTAATCTTCTTTCATTAACACAGTCATATACTGGAACGCCTTTAGAAAGAATTACTCCTGGAGCAATAACAGCGCGTTTAAGAACTTGGATTCCTTCAACGATAACGGCACCAGCACCAATAAAAGCGTCATCTTCAATGATTACTGGAGCAAGTCCAATAGGTTCTAAAACACCACCAATTTGTACACCGGCACTTAGGTGAACATTCTTACCAATCTGTGCACATGAGCCCACAAGTGCGTGAGAGTCGACCATTGTCCCTTCATCAACGTATGCACCAATATTGATATAAGCAGGAGGCATAATAATCACACCACTTGAAACATAGGCACCACGACGAACACTTGATCCACCTGGAACCATGCGAACACCGCGATCTTCGCTAAATTTTTGAGCAGGGATATTGTGTTTGTCGACAAATCCTGGCCAACCAAATTCTGATTGCTCAACATTTTTTCCGGCCTTAAAAACCTCAAGGATCATTTGTTTTACTTCAGTGTTAGCAACCCATTTGCCATCAACTTTAGATGCTGATCTTAAAGTTCCACTTTCAAGTCCTGCTAAAATTTCGTCTACAGTCATTATTACTTTCTCCAACTTTGAATATTTTTATTTGCGTTTAAAACATTAGTTTCTAATTTCATATCTTTGATTGAAAGTGGTGGGCGAAGACTTGCGTCTTTGATTTGTCCATTTTCTTTCATTAACCATTTAGCAGGTACTGGATTTGAAGCAACAAACATAGCGTTGCTTGATTCGACCCACATTTTAGTTTCTTCTTCACTTAGTTCGCCGCCTAAGCAAGCAACCGTGTATGCATGTGTTTGGGCAGGCCATGGATTTGAAGCGACAGAAACGAGTCCTTTGGCCCCTAGAGGTGCAAATTCAGGTAACATTCCATCATCACCACTATAAACTCGCCCTAGCTCACCAGCTGCTTCAATATACTTTGCAAATTTCTCTGGGCTTCCACTCGCTTCTTTAATGGCCCAAAATTGCTTGTGTTTATTTAGGCGTTTAACGGCCGCAAATGATAATTCAATCCCTGCGCGAGAAGGAACATTGTAGAGCATTACTGGTTTATTTGAGACGTCCATGAGGGTTTTAAACCACTCATACTGGCCTTCTGCTCCAGGTTTAGCATAAAGAGGAGTCACCATAAGATAGGCGTCAATACTTAGTCCATCTAAGTACGAAACCCACTCACATGTTTCAGTAAGATTGATACCACCAACACCGCACATTAATGGCACCTTAAGATCAAGATCAATAACGAAGTTTAAGATATTCTTTCTTTCTTCAAGGTTTAGGTTTAAGGCCTCTCCAGTTGATCCAAGAATTAGGATCCCATTTCCTGCAGCTTCTTGTTCCCTTAAAATCGACTCTAACGAGTCAAGATCAATTGTAAGATCTGAGTTTAGGGGAGTGATGACCGCTGTCCACAGAGGTGTTGAATTAATATAGTCATGATTTGCCATTAAAATAGCTCCTTAATTTCGTTTTCTTTTTAACTTTTTCTAATTACTTGTAGTGCAATGTCACTAAAGTCGTGTAGTCCTGGACTAAGATTTTTTACGCGCTCACAGGCCCAAAGAGCTCCTGCTGCAAAAATTTTACGATCCTTAGCTTCGTGTTTAATTGTAATATATTCATTTGGAGTATCAATCTTTAATTCGTGAATTCCAATAATATCTCCAGTTCTTTCACTGGTAATAGTTGAGTCTTTTTCTAACCATTCTTGCCATGAAAGGGCAGTACCACTAGGAGCATCTAATTTCTTTGTATGATGAACTTCATGGATTTCATACTTGAGATCACTAGCAGGAAAGAGAGCTTGTGCCTTGGCCGCAATACGAATCATCTCTTTTGCTAAATTCATGCCTAGGCTAAAGTTTGTGGCCTTAATCCAAGGAGCTTTTATCTTGCTAACTAACTCAGTAGTCCATGCAAAACCAGTAGAACCAGTTACTACGCAGATTCCTGACTCGCTTAATAATTTGAAATAGTGCTCTAAAAATACATCACCATTCAAAAAAGAGAGGACCATATCAAATCTATTAAGATCTTCATTCTTTAAAGGATTTTTTGAGTCAAAAACTTCTAATTCAATATGCGAATATTCTGGTGATTTACATAGTTCAATAACTTTTGAGCCAGTTTTTCCTTTTCCTAAAAGTGCAATTTTCATTAAATGAATTCCTTGTGTAATCTTTGAATTGTTTCGTCAGCATCATTCTTACCTACTAAGAAACAAAAATTATGCTTACTGGCACCTAAGCAAATCATACGAACATTAATTCCATCAATTGCGTTAAAAATTCGTGCTGCAATATTTGGTGTGTGATTGATTTCATTTCCAATAAGACTTACTAATGTTAAGTCCTTTTCTACTTTTACGCTACAAAGCTGGGATAAACGATCAATAATCTTCTTATTTAATAAAGCACTATCATCTAAAGTAAGTGCAACTGAAATTTCTGAAGTTGTGATTGAATCAATACTGACTTTAAATTCGTTAAAGATCTTAAAAATTTCAAATAAGAAGCCATGTGCTTGAAGCATTTTTGGCGTTGATAATGTGACCAGGCTTTGCTCACGCCTTAAGGCCATGGCACGAATTAACGGCGCAGACTGAGTCTGAGCTTTAATCCATGTACCTGGTTCATTAGGTTCATAGCTCGATCCAACAAAGACCTTAATCCCAGCACGTAAGGCCGGAGTTAAGGTCGTTGGATGAAGTATTTTTGCACCAAAAGTTGCCAGCTCGGCCGCTTCAGAAAATGTTATTTCGTTTAAAAGTTTTGCTTCTTTAACAATTCGTGGATCTGTTGTTGCAATACCTGCAACATCTGTCCAAATTTGAAGAGTGTCAGCACCCATGGCCTCTGCAACGAGGGCCGCTGAATAATCGGAACCACCACGTCCTAAAGTTGTTGTTAGACCTTCACTAGTTGCGCCAATGAATCCCTGTGAAACATAGACAATATCGCCATATTTTGCGTTTACCAATAACTGGTCTGCACGGGCCCTTGTCGCCTCAATATCAGGAGAGGCCTTTGTAAAGCTATCATCCGTTACAAGGACTTGGCGAATATCAAATAATTCAACTTTCTTATTTGAAGCTGACTGTTCATTAATACGAGCGAGAACTTCGCTGAAGACAAGGGAAGAAAGTCGCTCACCAAGACTAACAAGTGAGTCATAAGCGCGATCTGAACATTCTCTTAAAAGAAGCATTCCCTTGGCGATCATATTCACTTCTGAAAGAAGTTGGGTAACGTCATCTCTTAGGCTCTCTGAAGCTTGCATTTCTTGGAGGATTTCACGATGCTTATTTTCAATTTCGTGAATCAACTCATTAACTCGGGCCTCGTCACCAGCAGGTGCTTTCTTGGAGATCTCCACAAGCAGGTTCGTAACACCGTAGACGGCCGAAACGACGACCATATTGGCGCCTTTATTGACACTAATCTGTGCACTACGAGTCATGGCCTCTAGATTTGCCATGGATGATCCACCAAATTTCGCAACAATAACTTCATTTGTTTGAGTTGACATAAGTCTCCAAAGTAAAAACGTTTAAAGTTTTAAAATTAAGATAATTGTATGTAGGAGAATAAAGAAATGCAAAAAACATCTAGCTAAAAGAAATAAGCTAACATTTGCATTTGAAGCTCTCCACATAACTAAATCCTAATTTCGTTAATTAAAATTTACTATATGACAGTCCTAAGGCTTCTCCCTTAGTGACCAATAAGACGAGCTGCACACTCAGGCCTTATTTCGGCAATATCCCCATTGTGTTGACTGATAACGGACTAAAATAGTTGTGCACCCTTATCAACACGCTCTGAACACTGCGCCTCTTCAATTGAAATTAATTGTAGTGGATAGACACATTGATGTCTATACATTTATAATTTTGGCCATAATTAAATAAAAAAGGCCGTAGCCTGTGGAGATACATATGAAAAAAGTAGGAATTATTGGTTGGCGTGGAATGGTAGGTTCAGTTCTTTTAGAACGAATGGAGAGCGAGGGAGACTTTGCCAAGATTGATCCTTATTTCTTTTCAACTTCTCAAGCAGGACAAGCTGGGCCACTTCTTTACAATGCGACCCACACTCTTAAGGATGCAAATAATATCTCTGAGCTTGCAGATATGGATATTATCATCTCTTGCCAAGGTGGTGATTATACAAAGCAAGTACGCCCAGAGCTAGAAAAGGTAAATTGGCCAGGCTTTTGGATTGATGCCGCTTCGGCAAAGAGAATGGATGATGACTCTCTAATCATTCTTGATCCAGTAAACCGCGATATAATTGATAAGGCCCTTAACGATGGAATTAAAAACTTCGTAGGCGGAAACTGTACCGTTAGTTTAATGCTTATGGGAATTGGAAGTCTCTTCCAGGAAGGCCTTGTTGAATGGATGAGTACAATGTCTTATCAAGCAGCTTCAGGTGGTGGCGCTCGCCATATGAAAGAGCTTCTAACTCAAATGGAAGTCATTGGAAATATGGCCAAGCCTCTAATGGATGGGCCAATTCTACAACTCGATCAAAATATCTCAAATCTTTTAAAAAGTAATGAGCTTGATAGTGATTGCTTTGGTGTGCCTCTAGCACTTAACTTAATCCCTTGGATTGACAGTGCTGTCGAAGATGGCCAGACACGCGAAGAATGGAAAGCATTTAGTGAAACAAATAAGATTCTTGGACGATCAGAGAATCCAATTCCTATTGATGGAACATGTGTAAGAGTTGGTGCATTGAGATCTCATTCTCAAGCTCTAACAGTTAAGCTTAATAAGTCTGTTGATCTAAAAACAATTGAGGATATGATAAAGAACTTCTCAGAGTATACTGAGTTTGTTGAAAACACACCTGAGGCCACTCGTGAAAAGCTTAATCCACGCTATGTTTCAGGAACGCTTAAAACGACGGTTGGCCGAGTTCGTAAGATGCACATGGGAGATGAGTACCTAAATATCTTTACAAGTGGTGACCAACTTCTTTGGGGAGCAGCAGAGCCATTAAGAAGAATGCTTAATATCGTGCTATAATAGATTTATGGAATTAGATTATAATAAATTAGTTAAAGATTTTTATGAAAATGGCTTTTGCATTGTCGAAGGCCTTTTTGATTACACTGAGATAAAACGCATCAAGCGCTCTTTTGATAACCTATACGAGGCATCGCAAACGATTGATGAAACGCAGATGCTAAAGCTAGCACAATTCGTTTTTGATAAGAGTGCTCTAAACCGTATCGTTTGGTGTGGTGGTTATGATGAACATCTTCTTGATATTGGTGCTGACAAGAAAATCTTAAGTGTTGTGAGTAAGATTTTAGAATCAAACGAAATGGTTCAGCTTATTAATCAGGCACACTTTAAGTTACCGGGACAAATTGTCGAATTCAAGTGGCATCAAGATAGTGAACATCGTCGTTATGGTACGGAGATGTGGGAAGATGTCGATGGGCGTGGAAGCTACGTTCAAACTGTTATGGCCATTGATGATATGAATTCTCTCAATGGGCCTCTTAAGTTCATCCCAAAATCACATCTTCAAGGTCATCTTAATTACAAAGAAAACCCAAGTATTATTGATGAACTTCTTGAAAAACTTCCAGCTATTGATCTTAAACTTAAGGCCGGAGATGTTGCCTTCTTTGGGCCATATACATTTCACTCATCATCACTTAATAAAACAGATTCACCTCGAAGAGTTTTAATTAATGGTTATGCACAACCAGGTGCCAATAAGAGAGAGTATCCTGGAGCTGGTTATGGAAGGCGTCTTACACTTTAAGTTTTTAACTTTAATTCACGATTATTAAGTTCATCGCTATCTTCCTTGCGCTATATTGTGACTAAGCACACAATAAAACGAGGAAATAGCGATGAGCAAATCAAGTTATCAAAAGTATCTTTTTCCTGCCTTAGGGGTAGTCCTTGCTATCTCTTGGATATCGACTGTTACTTATCTTGTACAAACAAATACTCCTGAAAGTTATCGAACGCATCTTTCTCAAGCGGCCATTGATAAAATCTACTACGGAAAGGAACGTGGTGGTGGCGAGAGATCAATTGCTTCTGTTCCGGTTAAAGATGACCCACTTTTAAAAGAGGCCTATTCACTTGGTTTAAATGCTTATCTTTGGGGTTCAACACTTGTGAGAATGGAAAATATCGCGCGCACTTATACAGACGTCACTCAGAAGCAGTCAGAGACAAGTTACCGTGCTCCATTAAACGAATTCGGCCACTCGAGACGCTTGCCTGGGCCAAATGATACAGATATGCCAACGGCCAATCAAGACACACTTTATTCAAGTGCTGTCCTAGACTTAAATCAGTCGCCAATGGTTCTTTCTGTTCCAGCAATCAAGGACCGCTACTATGTGATTGATGTCTTCGATATGTGGCATAACTTAATAAAGTATGTAGGGACGAGAACAACCGGGACGAATGCACAGAAGTACTTAATTGTAGCGCCAAATACCAGTGAGATGTACAAGAACAACAAAGGCCTTTCAGGGCTCACAATCATTGAGTCACCAACATCTAAAGTTTGGCTTTGGGGACGCACACAGATTTTGAAGTCAGATGATATGGATAAGGAACTTGCAGAGGTTCATAAGATTCAAGATAATTATAAGCTTACTGAACTAGATGAATACTTGGGAAATAAAAAGCGAGTGCGTATTTATCCGCTGGAAAAGCGTATTGGAAGTGATAGTGATCCGCTAAGATTCTTTCAAGAGCTTGGAGAGTATCTAAAGGTAAATCCTGTTAGTGATAAAGAGAAGGCCCTATTTGGACAATTTAAAAAGATTGGTCTTACTAAGGACGGTTTTAAGAAAGAGATGCTGTCACAGGCCGTTCAAGATGTCCTAGTGCAAGTGTTAAATGATGGCCCTCAAGTCGCGGCCGCACAAATCAGAAATCCTGCTAATACGAAATTTGCCAATGGTTGGAGCTATGTCTTTGGTCTCGATAACTTTGGGGATGATTATGCGCTACGCTCGATGGTTTCCCATCCATACCTAGGTGGACAAGGTGAGAAAGAGGCCTTATATCCGCTGGCAGAGGTCGACATAAAGGGTAATAAACTTACTGGTTCTAAAATGTATCGAATTCGCTTTAAGAGTGAGCCTAAGGTTGGAGCATTCTGGTCTGTCACAGTATATGATAGCGTTAGCAAAATGCTCATTAAGAATGATCTCGAACGTTACTCATTAAATAATAGCAGTAATCTAACTAAGAAATCTGATGGGTCGTTTGACTTATATCTTTCAAATCGTATGCCTATGGATGAAAAGCAGAAGGCCAATTGGCTGGCAACTCCAAAAGGGAATTTCTATGTCATTATGAGATTATATATTCCATCAAAAGAGATTCTCGATTTAAAATGGAAGGTTCCAGGAATAGAGCCTGTTGAGCCAAAAGTGATCTCAATGAAATAGGTGGTGTTATGGTTTATAAGAATTTTTTTAAGATCAGAAATACTATCCTATCAGTCGTGGCCATCATCTTATGGGTGGCCATGATTACTTATATGATTATAGAGCGCGATAAGCTCGATCGCGAACCTGCGTCGGCATCAGAAAAACAACAAGAGAAACGAAAGCCCAAGCCTCATAGCCTCTATCGTAACTAGTGACTCATTTTTTTACACCTATGTAGAAATGTTAGAATCTTCAAGAAGAACGCTAGGTTTTGTTATATTTGGCCTATGCGTTTCTTATTACTACTTATTCTATTCTCAATTTTCAGTGTGAATTATTCCTATGCTCAGGAGTATGGCCTGCTTGATTTTGATAATGGAGTGTTGTCAAAGAGAAACGTTGATAATTACCTAAGGCCATTTCAAACAGATGGTTGCTCATCAATTTCACCTCAGGGAACATTTAATGCTCCTAAACTGTGGCAACACTGCTGTGTCGAGCATGATGTTAGTTACTGGATGGGTGGAACTCTAATGGAAAAAATAAAGGCCGACGAAGAGCTCAAGCAATGTGTTTCAGATGTATTCTCGAGTATTTTTGGTAAGGCCATGCAGGTTGCAGTCTATATTGGTGGTAATCCATCATTTCACACAGGCTATGCTTGGGGCTATGGCTGGAACCATATTAGAGGCTATCACGATCTTTCAACACAGGATAAGTATGAAATTTCTAAGAAGATGCCTGAGGACCCACAAGGGCAAGAGATCGTTGAACTAGGTTTTGATAAAGAAAGAATTCCACTTAAGAATGATAATCTTTGCTTAGAAGAGGTGAATGATTTTCTTGAAAAGCGTATCAAGAAAAAAATTAATATCAATGTCATTGAAGAAATCGATACATTCTTTTCCACTGGCTTCTTTATCGAAGCAGATAATTGTAAGGGAACAATCAGGGCCATTATGCGAAGAACTGTTAGTCATAATGACTGCCGTGATATTCCATTTGAAAACAAGTGGAGTCGAACAATTCGAAGTATTGAGGCCACTGGAGAGTGTGCTGAGATATATGGCGAACAACACACTCTAAGAAGATAATTAAGCTTTCTTTCCAATATACTTGGCAAAATAATCATCCATCTTATGCTTAACCTTTGGTGCCAACCAAATTGTGGCAATCATATTTGGAATGGCCATAAGGGCAAAGCCAATATCCATCGCATTGACCATATCATCTGGAGCAGAGATTGCTCCTAGAAGTACTGTTGAAGCATAAAAGATTGCGAAGGTTAATCTTGCACCTAAGAGAGGCACTCCACCAAAGAGGAAATCCCAACACTTCTCACAATAATTTGAGCATCCGATAATAGTCGAAAGGGCAAAGAGGATAATTGATAAACCTAGTAAGTGAGATCCCATGACACCAAAATTCTTCACAAAGGCCATTTGAGTGATAAGAACGCCATTTGATTCTTGCAATTCTTGTGGAGTAAGTGAGCTTAAGATTACGATTGAAGTCATCGTACAAACGATAATGGTATCAATAAATGGGCCAATCATTGCCACGAGTCCTTCGGCCACTGGCTCGCTTGTTTTAGCATTTCCGTGGGCCAAAGGTGCTGAACCTACACCGGCCTCATTTGAGTAAGTTGCTCTTTTAATACCTGTCTTAAAGATGTGTACAACGGCCAGTCCTGAAACTCCTCCTGCGGCAGCTCGTCCATTGATGGCCTCATTAAATATGAGATAGAATACATCCATAACACTTGAAAGATTCATGAAAATAATGGCAACAGCACAACCAACATAGAGCAAGCACATCGCGGGAACAATTTTAGAAGTCGCCCCTCCAATTCTTCGAACACCACCCATAAGGATGTAGATGATCAAGAGTGCAGCTGCAATCCCAGTTATATAAGTTGGGATACTGTAATTGCTTTCAATGAAGGTTGCCATTTGATTGGTGTTAAAAATACCAAGGGTACCAATTAGGCCGGCCAGGGCAAAGAAGTAGGCCAAAAAGTGCATATACTTTGGAAGGGCCTCTATAATCGTATACATCGGTCCACCTTGGATTTCACCGTGGTGGTCATTTTTTCGATACATAACTGATAGGGTACACTCAAAGAATTTCGTATTCATCCCAATAAGTGCACCAACCCACATCCAAAAGATCGCTCCAGGTCCACCTTGAGAAATGGCCACAGCAACACCTGCAACATTTCCCATACCTACCGTAGAGGCCAGGGCATTTGTCAGGGCCTTAAAGTGTGAAATCTGTCCTTTACTCTCATCATCATGAGCGTGGTGATACTTTCCTGCAATAAGCTTTAGCGCATGCATGAAGCCGGCAAGCATTTTAAAGCGAGAGATGGCCACAAGATATAAACCACCACCAACAAGCAACATCACTAATGGTAGGCCCCAGAGGATATCTACAGTTTGCGCAAGAAATACAGAAATATCCATATCATTCCCTATGATAATTGAGTAATAAAACTTATTTAAAATTTTTCCACAAAATGACATAAATGGCCAATTACTTTACGGCCCATTACGAGTTTACAAAATTAACCATAATTAAGGCAAAGGAATCTATATTGAGCGATATGAGATTAATCCTAAGCTTATGCTTTTTAACCATATTCTTATCTTGTCATAATCAAGATCGCGATCTTGTTACCATAACGTCAAATAAGATGATTTACGGTAAAGATAATCGCCGTGAAGTAAGTAAGAGTATAGTCTCAGATGCCACAGCGGCCATAATTCATAAAGATAACTTGGGACGCTTTGAGAGCATTCAAGAGCGCTCAAACTTATGTGCCTATGAAAGATTTGCCAAACAAAACTCAATTGGAGAATGTAGCTCCTTTCTAATTTCTAAAGATAAGATGATGACCGCTGGCCACTGTGTTTTTCTAAACGAAGGTGATCAGTATAATTTTTGCGAAAACTTTGTTTTCGTTTTTGACTACACAAATGGAAACTCGAATTACAAGAAGGTTTATGAGTGTGAAAAGGTAACTCATATTCTCTTTGATGTGGAAGAAGAAGCGGATGTCGCTATTATTAAATTAAAAGAGGCCGTAGAGGATGTGAATCCCTTAAAGCTTTCAAATCATTTCCAAGAAGGGGAAAAGCTTTTAACTGCTGGCAGTCCTCTTGGTGCTCCTTTAAAATTAGTCGATCAAGGGCAAGTTGAATACGATAACGGCCAAACCTTAGAGTATAATCTCGATGTCTTTGGTGGAAACTCAGGCTCTGCCATTTATAGTGTTGAGCAAAATGCTGTTATTGGAGTTCACACATTCGGTTCAGGCTGGTCTCTTACAAGAGATAATGAAAATAATTGTATACGCTATAATCGCTGCTCACAAGACTCACAGGACCCTCAATGCATGAGTAAGGGCGGCTTTGCTGGTGGTATGCCAATACGTGAAGTTCCAGCTTATTTTCTCAATGACCTAAATTAATAAAGTTGGCACTCTAGTTGCATCATATACCCCTAAGAAATCATTGAGAGAGGTATAAGGTGTTTAAATCTAAATTTCTACTAGCAATTCTTTTGACAGTGACTATTTTTTCGACACAAGTGCTGGCCAGGCCAATGCACAGTGGACCGATCAATTCCCGCGCCGATGAAGAATGGGGAAATGAAGAAGCACTGGTTTCACTTAAGTGGCCTCTTAAGTTTCTGCGCTATGATTTACAAGATCTGCTTGTTGGTGATGGAAAAGGAAGCTTTAAAGAAATTACGAAGATCGATCTCGATCCAATTAATCGCACATTTCACCTTGATGCCACTGTGATTATTCCAGACTCAATGCTCTTATCAATGGAAGACAAGGCCGGTGATAAGCTCTTAAATGAACATTCAATCTCACTCGTTCTAGGATTTCCTCCATATGTACGTGGCCAATATGTTGAGCTCAGTATTGAAAAATTTGTCTTAGATGATGTTGATTATACAAATGGTATGCATATTGTAACAAATGTGACGGCGGCACTTTTAAGAAACCGAAGCCTGCTTAATTACTTTATGGCCGACGATAAGGCCCCAACAGATTATTCTGATGAAGATCTTTCTAAAGTCATTAAAGATTTATTTGATAACGAAGAAATCGTTTTAAAAGATAACCGAGTACGTCTGCGTTTTAACTTTATGAAACTCTCCGGCCTGACTCGTTACCGCGACCTTGAGAATCTTCAGGTTTGGTATATTGGGCCAAAGAAATTAAAAGGAACAAAGCAAGGGGCATCTTTCTTAATTGAAGGTGGAATTGGTAACCCTTCGCTAAGTTATATTAAAGGCGTTAAGGCAGAAGGAAAAGTTGCTGCTGATGAGCTTAAAAAACTTCGTGAACAAGAATATAAGACATATGGTTTTAATGCAGAGACAGAGCTTAGACTCTCCAAAATGCATTCAAGATTTTTAGAGGCAACAGGAATCTATAATTGGAATGATCGCGAAAGAATGATCATTAATGAGATACTAAAAACATCTATTGCAAAGGCGAGAAAAGCACTAAGCCTTAAGGATCTCTATTTTATTGATGAGCCACAGCTTGCTAATATTAAATTCTTTGAGCAAGCTGATGAGTTTCTAAGGGTTTCTATTGCGGATCTAAAGCTTAGACACGTTGTGGATATGGAAACTCGAAATGGAGGACGCAAAGGCCCAGAGATGCCATTTGTGAACTCTCGTATCTCACAAAATGCTGTCTCACAATTTACTAATTTCTTCCGCGACTTCAAACTGATTGATAAAGAGCCACTATTTAAAGAATTAGATGTCGTTCTTGCTCCTCATTTACCTGGAGTAATCTTAAGAGGACGTGTGAATCTTGAACTTAATTCATTATTTGAAATGGGACTTGAAGGTGAAGGAATTGACTTTAATAATCCAGATATTCGCCTAGATAGCAAAACTTATGGAGACTCTGTTCCATTTGAGATTTCTCTTTATACGTATATGAGAGATAAAGGTGTTCTAGAGCTTGATATTAAGGATGCAACTCTTGGTAGCGGTCAAGGGCGTATCCATCTAACGCCTAAGACAGACAAGGGATACTTTCTTGAAGAATTTACGAAGCTTGCAACAGCAAATATCCTAAAGACTTACCTGATTAGTGATCCACTTGCGACGAAAGAAGACGAAGTGGTTGTTGATGAGGCCGAAGTAAAAAGAAAGCTTATTGAAAAGTTAGAAAGCTTCAAAGAAAACTTTCAGCGTACTCAGACAGTAAAGACTGAAGAACAAATCATTGCTGTTAAAAAGCTTGATCTTCAAAGTCCATTTAATTCGATTCCTGAAGAGATGACTGAAGAGAATCTTGTGGAGTTCTTTAATAATATTTTAGGAATCGATCGTCGCACAGGAAGACTTCAGATTAACTTAGACCCAACAATTCTAAGTGAAAAGATTCTCTATGCTCAAAATAATGTTCAAGTTTGGAATATTGAGCCGATCTTCGATAAATTAATGGATAAGACCTATATTGATCTGGCCATTGGACACGGTGTGAGAACAAAGGATTTCTTATCTCATATCTATAGTCGTCCAGAAAAGAAAGATAGCCTAAACTTTGTGGGAACGACAGGTGACCTAAATAACGAAGGCCCTACTGATTATTCATTTAAGATCAATCTTAGAGAATTTGAATCAATGGTTAACTCAATTCTTACGGCCTCTATTGCGCCACAAGTGAAGGATGCAAAGGCACAACTTTCTGCCCTTGAAGAAGGAAGCGTAAATATCCTTGAGGATCTAACGGTAAGATCACAGGGAGATAATCAGCTATACTTATCAATCGCCCTTAATCAAGTTGAAAAGAAGAAGCGCTGGTTTGGTGCAAGAGTCTTTAATAATATCTTTGGCAACGAAGACAAGAATTATGTTATTGAAAATAACCGCTCATCAATTAGTGCCAGAATCAAGCTTCATGCTGTGGCCTTAAAGGATTATAAGAAGGATCTTCTTGAAAAGAATGAAGATGAGATCTTTTTAGGTAATACACTCCTTAAGATTGAGCTTGAATCAATTGGTCGCACGGCCAAGAATGCTGGACTATTTGGATCAATTTTAAATGCCATGATAGGGGATGTGAATCTAAAGAATGGTATCGTAGGCTCAAATCTTAAAAAGCTTGTTCTAAAGATTGCAGGCCCAATGCTAAACCCTACAGATGAAAGAAATGGAAATGCAACTCTTGCAGGTTTCGCTCTTAATAATTATCTAAAAGTCTTTACGACGAAAAAAGATATCTTACTACAACTAAATCCACGCCTTGCAGGCCCTGTATGGGATCTTCTTCTTGTGCAAGATCAAGACTTTAGAGGACGCAAGATTGGTATTGGGATCGATTACCCAAGTGAGACAATAAACTTTGATTTTAAGATGGTCTTTAATCCATCAACAGTTGATAAGCATGAGCTTTACCTGATCATGAAAGAGGCCAATGAGATCTCTCAATCTGTGAAAGATGGAAAGCTTAAGACGCCAGCTGATTTCTTAATGGCATATGATCGTCTCTTTTATAATAGTGACATCACAAAGCTTTCACTAAAGCATCGTCTTATGAAGGTTATTAATAGCTACAATGCACTTTCAGTCTTAAATGACGAGGACACTCATGCAGATAATTACTCAACAACAGGTGCCGAGCTTATGCAAATTGCAACTGCTGCAAAGGTCTTAAGAGACGCCTTAACGAGAATAAGTGATCTTAAGCACCCAAGTAGCGTTAGCTCTTATGCAGATAATGCACACAGGGTTTTAGCTGAACTTGATGAGCGTTTTATTGGGCCATACTACCGCTTATATAATAAACGTTATAAGAAGAATAACCTTAAGATTATTAATGGTGATATCACAGACTGGACGCTTTATATCCTACCTGATGCACTCTTTGCACAGAAGGCCTTCGAGTTTCTTGACTAGATTTAAGTATCTAGCGAGTAGACTCTCCAAGAATATAATTTAGACCGAGAAAAATACTTTCACGATAGCCTCTTTTCGTTAAGGGGCTATCTTCTACTGCAGAAGAATACTTCGTGTACGAATAGAAGCTATTAAGCACGTATTTCTTGCCAATAGGGTAATTTACAATAAGCCTAGCACTTAGCTGATGAGAGGCCTCTGGAGTATATTCAGGGCGATCTGCGCGTGCTTCAGCACTCGAGACACCAAAATAGTAACGGCTCCAATTATCACTGTACTGAGAGTATGTGATACCTGGAATAAGGACAATCTTTTCACCTTTCCAAGGCTCAATTGGAAATGCCTTAGAGACTGATACGTAGTACTTGCTGGCCTCTGAGCGCCCACTGATATCGTGAGTATAGCTAAATCTTGTCATAAACCACTTAGATGGCAGAATGAATGTTAGACCTAGATCAAGAGAACGATCACGCTCTTTTAGCCCATCGTTATATGTTCCGGCCTCGGCCTCGACTTTGTTGAAGTCTGGAGTTAGGGTTAGGCTTGTCAGGGGAAATAAACGAAAGCTTGCCGCGATTCCGCGAAATGAAAATCTCTTATAATTGTAATTGATTGAAGGAACGACAGGAATGTCGAATTTATCTCCAACTTTATAGAGTGAAGAAGAGAAACTTGTTCCAAGACCTACTTGATTAGTAGGTGCTGGCCTCTTACTTCTTTGCCTTTCTAATTCGTTGATCCTTTCGGTTCTCCCATTAGAAAAAGCAGGGGCCGCAATAACGGCCCCTAGTATGATTATTTTGAAAAATAATTTTTTACAACTTGGCAAACGTACTCGCATTCTTCTTCCGTGATATAGGCGAAACATGGCAGGTTTAAAACTGCTTTACTAATATAATCGGCATTACCGTGATCAATTGATCCAACACTGTGTGCAGGAGCACCTTCTTGCTTGCTCATGGCACCTGGATAAATTGTCCCAAATCCTACATTTGCTTCTTTAAGAGCAGCTGTAAGTCCATCTCTAAGTACAGGCTCGATAAGGGCAACACTACAGTAACCGTTTTCACCTACGTGAGAAGGAACTGATTGCATCTTAAGAGGCAGGCCCTGAAGATTTTCTTGGTAGTACTTAACTGCCTTACGACGAGAGTCAAGTCTAGCATCGATATGCTCAAGCGATAGGTTTAGAAATAATGCTTCATAAGCACCAATTCTTGAGTTCCAACCAATTAGGCCGTGGCTATAGTGACTTGTACGCCCATGATTAATTAGCGTGCGACAAGTATTGATAAGAGTTTCATCGTTTGAAAAGATTGCTCCAGCATCTCCAGAGGCCCCAAGAACCTTTGCAGGGTAGAAGCTTGTCGTTGAGATCTTAGCAGTTCCTAGAATCGATTCTCCATTGATTGTCGTCCCATAGCACTGAGCACCGTCTTCAATTAGCATAACGCCATTTTCTTCAGCAATTTGTCTGATTTCCATCGTATCTGGACATGCCCAACCGTATAGGTGAACAAGAATAGCGGCCTTTGGCTTAAATTTCTCAACTGCTTCCTTGAAAGTTTCCTTATCCCAGTGAAGAGTTTCGCGACTAACGTCTACTGTTGCAGGGTTTGCACCTACGTTTACAACGGCCTCAAAAGTCGCCCAAAACGTCATATCAGGAACAAGAACAACATCGTTCTTTTCAACGCCACTTGCTCTTAGAGCAATTTGGATCGCATCTGTTCCATTGGCACAACCAACTGAATACTTAGCTCCAGTCTTAGCTGCTAGCTTCTCTTCAAGCTTATTAACTTGAGGTCCACCGATAAATTGTGTGTTATCAAATAAAGTTTCAACGCCTGAAAGGAATTCTTCACGAAACCCGTCTTCAAAGCGATTTAAAGTAATAAATGGTACGCCGTTTACTGACATATTTCCTCGCATTTTTAAGTAATTAGACACATTATAGGGGAAAGAATATGACTTAGGAATAGCGAATATTGTTAAATTTGAGTCAATATAAGGGTCAAAATAGGGGATTTTAGGCACTATTTAAGATCAACAAAATCTGTACACCACTATATATAGATTTCAACATTACTCATTGCGTTCAGATTATCTGCTATATAAATAAAATGAAAACAATCCTACTTGCACTTACTTCACTAATTTCAACTAATTTACTTGCCTCTAGTGTGATCACTTCAGAGGGAGAGTTTCGTGAGGTCATCGAGAGTGTCCTAAGTATCTACGACCAGCAATTACCACAGGGAAAGAATCGCCAAGTCGATATTAATTGGGAATCCAAAACCCTAAATGCATCAGTTGGTTATAAGAGACACTCTGAATCTGTGCGCTTTAGTTTTCACGGGGAGTTTGTTCGCAAAAACAAGCTTACAAAAGATGCTTTTGCCCTTATTGCATGTCATGAGGTTGGCCATATTATCGGTGGTCATCCGAAAGTGATGCCAACTCAAAAATACTCAAGTGAGGCCCAATCGGATTATTTTGCGACTAATGAATGCTTAAAGAAATACTTTGCCTCAAATAGCTCTGATAACTTTGAGATGGCCGGTATTAGCACTGAGAACCTTTTTGAGTGCAAACAAGATAAATTATGCCTAAGAGGCCTAAGTGCCATTAGAGATGCTTCTGTCATTTATCCTGGAAGCAATATCAATTCTAAGTCAGATCATGTTTCAAAAGTGACAATCTTTAATGATTACCCACAAAGCCAATGCCGCGTGGATACATTAAAAGCTGGTCTTTTAAATCAACCAAGACCGAATTGTTGGTTTAAGTCATATCAGTCCGAGCGCTACGAGTATCAGTATGACTATGAATATGAAGAGGCCCAGGGAGTCGCTGAGATTACCGAAGTAATAGCAACAGACTTCGGCTGTCATATTCGCACGAAATACCCCGATGTATGGATGGGAAGCTACTTAAACCCGCTATCTGAGAGTGAGCTTATGCTTAGAGGTGTACGCTACGTAGGGACTAATTGCAAGTATCAGGTAGGGGATACGCTTAGTGGTGCCATGACCCTATTTCGTGGGAATCTATACCTAAATTTAAACCCAACAGATAAGTAAATCTTAAGTTTTCTTAACTATAAAGTTCGCCTCCAATTGCATAATAATTGTTAAATATTATTTACAGTTGGGGGACAAATGAAGATTTTAACGAAAATCTCTATTGCATTAACGCTTATTTCAGCAGTTTCAACAATCGCAGCAACCGTAGACTTTGGAACGACAAATCACATTGCATTTCGTTGCCAAGTAGACATCTTTGAAAAGAAGGTCAATCCAGTCTCATATCGTGCTTATGCTGGACGTCTAATTAACTCAGTATTTCACGAGCAATATAATAATATCATGGGTCCAGACCTTAAAATGCTAATGGATTATGGCAATGGCCGCGCACTTTTTTCTAACGTTATTATTGGTGGAAATGGCTATTTGAAATGGTCTGTTGTTGAAACCGATGATCATGCAATTGATATATTAGATGCTAGATGGCCTATTTCGGCCCGTGTTCTATATAGTCAAAGACATTATGACCGCGCTAAAAATCGCAAATCGCTAGGAGAGTCAAACGACCACCTATACCGCGTCGAATGTTTTGAAATCAAACAAGCACCTGGTGACGATGATATCGTAATTGGTGTCTAAAATAGTGATTGAAAAATCCCCTTCTTTTATGAAATAATTTTTGCTTACTTATTGTTTTATAAAAGAAGGATTTTTCATGAAACTTTCCCTAATCATTTTGTCAGCTATTTTTAGCTGTTACTCATACGCACTAAATTTTGAAAATACGGTGCAAAATACCTACGAAGCTGCGACATTAATTGGTGGTGTTGGCATCAAATGCGACAACGGCTCAAATCAGGCCGTAAAGGCCTTCGGATGTAAAACGCGACATCTATATCCCGTAAGATTTGAAGACTTCATTGTGGGGCAAAATTTAGAGGCCGATAAAATCGTCGTGTCATACACGGACGAAAAAGGCAGAAAAAAATCAAAAACTCTCCGTTACGATATGACTAGTCAGCGTACCAAAAAATCACTGAATCTTTGGCAGAAAAACTTGCGAAAAAAACCTGTGCTACACACGGGCAAAAATATCATAAAAATGAGCGCATATTTCAAAGGCCGTTTAGTTGAAGAAAAAACACACGAAATCTTCGTTGAAGACCTAGGCCAAGTTTCATGTGGATCACAGATGTTTATCTCACGTGAAATGTCAGATTGTTTCTCAGCGGCCAGAGCATGTGAGAAGTTATATCAACTAACAAATTTCTGTCGCTAGAAATAATACGAAAAAAGTGACGTTCTAAAATGGATTCTAAGAGCTTCAAATAAATTACGCGACCAAGTTGTCGCGTTTTATGTGCTAAAAATTGCCTAGGTGAACACAGCAAAGATTGGGGTTATAATCATTATCATAAGTTACAATATGGCCTTACCCCATATAACTGATATTATATGATATAAAATATTTTCCCCTATTTATATCAATCAGTTATCAACGCTCAAGTATTTTACAACCGCTTAAGAACCGCTTAGTCACAATGCAACACGATTTTAATCTATATATTCACTAAATTCTTACATTTCGCCATGTAAGAATTTAGTGAATATATATAAGTATTAGTTATATTCTTATGTCCTAAAATTTTTTGTAGCGCGTATATGTCGCCTTTGCTAGAAAATAGTGATTTTATTCACCATTGCCTGTGTATATAACTGAAAATACTTAACAGTTATTCACCATGAATAACTTAAGGAATGTTGAGTTTTAGTAAGTTAATTAAGAATGAATTAATTCTATGGAGATATTTAGAACGGTTAACCGCTCCTGACGAGAAGGGCC
Organism: Halobacteriovorax sp. CON-3; assembly: GCF_043196995.1. Classification (NCBI taxonomy): domain Bacteria; kingdom Pseudomonadati; phylum Bdellovibrionota; class Bacteriovoracia; order Bacteriovoracales; family Halobacteriovoraceae; genus Halobacteriovorax; species Halobacteriovorax sp. CON-3. The sequence continues at coordinate 344,666 of NZ_JBEBNA010000001.1, forward strand.
CTTAACCACTTATGCTAAAAAAGGAAAAGAGTTTTGTTACACTTTATAGTTTTTAATTAAGACATATTTTCATCAGTTTATATTTTTTGAGATAGTTGCTCAAGAGCTACTATCTCAAAAAACTAAGAAAATTTAATTTGTTGAATGTACAGAACAGTCAAACTCACCATTCTCATTTAATAATTCTTTTATTAAAATTTTAGCTGAGCCACCTGCTTCCACGTCCTCATGGTCCATACGCAGAGAATCGTCTGTAAGATCATATACTCCACAACAATCTATACATCGATACTTTGAGTTCTGGCATGATAAGCATTTGTTTCCAATAGTGTACTTCTTTTTCAACTCTTCCCTTGTAAGTTTAAATATATCGTCTTTAAATTTAAATACTTCTTTCACATCATCAACATTTATCCACATAGATTGATTTGATAAAAGTTTTACGCGCCCATTTTCAAACTTTTCTACTACTCCATATGTAAACACAAAATCAGAGAAATGCTCACCCTTTAGCTTTACATATATCTTAACTTGAACTCCATCCCTTGCACCAGGTTCCTTCTCAAACTTAATTCCTAGTTTCCCAATAGACTCTTTTCCTTTAGCGCTCTTAAATATATTAGCGACATAGATATTCTCAATATTCAAATCAATTTTAGAAATGATATAGCCAGGACTCTCTCCAAACTTTTTCTTAAATAAATAACGCTGCCTCCTTTCGCAGTCTGTATACTCTTCAAGGTTTTGATTTTTTTTCAGACTACTCACGCAGCTAGAAATATATATCTCATATTGCTTCTCTATCTTATCGGCTTTTGTCTTGAATTCGGATATATTTTTATCAATTTGTGCTTTAATGCTGCCAGAATACTCTTGCTCAAAAGCTCCATACAAAAGATCACGTCCATAGACGCTAGAACATAAACAAGCAACTAAACTGACTATTATTAATTTATTCATTCAAATCTCCCTGCTGAGAGTAAATTTTCATTTTTTTGTTAATTATAGTTTTATTATACACTCTTATTTTATTCTTTAGAATAGTTGCTCCACCAACGATAGCATTACCGTACACTTTCGAAGAATCTAAGACCTGAACAGAATCTTTAATAACAGCTTTTCCAAAAACACTAGCATCATTTCGTATAATCGCTCTTCCACTGACATTAGATGATCCGAAGACTCTTGCACTACCGGAAATAATAGCTTTACCAGAAATATTTGCGTTTGGTGGAGATGGCGGGATTCGAACCCAAAATAAACAGTTTTGCAAATATGTCCCCTATGTGTGTAGTCATAATCCTCTACCTAATTAACGTACTTATTTTTCAAGACCGTAAGTGGCGAAATTTATCAAGACACGAATAATGTATCATCTCCTGAATGTTATAACTTCTTATCGTAAACTAGTATAAATAAGTTTAATTTCACCGGAGTGTTTATGTCTTATAAGAAGTATCCAAGTAAAGTGAAGTTTATGATTTCTCAGTTAAAAGATATAAGACTCTTTCCCTCACTAAAAATCCCTCGAAATACCGCCAAACATTGGATTAAGTCGAGCCAGAATAAAATCAGTGAACTAGAAGACATTACGCCTATAGAAATGGATCTTTTCAATAAGGTATGTGAGTTAAAAAAACAGCTTGAAACAGAAAGGCAGTTAAGATTATTGCTCAATAAAATAAAGAGAATTGCGCCATTGAATAAAAACTCTGATAAAGTTATAGATTCAAGTAAAAGGCAAAAGATGATAAAGGCGATTGAAGAAACCTTGCCTTATGCCAAGCTTGGAGATTGCTTAAATATAATCGGCTTATCTAAGCCAACATACTATCGTTGGCGAAGTGAATTCTCTCCTAAGTTAAATAAGGACGGCTACGTTCTTCGAAAAACAAGCAATCAATTAACAAACTCAGAAGTGTACAAACTTAAGAACTATTTAGAGTCTCAAAGATACATGCACTTCCCTATTCATGGCCTATTCTATCATGCACTAAAAATGATGACGTTATATGCTCAAAACAAACATGGTATAAATATGCAAAGGTCTTTGGCATCAAGAGATGAAATCAGCTTCCAAAATACAAGAAAGAATATCAAGAAGGCATCAGGGCCGATTATGTAAATCAAATTTGGCATATTGATGTTACACAATTCAAAATCCACGGAAAAACAATATATCTACAAGTTATTATGGATAATTTCTCAAGATACATCATTAACTACAAGATAACTGAATCTATTGGAGCTCTATCAACAGTCGAAACAATTAAAGATGCAGAAAAAAAGCTCAATAACTATTACAATGATAGAAACCTAATGATGGATGGTGGCCCTGAAAACGTAAATAGACATGTTGAAAAATTACTAATTGCTAAGAATATCAATCGAGTTATCGCAAAGGTTGACATGCGTTTTTCAAATTCAATGATAGAGTCATTATTCAGATCGATGAAAAATAACTATCTCTACTATCAAAAGATACGGTCACTCTCCAAGTTTAAGATGAAAGTAAAATACTATGTGAAAGAACACAATTTAAACATCCCTCATTCTGCATTTAAGGGAGCGACACCTAATGAGGTATACTTTGATAAATGGAGTATTAAGGATGAACAAGAACTAAAAGATAAGATTGCCAATAGAGTAAAAGAGAGGCAAAAAAGAGTGTTTTAATTCGTTTCTAAATTAATCATCAATCTTTCGATTTTTAAATCCTTATTTTATGCTGAGTCAATTAGATAAATGAAGTCCACCGAATTTCTCAGCTTCCAACTATGGAGGCCCTTTAGGTTAAAGGAGAGGTTATGAATTTTAGCATACCTTTTATTTTTTCAAGTAACCTGTAACCAGCTGAAACCTTGTTATACTAACTAAATCTGTTACTGAAGAATTATCTTCAGCATTTTTAACTCAACATAGGCAAGGCCACAGAATCCTATAACTGAACTCTTTGGCCTTGCCTATATTGTTTGCTTGACTTCTTATTTTGCATAATTGTTATAACTATAAATGTTAGCCCAACCAAAATGCTAAATATCATTTCAATGTACTCACCAGTTTTTGGATTAGATGGCCTTATTAGATAAATACCTGAGACCGTATTGTTTATTCCGTGTAAAACAGCACAAACCCAAATTGAATTAGACTTTATTTTAAACCACCCCAGGGCAAAGCTCATAAAAATAATAATTAAAGGGAAAGTAATAAAAGTAGTCAGAAAAACGTTCTCTGCACCATTTACACCTCCTAGGTTTGCAGGAATATGCCAATATGCCCAAATCAATCCAACGAGAAGCGTTCCCTTTAAAAAGCCGTACTTATTAGTTAAAGTATCTTGTAAATACCCTCTCCATCCAATCTCTTCTCCAAGAGTGGCCATAATTGTTGTTGGAATAGTTCCAATTAGAATTGTTATAAATAGATTCAAAGCAAGGAATGAATATGACTGCTCACCTGTCCCTAGCATTAAACCAATCTTTTTAACTTCAGCTATTCTGGAAAAGTCGGGACTCAAAACAAAGCTTTCGCTATTCCATGACCCTAAATCAAGCATATAAAAACTTAGCTGTGACAGGATGTATGGCGTCAGTGCAACGATAGGCGTGAGTGCCATATATTTAAAAGAAAAAACTCTTAGATTTTTAATAACGTCTTTAGCTTCTTCACCAAGTCCCAGTAGGCCAATCGCAGGAGTCCACATCGCTATAATTAGGAATAAACTATTCTTATAATAAAGAAATAATCCCTGACAAAGAAAACCACTAATAAAAGTAATTAACAAAAATTTAAAAAGCTTCTTATCTTTAATCATAGAACCTGAGTAACCATATTGCATCGAACAAACCCTTTCTTCAGATTTTCTTTCAATTTTTTTGTACTAACTAAATCTGTTACTGAAGAATTATCTTCAGCATATTTAACTGCACAGCGGATAACTTTCTCTCCTTGTGACTTACAAAGAGCTGCAGTATCAAAAAATTGAGTAATAAGTTTTCCAAATGATGATTCGTTAGAGATATTTCCGACACACTTCACTGTTTCATAATCATACTCATGGCATAACATTAGATTGTAATTAAAACCGTAAGTCGAAAGAAGTGCGCTCGTCGTAACTGCACACTCAATTGTTTCACCTGAATACTTCTTACAAGTTGCTAAATTATCCTTAAATGAATTAGGTATCCATATTGAGTTATTATCAGATAAATCTAATGAGCAGTTTATATCTTCTTGACTCTCGCTTGCGCAGTAGCTTACAGCTTCTTTGATATTTAAATTTGAAACTTTTTTATTCAGATCTTTCCCGCACTCTAGTTGATCACGTGTGTAATTTAAGCATAATTCAATACCCGCTTTAATATCTCGTGGTGATAGATCTACCCCACACTTTATATTTTCAATATCTAGTGAATATTCTCGGCAAAGATTAAGCGCCTTTACTTGGGAAAGTTTCGTGTTACTTGCTGTGTTTTTAAGGATTTCAATTGAGCAATCAAATTGTTCCTGTGTTACCTCGTTTACACTTGAGCAACTGTCTTGTGCTACGATACGCATCGAAAATAGTAATGAAATTGTAACTACAGAAAATTGCATAATTTTCATGAAACACTCTCCTAATGATAAACATTTAGAGAGTGATACTATTTTTATTGAAGCAGATAAATACGGCCTATAATAATTACTTTCCTTTGATAGTGAATTTCATCCATTTTTTATCAGGAACTCCACCATTTATGATTGTTTGAAAGTCTTCGAGTCTAGAGTTTGTGATCTTTGCACCAAGATTAATCGAAGGCAACTCTGAGCTAACGATACCAAATACTTCATAATCATGAGAATTTTGGTTATATCTAAGAAGTGGCCCTCCAGATTGACCTAAATAAGTATCACACTCAAACTTAATACTACTTCTATTAAAGAAACGATTATTAACCTTACAATCTTTTTGAAAGTACTGAGTTCCTATTATTAGATCACCAGGATAACCAATTGTCAGAATTTCATCAGTCTTTTTTGTGGGTCCATCAGCTGTCATCTGAAATTCACCAAGCAGTCTACCAGCAGATTCACCCCGAGAATTCTTTTTGATTTTTAAGATCGCAATATCAGTATTAGGATCTACTGTTTCTAAATCTTCTTCGAAATATTCCTTTAGAATATAGGCTTGAGTAACAATGAAGCCACCTTCGGGCGTACTTTCACTCGTTAGCTGCCCAGGATAAAAAATAGTATCAGTTTTAATGTATATTTTCAGACTCATAATACAATGAGCGGCCGTAATAACATAATCATCTGCAATGAGAGAACCTGTACAAGTAGAAGTACTAATAGAATTCCTTAAGGGAATTGTTGAAACTAACTGGCCAACTCTATTGCTTAAACTGCGGGGGAGATTATTTGCACTTACTCTTCTATCATCCTTACCTATAACACTATTACCTGCAATAATTTGATTTAAATTAGTATTGACGCTATCTTTTCCACAGCCAGTACTTAAAATAGCAAGCGTAAGTAATGGTAGAATTTTTAACAACTTAGACATATAACTTCCTCAATTTTGTTAAATAATAGCGTATTACTTGATTACAATGATATCTATTGAAGCTTTTACTGGTGTTGTTTAATTAATATACGACCACTCTCCTTACCAAGAGCGCTTTATTAGTGATAAAAAAAGCAGAGAAAAATCTCTGCCTTAAATATATCGTTTAAAATTTAATTTCTTTCTACTTACACACATCAATCGAACGATATTTCTCGTAGTCTGACCAAAGGCCATATTTGTAATGTTTTTAGCTATGTCTATATATTTAACGGCCTGTCTCCCCTACAAATTCTTAAACTCAATGGCAGTATATCCATTGAAATCTATATTCATTACGTATTGGTTTCGTGTGACATATTCGCGGTAATCATCACAGTCATCATAGATTTCAAATTCTACTTCATTAAATTGTGCAATCAACTCCAGTGATTCATTTAATCTGTTAGTGATGAAATCATAAGCTTTTTGCGCTAGCGAAGGCTCCATAAATTTCGACTGAAAGAAGACCTTTTCATCATTAACTTGTGCCCAAAATACGATATTTGAAATATTAGTGTAGACGCTCTTGATCTGCAGGCTTTCACGATAGACTTTGGCCGTTATGAGATACCCTGGTCTAACTGAAGTTACATACTCATTATAACCAAAACAGCCTGATGCATATGCATTCGTAAAAGTTATTAAATTTACAATAAATAAAGCGGCCAAAAACTTCATAAACTCTCCTATTAGTTACAAGTTGAAGTATTTATAGTTGAAACCACTCAATAGATATAATATATAATAAATATAATTATCATTCCTAATATGAATAATAGGAAATCCTATGGAATTAGGTCATTTGAAACATTTCTACTATGTCGCCAAGTATGGAGGCTTCACAAAGGCATCTAAGAAGCTCTACGTCCAGCAACCTTCGATTAGTAAAACAGTGGCCCTATTAGAAGATCAGCTTGGTGTGAAGCTCTTAAACCGTGAAAAGAGAAAGACGACCCTGACTGATATTGGTCAAGAGATTTATGCCAAATGTGACCTTATTTTTAAAACAGTTGAAGATATCGAAAATATAGCTAGCGACGGAAAATTTGAATGCTCAGGCCCTTTAAAGTTTTGTGCTAGTGAGCCGATCTCAGCACATTTTGTCCCAGGAATCTTAAAAGAATTCCTTAGTGAATATCCGCAGGTACAACCAGCGTGTTTTACAAGTTTCTCATCTGATTTATTTAATAAGATTGAAGACGGAGAGTTTGAATTTGGACTCTTCTTTCATACGCCAGAGATGGCCAAATACGCCCACAAACTTGAATTAGAGGAAGTTGCATCAATTCCCTATGATTTAGTTATTAAGGCCTCTGAGCATAAGAATTTGGACGTTATACGATCATTCATTGGCTCACGTGAAGTAGATGATGTGACAACGAAGAAATACCCGACAATTTCTAAGATGAATAAGGATTATAAGAACGTTAAGATTACTATCTCATCAAATAGCTTAACGTCACACAAGGAAATGGTCTTACAAGGCCTAGGGGTTTCAATCCTTCCGTCAATTATGGTTGAAAAAGAAATCAAGGCAAAAGAGCTTAAAAGATTATATCCAAAGGGGACATTTCACTTCCCTCTTAAGCTTGTCACAAAGAAGAATCACTTTCTTTCACGAAATGCACAGGCGTGGATTAAGTGCTTAAAAGAGCAATTATCAATCATTTAAACAGCTTGAAATAACTTGGTAGCCAGCAAGAATGATATCAAGTCTCCAGGCCGATGCTCTGACAATCTTTATAACCTGCTTCTTATCTTCTTTGCTAAGCTCACAGTAGCCTGCACTCAGATAACAAGGAACGTGGTGAGAGATGGCCGTTTTCTTAAACTCCTTACAACTAGACTCAGAAGAAATGTCATTCATGCCCGAGATTAGGCAGGCCTTAACATCCTGAATCCACTTCCTACCATCTTCAGAAAACTTCTCAACCCTAGAATCGAATTTATTGCAATATTTTTGCCCAAAGGCCAAGGGATAACCACGCTTTCCACATACTCGCTCCTTTTCTATACAGCTGTAATATGCACAGTCGTCGCTTAGATCAGCACAATCATTTGCAGCAAACGAATGCGTGGCCAAAAGAATGGAGAAAAAGGTGAAAATGATAGATTTCATAAGCAATAAGTAGCAAACTTCTCGTTGCTTAGTAAACTTAATGAAAAGTTTATATTCCCCTAATCATCTTATTTTAATTATTGATTCCATGCGACTTTTCATTGACCGTGCATAAAGAAAATGCCTCTATTCCTTCTAAGAGCATAATTCCATAAATGAATTAGTCTTCAGTTACAACAACATTTAATTTCGATTTTCGTCTTGATTCAATTAGATAAATGAAGTCCACCGTGTTTCTCAGCCTCTAATGAAGGAGGCCCTTTAGGTTAAAGGAGAAGTTATGGAGGACTTCATAAGGGTGATTAGATTAATCATTCTCGTTTTAGAACTTGTCGTTCTGATTCTTGAATGGATTAACTAGTCTTTGGGGGCAGTGTTCGTAGCACTGCCTCACCTTATGAATTTTAACACAATCAAGAGAGATATTTCAGCTTAATTTTATCAATTAATTTGAGAAAAACATTAACCCACCGTAAATACGTAAAATAAGATTTACCTTCGCTCCTTATAAATTACGCAAAAAAGATAGCTAAAGCAAAGACTGCTAGTAAACTAATTACGATTGCTTCAAAGAAGTAGTTCTTCTTTGTCTCCGGTACTTTAAACTCACCTGTTAAACGAAAGTGTGAATCGTTGATATTGTTTATCACGTATTGAATTTCCCCTAGGGGTGTAAGTCCTGTGAAGTCATAAAGAACTTCTCGGTTTTCACAAATGGCCGTGTATGGAACTCCACGAACACCAAAGTGATCCGCAATCTCAGGACTCTCCATGGTATTTACTTCATAAACATTCACTTCTGGATTTTTTTCATTTAAGGCTTCAAAGACAGGTGCCATTGATTTACATGGGCCACAGGTATCAGAATAAAACTTGATAACGAAAACGCCTCTTTCACTAGATACGACAGATTCAAAGTTTTCATTATTTATTCTTTTTATATTCATAAAAGCACCACCCTGATAAATTCAATCTTACTATAACCATTCACATCGAAATTTACAACAAACTTAGTTGGATATAACAGCTTGAATCCAGGTGGCGTCCTCCTCCTATTTGAAGTAGAATAGTATTTTTAACCTAAATAAAGAAAAGGCATATATTATGAGAGGGACTTTCTTCTTAAAACCATTAGAGTTGAATTTAGAGCTTGCTGGCGAGAGCTGGCCGCAGGGCGACCAGATTAATGGAGAGCTTTCGATTAAGGCCCACGGTGAAGCCGATCTATCAAAAATAGGTATCCACCTGTGTGAAGTGAATATAAAGAAGTTTAAGGCCAAGGACGAAGCGGCATTTAAAGTTATTGAAACATTTGAAACAAGCGGAGAGCAGACAAGTTTTAGCTTCAAACTAGCTGAAAACTGCCTTATTACTGAGAAGGCCACTTCCCTTTATGTTATCTGTGGAGATATTGAAACACCATTTGAGTGTGGCCATCTTCAGCTTGATATCCTTCCAAATAAGAATATTCTGAGCTTCATTGAAATCTTTGAAAATTTTCTTAAATTCAAATTTAAACCACTTAAAAATAAGACAGGAATGATTCAAGCAAAAATCACTCCGCCTGACATCAAAGACTGGACAAGTATTCAGGCCATGAATCTTGGAATGTCTTGTGTTGATAATAAGCTTTCACTCGACTTTGCTTTTAAAGTGAAGAAGATGTCATACGAAGGTGGCGCTGTGGAGACCAAAGAAGTTAAGATTAACAATAAGGTTGAATTTAAGCCTAAGGATTATATCCTTTTTGAAAGTACGCTAAATCAAGACTTCATAACTGGAGAGTTAAACAAGGTACTCGACGAAGTAAGGTTTAAGCCGGTTATTTAATTAAAAAATATGGCCACTTATGTGGCCGTATCTTTAAGACTTAAGACAGCTATAATAGATAGTATCTTTATGTCCTCCGAAACCATACGATGTATCTTGAGATTCTACTTTATAACCATCCGGACAACTTTGTTTCATTTTCTCTTCACATGATCCAAAAATAGCATTTGCCTCACACTTGTAAGTATTAGAACTTACACGTTGAATTGATGAGCAAGAAATAGCAGTTAATACTAAAACGCCAATTGTCATTAATTTCATAATTTTCATAACTCTCCCTTAATATATGTAAGCACCATATCGGTCTAAATGACCTCAATTGTAAGCAATAACGCTATATTAAGGAATGTTAGAGAATCACTTGATAAGCGTACGATTTTATTATTTTGTGACTTTAACCCTTGTCCAATATTTGCATTGAACGAAGCTCGATTTTGAAATCAGACCAGTTTTTGAATCAATAGTGATGGCCTTTCCATCGCCAATATATTCATTCTTGGTTTTACTCTCAATTAGAACAAAAGACTTATCACCATATTCGGCCTTAATCGAATTATAGTAGCTCGTCTTATAGCGATTTATGACGACTTCAGCGTGGTTTTTCTCACAAATAAGGCCATAGGTTTCATGAGGCTTTAAAAGCTCCCACTTGGTTTGAAGATAAGAGATTCTATATTTGTAGTTATGCTCAATACAAGAATAAAGATCCCTTGCTTTCCAACAATCATTACGTCCTTTGACCCAGCCCCTTTGCATGGCCTTAAGTCTCCTTAGTTCGGACTTAGAGTCAATATCTAGACCTTTCACGACTCGAAGTGAATCTTTGTAGACGATGGCCATATGACGATCAAGATTAGCAAGTTCGCTCTTTTCACAAATTAGAGTTTCGGCCTTATACGTCGCTTTTTGACAGTCAAATGTAGGGGCCATTGGCTCTGTAGCCTCTCGTGTCTTTGATATAGGAAAAGTGTACTCTTTATCTTTATATAAAACCTTACAGATCTTTTTATAGCACCCAAGATTCTTCACGACCTGTTTCTTGCCTTTGATTTCAACCTCGAGGAAGTCTGGCCCAGATGCTGTTGCAAAAGCGCTGTCATTGAAAAAGAAAACGAAACAAACAAATAATACTTTTTTCATTCCTATATTTTAACATAACTACTCGTACAGCTAGATGCTTTTTCATTTACATTTTTGATCTAACTATAGAGAATTAGAGCAACACAATTACACAAGATTTATGAGACAATTAATATTACCTATTTTTATATCCCTTCTTACTCAGCAAGCTCTTTACGCATGTGAAATAAGTGTAGAAAACTTTAGCTTCGACTATGTCGAAGATATTTCACTTACTAGTGAAGAATGTCGTCTTATTAATAATAGAGTCATTCAGCTAAAGCAGGAGTTTCAACTGACAAATAAAACTCAAAAACAAATTCAAGAAAAGTATATCAGCAACTCCGAAACTCTGAGCCTTCAAGTACAACAACTAAGAATTAATAACCAAATCTTCGGACAGGTCTTAATTGGTAAGTTTTTACTTTAGGGGCGACCCTTTTAACTAAATAAGCTTCTTATCATACGCAACCTTTAGACTGCGCTCGACTAGATTGTTCACAACCTCATCAGACGGGTTGATTTGAAACGGCATAGCGAAAGCGAAGAACAGCTGAAAATAAGTTTCGAGTCCATCGGCAACACTAAAGCGATCAATTTCATTGCCCTTAGCATCTTCAACGATTGTAGTGGCCCTAAGCCATGTGGTTTCCTTGGCCGGAATAACTGTTAAAGTCATAGCAGATAGAAATGAAGCAGGACCGGCCTCTTGATAGACCTCTATTGTGATCTTAAGCCTGCGACTTTCCTTTCTATTCTTACAACTTTTTAAGCTACAGATTTCAAAGTCCTTAAGCTCGACCGGATTAAGTCCTAGCGAAACACCAAGAGGCTTCGTACTACGTTTCCCATCAGCATTGCCATTATAATAGCGTGGGATGACCAAAATCTTTGCATAGCGACTCTTATCGCGTTTATAGCGGGCCTCATTTTCAGCGCTCAGCTTCTTTGTTGCACAAGATAGTGATGAAAATAATATGATAAAAAGTAGTAGCTTAGACTTCATTTCTTTGTCCCTTTTTCTTATATTCATCCAGGTCAGTTATGATCGTATCAATTAAAACCTTCTTGTAGAGTTTAAACTCTGGACCTTCATAGATTTTGATAATTTTCTCTATGTCTTCATCTTTGATATTTTTGATGACAAGAAAGTAATACGGTAACGAAATTTCTCTCGAAACCTTCATCATGCTAGAGAAGTTAATCTTTAGAAATGTTTTTGTTTCGTATTCAGGAATCTTATCAGTCATTCTTTTTAGAACTTCATCAGCAACACTAAAAGAAAGCTCTAGCTCTAGGATTTTCTTGGCATATGCAATTTTCTTCTTGTTTGCTTTTTGGTCAACTTTCTTGAAGCTGTTAACAATCTCATTCGTATTCACGTTATTATAGAAGTTTCGTTTATGATCATAATTCTTCCAAGCAGGGTAATCACTTAGCTTATAAGCGAAACTATAAGTCTCATCCCTTTTCGTTTTTGACTTGAGATTTTGCTTATACTTTGCATATAATTTATCGGCATCCAAAGTACTATAATATAAATAGGCCGGGTTATTTTTAAGCTCAGGGTATTTTGATACAGGGATTTGAGAATACTGATATTTCACATTGGCCAACATTCTAAAATAATCAATAGAAAAAGATCGATAAGCAGTTACATTAATAAGTCTTTCGTGATCTAAAACTTCAAGTGGCCTACGAGATGGATTTGAGCATGAGCTAAGTCCTAAGATAATAATCGCAACAAATACAAATAATCTTGTATATTTCAAGAACTCCCCCTTAATAAAACAATAACTTAATCTTAACCTCGTTTAGAGTTCTAGAGTATCAATTCATAATGATAATAAGACGGCTTTAGCTTCTTTTAAAGTTACGAAGCTAAGTAATTGGAATATTTATTGGCCTTAAATTTTGTGTTACAGGAGAGTTGTCTTTGATAGCGACTAAAGCGGAAAAAGCTGCCAATTTTCTAAGTTTCACTCATGGGATAAGCCCAATCTTTCGTTCTAGACTTCTGTCATGTTGAAAAAACTTTACTTGGCTACGATAGAAGTCCACCACTGTTTTCTCCATTTCTGGATACACACTCTCCGCTAAGAAGCTTTCTAACTCTTGGGACTTGATCTGCATATCAGGCTTATCTTGCACATACTTAAAGTAAATCGTCTCCTGTACTTTCTTATAGCTAAAGTCGAACTTAATATTCTCTGCAGGTTGTATGCTTTTATTACCATCCATGTGAAGTCTAAGTAGGATAGAAAAAATCCAATAACCATTTTCAGCAAGCTTTACGGCCCCGTGAGGTGTATAGGAAACGTCCTCATCAATAGGTGAAAAATATTCTCCTTCGTCTTCTTCACTAAACTGAATCGTTGGGACAAGCTTGATTAAGTCATACTCATTCTCAGCAATTCCTAAATGATTTTTAAAACCTTTAAATAGGATTGTTGCAAAATGAGAGGCATCGTCGTGAGTCTTGAAGAAGAGCTCACGTGATTTCTTGTATTCACTACATAGATCTAGGTATGACATGAAGGATTTATCGGGATCTTATAAACATCTAAGTACTTAAAAATTCTTAAAAAAGTGTAAAGCTTACACACTTTTTCAAAACGTCACCTCATGTAAATGAGTAAAATCCAACTATCGATTACTTTGTCCTCACGCAAAAACAAACAAAACAAAACATGATTATAAAAACGAGGAGAAAAAAATGAGAAAATTATTATTAGCACTTGCTCTAGTATCAACACTTTCAGCATCTGTTTCAGCAAATTGTGTAGGAATTTATGAAAACATCACAATTCAACACAATGAAAAAGCTTCTAAAAACGTCTTAGCTGTTATGGGGAGTGATTGATGCATATGATTTTAAAAAGATCGTAAGAGCAGAAATTGAAGCACGCGGTTACGAAAAATAATTAATAAATTAAAGGCCTCGACTTTAGTTCGAGGCTTCTTCGTCTTCTTGTTTATCATCGAGATAATTCACAATATTTGCAATTTCATTAATCTTTTCTTTTCGACGCTTATTATACAAAAAAGTCATACGCGGGTCTGAGTGCCTCGCATACGTTGCCTGATCCTCAAGGCTTGCTCCGTTCTCATAGAGATTACCAATGCCTGTCGCACGTGATGAGTGGGGCGAAATCCTATGCTTGATTCCTGCAAGCTTGGCATATTTTTGAAAGATTTGATCAATGGTATTTCGATTAAGAGGTTTAAGTTCCTGAGACTTACGGCCAGAGGTAAACAAAGGCTCATTTTCAAGAAATTCACGGCGAACTCTAAAGACTTCCATATAGTGCTTGATATCACCGAAGGTTTCATCAGAGATATAAACCTTCTGCTTCTTGCCACCCTTACTTCGTACATGAAGATAATTGCCAATATTATCACTAGCAAAGTCCCCTACTTTTAGTGCAATCAATTCCGACTTTCGAAGTAAGGTATAGAACATCACTCTTAAAATCGTATAGTGAAGAACACCACTTAGATTATAGCTACCATCGCGGTTGTTTTGATTCACACTTTCAAAGAGGTCCATAACTTCAGATGCACTAAGATCATTGGTTTTAACTTCCATGACGACCTTTGGCCGAAAGACTCCGGTGGCAGGATTTTTGTAGCAAAGCTCTTTTTCAACTAAGAAGTCAAAGAAGCGTTTTATGGACGACAGATGTCTTGCCACGGTGGCATCCTTTAATTCTTCGTTTTTTAGAAGATGGTCTCGGTAGGCCGAGATATGCCTCTGGGAAACATCAGATAGGCTTGAGAAGGTCTCAAATCCTTTTAGAAACGTTAGAAACTTCTTAAGGTCTCGTCTATAGGCATCTCTTGTATGGGCAGAATTAGACTTTGTTAAGAAGTCCTCAAAGATATCATTAATTTTAGCATTAGACCTAGCTGGCCTTATGGCCCTTGATCTTGAATAACTTACCCCAACCATTACTGAAATGACCCTTTATCCACTGTATGCTTATAGCTCTTAGACCATGACTCGAGTGCTTCTAGAAGGTTCTCCTTAGGAGAGATAACCCAAGTGTTAATTTGGGCCAATTCTTTCTTTGTAAAAGCCTCTAAGAGATCATCCTCATCAAACATAAATTCAAAGTGAAGTCTCTTAAAGATATGACGGCCTTTAAGCACACGATCTTGGTAGTGCTGGGCCTGTGAGATACGGCCATGTTTCTTATTAGAGATCAAAAGCTCTGTATCATCAATAATAAGATCAAAGAGGTTTCTAAGTTTTGTCAGCAGCCTCTTCTTACGAGTTAGCTCCTTATCATATTGCTCAACTAATGCTTTTAAGATTGTTCCAAGACCAGGCTTCTTTCTCGTAACTTTTGAGGCCACAAGATCATAGGCCCAAGAGATGTACTTGGACTTAATCATCAGTGTCTTGTGAATAACGTCGTCATTTGTATGCTTGTGCGCGTACTCACTTTGATTGGCCCCATTTGAGAGAACAATCATATCGTATTCATCATATGTCGGTTTTGTATTATCGATTAAAGGTGTCGATGCTTGAGACGTCCTTCCAGACAGAGATCTAAGCTGTTTCATAAGCGCTCCTTGCTTATTTTAATTTTATCATTCACATGGGTCATATTTCAATTTTTCCCCACGTCGAATTTTAAATTATTATATCTAGGCATAACTCCAATTATGCCCACATATAAAACATGTTACTTTAATTACAAAAACATGTCATGTTTTCGTGATCGAAATTTGTCACTGTAAATATTTTTAAGCGACATTAAATTTATCATCTGAACTTTTCTGGTGTTGATTCATGCGCTCATCAACATCTAATAACCACATAAGCCTGATTCCTGAGATGATTAAAACGACTCGCACAAAGCTGTGGAGATAAATTAACGGTGCGAATGCTTGATAACGGAGCTCATTGAGACTTGTCAGGTTTAAGGCCATAAAAACCAATGCTGCTAATATTGTCATGGCGGTCGTTATGCGTGGCCTTCTAAACTTAACAAGACATACACATAAACTCATATAAACTGCTATCATGACGACAGAGACAAAGAACTCAAAACTAGGCTTCATCCCTTGAAAAAATAAAATGATAAATGCGATGGCCGCCCATAGTGAATGGCCAGTTAATATTGAAGCACATATTAAGCGCCATTTTGTGATTTGATTTTTATCAGATCTTTCGGCTTCATTTGGCTCAAGCCTATTATGTATGAAGACAATCAAGACAAATGAAAGAATCATTAGCAAGAACGGAATCATTGGCGTGAGGCCAAGATACTTTGCACAGACAAAACCAAATACTCCACCAATACCCGACATAAGAACATTGGTCGGTCTTTGTGCTTTATTCATAAATTCTCCCTACATAAACAATTATTAAATGAGAAAGACTTTATTCAAAATTGTGTTTTGTTAAAATTTGCAAAGTAGCGACTTCATTCTAAAATTAGGATAGTTAGATGAGATGGCCAAAGCTTCTCTTAATTCTAGAAATTCGTTATCTAAAAAAATTCTGCCAATATTTAGCGACACTCATCGTAAACAAGGTACTTACTAAAGGCCGCATACTTTTCGCCTACAGCAAGACATTGATCACTTACAACAGGACACGACATCGGAATTTGATCCATGGCCTTCTTGATATTCTTGCGCATAAATTTTGAAGTATAAGTATTGCAATTTACTCCTTCATCCATACCATCATCAACAAAGTCGGCCATATCAATTTCACGAGTTGCCTCAAATTTTCCATCGATACATTTAATAACGGCCGTGCCTTCTAGATCTTCTTGAGTCAAAGGATCGACTCCCTTGCCAAAGAGAACTTGATAAAAGCGCATACCTTGGAAATTTGCGACCAGATCACCGTTAGAAATAATTCCATTAAAGAAGCCACCCCAAATGATATTTTCCGCATTCTTTCCATAGTGAATAATCTCTTTAATAGATAGGCCATGCTCGAGTTTTCGAAAGTAGAGATAACCAACATTAAACAGATGACTAAATTTATCACTTCCAATAAGAGCATCATTGACCTTAAGTAACGGAGAGTAAGGCGTTAAGTTTAAAATTGGCTTATAGATAAGAGGAATGTAGCGAAAGATCGATTCACTTTTTTTGGTTTTTACCAAGTACTCTTTTCCAATTCTTCCCTTGTCGATATAGCGTTGAATGGGTGCACTAACAAAGAATCCCTTAAAGCTTGCCACTAGTTTTTTCTTAACCTTACGTCGCATGGTATAGGAGCTACATGTTTGATTAAAAATCCTATCTGCATGATTGGCCTCGGCCACAGCGTCCCTGATTCTATCATTAACATAGGCGTTAACTTTGTCTAAGGCATCGGCCTTCTCATAGGCCTGTTGGCGATGAGTGAAGCTATCGACTTCCAGAGCAAAGGTACTAAAACTAACAAGAAATATTAAGAGTTGAGCTTTCATTCAAAAAGCCTAGCCCATTGAGGACATTGTCAGTATTTAAGAATTCTTAATTTATAACTGCGTATATTATTATAAACCTAGAGAATCTATATATCCTTACCTTCTTTTTTAACCGAAAGAACACCAGACTCAAAAGGATCATTTATATTGATAAAGTAATAACATTTCGAATTATCAATCATAAAACCATTGGGAGTTTTAGAAGACATTTGCATTCTCCAACCACGGGCCAAGATGGGCACATCGACTTTTATTAAAGCACCCTTGGTATCGTAATAGAAATTTACCATCGTCATCTTTAAAAATGTTGGATCATCGCGAAGCTCGCTTCCATGTAAAATATTGAAGGTATAGACCATACCTGTGGCCTGCTTTGCTTTTAACACATAAGCATGCTCTGGAATTGCAAAGTAGTAAAATGCTCTTTCAAAATCCTTGATACACATATCTTGTTGCCCAAAGCGATTCTCAATCATCCCAAGATTATCGCGGGCCTCAATTCCCCTATCACGCCAGTTTTGATCAAGTCTTTCATAATCAGAGAGCTCTTCGGAGCTGGGGTTTCTTTTTATTTCATTGGCCGTTTCCTCCGCCTTTTCTTTCTCATTACTCGAGCATGAGAAGGCCGAAACCAAGATAAAAGAAATCATAAATATAAGGAGAGTGAGATACTTAATCATAAGAAACTCATCGGGCACGAAAGAATTTAGACAACGGTTAAAGAACTCTTTTAAGAATATTTAACCCATTAAATAGGCCTTTAAAGTTCTTAGACTCTGGTTCAGCTCTGAGCTTAGAAGCAAATCCATGATTAAAACAGAATTGATTATTAATTTTTGCCTTAACACCGATCCTTCCAATCTTCTTTTGAAGAAATGTCTTTGACGCTCCATTTGGGTATTGAATCTCATCCCATTGCTTCTTTAAAGGCATAAGTGAGTACATATCTAATTGATATTCTTTTTGCATATACATAAGCTCACGGTAAAAGCATCGCAAGGCCTTAACAGAATCAGTATTTGTTTCCTCATTATCCTTTGTGTATAAGTCCTCAATTGAAGCGATTACTTTTTTAAGTGAAGACTTTAAAAGTAATTTAGATTCTGCACTGATATCCATAGCTGAAGCTTCCTTTAATAGCTCTTCCAATGGCCTTTGTGCATAGTCTGCAATTTGATTTTCATCAGAATCTTTAAAAATATTGAGATCAAGTAGCTGAGAGTCTACGTATTCTTTATATTTACCAAAGCCAATGGCCACAGCAATGATAATAATGAATACAGCTGACAACGAGATTAGTATTTTATTTTGTGACATTAGTAATAATCTTCTTCATTTTTTAGAGAGTCACGAATTTTTTGGAGCTCAAGAGTATGCTTAGTCCCAAGTCCTAGGTGATCATTTAAGTATAGATCATCGATAATGATACTTAAAGAATCTTTTACATTAGATGCATAATAATCATTGTACAAATCAGTGTCATTCATTCTTTTACTTAGATTTTTTTTGATCGACTCAATATTATCTTTTAAGAGATTAAGCGTTTGTTGAGGATCTTGTTTGATATACGCTTCATGAAAAATCGATGCAACAACACGGCCAGAAGGGTAGGCCACGTAATCAGCAGAGCTATCCGCTTCAATTTTATCAATAAGATCATTTGCCATTTCATTGCCATACATTTTCTTGTCCCAATCAGAAATAATGAGAGTCGATAAGTGTAGACCTATAGGATTAAAGTACTCACCTTGCGAACTTGCTAATAGGGCCTGGGCCTCTAAGCTTCCTGGATTTTCTTTAATATAATTGATTGTTGCTCTTATTCCATTTCTTGTTAAATAGGCCTGTTTTGAATAATCCAAAAAGTCTCTTACATAGCGAATATCGTTTTCATTAACATAATCACCCTGACAAACACGACAAGCGGCATCCACTCGTGCATTCTCCTCGTCTCCCTTATAAGACAAGCAACAGTCTTCACAAGCATACGAAAACTCGAATCCTTCTCCATGAGAGTAACCTAGGTTATGGAGCTGTTCATGAAAGAGTGTTTTTCTAAGCTCCTTTCTTTCAGCGTCTCCTTCTGGAGTGAATTCTAAAGAAGATGGCTGACTTGGGTTAATGGCCATATAAGGATGCTTTACTTTGCCACCGAAGGTCGCTTGCGTTTCTTCTGAAACTGAAGCATAGGCAAGGGTGCCTTCCCAGTAAGCTGGATCATCTGACTTATCGGTGCACATAATCGTGACTTCATTATTCTTTAGTAGCTCTTCAAGTTCATAAGCAATACGAGTTGAACCGACAGGCTTCTTTAGGTCCTTACCTAATTTCTTTAAACAAGCAATGCCGTCATCAATTGAGCTCCTTAAAAAATTTGGAAAGTCCTGTCCCCATTTTGAAAGACAAGCATTTTCAATTCGATACCCAAAATCAGTTGGGAGGAAACCGTCATCAAAGCTTGCGCTCACTTTATTAACAAGAGAAGATAGTTCACCTATAACAGACTTTGCTTGGGGGAAGTGACATTCTTGTTTTTGAATAAGGCTTTGTGTGTTTTTATATTTGATTTCGAAGACTCCATCGAAGTCCTTATCAACCTCGATTGTTGCCTGAAATTGTGAATCATTTAGCTTTCGATAGCTAACCTTTCGATCGATTTTTCCATCACTATTGATATCTTGAAGAGTTTGCTTGTAGATACCTTTTAGTTTGAACTTAGTAATAAATTCAAATTTACCGTCACCATTTCGGTCTTCTTGGATTTCAATAAGTTCTTTTCCACGACGAATTTCAATACGATCGACTTTGCCATCTTTATTGATATCAATTTCTTTTCGACTCAGATTCTGGGCCGCAAATGAATTGAGAAATAGTAAGGTAATTAGGAAGTATTTCACTCCTTAATCTTAACATAAAATAAAATTATCGATGGATAAATTCTAAAGAAATTTTGCGGTCACTACTAAATACAAATTTCTGCTTTGGCTGCACTTTGCTTAGATCACAGGCCGCTTTTATACGATAACTTCTTAAAATATGAGCAAGAATGAGCTTTACTTCAATACTGGCCATCTCGCGTCCAAGACAAGTGCGCGTTCCAGTCGAATACGGTATATAGGCCTTTCTTTGTTCACTAGATAAATTATTAAATCGGTGAGGATCAAATTGGTTATGATCCTCTCCCCAAATCTCTTGATTATTAAGGATTTTACCTAGTAGAGAAAAGACAATTGTTCCTTTTTTTACCTTAAAGCTTATATCTCCATCGATTAACTCTTCATCTTCTGCGGCCTCTCTAAATAAGATAGGGAAGGCCGGCCTTAAACGCAATGTCTCTGCCACATAGTTTTCTAGTAGCTGATTTTTAATGATAGAGTCTGAATTGCTCAGATCTAATGTACTCAATTCTTTATATAATTCATTTTGAAGTTCTTCGTTTTGTGCAAGAAAGTAAAGGGCCCACGTAAGAGAAACTGCTGTTGACTCAAATGATGCTCCAACCAGTCCATAAATTTGTCCAATAATTGCTTCTGTATCAAGGCCTTGATTCTTTAAGTGAGTAATTAGGGTATAGCTAGACGTCCCTTTTTCAACTTTTTGACGAACAAATTGTTTACCTTCTTTGATAAATTTAGAAAAACGAAGATTACTCAATGTTGGTAGGTACTTCCACATTGGCCCATAATTCATACGTTTTGTTAGTTCGGCAATCAGAAATTTTTGAAAGTAATAAAAGCTATCACAGTCAGCTTTAGAATTAGTGACTTCTTCTTTTTGAATTTTAAAATCGTGTTCGATAAAGAATTCACTTGTGATAGCCAGTGCGATCTTTCCCATTAAGACTTCAACATCATCAACAAGAGAGTTTTCTCCAAATAGAGGAAGATCTTTTTCAAGCCTACGATTTGTAATTGAATAGAGGTTCTCAAGTACTTTGGGAGTAAAAAAGTGGACTAACTCCCCTCTTAAGTCTTGCCATTGTTTACCATCAGCATCAAGTATTGAGGCCCTGCCTTTATTAATATGTTTAATCTCGTTAAGGGTGCTTCCTTTTAAGAATGTATTTCTCTTCTTAACAATAACATCTTTATAGAGATCATAATTTCCAATAACCACAATATCTTTGTTAAAAATTTTAAAACGATATGAATCACCAAGTTCATTACTTTTTTCATTAAGTTGTTTAAAAAGACAATCTTTGAAGTTTAACTCTCCAATACTGCCGATAATTGGTAATGTTTTTAAGCTTGGTATCGTGCTCATATAACCTTCTTCTAAAGACCTAGAATATCGCCAAGGCGATCTAAAATTCCACGTGCCGAATCGCTAACAGGTTTTTTAAGTCCATATTCAACTGTGCGTGGAGAGATAACGAAGCCGAATACTTCATATTCTCTAGCATCTAATTCAATAGGCTCGTCCTGAATACATGCTTTTTCAAGTTCATCTAATTTAATTGTTCCAGTTTTTAAATAATTCTCTACACAATTTTTCTCTTCTTTAGTGTTAATTGCGGCCGTTAAGAGAACCATTGAAAGATTAGGTGCAGGGTATTTCATATCAAGCTCACCTTTTCCAACATAATTTCTTAGAACAGATAATCCAATCTGAGACTCTTCTTCAGAATTAGATGTATAGGCGGAGCAAGCAGCGATGCTTGCAACTTTAAAAGAAGAATAGCTCGTAGCATAAGTCACACAAGAAAATTGAGTTTCAGTTGTAATCTTATTACAGTATTCGACGACTTTATCATCGATATTATAATCTTCCTTAAGATAATCAACACATGCCGGAGATGGATCAATTAGACCGGCCTTAACTTTTTGAATGATGAGTTCCTTCTTATTCACTCCAATACATTCTACATCTGCATCCACTGAACAATAGGCCATATCACCTGCGATATAACAATTAGTATTGCTGAAATCGATTCTCTCATTATTGTCACAAATTCTCTTAATACTATAAGTCGCGTTGGCCTTGGCCTTCTTTGTTGCTGAAAATTTCGCCTTTGTCTCAGCAAAGAGTTTTCCTTCAACTTTAGACTCTCCCTGCGCACGTAGGCTTAAGTCTGCGCGATCGCCATATTCATGTAAACGAATCTCCTGGTACTCAACACTATCCATGGCCTGGTCTGCGATAGAGATCGCTGCCATACTTGTCCAATGGAGCATAAGAAGTGCGATAATAGATATAGTCTGTTTCATAGTATTACCCTTTCAGAATCGTATACTTAAAGGCCAGCTGTTCAAAAAATGAACGCTCTATTGCCTATAAAGTGCTAAATTCTTTAACAAATTACTTATTCAGGGTAATAAAATGCAAGGTATGGGCCAAGTTAGAAATTTGTTTCGTAGCCACTTTCTTTGAATTCAAGTTCACGCCAAACACTATCCCAATCCCCTTTCAGTAGAGTCGTAGGTGTTAGCCTTGATTCGTTTGGTGAAGAATCACTAAGTTCGTATTTTTCAATACCAGAAATAAGAGTAAGCTTATCTTTATCAAATTCGATATAGAAGTCTGATTTAAATGAGTGACCTTTTTTGGTCTTACCTTTTATAAGAACAAGAAGGTAATCACTAGTCTTACACTCCTTTCCAAGTCTAAGCAAGAGTTCACTCTTTGCGTCGTTATAGGTCTTTCTAAGCTCACCAAGACTGATTCGCTTCTTACCAATTATTGGAAAGACAATATTTTCTTTTAAAAGGTAGGAAACAGTTGTCGGTTTGTCTGGGTAGTTAGAGTAATATTCTTTAAAGCATTTCTTATTGAAGAAACTTCCTCTCGTGGTTGCTGCGAGTTGCCCTCTCACTTCAGATATATGATCAATAATATGGTCATTTGAGTAAGTTGAATATTCGAAGAAATCAACAACAACCTCACCTGCAAATATAGAGGAGCTGTATATTAAAATGAATATTAACTTTACATAATTTCTCACAACACTCTTTATTTACCATGAAAATCTCTTGTTTCAATGAAGCACTAAGATTTTTGTAAAATATCTAAGACCATGGCCTTAATGATTCGCATTTGCTGGCCATCCTTAAGGTGATAATTAGCGCCTGAGTGTCCCCACCAGTCCCAGCACCCATGTGGATTACGGCCAGGAATCACAGACTTCTTCGCTTGTGGAAATAGAACAACAATATCAAGCTTATCAGCGGCTTCTTTAATGCCAGTATCATCCATATAGCTCGTACCAATATGATCTACTGTTTGCTTACATCCATGAAAAGCTACATGAAGGTCACACTTTCTATTGCCCTTACAACGTGAAGGTATATATAAGTAGGCCTTGTCTTGTAGCAGTGGCGTAAATGCTCCTACATCAAATGCTGAATAATAATTTGTTTGATCGACTTCTTCAGTTTTTCCCTTGAAAGTAAATCGTCTTTGCTTCTTATCTGGGTAGAGTGATGTTAACGACTTAAGCGCACCATTATAATTGCAATTTCCAATATAAGGTACTTTCGATACCTCACACTCTACACCCTTATTTTCAGTAGGATATGTATGTCCAGCAGCTAATGTTCCTTCATACTCGAGTTTCTTAACACCAAAGAAGGCGTACAGGTCTCTAAGCTCTTCACTCACATTTGAAACAACTGTTTCATCGTTTTGCCCTGAAAAAATAAAAACTCTATCGTCTTTGAGATTTGCAGTCGGATCGATAAGTCCCATCACTGCTAGGCCACTAGCGAATACATAAGACTGATAACCGCTTCCCCAGATTCCATTTCCTTTCATACAGGTATTAGTTGCCAAGGCCACTGAGCCCTTTGCACAATAATAAGGACCTGCTGCAAAAATCGCCGCTCCTTCCACAAGACTACTATTTGCGATGTGGAATTGATGTGCAAAGAATCCCCCTGAGGAGATACCTGAGACCGTTACCTTATCACTTAAGTTAAGTGCAAAAGTATTTGAAATTAGGACAAGAAAGATGATCGTTAGTTTTTTCATTTTTGCTTTATAGAACAAAATCTATCGAATTTAAATGATTGTGAAATAATTAAAGGGGGCCTCCTCACAAAGCCCCCAATATATGCTGGAACAATCAGCAAACCCCTAAGATTTCTTGATTATTCGACAACAATAAAGTTGAATTCACAAACGTATTTTCCACCGCCGAACATACCTTTCTTGTAGAAATCCACATCACCAAATACATAACCAATAGTTGTGTTGATGATTCTGTTTCTCATTTTCATACACTCTGTGTACGACTTGTCGTAGTTATTCGTGATTTTTTGCTTAATTTGCTTCTTAGAAAGAACTTGCTCGTAGCTATCAAGAGTTGTTCTGATTTCGCATAAGTAGCTGCTTCCTTTCTTTCTTGTTACGAATTCAAAGTCAATTCCCTCAACTTTGATATCCTTGATTTCATCATATTCAACTTCTGCATCAAGACATGCTTTCTTTGCTTGTTCCTCTGTGTCATAACGATCGATTTCGATACTAGCAGATTGAAGCTTTGCAAAAGATGATAGTGAAAATACTGCACATAAAATAAGAACTAAATGTTTCATAGGTTTCCCCTCTGTTTTTCAATTGTTAAAAAATAATGTTTTTTTCTTGATGAAACTTATAGCTAATGCGCCCAACCTGGTCAGTTTAAGAAAGGTAAAGTTAAACGTTAAATTATAAAAAAAGTCTTAACTTTACATTATCTGGAGAATTTTGTTGGAGATTTCGGTATTTTAGCGAAATTTGCGAGAAAGAATACTAAGACCAATAAGAATAAGAGAAAAACAAAAAATAGCAAATCCGATAACCTTCACGATACGCAAAGGGTCGTAATGAAGACTTAAATTGAGAGAGTTTTGGTTACTTGGACCTGAAACAGAATCGAAATGAATCAACCATGACTCACGATAAAGCTTATCATTTAACTTTACCCTTTCTTTGTGCCCATTAATAAGAATAGTCGCTACACTTTTATCTTCAATACCTTTTAGACGAATATCAAATGGAAGTTTAAAGGGCTTTTTTTGAAACTTTAGATCATAGAAGCGGCCATCATAATCAATAATCTCTCTCTTTTCTCCAAGCCTCATTTGATAAATTTTCTGCGTATTTCCCTTCTCATAATATTTTAAAATATCTGAATTATTATTTTGATAATTACTACTATAGCGATACTCTAACTTAAGCGCAGTGTCCCTTCTAAAGTCTAATAAGCGATACTTAAAAGAATCTCCTACTAGCTCTAATTTCACCCGGTCTAATCGACAGCCATTGCCAAGAGAGTAGAAACCATCTTCCTTAACTAAGTATTTGTTACTCACACAAAATTCCGCCTTAAGTTCAGCAACTGATTTTCGTCGAAGAAAAACAGAACAATCAGGATTAACAGTCGATAAATTATTAAGACACTTCAACATTAATTGATTAAAGAGCAAAATCTCTAAATTACCATCGACTATCCTACTTTTATAATCTTCCTGATTTGTTGAAAGGTAGAGTGTTTGTGCTTTCGTGTTAGAAAGATAACGAGATTGTCTCAAAATCTTAACACTATTTTCACCACGACTATCATAATTAGCATGATACTTTCGGCTAAACGGCAAGTATGAAATGAGATAGACTGGGCCAAAATCCAAATTTAATCCCTGAGGTCTAATTGAAAAATTTAAATCAACATAGAAGGTCTCTCCAGTTTGTCGATTTCTAATTTGGGCCTGGTTCTTATTCAGTTCCATAGTATTTGTTTCTAATCCACTTGTTAAATTAATATGGCCACTCTTAGAGACAATAGAAGAGAAAATTGTAGCGACTAGTAAAATAATTAAACCCACATGAAAGAGATAGACTCCCAAGAGCTTCTTACGAAAAGGCCGCCTTTTTAATAGACCTAGAATCAATGAGAGAGTAATTACCGAAAGAAGAAAAGCAAAGAAAGGTCCATTAAAAACAAGAGTGTCCGCAATCTTTGGGCCATAGAAGTAATCAACAGTTGAGCCTATGACTAAATATATGACAAAAACAACAAGCAGTATGACTGTTCCATATACACTACTAAGAGAATGATCGATCTTTGATAATACTTTTCTCATGCAAATAGCATAACTCTGGTCAAAATCTCTGTCTACGGATGAAAAAGCAGCTAAAATAAGTAAAGCACTAAATTAACCAACCGATAATATATAGTATGAGAAGAGCGATTTTACTGACAATGTTTTTACTTTTTGGCCATCTTGCTTACGCCAGTAATAATCAGAATTTAAAGTGGGTTCACGATTTTAGTTTTGATAATATTCAGGTATGGAAAAACTCACACAAGAGACTTAGCGTCGAAGATAAAAAAGCAAATAATAAAATTGAAAAATACACTAAAGAAAAAATAAGAAAATACTTAGCCCAACGAAATAAAGTACTCAAGTATAGTGACTTCTCGAATTTTCAAACAGACTCTTTAGAGTTCACAAAAAAGAAAGATTATATTCAGCTCTACAAGCTTGGAAGCTATCAAAATTCAAGAGCTAAAAAAATCTATCTTGCAGAAATTCATCGTCTTTACAAAGACCGCACTGTCATCACAATGTTAAGCTCAGAAAAGAAACTCACTAAAACAGACATAAAAGATTTAAATTCTAAATTTCAATTTGTTACGGAGCAAAGATAATGAGAAGACTATGCACAGTCCTTGTCGTTATATTAAGCATGTCAGTCCATGCATTTGTTCCAATGAGTAATTATGAACTGGACCTAAGTGTTGCTCATACGCAGTGTCTTGAAATTGGAAATTTTGATATTCTAGATGATTCAAACTCTCAAAAGCTTTGTGAGATTGTTGTTAACTCACCTGCCTGTGATGATGTTGAAGCAATTGATAAAAGAAGATGTGACCCTAAGCTGATTGTTGAAAGTAATATTGCCGTTGACTTTATTTCATGCCTAAAAGGTCTTTGGGGTTCAGCTGTTGAATTCATGAAATTCATAGGCTCTGTCATCGATTATATTATTGATGATGAGTACCGCGGAGAAAAGAACGAAGAACTTCTAAATACACTCCAAAGTGCAAAGCATATGCTTGCAATGGAATGGTCTCGTTCACTCAGTGAAACTGATGGCCTAGGTCCTATGCACTATATTAATGCCGCAAAACACTTTTCAAAAACAATGGGGACAATCATATTTAATATGCTTCAAGATGCTTATTATTCGTCCCAAGCAAACTATGCATGCCTTTCTCCTGCAGCGAGGACCAAGGCGATCTGTCAATTCGCAGGCTCTTATGTGATTCCACCTACAGTTGTGATTGCAAAGGTTGCAAAGTTTCTTCTAAAGACAGGAAAAGGTGTTAAGCACTATACCCGTAAAGACTTTGCAAAAAATGAGCTAGAAGCGGATATACATGAGAAAAGAGATATTGATGAAGATGTTGTTGACACGAAGGGGCCTTATTCGGAAGAATCAAGCTTCTTGGCCAGACTGGACCTCTCTTTAGCAAGAAGAGCATTTGAAAAGCCTGAACAAATTACAGATATTGCAAATGCACAAGTGGATGCGCTATTACAAGTCGTCAAGAAAGTCGATCTTCCACATAGTGTCCATATGATTGAGATTGATGGAAAGAAGTCAAAGCGAATACTTCTAACTGAAAGTGATTTAGCATCTTCAAACTCTCAAGCGGCCAAAGAGCTACTTGCCTATATGAAACAAAGTGGAAGAAACCAAATCGTTATCTCTCCGCAAGAAATGTATCAAAGAAATACAACCCTAATCGCAACAGATAATGCTACATTTGTCTCGAGTACAGGTTTTGCAAACTTACTACGTTTGAATGAAAAAAATAATCTTTCACAAAATAAAGCATCCGCAGCGATTGAAGCAACAATGATTGATTCTTCCGATGATAATGTCATTCGACTTGCAAAGGAATTGAACGATCAAGGGTTCTCAGTTCGTGTTATCGAGAGACAGGCCGTTAAAAAAGGCACAGACGAAGTTATAAAGAAAAAGGCCCTACAATTTAATCGCTTTGCAGCTGATCAAAATAACCCAGCAGTCCTTAGACTAAATCGTTTTAGAAATGACGACTTTAGACAGAAGATTATTTTCTACCCTGATGATCTAAAGCCAGCACAAGGGTCTTCAAATCGTGCAACAAGGGCCGTTTCATTCAACTTCTCCAACTTAAGAGAACTTGTGGACGGAGGATATGCTAATACTGTTCCACACGAGTTCAGACATGCTAAATTCGAGTATAATCGCTCAATTGGGAAAGAATCTGCTTATGATCTACGTGTCCAACACTTAAAACCAGATGGAAAACTTCATGATGGGAAAACTTATACAAACTACTTTTCAATGGAAGAAGTTTATAATCATGCACAGGATATTCACAGTGTTACTCGCAAAATAAAAAAGGATCCTCAAATTGGTCTTACCCTAGCGAAGGTTTCAGCAAAGGCCGACACGATCATTAATATTTCAAGAGGATTTAAAGTCCAAAATGATTCTCTAAATTTAAACTTGATGTCGAGAATTCTTCCTTCTCAATTGAGTAAACCAATTCGAGAACAGGGCTCATATCGAATTAATGTTGGAAGCGACAGTTTTGTTAGGATTGTCAGAGATAATAACAACTATTTCTCAATTTCTCTTAGAGATGGTGACATCGAGCACTCAGTGCCAATGGCCTCAGGACGATCAAAAGACGTGCTAAGAAATTTCATCAGAAATACAGATCAAGCAGCACAAACGAATGACATGAATGCCATCGCAAGTGAGCTAAAGACTGTCTTAAGAGAAGTTGTTGCAAAGAATAATGAGAGAAGAAGCTTAATTAAATCAATCGAGCCAAAGGCCAAGGCCTTGAAAGAGGCCATTAAGAATACTGATTATTCAAATCAAAGCTTAGAAGAAATTAGAGAGCTGTCACGCCAGCTCTCACAAGCTTCAAAAGGTCGTGCTAATTAGACTTAGTTTTAAGTACGGCCTTATAAAAGGCTTCAGGATTAACTATCCCACCACTTTCACAAGGAAGCCTACCACTCTTTGGGATATAGGCCGTTGCAAGAAGAAGCTCCTTTAGCTTTAAAGGTGCTAATTCTGGATTAAGTTTATGACCTTTAAGTAATACGTTTGTTATAAAAGGAGCCGCCATCGATGTTCCATTTAGAGGAATCGTTCCACCACCAGACTGTGCAGAGACTACACCTTGTCCAGGGGCAAAGATTTGAACTTTCTTATTTCCAAATTTTGAAAAGCTAGCTGGCCTATAAGTATCCATCTTATCTTTTTCAAGAGTTGCTGTATTTAAGGCCCCGACCTTGATCATATTGGCGTAATCATAACTTGCCGGATAATTATCATTGCCCTTTAAGTCGAGATCAAGATTACCACGAGCGTTTCCTGCAGCAACGACAAAGACCGTTTCAGGATTCTCAACAAAGGTATTTTCTAGATAATAAAAGGATTCACGAGGTGCCGACATTGGGGCCCCTGGAAAACCAATTGCGAAACTCATATTTACAAATTTAACTTGCTTCTCTTTGATATACTCGGCGGCCTTTTCAAGGTGATCTGAAATCGCGACGTCTCCTGCAAAGCCAACTAGTCCATACTTATCCAAATCCTTAAGTGCCAAGGCCGCAACGTGAGTTCCGTGAGAAACAGGATAAGGTGTATGAATAAGAGAGTGAGTTTCACGAATATTATTATCGTCTCTTAAAAGGCTTAAGCCAGCATCGTCTTGTCTTTGCCATCCCCAAGAATCATCAACTCTCCCATTGCCATCATTATCAATACCATCACCCGCAATATCAAATGGTGAATTATATAATTTATGTGTTAATGAAGGGTGCATAATATCAAAGCCTGTATCAATGATAACGACAGGCTCACGAGTCTTATCCTCAAAGACACTTAGTCTTCGTTGATATTCTTTATCAGTTAGATTAAATTTTTTAAGCTGCTCACTAACACTAAATGGAGCTTCTTCATTATACTGGCCAATTAACTTGCCATCAGGAGTGAAGGCCTTAAATTCGATCACAAGATTGGCCAGAGGTGCTTTCATATTATAAACGACCTCATAATATTTTGAGACCTCACCGTTAGGAGTAAGAACGTCGATTCGATATGGTTTTGGCGCAAAGAAATCGAAGTCGTCATCATTTGTGTCGTCATAACGATAGTGTTTAATACCAATTTGCTTATATGAGCTTTGCGAGATGACCCATTGTTTTAAAATCGTTGGATCATCAAGGTCACCTTCAACAAGGGCCTTCTCCTTTACTTTATCTGTAATAACACCGTTATCATCAATGACAAAAACGCTCTTTAAACGCTGTCCATTTTCTAAATAGCTATACTCGGCATGGTATGTGTAAATACCGTCGGTGCTCCAAGAGTCACTTGTTAGAATTCTGCCTTGTTGGTCATAAGTGCTGGCACCTGTTTTTGCTCCTGTTTTCAAATAAGTTTCAAAAGAAGCAGAAAGCTTATTGTCTTTACACTGATAAGTGGTTTGCCAATTCCCATCTGTTACGACTTTATTTGTGGGGCATGGAGCTGCCATTGTTGCCATAAAAGTGAGTTGAGATAAAATAAGAGTTCTTGCTGTTGTGTTATATTTCATGCCACGGTTTTTACCACACATAGACGCGCCGCGGTTAAAACTTGAATAGATTACATGAAAAGCTCTTAAAACTATATAATTTCAATGAGTTAAATGTCTTAAGAATACCCCATCCCCTATATTTCTGATCACTTTATATGGACGAATTATGGCCCCTTCGCTAGTATGGCGCCATGAATGAAATCGATCTAGAGAAATTTATCAATACTCCAGGAGCAGATCATCGCTCACACTTAAACCGTCTAAAGAGAATTCAAGGTCAGCTTGAATCCCTAATTAACTTAGTTGAAGATGGTAAGTATTGTATCAATATCGTTCACCGCTCAAAAACAATTCGCGGCGCCCTTCGTGGATTTGAAAGTTCTGTCATGGAAAATCACTTAAGGGGTTGTGTGGCTAAAGCAATTCAATCACAAGACACAAAACTCATTGATGAAAAAATTGATCAGCTTTGTACAATTATCAGAAAGGACTAACCAATCTGAAACTCTGTAAAATTTGAGACTGGTAGCTCTTCAATAATTGTCACATTCGTGACCTTGGCCGTCTCTGGGCCGACCTTTAAAAATTCTTCTAGATTAGTAATATCATCGAGTTCACCGCTGGCCAATACTTCGACACTGCCATCCCTAAGATTTTTAACGTAACCAGTAATTGTCGGTGTATGTTTGAGAACATACTCATAAGTACTTCGACGAAACCAAACACCTTGAACAACGCCCTCGACGCGGTATCTTCTATTAATCATAAAATCATCCTAGCATGCTCTTAGTAAGTGAAGATGCAATTTTTGTTAAATTATATGTTAAGATATTAGCATGTGTTTTTCGATACAAGCGCAAACAAATTTAAAAGAGCTTTCACAAAAGCTTAATACTCCTTTAAACACGAAGGCTTACGAATCCTTTCGCATGTTACAAGAATTCGAAGCCTCAATAGACCCGCAACAGCTGAAGAAAATTCTTGGCCTAAAGAGAAAGCCTAGTAGCGATGTCTTTAAAACTGCAGATAAAGAAGGACGTATTTTTCCAAATTACTTCACTAATGTCATTACCCAAGAGGGCAAAGAAAGGACGATCTCGCCAATGCGCTATAGAGTGCGCCCACGAGGCTCTCAAGAAGAGATTCCGACGAAGTTTAATGTTTTCAATGCTAGGCTTGATTCACTTGAAAAGCGACAAACATGGTCCCCTTTATTTATGAGAAATCACGCGGTAGTGGCATTCGATGCTTTCTATGAATGGGTTGAAAGAAATGGTAAAAAAACACTTATTAAATTTCATCCAGAAGATGGCAAGCTGATTCTTGCCCCCTGCCTATGGGATGAATGGACTTCAAATGACAAGCAAGTAAGTTTTAAATCATTCGCTATTATAACGACTGATCCACCTAAAGAAATTGAAGTCATGGGCCATGATCGTTGCCCAATATTTTTAAAAGAAGAATATTTAGATGATTGGCTTAATCCAAAAAAACTCAAGACACAAGATGCGTATGAGATTCTCACCCATCCGTATCAAGAACATTATGATTACGAATGGGCCTAATTTTTTAAGTCATTAAGAAATTGAGACGACTTCATACTCACGAGTAATATCACCTGTTTCCACATCAAAGATATCACCAACTTCCATACCGAGTGCCTCATTTCCAATTGGCGAAAAGACAGAGATTACAAGAAGTGGATTCCCATCAAGATTTAACATCGTTCCACCAGCAGTAGGTGTAATAAAGTAGTGTCTAGTTTGCTCATTGAATTTCAGCTCAACAAGTGAACCAAGAGCTATTTTATCACCATTTGGAAGGTCTTCAGAGAGTTCTTTAATCATATTGATATCGATCTCTAATTCATCGACACGCTTTTTTTGAGCACCAGCAAGATAGCCGGCCTCAATTGCGCGAGTGTCATACTTTCCTTCTTGGGCCATATCTGGCTCTTGGGACATTGTTCGAGTTGTCTCAAACGCGGCCTTGGCCTTAGTTAACTCTGTTTCTAAATTTTCAATTAATGTACTGATTATAGTTTCTTTATTCATATTAAATAATTTCGGTAAATTACCTTTAAGAAATGGTTGTATTATTTTCAACAATATACCTCAAAATCCCCTTTTGTACTATAAATTGGCCATATGAAAATCTTGCTCACCTTGCTATTAACACTTACGACAACATTTGCTAATGAGCGAAATCCTCATGAGTACCAGATTTTGGCCCATGAAGAGCTAGGCTCAGAAGTAAAAGAGCAAGACTTCTACTTTGTCGTCGTAGAAGCGCTAAGACTATATCAAGACGAAGCAATTAAGCAGAAGCGTGGAATTTCAGTTAAGACATTGGATTGGCAAACACCATATTTTAGCGCCTGGGCCTTGTATGATGAAGACGCTGATCACTACAATATCAACTTCTGGGGTGGTTTTGCACGTATGCCAAATATGACAAAAAGGGCCTATGCCTTTACGGCCTGTCATGAAATTGGCCACGTGCTCGGTAAGGCACCACGTATGGAAAATAAGCACTTTTCTCAGATGAGCACTGAAGGTCAATCAGACTTCTTTGCGGCGGCCAGTTGCTATAAGAAATTTGTTATTAACAACCCTAATTATTTTGACTCGCCAATTGAGTTAGATCCATTTGTGGCCTCACTATGTCGAGAAAAATTTACGGCCGACAGCTTCAACCAAGAGCTTTGTTTCGAGACGATGCAAGTTGCTCAAGACTTTCCAAAGGCCATTGCACACATGAGCTCTGACCCAAGTAAGCAAATAAGAATCTCAGATTCTGACCCTACAGTTGTGGAGAAAACCCTTGATAGCTACCCAACTCTCCAATGTCGTATGGATATCATCAAAAATGGGGCACTTCTAGAGTATAGCGGTGATGACATCTCAATAAAAAACCTCGACAAGCGCTTGCCATGCTGGTTTGCAAAATCAGCCACTTCACATGTGCATTGACATTTAGGGCCTAAAACCAGTTAAGAGAAACTTTGCCGTATCTATATAATTTCTTAACTTCTGATATAATTTCAGTATGCACGAACGTAATGGCGAACTCTATTCCAAATTCGAAGAAATCATCAACTCAACGACTCACAGTCTCGGAATTATTCTAGGAGTTGTTGGAACAATAATGATGATTATGAAGGCCAAAACAGGCCTGCACACATTCGCCTACACCGTATTTGGACTCTCCATTACATTTCTCTACACAATGTCCACTCTCTATCACGGGACGGCCCACAAAAAACTTAAGAATATCTTTCGTAAGATGGATCATATAGGAATTTACCTTTTAATCGCTGGCTCATATACACCATTTCTCATGCTGGCCATTAAGGGTGAAACTGGCATGTGGATGATGATCAATATTTGGGCCTTGGCCTTTATTGGTATTCTGATCAAAGTCTTTGCCTTTAATCGCTCAGAAGTCCTTACTGTTGTCCTATGTCTCATCATGGGTTGGATGGTTATTGCCATCAGAACTGAAATGATTGCAAGTCTTAGCTTTGACTGTCTTAAGTGGATTGTCATCGGAGGGGCATGCTATATGAGCGGAGTTCTATTTTACTTACGTGAAAGTCTCTACTTAGGGCATGCTATCTGGCATGTTTGCGTTCTACTAGGAACGACATCTCACTTTTATGCAGTGTATGCATATGTCTAATTTGTCTTAATCTTCAATAGATTTTTACTATGAGCTGACATACATTCTTTATTGGATTCGTATAATTATTATTGTTATACTTTAGAAAATAAAGGAGACCGTATGAATACAATTAATCAATTAAAACTAATTCAAGCAGATGCCCAAGTATACTTCATGAAGTTACACAATATTCACTGGAATGTTACAGGGATGATGTTTCAACCGATTCACCTATTAACTGAAACTTTATATAATGAGTTTGCGATCGTTTTTGATGATCTTGCAGAAAGACAATTACAACTTCATCAGAAGCCAGTTCTAACGATGGCAAGTGCACTTGAAATTAGTCGCATTAAAGAGACTAACGAGTCATCTTTTACAAGCACTCAAGCACTTGAGCTTATCTTAAAAGATAACCAGTACTTCTTAGAAGCCTTCAAAGAGTTATCTGCTACAGCTAGTGATGAGAACGATGCAACAACAGTTGCTTATGCTGACGAGAAAGTTGCTTGGCTAGAAAAAGAAAATTGGCAATTAAGAGCAATGCTAGAATAAAAATATATTAAAGCCGAAAGTCTCCCTTTCGGCTTTTCTTTATACGCTCAACAATGACCTTGAAGATGTCAATCATATGATGCTTCACAGGTTCTCCATCAAGTACTGCCAATGCGTGGGCAATGGCCTCATAAGTACAAAGAAAATTTTCTCCAGGTGACTTTCTTAGCTCGTAAATACTATGGCCAACATCGATTAAGTGATACTTTGGCATTTTCGCCAAGACCTCTTCACGCTTATGGAATTTCTTTGCCTTCGACCAAGAACCATCCGGCACAACTAAGCAAGGCGTTTTATCAGACGAGCGATATTCATTTATAGGCAATGAGTCTTCAGTTGGGAAAAGATAGATATAATCAAATGTTTCAAAGTCAAAAGAATCAACATCAAAAGGCGCTTCAAGGTTACCACGTTCCATAATTTCACAATTCTTAAGTACTTTTGTTGCGAAATAGGCCGTATTACTCGTTAGCCAACGCTCGGTGAAGTGCATCGGTATAATCACTTTAGTTTGGTTAGCGAACGGTTTTAAAACGTCGCAAAAGCACCAATGAGTATTGATGCGACAATTTGGACAACGGGAATCTCTTGTATCTCGACGTGACTTTGACATAGGTTTGATTTATCATAATTAGTGCATTTATTCGATTTTAAAATAAAGGAAAGGTAAAAAATGAATTATTTTAGTGATGAAAGTGAATGGAAGTGGATGCTTAGAAACGCGATTGATTGGAAAACGATCATTCCAATGTACTATCCAAACTTCCCTACTGAAGATGGCTTTAATAATGAAGAAGAAATCCTAGGCTTTATGGAAGAGCTTCTAACTCAAACAGGGAGTTGGGCGGCCGACGCAGTTTATGGAAGAGCTGAAGCTATTGATCAAAATGGCGCCGGTGAAGTAAAAGATGGACGAACGATTCCAGGGCCAGAGCTTAGTGCTTTTTACAAAGAAGCAACAGAGCTAGGAGCATTTGGTGTAAGTCTTCCTACTGACTTTGGTGGAATGGGACTACCTGCGGTGGCACTTATGGTTTTACTAGAGCAACTATCTCGTGCCTGTAACTCACAATGTACACAACTGGCCTTCTTTAGTTCGATTGCAGACATGGTTCATCGTTTTTGTGATCATGAAACAGCACAAAGAATTGTTCCAAAGATTATATCAGGGGAACTTTCAGGTTCAATGAATTTAACAGAGCCAGGTTGTGGTTCTGATCTTGGAATGATTAAAACTTCAGCAACACCTGTTGGAGATGGAACATACAAACTTAATGGATCAAAAATCTTCATCACAAACGGTGGTGGCGGTGTTGGATTTGTTCTAGCACGTATAAAAGGGGCCCCTGAAGGTCTTCCTGGACTTTCACTTTTCCTTTGTGAACAAGATGAAGAAGGTATTGAAGGGCCAAACTTTATCGTTGCAAAGAACGAACATAAAATGGGAATGCACGGCTCTTTTACTTGCGAAGTTGTTTATGAAAACTCAATTGCTCGCCTAATTGGCGAAGAAGGCCAAGGATTCAAGTACATGCTTCACCTAATGAATGAGGCACGTATTGCTGTAGGAATGCAGGCCCTAGGTGGAATCGAAGGCTGTATTGGTTATGCAAGAAAGTATGCCGATGAGCGAATGCAATTTGATAAGCCAATTTCAGAGCTTCCACTGATGAAGAGAAATCTTGAAGACTTTGAAACAGAAAGAGATGCCCTAAGAGCACTTCTTGTTGATACAATTTCTTCGTATGATATTTTTCAAAAATTAGACCTTAAAAAGAAAATGACTGGTGAACTTTCTAGTGAAGAAGAAGCACAATTTAAGAACGCTTCTATCTGGACAAGAAAGCGTACACCACTTGTAAAATACTATTCTTGTGAAGCTTATACATACCTATCAACTAAGGCCATTCAAGTTCTTGGTGGATATGGATTTATGGAAGAGTATCCAATGAGCCGCTATCACCGCGATTCATTTGGGCCATTACTATACGAAGGAACAAGTCAGATCCAGGCCCTTATGGCACTAAAGGATATGATTAAGTATATCGCTAAAAATCCTGACAAGTACTTTAAAAACCTCTTTATTAAGCACCCTGCATTCAATTGGGTAAGTGCAGAGAGCAAAGAACAAAAAGAGCTAACTTCAACTCAGTACACTTTTAAGAAAAGTCTAGTGAAGTTAATTATTAAATGTCTTAAGCCTGACAGTCTTTCTGATCTTGCTAATCCAAAGGCATGGATGAATGAAGAAAATGTTGATAAGCTTATGATTCATGCAGAAACAATCTGCCAAGGATTATCATATCTTGAAACCTTACGTGTTCTTGCAAATCATGCATCAATCGATAAGGAACGCTATGATTTATTCTCACGTTACCTAAGGCTTGTCATGCCAAGACTTACTGCAATTTATAATGACTGGGATATAAGATAATTTAAAGGGCCTCTAACAAGGCCCTTTTTTATTTTAAAGAATATTCTTCAATATTTTGATAATCGTATTTCACATTGCCATTTGAGCATTGTGTTTCGTATTCAATCTTTTCAATCATCGCGTTTCTAGTCGCAGATGAGTTTGCTTCGACTGTATAGGTTTTCTTTTGTGACAAAATCGTTTCGTTAGTAGTATTTTTAGTAACGACGCTTCTAACAATTGTATTTGAATTTGGGAATGCATAGACAACTCCGAGGCCAAGAAAATTTGAGTAAACTTGGTTAGGGTCACCATTATTAAAGAATGCCTGACAAAATTGTTGCATGATACCGTTTTCATCTGTGTTCACAGATTCTTCAAGAAGCTTTCCAGGAATATCATATTGAGATAATGTCGTAACCGATAAGGTAATTTGATTATTAAATACAGAATCAACAGTTGCTCTGGCCGACATCACATCGGGATTTCCATTACAAGAACCGAAACGAACGTCAAACTTAATCGAGCTTATATCATCAGTACTTGCTAAATTCATTCTCATGGCCCTTAAACGAGAACAGGCCGAACGAGCATTAGAGAGAGAAAGTTCATCAAGAGATGGCTGAACTTCAATAATACTTCCAACACGAGCACTTGAAATAGGTGCAGGACCACCACCGTATTCACCACATGAAGACATCACAAGTGAACCGGTGATGGCCATAAAAATATGAAAGAATTTTGATTTTAAAACCGTATTCATCAATATTCTTCTCGGATACACTTAAGTAAACTTAAATTTCCATGGCCGTGAAATAGCTCAAATGTTAAATTTTACCTATGAAATTCAAAACAAAATTAGGCGAATACCAAGCTGTAGAAACCGCAGATGGCCATCTTACACTACACAGTGGCCTCTACGATGAGAATTGTCATTCAACGGCCGGAGCTTACAAGGAAACTCTCCATAACTACGTATACGGCTGTGAAACAATAGACCGAGCAAATAGCTCACCTATAATCATCCTAGAGATTGGACTTGGGGTAGGCCTAGGAATTCTGGCAACATTCAATGAGACAAAAAACTGTCAACATAAAATCAAATTCATCTCAACAGAGATCGACCCAGAATTAGTTCAATGGGTTTGTAAGCAAAACAAATTCTCTAATAATCAAGTCGACAACGATAAAATTTCATTCGATTTAAGTGATAAATTTGAAGTTGAAATACTCATTGGTGATGCCAGAGAAACTATAAAGAAACTTATCCTAGAAGATATTAAGATCGACTGTATTTATCAAGACGCGTTTTCGCCTACTAAAAATCCTTCTTTATGGACTAAAGAATGGTTCAGGAATCTGCGTAGTATATGTGATAATAATTCAGTAATGACAACATATAGTGCTTCAGTCAAAATTAGAAAGGCCATGTTAGAAGCAGGCTTTCACGTTACCAATATGAAAGGTTTTGCTAATAAGAGAACGGCCACTCGTGCTTACACTAACGGCCAGTACAAAGATGAGAAATTAGAGGCCGAACTTTCGCGCTCTAAGACTCCCCCTTTTTCAGATAAGGATTTAAATGAACTTTAATACTTTTAACACACAAGAAAATATAATTTGTAAGCTCTTTAATATTAAGTACCCTATCATTCAAGGTGGGATGGTTTGGGTTTCTGGTTCAAAACTAGCAGCTGCAGTAAGCAATGCTGGAGGCCTAGGCCTTATAGGGGCCGGTTCAATGAAGCCGGATCTTTTAAGGGAGCATTTAAGAAAAGCTAAATCACTTTTAGATGATGGTAAGCATATAGGAGTTAATGTTCCTCTTCTGTATCGTCTTGCTGAAGAACAAATCCAAACTTGCCTTGATGAAGGAATAAAAATCTTTTTTACTTCAGCAGGCTCACCTAAGAAATATACAAAGTTTTTAAAAGACCAAGGATGCACAGTTGTCCATGTTACCTCAAGTCCTGCCCTTGCCAAGAAATGTGAAGACGCAGGTGTTGATGCCATAGTCGCAGAAGGTTTTGAGGCCGGAGGCCATAATGGTCGAGATGAAATCACAACAATGTGCCTTATCCCACAAGTTTGCGATACAGTTAAGATCCCAGTCATTGCAGCAGGTGGAATCTTTGATGAGCGCACAATTGCCGCAGGCCTATGCCTTGGAGCAAGCGGTGTCCAACTTGGAACACGCTTTCTAATGACCAAAGAAAGTAGCGCCCACCAAAATTATAAAGAAATGATCTTAAAAGCTGGGCCAGGAGATACTCGCCTTCAAATGAAGCCCTATGTTCCAGTGAGACTTTTAAAAAATAAATTTGCCATGGAATCACTTAAACTCGAACTCGAATGTGCACCAGTTGAAAAGCTAGTAGAACATTTAGGAAAAGGACGCGCCAAGCTTGGTATGCTTGATGGTGATATAGACGAAGGCGAATTAGAAGTAGGCCAGGCCTCGGGTGCCATTCATGATCTGCCAAGTGTGGACGAGGTTATGTTAAAACTATCATCGGTTTTTAATTAATTACCAACCTTTATAATCTTGAAATTGGCCCGCCCTATAACGACGATCTAATTCTTTATAGAAGATTTTCATATATTGAAAATCTTCTACTTCTATACGAGCATCCATAAGCTCTGAGTAAGTTAATTGCGTAAAACGCTTTGCCTTGGTTAGATCATTATCGAAGTATTCACGATACAACTCGAATTGGTATGGGAATAAGTCAACTCCTTTAAAACCAGAGCAATATTTAAAATATGCAGTAAATTTAAAACGATCATACTGAGGACTTTTAAACTTATCTCTAAGACTAGAAAAGAAATTATTATAATAATTTCTTCTTTGTGGAGTATTAAAGTAGAGCGCATACAACTTTCGTTTTAAATAATAATCATCAAACTTAAGATTATCATAAATACAAAACCTTA
This sequence comes from Halobacteriovorax sp. CON-3, assembly GCF_043196995.1. Lineage (NCBI taxonomy): Bacteria > Pseudomonadati > Bdellovibrionota > Bacteriovoracia > Bacteriovoracales > Halobacteriovoraceae > Halobacteriovorax > Halobacteriovorax sp. CON-3. The sequence continues at coordinate 384,899 of NZ_JBEBNA010000001.1, forward strand.
AATTATTATAGAGCTGAATTTCACGCTCAACCTGAGTATGATACATATTCTCTAATTCAAATATTCTTTCAAAGTTTCTCAAATACAAAGAAGCTATCTTCCTCTCCTCCTCATTATCATTCTTTAAATTTGCCATTACATAATCAAACACATCGTCTCTAATCCCATCACCATTTTTATCAACTCCTCTAAGCGTATCACTTAGATCCTGATTTAATAGTACATGTATAGGTGGAGTTGATCTCATTTTCTCAATGATCCCATAGAGTAATAAACCTATCGCATTGGCCTGAGTAGTAAAGATGAAACAAACCAAAATCTTTAACATTAATATATTATTTATTTTTTTCATTTATGAAATCCGTTATTGTACCATATTCATGTTATATCCACGATCCTTATCAGAATAAAATATTGCAGTTACAAAAGTTTTAGTCCACGACTCAGATGTAGGGTATTGCAAATTAAACATCCTATACCTAGGATATACTCTAACAACAATATCTTCGATACCATCATTATTGATATCACCATAGGAACTAACGAATACTCTTCTGTCACATACAACATAGTCATCACTTAAAGAAGATTTTTCACATTCGTAGGAAATATAATCTCGTTCCTTACTCCCATGTTTTTTTGTATAGATTACTGCCTTATTTGACTCATTAAGTTTGATACCAATCTCTGAATTATCTTTATTATAAAGTGTAATCTTCTTCTTATCTTTTAGAACATACTCTTTTTCATACTCACCAACATTAAGCTGAGTAAGATTATACAGAGTTTGAATTTCTGAAACTTTAAGAAGATATGCACATGAATCTGTGGAAATATTATTTACGAGTGATTTATAGGAAATTATATCCGTGTCCACAACATAATCCCCTTTTGGCCCAACAGATGCAATGAATAAATCAATAGGTTTTAAACGATCATCAAGACATGCCAAATCAAACGGTTTTTTTAAAACATTTTCATTATTTATATGACGAAAACTATATTTCTTATATCTTAGAGATACTATATCCAATTCCTCTTTATTAAGACTAAACCTGACATTGTCATTTCTTAGAATCTTTCTATTTTTTATAAAAGCAGATAACTTAACATAAGCATCGCTAACACTTTTCTCATAGACGCGGGATTGTTCTATTATCTTGCCAAGTGTTACATCTTGATTCCGATTATATTTAAATTCTTTATTGAATCTTTTCTTATATTCATCTTCCAGATTCAAAAATTCTTTATAAATAAAGTTCGAAAATTCATAATATTTTTCGAAGCGAACAAAATCACCACAAGACTTTAAAAATTGAGAAATCAAAATAGGTAATTCTTCATCTTCAATTTTTCTTTGCTGAATTCTTTGAGAAGGAATCATTCCACTAGAAAGAGCGAAGAATGCATTATATAAGCGATTCTCCCATGCGTATTCAATAGCTGTAACCCCACTTGCTAGTTTCGTTAATGAATTAATACCAAAATTATTATAATCCTTAATATTTGGATTCCTTAAAGCGGCTTTGATAATCTTATCATTAAGATCTGTGTCTTTAATTTTAGCAATAAATGGAGCAAGCTCATAAAGATTTTCACCAATATCCTTGCGATTAGAAAACTCCAGGATATAAAGAAGAGGTATAACTTCTTCTCCATTAGAGTTTTCAAATCTCTCTACAAATGAATATCCTGATTTATATAAATCGCTAATGCTATTTTTATCTAAGGAAAAGCTAGTCTTGTAATTATTCGTAACAAGCATTAGAGACTCATTAACAGTAAAACCAGCTTTAGCAAGTACTTTAGTTTTATCAAATAACTTCTGATCTTCTTTGATCATGGTAAAGATATTATTGTATTTATTTTTTCTTTTGTATGGTTCTATACTCATCAAATCAGTCATGTATGACTTTCTTGCCTTATCGCTAAATTTATATTTCGATAAAATTGGAAAAAAGTAGTCATCATACATTGATGCCTTTAATAAGGTATCATTCCCAACAACTTTCGTTATTTCATCGACATTTCCATTATAAAAATAACTTAAACGTAACGCCAAAAACTTTAAAAAGTCTGAGTTGTAATGATTAAATAATATTTTTAAACTTTCGAAATTATGACTACGAACCGCTTCTAAAACATATGCAAAAGAAGAAGAATAGTGATTTACATCTTGCTTTCTTCTATAGCTTACGTAATTACTTTTGTAAGTTATAAGACGTGAATACAACGCAAAAAAATATTCATCTGAAGGTATTTTTATATTTGTAAAAGTCACTTCGCCAACCTTCAACTCAGGCTTGTCTATTACAAGTTTATCAAATATTTTCTTATTTGTTTCCAACCTTTCTTTTAATAACTTTTGACTTTCTTTGTTTCTGACAAGCTTCAAAACATCCTTATCTTCGCAAAGAAAAAATTCATCGGCATATAAACCGTATGTCACCTTACATGTATATACTATTTTTTCCTTTTTTATATAAATAGATTTGTATGCAAAAACTGAATAACTACACAATAAGAAGACAACAAAGTATTTCATAATATTTTTTTTCAATTAGAACTTCCCAATTATTAATTAATTTATCTATTTATCGACAAATAAAACCTATTCATTAAACATATATTACTGTTTAAAGATCATTAATTGTGGCGCCGCTCTGATCCCGAGCTATTTAGACAGTTACTTTGTGTCACCTGTTCATTCTTTTTTTTAGATAATAACCATCTAATATTGTTATGTTTTTTGGCACGCCCCTTGCTTTTATATAGCTAAGGAGGTGAAGAAGTCCTTAAATAAGGCACACACAACACACGCACATTACACAGACATTTTGACGGAGGAAAACGCAATGAATGCAATCGCGATGAATGGATTATCGTTTGGTTTCTATCGTGAATTGGCCATGACACTAGTATGGTATATTGGCTCACTCTCGTTGATGTTATCGCTATTTGTTTTTGTTATCAGACCAAAATTTGGTCTAGCGCAGGCCGAGCAAGCAGAGTTTAGAACGCAGATGGAGATTGCAAAATTTATTCACACAAGAAAATCCCAAGTGGCATTTGGGAATGAAAAAAATTGGAAGTACTTACGTAAGCAAGTCTTTCGTATCCAAGGCACAAAGTGTCTTAAGTGTGGAATCGAACACGACAATATGCATATTGATCATATTAAACCTAAATCGATTCACCCACACTTAGAGTTTATGATCGACAACCTTCAGGTTCTTTGTCCAACTTGCAACAGAGAAAAGTCGAATAAAGATGAAGCCGACTATCGCAAGGGACATCATTTAATGGCATTAGTAAATACCATTAAAGAAAATAAGTTATTAAGAGAAAGGTATACTTATGACTTTGATAAACTAACGAACCTTACAAAAGAAAAAATGCAATTTGAATTAGCAGCATAATCAAATGAAAGAAGGGAGCCAATAAAATAAAGGTGCTCCCTTTTTAACAATCGATAGGTGTCACTTTATACACTAACAAGCTGGCCAACCTATATACATAAATTTATAGGCATCATTTTCTTGGGAAAGATAAAATTCTAAAGTACCATAAGTTAGACTTGACTTAGCACCATCTTTTACAACAATATCAATGAGACTATCGCCATTAAGATCTCCGATAAATACAATATTAGGATGACTGCAATAATACTTTCTATCAAAGTCGCTGGTAGCACAATCAAATTTAGCAAACTTTAGAATATTACCTTGCTGATCACTTACATAATAATTTTTAAAGTCCGTCAGCATACTATATTTATCATTAATTTTTTGAATAGTAACAAGACCAGTTTTTAACAACTCTTTATATTCTCTATCGGATCGTGGAAGAATGCTGTTCCAATTCACATTTAAATCGTATTTTACAAAAGGTAACTTGAAATCTTTTTTTCCAGTAGCATCTAAGGTTGCACTACACTCATATGATTCAGGTCGCCTCTCACCACTTACTTTACCATAAAATATTTCATCAAACCTTGTGACATCTTCACCCCAACGAGTTAAATCACGTTCACTAGTTTTTATAGAATGAATATCAAAAACACCAGATAATTTAAAATCACTATCAATACAAGCATACTTAATTGTATCTTTTTGCTCTACATTCTTTTCAATTGAAACATATATGTTTTTATGAATATTAATTTCTTCGTGAGATTTTATAATGATATCTTTAACTTTAGGGTAAGTAACTTTATAAAATGGTAATTTAACAACATTATTATTATCAAACTTAAACAAAGCTGAGTTATCAATATAAGACTTTAACTTTTTTGAGAACATAGTTAAAGATTCAATTAATTCGTTTGCCTCTTTTACTAAGAATTTATCCTGCTTAGAGTTTTTAACGATATCCAACAAAGTAAGATAAAAAACAATCTCTGTATGCACAGAAGAGATGTTTTTAATAGTATTTAAATCAACATTATCATTATACATATACTTGATGCTACTTTTAATTTTATAAATGGCCTTTCTAACTTGATTAAGATCGATTATTGCTGGTATTGATGTGACTACATAATCTCCTTCCGTTATTGAAATAACATCTGAATACTTTCCCTTTTGCCAAAGATAATCGACCAATAGTAATCTTTTATTATTTATTATTAGAGTTTTAAGATTTACATCTTTAGGAAGAAAGTGCTTTCTCAAATCATCAAAAGAAACTCCTTCCTGTAAAAGTCGCTCAACTAAAGTAGATCCTTTACTATTCACTTCTAATAAAGCTTTATTATAATCAATATCAGGAATCTCTTTAATTAAGAATGGATTTTCATTTAATATAAATTCAAGTAGAGAATCTCCATCAACTGAGATTTTAAAATTCAGATTTATATTTTTACTTTTTAACAAAGTGTTCAAATCATCAGAAATACTTTTTAAGGAACAATTACAATTGAAATTTCTTAAAAGGAATAGAACCCTTTCACTGTTACCAAATATTTTTATATAAAACATTAAATCATTAATATAAGAGTCAAGAATACTCGAATTATCAAAAATAATATTTCCATTTACATCATATATGCGTTTAACTGCCCCGTATTTGATATTAAGTAAAATATTTAGTTGCTCAACACTAAAAGACTCATGCTTGTTACTTTTATTCTCATACTCATAATTGCCTATAAAAAAATTATGTGTAAACTTACTGTATCTATCTCCACTTGCCTTTAAGTATTCAAACACTTCTTTGTTATTAAAATAATGAGCTAACGCAATAGAGAACTGGTCCAATATAAAATCATTTTTTACTGATAATATTTTGATAATTTTATCATTATCATTCTGTGCAAAGAGATTAAGAAAGTATAAATTAAATACTTCAACAGGAAGAGTTTCGAATCTAGACTTCAAATGAAATTCGAAATCGATATTAGAAAAACAAGATTGTTCTGGTTGTACATATCCCGCATAAATAGATCCATCTATACTATTGCAACTATTTAGGTCTTTTAACCTTGTCTCTTTATCAAAAACTAATATATTTCTAGCGAACGTATTAACAGCAGAAAGAAAGAAAGCAATGAGAATAATTTTAATTTTTAGCATAACCATATTATCGGCTAGTTACACTTTTTTATAAACATCTAATATTTACGCCTAATTTAAGAGATTTAACCTAGCTTTCTATACATAAACTAAATATAGAAAAATAAAAAAAGGGAACCAAAAAAATGAAGTGCTCCCTTTTTAACTATGAAATTATAGATATTCTAGTTTTGTGACTTTAAATAAGAATACATCACTATCTGTTTCAACAATTGTTTCATTCGATTCAACAGCTGGTTTTGATGATCCGTAAACAACCTCAAGAACTCCTGCATTCTCAATGTTATAATCAAGACTAAGATTCGAAAATAATTGTCCAACAATTCCTTTTGAATGATCCAAGAAGTAATGAGTGAAAGCACTCGATTTAGTGTAATCATAGCCAAGGCCATTGCTTACATTCTTCAATAAGAATTTCTTCTCGTCAGAAATACAGTTAAAAACATTGATTGCATTACGCCACTCGAGAACTTGCGTTACTTCACATTCGGCCATGACAACAACTTCATTAGTCATAATATTTGTCATTTCAAAGTTAAGTTGAAATCTCGCAGTTGAATTTGCATAAGAACAAAGACTGATTGTTACAAATGCAAGTACCATTAATAAGTTTTTCATATGAATCTCCCTAATTATTCTTTAGGGATACGGTATAAAGATTGGTATGATAAGAATATATTCAAAGCAGCAATTTTTTAAGAAACTCTCCCCGAATTTGTAACAAGATTCACAAAATTAGACACAAGCAAGAATTCTTACTCATTAATATCATCACTACCAGGATTAAAGAGGTTAAAATTTAGCACAAGTGTAACAACATCGTTATCTTTGTCCTTAACTTCAGTAACGATCTTTTTAAAATCCTCAAAGAATCTTAAGTATAGAGCTATGATCTCTTGTCTAGCATTTTGACTCGTATTAAAAACCATTGATCCATAGGCATCAAGGCCAGACTTGTGTTCAAGGTTTGCAATTGCTTTATTTAACCAAAATCGACGCACATCAGTCATCTGCTTTGCGCTTCCTCGATCACTTAGCTTAATTTTTCCGGCCTGATAAATCCCGTTAACTTTCTCAATTAGATTATTCTTCTCACAAATTTCAATGATCTCATTTACTTCCTTTATACTAAGGCCCGTGGCCTTTGCGACAAAGGAGTCTTGATGAAAGCTTAGCTTTTTATAGCCTGGTAGATCCAAACAAACTAGTACATGGCCAATATTTGGATTCTCAAAATAGTGCTTCGTGATCGCAAGGCGCATTTGATTATACTGATCCAATACTTCAATAGAGCGATTTGATGAAAATTCAAAAACAAGGGCCATGGACTCCATCTCATCAAGGCCAAAAATAATTTGTAAAAAGTCATTTAAACACAGCGCCGTTTCACCACTTTTTAAACGCCTTAATTTAGATGCTGAGATTTGACACGAATTAGAGATATCACTTAGGGACTTATGACTAAAGATATGTTCTAGAAGCTTATCTGTTTTTGTCACATCATCATTAAAGCGTAAATAAGACATAAGAATCGCTTCGACATCGATATTAAAAATCGAGCAAAACTTTAAAAAGTCTTCCCATGATGCCTTAGAATGCCCCTTCTCCCAACGATGAATGATATTAGAGCTCGCCCCTAATTTCTGATTCACCCATTCTTGGCTTTTCTCACCTCGAATGGAGCGAATTAACTGTTGTGAAAGATCATCGTAATTTATCTTTTGTGCTAAACTCATCTTCTAATACCCCAAACTATCCCGCTTTATATGATGGATAAATATCCTCATACGAGTGAACACCGTGATTACTATCGCGCTTAAAAATATCTTTGCGCTTTAGATCTTTTACATTTTCATAGCCTGCTGCTGCAACAATCTCACGCACGGCCTCAACTGTAGCGTGATGAAAATTTGCCACACGCTTTCCTTTTTGATCAACATTAAGCCCTTTAACAAGGTCTGGATTTTGTGTCGTGATACCAACAGGACACTTATTTGAATTACAAGTTAACGCCTGGATACAGCCTATGGCAAGCATCATGGAACGTGCCCCATAACAAGCATCTGCTCCTAATGCCACGGCCTTAACGATATCAAATGCAGTAAAGAGTTTTCCTGCAGCGATAACCTTAATTTCATCTTTTAGGCCATGCTCCTCTAAAATATTAACAACAGTCGTTAGCCCTTCAATTAAAGGTGTTCCAATTGAGTCTGAAAATTCTAAAGGAGCGGCACCGGTACCACCCTCGGCACCATCAACTGCAATATAGTCAGGATAGTTATCAAGGTCTTTAAAAGTTTCAACCATTTCAATAAATTCATCTTTTCGGCCAAAGCATAATTTGATGCCCACGGGCTTGCCTCCACTTAACTCTCTTAGGCGCTGAATAAAGGCAACCATCTCTGTCGTGTCTCGAAATTCTTTATGAGATGGTGGAGAATCAACTTCTGTTCCTTGCTTTACACCACGAATACGTGCAATTTCAGCGGTATTCTTTCTGGCAGGAAGTATTCCACCGTGTCCTGGCTTTGCGCCTTGTGAAAGTTTAAGCTCAATCATCTTCACTTGATCATGGCCGGCCTTTACTTTAAACGTTCTTTCACAGAAGCGTCCCTCAGGTGTTCGCGCCCCAAAGTAGCCTGTCCCAATTTGCCAAATGAGATCACCACCACCTTTCATATGATAATCACTAATTCCACCTTCACCTGTGTTGTGAGCGAAGTTATTTAACTTTGCACCTAAATTCAGGGCCTCAACGGCACGGGAACTTAGAGCACCAAAGCTCATGGCCGAGATATTAAAAATTGAAAGATTATACTTATGCTCACAATGCTTACTTCCCACAAGAACTCTTAAGTCTTTTTGGACCTCGTGAAATTCCTTCGGGTACATTGAGTGATTAATCCACTCATAACCTGTTTCATAAACATCTTTTTGAGTACCAAAGGGCTTTGTACTAAGAGCAAGCTTCGCTCTTTGATAGATAACATTTCTCGTTGTTCGAGGAATAGGTGTTCCATCTTCATCTGATTCGATAAAATATTGATAGATCTTAGGACGCAGATCTTCCATCACATAACGAAAGCGCCCAACCACAGGGTAATTACTTTTTAGCGTATGCTCACTTTGCATAAGATCATAAAAACCTAGTAAATAGATTGGCCCAAGCACCAAGTATTGATAGTAGAAGAATTCATTAAAGAAAACTCCAGCAAATATTGTGGCAGCATTGGAAATAAAGAAAAACCACCAAAATAACTTACGTGGGCTAACCCCGCGACCAAGATAGGCCATACTCACCTCATTCGTAATAAACAAATTAAATTACAATTTGTCAGTTTTATACCTTTTATGACTTACTTATCGTCAAGATTTACATTTGTTTTACAATGAAATTGCTCGTGAATTGTTAAGATTAGTTAAACACAAACACGAGAGACACCTATGTGCACAAAGACTTATTCATTAAAAAACTTAAATAAAACAAACACACTCTTTCTTCTAATCACACCACTAATTGCCATCGTAGGAACAATTGCATGGCTAAAAGTAGATGGTTTTGATTGGAGAATCCTGGCCTTGTCCCTCATCTTCTATATTGCGACAGGACTTGGGATTACGGCCGGCTACCACCGCCTATTTGCCCACAGATCGTATCAAGCAAGTTGGCCAGTAAGGCTTCTTCTGCTTATTTTTGGGGCCGCAGCTGTTCAAAACTCAGCATTAAAATGGTGTAACGACCACAGAGTTCACCATGGAAAGGTTGATACTGAACTAGATCCATACAATATTAATGAGGGCTTCTTCTATGCTCACATGGGATGGATCCTTCTTCTTGAAGATCAAAATGAGTACAAATATTCTAAAGACCTCTTAAAAGACCCAATGGTTATGTTCCAGCATAAGTTCTATCTTGGCTTTGTTGCGCTGTTTAGCTTTGCACTGCCTGCCCTTATTGGATACCTTTGGGCCGGATCATGGCTAGGTGGTTTATTTGTTGCTGGTGTTGCAAGAATTGTATTCGTCCACCACTGTACATTCTTTATCAATTCACTTTGCCATGTTGTTGGAACACGTCCTTATGACAAAGGACAAACAGCACGTGATAGCTGGGTGATGGCCTTATTCACATATGGAGAGGGTTATCATAATTTTCACCATACATTTCAAACAGACTACCGAAATGGAATCAAGTGGTATCACTTTGATCCAACAAAATGGTTAATTCGTTCTTTAAACTTCGTAGGCCTAACGTGGAATCTTAAGAGGACACGTCCTGAGTTAATTCAAGCAAGAATTCAGGCATAAACGAAGCTTATATACCTGTTAAAGGCACATTCACTTGTGCCTTTTTTTCCCCTAACTTACCCCAGATAAAAACCTTGCTAAAATTGATCTATGTTCGATTTAAAGCAAGAAGATATTGGCCACGACTTTATTCTCGATGAAGAGTTTTTTGAAAACTTCACTTCATCTCATACAAGAAAATCTTATCTAAATGATATTAACCAATTTCTGTGCTGGATTAGTGACTATTATAAACTCACTTCATTTGGCTCTATCGAGCGCATTCATGTCATCAAATATAGAAATTATCTTTCAGAGTTTGGTGGCCACAATCAAAATCCTTCGACGCCAAAAACTATTAATCGCAAGCTTGCAAGCTTAAGTGCATTCTTCAAATACCTTGTTGAAAAGAACCTTCTAAAGGCCAATCCTGTTGCCAGTGTTAGAAGGCCACGAAGCGAAGTGAAGTCCCCTACAAATGCTTTAAATAAGCAGCAAGTACTAGAGCTGCTTTACCACATGGGACAGAATGAAAAGAGTAAATACCTACACCTGGCCCTCTTTACGACGTTTTTTACGACAGGTCTTAGAAAGAGCGAAATCTTAAATTTAAGATTTAAAGACTATCAGGAGCAAGGTAATAATAAGATTCTTCAATATCGTGCCAAGGGTGGCAAGCTTGGAAAGAAGGTCTTAAACCCTATCGCAATCAAGGCACTCGACGAGTATATTCAATGGATGAATGAGTGCGAAAGAGAGACAGGAGAAAATGATTGGCTCTTTCAGCCAACGAGAAATCCAAGTGATCCAACAAATTTAAATAAACCAATAAACCCTCGAACAATTAACGAATTACTAGACAAGTATGCCCAGAAAGCGGGTATTGGTTTTAAGGTTACTCCTCACTCAGCAAGGGCCACATTTATTGGTGAGTTACTCGAAATCGGTGTTGATATTTACACCATAGCCATTGAAGTGGGACACGCTTCAGTAAAGACGACAGGCGAATACGATAAGAGAAGAAATAAAATTAAAGAGTCACCTACCTTAAAATTAAACTGGGAATAGGCCTAAATCTCGCCAACGCAGCTCATCGTTCGTATATTTTATCAAGATATAGTAGTGTCAAAAAAATTACGGCCACAACATATGGTATAAGCACGTCGCATCAAACTCTCCTGTTAGCACTAAAAATTAGATGACAGAATTTTTAAGACAGCATTTTTTTTCTAAAAATAAAACTTGAAAAAGTGCCCAAACCCCTTGTCTAATGGGTCTACAAAGACACACTAACCTAATCAAGTATAAAAATTAGCGGCCCTCCAAAAAAAAGAAAAATCTATGGAGTCTTGTGTATTGAAATAAAAAGTTACGGGTCATACACTGAATAAGAACAACACAACACAATCTTATTAAAAAACATTTAAGAGATTTAATATTTTTTTAACTAAATTAAGTTGCATGTATTTAGCACACACACGCTATTGCAAAAGTTAAGGAGGAACTTGTGACTTCACCAATTCTAGCACAAAATGACGATAGATTCGTCCTTTTCCCAATCGAATACAATTCAATTTGGGAAATGTACAAAAGACACATGGCAGTTTTCTGGACTGCTGAAGAAATCGACTTGGCCCAAGATATTACTGACTGGGAAAAGTTAAATGACAATGAGAGACACTTCATTACTCACGTTCTTGCATTCTTTGCAGCAAGTGATGGGATTGTTAATGAAAACCTAGCAGTACGTTTCTACAATGACGTACAAAACCCAGAAGCTAGATGTTTCTACGGATTCCAAATTGCAATGGAAAATATCCACTCAGAAACTTACTCTCTACTAATTGATACATATGTAAAAGACGCTAAAGAAAAAGATCGTCTTTTCCACGCAGTAGATCACTTTGAGCCAGTTAAGAAAAAAGCTGACTGGGCAATGAAGTGGCTTTACTCGAAAAATACATTCGCTGAAAGACTTGTTGCATTTGCTGCCATCGAAGGAATCTTCTTCTCTGGTTCATTCTGTGCAATCTTCTGGCTTAAGAAAAGAGGCCTAATGCCAGGTCTATGTACTTCTAACGAATTCATTTCTCGTGACGAAGGTCTACACTGTGAATTTGCGGTTCTTCTTCACTCACTTCTTGATAAAGAAGAGCAATGTAGCAAAGAAAAGATCAAAGAGATCCTTACTGAAGCAGTTGAGATTGAAAAAGAATTCATCACTGATGCAATTCCAGTTTCTTTAATTGGTATGAATGCTGATCTTATGAAGCAATATATTGAATTTGTTGCTGACTTCTGGATGCAACAATTTGGTCTTGAAGCACACTACGGTTCAGTAAATCCATTTGATTGGATGGAGCTTATTTCTCTAGAAGGTAAAACAAACTTCTTCGAGAAAAGAGTTTCTGAATACCAAAGACCAGGAATCCTTTCTGAGAAATCAGAAAATACGTTCACACTAGACGCGGAGTTTTAAGAAATGTACGTACAGACAAGAAGCGGCGAGAGAGAGCCAATTAAATTCGATAAAATTACAGATAGAATCAACACACTTGCTTTCGGACTAGAAGGTAATGTTGATCCAACACTTATTACTCAAAAAGTAATTGAAGGTATCTACGACGGTATCACAACAACTGAACTAGATGGCCTTGCAGCTGAGACAGCAGCATACCTTGCTACAAAGCACCCAGACTATAATGTTCTAGCGGGACGTATTGCAGTTTCTAACCTTCACAAAGAAACAAGAGGTTGTTTCTCTGAAAACGTTAAGGAAATGTACCACTACGTAAACGCTGCAACTGGTGAGCACGCGCCACTTGTTTCAAAAGAATTATATGAAACAGTAATGGCAAATGCTGAGCTACTAGATAAGACAATCGTTGATAAGCGTGACTTCAACTACGACTACTTTGGATTTAAAACTCTAGAGAAGTCTTACCTTCTGAGAATGGATGGTAAAATTGTTGAAAGACCGGGACAAATGCTTCTTAGAGTTTCAGTTGGTATCCATATGAATGACATGGAAGCAGCGGTAGAAACATATAACCTAATGAGCCAGAAGTTCTTTACACACGCAACTCCGACTCTATTTAATTCGGGAACAACTAAGCCACAGCTTTCTTCTTGTTTCCTACTAACAATGAAAGATGATTCAATTGATGGAATCTACGATACTCTTAAGCAAACTGCTCTTATTTCTCAGTCTGCTGGTGGGATCGGTCTATCAATCCACAATATCCGCGCAAAAGGTTCATTCATTAAGGGAACAAATGGTACGTCGAACGGAATCGTTCCAATGCTAAAAGTTTTCAATGATACTGCTCGCTACGTTGATCAAGGTGGTGGAAAGCGTAAAGGTTCATTTGCAATCTATCTTGAGCCATGGCACGCAGACATCTTCGAATTCCTAGAAATGAAGAAGAATACTGGTAAAGATGAGCAAAGAGCGCGTGACCTTTTCTACGCACTTTGGACACCAGACTTATTCATGAAGCGTGTTGAAGAAGATGGACAGTGGTCACTATTTTGCCCACACGAGTGCCCAGGCCTAGCTGAATGCTATGGTGCTGAATTCGAAGCTCTTTACACTCGCTACGAAGCAGAAGGTAAAGCAAAGAAAACAATTCGTGCCCAAGACCTTTGGTTTGCAGTACTTGAATCACAAACTGAAACTGGTTCTCCGTACATGCTTTACAAAGATGCAGCTAACGAAAAATCAAACCAAAAGAACCTAGGTACAATCAAGTCTTCAAACCTTTGTACTGAAATTCTTGAATATACTGCACCTGATGAAGTTGCAGTTTGTAACCTTGCTTCTGTTGCTCTTAACAAATTCGTTAAGACTGACAAGGAAGGAAATGTAACATACGACCACAAGCACCTTTACGAAGTTGTTTACCGTATGACGAAGAACCTAAACAGAATCATCGACATCAACTACTACCCTGTTGTTGAAGCGAAGAATTCTAATATGAGACACCGTCCAATTGGTCTTGGTGTACAAGGTCTTCAGGATACTTTCTTCATGATGAGAATGCCATTTGAGTCTGAACAAGCGCTTCAGCTAAACAATGACATCTTTGAAACAATCTACTTTGCAGCAGTTACTGCTTCAAAAGATGATGCAATCATCGATGGGCCATACTCAACTTATGAAGGTTCACCAATGTCACAAGGACAATTCCAATTTGACATGTGGGGACACTCAGCTCACTCAGGACGTTGGGACTGGGATGCACTAAAAGCAGAAGTAGCTAAGCATGGTGTAAGAAACTCACTACTAGTTGCTCCAATGCCAACGGCATCAACTTCTCAAATCCTAGGTAATAACGAGTGTTTTGAGCCAATCACTTCAAATATCTATGTAAGACGTGTTCTTTCTGGTGAATTTGCAGTTGTTAATAAATTCTTAGTACGTGACCTAATTGATCGCGGACTTTGGGATGATACTTTAAGAAATGAAATCATTGCTAATAATGGTTCAATTCAAACAATTGAAAGAATCCCTGAGGATTTAAAAGCTCTATACAAAACAGTATGGGAAGTTAAGCAAAAAGCAGTTATTGATATGTCTGCTGGACGTGGGCCTTATATTGACCAAGGTCAGTCACTTAATATCCACCTAGAAAACCCTAACTTCGGGAAACTTTCTTCAATGCACTTCTATGCTTGGAAGAAAGGGCTTAAGACAGGAATGTACTACCTACGTTCACGTGCTGCAGTTAACGCTGTTCAGTTCACAGTAAAGAACGAAGGAAAGAAAACTCCTGAGCAGCTTGAGCAAGAAGCGGCAGCAATGGTTTGTTCAATCGACAATCCAGAAGATTGCCAAATGTGTGGAAGCTAGAAGTTACATAAAAATTAAATTTGATCCAACTCCGGTTGAATCGAAGTGCTAGAAAGAGGGGCCAAGGGATTTGGCCCCTCACTACATTTAGAGTATCACAATGAAAATTGAAACAAATCAAAAACAAGATAACGCCAAGTTTTGGCAAGAAGGTTGGGATAAAGGATTCACTGGATTTCATCAAAGTGAATACAACCAGGCCATGATTGATTACTTCGAAGATATCGATCTAAAAGACAAAACAGTTCTAATTCCTCTATGTGGTAAGTCCCTTGACATGATCTATCTTGCAGGCCAGGGCGCAAAAGT
Source organism: Halobacteriovorax sp. CON-3 (assembly GCF_043196995.1). NCBI lineage: Bacteria > Pseudomonadati > Bdellovibrionota > Bacteriovoracia > Bacteriovoracales > Halobacteriovoraceae > Halobacteriovorax > Halobacteriovorax sp. CON-3. Next base: position 399,920 of record NZ_JBEBNA010000001.1, read on the forward strand.
TATTGGCGTTGAAGTCGTTAAAGATCCAGTGGAGCAGTTCTTTCAAGAGAATAAAGTTGATTTTGACTTAGGTGATAATGTTTATACATCAAAAGATGGCAAGATCGAAATCCATAACAAAGACTTTTTTAAGATCGAAGACTTAGGAAGAATTGACTATCTTTACGACCGTGCTTCAAACGTCGCCCTTCCAATGTGCATGAGAGAAGAGAAGTATTACCCTACAATTAAGAGATTAGTCCAAGAAGAAACAAAGACTCTACTGATTACAATGGATCATGATGGCTCACGTGACTTTGGCCCTCCTTATGCCATTAATAAGGAAGAAACAAAAGAGCACTACCCATCACTTAAGTTGATTAGTGAAGTAAGTTCTAAAGCAATGGAGAGATTCCAAGAAGAAGGGATTAAGAAAGTTAGACGCTATATTTGGGCCAACTAAGAAGCTGGCCCAAAGTATAAATCGAATTAGTAATCGTAGCTAGCAAGAAGCTTTAGGCAATCAGTCTCTGGAGATTCAAATTCAGCTCCATCTGACTCAATACATTCCTCTAGTCTTCCTTTAAGTTCAATCGACATTTCTTGACGCTCTTCTTCAGTCACAACACCGTCGGCAATGATCTGACCAGCTTCTTCAAACTCATCTGTTGTAAAAGCATCAGTGATGGCCTCAGTAGTCGTCACAAATGGTGAGATTGTTAGAATCGTTGATAACTCTCTTTCAGACATTCCTTCAGAATGTGCATTAAGACTAAGAATTGTTAAAACAATAAGTGCAATATTTTTCATAAACTCTCCTTTTCCAAACGATTTCGTTTATTGATTTCTTTGATTAAGTCTTTTGTTGATTTGATATTCATAGCAATTGAGTTAATACGCTCAATTTCTAAAGAAAAATTTTGGCGATAAAAACTATCAATACGATTTAAAATACGACTCTCAATAGGAGCTTTTCCCTCCCTAATAAGAGAATTATTCGTCCTGTACCAACCTTTGTACTCAGTTGCTAGGTTGCTAAATTCTTTTGCAATTGATGCATCCTTATTCTTTGCAGCAATATTTAAAAGATTCATATTCTCTTTTGAAAAGGCCATAGACTCTAAGAAAACAAATGCATGCAACACAGCTGTATCTTCACGATTTTTTCGTGATGCCTTATGGTGATACAGATTGGCCATCGCTGATCTCTTGTCTGGATCTATCTGAAGGTAATCTTCAAAGCTTTCGACAGAAAGCTGTCTTAAATTTTCTTGAACTCTATTTGATTTCTCTTTCAAGACTCGGTTTTCTTTTTCATTGATAAGCCCAGCATCAAGAAGTTCTTTTAGGAGTCCCTTAGGTGTTGAGATCTTGTCACGTAAATCCTTATGGCCAAGAGCTGCCCTTAGAATTTTATAGGACTCAGTTGCACAATTTGCTGAAAAGAATTTATAGCGTCCCATATCTTTTGTCTCATATAAAGAGAGGGCGTGAGAAATAAACTTCCTTCTTTCTATCCCATCAATTTTTAAGTCATACTGATAAAGGTCTCTAAATTCTTCATAATTATATTTTTGTTTCACTTGTGACAAAGACATGAAATCAATCTTTGCAGCGTATCCGCCAAAGATTCCCTTAAAGAAGCCAGGCGATAAATCGTCAACATCTGCGGCCACACCTAGAACAAACTCAACTTGTTGTCTTAGCGGACAATTCTCTTTATCAACCTTACAAGCAGCGACATAGAACATGCTGTGGCCAAAGCGGCTCATGGCACTACTTCCATTAGAGGCCATTAAATACGAAAGCTTCGTAATACGATTCGTATAAAAACTTATTTCCACAAGGCCTGTTTGATTAAAAATAAATGTCGAGAAATGATTGTCACATTTACTTGGCGCAGGCCTCATACCTGTAACGTCTGCCATAAATTCATAAACAGCAAAACGCTCACACTTGAAATTTCCATCAAGATAGAAACTTTTTAAAACGGAAGTAAATTCCATAGCAGGTGATTTAAAATCTGATTCGAGATTAAGAGACTTATAGATGACTTGCCTCTTTCTGACATCGCCGTAGCGAATCGTTCGAATACTTCTCTTCCAATTAGTCAGAGAAAGAAATTGATCCCTATGGGCCTTACTTAATTGACGAAACTCAAGAGCACCTGCTTTATTACTAGCAAGAGCAGAACTTATAAATAAGCTCATCAAGAGTGTTGTGAATAGCTTGGCACATAAACGTAATTTCATATTTTATAAAATTACGCTAAATTAAGTCAGTAGAGTTAAGAAATGAAAGAATGTTATGGCCGACTATTAAGTAGACGGCCATAAAGTATTGAATTAATTAGCGTTGGCACTGGCCTGAACAAAGCTATAGTAGAATACAGCGTTAGGATCATTAGAAACCTTTCTAAGTTCAACCCTCATCTCATCAACAGTTTCCTGCTCCACTCGTCCTTCTTTTACAAGCTGAGGGGCCGCAGACAAAAGAAGCTCGCACCAATAATCGATAAATTCTTTTCTCTTATCAGGCTTGCGATTATCAAGGTGCCATGTTTTAGATTCCACCTTTATATTTCTAAAGCCTTGTTGCATAAGTAGGTTTCCAAGTTTTGCACCAATAAAAGGATCTCCGCCCATATCGTATTGGTAGTCGTTAAAGGCCTGCCAATACTTCCAAGTACTAGGTGAGTATGGATCAAGTAGGAAACTTGAGTTCATAACCTCTGTGATATAAATGCGCCCACCAGGTCTTAGAACTCTTCTTGCTTCAGACAGAACTTTGGCCGGCTCTGGCACGTGCTCAAGAATCCAGCAAAGAAATGCTCCATCAAATTTTCGTGAATCAAAAGTAAGATTTGTCGCATCCATTTGATGAAGTTCAAATCGATCTTTAAATGCACCATTAAGAGTGTTTCCAAGAAACTCTTTGGCCGAAGAAAGTTGATGTTCACTTCGATCAACACAAGTAATATGCATATCAGGAAATCTTCTTAAAAGGATTTCTGTTTGAGCACCAACGCCACTACCAATCTCAATTAATTCTTTTACTCTTGAAAGATTCACATCTTTGTAAACAGTTTGTTCTGCAAAGCGGGCCTGAGCTCGCAGTCGATCTTGTTCGGCCTTATCAAATCCGTGAAGATATGGAAATTCACTTGGTTTAATTTTATTTGTTTCATTATTATCAGACATATTTACCTCAATAAAGTTTGAGTAATTATAACATGAATGGCCCAAGCGTGATAGATTTGCTAAGTTAGAATAAATCGTTAACGGAGTAAAATATGCAATTAATCTTAGGAAGTTCATCACAATTTCGCCAGGCACAACTAAAGCAACTCGGCCTAGAATTTACATGTATCTCCCCTAATATTGATGAAGAGTCTATCAAAACTCAAGGTCTTACTCCTCTTGAAGTCTCTCGTGAGCTTTCCCTACAAAAAGCACAAGAAGTACTTAAAACGAATCAAGATGCAATTATTATTGGTGGAGATCAAGTCCTAAACTTTAAGGGCGAAATCTTTAATAAGCCAGAAACACCAGAAAATGCATTTAATCACCTAAAACGCCTGCAAGGCCAAACTCACGAGCTAATCACAAGTATTGCAGTTATCTCAAAAGATAAGCAAGTTATCGAAACTGTTGTTTCAAAAATGACAATGAAGCAACTTAGTGATGAGCAAATCAAGCGCTATATTGAAATCGATGAGCCTCTATGGAGCTGTGGTGCTTATAAGTTAGAAACACTTGGGATCGCGCTTTTTGATACAGTCGAGTGTCCTGATCATTCATCGATTATTGGCCTGCCACTTATCTCACTTTCAAAAATCTTAGAAGAATTTGGGATAAGAGTACTATAAGTTACTGAAAAAGCTTAAAATTACAATATCAGACTAAACAACTCCCCTAAAGGTGCCGATATATAATCGATATCTATTAATGTGAGGGAGTTATCATGATGAGAAAGAGCGCCATAGTTGTCGTTATGGCAACCAGCTTAATTGTTTCAAGCTGTACCAAAGACTATGCGAATATCAATAGTAGGAAGATCTCCTCTGTGAGCCTCTATGGCCCTGAACTTGAAACATATTACGATCATGAAGAGTTAGAAAACTACCAAAATAGAATTGAAGAGATTCTTGTCTGGCGACATAAGGCCATTGACTTTATTATAGATATCCAAGAACAGAAAGTATTAAGAAGTGATCAAATCACTACGATGCATGAAGAAGGGACCGAAACATATAAAAGCTTCAGAGACGCAGTCTGGCCTAAAGTAGAAGAAACAATGTGGGTTGTTGATAAGTACAATGAAATCACTATCACTTCAAACAAAGCTTCTCAAGTTTTAGAAAAGAAGAAAAAAGTAAAAAGGCCAGGGGCCCCTCATAAGAATGAATCGAATAATTACCGATGGGTAAAGTACAAAGAAATAACAATCAACCCTAATGATGAATTAGGAAAGACTCTTATCTATGACATGAAAATGGCCATCGCCACTTCCCTTGTTATGTATGACAATTACATGATCGTTCTTTCACAGATCCAAGAAATGAAAAAGATCCGCCACCTTATCAATTACGACAACGCCGAACTTAAAAATCAGCTAGCTAAGATTACCTATAGCTATAATAAATATGATAACTATAATCGTATTGAAAGAGGGCTAGGCCTATATCACGATCTATTAAAATTCAATCATGACAATAAAGTCGTAGTTGACCGTGCAAATTACTATCTTGATTCACTCATCCAATCATCACAAAGTTTTGAGAAGCTAAATAAAGAATTTAAGAGAGGAATTTTTGGTCGCAAGCTATCAATGATCTGGCGCTATATTGGTGACTACTTCAAAGAAAGTAAGAATAACGTTACTCACGTTGTTTCTAAAGGTTTTGGAAATACAGCAGGACTTGTTCAAACAAGACGTGGAAAACTTTATGATCCAACACCACAAAGAATTCAGGAGCTTGAATCACAACTTGAGCCTCTTGATGTTTTACTAGAAAAAACTCCATTTAGACTTACGGATAAATTTATTCCTGGACACTGGGGACACGTTGCTATTTGGACGGGAAATAAGGCCCAGCTACAAGAGCTAGGAATCTGGGATCACCCAGAAGTTGTGCCATTCCACGATGAGATTGAAAATAAAGGAAAGAGAATTATTGAAGCGCTTAGACCTGGCGTTCAATACAACACCCTTCACCACTTTATGGATATTGATGACCTAGCAGCAGTTCGCTACCAGAGAGAACTTACTCGCGAGCAAAAACAAGATTACTTAATCAATGCTTTTAAACAAGTAGGAAAGGTATATGACTTTAACTTTGATGTTGAGACAGATGAGAGAATCGTTTGCTCGGAGCTTGCCTACGTAACATTTGATGATATGGAGTGGCCAGTGGCCAAGGCCGCTGGACGTTATACCATTTCACCAGACAACGTTGGAGAGAAAGTCGGCGACAACTTAGACTTTAAAACAGTTGTTCTTATACACGATGGGAAAGAAGTCATTGGCGACTTAAATGCAGGCTTTAGAAAACTTATGAAAGACAGTAGTCTATAATCGATTTAAGACAGAGAATTTCCAAGCTGGGGAATTCTCTGTTTCTTCAAAGAATGCCTCATCACTTACTCGAAATTCACTTCGGTCAAATTTAGGAAAGAAAACATCGGCCTCTCCTTCATATTCGACTTCTGATAAATAAATACGATCAACCTTTGGAAGATAGTATTCATAGATAAACGATCCACCAATAACCACGGCCTCTTTAACGCCTGATTCTTTGAGATCTTTTAAAACAACTTCGGGATCCGTGAAAACATCACAACCTTCAATTTTAAGTGAAGGGTCGCGAGAGATAACAATATTGCGTCTCTTAGGCAGAGGTCTGCCGATTGAATCATAAGTCTTTCGTCCCATGATAATCGGCTTACCACTTGTTATTTTTTTGAAATTTTTAAGGTCTTCGCTAATATGCCAAAGCAAATCATTGCCCTTGCCTATTTCGCGATTCTTTCCTATTCCAACAATTAAAGAGAGAATCAAACTGATACCTCACCTTTAATATGTGGATGGGCCTCATAATTTTCTAAAGTGAAGTCTTCATATTTAAAATCAAATATTGACTTAACTTCAGGGTTGATCTTCATTGTCGGTAGCGCATGTGGCTCGCGAGTCAATTGAAGCTGTGCCTGTTCGATATGGTTTAAATAAAGGTGAGCATCCCCCATTGTGTGAACGAAATCACCAAGCTTTAAGTCACAAACTTGAGCAAGCATCATTGTCATTAGTGCGTATGAAGCAATATTAAATGGAACGCCTAAGAAGATATCGGCCGATCTTTGATAGAGCTGACAAGATAATTTCATATCAGGTGAAACATAGAATTGAATAAATGAGTGACATGGAGGAAGGGCCATATTATCAACATCGGCAGGATTCCATGCAGTTAAGATGTGACGACGAGAAAAAGGGTTTTCACGTAGACCTTTAACAAGATTAGCAACTTGATCAACCTCTTCTCCACTTGGAGTTTTCCAGTGACGCCACTGATAACCATAAACTGGACCTAGGTCACCATTTTCATCTGCCCATTCATCCCAGATACGAACTTTATTTTCTTTAAGGTAAGCAATATTTGTATCACCCTTTAAGAACCAAAGAAGTTCATGAATAATTGAACGAAGGTGACACTTCTTAGTTGTCACTAAAGGAAACCCTTCTTCTAAATTATAACGAGCTTGATATCCAAAAACTGAAATTGTCCCCGTACCTGTACGGTCTTCTTTCTTCTGACCATTTTCAAGCACGTGCTTCATTAGATCTAAGTATTGTCTCATCCGTGTGTCTCCCTAGCTATGTGTGTATTTGGTGTGTTTTGTCTAAAGTTTATTATACAGAATCAAGCACAGTTTTAATAGCTTGCAACTCGTCAAAAAGGCCCATAAAATATTACAAATAAGGGAATATATCATGATAAAAATCGGACTAGAGCGTCTTAGAGATGACGCAACTTTACAAAATAAAATTACAGGAAATATCGCACTACTGTGTCACAGTGCAAGTGTTGATTCAAAATTCAAAGTCGCCCCAATTATTTTCAAGGAAATTTTTGGAGATCGATTCAAGAAACTCTTTGGGCCACAGCATGGATTTGTTAGTGATGTGCAGGATAATATGGTTGAGACAGACCACTACACTCACCCATTTTTTGGAGTACCTGTTTACTCACTTTATAGTGAAACGAGAAAGCCTACAAAGGAAATGCTTGAAGGAATTGATACTTTTGTTGTTGATCTTCAAGATGTGGGAACACGTGTTTATACTTACATCACAACGGTGACTTACCTTTTAGAAGAATGTGCCAAGAATGGCATCAAGGTAGTTATTCTCGATCGCCCAAATCCAGTAGGATTAGAAAAGATCGAGGGAAATATTCTAGAGACAGAATTTAAATCTTTTGTTGGTGCACTTGAAATCCCACAGCGCCACGGCCTTTCAATGGGAGAATACGCCCTTCTTGCTAAGAAGAAACTAAGTATTGATGTCGAACTTGAGGTTATCGAAGTCGAAGGACTTACGCGATCAATGTTTTGGAAAGACACTGGACTTGCTTGGGTTAACCCATCACCAAATCTTCCGACACCAGAAGGCTCGCTTACTTTTTGCGGAACTGTTCTTTACGAAGGAACAAATTTAAGTGAAGGACGTGGGACAACTCGCTCCCTTGAAGTTGTGGGCCACCCTGCGATTGAGGCCTACTTATTTGTTGACTCACTAAAAGAAAGCCTAAAAGAAATCGATAATGGAAGCTTCATTTTACGTCCAGTTAACTTCATGCCGACATTTAATAAGCATGCTGGTAGTGCTTGCGGAGGTGTTCATATTCACGTCACAAATGAAAAAGAGTTTAACTCTTGGCAAGTCTCTCAATATCTTTGCCGTGAATTTAAACGCGCCTTAGGAGACAAGTTTGAATGGGATGCCAAGGATTATGAGTACGCCTTTGGCAAGCTTGCCATTGATCTTATTAATGGATGTGAGTTTGTAAAAGACTGGGCCAATCGACTTGGCAGTATGAGTGAGCTACGTGAATTTGAAACGAGGGGCCATGCTGAATACTTAAAAGAAATCGAATCGATTAAAATTTATAAATAAAACAAAGGCCCGACATCAAATTAAAAGTCGGGCCTTTTAATTTCTAGTTATAAGTTTTCATTTGTCCTGAATTAAAGCGTGCTAGATAGTCATTTACTTTTGCTTTAAGTAGATTAGAAAAACAAATCATCCCAATAATATTAGGGAAAGCAATTGAAAGCAGCATTAAGTCAGCAAAGTCTAGGACGTGACCAATCTTAAGAACAGGCCCTAGAATAATGATGAAGACATAACAAAGACGGTACATCTTTACACTTTTAAAACCAATCCATTTTTCAAAGAGAAATAAAGTTGCTCTTTCACCATAATAAGACCATGAGATAACTGTTGAGTAGGCAAAAACACAAATTGCCATAAGAAGACAATACGGGGCCCAGTCACCAAGTGTTGAAAAGGCATAGGCCGTCATTTCCACACCCTTACCCGCAACAGCTGGGTTTTCATATGCTCCAGTTACAAGAAGAGTAAGTGCCGTAATCGTACAAACAATATGAGTGTCAATAACTGGCCCAACCATAGCAACGACACCCTCTCTTACAGGCTCACTTGTTTTGGCCGCAGAGTGAGCAATAGCAGCAGAACCAAGTCCGGCCTCATTTGAGAATGACGCTCTTTGGATCCCAACTAGCATAACTGCGAAGGCACCACCAAAGGCCGCATCAGGAGTCATGGCCTCTCTAAAGATCATAGAAAACATATGTGGAATATTTTGATAATTAGAAAGAATAATTGCTAGACATGTAAAAACATAGAAAGCACACATAATCGGTACAAGTTTTGAAGTTACATTACCAATTTTCTTAATACCACCAACTAGAACAACACCGGCCAGGAATGCTAGAACAATTCCAACAACCCATGGGGATGCATCAGGGTGCTGATCAGCAATGATTTTAAAAGTTTGATTTGCTTGGAAAAGGTTCCCACCACCAAATGAAGCACCAATAGTCATAATTGCATAGAAGATACCAAGAAACTTTCCAATCCAAGCAACTTTCGTCAGCTTAAACATTTGAGTAAGGTAAACCATTGGCCCACCTAGCATGTCACCACTTGAAGTCTTGTGCTTAAACATTTGTCCAAATGTTGATGAAGCAAATTTCATCGACATTCCAAAGAAGGCAATGATCCATAGCCAAAGAACAACCCCTGGGCCACCCTTACCAATAGCTAAGGCCACACCTGCAATATTTCCTAGACCAACTGTTGCAGACAGTGCAGAAGTTAGGGCCTGAAAGTGAGTGATATCACCCTCATCCTCAGGGTTATCATACTTACCGCGGATAACATCAATAGCGTGCTTAAATAGACGCACATTGATAAAACCCATTCGAATCGTAAAGAAGAGTCCACCAAAAACCATAACAAATAAAATAAGTGGCATTTCGATGAAAGGAATTTCCCAGAATAAGAATGGATAATACTTTCCGTTAATTATGCCAAAGAATTCGTTAATTCGCTCTTGAAGGTCAACTTCCGTTTGACCATAATCCTGAGCATACGTACTTAGGCCGATGATAGAGAAAATGAGTCCCATCATCGCTCGTGACATTGCGATTTTAATCATTAAACAATCCTTTGTTTTAGTTCTACTCTCTCAAAATATGTATGTGTTTTTTATTGTCTTACAGTAAATTTTATAGAAACTTTATTGATCTTGTCACCTTTTTTATTTTCTGGCCTATCAAAATCGTGTATTCTTATCTCTATTAAAGATTTAAAAGGAGTAAAAAGTGAGTAAGTTACCAACGCTTGATGAAGCGATTGAAATTGTAAAACCACTTGTGAAGTATTCAACAATTGATAATCAAAAACATATCGACCTTTCTGTTGCAACAGCAGATAAGAGATTTCTTAGCCAACAGGCCCTAATGGTCATCAAAAGCTCAATTGAAGCTGGCCAAGCAGATGAAAAAGAAGTGAACGCTCGCCTAGGGCTATAAGCTTAAATCAGTGCAGATTCCCTGTTAAGTGATGAAAAACGCTTGCAGGAATCTGCGAAACTGAAACCTTGTCTACCATCAATACACCCTTGTAAGCCTTACACCATTTAAAGAATGTCATTTTAGAAAGTGTTAAAATGAAAATATGAAAGCACTACTTCTTGCACTATTCATTTCAACTCAGGCACTTGCAGCTATCCCACTTAGTGGCGATGATGAAAGATCAATTAATAATATCTCTCAAATCCTAAAGCAGGACCAAAAGCTTAAAGAGATGACTAAGAGGCTTAACCTTGCCATTTTAGAATATGCAAATATTAAAGATCTTGCGCATCGAGACTACGGGCCAGAACTTAATGATATGGCCAATGAGCTGACACATTTAAATGATTACGCGAGCGAGATTTCGCCAGAATACTTAAAAGCATTAGAAGAAGATATTGAATATATCCATCAAGATTTAATCGAGATGAGATAACCCCTCCCCCCAATGAATATGAAATAAAAAGACCGATGTAACTCGGTCTTTTTATTTAATCTGCTCTAAGAAATTTTTGATAGATTAATTTATAATCCTTACCTGAGTGGTCACTAATAAAGATCTCACTCTGTTCTATGGCCATACCATAGTAGCGAGAGGCCTTATTGATATCAAAGCGGTATTGATATGATCGATATAAGTAATATTTTGAATCATTATGCTTAGTATAGATCCCGACATCAAAACGATCGTCAGAGACAACATTATAAACATAGTAACGAGAACCAACTAACTCTTGAACCTTTGGAGCTGGGCCAACATTATTTAATGTATAGTCACATAGAGAGGCCATATAGAGATTATTTTCAGTCGGAATTTGTGTGATAAAATTCTTAACGACTCCCCTCGTTCCTTTAAAGACCGGAGTTGATTGATAATCATTAGGAACTTCAATATAAACACCAATATTTGAAATATCTCTTACTGTAGGATCACCATAGTTTTTTTGACGACGAGAGAAGATAAAATCTTCCGAAAAACGACTTCTTAAAATATTATCGTGATACTCTTCAAGAGCTTCACACATTTTAGTTAGACGAGTTAAGCTTACACCAGTTAATAATGTATTTTTAATTTCTAAGGCCTGACCAGCGCGAATGACACCGCGATCACTATCTCCCCCTTCTCCGTAATCATCGCAAGAAGAGAAAGTAAGGGCGATTACAATTGGCCACAGTAAACCTGAACCGATTTTTTTAAGCATTAGAAACTCCAATTAAAAATATAAAAGTCATCTCTTATTCTAACGAATAAAAAGAAGTTAAGTTCTGATAATTTCTTACAATTATTTAATCAATAACACGATAATCGGCTTCGATCACATCTTTATCATGAGATGAGCTTGGCCCTTGTTGAGACTTATGTGCAGAACGGTAAGCGGAATGCTCGTACTGCTGGTGTTTTTGTGCTGAAGGCTTAGAATCTGAAAGCACACCAGAGTTTCGAAGAAACTTTCTTATCTGGATAAAGATAAAATAGAAAATGGCGGCCTTAATTAATGCTGCAAACATGCTTAAAATCTAGCATAAAAGTGGCCAAAATATCATTAAAAATCTTAACTACGTGAAATTATTTTGTTATAGTGTGAGCAATTTCGATTTATATAGTTTAAGCAGTAGGTATCATATGACACAAAAATTAAATCTTGTTCACTGGGCCGATATGACGGCAGACCGCATTATCCGTCAACATGGCGACAAAGACGACTATGTTGTTGCCAGTGGGATCACACCTTCAGGTGTTGTTCACTTTGGAAACTTTAGAGAAGTAATCACAACTGACCTTGTAGCACGTGGACTACGCGCTCGCGGTAAGAATGTTCGCTTCATCTTTTCTTGGGATGATTACGATACATTTAGAAAGATTCCAGCAAACCTTCCTAAACAAGACGAGTTAGCTCAGTACCTATTTCAACCAATCGTTGATACTCCAGACCCATTTGGAGAACATGATAGCTACGCTGCTCACCACGAGCACAACTTTGAAGAGCAACTCAAAAAAGTTGGCGTCGACGTAGAGCCAATCTATCAAGCAAAAAAATATCGTGCTGGAGATTACAAAGACCAGATTAAACTTGCTCTTAATAAGAGACTAGAAATTCGCGATATTCTAAACCAGTACAGAAAAGAGCCATATGGTGATGACTACTATCCGGTATCTGTTTACTGCGAAAAGTATAAGACTGATAAGACGACAATTCTTTCATGGGATGGAGAGAGCAAGTTACGCTACAAGCATAACGAGCATGACTATGAAGGTGAAATCGATATTAATACAACAAGTCTTGTGAAACTTCCTTGGCGAGTTGACTGGCCAATGCGTTGGGCATTTGAAAAAGTTGACTTTGAACCAGGTGGAAAGGATCACTCTTCTCAAGGTGGATCTTTCACAACAGCAAAAGACATTGTAAAAATCTTTGACTGGGAAGCGCCAATTTACCTTCAGTACGATTTCGTATCGATTAAAGGTCTTGGTGGGAAGATGAGTTCTTCAAAAGGTAACCTTGTTACTGTAAATGATATCCTAAAAGTATATGAGCCAGAAATGGTTCGTTGGATTTTTGCTTCTTATAAGACAAATGTCGACTTTGCGATCTCGTTTGATCTTGATGTTCTTAAGACTTACGAAGATTATGATCGTCAAGAGCGTCTAGCTTATGGGCTTGAGCAAGGTAACGAAAAGAAAGTTGCCATGGCAAAGAGAGTTCTGGAATTATCACAAATTGGAGAGCATCCAGCGCAGTGTCCATTCCAACCATCTTTTAGACACCTTTGTAACGTTCTTCAAATTAATGATGGTGACATTGAGGCCGCTCGTGCTTTCTATGCTGACCAAATTAAAAATGACAGAGACGAAAGACGCTTTAGAGAAAGAAGTGCTTGTGCTCTTCACTGGCTACAAGAAAACGCTCCAGAAGAATTTAAATTTGCTATCAATAAAGAAGCTGTTGATATGCCTCTTGAGCAAAATGTTCGCACATACCTTGATAAGTTAGTTGCTCTTTGTGAGTCTGAGTGGGACTCAATTGCAGATGATAAAGAGTTCAATGATAAGATGTATGAAATTATGCACGAGCTAGAACTTAAGCCTGCAGATATTTTTGCACCAATTTATCAAAAACTAATTTCACGTGAAAAAGGACCAAAGCTTGCAGGATTTATCCGTACAATTGGTAAAGAGCGTGTGATTAAGCTTCTAAAGTAATCAAAGCTTACTTAAAGAGTTATTTAAAAACTTTTTTAAATACTAGGCCATCCTTTGCGATGGCCTTTATTTCAATTGGATAATCCCTAAATTGTTTTAAGCGTCGCGCGACTTCAAGGTCGCTCTTAGATAATAAACAAAGTTTAAATTTATTCTTATCGATATAACATGAGCTTAAATGTGTATGGCCAATCTCGGCCTTAATTATCTCTAGGCCACACTTACGAGCTTCGCTTTCAAGCTCCAGCATTGCATTCATAATCGTCTTATAATCAGAAACACTCTGGGCAGTCCCTTTAAAAATTTTTGATTCTAAAATAACGTCGCCGGCCAAGTGAAAGCGTATTTGCATCACTTCCCTTTTGATGACCCCATAAAGAGCATAGGAGTGGCGCAAAAGCTTACGGTCCCACATTGTTGGACTACAAATCAGCTGATCATTGCAGTATACCTGCTGTCCTGCAGTCTTCAGGTTTACGTACTCATTGCTTAAGGCGTGAATTTTAACTCGATCAAAGAAGCTCATTTCCATATTAAAATGATCGGCGTTGCCAAAAGTAAGTGTGAATAAATTTTAAATATTGATCATAATCGGCAAAATAGTGACATTAGGGGCCCAAAAACAGGGCATTTTTGTAAAATGTACAACTCGAAAATGTCATTTTTTGTGAAAATTCTTAGAATTTCTTACATTCGGCCTATTTTCTGGCCCGCTAAATTATTGAAATTGTCACTTTTGTTCTTTGTTCATAAAACTAACTTAACAAAATAAAAGAAACGAGAGGGGTTTTATTTATGAAAAAATTTTTAGTTGCTGCTGCTTTATTAGTTACATCTGCAATGGCCATGGCCGAGACTTGTCATGTTGATATGGTTGCCAGAAATGGACGCTCAATTGATAAATTCTCATCGTATGATTACAACTTTGAAGCTGCTTGTCGCCAGGCCCTAAGGCAATGTACACGCGAACAAGATAGAAGGTCATATGACCGCGTTGTTGCTCGTGCTACATGTACAGTTACATCAAGAAGGCCAGTTCCACCACCACACCAAAGAAAAGAAGTTTGTTCATTTAACTTAGTAAACACACAAAACGGAAGAGTTGTTAATACATTTACAGCTCAAGCAAATAACGAGCACCAAGCTTGTCGTAAAGCAGATGATAAGTGTTTTGATGCAAGATACACAAAACAAAACCCATGGAAATTCTCTTGTGAAAAGGTTCGTGGAGGTTCTAGGCCACCAAGACCAAACCCAACTGTGACAAGATTTTGTACTGTTGATAGAATTGCAAATGGAACAATCTCAGGTCGTGTTGTTCAAACATACACTTCAAGTGCAACAGCGAGAACAGCTTATGAAGCAGAAAGTCGTGCATGTCAAAAAGCAACTAGTGACTGTGCAATAGATGCAAGATATAGCCACCGTCGTGACACTTGTATGAGAAGATACTAATCTAAAATTTTTTAATAAATCTAATACTCCATTAGATTTTGGTTGTAAGAAGGGGGCGCCTTTTCCAGGGCGCCCTCTTTGCGTTTTGGGCATATTTTGATAGGATAACTCCATAAAAAGTGAGGTATTCAATGACAAATAATGTCTATATAAACCGCCGTAAAAAGCTACTAGAAATGATGGATGACGGAATTGCAATTATTGCTTCCGCTACATATGCTCATAAGAGTAATGACACAGAATTCCCATTTCGCCAAAACTCAAACTTTCGTTATTTAACAGGCCTAAATGAAGCCGATAGTGCTCTTATCCTTTCAAAGAAAGGTGGGGTTGAAAAACAGATTATCTTTGTTCGTCCAAAAGATGAAATTGCAGAGATGTGGGCCGGAAAAAGACTTGGCCCAGTAAAGGCTAGTGAGCTTCTTGGAACAGATGAAGGTTACTCAATTGAGGAACTTGATAAGAAACTAGAAGAACTTCTACCAGGACACAAAAGTCTTTACGTTCACCTAAGTGAGCGCACTGATATTGCAGATAAGGCCAGAAAAATTGCAGCTTCACTATTTCACAAGAAAAGAGCGCAACAAGAGCTGCCACCAGATACATTTAAAAATGTAGGCCACTTAATTGAAAAGATGCGTTTTATTAAAGATGAAACAGAAATCGCCACAATGAGAGAAGCAATGATCGTTACAGATCGTGCTCACCGTGCGGCCATGGCACTTGCTCGCCCAGGGGCAACAGAGCAAGAAGTAAATGCACTTATGACTTACCTTTTCATGAAGGGGCCATCTCAAGGAAGTGCATACGATAATATTATTGCAGGTGGAAATAACGCAAACTGCTTACACTATATCAAAAATGATGAAGTTCTAAATGAAGGTGACCTTCTTCTTATCGATGCAGGAAGTGAGCTAAATGGTTACGCAACAGATATCACAAGAACATTCCCAGTTAGTGGAAAGTACACAGGTATTCAAAAAGAAGTTTATAATATCGTTCTTGAATCACAGCTTGCGGCCATTGAATTATCAAAACCGGGTAATAACGCAACAATCCTTCATAATAAAGTTAGTGAAATCCTAACTCAAGGTCTAATTGATCTTAAGGTTCTTGAAGGAAGTGTTAGTTCAAATATTGAACAAGCAAATCACAGAAAGTACTTCCCTCACGGAACAGGTCACTGGCTAGGTCTTGATGTTCACGATCAAAACCCATACTTAATTGAAGGGACAAAAGATCCAATGACTTTCACAAAAGGTTGTATCTTTACAATTGAGCCTGGACTTTACTTCAACAATGAATTCTCAAATATTCCAGAAGAGTTAAAAGGAATTGGAATTCGTATCGAAGATAATATTCTTATCACTGATGATGGATACGAGAATCTATCTCACATGATTCCAAAGACAGTTGAAGAAGTTGAAGAAGCTTGTGCAAAAGACGTAAAGGAATTCCTACTGTAATGAAAACGACAAATCTTCTTTTAATAACTCTTTTTATTTTAATAGGTGCTTCTTGTGCCTCCAATGATAGACGAGATGATGAAATTCATCTCGTTCATTGGAATATTAAGGAACTTGATACTGCGAAACTAAGTAAGAAGAATGACCAACTTACAAGTGTTAAAAATATTCTAGAGAAACTTGATTTCGACGCTATTAGCGTAAATGAAATTCAATACGACCTTCCTAATGGAAAGAATCTAGAAAAGCTCTTGGGTCAATTAAAAGAAGATACAAGTGAATTTGCCTTTAGCTTCACTCAGGCAAACACTGGAAACAAAGCAAAGAAAGTAAATGGAAAGTACTCTAAGGATCGCAAGAATGCCGACCAAGTAAATTACGGACTTTTCCCAGGTCAGTACTCAACAGGTTTCGCTTCAAAGCATCCAATCAAGGAAGAGATCATCGTAAAGGATCTTCAGTGGAAGGAGTTTAATCCCGCCGCAGACTTTTCAAAATTTCGCGATGGTGGCGGAAAGAAACTTCCAAAAGAGATGCAACTTTTTGATAAGAGCTTCACTCACCTCGTCATTGAGGTCGCAGATAAAGAAGTGCATATTATTCTTCTTCACACAGTTCCAAGTTATCACTTTGGAAATCGCCAGACGCCAAACTATGAAAGAAACCGTGACCAACTTCGTTTTCTTGAGTGGTATGTAACTGGTGCAACAAATTTCAATGTGAAACTTCCAAAGAAGTATGCTCACTTAAAACCAATTCATAAAGAAGATCGAGTGATCATCATGGGTGATTTCAACACTTCAATTTATATGAATAATCCTGGCTCTGTTGTCCTTAGAAGATTATTTAATCACCTAAGTCCTTGGCTCAAAAATCCAGGGCCAACAAATGAGCGCCAAACTTTTGCCGGCAATCGTAATCCACTAACACTAGATTATATTGCTTACAGGGGCCTAAAGCTTATGGATTCTGGAATCTATAATCCAGAGACTCTTGTTAATAAAGGCAATGTCTTTTGTACGCCACCAAGTGAGCTACCAAAGTATATGGTTAAAGGATTAGATAAGCGTGTGACTTGTATTGATGACGATGCCATTGAGCTAAAGAAGGCAAGTGATCACTTCCCTATTTGGGCAACATTTCGATTATAATTTAAAAATAAAGTAATTAAACATTACGATTGAGGATAAAGCCACCGATTAATTCAAGTGGTTTTATCGTCTCTTGTAGTCGCTCTTCATTGAATCCACGTGCAATTAATTCAGTGCGGATTTCGTGAAGGATATCACGGGCCTCATCAATTAGTGCCTTTGCCTCATTTTTGATATTGAATACACTGCTAGCGATCTCATCGAGATTTACAATATCCTTTAGTTCACCACCTTTTTGGTAGGCTTCCATCTTAAGAGGATTGGCCGCAAGATAGTCATAGACAACTGAGTTAACTAAGTTTTGCTCAAGGTCGAGGTGAGCATCTTTTAAACTCTCTCCGTCACTGAAATCAAGTGTGTCATCGACCATTTGGAATGCAATACCAATGAGATGTCCAAAGCGTGCGGCCTTAGCTGCCAACTCTTCATCTTCAACACCAAGGTAGGCTCCAGACCAACAGCACCACCCCATAACAGAAGCTGTTTTATGGAAGGCGATATTTTCAATAACTTCTTTTGAGTATTTACGAGACTCAAGAGCATCAGACTGAACCCATTCACCAATGGCAAGGTCTTGAATAACTTGAGACATGCTTTGTAGAACTTTAATTGAACCAATTTTTGAGAGACTTAAGATAACATCTGCCAGTAGGTAGTCTCCAGCAAGTACGGCCTTCTTATTTGATGCTTCAACATTAATTGAAGGATTTCCACGCCTTTGCGTTGCGCCATCGATAACATCATCGTGAGCAAGTGAAGCAGCGTGAACCATTTCAATCGCACGAGCACAAATCGTCACATCCTCTTTCTCATGCGCATTAAAAAAATCTGCCATTAAAAATGTCAGCATTGGGCGCAGGCGTTTTCCACCAGATAAAACAGTTTTAGCGAGAACTTCCTTAATGGATTTAAGGCAGTTTTCAGACTTAATATCAAGGTCAATATTGACCGCTTTCTCTAAAATTTGTGGAGGGATGCTTTCAAAAAATTCGTTCATAGTTTTTTCCGTTTTAATAGTAATACCACTTGTCGAAAGGGGCCGTAAATGATTAATATAACGCAAATACTATTGATAAACACTGCACTGCAGAAGGACTGATTAAATATGAGCAATAAAGAACTTGCTACAAGAAAAACGAAGTCATTTGAGATCTTTGATAAGATCGCTGGTACATACGATTTACTAAATCACATCCTTTCATTTGGTATTGATATTTACTGGCGTAAGGTGGTTATTGCCAACCTTCCAAAGAGAGAAAAACTACAATGCCTAGACCTTGCTTGTGGAACTGGGGATCTTACAATTGCCCTTGCCCGCGCAAAAAACGTTGAGAGCGTAACAGGAATTGATCTATCGAAAGGTATGATTGAAATCGGTAAGAAGAAAATCGTAGCAAAGAAATTAGATCATAAAGCCAAGATGCATATTGGTGATGGCGTTGAAATTCCAGCGGCCGATGAAACATTTGATGTCACAAGTGTAAGCTTTGGTATTAGAAACTTCCCTGATTTCAAAAAATCTCTACAGAATATGTACAGAGTTATTCGTCCAGGTGGAAGAAGCTTTGTCCTTGAGTTTTCAATTCCAAAGAATTTTATCTTTCGTGGAATTTACTTCTTCTACTTCAGATACTTACTACCATTTGTTGGAAATTTAATTTCAAAGCATAAGGATGCCTACACTTACCTAAATCAAACTGTAGAAGACTTTCCATATGGACAGGAATTTGCGGACGAAATGACTAAGGCAGGATTTAAGAATGTCAGATTTATTACTCTAACATTTGGAATTGCCACTCTTTACATTGGAGAGAAGTAATTGCGTTTATCTGCTAATAACCTTCAAATTGATATTATCAATGCCTTGATTAAGCTTGATTGCTCAAGTGAAGATTTAATCAAAGGCAGTGAATATAGCCTCTATAAGTTTGAAGCTGGCTTTAATAATATTTCATCTATTATTGATCACTTTCAAACTTTTAAGAAGTTTTACTTTTTAAACAAGGACAAGGACACAGAAATCTTGGCCCTTGGTTCATGGCGTGACTTCAACTCTCTTTATCACTATGAAGACATTGAACGCCTTATTGAGTCACATGACTTCTTAAAAATCTGTGGAGCACAGCGCTTTAAAGCTGAAGCAGACTCTCTCGAATGGCACGGCCTTGAAGACTGCTCGTACTTTGTTCCCAAGGTTTTAATTGAATCAACTCCTCAAGGAGTCGATATCAATGTGATTCTACCAAACTCTTTCTTTGCGGATGAGCAAAATAAGAAACAAGCTCTCCATGAGTTAGCGATCACTTTAGATCCGAATCCTAAGCATACCCTTAGTGATTATAATCACATTACAAAGAATGTGTCTGAAACGAGCAAGAATCAGTGGAATAAAATTGTGAAGGCAGCTGTTTCAAAAATTAATCGTTCACAGATATCAAAGATTGTTCTCTCAAGAAAACTTAAGGTTTCTTTTAAGAATCCAATTTCCTCTTATGGACAATTTAAAACGTTGAAAGAAAATAATAGTCACAATAGCTATAATATCTTATTTCAATTTTCTCCTCACCAGTGTTTCTATAGCGTAACACCTGAGACTCTATTTAAACTTGATGGTAGAAAAATCTTTATTGATAGTCTTGCGGGGACGACAAAAAGAGGTGCAAATAAACAAGAGGACGATGCTCTTGAGCAAACACTTCTAACAAATACAAAAGAGCTAGAAGAACACAGACATGTCTCTAGCTATATTGAAGACACACTTGCGAGTCTTGCAAGTGATATTGAAATCACAAAGAAAGAGCAAATCTTAAAGCTTAAGTATATTCAGCATATTCACACTAAGTATGAGGCCATCTTAAATGAAAATGCAAAACGTAGTGATTTAATCACACACCTGCATCCAACTCCAGCTGTAGCGGGACTTCCAAAGCCACTAGCGATGGATCTCATTAGTGAACTTGAGACAAATTCAAGGGGGCTCTATGCTGCACCAATTGGTTATTTTTCAAAAGATAGAACTGAATTTGCTGTAGGACTAAGATGTGCCCTTGTGGATAAAACAGACCTTCATATCTATGCGGGTTGTGGAATCGTCAAAGACTCCTCGGCCGAAAAAGAATGGAATGAAACCACAAATAAAATGAAGAACTTCACTGAAGTTATCAAGGCCAAATCATGGACAAATTTCCAATAACAGAAAATCTTTCAAGACTTTGGGCATCCATTATTGTTGATGAGTTAGCAAAGAACTCAATCACACAATTTTATACAGCTCCTGGTATGCGAAATGCACCAGTTCTTGCAGCTGCCCACTACCATGAGTTAGTCGATACCTATTCTTACTTTGATGAAAGAGCACTAAGCTATAGGGCCCTAGGGCGCTCAAAAGTTTCGGATTCAATTCCCCTTCTGACTTGTACTTCAGGAACGGCCATGGCCAATTTCGCGCCGGCCATTATTGAAGCAAATAAATCGGGGCTTCCACTAATTATACTTACGGCAGATAGGCCAAGTGAGTTAGTAAAAACGGACTCGAATCAGACCATTGACCAACTTAGTGTCATCGCTGATCACACTTGCTATAACTTAAGCCTTGAAGCACCAAATGAAGCATTAAGTGCCACAAGACTTAGAACTCTAATTTCAACGGCCATAGGTCGAGCAAAGATCAACAAGAGACCGGTGCATATCAACCTACCTCTTAGAGAGCCTCTTGACTCAACAGCAATGCCTATTTCCAAAGAATACCTAGAAAAGGCACGAGAAAGTTTTAATGCAAATGGAGCAAAGGTTATCTCAAGCGCCTATCAAACATATCAAATGGAGTTTGAATTAGGTCAAAAGCTAGTTGAAGCAAAGAATATTCTACTTGTTATTGGTAAGCTTGATGGAAAGAAAGATCTTGAACACTATCAAGACGCTCTGATGAAAATCAAAGTCCCAAAGTATCTTGATCTAACAAGTGGATTAAAGTATCAGTTTTGCTTAGAAGACTACCTAACACCTAATTTTGATCATCCAGAAGTCTTAGATGTCTATGAGCAGAACCCGCCAGATATCATCATTCATATTGGTGGACGCTTAGTTTCTAAGCACTACTATAATTACTTAGAAAGAAATAATTGTGAGCTTATCCATGTAACAAATGTGGACTTTGATCACGACCCTGGTTTTTCTAATACACACAAAATCATCTGTGACCCACTCTCATTTCTAAATGGGCTTGTTAAGCTAGAATTAAACCAAGCACCACCAGTGATGTGGCATGACTTTGTCGAGAAGAAAAGGGCCATCATTGAAGAGCAAGAGCTAACACAGCCATTTATTTCTAAGAATATCATTGAAAATATCGACGACAATTATGACTTACTTGTAGGTAACTCAACTATTGTACGAAGCTTTGATAACTTTGTTTCTAGCAACTACAGATCAAATGTTAACGTATTTAGTAATCGCGGTGTAAGTGGAATTGAAGGCTTTGTTGCAACTCTTGTTGGACTTAGTGATGAGAACGATAAACCAAAACTTCTCGTTCTAGGTGATATCTCGTTTAAGCATGACCTAAATTCACTTTATATGCTTGAAGAAGCGGCCAGTGCCGGAAAGAATCTAACAGTTATTATCATTAATAATTTCCAAGGTGATATTTTTAACCTTCTTCCAATAGCAAAAGAAAAAGAATTTCTTCCTCTTCTAACAACACCACACAAAGACCGCTTTGATCGCCTTATCAAGGCATTTGATGGACTCACTTATCAGTGTTGTGAATTCAAGAAAGACTTTAATAAGCTAGTGGCAGATGCCCTAAGTACTAAAGGTGTCAATATTATCGAGGCCATCACTAATAACGAGTCAAATTTGGCACTCTTTAAAAAATTAAAAACAGTAAAAAGGTAAAATAATGAGTCAACTTGTAAAAGGATTTATAACTGCAGCAAGGCCCAAGACATTACCGGCCGGGGCCTCTCCGGTTATCATGGCCACGGCAGCGGCCTATTTTGATCAAGGTGATATTAGTTGGATAATATTTGCGATCACTCTTGTCTGCACTCTCCTCTTACAAATCTCTTCTAATCTAATTAATGATTACTACGACACCCAAACAGGTGTTGATACACAAGAGCGTTTAGGCCCAGAGCGTGTCACAAGCACAGGCCTTGTAACTCCACAGACAGTAAAGAAGTTTTTCATTGCTACATTGGCCATGGCCTTCTTACTTGGAATCTTTCTCATGAATGTTGGAGGACTGCCAATTATCATTGTTGGCCTTGCCTCAATTCTTGGAGCCTACGCCTACACAGGTGGCCCTTTCCCACTATCTCACTACGGCCTTGGAGAGCTTCTAGCTCTTGTCTTTTTTGGCAATATTGCAGTTTGTGGAGCTTACTATCTTCAGGTGGGCACAATTAATGATTCAATTATCCTTCTTAGTCTCTATCCGGGCCTACTAAGTGCGGCCATTATGGCCATTAATAATGCTCGTGATATCGAAAGTGATAAGGCCGCAGGTAAGCTAACACTTGGAATTTTACTTAATAGAATGATGAAGAATGCCTCAAGCTGGCTGCCTTTAATCTTTGTTATTATTGCCTTTGCCGTCTTATGCGGACATTCTCTTCTCATTTTAAGAAGTGGTCAGGCCATGGCCCTCGATCTTTTTCTTTTCATTTTAACTTTGGTATTTTTAAAAACATGGACGTATCCTATTAAGAATGGGCCATCGCCGGCCTATAATGAAAGTCTTGCCCGTACAGGTAAGTATCTTTTCATTTCAACTCTTATTTATAGTGGGGTCATGTGGCTAAGCTAGTTCTTAGACCTATATACAAAGAAGTTCATAATATGCGCTTAGCACTTAAGGCGCGTGCAAAAGAATATAAGAAGATTGATTACTTTGAAGTGGAAGTCTACATTAAAGAAGAAGTCTTCACTTCCTATATCACCCAATTTGCCTTCTTCTATGAGAATCAAGAACTCGAACACGAGTATGAGATCGACTATCCCCTTGATGAGTTTATTAAGGGCGATTTATTTGAAGCTCCTATTATTAATGAGAAGGAGATTCCAAATAATGTTATCTTGGCCTTTGAGTATGCACTCATTAAGTTCTACCGAAAAGTAAATGGTAACAATGATTACTTTAATCAGGCCAACAGCGTGAGGATCAATTTACTTTATCAAAAAGGCCTAGACTTAAAATTCCATTCACATGATATTTTAAAATATAAAATTTCCACAAGCTCCAACACTCATGATGTGATCTCAGACCTTAACTCATTGGCAGCTAAGGGTGTAAGACTGCGCTTAGATGGAAACCGTAGTCTTGATAGTTCTGTTTTAGAAAGCATCCTTTATAATCTTGAACCTAAGACAATTGAAGCAATTGAGTATATTGAAGAGCCATTTAGTGATCTCGGACTATGGGCCCAAAGCCTATGGAGTGATCGCATTGCCCTGGCCCTTGATGAGAGCTTTGAGTTTCAATTTAGAAAGAATATTCCAGAAGAAGTTAATCATATAATTCTTAAATTTGGTGTCAATATCAACGTTTTTGAATTCTTCCAGGTAAGGCGCGACAAGAGAAATTGGCAGATTATTGTCACAAGTGGACTTGAGTGCCCTCAATTATTTAACTTTGTTATTCATTTAGCAGCTTTAGAAAATAATTCCGCAGGCCTTTCAACCTTCAATTTCTACCAAAATGGGTTAAAATTATTTAAAGAATTTCAACCTGAAAAGAGTTTGCTAATAGCAAGGCCTCTTTAATCTTTGTGTTGAAGAGTTTTAACAAATTTTAAGGAGAAGTTATGTTTAAAGTACTTGGTTTAACAGCACTACTAGTTATGGGATCTTGCTCATCATTTCATTCAGATAAGTCTGGAAAGTCATGTGATCGCTCACAAAAGAGCTGTTGTGCAAAAAAGAAGAAGGATTGCAAGGACTCTAAGAAATGCGAAGGTAAGACATGTGATCGCAAGAGCAAAAAAGCTAAAAAGAAATCTTAATAATCGATTCTATCGATCATGTAATAGAGGGCCTGCACATTTTGCAGGCCTTTTTTTTATCCCTATTCGAGTTATAATATTGGCAGGAAAAGGAGTTTTTCATGAAAAAAATTATCTCTCTACTTACCCTGTCTACACTAGTTTTATTTAGCGCCTCGTGCTCTTCAAGCACAACTCGTGATGTCGCTTCTGAACGAAAAGATTGTAAGGAAACATCTGTTCCTGACTACGAACAATATTACGAGAATTACGAAGACTGTAATCAGCTTTAAAAAACTGCAAAGACAAATTTATATTGTAAGTAATTCATACTTAACACAATTCTGTTTTTACACATTGTCACTTAATTGATACATCTCTCTTATTAAATCGCCAATTTATAAGCCAATTTGAGAAGAGAGAGTAGACAATGTTTAAAAAATCCCTACTAGTTTCACTTTTACTACTTAGTAGTATTACTGCCCAGGCATACGACTTCAATGTTCGTGCCTTCATGGTTTTAGACCTAATGACACTTGAGAAGATCGGTGGTAACAGCACTCGTGCTGAAATGGGTTACGGAACAGCAGATATTAAAGTTTATTTCAACCACGAGCAGTGGAGCGCCAAATTCAAACTTGATATCGATGCAACAGAAGAAGCTGGGACAACAGTTGACCTGATGGAAGAGGCCCTACTTACTTACCGTTTCAATAATAATTGGAAGCTAACAGGTGGTAAGGGTAAAGTTCCTTTCTACACAATGCACTTTGGTATCACTGAAAGAAACCTAATGGACGGTGGATACCTAACACAAACATACTCAGGAATGAGAGCTGGATACTTCAAAAGAAAGTATCTTCTAACTCTTCGTTATGGTGGTTGGAGACAAGGTCAAACTCACGATGTGACTTTCTTTGGTTCAAATCAACAAGCAAGACGTGACAGAGATAATCAGTCGATCCCATACCTTGGTGGAGATCCAACATCTGAGCTTTCTTACGATACAGAAAGAACATTTAACACAAACTTCCAAAGAGGTTTTGCTTATAAGGGACGTTTTAACCCATCTCAAAATCATGAAATCATCTTTGGTGCTTTCACTTACTGGCGTGATATTGATCCTGAAGCCGATCACGGATACTCTGTTGCTTACCAATTTGAAAATAATAGCTGGGCATTTTGGACAGAAGCTCTTTACGGATACTTCTCAAAGCACCCTAATGATCGCTATGCAACTCTTAAGCAAGAGACTTATAACGCTCAAGCAGGTTTCATATATAAGATCGATGACAAGTGGGCGGCAGGGATCAACGCTGAGTACTCATTTGTTTACGACCTAGCTCACGATAAAGCCGATTACTCTGCTGACCCAGACACAGGTTTCGGACAGTCGAGATACAATGACGGAAATATCAGTAGAACAACGATCTACAAGCTGGATATCGGTGCACAATATAAGCTATCAAGAAAGGTACAACTTAATGGTGGTTTCCTTGTTGAGCGCCAATACAGAGAAGAAACAAATACATCAACAGATGGTAATGCGGACGAAACGAACGGATACGCAATTAACTTCTCACTAAGTACTTGGCTTTAGGCCCAGTACTTAGAGCTTAAAAGTTTTACTTATTTAAGTTATCTTAACTAACAATCAATACGATACATCTCCTAAAATGAATTAATTTAGGAGGTGTTTCGTGGCCATCGAACAATTTATCATAATTTTATTTATTGGTGCCATCTCTGGCTGGCTAGCAGGAAGTCTCTACCGTGGAGAAACCTTTGGCCTTGTGGGTAATATCATTGTGGGTATTATGGGCTCCTTCGTAGGAAGCTTCACATTCCACCTGGTAGGCTTTGCAAGTTACGGGCTTATAGGAAGTATTGTTATCTCCACCATCGGCGCTATCGTCTTCTTAGCGACTCTCCAGCTTTTGCAGAAGTTGTGATGATATCTTTTAATTATCTGGTAGACTATTCGCAGACCTGTGACTAAAATACGCCACATGGGCCTAATGTTTATATTTCCAGTATCAAAAGAAGAAAAAGATCGTATCACAATCAACGAAGAGGGTTTAACTCTTAAGACCTATGGACTACCGATGGTTTTTTGGGGCTACCTTCTAGCAGCTGCAACAGTCGTTATTGCCATGTTTATTGGTGTTAAAGGACCGATGATTAAGCTATATAACACAGGTGATAGCATCAACCAGGCACTGGTTATTGCGGTTGCGGCCACACTATTTCTTATCCCTTTCATCACACTTTCTTTCTATATGTATGAGAAATTTATTATCAAGCAAGATGATAAGCTTGTCCTAAAGCATAGACTTTTCTTTATCCCAATCTATAAGAAAACTTATAAGCTTGCGGCAAAGGATGCTTTTTCAATTGACCACTTCATGGACTCTCCAAATGTGGCAAAGATGAAGCAAGATCCAACAATGCGTGGTTTTGAAAATAAGGGCTACTTTCAACTTTTTGCAAAGCTTGAAAATGGAAATTATATTTTTGTGGATCGTTCAAATAGAAAAGCAGACCTGAAAAAGATTCAGGCCCTGCTATCAGAATTTTAACTGGATTTTACTCGCTATCGTCTTCTTTGTAGTTTTGACGAATTGTTTTAGGGCGGCGACCACCACCAAGGCGTTTTTCTTTTGAGCTGTCGCGTCCATCACGCTCCCAGTGGTTCTTCCATTCCTCTTTCTTAGAGTTCTTTTCTTCCCACTTTGCTTGGCGCTCAGTCATAACCTTTTCAACTTCATCTTTCTTTCTTACTTTGAAGTTTCCAGATTGCTTAAGCTTTGAAAGTTTCTCATTAACAACTTTCTTATTCTTAGCTTCACGCTTGGCCTCAACACCTGCTTTCGTGTGCCCTGACATATCCACAGTAACTTCACCGTTAACGAGTGTCTGACAAGACATACGCTCTTTAGTGATGTGGAATACATTCCCTAAAAGTTTTTGCTCAACTTCCGTCGGCTCATTTAGGTTATCTGCTCCAGCAGTGATTCTCACAATACAGTCAGTACATGTACCGTGTCCTCCACAACTAGAGTTAACATAAACTCCATTCTTTTTCAGATGCTCTAATAGAGACATCTCATCATCAACGTAAATTGTCTCATTTGATGGAGTAAGATTAACTTTGAACATTTTAAGCCTTCATTAAATTTATTGAGAACGAATAACTCGATTAAACGGTCTTCTTGATCTTATTCTCAATGGTTTCTAAAATTTTTCCTTTAAGAGGCTTTAGCATAAAAGATAGGTCAAGATCAACTAGACAGTAAGAATCTTCAAACTTTAGCTTCAATTCAAAGCCTTTTCCTTTAGCTTGCATGGAAAAATTACCATCATCTGTTGTGACATCAGCCTTTACATTGAATTTTGCCACGTACTCAGGCGTCACGGCCTGCTTTCCTAGATTATAAGCTTCCTCTTGATTTGAGGCCTGACTATAGTTTACCTTTAAACTCATCGAAATAATCCTTATTGTATTGGTTTGTTACTTAGTTCCTGTTGAACCGAAGCCTCCGGCCCCTCTTTCAGTATCAGTCAACTCATCCACGGCCGAGATTCTGGCCTGCCAAACAGGTGCCATAACCATCTGAGCAATACGCTCACCATGCTTAATGATGAAGTCTTCCTTTCCGAAATTTCCAAGAATGATCTTAACTTCCCCGCGGTAATCACAATCGATTGTCCCAGGTGAGTTAACAACAAGTAGGTCTGTCTTAAATGAAAGTCCTGAACGAGGTCTGATTTGAACTTCATATCCATGAGGGATCTCAAAGCTTAAACCTGTAGGAACAAGAACACGAGCACCTGGAGCGATAACAAGGTCATCTTTGTTCTCAAGGTGAGCACGAAGATCTGCTCCTGCAGCTCCAGTTGTTTCATATTGTGGAAGATCGAAGCTAGAGTCGTAATGCTCTAGCTTCTTAACTTTTAAATCAACTACTCTATCGATCATAAGTCTCAATCTGCCTATTAGTCTTTTTTGTCACCACGTGGCTTTCTGTCACCGCGAGGTTTTCTGTCACCTCTTGGGCGACGATCACCTCTGTCACCGTCTCTCGACTCACGTGGCTCGCGCTTAGGAGCATCTTTTTGTGCTTCAGCTTCAGTTTTTCCGTCTTTTCTCTTAAGAGCTTCAACTGCTTTGATAGAAAGCTTAGCGCGTCCCATTTTATCGATTTCAAGAACCTTGATCTTAACTTCCTGACCTTCATCTAGGTAGTCAGCAGCATCAGTGATTCTCTCTTCAGCGATTTCAGAGATGTGAACAAGTCCACCAACACCAGCAGCGATATCAACGAATGCACCGTAATCTTTTAAAGATGCAACTTTCGCTTCGTATACTTTTCCAACTTCTGGTCCATTCATTTGTAGAGCAACTAGTGCCATACACTCATCGATTGCTTCTTGGTTAGTTGAGATGAACTTAGTTGTTCCATCTTCATCAATCTCGATAGTAAGATCGAAATCTTCTTGAAGCTTCTTGATATTCTTCCCACCAGGACCAATAAGGCCACCGATTTGATCTTGCTTAATTTGCATAGACTTCATAACAGGAACACCTTCTTTAAGTGTCTTTCTTTCTACGCTAATCGTTTTTGCCATTTCACTTAGGATGTGTAGACGACCTTCACGAGCTTGTGCCATTGAAGTCTCAACGATTTCTTTTGTAAGACCAGTGATCTTAATATCCATTTGAATTGCAGTAATACCTTCTGTTGTACCTGCAACTTTAAAGTCCATATCACCTAGGTGATCTTCGTCACCAAGGATATCTGTAAGGATTTTGAATCTCTCACCATCAGTTACTAGACCCATTGCGATCCCTGCAACCGGAGCAGCTAGAGGAACACCAGCGTCCATAAGAGCCATTGAACCAGAACAAACAGAACCCATTGAAGAAGAACCATTTGACTCTAGAACCTCACAAACAAGACGAGTTGTATATGGGAAGTCTGTAGGAATTACTGCTTTAAGAGCACGTTCAGCAAGGTTACCGTGACCTTGTTCACGACGTCCAACACCACGTACACCACGTGCCTCACCTACTGAGTATGGAGGGAAGTTATAGTGTAGGTAGAATTGATCTTCACTTGTTCCGATAATACGATCACTCATTTGAGCACCTTTGCTACCACCAAGTGTAACAGCGGCCATTACCTGAGTTTCACCACGTGTGAATAGAGAAGATCCGTGTGGAACTTTAAGAACATCAATTTCTGTTTCGATTTCACGTACTTCAGCAAGACCACGTCCAGCAATACGCTTATCTTCGTCTAGGATATCTCCACGAAGCATTTCATACATTAGCTCATCAACACCTTTGTATGCTTCTTTTCCAAAAGCTTCGTCTTCAGCAAGACCAAATGCTGCAGGATCCGCCGCCATTGCGTCTTTAACTTGAGCTTCAATCGCTTTAACAGCTTTTTGTCTTTCAAGTTTATCTGTAATTTTTAGGGCCTCACGCGCAGTTGCCGTGTAGTCTGTTCTAATTTTTTCTAGCATTGTTTCGTTAGCAGCAGCAGAAATGAATTCACGCTTTTCTTTACCAACTTCTTTTTGAATATCTTTAA
Organism: Halobacteriovorax sp. CON-3; assembly: GCF_043196995.1. Lineage (NCBI taxonomy): Bacteria > Pseudomonadati > Bdellovibrionota > Bacteriovoracia > Bacteriovoracales > Halobacteriovoraceae > Halobacteriovorax > Halobacteriovorax sp. CON-3. Next base: position 429,910 of record NZ_JBEBNA010000001.1, read on the forward strand.
GGAATGAAACGAAACCTTCGATTTCTTTTTGTCCAAAGAAGATTGCATCAAGAACATCTTGCTCAGGAGCAACTTTCGCTTCCCCTTCAACCATAAGGATTGCATTGTCACTTGCTGCAACAACGATTTCCATATCAGACTCTTCCCACTTATCGTGGTCAGGGTTGATTACGAATTCACCGTCAATACGCCCAACCTTACAAGTACCAATTGGACCAGCAAATGGGATATCAGAAATAGTTAGAGCTGCAGAAGCACCAAGTGCTGCTAGAACCTCAGGGTCACCTTCTGGTGAGTAAGAGATAACTGTACAAGAAATAACAGTATCAAACATATATCCATTAGGGAAAAGAGGTCTAAGTGGTCTATCAATTAGACGAGCATTTAGAGTCTCACCTACTGAAGGGCGACCTTCTCTTTTTAGGAATCCACCAAGGAATTTCCCTGCTGAATAAAATTTTTCTGTGTATTCAACTAGAAGTGGAAAAAAGTCTTGTCCGTCTTTTACTTGAGTTGCAGATGTAGCAGTAACTAGAACTTGTGTACCGCCACTAGATACGATAACTGATGCGTCAGCTTGCTTGGCCATACGTCCAGTTTCAATTGTAACTTCCTTACCACCAAAGTTGTAAGTAAACTCTCGTTTGTTGTTTAACATAAATAACTCCATTTATATTTTTGAATGTCTATATTAAGAAATGTGTTAGTTGGAATGTATGTGAGAAGAAATCCAAAGAATATGAAAATCTAAAACCACCGAAATCAGCATGTTTTTAAATTTTAATATCCCTTAAATCTCAAACTCTCCTCTTAACCATTTCCGTACTAAAATTTTAACTTTTTAAATAAAAAAAAGGAAGCATAAAGCTTCCTTTCTTTTTATTTGGTTTACTTTCTAAGACCAAGTTTCTTAATAAGTGCTTTGTAGCTTTCTTCGCTGTTAGTAGCTACATACTTAAGAAGACGACGACGACGTCCAATCATCTTAAGAAGACCACGGTTAGATGAGTAATCGTGGATGTGTGAACCAAAGTGAGCTTTTAGGTTGTTGATTCTTGTTGTAAGAATAGCAACTTGAACCGCTGCACTTCCGCTGTCTTTTTCACCTGCACCAAATTCTTTACCAAATTCAGCTACGATGCTTGCAGTTTCTGCTTTTGTAATCATAATTTTCTCCGTACTTACCCAAAACCGAGCAAGGAAGTTATTTTCCAGGCCAAGTGAGGGGCGCTATAATTTTGAGCATATTATCTTATAATTTCGCTCATGTAAACCTTTAAATTCTCGAGCAAACGGGCCTCAATTTGGCGAATTCGCTCTCTAGACACCCCGTAATCGTCAGCAATGGACTGGAGTGAGCGCGGAGCATCATTTAAGAGTCTCTCACGAAAGATTTCTCGGTCCCTAGGCTTTAGGCCTTGAATGAATTGGTCCAGATTATCTTGTAATAATTTCAAGGATTGCTGAAATTCAATATCCTCAGCAAAGTCACCAGAATCAGGTAGCAGATCACCCATTGTTGATGATGACTCTCCCACAGGAGTATCGATGCTGACTTCTGAGCCACCTTCACCAAGGCGCATATCCATCAGGGCCACGGCCTTCTCGCTTACATCAAGGTTTTGAGCAATGGTCTTGTGGTCGGGTTTAATCCCCTGGGCCTCGAGGCGTTCTTTTTCACGCATGAGGTTATAAAAAAGCTTCTTCTGTTCATTAGTTGAACCGAGCTTAACTAACTTAAAATTATCGAGAATGAACTTCAAGATATAAGACTTAATCCACCAAGAAGCGTAATAAGAGAGCTTGGCACCCTTATCTGGCTCAAAGAGTGAGACGGCCTTCATTAAGCCGATATTTCCCTCTTGGATAAGGTCCATCACATTGGCATGAGCACTGCGATATTCCATGGCAATCTTAACCACAAGGCGTAGATTTGAGACAACAAGCTTCTTTGCCAGATCAATATCCCCTGATTCACGAAATTGCTTAACGAGTAGCTTTTCTTGTTCAGGTGAAAGGAGTTCGTAGCGAGAGATCTCTTTTAGGTATTGATTAAGTTTATTATCTAGCTTGGAAGGAACCGGCAGGTTCGAAGCAATGGCCGGTAGTGTCTCTTGAATCAGCTGGACTTCTTCATCAATTGTCAGCTTCTTTGGGCCGATATCAACGTAGTCGCCTTCCTCATCAGATATTGAATGAGGAGTTACGATAAGATCGGAATCTTCGACAGATGGAAGAACCTCGACATCGAACTTTGGTTTATTATTGTTTTTAACTTTTGCCATTAAGGCTATTTATCATTTTTTGGCTTCGACGGCCATAGAATCGATATTATTTAGGGTTTCTAAGGACTTAATTTCATTTAAGTCCCTTGTTGATAAATCAGTGACAATCCTTTTATTTCGTATTGCAACAAGAGCAAATGGAGCAATACGGATGTTAACTCCAATCTTTAGTTGCTTTGCTTCATCACCTTTTGGCAGCTCGATATAGTCAATAATATCGAATTGTCTAATAAGTTCATCGGTCATCACTTGAGTGAGATCTGCATTTACAGAGAACTGCATTAGGGTATTTTTAATATCCTTATAGTCATTTTCAATATAGAGACTTAGACGTTTTTTTAGCTGTTCAACTTTCTTGTCGTCATTTCCAACATGAGCGATTTTGTACTGCTCATAAATCCACTTAATATCAGTACGTGGAATATTGATATCGAAGTGGAGATTAATCATATTAGTTACATCACTGGCCTTATCAAATTCACCATGAAGAACATTGAAATTTATTTCAGGAAAGCTTTTGCGATAAACAAAGTAGTTATTTACTTCTTTATCAACTTGCATAACGAGAGCTTCCTCGTAAGAAAGTTTTTTAGAATTTGATTTTAAATAATCAAGGGCCCAAAAATCCCATAGGCCATCATTTGATAAAGAGATATAATCTTTGATCGTTTTTGAATCATGTGTCCAAACGTTAAAATCAGGCACTCGTGTGACGAGGGCCAAGAATTGACCAATAAGGCGAGGCTTTTCATCCTTAAATTCATCAAGCGCTTTAACAAATTCGCTATCAACCTCAGTGGAGTACTTTGGTGATGAGAAACGAAATTTTTCACAATAGGCCAGTTTATAATCAAAATTAAGATTAGCTGAACCAACTGGACGAATAATATCTTGTTGAATTTTGGAGATGTTTTTTGGGCGACAGATTTGATTTCGGCAAAGGGCCCCTTTTTTGTCTGAGAGCTTATCTTTAAATGCATATGTATCAAGTCCACTCAGTTCGCGAATGATATAGCTCATGACAGCAGATGAAGATAAGAAATTTGCAAGCTTTCTTGGGTAATTAACTTGGCCCCCCCATGAGCATGCGTATGAGAAAATACCAGTGGTGTAGTATAACTCATTAACTAGAATTTCATTTTCACTTTGTAGTTTATTTAACTTATCTGTATAGAGCTTCTTTCTTTGATCAATTGGTAAAAAGATTTGGCCTTCGTCTTTAAAGTAGTTTTGGAAAAGATATTTAATTAGGCGGTGGCCCATCAATGTAATATTTTGAGAACATTTTGAAACGAGAGAGTTAACAAGATTGTCATATTGCTCACTATCAAATTGAAGCTTCTTGGCATAGGTTGCAATGGCCTGCATCGAATAATTCATCATCTTATACTGAAGTGTGGCCATTATTGTTCGGTAGAACTCGTCTCTTTCTAGGCCATTATTGAAGTAAAGTTTTGCACTATTTTCACGACAAAAATAATCAAGCTTTTCATCTTCGAGATAGAATTTTCGGTAATTATTTAGAAGGTCGAAATTTTCTTTTGAATTTTTAACACGAGATTGCTCAATAGACTTACCAAGATTATCAAATATTTTATCTCCTTGTTTGTTAAGAACAAGAGAATCAGCTGATAGTGCTTGTAGCGATATCATTGCCAACAATGGGCAGGCCAACAAACGTATATACTTTAAGAATTTTGCAAAAACATCCATGTAAAATCCATTTAAACTTTCGCTTAAGTTATCGGAATTATTCCCGAAAGGTTTAATGGGAAATTTAAAAGAATTAAAATATGAAAATAATTTCACTTAAGGCCATTCTCTTACTCATAAGCTTATCGTTATTAAGTGAAGTCATTCGTGCGCAATCTAATGCAAATATTATTTCAAGGCAGGCCAAGCGTGAGCTAGATCCACCTTATAATATCTATCACGAAATTGAGGCCGCTTACTTCAATGAAGGGCTACAACTAGATGATCGCAAGGATTTTCTTGATCAATTGAGGGTTGCTAAATCCCTTTTAATTGATGGCCATTCCAATGATGCCATCCTTGTTCTAGAAAAACTTTCGGCCAAAACAAATAGTTATAAGAAACAACTTCTCATTAACCGCTTCCTTGTACTTGCATACTTCTCCGATGCACGGGCCAAGGAGACACGCGAGACACTGGCCTCCTTACAAGATAACGCCTCTTGGTTTTATCAAAATTGTACAATGAGAATGGTGAGTGCCCTTTCAATGCCAAAAGAAATGAATGAGAAAATTGAAGAAATCTTCAATAATTGCATTGTCAGAATTCACAACAAGAATCCTTATCAGGACAATACTTGGCTTAACCTTGTCTTAGAAAAGCGCCTTAAAGGTTATGTTAGATCAACACGAATCAGAGACCTAATGGCCAGCAATAATATCGATATCATAAAAACAGTTCTTCGTTATGGTATCTTTTTTAAAGAACACGAAAGAGTTTTAAAACACTATGGAACAATACCAGTTGAATTCTATGCAGACCCAATGCTTAGAACACTAGTTGCAGTTAATCTTTATAACGCTGGAAAGTATGATCAAGCATTAAAACTTGCTCAATCAATTGATAATACAAATACAAATAAAATTAAAGGCCACATGGAGATTCATAAAGATGATATCAAGACGGCCTACTCTCACTATATATCAAACTTAATTCAAAAGCCTGAATCAATCGTAAATAATAAGCTCATACTTACCACAGCATGGCTTAGTGGGAATTTTAAGAATGCTCGAATCGCACTTTCAAAAATTCCATTATCAAACTCACTTTCTCGTGAAAAAGAACTTTTAAGAATCAATATTCTTATCAAAGAGGGAAAGTTTAAAGAGGCCGTTTACCTAATGAATAATCTGGATATTCGTTATAACAAGCGTCTACCTTATGAGGCAGCGATTCTTAGTACATATTTAAAATTATTAAATAATGATCAAAACTGGATTCAGCTAAGTGATAAGTCATGCCTTAACAAGAATATCATCAGTTGCTGGCTGCATATGCAATCGAAACTATGGGATAATTTTACAACTGAAGTGATTCGAAAGGATCAAAAGATGGAATCAAAAACGATACAGGATCGACTTGAGTCCATGATTACAGCACCAGCACAAAAGAAATTTAATGAGCCAGTGCTTATTTATCAAAAAGATATTTACGAACTAGACTTAGCACAGTACCCAGACCTTGGGCACTGATCTCGTTAGAACGAATAGCGATAACCAAAGTTAATCATCGCGCCACTCATATCAACATCGCTGTCATTACCGCCACCAGAAATAGAGAAAGAGTGTGTTAAATACTCTAGCTCAGCGAAGACGAAACTATAACGATTAAGCCAATAATCAAGCTTACCTCCGAAATAAAGGCCCATACCACTTTCAATATCAAAGCCATCATCAGCATTGGCCAAGCTATACTTAGCACCAGCTTTAGCAAAGAGGTCTAGCTTTTTCAAATTAAGAACCTTAACGCCAAACTCTCCGATAAAATTGGTAAGAGTTGCACTGACAATACTAGAAGTAGCATTTAAAACAATAGGCTCTTCATCAATTGAAAGCTGTCCACTAACGTAGAAGATCGAACCAAATTGATAATCGACACCAAGATTCATTTGATAGAATCGTTCAATATTATTTGAAAGACTTGAGCTCGCAAAGTTTTCATTCAATAGTCTAAACTTGGCAAATGGACGAAAGCTTCCATTACCCATAAGGGCCAAGCTAAGCTCAACCCCCCTCTTGCCTAATTCGTAATCACCACTATCATAGCCGAATGTATGGCCCTGATTCACAAGAGAGAGCCCTACAATATTTGAAGAGAATCTTTCGGCCGTCGTCATTTTCTTTCCACTAACACTCTTATAGCTTGCAAGAAGTAAGTTTGATTTTAAGAGGTCATTTAATTCACTTTGTTTTTGAATTGACTCATGAGTGTTATTAACAACAAGAAATCCGCGGTTTGGATCAAGTGTAAGATTCTTTGGGGAAATAAAATTCCCGTTGGAGCTGTTGATACGTCCAATTTCTCGTGCTTCATAGACACGATAATTCTCATTGAAGGTCGCATTCTTTTCAGGTGGAATATAAATACCAGAAACCAGATCAACTAATCCACCGGCCTTTGGCGCATACCTTTTTTGTGAGCTTGAATACTGGCCACGGTATGAGCTTCTCTGCTCAGCAGGTTTGAAGAGATTTTCAGTAAGTGGATAAGGAGATAAGTTAATTTCCTCACTATCAGTATCTTCTGAATAGACTGTCATATCTAAACGATTATTAGGATAAAGTTTTGATAGCTGTAGCGGATTTAACTTAACAGGCATGGAAACAGGCCTTGACTCGTGAAATGTAGCACTATATTGGCCACGTGCAACTGTTGCCACGTCCTTTAATTTTTCACCAAAGAGAACATCATTAATCTCTTTGCTAAAATTTCTGATTTCATTATTTGTACGAAATTTAAATTTAATTTTTTGTTCATTAAGACTTCTTCTAAAAACAAGTCTTTCCCCCGCACTGAATTTATGAGAGCGATTGATTCGCTTCATATTTGCTTTACCAGTAAAAGTCAGTGTTCCAGTTACGTTATTATAGATATTGTAGAGAACAAGAGAGTCAGTGTCTTCAAGGCCAACAAGAGCGCTATTAGTTCTTACAAAAATACGATCAAAGCGAGAGTCCCTAACCTTTCTTTGTTTCTTAACTTTAAGTCTTATGATCCCAGCGTGAAGTGAGACAAAGTCACCTTCAGGTGCATTGATAAGCTCAATTGTAACCTTTGAATTAGGCCCAATGATAAGTAAATCACCACGTTCATTTGAAAGTCGAGCATATGAATTATCTTCAGTAATAATAAGAGTGTCTTGAGAAAGATTTATATCACTAGTGATTTTAGTTGCATCTATTTGGCGTGATTGATTCTTACTTATCAATGAAATATCACCACGTCCTGAATTAAGCTTTATTGCAGCTAATGTTTGGATTGAAACACAAAGTGATAAAACAAAGAAAGTACTTTTTAAAAGCATGTATATTCCTAAATTGACTTAAATTCTAAAATTTCTAATATTGAAAGTTACTTCAATTTTACTTGAAACTATTTTTAGGTCAACAAGCAATATAGACAACTCATTAATAAAGCGACTACTTATCTTCTTTAAACTCAACACCATCAAATTGATAAACAATAGACTTATCTTCCACAACAGTTGTGATTGAAACAGGTCTCTTCCAAATCTTATAGATATTTGCCATCGTATCTTGGGCCTGAGTTAAGTCTAGATCGACACCCTGGTGAACATGGCGAAGCAGTAACTCTCCACGGTTCTTATGATTAGCAGATTCGACCTCTATTATTGGAGAACCAAAATTCGTTAGTTGATTTAGAAGCTTTGCCTTAATTTCTTTGAAGTCACGTGTTTCGATCTCATTTCGGCCAGTGCGTGAGTTATACTTGTAAGTGAAAAGCTGCATACGGTTGCAAAATTCTTCAGTAAAGAACTCATCGATAAAAGTAATATCGTTATGAGTACGTCTTACTTCAAAAATCTTTTCGCGTCCTTTATTCGTTTCAATATGCCAATTCTCTTTCTTGTGTAGATCTGTACACTCTTGGTATTCTTTACCAAATTTTCCAGTATCCCAACGGTACTCAATATCGCGCATCAGCTCAATACCGATTTTATATGGATTAATATTTTGCTTACTCATGGCCATAACACCAGAGTGAATATCTGCAAAATCAATAATCTCAGAACTATTCAATGCCTTCTTCGTTAGGATCTTAGAGTGCCAATAAGAGGCCCATCCCTCATTCATAATTTTTGTCATTCTTTGAGGTAGAAAGTAATACGCTTCCTCTCTAAGAATACCTATGATATCCGCTTGCCAATCTTCAATTGGAGCATGATCGATAAGAAATTTCATGATATCACGTGTGCCGCGAATCTCTTCATCTAATAGCTCTAGAGGCGTCTTTTTGACTTCGTCCTTACCTTCTTCAAGTCCAACTCGTCCCATTTTAGAATTCATGAAAGAGCGCAGAACTTGCGAGCGATCATCTTTGAATTCAAAATCCTCGTCGGCCGATGTTTTTTGTTTTTCTTCGCTTTGGAAAAGAACATTAACATCCAGTAAGTTTTCAAAAGAAAGAACTGTATCAATGAATTCTTCCACACGATCTTGGCCATACTTATCCATGTAGCGACGTACTTTTGTCCCATGATTGGCCATAACATCCATCATGCGACGATCTGTTCCTCTAAACCAAGCGTTATTTTTAAAGAAGTCAGCATGGCCATAAACGTGGGCCATAACTAGCTTTTGATCAACATAACGATTAGAGCTAAGAAGATAGGCATAACAAGGGTCTGTGTTAATCACAAGTTCGTATATTTTTTGAAAACCGTATTTATTACCTTTAGCAAGGCGGTCATACTCTAGACCGAATCTCCAATGAGGATAGCGTGAAGGAAATCCTCCATTTGCGGCAAGAATACAAACTGTATCATAGTCACAAACTTCGAATACAACAGGATAGAAATCAAGTCCGTACTCGACTGCATAGCCGTGTACTTCATCTCTTAATCTTGCAAGTTCACCACTTAGTGGTTTTGTTCTTTCCATACTACTTATTACTGGAGTCACGCCTTACTTACCTTTTCCTAGAAAATCTTTTATTGAATCTAAGATTGCTTCTTTATTTTTAATTTTACTTAAAATGACATCCTCATGTTTTTCACCGAACTCTTTGGAAAGGTCTTTATAAAATTGACCTGAACCATAACGAGACTCAACTTGTCCGTAGAAGAATGCATTTGAATTTGGAATGATTGAATTCTTTAAAATATCAAGACAAACCTTTGTGTCTTCGGCCGACCAGTTATCACCATCAGAAAAATGGAAAGGATAAATATTCCATTCATCCGAATTATAATCACTAGCGATCATATCCTTACAAAGCTTAAGTGCCGATGAAATCAGAGTTCCACCACTTTCACGCGTTCTAAAGAATGTCTCTTCATCAACTTCTTTTGCCGTTGCATCGTGGATGATATAGCGAATTTCAATGTCTTTATACTGAGACTTAAGCCATAGGTTAATCCAAAAAGATTCTGTGCGAACAATTTCTTTTTGCTCATCACCCATTGAACCTGAGACGTCCATCATATAAATAACAACCGCAGAGTTTTCAAATTCAATCTTTGAATCACTTGAGCGGTAGCGCATATCACTTTTAATTGGAACAACCACAGGATTCTTTGGATCATAAGTCCCCATTGCGATTTGACGCTTTAAGGCCTCTTTAAAAGATCTCTTATAATGCTTTAGGGAATCTGGCCCAACTGTACCGATACTAGTGTAGCGATCCACAGTTGACTGCATATTCTTCTTCCCCTTAGGTTCAATCTTAGGTAGCGCGAGTTCATTGCCAAGAATTGAAGCAAGCTCATCGAGACTCATTTCAACATCAAGGGCCTTCTCACCTTCCCCTTCACCAGCTTCTCCTGGCTCTCCTTGACCTTCTTGTGGTTCACCTTGTCCATCGACTGGATCCCCAGGTTGGCCATCACCTTGTCCTGTTCCACCTTGACTTTTGTCGCCAAAACGAAATTGTGGAGTGTTGATAGAAGGCATTGGAACTTTAAATTGGCCATTACCTTTTGGAATAGGCATCTCACCGCCGGCAATATACTTTCTTAGATTATCACGCACCTTTCCTTTAATAATTTTACGAAAACGTGCGTGGTCTCTTTTAATCGGGTGATCCATTAACTCTCCAATTGTGGAGGTGCTAAGTCCTAAGACTTAGCACTGTCTCCTTTTGCAAAAATACTAGCGACATAATTAAGAGCATCAGTTGCTGAGATTTCACAGTAACCGTAGTTCTTAATTAGACGAGACTTGATAACATCAATCTTCTCTTGTGTTTCTTTATCAACAACATTAGAGATGATTGTTGTAAGTTTAATCGCATCTTTTTGATCTTCAAAAAGCTTAAGCTCAAGTGCACGGTGTAGTCTTTCATTCATCTTGTAATCAAATTGCTTACCTTCGATTGCAAGAGCACCGATGTAGTTCATGATCTCACGTCTAAAGTCATCCTTGCGTGATTCAGCAATGTCGATTTTCTCTTCGATGCTTCTCATGAAACGCTCATCCGCTTCTTCAAGTTTACCTGTGTACTTGTTGCGAACCTTCTCTTTTTGAGTGTAGGCCTTAACGTTATCAATATAATTTGCACATAGAGTTTCAATTGCAGTTTCATCAAGAGAGATCGCTTTTTGAACATCATTTTTAACGATGTCAGTATACTCTTGGCGAACAATTGCTAGCATCTCACGGTACTTATCAACAGCTTCAGGATTATTTGCCATTGAATTCTTAAGTCCTGACTCAAGTTCATTGAAAACCATAAATGGATTTAATGATCCAGTATGACCGTACTTTACAAGTGCATTTGAAATTTTATCTTGAATATAACGTGGAGAGATACCTTCTAGACCTTCTCTAACAGCTTCTTTACGTAGCTCTTTTACATTATCTTCATTGTAACCAGTCAGTGTCTTACCATTGTATAGCTTAAGTTTTTGAACAAGAGTAAGATCTGCTTTCTTTGGCTCCTCCATTCTTGTAAGAACTGCCCACATCGCGGCCATATCAAGTGTATGTGGAGCAATATGTACGTGAGGAATTTTTTCTGCGTTAAAATCACGCTGATAGATTCTCACTTCGTTATCAAGACGAGTGATATATGGAATATCAATTTTTACGGTACGGTCGCGAAGTGCTTCCATAAATTCGTTATTTTGTAGCTTTCTAAATTCAGGCTCATTTGTGTGACCAAGAATAACAAGGTCAATATCAGTTTGAGCGAATTTCTTAGGCTTAATCGATTGCTCTTGAGAAGCGCCTAGTAGGTCATATAAGAAAGCAACATCAAGTTTTAACATTTCGATAAATTCGATAATACCACGGTTCGCGATATTGAATTCACCATCAAAGTTAAAGGCACGTGGGTCAGAGTCTGATCCATATTGTGCAATCTTTCTGTAGTTGATATCCCCTGTTAACTCAGTAGAGTCTTGGTTCTTTTCATCTTTAGGTTGGAAAGTACCAATACCTAGACGATCTTTTTCTGAAAGAATTAGTCTTTTAACACGGATATGGTTTTCCATAACCTTCATGAAGTCACCATCATACTTAATCATGTATTCATTCAGGATATAACGGTCAGCAGGACAAACTTCACCACGGATTTTAATCTTGTGGTCCTTATTGCCCTTATTCATATTTTCTAAGAACTCTTTTCTTACTTCGTGTGGAATTAGCTTTAATGGATCTTCATGCATTGGAGATGGAAAAACTTTTTGTCCACCAAGAATGTCAGATTCTTCTTCGTCATACCATTCAAAAGTATAAAGAGCACCTTCATCTGTGCGTGAATAGTGTTCTAAACCTTTTTTAAGATTTCTTGCAATTGATGACTTAGCAGAACCAACAGGCCCATGAAGTAGTAGAACCCTTTTTTCAGTTCCGTAACCAAGAGCTGCGGCCTTAAAAAAGTTAACTAATTTCATTAGGTGTACATCAATTCCAAAAACGGCATCTTTACCATTTCCAATTGGGTCATCAAAAAAGTGATAGCGAGTGATTTCTTTTTTATATTCTAGATAAGTACTCGTTCCAAAAGTCATAATCATATCGAAAATTCTTTGGAATGAATTGCGTCCGATTCTTGGGTCTTCAGCTACAAGATCTACGTAATCCTGAAAACTCCCCGTCCAGTGTAAGTGAGCAAAGTCTTCAACTTTGTAGTTCTCACTCATAAAGTCTTTCATATTCATTTTAGTCATATCTTCTCCATCCATGAGTTGCATTCGATGCAAGCTAAATTCCTAAATATATTATAACGTAAAAAACTAAGTAGAAGCAAAGGTAACTATAAAAAAAATATGTAGTGACTTTTTGACACCGTAAAATAATCAGGTACTCACTAAAATTACTAGGCAAATATTTGGCAAAATGAATGCCCAACAAAAGCATTTGACTAAAATCTGTATCCAATTGAAAATATAGGAATTACAGATTTAGCATTGTTGAGGGATTACAAGGGTGAATATGGATATTATTTGTGCCGGCGTATCAGATATTGGACGCAAGAGAGAGACCAACCAGGATTCAATTTACGTTGGGAATTCAAGTAAACTCTATGTCGTGGCAGATGGCATGGGTGGACACTCTGGCGGTGAACTGGCCTCAACAATGGCCATCAAATATGTTGCAGAGAAAGTGAAAGAGCTCAAAGCATCAAACACTGATACTTCTTCTGTCCTCAAAGACTCTGTTCACTTTGCTAACGAAAAAATTAAAAATTACGCTGATGAAGAACCATCTTTAAAAGGAATGGGAACAACTGTTGTTGGAATTCTCTTTGGCGAAGATAAAGCAAGTATTGCAAATGTTGGTGATTCACGTGCCTATGTCATCACTCAAGGACAGATCTTTCAATTAACAAAAGACCACTCTGTCATCCAAGAAAAAATCAATTTTGGAATCTATACTCGTGAACAAGCTGCTAATGATCCAAATAAGAATTACCTGTCTCGAACGGTCGGGTTTGAATCAGGAATTGAAGTAGATCTTTATGATTACAAACCGAATAAGGGAGATATTTTTCTTCTTTGCTCAGACGGGCTTCATGGAAAACTAAGTGACGAAGATATCCTCTTTATCATTAGCGATATGATAAAAAAGAACGACGAACTAAGTCATCAGCTCATTCACGACTGCGCACAAACACTTGTGAGGCAGGCCAATGAACACGGTGGACAGGACAATATATCTGTAATCTTAGCTGTAGTTAATTAATCTTAACCAGCTTAATCAGGACGATTATTTCGTCTCATTGTGTCATGGATTAATGTCTTGCAAACTGTTATCAAGAAACCTACAATAAACATCAGAAATTATTGAAAATTCAAGGAAGTAATTTTGAGTCGTTTTTACACAATTATGGTAATTCCTGAAAAGGAGAAGGGAGTTAAGTCATTTCGCATTCCACGAGTGATCTTTAACTCAGTTCTATTTTTCATCGTTATCATTGTAGCAGTTATTGGTATTCTTACTTTTGACTATATTAAAATTCTTAAACAAGTTTACGAAAACCGTCACCTAAGCATTGAGAACCGTCAGCTTAAAGAGCAAATCCAACTCTTTAATATGAAACTCAATACATTAACTGATGATATTGAACGTATTCAAAAAATCGAAAGTAAATTAAGAGTGATCTCTGGTTTTAAGGACTTTGATCTAACAAAGCCAGTAATGCAAAACTCTGATGAGCACGAGGCACAAGAAGGCGATCATGGCCATAATCACACGGCCCCTTCAAATCCTTCGCGCAACCCACAGTCTGTTCTCATCCCCCAACGAGACCAGGAGTTAATGAATAAAGTTAAGTCGGAGCTAATTGACCTTAAGAATGTTGAGGAGTTTAGCGACATTAATGATCTCTACGAAAGAAAGATCGCAACAAACTTTGGGTTAACTTCTGGTTATAGCTTCACAAAAGAATGGAGTAGCTTAATTAAACAAAGTTTTAAGTTAGCTGAAAACTTTGCGTTTTTTGATTATCGATATTCAATCCTACGCAAGATTTCAGGTGATTTAGAGATTCGTGTAAATGAGCTCGATCAATTCTTACTCGATCGCGAGTCTTTCTTAAGATCAACACCAACACTTCTTCCGGCCCGTGGCTGGATTACTTCGTACTATGGGCCTCGTATGAGTCACTACTCAAAACGAGTAAAAATGCACGAAGGCCTCGATGTTGGTGCACCAATTGGAACAATCATCCTAGCTCCAGCAGATGGGATCGTTAAAGTATCAAAGAAAAATTACGGTTTTGGAAACCACGTTGAAATAGATCATGGATACGGTATAACTACAGTTTACGGACATAATTCAGAAAACATCGTTGTAAAAGGCCAAAGTGTCAAACGGGGGCAACCAATTGCAAAAGTTGGTAACTCCGGTTTATCCACAGGCCCCCATTTGCACTACGAAATTCGCATTAATGGAACACCGGTGGACCCACTTTATTATGTACTGGATTAATTAGGAGAAATTTAAATGTTTAATCCGCTTAAGTCTTTTTTTGGCACGAAACACGATCGCGATATCAAGAAGCTCATGCCAATCGTTAATGAAATTAATTCTCTTGAAGCACAAATGGAAAAACTTAGTGATGACGAGCTTAAGGCACAGACGACTAAGTTTAAGCAACGCCTAAGTGAAGGAGCGACTCTAGACCAAATTCTTCCTGAAGCATTTGCAACAGTAAGAGAAGCTGCTAAGCGTGTCCTTGGTATGCGTCCGTATGATGTACAGATCATCGGTGGTATTGTTCTTTACAAAGGAATTATTGCGGAGATGAAGACAGGGGAAGGTAAGACTCTTACTGCAACTCTGCCTCTTTACCTAAAAGCTCTTGAAGGAAAAGGTGCCCACCTTGTAACAGTTAACGACTACCTAGCAAGTCGTGATGCTCAGGAGATGGGTGTTCTTTATAATTGGTTAGGTCTAACGACTGGTTGTATTATTGCAGATATGGAAGATGAAGATCGCCAGACGGCATATGCTTCAGATATCACATACGGTACAAATAACGAATTTGCTTTCGACTACCTAAGAGATAATATGAAATTCTCTTTAGAAGAATATGTTCAAAGAGATTTTCACTATTGTATCGTGGATGAGGTTGACTCGATTCTAATTGATGAGGCCAGAACTCCCCTACTAATTTCAGGTCCAAGTGAAGGTGACTCAACTCTTTATGGTGTTGCAAATAAAGTTATCCCACAACTTACTGTTGAAAAGCATTTCACAATTGATGAAAAATCAATGTCAGCTGTTTTTACAGAAGAAGGGATTTTAAAAGTTCAAGAGCTAATGAAAGTTGATAATCTTTATGATATCGAAAACTCTGCTCTACTTCACCACTTAAACCAAGCGCTTCGTGCTCATCACCTATTTAAAAGAGACGCTAACTACATCATTAAAGATGGTGAAGTTATTATCGTTGATGAGTTTACAGGACGTCTTAAAACGGGTTCTCGTTGGTCAGACGGTCTTCACCAAGCTATCGAAGCAAAAGAAGGTGTTGAGATTAAGCAAGAAAACCAAACTCTTGCCTCGATTACATTCCAGAACTACTTTAAAATGTACTCAAACCTAGCAGGTATGACAGGTACAGCAGATACAGAAGCGGAAGAATTTAAGAAGATCTATGATCTTGACGTAATTGTTATTCCTACAAATCTTCCAATTGCTCGTGTTGATGAAGCGGACGTTATCTATAAGAACAAGCAAGCAAAATATAGAGCAATTATTAAGCTTCTAAGAGAACTAAACGAAAAAGGCCAACCGGTTCTAGTTGGGACAATTACAGTTGACTCTTCTAACCTACTTTCGCAAGAGCTAGAAAAGGCAGGAATTGAACACAATGTTCTAAATGCCAAGCAACACGGTAAGGAAGCCGGTATCATTGAAAATGCTGGCCGAAAGGGATCTGTCACAATTGCAACAAATATGGCCGGTCGTGGTACCGACATTAAAATCAATGATGAAGTAAAGGCCCTAGGTGGTTTATATATCCTTTGTACTGAAAGACACGAGTCTCGTCGTATTGACAACCAGCTTCGTGGTCGTTCAGGACGTCAAGGAGACCCTGGTCGTTCAAAATTCTTCCTTTCTCTAGAAGATGATTTAATGAGAATTTTCGGAAGTGATCGTATCGCAAAAGTGATGAACACTCTTGGAATGGAAGAAGATGAGCCAATTGAGCACAAGATGATTACTAATGCCATCGCTAAAGCTCAAAAGAAAGTTGAAACGCACAACTTTGAAATCAGAAAGCACCTTCTTGACTTTGATAATGTTATGAATGAACAACGTCGAGTAATCTACCGTATCCGTCGTGATATTCTTTCAGATGAAGACAACCTTGGATTCGTTAAAGAGATGACAGAAGATGTTGCTGACAACCTTCATGAAACATATCGTCCACAAAAGAAAGTTCCTCTTGAGGACCTTCCTTGGGAAGAGATGAAATCAGGATTCTGTGCTACTTTTAATACAGAATACGAAGTAAGTGCAGTTGAATGTTCTGACAAATTCGAAGGTAATGTAAGCAAGTACTTTGAAGAAAGAGCAAAAGAAATTCTTGAAACAAAGCTTGCTGGTTATGACGAAAGACAAGTGACTCTTGCTCTAAGAGAAATTCTACTTTCAACTTTTGACCAACACTGGAAAGATCACTTAAGAAATATGGATCACCTAAAAGAAGGGATCAATCTTAAGGCCTACGCACAAAAAGATCCTCTTACTGAATATAAGAGAGAAGCTTTCAACCTATTCGAACAAATGCGTGTTGATGTAAAAGCAAGTGTTGTTCGCAATATGTTTACTGTACGTCTATACACTCAAGAAGAGATTGAAGAACTAAGACGTCAACAGGAAGAAGAACTACAAAAGCAACTAGAAATTCTAAAAGCAAAAAGAATTGCTGAAGAAGAAGGACATGATGAACCAGCACAAGCTCAGGCTCCTCGTTCACGCGGTCAAGTTAAGGTAGGACGCAACGACGCCTGCCCATGTGGTTCTGGAAAGAAATTTAAACACTGTCACGGATCATAATTAATATGTCAGATGGCGATAACAAGAACGATTTAACACGTATTGAGGACTTGTCTGAGTTTCTTCATCAAGGTGATGATGAGCTCGACAAGCTTCTTTCTGATCTTGATGAGTCCAGTGAGGACTCTAATGAAGAAGACGAAGCTGAAATCGAGTTAGCGCCATTTGAATATTCAAATAACTCAGAAGAAAATTCGGATGACGATACTTATGAGTCTGAAGAAGAGTTTTATAATGACAATAATGAGGACGACTCATATGACGAGGCCGAATACGCCTTTGATGAGTCAGGCCTCGACGACGATGTCGATCATGAAGACGATCAGGAAGTTGGTCAAGAAGACGATCAAACAGACTTCAACGAAGACTTTGAAAGCAACTTTGAAAACGACTCCCAAAATGACGCCCTCGATGACGACTTCGACAACAATCAAGACGAAAATGTCGAATATGCAGAAGATGACCAAATAGAGGACCAAGAAAGCGAAGAAGCTGAAGAAGCTGAAATCGAACTATCTCCTTTCGAAGAAGAAACTGAAACTGAATCTGAAACTGAAGAAGACAATAACATCCTTGAAGAAGAACTTCCTCAGCAAGAAGAGCTCTCTACACCAGAAGCACAAGCCTATGAGCAAGTAGAAACTCCCCTTACTGCCACACCTGAAACCGTAACACCTGAAGTTAAAATGGCCCAAGACTTTGCTGAAGTCAGAGACTTTGCGGCCAACTCAACATACGGCAAGGTTGCAATTGGTGGAAATCCACCTTTTTCCATCCTTATGCAAGGAATTATTCCTGGTGAAAATGATGAGAGTATTCTTGCCATTTTAAATGAACATGGACTCTTAGGTGATAACGAAGATCTTTATCGCACAGGCCTAGAAAGTGGACAGCTTCTGATTGCACAAATTGGCGAGTTCAGTGCCATTTACTTAGCAGGAAAATTACGTCGCTATTGCCGTGTGATCAAGCTTGGACTGGCCCATGAAATCCATGCTAGCCCTAATTATGACCACAATGATCAGAGAGGGCTAACAGGGCCTCGCTCAGTCAACCAAAATAAAACAAAGCGTTTTGTCAGAAATGATGAAGACTTTAACCAAGAAGATGTTCTTCTTAGCTCTTCTCACTTCGTCCCAGGATACCTTATCACACATAGCTTAGGGCCAATGCAGATAAATGAAGTCATTGATGGTAACGAGTTTAATGATATTAAATCAATTAACCTCATCGAATACTTCAGTGACCAATTCAAAGAAAGCGCCTTTAAAAAGGGTGCCAATGCAATTATTTCGATCCATTTTACAGTGAATCATCACAATAAAGACTCAGCGTCTAATGATATTATTATCATGGCCCACGGGGACTATGTCGTTTTAGAAGAAAACAAGGCATAGAAAATAGACAATTATGATTAGCAATTTAAGCGATACAAAAGATTTTTACAGCACCATCATTATTGGAGGCGGCATTGTAGGGGCCGGAGTTTTCCGAGACCTAAGCCTACATGATGTCGATACTCTTCTTGTCGACAAGAAGGACTTTGCCTCTCAAACGAGTTCTAAGAGCTCTAAAATGCTTCACGGTGGAATCCGCTATCTTGAAAATTTTGACTTTCCCCTAGTATGGGAGGCCTTACATGAGAAGAACCTGTGGCTAAAACTTGCTCCTCACCTTTGCTTTGAAGAAAAGTTCTATCTACCGATCTATTCTGATTCAATTCGTCCAAAGTGGATGATTAGAATTGGCCTTTTCTTATATGATCTTCTTTCAAGCTTTCAAAACTCTCCGTATGAGATGAAGAGTAAAATTGAAACACTTGAAACAAATGCGGATTTAAAAGAAGACGATTTAAAAGGAAGCGGCGTTTATCATGATGCTGTTGTACACGATGGGCGATTAACGATTGAAGTCCTAAGAGATGGGGCCTTCAATCCTAAGTGTCATGCTCTAAATCATGTGGCCTTAGTTGATTATGAATTTCTAGCAGATGGAACAATCAGAGTTGTTCTAAATGATGAAATTGAAGGGACAACAAAGGAAGTCTACTGCAATGACATGATCTTTGCGACAGGACCTTTTACAGACAAAATCCTCGCAAAATCGAAGCAAATCCACTGGCATCCACAACTACTACCATCACGTGGTAGTCATATTTGGATCTCAAAAGAGCGCTTAAAAATAAAGAGTGCAATTCTTTTAACACCAAATGATGGCCGAGTTATTTTTGTCATTCCACAGGCCGATAAAATTCTAGTTGGTACAACAGAAGCAAAAGTAGAAGAAGATTATTTTGATCTAAAACCAACTCAAGAAGAGATCACTTACTTACTCGCCAACTTAAATCAATATTTCCCAAAGGCCAAGATCGAAGAAAGTGATATACTCTCAAGCTTTGCAGGAATTCGTCCACTGGTAAAAGATGATTCCACGGCCGCTCTAGGAAAGACTGCGCGAGTCCACAAATACTTTCAACCATTGAAAAACTGTCACGTTCTCATTGGTGGAAAATATACGACATTTAGAACAATGGCCCAAGATGTAGCAAGAGCAATCGTTCACAAACATAAGAAACCATATATTCAAGATAAGACCCTTGCAGAGTTTCGCTTTAAGATGCGCTACAATCCTTTTAAGCAAAAAGGCTTCACACCTGAGCAGGAAGTTGAAGTTAGAAAATACGAATTTGTTCGTTGTGAAGAAGATTTTAACAGACGCCACTAGAGTATTAAGTCGCGTCTGTTAAGAGAAACTAGAAGCGCAAGTAGGCTCCAGCAATTGCTCTAAAGCCACTTAGAGAGATCGTATTTTCAACTGTCGATCCACCAGTTTCAATACTGAAAGTTGATGAGCTGCTAAAGTAGTCACCTTTTGCATAGAAACCAAATCCTGAATCAAGTGTGTACTTGATCCCACCACCAAAATTCATATATGTCCCTGAACCAGAAAGGCTTTCAGTTGTTGAAGAACCAGCACTCTGTGGGATTTCATTAAGTGAAGTCATCGATAGACCAAAACCAACTTCAACGTAAGGAATAAAGCGGTTTGTTGCAAGAGGATTAAAAATATGGAAATTAACGGCCCCACCAAAATCAATTGAAGATGAAGTTGAGTCAGAGATGCCATTGCTTCCAGAATAGTAACCAACACTTGCTTTAAGTGAAAATTTTTGTAGAAAACTTTGAGACTTTGGAAAGAATAGCTCAAACTCTCCAGCAAAACCAAGTGAGCTAAGTTCTGCATCAGTACTTACACCAACATTGTCATATGTTCCGCTAAGCATATTAAGGCCAGCTGAGACATTAAAGGCCATATTCTTATCTAGAATCTTACTTGGTGTCGGTTTAGACATTGTTTGATTGCTTGAAAATGATGTTGTTTTAATGGCCTCAAGCTCACTCTGTTCCTCATAGCTATTTGAAGCTGAAGATTGAGTATATGAACTTCTTTGTTGTGGGGCAGAACGGTTAACATCAACAGGCTCCCCCATCTGCTTTCCACCAGGATACGTTGCCTGTAGAGACTTCGATCGATCATCTGTCAGTTTCACAGGAGAAGAAATCTTTAAGTTTGCAACTTTATCACGTTGGATTTCATTAGGTTTTACAATTCGATAAATACTCCATACAGAACGTGAAGGAGTGGCCTTAATACAGACAGCTCTTGCAAAAACACCTGTCGTAATAAAGAACTTTGCATGATCCCCGATAACTAGGCCATCTTCAAGGCCTCGATTCATAAGAATCGTTTTCTTCGATGTTGAAGTCTGAAGAATTCTGAAAGTTAACTTCTCATCAATATCCAGAGCCAGTGTACTAGAGCTCAATAGTGTAATTAGTGAGAAGGTTAGAATTTTTAGTAAACGTCCTGTCATATCATATCCTTAAAAAAATATACTTAAACTAGCGATAAATTTTAAATTATTAACTGTTTGGTTAAGTGCAAAATTATTAGCATCCGTTGCATTAACTTCGCTTATAGGAGACAAACTTAGTAGTTCATAGTTTAACTTGGCCCCTATACCATAGCCAAACATATTCCCTTTTTCATAATCTCTAAATGTAGAAATTCTTGTTTTAATTCCAAGAGTAATTGAAGGAAGAGCGACTGATTCATAGTCATAGCTGTAATTAGCAAAAGAGGCAGAGGTCGTCTCACCAGTTCCTCGTTTCATTCCAAGACCAACAAAAGCAAGAAGTTTATTTCGCACGTAAGGAGCATTGTAGAAGTAATAATTAACATGCGCGCCAAAATTCATATAAGTCATGCGGCCATTGATACCACCAAGATCAACATTTAGGTTTGAAACGTCGAGACCAAAGTCAACACTCCACTTTTTGAGAGAATCATGTGCTCTGATAAGATGAAATTCATAAGAAGCGGCAAGGCCATAACCAAGGTTTTGGTGGTTACTGTCACTATCCGTATAATTTGGCATAAGGTTTGAAATAAAGCTTAACTGAACTTCATTACCACTTTCGATTGAAAGAACATTTTCTCTTCTAAATTTTTCACGAGCAATACCAGATGACTTTAAATAGCGACTAAGTTGCTCACTATCCATATCAGCAGACCATAGTGGCCCTTCTTTATCGAGAACTGCCTTTGCCGATTTTGTCACACGATTCTTGGCCCTTTCTCTTGCAAGGCTTTCTTCCATCGCATTTGGAATTGAGAGATTTGAATTAGCACCAGTTAAGTCAGGTCGCCCACTATAGAGCATTTCTTTGTAGCCATCTTGGGCCGCAGAGATCTTACTTAATTGATCTTGATTTTGGCGTGCCATTTGAGCATCAAATTCTTCGGCCGTAAGTTTTGCTGTATCAACAGGCTCTAGCTGAGAATCGACATACTTATAACGAAGTCTACCATCTCTAACGATAATCTCGTCACCATCTCTTAACTGAGTTTTCTTTGTGACCTTATAAATTGTCGACTCATCAATTCTTGAGTCATAATTCTTATCACTTGGAGTCTCTTTATCTTGCACAAGATCTGTCGGAACTTCACCATCGATGGCGTGTTGATTATTAAATTTTGTTTTCTTTGACTCATAGGCCTTAATTTCGTAGACAGGTTTTTTCTTATAACGGCCACTTGCGGTTTGAGATCGAATTTGTAGCGCAATAGTTGCATCCGGAGCGAAATTAGCACGGTTTAGCTTATCTCCAGAAATATCCTTGAAATACCAATAAGATTCTCGATCTGAAACCTTTAGAAGCTCAATACTTCCAAGGTAGAGGTATTTTGGTTTTTGATAGTCGCCAATACGCATTGATACGTCTGCCACATCACCAGTTTTTAGTCCTGTAAGCTTTCCGACAGACAGCTTAATTGTGCGTCCAGACTGGGAAAGGGCCACAACTTTTGCTTGCATCATTGCATAAGTATTTGCCATCAATAAATTTAGCAAAAGTATCATTACGAATTGTTTATATTTATCCATATATTTAATTATAACGAATGGAAGTATTTGAAACAATATGGTAAGGTATGTATATTTTTACAAAATTATGCCACGGTGCACCACGAGTGAACGGAGGAAAATATGGCCAAAAGAAAGAAGAATATTCAGATTTTTCGATACGAATGCCAAATGACTGGCGAAGTTTACAAAACAACTAAGAAAGCAGCTAATCCTGATGATCTAGTAAGCGTCAACGCATACTACGACATGAACCCTGAGGAAGATGATCGTCCTGAGGAAATTAAGAAAGAATTAGGAATTGAATAAAATTTAGAAAAAAACGGAGTTTTTAAATGGCACACCACAAAGTCATTATTATTGGATCAGGTCCTGCTGGTTATACAGCGGCCCTATATGCATCACGTGCAAACCTTGAGCCTCTTGTTATTGAAGGACATGAGCCAGGTGGGCAATTAACGACGACGACTGATGTTGATAACTTTCCAGGATTCCCAGAAGGAATCATGGGGCCAGAGCTTATGGCCAATATGAAAAAACAAACTCAGAGATTTGGTACACAATACCTGAGTGGTTTTGTCACTGGGCTTGATACGTCAAAGAGACCTTTTACTCTTACAGTAGATGAAGATAAAACTTACACTGCAGATGCTGTTATTCTTGCAACTGGTGCATCGGCCAAGTATCTTGGCCTTCCAAATGAAAAAGAATTAATTGGTAAAGGTGTTAGTGCTTGTGCAACTTGTGATGGATTCTTCTACCGCGACCGTGTTGTTCACGTTGTTGGTGGTGGGGATACTGCAATGGAAGAAGCAACTTTCCTTACAAAATTTGCTTCTAAAGTATATGTTGTCCATAGAAGAGATGAGCTTCGTGCATCTAAGCCAATGCAAGAGCGTGCTTTTAATAACGAAAAGATTGAATTCGTATGGGATAGCGCTGTTACAGAAATCATCGCAGATGCAACAGGTGTAACTTCAATTAAGGTTGAAAACTTAAAAACTGGTGAAGTTACTGAGAGAAAAACTGATGGCCTATTTATGGGTATCGGACATAAGCCAAATACAGACTTCTTAAAAGGTAAAGTTGATCTAGATGATCACGGTTTTATCATCACTGAAGGAAGACACCCTGATACAAGTGTTGCTGGTATTTTTGCTTGTGGTGATGTTCAAGACTCTTACTACCGTCAGGCAATTTCTGCGGCAGGTTCTGGATGTCAGGCAGCAATCAGAGCAGAAAGATTCTTAGAAGAAAACGAATAATTTAAATTCATATCGTGGCCTAGAGAAAATCTAGGCCACATTATCTGAAATATACAACTCAACTCTTTCAACAGTTTCATTAAATAAGCGCTTTACAACCTTACTACCATTTTTAAGGCGGCCAACCATATCTTCGTAGTCGATTAAGGAGCCTTTTGCCACAGACTTAAGCCCTACGGCACCTTCTTTTAATTGCTTGGCCACGAAGAAATAAAGATAGAGGTCTGCACACTCCTGTTCATTTAGGTCATGTTCATCAAAGGCATTAATTTTTAAATCATTGGCCTCAATTGATATTTGTGGCTGTATGTCCTTTTCAAATAAAGGAGTGATCTCACTCGTTCTAATCGTCAAATTTCCACTGCCTTTATTAAAGATCATGAGTCTTGCAATACAGGCCTTGAGTTCAGAAATATTTCCAGGCCAGTCATAATCGAGAAGCATTTTTTGAACACGATGAGAAAGACGTTTTTTAGTGGTATGATTTTTAAGGCTATATTGTGAGATAAAGTAATTTGCAAAGAAGAGAATATCTTCCTTTCTCTCAACGAGTGAGATGGTTTTAAAGCTTGGAATCATTAACTCATTCAAATAAACAGTACCAGTAAAAAGAATTCTAAACGATTCTCTCTGATCAACAGTCTCGATAATATAATTTGCCACCGTAGGTGAAAGCTTATCAAGGCCCTTAAAGATTACATGGCCATTAATAACACGATCTCTAATCTTATCAACAACCTCATCAATATCTTTCTTTGTCATCTTGGCATAGCAATTAACAACTTCGATATGAGTATTAGCAGTATTAGACTGGCGAGCAATTTTTTCACAAAGATAGAACTTACCACTTCCCTCGCCGCCGTAAATATAGACAGGGCCCTTTTCATTAGGTGCGCTATATTGATCTAAGAACGATTGGGCACCTTTGGCAAAAACACTTATTCCCATTGAAGTATTTAAAGCAACTTCATTTTCGTAATCGTCCCCATAATCACCACTATTATATTCTTCATACTCTTCAATCTCATCACTCTTGTAAAAGTAGAGAAGGCCAATAACTCGAGCTAGGAACATTGCCTGTTTTAAATCGTTATCAGTAAAGAGTTCATTCTTTTCTTTATTTGAAAAATTTAAAATCCCAAAGATATTTTCATTATGATCGAAAATCGGACACATCATATATGTTGAGATCGTTGTATTATTAACAACCTCGTACATATTAAAGAATTCATCACTTGATAGAGATTGAGAGAATTTTGATTTAATACCACGAGGATTGTTATATAGCTCCTCAAGTATTCCAACAATAGGATACTCAATTTCTTTTAGCTGATTCGTGTGAAAATCAAACTCACTGAAAGTGTGTTCATCATGTCCTACAATAAAAGCCCTAGCATCTCGTGCCTTAACAATTCTTTGGACTTCAATAATGAATAATTTTATCAATTCAACTTTATTACGATAGTTCTTAAAGATGTGAAATAAATCAAGAATCATTGAAACAGAAACATTATCATCGATATCTTTATCGAATGTATTATCAGAATCATAATTTCCCGCAACTGCTTCATTTAAAACCATATCATACATAAGGTTTCGAAGACGTCTCTTGCCCATTGAAGAAACAAGTTCTGTCATGAGGTTCATAATGCTTTCAACCTCGTAGTCAATAAACTCAAGGCCAAGGTAGTTATCACCAACATTATTAAAATTTGGACGATATCGTCTTAGCTTAACGGTTTGGAATAATCGTATTTTTTTAAACTTAATTTCAATCTTAAAAATTTGACTATCAACATACTCTCCGATGAGAACACCAATACCTGTTGTTGATATATTGTCGACGGCCACATTGAATGAATTTGAAGTTGAGTCTCCAATCATTTCATAGAGAATACACTCTATATTATCCGACTCTTTTAGTTTAATACGATAATTTCTAAGTTTCTTCATATGAATATTTATCGTCTAGTAAAATTACTAACTTTAACTCTCAGAGATATAAAAATTCTAAAGAAATCGACGATAAGAAGATATCTGAAATCGGACCCATCATTGAGGAATAATTGAAATTTAATATTCAAAATTACAAATTTTTCAAATCATATCGCTTCCCAATTCACGAGGAAGATAAAGTTAGTGCTGAAGTGATCACAATAGATCGCGAAAATATCAAACATAATAATGTTCGCATTGACTCAATAAACCTCTCTGGCCTAAATTTCATTTGCTCGCAAAAATATTCAATTGGCGAGAAAGTTAAAATCAAAATCGCAACTAAAAGACTTTTTAATAACTGGGACTTTGAGTTAACTGGAATAATCATCCGCTCATTCATCTATTGTGAGGATGTGACAAAGACGATATACGGAATTTCAATTGAACCAAATTCACAAACAACGGTTTTAAAATACTTTTTAAAAGACTTCTTATCACACTATCGAACGGCGAAGCTCAAAGACAAGCTCTTTCAAATCTGCCAAAATAAAATAAAGATCAATCGTGATGATGGGGTTGAGTTATTTTCACTCTTTCAAAGCTTAATTCAAAAAACCTATAGTGGTAAGATTATCGATATCTTAAATGAGCTTCCTAGCATTTTCCGCTGTGAAAACTATCATATCTTTCTCTTTGATGCCAAAACAGGTGAATTCGAAATTGAAAGAACCAATAGTGACGTTACACCGAGGGATCATAGCTTTAATAGCATTCTAAAAGAAGCCTACTTTAATAAAGTAATCATTAACAAAAGTTTTCATGAAAAAAAAGCAACCGGTGTCGATCTCGACATTAAAAATATCCTAATGTCCCCTATTGTTAACCACAATGGAGAAAGCATTGGCATTATTTGTATGTCTAATAGTGTATCGGGTGGGAAGTTTAATTTTACGATGATTGAAAATATAAAGATTATCGCTAGCCTTATCTCTTATTTTTATGCAGGTAAAAAGCATACTATTAGTAGTGAAAAGGTAGAAAACAAACTTCCAGATCACTTCATTTTCAGTGATAAATCACAAACCGGACAATCGATCATTAACACTCTAAATACAATTAAGAACACTAGAGAAAATCTCTATATCCACGGAGAAGTAGGCCTTGGAAAGAGAGCGTACGCACGTTATATTTGTGGCGATAATGAAGAGAATGTCATTGACTTTAATGACGATGAAATTGCTAATCATAAAAAACTCGAACAAATAAGTGAGCTGACAAATAAGGGAATAAAGGATTTAATCGTTAAAAACCTTGAGATGCTAAGCTACGATGAACAAGCAACCTTCTACAATATTATTAGGTCGCTTAAAATTAGAATCGTGACAATTGCAACCAATGATCTGAAGGCCCTTGAAAAAAACGATATTATTCTAACAGACCTCTACAATCTCATCACAACAGTAAAACTCAATATTCCACCACTTCGACTACGTCGAGCAGAGATTGTTGAAATCGCTAAGCACTATATTAAATATGAATGCACTAAACGCGGCATGAGTGTGAGAAAACTTTCACAAGAATCAATAAATGATCTAGAGGCCGCAAACTGGGACTTCAACAATAGCACCCTTCACGCAATAATAGTTAAGGCCTTATTAAAGTCTGAGCCAAACGAACAGGTAATTCAACTAAGGCTTATAACAAGGGATTCCAGAAGAATAGTAAGTAGCGATCAAAACACTCAACTACAAGAATACATCCTTAACACCTTAAATTCATGTGATAAGTCTATTTCTTATAAGAATACTGAAAGTATTTTTGTGGAAAATTTAATGAGAAAAAAAGCTTCTTAGATTTGACAGACCCAAAGCAAAATTGAAATAATTTTATTAACAGATCACGGATCGATCTGAGAGTTTACATTTAGTAACTAGAAACTGCATCGGATAGCAGTTTTAAAAAGACCAGGGAAGGTATCAATGAGTAATTTCTTTAAGTACAATACACTCAATATTTCACTATCTAGACAAACTCGTACATGCAACGTTGTCATCGCCAACGATGAACAGTTTTTCAATACTTCGACGTACTTAAATGAACTTGAACACTTCTTTGACTGGTTAACTAATAAAATTGAAATTCATTCAGTAGTTTTTAAATTTGCTAGTGATGATATTGAATTATTCAAAAAAGAAGAACTTAGATTTTTCGATGAAGTAAACCTTGGTAATACTCTACAACAACTAGCAAGACTTAGCTGGGGACAATTGCTATTACCACAGACGATCCTTTGGTCATTTCAAAAATCTGCTTGCCCATTTAGTCTAGAATTAGCAATGGGTGGAGATATCCGCTACTGCGCTCCTTCTTTTAGTGTGACTTTTAATCAACTCGATAAGGGAATCACACCAATGGCAGGTATGAATACTCTTACTAACGAAAAAGCAAATAGTGCAAAGCTTATGCAATACCTACTATCTTCTCAAAGCGTAGGTGCCGATGCCCTTATAAACGCAGGCCTTGTCGGAAAAATTCTTTACAGCGAAAATGAACTTGAAGATATTGTAACTCGTATCTCTAAGCAGTCACCTACTGCAAGAATTCAAACAAAGAGATCATTTAACAACGCTCTTATTAAGGCAATGGAAGATGACCTTTTAGAGGAAATCACTTTTGCTAACTCAACATTGGCCACTGGTGACTTTAAAAACTATGCAAATGGAAAGGATTTCATTAATCCACGCGACTTTGCCCGTGTTTTAAAACAAGCTCCTACTGTTGCAGAGGCCATCTAGCCTAAGAACGGCCCATCTCGTCTCCAAGAGAGTGGGCCAAGTCACTGATTTCACATAAATTTCTCTCGAAAACATAGCTCACCATAAAATATTTACACAAAACAGTGCAATGCACTTTTTTGTGTTATAACCTCCTCGAACAAGAAAACAAAAAGATTGAATGAGGAGAGAATATGAAAAAGTTAATTTTTGCACTATCACTACTTACAGTAACAAGCTCTTTTGCTAACTGTAAGCAAATCTCTAGGCACGTTAAAATTTATGAATGTAGAGATCTAATTGCACAACACGTACTTAAAAAAGGAAGATGTTGGTACAACGATAATATGTATATCGAATCTTATAATGCATTTGCAGGGGTAGCATTTGTTGAAGAAGTTTACCTAAAAGATGCCAATCACAATCTTCTTACTGAAAGAAGAACTGTTCTTAGTACAACGAGTGGAACAGGTACAGGTGTACAAGCAATGGATTCTTATTGGGACTGTCGCAAGGCCATGGGAGAGCTTGAAACATACAGCTTAGAAGAAGTTAAAGATTTTTACGGAATTCAACAGTAAGAACTCAAACAGAAAAAATGGAGAAGAACATGAAAAATATTATTTTACTACTATCGATTTTAGCGACAACAAATATCCTTGCAAGCACATGGTGTGAAAAAGGTAAGCATGACGAAAATTACAAATGCCGAGTGAGTGTGAATGAGTATGCACTATCTGTCGGACAATGTAGTGCCTTTCCATGGCCAAATGGAGATGTTGAATATAGTGCCAAGGCAATGGCGGTTGAAGTTTTTCAAGAATTTGAAGTAAACGATAATAACGAAGTTGTCTCAGATATAAGATATAACTACATAACAAAACAATCAGTATTTTCTGGTGTCTATGCCATGAAAACAATGAAGATATGTAAAGATAAAAGAAAAGTAACACCAACACACAAGCTTGCTGATATTAGAAAAATGTACGGTATCAGATAAGAAACTTAAAGGCCCACTTGTGAATGTGGGCCTTATTTATACTGGTCTAATTTCAAAATTAGCTAATTGTGAAGGTAGCTTAGAAATATCACGGGCCAGACCTAGAAGAAAACCTCCCCCACCGGCACCACAAAGCTTCAAATAGAAATCATTCGATTCAAGACCTTCTGTCCATAGATCTCGATAAAGAGCAGGAATCATCGGGTTGAAATGTTCAAATTGAAACGAAGATAACTCTTTAAACTTCTTCCAGAGCTTTTCACGATCGTCATTAATATAATACTTTATACACTCATCAGAAATTGGCGTTAAGACGCGATCGCAAAGATAAGCAAAGTCCTTAGAAGAACACTTTTCCATGAATAAGTTTACAAGTGGCTCTGTTCTTCTGGCACGGCCTGTATTTAAAAGAAATAGCCCTGGGCCTTTGGATTCATTTTTTAAAACAACTTCAGTCAGCTGTTTCTTACTATCAATTAGAAGCGGAACATTTAAGTAACTTATCAGTGGATCAACTCCAGATGAAGATCCGTGAAAGTGTGATTCCATTTCTTTAAAACAATCCTTTAAGAAGGCAATATCGTTTTTTTGTTCATCACTAATACGTGCATAACGATCAAAAACGGCCGCACATAATGCCCCCGAACTTCCAACACCATAACCCTGAGGAATAGTTGATTTAAATCTAATGCCACTAGAGATATCAAAAGAAAAAGATTGGTGATCAAAGTTAAAGCTAAGGTTTCCCTTCTCATTTTGTTTCTTTAAATATTGTGAAAATGCAGATAACTCAGAATCAACTCCTGTGTTTTGCTTTTCAGGAAAGTTTAGCTTTCCGTCAAAAAGTGAGTAAGGCATCGCTAAAGCTTTTGACGAGCGAATGATTGAGTACTCACCAAAAAGAAGAATTTTTGCGCTAAAACTTCCGACACTTTCCATTATGAATCTCGATTTAAAAATTCCACTTCGACACCATTACCCATGTGATCATGGATAACAACGTTATTATGACAAAGGCCAGAAACTTCATCTTCAATAAATTGACGAACTTTAGCTTCATCTTCTTTTAGATAAAGAATATGTACATTTGGCCCAGCATCAAGAGTAAAACAGATCTTTGCGCCTGTTTGTGCTCTAAAGTTTCTGATCTTAGCGATGATTGCTAATGTATTTGGTTCCATCAGAATAAATGATGGTTTTGAATTCATCATTAGGCCGTGAAGTTCTAATGCCTCGGCCTCAACAATCTCTGCAAAGGCATCAAAGTCACCACTACTTAGAGCAAAGCAAAGTGAGTTAAAATTGTTGCAAGCATTTAAGAAACGAGTTTTTGCAAATGGATGCGTATTCATAAGAGCATGGCCAGCTGTAGAGCTTACGGCCTTCTCACTTGCACTTACAATTGCAATAGAATCACAAATTCCTTCAAATGACTTATCATAGCTATCAAGCCCAACAGCATACTCTTGAGAGCTTCCTTGAACCGACTTACCCCAAATCGACATTTTTGGAAAAAGTGATCGTGAAGCACTTCCAGAGCCTAAGCGGGCCATAAAAGAAGCTTTCTTTAGGTAATATTCTTCGTCGTGGTCTTCTTGCGTCACTATTTTTTCAATCTCACAAAGTGCACTGGCAAAATTTGACATTGATGCTGCTGAAGAAGCAATTCCAGACGAATGAGGAAATGAATTCATTGAATCCATTTCAATTCGACACTCATTGATAAATGGGAAGAACTCAACTGCTCGATTAAAAAACTTTTCAACACGGGCCTGGAACTTCTCATTACTCTTTGACTCAAATTTAAAATCTAATTCAAATTTATCAGATTTTGAAACTTTATAAGTTGTCAAAGTATGAGCATTATCAAGTGTGACACTTAGAGAAGGGTTTGAAGGCAGCTGCTCTCCATACTTTCCCCAGTACTTAATCAATGCAATATTAG
The DNA here is from genome assembly GCF_043196995.1 of Halobacteriovorax sp. CON-3. Classification (NCBI taxonomy): domain Bacteria; kingdom Pseudomonadati; phylum Bdellovibrionota; class Bacteriovoracia; order Bacteriovoracales; family Halobacteriovoraceae; genus Halobacteriovorax; species Halobacteriovorax sp. CON-3. Next base: position 461,268 of record NZ_JBEBNA010000001.1, read on the forward strand.
AAGGGCTCTTTACATTGAAAGAGCGGCCTTCACTTAATTTTTCTATTTTATAATTCGTTAACTTGAAATTAGTGGACATTATTAGCTTCAACTTTTGGTTCATTATCGACAATTAAATCACGGTAAGGAATGATGACCTTTAGGCCTTTTTCCTCAAAGTAATTAGAAACGTACCTTCTATTATTCATTGTTGAAGCAAGAATGAAGTCACCACCCCATGCACCAAGAGATTTAATTTCTCCATCAAAGTCACTAAAGGCCTCTTGCTTAATAGGCTTAAGCTTAAGTTGTTTACCAATAATTTCTTCATGGGCACGGATTAAGAAGTTAAATTCCTCCTGCGTTTTTGCAGAAGCAATCTGATTTGATAATTCACTGATAGTATTGATTACTTCCGGTGAATGTGGACGCAATTGATTATAGTACTCAATAGCATCACGAGAGTTTTTCTTATGACCTAAGTAAATAAAGTATAAGTTATTTTTAAATGATGGGTTGAATTCAACCGGCGACCACTTTGGCCCATCACCACTTTTTTGATAGATAAGTGGATCATCACTTTGCGCACAAGCGATATCGTATCCAGAACCACCAAGCGTATTAAATGCTAACTCAAATGGTGAAACCATCGCCCAGTCAGCAATATTATGAATTAAAGTTGAAGATGAACCTAGGCCCCACTCAAGAGGGAATCCAAGTTGAGTCACAACATGTACATCAACTCCATCTCTTAAGAAGTGCTTATTCTGCTTTCTAGCTTGTCTAAGCATCTGTTGCAGAACCATCATCTCTTTGGTTGGATTGTCATTTAAGATATTGAAGTGCCAGAATTCAAAGATCACTTCAAACCATAGCTTTCCAGCTGGGTCATATGACTTCCAATATAGCTTTGGATCAAATGATGCTGAATATTGAACGCGAAGAGATTGTCCAACAGTCGTTGGTAGACCAAGTGCCTGAGCACCGTCTAGAACAAAATACTCTCCAGAAAGAAGTAATTTCCCATGACCAAAGTAAAGTTGGCCATTCTTTGGAAGTTCAAGAAATTGTTCTCCTTCCAAATATTTTAAAATTGTGTTGCTTGTGTGTGTTGTGTTCATAATTTAGTTTCTTAAACTCTCTAGTTGTTCTCTTACTGCACTGAACGAAACAACCTTGTCCGCAAAGTATTCAGCAATTTTTTCTTTCTCTTCATTATTAGCTTCAAGTTGTCCCAAGATATTCATTAGGTGCATTTTCATATGTCCTTTTTGAATACCACTTGTCACTAAACTCTTTAAGGCCGCAAAGTTTTGAGCAAGTCCCACACTTGCTGTAATCATCATTAGCTCGTTTGCACTTGGACGCTCTAAAATATCAAGAGACATCTTCGCTAATGGATGCAGCTTTGTTAAACCACCAACAGTTCCCAGTGCTAGTGGAATTTCAATTTCAAATAAGAACTTATCTCCTTCAACTTTACAATTAGTTAAAGAGCGATACTGTCCGTCTCTTGCAGCATATGTATGGCCACAGGCCTCAACTGCTCTAAAGTCATTACCTGTTGCAATAACAACACCATCAATACCATTGAAGATACCTTTATTGTGAGTTGTTGCACGATGAGGATCAATGTGAGCAATGCGAACTGCACGAGCAAATTTTTGTGCAAATGTTTTTGCATCCATTCCAAGACTCTTTTCATTCAAGTCTTCAATTGAACACTCAACCCATGCACGGGCCTTACAATTAGGCGTATAATTAGAAAGGATACACATAATCACTTGTACGTGCTCCCCTAGTTTTTCTTCTAAATATTTCCCAACAGCTTCTAAAACAGAATTAATGAAGTTGGCCCCCATCGCATCACAAGTTTCAAATGCCATCTTGATTTGGTAGTAGTTTTCTTCTTTATCTGTTAGATCAACTAACTCGATCGAACGAATCCCACCGCCTCTCTTATCCATATTGATAGTTAATGGAGTCAGAGAATTTAAAATATCAATTTTTCCATTTTCAAAGAATTCTTTAAGTTGGGCCTTGTCACCTTCATAGACAAAGTGAACTTGACCAATTTTTTCACTGCCAATGATTTCGGCCTTAAAACCACCACGAGAGCTCCAAAACTTTGCTGCCTTTGACAGGGCCGCAACAACAGAGCTTTCTTCAATAACCATTGGAACGTTATATACTTTTTGATTTAAAACAAAATTAGGAACCACACCATAAGGTAGGAAGAAGTTTGAGATGGTATTCTCAGAGAATTCATCAAATGTATTTTGTAATTTTTGATCCTGATGCCAGAAAGAGAGGATCTGTTCTTTTGAACCGGCCTCAAGATTCTTTGAGATAAATTCTACTTTCTGTTCTTTTGTTAGTTTTGAAAAACCTTGAATCAATTTCAATTTTCACTCCTTACACTAAGGTATGAATTAGCAAATGCTAGACCTGCTTTTATTTGTGTAACCTGTCGACTAACACTTTCATAATCAACCATTGCCGTCTTTAGGAACTCGCTGGCCATACCAAAAATGGCATTTCCTTTCGAAAGCCTACACAGGTAGAAACCATCAAGATATGATTTAATACCACCTGAGATGATAAAGTTCTTACACCTTACCTGCTCTCCTAATTGATCGATAATCTGATTGCTCATATTTACCATTTCTAGGGCAGTATGGCCAACATGACACAGAGGTTCATGAATAGATAAGTCATTGGAATTTCTAATATATTCAAGTTTAGAAAAATTAGTTCCACCAAAGGCAGCAAATTCTATTGCGGCCAGATCCATCTGCATAAGAGCGGCCAAAGATTTCGGCCCCATTCCCTGTCCAACTTCCTTGACGATAATTGGAAAATCAAACTCTTCTAAACAGATTTTTATAATCTCTAGTGGAGAGCGCTTGATAATATCACCTTCAGGTTGAAACCATTCTTGCGCTGGATTGATGTGAATAATTAGGCCGTTGGCACCAAGTAGGTCAACGACTTCTTTGGCACGATCAAGCTCACCATCTTCGATGAGCTCCTCTAACTGGGCCACACCAAGATTGGCATAAAAAGGCGCATTAGCTGTATATTTTGAGATATCGAAGTCGCTGAAGTACTGACTACGACCTTCTTTGGAAAGAAGTTTACGACAAGAACCTAGTCCCATCCCAATGCCAAAATCGCCACATGCTCGTGCAAGATTTTCATTTATCTTTGCAGCGACACCGGTTCCACCTGTCATTGATGAAACCCAAATTGGTAATTCTAATTGATGTCCAGCAAAGTTAAGACTGAGATCGGGCACTTCTCTATTTCCACTAAAAAGTGGCTCATAGTAAAAGCGCTTATCAGCTAAGATTTGTGCCGTCTGTGCAGCATCCGTTAATTTGATATGCTCAAGCTTACGATCGCTCGTTGCCTGGGCCTCTAAATTGTCTCTTTTCATGTACATACCTAATGATTTAGGCAATTTAGCAGATTTTATTCGAAGCAACAACATTCCATTTATGCTTTGGAAAAATCTATCTGATTTGCTAGGCCTTTAAACAATTACGTAATAATAAGAATGAACTCTTTCTTTAATCCAGAAACTTCTTTGAGCAATTTCGATAACTTACCGTATTTAAGTTCCTCGTCCTCTCCATTAAGCTCCATGCCGACAAAAGCGAGACGATCACCAAAAACTTCCACAGACTCTTCAAGAAGTCTCGTTAGGCGATACGGGGTATCCATCAGAACCTTTGGCATATTTACCTTGGCCAAATTCTTTAAAAACTCCTTACGCTCTTCAGGCCTGCGCGGAGGAAAGCCAGCAAATGAAAAATTAGCGCAGTCGATACCAGACAGGGCAACGGCAAGTGAAATTGAATTGCTATGGGGAGTGCAAGTCACGCGAATCCCTAGCTCATGACATCTTTTTACGAGTTTTTGGCCAGGATCACAAAATGCCGGAAGCCCACCATCACTCATAAGATAAGCATTCTTACCACTTTGAATTTTTGCAATGATTTCATTTTCAATCTCAACTTGAGTGTGTTCATTAAAGAGAATAAAGTCTTCAATGATTTCGCGATCAAGTCCAAAACGTAACCAACGTCTACGACAAGGCTTCAAGTCTTCAATAAGAAAGAGACTTTGCTCTCGCTCTTCGATGGCAGACTTTAATAAATTTAAAGCTGTCGTATCGAGAGGGTTTTGCTCATCAATTGGAGTTGCAATTAAATATAGAGTTCCGTATTTACTTTGTTTGGCCATATCATTTATATATGACCAATTGGTTATAAACTCAAGATCGTGTATACAAATAATATGCAAAAAACTTCAAAAACATACGAATTATTTCTCTCTGTAACTCCTGGTCTCGAGGAGTTCGCCAAAGAAGAGCTAAAAGAGCTAATTCGTTACGAATTCTTTAATACAATAGAGTTCAATAATGAAGCGGGACTACTTCTTAAGTCTCAAGACCTTTTCTCTCTTCTAACACTGATAAAGTATTTGAAGATCCCGACAAGGGCACTTCTAAGAGTAGAAGAATTTAAAGCAAGAGATCTTCCTAAACTTTACAAAAAGCTATCAAAGATAAATTGGAATGATTATATCCCAACGACTGACTTTGAATTTAAGGTAAGCTCTCATAACTCGCGCTTATTTGATGATCGAAAAATCATCAAGGCCGCAAAAGACGCCATTGCAGATTATCAAAAGGCACAACCCTTTAAGGCGAAATATAACGAGCTTACGTGGAGTCATCCACCAATTATCTTTATTCGTTTCGAGGAAGATATGTGTCAGGTTTCAATCGACTGTTCAGGAGAGAGGCTTGATAAGAGAGGACATAAGATCTTTACTGCCAAGGCCCCAATGCGAGAGTCTCTTGGAGCAGCTCTTATTCGATTCATTGATAGCAATGAAGAAAAAGGTTATACCCTACTTGATCCAATGGCCGGCTCGGGAACGATCGTAAGCGAGTATCTCTTCCAAGACCAGGTGAATTCTAAGCGTCATTATAATTTTGAGAACTTTCCTCTTTTTAGGAAACAGGCTGCGCAAAAGGTAAATATTTTAAACGATGAAATTCAGCGCAAGGCCCTGGCCAATGATATAAATCGCGATAATATTAAGGCCATCAAAGAAAACCTTGAGGGATTTGATCTTGAAGTGACTCATGGTGATTTTTTTAAAATGGAAGAACTTTCAGAAAATAACTTAGTTATTGCCTGTAATCTTCCATACGGTAAGAGAATAAAGACGCAAAAAAATATTCATGAATTTGTAAATGACTTCTATGCAAAGGCACAAAAGCTTGGAGCAAAGAGTGCCTATGCTGTGATGCCAGAGACCTTTATTATCGACAAGAAGTTTAAGGCAATGAGATCACAGCGAATCAATAATGGTGGAATCTGGGTACAGTTCGTTAAGGTCAGCTACAACTAATTCTTATAGGCCATGGTCTTAACACTAACACCACTAACATGTGGAATCAGCACTAACTCACCTGTCTTAGCAGAGTCTGCCTCCCTACCATTCGTATGTGTAATCTTATGAACTTTCGTTGTTTTAACTTTTCCGTCTGGTGTATTTAAGCGAAGTTCATCTCCTACTTTTAGAGCAAACTCCTCACCGCGCATTCCCTTAATTAGAATGGCCATATGAGACTTCTTCACAACATCAACAACTTCACCTAAGAAGCCTTCATCTTGGCGTTGGGTACGCTTATTCTTAAGCTTCTTAAATAGGACATCAGATTTATTTACGTGAAAGAATCCGCGTGTCGTTGAGTTACCAAATTGATCTTTCACTTCCTTGGCCTTCGACTTATCGAAAGAATTAATAAGTGAAACAACATCATTTAAGAGATTATTATTTTCTAGATGGCGAGCATCAACTCTAAGATCATTAACACCACAATCTTTTAATTCATCGATATACTCTAAAAGAAATTGGTCTTTTGTATTAAACATAAATGTTCCGTGTTGATTTTCAACAATCGGAAATCCTTTATGAGGAGACTCTTCACTTGAACCACTAACTTCAAGGTAGTTATCTTCTAAGCTTTCATCAGAATACAAAGGAGACACAAGGTTTCGTGGTGTATAGAAAAGTAAAATTCGTCCAAAGACGAGTAATTCTGTTTCAACGCCCCACGAGTGAATCTCTTGGCAAAATTCTTTAATCACACTACTTGAGAGTTCAATTGAAAGAACAATCTTTCTTAGACGATCACCAATAAGGTTCTTCCAAACCTTAATTGAGTTAAGATTATGGTGTCCACCAGTATCTAAAAGAAGATCGATCTTTAGATCAGGATATTCGTTTAAACAAAAATTAATAGCACCAGGATCTCTTAAGCGAATACTCTTAAAACCAAGGTCTGCATATTTTTGAAATTGTTGCTTATACATTGCAAAACGAGTTTCCGTCATAAGAATATCCCACTCTAAAGAATAGGAAATTGCTTCTGACTTCAATAACTCAATGGCCTTGGCCATCTCTTCAATAGAGAGTTTTCCAATTTGAGAAAATAAGCGAGTTGCTAAGATGACTTCACTTACTAAAGACTTATTAGCAATAATATTAGGAAGATCATTAAGGTTATTTAAGTAAGTTGTCGTCTTCATTAACTTACAACCTTTGCACGAACAAGGTTATTCACCTCAACTCCTGCAACGTAAGGAATTTTAAAAAGTGCTCCAGGACGTGTACGCTCAAAATTCTCTCCAGCAAGATTAGAGATATGATCAATCTTTACATCCACGTGAGCGTTTGAAAAAGGCATGATCTCAAGAGACTCTCCTAGTTCAAATGCACTTCTTACATCAACAACGATAAACTCATTGTCCACAACTTGCGCAACCTTTCCAATCGCACGATATGTCTTATCTTCATGCTCACGATCATTATAAATCGAAGTTTCATCGGCCTCTTCAACAAGAGATGCCTGTGTGTAAGCACGGTGAGTAACTTTTGTAAGCTCATCTTCCCACTTAAGCAGATCATCGCTTAGAAAGTTTCCATGCTCTTTATAATAGGCAAGGGCCTGTGAGTAGACCATTGAAATTGTTCCCGCATACATTGGAGACTTCATACGTCCTTCAACTTTTAAGGAGTCAATTCCTGCATCAATAAAGTCCTGAAGAAGTCTGATTCCCTCAAGGTCCTTAGAGCTCATAAAGTAGCTATTAAGCTCCTTCTTTCCATCATCAATTTTATATTCAAAACGACAGCTGTGAGCACATCCACCGCGATTTGAGTCACGCCCTTGTGTATAGTTGGAAATCACGCAATTCCCAGAGTAGGCCATACACATTGAACCATGAACAAACATCTCGATCTCGACGCCGGCCTCTTCTTTGATTTTCTTAGCATCAGCAATGGCAACCTCGCGCCCAAGGACGATACGAGTAACACCTAGCTTCTTCCAAAGTTTTGCACTTTCAACATTAAGACAACTTGCCTGAGTTGAAAGGTGTATCTCTAGACTTGTATTCTCAGCTATATAATTGATCACACCAGGATCTGAAACAATAACTGCATCAATTCCCACATCATCAAGTTCTTTAATAAAGTCTAATAGGCCATCAAAATCCTTATCGTGAAAGAATGAATTTAAGACGACATAGACAAGAGCACCTCGCTCATGAGCAAACTCAACCCCTTCACGTATTTCATCAATCGTAAAGTTATCGGCCGCTTGGCGAAGTCCATATTTTTGACCACCAAGATATACGGCATTGGCACCGTAACTAATGGCCACTTTCAATTTTTCTAGGCTACCTGCCGGAGCTAAAAGCTCAGGTACCCATCTGGTGTTTTTTGCATCTTTCATAAGGTCTTCTATGTACCAGAAATTACGTATATAATAAAGTCATAGGGAAATCTTGATTAGTTTTTATGAAAAAAATATTTAACACTATATTTTATTTGGCCTGTGCGTTCATTATCACAATTTTGGGGCTTCTAAGTTACCATTATCACAAGGCCCCTCTGCGAGAAACTCCAGCACCATATGTCATGGCACCAGAAACCTATGGGCCTGATGAAGTTGCCTCAAATGCCGACGTACTAATTGTCGGAGATGAAATGGGTGTATCAATCAGTCCATTTATCAATGACATCACAACTCAACTCTCAAAAAAGTTGGCCAGGCCACTTTCTATTTACAATATTTCTTCTAAGGGCGACTCCCTTTATCGCACCATTCAAAGAGTGGCGGCGCTAAAGAAAGTTCCTAAGATTCTTATTCTTGCAACTGGCTATTCAGAGTTACAAGAAGATATTTATCCAAAGAAGAAAGAGGCCATTAAACTTAATAATCAGAATTTTAAACTCTTTAAAAATCTCTATATCCAAAGTTTGATTAAGCTTCATCCAAATCTGTCACGTTTAATTTTCTTAAATGAAGACCTTAAACAGCTAACTTCAGAAATTGAACCACTTGAATTTGATAAATTATCTCCTGAACGCTTTAGAAGTATTTTAGAAAAAGAACTTCTTCTCTATGATATTCGTCTCGAAAAATTCTTTCGAACTCTAAAGGCCAAAGGAGTTAATATCCTTACCGTCATTCCACCAATCAATATGGAGATAAATGACCTTAGAATTTGTGAAGATACAAATGGCCTAGAATTTGAAGAGGCCCTAAAAAAACTCGATACACTTCTTTCTGAATCTAAAACGAAAGAGGCCCATGTACTTGTTCAGTCTCTTGAAAAAAATATTTTGGCCAACACGAAATTTCATCAATTAAAGCAAGAGTTTTTTGAAAAACAGGGTGAGATAACAAAGGCCTATGATCAGGCTTTACAAAAAGTGGCCTTTGCATGTGAGGTCAAGTCTTCGCACCCACTCTTTGTTAAACAGCTTGAAAAGATCTCAACTCATCAAAATGTGGATATCGTAAACTATAACGAAGTTCTTAAGCAAAATTATACAAGAAACCCTTTATTTATTTCTAATAAAGTTCCACAATCTATCTATTACCCTAAACTTGTCAGTGAGCTAGTAATTAAGCTTAAGCAGATTACCCAACTAAAATAAGAGGCCATATGAGAATTGTTCATAACGAAAATGCTATCATCATTAAACAGGGAGATCAGTCTGATACGATCTATCTGGTTGAAGAGGGAGAACTTCTCGTCTTTGTTGTTGACGGTAATAAAGTTAGTCCAGTTGCGACAGTAGGCCCTGGAGAGATGATTGGTGAGATGGCCTTCTTCGCTGGTACTCACCGCGCAGCCTATGTTATGGCAAAAACGAAGGTCACACTAATGGAAATCGATAGTCAGACAATCAAAGAAGAGCTTCCTGATTGGCTCTTTAAGATGACAAAGAATGTAGTTGATCGTATCCACCACCTCGATAAAGTCATCGCAAAAAGTGGAATAAAAAGAAAGAAGGCCGACACTGTTAGGCCTTTAAGTATTGAAGAGCAAAGAGAGATTCTAGATCTTATAAAATAAAGCTAAGAAGGGCGAATATATGAAAAAGTATAACGGCCTATTCTATTCAAAATGTAGTGTAAATGATGTCTCAGATATACTTGAAACAAACCTTGAAAGCGGACTTACACAAGAAGAAATCACAAGTAGACAAAAACTCTATGGCCCTAATGAACTTTCGGTTAGGCCAAGCACATCTAAAATTACGATTCTTATAAGACAACTAAAGAGCATCATTGTCTTCTTGCTGCTTATTGCGGCCGCCACATCTTTTTCCATTGGCCATATTGTCGAAGGCTTCACAGTTATTGCAGTCCTCGTTGTTAACACTGCACTAGGATTTTTCACAGAACTTAAGGCCGTAAGATCCATGGAAGCACTCAAAAAAATCGGCGTCACAAAATGTGGAGTTATTCGACAAGGACAAATATTTCACCTTAACACAAAAGAGCTGGTACCTGGTGATATCGTCATCTTTGAGGCCGGAGATATTTTAGGGGCCGACCTTAGAGTTGCCCAGGCCAATAATATAAATGTTAATGAATCAATTTTGACTGGTGAATCGGCCCCAGTCGATAAAGTAAGTGAAGCATTAGAAGAAGACACCATACTAGCTGAGCGAAGCAATATTCTTTTTAAAGGAACATCAATCACAAGAGGCTCAGGAAAAGGAATTGTTATTGCAACGGCCATGGACACAGAGGTTGGTAAAATTGCCAAAGAGGTTCAAGGTGATGCCGTTAATAAAGATGAAACCACCCCTCTAGAGAAACGACTTAATAAGCTTGGTGGTCAGATAGTCTGGTTTTCATTAGCAATTGCTACCCTTATTGCAGTCTCAGGAATAATGGCAGGAAAGGCTCCAGTACTTATGCTAGAGACGGCCATTGCACTTGCTATTGCAACCATTCCGGAAGGCCTTCCTATTGTGGCCACCCTCGCCTTGGCCAAGGGAATGTGGCGCATGGCCGACAACAATGCTCTCATCAACAAATTAGCAGCTGTTGAAACCCTTGGAGCAACTTCAGTAATCTTCACCGACAAAACAGGAACTCTCACAGAAAATAAAATGAGCGTTCAGCTCTTTAAAACCCTCCACACTGTTTTTCACATGAATAATGTCGAAAAAAATAAAGACGAGAGAGAACTAAGAAGACTCCTCGAAATAGGTATCCTCTGTAATAACTCAGAAATTTCTCAAGAAAAGAAGAGTCATAATATTGGTGATCCAATGGAGATTGCTCTACTTAGTATTGGGGAAGATTTTGGCCTTGTTAGAGCAAAACTACTGGATCAGCTGCCAGAGTTAAAAGAGGTTCCCTTTGATAGCTCTACCCTAATGATGGCCACCTACCATATGTTAAAAGAAGAGGACGAAGAGACAATACTCGTGGCCGTAAAGGGTGCACCTGAGGCCATTATAAGTAGCTCTACACTTATACGAGATCAGTCTGAAGATAAGATCTTCAATGAAGAATTAAAAAGTGAATGGATTAAAGAAAATCATACACTAGCAAGTGATGGCCTACGTATCCTCGCCTTGGCCGAGAAAAAAGTAAAAAGTACTGAAGATGGGCCCTACAACGATCTTACTTTTTTAGGACTCGTTGCCCTTCTTGATCCTCCTCGTTCAGATGTAAAAGAAGCAATCTCAAAATCAAATGAGGCCGGCATTAAAACAATTATGGTTACAGGTGACCAAGAAGGAACGGCCTTAAAGATCGCCAAAGACATAGGCCTTATTGGGCCTGATAATAGCTATTCAATAAATGGAAAGAACTTCGGGCCACAGCAAGACTGGAGTGAAGAACTGATTAAAAAAATCGATAAGACCCAGGTCTTTAGTCGTGTTAGTCCAATTCAAAAACTTGATTTGATTAAGTACTTTCAATCAAAGAATGCTGTCGTTGCCATGACCGGAGACGGAGTCAACGATGCACCAGCATTGAAGCATGCAGATATTGGCGTAGCAATGGGCCAAAGAGGAACTCAAATTGCAAAAGAAGCGGCAGATATGGTGCTACAAGATGATCGCTTTAACACCATTATCTTGGCCATCAAGCAAGGACGTATCATCTATAGTAATATTCAGCGTTTTGTGGTCTATCTTCTTTCTTGTAATATTAGTGAGATTCTAATTGTTTCAATCGCCTCACTGATGAATATGCCTCTGCCTCTTTTACCATTACAAATTCTATTTTTAAATCTCGTCACAGATGTATTCCCGGCCTTGGCCCTTGGGATGGGTGAAGGAGACGCTAGCTACTTAAAGTCATCTCCCCGTCCACGTAATGAACAAATAATTACAAAGAGGAAGTGGGGCCTAATTTCACTCTACGGTATCATTCTTACAAGCTGCGTACTTTCTGGCTTCCTCTACACACTTAAGACAACTGGTGATGATCAAACAGCATTAACTGTCTCCTTCTTAAGCCTGGCCTTTGGCCAAGTTTTTCATGTTTTCAATATGCGACTTGAGAATTCAAATCTATTTGTAAATGAGATCACAAAGAATATTCATGTCTGGGGAGCAGTATGCCTTTGCACAGTACTGTTACTTGCAACAATCTATATCCCTGCCCTTAGGAATATCCTCAGCTTAAAACTTATCAATCTCGAAAATTGGAAAATTGTGACTTATGCGTCTCTGTCTCCGCTTCTGATCATTCAAGTTTTATCGAAATTTAAATTGGGAATTAGAATATAAGGTGCCATGCTCCTTTGGTTTCGCATGTGCTAAATATTCTATATAAGTAGATAAGGTGAGCTCCTTTGATTTAGCATGTGCGAAACCAAAGGAGCATGGCACCTATACTAGACCTAGATCTTTAACAGTATTTCTTTCTGTGCGAAGTTCTTCAAGAGTTGTATTAAACTTCTCTTGTCCAAAAGCATTGTGCTCTTGGCCTTCAACAACTTTTAGCTCACCGTTTTCAACACGACATGGGAATGAGAAGATAAGACCTTCGTCAACTCCATACTCACCTTTTGAAGCAAGACACATAGAGAATGTCTCACCAGCTGGTGTGTCATGAGTAAGAGCGTATACACCTGCAACACATGCGTTTGCAGCTGAAGCAGCAGAAGAAGCACCACGTGCTTTAATAATTGCTGCACCTCTTTTTTGAACAGTTGAGATAAAATCACCTTGTAGGTATTCTTCATCAGAGATAACTTCTGCAGCAGACTTTCCACCAATCTTTGCATTGTAGAAATCTGGGTATTGAGTTGCTGAGTGGTTACCCCAGATTGTCATATTAGTAACTTCAGTTACATCAACTCCAGCTTTCTGAGCAAGTTGAGTCTTAGCTCTCTTCTCATCAAGAGTTGTCATTGCAAAGAAACGTGACTTATCAAGCCCTGAAGCTTCCATTGCGATATAACAATTCGTATTACATGGGTTACCAACTACGAATAATTTTGAATCTGGTGCTGAGTGTGCTGCCATTGCTTTACCAAGTGGACCAAAGATTCCACCATTAACCTTAAGAAGGTCAGCTCTTTCCATTCCATCTTTTCTTGGAACGGCACCAATTGCAAGAATCCAGTTTGCATCTTTAAATGCTACTTCCATCTTGTCTGTGCAAACAATATTTTTTAATAATGGAAAAGCACAGTCATCTAATTCCATTTTTACCCCTTCAAGTGCACCAAGCGCCTGAGGTAGTTCAAGAAGTTGTAGTTCAACTTCTGTATCTGGTCCAAACATTTGACCTGAAGCAATTCTAAAAAGAATCGCGTAACCAATTTGTCCTGCTGCACCTGTAACTGCAACCTTAACTCTTTTAGTCATGTAATTTCCCCTTTTGAAAAAATTAGAGAGTTGTTCTATTGAAATTGGCCAATTTTAACATAGGTGTTAGACAAGTTGTAGCTTTACTTAGCAATATTAGGGGCTATAATTAAATTTAAACGTAATTATGAATTATCAATAAGGGATTACAAATGGAGCAAGGCAACAAGAACGCCTCTAATTCATCGACATCGTCGTCTTCAGACAAACCACAAGGCCGTGGTAACAGAAGCCGCTCAAACAACCGCAGACGTCGTAAACGCCCAGCAAACGCAAGTGGTGCCCCTAAGGGACAAGGACAACAGGCCGGACAAGGTAGCAACAAACCTGGCGCTAAAGGGCCACAGTCAAATCAAACTAAACCAAATAAAAAGGCACAAGGAAAGTCTTCAAATCGCAATCGCAGACGCCGTGGACCAAATAAGAATCGCCGTCCAAACCCACAACATCTAAGTGGAGAGGACTTTATCATTGTAAAATACTTCAATTTACTTGAGCAGCATATTATGGCCAGACGCAAGTACTTTGATAACTTTGATCGTGTTGGTGAGAAGCAAAGAGAAAAGCTAGAGAGAAATTATATTGAAACTCAAAAAACATTTTTAGCTTTTAAGAGTCGTTTAAAAGAAGAAGACTTAAAAGTTTTTGAAGAAAAATTTGAATCTTTAAAGATGGACTTAACTTATTCAACTAATCATGAATTACCAGTTGGAGAAGTAGATCCAGAAGTTAGTGAAGAAGAAATCGAAGATCCTCATTACCTTCAAACACAGATTGAATCAAGCTATGCAGATGACACTGAAGAGTCTGTTGGTTCTCTAGATGATTATAAGGCCTATAAAGGGGTTTAATTAAATTTATTACCATTCATCCTGAACATAAAAAAAAGGGAGCTTTCGCTCCCTCTTTTTTTATCAATATTTTCTAACTAACAACCTTCGAAAAGGTAATCAGATTAGTAAACGAAGTTTGAAGTTGTAGCCGTAGCTTCTGCACCAGTTGTTGCACCAACAACACCTGATCCATCCTTTAGATAATTATCTAAAGTTTCTTCGTGATCTTTAATGATAGCGTCTTTTAATTCAGCTTCATTGATGTCTAAGATTTCACAAACTCTACGTAGCATCTTTAGTGGGATGTTACAAAGAGCACGTTCAACGTTAGAGATGAATTGACCATTCTTATAACCAAGAAGGTGTGATAATTCTGATTGAGAGTATCCTTTTGGATGTGCTGTTCTCTTTTCTTTAATTAGCTTCGCGATGTGACTAAAACTTCTCATGTATTTCTCCTAAGTATTATATTCAAGCACTTACGATTCGTATCTTAATATATTCTAAAGCAATAAAATATTTTTGTAAACATATTAACAGATTTGTAAGAAAACTTTTTACAATATTTCCGTAATTTTATTGTCGATAGCAGATATTGTTCAATATGATCGATTTAGCTTAACTATCTAGCTGAAATCACATTACCGTTATAATACGTCGCTTCAATTAAATCTGTGTATAAGGCCCTGTCTTTGTTAGGCCTCTTAATTAATTTCTTAAGTTTTTCTTCCGTCGTAAGACTTGCGCTCATCTTTTTGCTTCCAAGACTGACAAAATGAAGCTTTTTACCAAGCTCAAAATTACCACTCTCCTGCTCGAGTTTCATCGAAGTAGCACCCGCAAGTGAAGCTCGGTAAAGTCCTTGAGTATAAGAAGTATCGCGATGTCCTCTTTTATGATTCTGCATAACAAATGAATTAATTACATCGAGCATAGAAAGGAAAGGCCCACCACCAATGTCACTTGCTAGGGCCCAGTGAACTTTGAAACGATTAGCTCTCTTATAATCAAAAAGTCCCGAACCTAGTCCCAGCTCTTTAATTGGAGCATTACTTGTTGGACAGTGAGCAATCATCGTCTGTTTTTCACTTAAGAGTTTTAATTCTTTTGGTGAAAGATAAATCCCATGTCCCATAATAGTTTTTGGAGTTAAAAGTCCAACCTTGTCATAAATCTCTGTATAAGTTTTAACTTTTTCAAATCCTTTAATATCTTTATAGATACTAAGAACGAAATCGATTTCATTTTGAGTTTCACTTAAGTGGGTTTGAATGAAAGAGCGATGTTTCTTTGCAGTCTTTGCCCCAGCGGCCATTGTCACAGGATCAGTAGTAATGGCAAAACGAGGCGTTACAGCGTACTTATCTTTATACTCTTTCGCTAATACTTCAGTTTGAGCAATTGTTTCCTCTACGCCCATTGTAAGGTACTCAGGCGAGTTCATTGTCATTTGCACATTACCTAGAACATAGTCACCTTTAAAATTCTTAAGTGCTTCAGAAACAGAATGAGAGTGAATTGAGCCATAACAAGCTCCACCAATTGTTCCGTTATTTGCAATTTTATTTGTAAACTCTTTTGCCTTCTTACGTGCAAAAGCAAGTTTTTTGAAATTAGCTTCATACGGCCAAGTGTAATTTTCTAACCAATGTAGCAGATTTGCCTTTGGCATTTCACAAACGGCGTCTTGTACCCAGTGAAAGTGTGTATCATAGAGGCCAGGAATTACGTATTGGCCACTCTTATCAATAATCTCAACATTCTTCTTACGTGATAAATAAGCTGAAAGTTGTGCTTTAGGCATACGATCGATGATTTTGTAATCACCTTTTGTTGTGCGCTTTGCAACAATTGCATAATCTTCTAAAAATTCACATTTTTTATCATTTATAGGATTGAAAAAATGAGCGATAATTACTTTATAAGTAATATTATTTGATGACATGAAATCTCCTTTAATAAGCAGGTCAACATATATGAAGAAGCGTATCATTACAAGTTTTGTAGCACTCTTTACCCTATTTTTAGCATCATTCAGCGCAGTTGCAGCTGATAGCTCAAAAGAAGCTAAAGAGATTAATATCAATTCTATCGTTGCAGTTAATATTGAAGAGGCCATCACACCGGCCACTTTAAATTACCTTCAAAAGGCATTTAAAAGCATTGAAGGCCAAAGTCAGAGTGCCATCTTAATTAAGATAAACACACCAGGAGGTCTGGTTAGTGTTACAAAAGAGATTATGCACTTAATTGCCAATAGCAAAAATCTGGTCATTGGTTGGATTGGACCTAGTTCTGCATCCGCCACGAGTGCCGGGGCCATTATTGCAAGTAGTATCCCTATTCTCTATATGGCCGATGGAACGCGTATCGGTGCGGCCACGCCAATATCAGGAACTTCAGATATAAAAGAAGGCGATATGAAAAATAAGATTGTTAATGATCTTGTTGCCCTCGTAAAGTCTCAAGCTTCTGCAACTGGAAAGAATGAGAAGGTCTTCACAAAAATGATAACAGAGGCAAAGAGTTATACAGAGACTGAGGCCTTAAAAGAAAATGTCCACAACGGAATTGTTGATACGATTCAGGGTAAGGGCGGTTTAATTAATACAATTAATAATAAGACATACCTTTCTCATCATAAGTCTTTTAAAGTTAAGGTCGCTGATAACTATGTGCTCACAACATTTGAAAAAACTCTGGGTCAGAAACTTTTAAGCTTCTTTGCGTCTCCTGATATGGCCTATATTCTTTTCCTCATAGGCGCGGCCCTAATCTATGTCGAGTTTCAAGCGCCAGGTGGATTTATCGCTGGAAGTATTGGAGCAGTCGCCATCTTAATTGCAGGGATATCTTTTAATGTACTCTCCCTTAACACAGGGGCCTTCCTGCTTATTATTGCGGCCTTCATTCTCTTTATTCTAGAAATTTATATTACAAGCTTTGGGCTTTTAACCCTTGCAGGAGTGGCCAGCTTAATTTTTGGCTCCATGTTTCTTTTTCAAACTGAGGAGTCATACCTACAAATTTCTTCAACTGTTCTCTTTTCTAGTATTGGTGCGATTCTTGCCTTTATTGGTCTGATTGCTTATGTTTTTTATAAGTCTAGAAAAAGAATTTTCTCTGAACCTGAAGATCCGTACACTGGTGTTGAGATTACAGTAACAGATATTGATGGTGACAAAGTCTTTTCTCGCTACAATGGAGAATTGTGGCAACTTACGGCCACTGGCGATATGTCAAAGCTTAAAGTTGGTGATAAGGTAGAGGTCATCAAAAAAGACAACTTAAAACTACAAGTAAAACTATAGAGGTATAAAATGAGTCAAAGAAAATCTTTTCGTCAATTAATGAGTTTAATCTTTTCGATGTGTCAAAACGATCTTCCAACAAAGAGCGATATCGACTGGGCAAGAAGAGAAATTAAAAAGTTTTTTTGGCTTTAAATAATTGAAAATAAGAAGAAAAAACTAAGGGGACGTTGAGGGACGATTGATTTTTGACAAGGAAGAGAGAGAGTTTATTAAAAATCTCCCCTTAGTTTTCTTAAATTAATATTAAACTCTCAGTTTTTTTTAGAGTCAGTTAAATGTAAAGTTTTTGTCAATTCAACGGAGGATATATGATAAATTTTGCGCCTTACTTACCATTTATAATTCTACTATTAATTTTATTGTTCAACACTGTTAAGGTTCTTAAAGAGTACGAACGTGGTGTTATCTTCTTCCTAGGACGCTTCACAGCTGTTCGCGGGCCAGGACTTATTCTACTTATTCCAGGCCTAGAAAAAATGCACAAGGTTGATCTGAGAACAGTGACAATGGATATTCCATCACAAGATATTATCTCTAAAGATAACGTAACATTAAAAGTTAATGGTGTTGTTTACTTTAGAGTAGAAGATCCTGAAAAGTCAGTTGTCGCAGTTGAAAACTATCTGCTAGCGACAGGTCAAATTGCTCAAACAACTCTTCGTTCTGTAATTGGTCAATTCGAGCTTGATGAAATTCTATCAATGCGTGAACAGATTAATGCAAGACTACAAGCAATTCTTGATGAGCATACAGAGCCATGGGGTATCAAGGTTTCAACGGTAGAAGTTAAGGCCATTGACCTTCCTATTGAAATGCAAAGAGCAATGGCAAAACAAGCGGAAGCAGAAAGGGATAAGCGTGCAAAGGTTATTTCTGCACAAGGTGAATTCGATGCGGCCCTTAAGCTTGCAGAAGCGGCAAAGGTCCTTAACGAATCTCCTAATGCCATCACTCTTCGCTACCTTGATACAATGAAAGAGATCTCAAGTGGAGAAGGAAAGTCGACGACATTCTTCCCACTACCAGTTGATTTCTTAACAAATATCATGGGTAAGGGTAATTAAGAAGATCGATTATGATTTCAAAATACTTTAACTTAATACCATTTGCTGAAAATGATCTTGATCTAAAGGCCTCGGCCGAGATCAAGGTCATTGACGGCCATGTTAATTTTCACTTTTGTTTAAAAGGGGATCTCTCTCCTATTTATATACAACGTGACAATGGCAAGATGAATCGAGTTATTGGACTTTGGACTCAGACTTGTTTTGAATTCTTTATTCTCAATAAAACCGATGGTGAGTATTTTGAATTTAACTTTGGAAGTGACTCTAGTTGGAATTGTTTCATCTTTAATTCATATCGATCAGAGTTAACTGAATACTCAGATATTAACATTGATAATATTGTCATTAATTCTGAAGATGAACTCTTCACTCTTAATTGTCGTTTTGAATTAAAGAAGCTTGGCCATAATTTTGAAGACCTTTCAAATCTGCGCGTATCCCCTACCTGTGTCTTAACGGCCGAAGGTGATAAAACATACTACTACTCAAATAAGCACCCAGACAATTCTCCAAACTTTCACCACCCAGATAGTTTTGAAGATCTAATCTCTTAGTACTCGCTTAAGTCGTCTTTTTCTTCTTTTACTTCGATATTTTTTAGAATGTAATCAAGCTTGGCATCGTCGTCTTTAAAGTCAACTTCCCCAGATATTTGATAGTCAGCAAGATCTCTCTCCTGCTTCTTTCTCTCTTTCTTCGTCTCTATTTCAATCTTTGCCTTAAGATCGTCTTTTAAAACTTCATCACGACTTGAAAATGTTTTACCGAATTTTCTCTTAGCAAAATCATAAAGGCTAAATAGTTGCGCTGTTTTATAATTCCCTTTTTCAAGGTAGTAAATCATTTCACGATAAAATGCTTCATTTTCAAGTTCATGAGACCAGGCACTATAGAGCAAGGCCATCCCCTTATACTCAAATCTCTTTTCGTACTTAAGCTTTCTGAACTCATTATACATAGCAAGAGAACTCTCCTCATCACGAGAAAGATTAAGTTTTAAATTCTTCACGAGCTTATCAAGAACAACATTATGATCAGGATTATTCTTATTGTAACGAATTGTTGCACGATAAATACGTCCCTTCTCATAGAAGTAATTTTTTAGAACTCCAATATTATTGGCCTCATCAAAGAACTGCATAATATGGAAAGGGCCATTTTGCACAATTCGAGTTGCATCCTTAGCAAATAGCTGCTCACGCATCTTATAGATATAAAGAAAGTAGCCTAATTTAGGTAGTGAGTAATTTGAAAGTAGATACTTAATATCTTTATAGCTATATAGATTTAATTTCTTAATCTTTATATTGAGATTTAAAACATCTAGCCAAACTTCTTGATTTGATGAGGCCTTGATAAATTGAGTCACAACAGGAAGATTGAAAATTGCGTCCATTGGTATTGCGACATTAAATTTTTCAATCTCAAAGTCATTTACACTTAGAACTCGCCTATTCTTATAATCGACAATATCAAAATAAGGTTGGGCCTGAATCTTAGAAATACTAGGCCTTGGAAAGACCTTAAAGCTTACATCATCAAATGGAATATCAAATTGAAAATTCTGAAAATGAATACTCTTCCAAAATGGTGTCACACCACGAGAGTTTTCATATGGAGAAAGCCCCTTGTAAAGCGACTCATATTGTTTAGTGGCAATAAAGTAGTCCGATTGAATCCCTTCATCTTGGAAGGTATAATAAAATCGATATGGCATCGTAACAACAAGATAAGCACTTGATATTACGAGTACAAGAATGGTGGTTAGGAAGATCAACTTCTTCATTATGATATTTATCGGTTAACTGACCATTAAACTACATGAAAAAATTAATATTTTTTCAGAATTACCGATAAGTTAAGTGATAAATTCGGAGAATTAAATGAAAAGACTAATTTTTATCACAGCAATTATGGCCCTTACCTCATGTGTCGCTCCAAGAGAGACGCGCTCAATCTATGATACAAATAGCTCCGGCTCAAATTCTAATGTAGGTTCAGGCTCAGGTGGCTCAGTTATCGACATCGATGACTCAGACAGCTCATCTTCTAATGGTTCAAATGCAAATATTCCTAGTGCAATTGCACACTGTAGTTGGTCACTAGACGGCCAAACAGGTTTTGCAAATACTTCAAATTCGCACTTAGGACCAAATACTGTTTGTCAGTCTCGTACAAATGAAACACAAATTTATGTTCAAATAAAAAACCCAGATCAGAATTCTAGAATTTGTGTTATCCCTACTTCTCAGTCATCTGGAAATTCAATTTTTCTAGGCTCTGCTGAGTGTAAGTATATTGATAGTTCGGGAACGATCTCACTGTTTAACTTAACTAAGAATCGTGATTATGGACGTTATCAAGGTTTTAGGATTAATGGTGTTATGGTTATGAAGGAGAAGACTTATCAATTCCCTGCTCCTTTTAACCGTGAGCTAATCTCATACGATGCTTACTTTATGTGTTCAATCAATGTTGATCTTTACAATGACCGCACTTACTGTGATGCCTTTAAATCACTAGGTCAGTATTTCTACAAATCATTCTAAAAATTAAAAAATAATTTAATTAATGGGCAAGCTTATTTCCATCAATGAGCTTGCCTGTCTTATATGAATTAGACAAGTCACCATCAATTGTTGGAAAAGAGATAATTGGAACAATTAAACTCTGCTCACCTTTTTCAATTCTAGTACAAAGAGCGATATAGAAGAAGCTAACACCACTTTTTTCAAATGCCTTGAAATAAGCAAAGGCCTCATCACCATCCTCATCCTTAAATTCATAAAGCTCATCATATGTCTCTATCGTAGGACGCAAGTAATCCATATAAAGAGAGAAGTCTTCAAAAGGAATATCAAATTCCTTTCTATGAGTCATCATTTCAGCAAGAAGCTTTGATTTCTTAAGTTCAATAAGCTCAAAGTCTTCAGGGTCTAAAATAGAATTATCTTCAATTTCGCGATGGTAATCTTCAAGAGATTCAACTTCCTCACCTACTTGAAAATCTTGTACGAAGTAGTCATTTGAAGTGGCCGTAAGGGCCAAAACAAAAGAAGGAGTGTGATTAAAAACAAAGCACAAGGCCATCAGATGAATATCTTCGCCGTTATGATTGACTTTGGAAATGAAAGTAAAGATCTCTTCTTTTAAGTCATTTTCTAAACGCCAAATCTCATCAGGCTTATGGAGAACGCGGTCAACAAAAGTTGGATTTTCTAAGGCCTCTAGAGCTGGCTCATCCACAATATTAAGATCCTTTCTCTTCTTCTCAATCTTTCCTGTAAAGTAGTCAATTAGTGGAGAATAGAATTTTTCAATGCAGGCTTCGCTACAAAAGCTCAGATTAGATCCATCTTCAACAAAGAGTAAGTCTTCAATTGAAGGAACAACTTTTTTACAATTTTTACAATAATAAATATTATCTGAAATTAACAATGACGTATCCTATTTTTAAATTGATAAATTAAGGCCTGCAAATAGCGTATTCCCGTATAAAACAGGCAGGTCCCAAAGTTTTGCTGTTTCATTTAACACAGAAGAATCAGGACGAGTTACCTGAAAGCCTGCTCCCATATTTAAACGAACAGAACGTGACATACGAAGAAACATTTGTGGCATTAAGTATGAGTATTTTAAATCAGAACGCAAAGAATTAGCAGTAAAGAAATCACTAGCAGCAACCTTTACTTCACCATACGTTAGAAGAAATTGAATTTCGTGAGAAACCATAATCCCTAGATTTGCTTTGATATGAGAAATATCGCCAATGGCCATCTCTTCGTCAGTATCAAGTGTGTCAGCGAATATTCTTTCGTAATCGACACCAAGTGCCGCCGCACCAAAACGTTTCTCAGTAGTAATTCCTAACATGCGATCATTTCTTTGAGTTGCAAATTCACTCTTTCCCTTAAATCGCATTCCAAGGTATGAGTCGATAATAAGTTTATTGTAGTCATTTCCAACTTCCAGCCAATTAAAGCCAAGCTTCACTCCAGTATTGGCCTGCTCAAATTCAGCTGTTTCTAGCGATTGAGCACCACTGGCGGCAAGATCGAGGAAGATGCCATGGGCAAATCCCATCTTTAAATTGAAGTTAACAAAATTAATATTTTCGTCAGTAAAGAAAGACTTATTAGCAACGTAGCCTAAAGAGAAGTCATAATAATCAGGAAGGAATGCCCAAAGATCAGAGCTAGCGCTTGGAGCTTGCGCACGAGAGACGGCCCTTTCACTTCTTGCAGGAGCACTAGGTCTCGTCGTCACTGGATTATATGAGCTAGCACCAGATGATTTTGGGGAATAGTCCACCAAGGCAAGTGCAGAAAAATTAAATAAAATAGTCAGGGTTGCAGCTGTTAAGATATTCATCAAAAACATTCCTTGTTCATAAAAAAATTAACGCCTTCTTAGCGTCTACTTAATTGTATCTTTATATTTTCTTAATTTCAATGCGAGCATATCCTACCGAATCGCTCAACTTAGCTTACAATAACAACGACTTGCTGATACGCGTTCATAAATTAGGCCGAAAATACGTGTAGCATCAATGGAAATGTATTCCGTCTGCCAAAAGGGCCCTAAAATTTATAAAATATCTCTAGAGAATTTCAGGAGGAATGAGTTGATCGAGTTAGGATTTTTAAAACGTTATGATTCAATTAAAAGGTTAATCGATTTTGGTGCAAATGGATATTTCCCATTATTTGAAGACATTGCTATGGGAAGCAACTTTGAAGAAGTTCGCATGACAAAAGCACAACGTCTAAAGGCAAAGTCTCTACTTAAAAAAATCTCATCTCATAACAATCTTGAAAAACAGCGTGTGTTATTTTCAACTTTTGATGAAATTGACCAATATATTGTGGCACGTGCCCTAGTTGAAATGGTCGAAGGAAAGATTCTCGATGCTAATCCGCAGCTTCAGTAAGATATTCTTTTTCATTGCAACGATTGCAATCACTGCAAGCGCTAGCGCTGAGTACCGTGTCTATCAATACATGGTTTCTTCGCGCCTAAACCCAAGAGGGCCAGCAAGTGTTGTGATTACCTCGACATTAGATCCAAACTCGTATGTGAAGTATCACGGTGGTAACCGTTCTATTCGCGTCAACCTCCTTAACACTTGGATGTGTAAAGGCCATACCGGAGGAGATCCAATTTGTGATGCTCCCCTAGCAAAGCTCATGGATACAACAAACCCACAAGACGCTGAAGCTCTAGAACAAGGAGTAGATGCAGCTCTATGAGAATTGAAGATAGCAACCAATTTACGAAACAAAACTTAAAGCTTAAGAATGAGCGTGATCGCCTCATTAAAGATAAGAAACAAGAGATCGAGTCAATTCGTAAGAACTATAATCAAATGGCCAATGACCAAAGAATTATTGGTGAAGAAAAACTCGACTCAGTTCGCGATCAGAATCAAGTTGCTATTATCGAATCACTCAATCACAAAGAGGCCAGACTCAATGACATCAAAGAAAGTCTTGAGAAGACAGGCCAACAATTTGCTAAGCAAGAAAGCTATGCAAAACTTCAAGCTGATGCAAATATCGATTCCATCAGAGATAATTACCAACAGCAATTAGAGTATGTCCATCAAAGAGGCCGTGACGACCTTGAAGACACGACCAATACAGTAAATGATCTGGCCAATAAGATAAAAAATGACAATGAAGAGTTCATCATTGATGAGACGGCAAAGGCCAAAAACCTTGCTAATGAAATCTCTGTTCGAAATGATGGGTTTATTCAACGTATTAATAAGCAATTTGATCAACGTGTTCAAAAGCTCTCAAAAGAAAATTCCACAACGGTGAAAGATCTGGAAAAAGAGCAACGAAAAGAGATGTCTAAGCTTAAGAGCGATCATTATCAACAGCTGACACAAACTGGTGCTTTCCAACAAAATGAGCTCAAAACACAAAAAGCATTCCACGAGGATACAGTAAAGAGTAGAAAGGATGCTTTTGAACAAAAGTATGCGGCCCTCCAAAAAGAGCATCAAGGGCTTATGGGGCGTCTTAAAACGAAGATAGATGAAGAGCTAAATACTCTTAAAAACTACTACACAAAGGCCAAGGAAACGATCCAAGAAAAAGGCCAGGACAGCTTCTATAATATTACAAAGCTAGAACCTAGTATTAAGAGTGATCAGAACTTTTATTATTTTTCAATCGAAGTGCCAAAGCATGAGCAAGAAACCATACATATCAATGCTCAAGAGCGTGGTATTACAGTTACACAGAATAGAAAATTTGATCAACGAGTTGAAGAAAATGGTAATACATTCAAGTCAAAGCGTTCAGAAAGTTTAGTTAGACAATTTGATGTACCAGATATTCTTGATGGAAAAAAGGTAAGTCGAAATTACGATATTGAAACTTCGACTCTTACCTATCGTATTGCAAAAAGATAATTTCTTATAAAATATCGCGATCTCTTTGGTGAAACTCAACCTTGTTTACACGAATAAGTGTTTTAATTTCACGCTTAATTGGTGCAACCCAACGAGGGTGAAGTTGAACATTTAGAGTTAGAAGTCTTTCATCCGAAACCGCATCAAGAACCTCTTCACTTACAATCTCAATATCCTCAACTCTAGAGTAAAGAATTTCTTTTACATGGCCACGAATACGTCCATTTGAAAGAACCTCGATATAGAAATTTTGCTTTGCCTTATCTGATTCAAGCATACGATAAACCGGGTTTATCAAACGAAGAACAGCAAAGAGAGAGATTGTAATTAAAGCAGCAATAACAGGGTAGCCGAATCCTACAGTCATCCCAATTGCGGCAACAACCCAGACTGTTGCAGCAGTCGTCATCCCAACGACATTACCACGGCCTTGAATAATGGCACCGGCACCTAAGAAACCGATCCCACTTACAATTTGCGCGGCCATCCGATTGGGGTCGGCCACCGTTCCCATATGCTCACTCATGGTTAAAACACTTAAGGAAGTATATGTTGCTGCTCCAAGACAGATCAACATATTCGTCTTTATCCCCGCAGACTTCATCTTCTGCTCACGGTCATATCCAATAAAGCCACCTAGAATAATTGAGCTAACTACTTTGATGCCCATCGAAATATAAACTGGTTGCTCTCCAATGAATTCAATATACATATAACCTCTTGTGGAATAAAATAAACTAAAGTCTATTTTAACAAGGATTTATAAGTTGAAAAGGGCCAAGGCCGTAAATTTTTTAGCTATTCAAACGAATAACTACCTTAATATCAAGGCAGACTTCACAATGAGTGAAAATTTGTATTCGAAGAATAAGGACTTTGAAAAATTTGAAGCGCGTTTTCCTATTCAAGCATATAAGTTACTTAGGGCCTATGAATTCGAAATCAAGGTTGTGGCCCTTGATCACAATAACAAGGAATTGTTCACAAAGAACTTAGAAACAGATTCATATGGTGGGCTACTTGCCAAAATCCCTCTACCAAAGGGTTGCAAGGATTGCTTAGCAAAGATTGAGGCCTACGAAATTTCAAAATATCCTGGGCTTGAATTACATCTTGGAACATTTATCCCATTAAAGATTACAGATAATCGCAAGATCATCATTTGTGACTTTGATAAAACATTAGTTGAAACAAAGTACTCTAAACCGAGTGAGATCTATGACTCACTGACCAGTCCTTTAAAAAACTATCCAACTCTAGAAAACTCAGTAAAGCTTTTAAAGTCATATATTGAACAGGGCTACCATCCATTTATTCTATCTGCCTCTCCACACTTTTATGAAGATGCAATTCGCGATTGGCTATACGCTAATGAGATTTTTACGGCCGGAATCTTTTTAAAAGATTATCGTCGTATTCTTTCGATCTTAGAAAATGATCTAACTCCAAAAGATATCAAGACTCAAGGGATCTATAAACTTGGGCACCTCCTTGATATTGTTAATATGACAGATATCCCATCTTCAGTCGTTTTGATGGGTGATAATTTTGAGTCTGACCCACTAATCTACTTAACATTTTCAGAACTAATGTCTGGACGAGTGGAACCAAGACAACTTTGGAATGAGCTAAAACGCGTGGAAGACTTTAAGGTTACGGCCCGTCAAAACGGACTATTCTTAAATAAGATTTTCCAAATCAAAGATAACGTCAAACACCACGGACTCGATAAAGAAGTAAAGATCTACATTAGAAAGAAAGGTAGTGAATCACAACTGAATATTCGTGCTCCATTTAATTCTTATCATGGAAAGATTGAGTTATATGACGGAAACCTTCTTAAAGAAGATTCTAAGAAGCAAATAGAAGCTCAGGCGCCCACAGAATAATTTGTCCAATACAAATATAGAGACCAACTTTGTGAAACCTTTGTGTGAAATCTTCACCAAAGTTTTTAGAAAATTGTTTTGAAATAGGCCAATTAGCTGGAGAAAATCGAGTTAATTCTATGGCCACTCTTAGGCCTGATAAGGCAACACATACGGCAATAAAAGTTTGATTGCTAGGATTAACAAGTGAACTTAAAATATTAGACATGAGCGCTCCATTTAAAGAAAATTCTCCGTTATACATAGAACTCTTCGACAACTTAGAAGAATCAATTTATCAATTGGCCGCATTAGATAAGGAAGACGTAAATCTTGCCTGGAGCAACTTGAAAGAAAGTTCATACTTTGGGCCAAATATCTTAAAAGGCGCAATTCATAAACTCTTTAGTCAGGTATTTGCCTACCAAAGTACGTTTTTAAAGGAAAAGGAAGACTCACAAGAATTCTACAAAAGCTCTTATAATAAGCTAATTAATAGCTATGCCAAAGGTCTTGGTATAAGGGCCAAGGACGCTCTCTACCTAAGCTTCATGCATGAGTACTTAAATAATCCAAGTGCAATTTTTGAAGGAATTAAGGATCATCACCTTGAAAGTAACTCTCCAATTGAATTAATTAATACTCCAATTCAAGAGACTTTTAATGACAAGCTAAGATTTGTTCATTTCAAATCACCGGAGAATCTTGAGGCCATTGTCATTCAAAATCTCATGTCTCCATTTGCAACATATGGTGGCGTCAATGAGTCAGGCCTAAGTGTTCAGTTAGTTCAAAGAGATGCTCTAAAGATTAATTACCATGGAATGAGTGCTAGTTTTCTTGCCCTTGTTATCTTACTTGGCTTTAATGATATTGTTGAAATAGAGAAATTTTTAAAGGGCCAGCAATTAGTCTTTCATTGGGAATTTCACGTAAAAGACTCGCTAGGTAATTATAAGATCATCGCAATCGATGGCCAAGAAGTAGAGATTCGTGATGGACAATCACGAGACACAAAAGAGGCCTTTAAGTATCATCTTGAGATTTACAAAAAGAAGCATTGGCCAACAACAGTTTCGGCCCTAACGATTGGTTCAAACGATATTTTTCTTTCACTTATTGATTCAAAGAATTTTGAAATTAAGCAAATTCACTACAGTGACCTTTTTCAGTCGAGGCCTTCTGTGACGAAGAAGACACCAAGATTATCAAAGTCCATAAAAGAGATCTTTACGATAAAGAATTATCTCAATCATGCTCAAGTGGCCTTTAATAGTAATAATTCAGAGGACTGCTATCATCAAATTCAACTGGCCATTGTCTTTGCCAAGAAAATGGCGGGAAATCAGAAACCGTTGATCGCCAAGCTTGAGTTAGTATTTATGGCCTGTCAGTATATCTTTGAGTCTCATCGAGAAACTCAGCAATACATTCATCAAAACCTCATTAAACTCTATCCAGGCCTTGGCCCTTACCATAAAGATTTAGCATTAATTCTTATGCAGAGATTACAAATTCTGATGAATGAAGAAATCAATTTATTAGAAGGCCCAAAAGAGCTTAAAAGAGTGGTTTTTACAGAATCAAAGCTTGGAAAACTGGCCCATCAGGCCCTAAAGAAAACAACTTTACTAAGGCCAAATCACCTCGACTTCTGTCCAACATCAGGACTGTAGTATGGTTTAAAAAAAATTAGAGGATATCCAACCTTCTGATGGCCTCATTCACCTTTTCTTTCTTGTCCTTAAGCTTCTTTTTCACGGAGTGCTTACGTTTGTATAGCTCTTCTAGGAAGCTTTTTATCAATGACATACGCTTACTATCATTATTGCTCTCATCAAAATTTTTTGAGCCATCACAACTCTTGTGAAGTCTTTTGACGCGAGTCTCATCTGAGCTTAATCGATCAGTAGGACGCACAGGATTTTCGAGTTTTTTGATATTTAACGCCATGTATCCATTATAACCTTGATCAAATTAAACAAAGACTAAATATTATAAAAACTACCTTCACTAAATTACTGAAATTATTCAGTTTTTAAAGATAATTATAATTGTGATTAGGTTGACATTAAAAAACTGTCTTATTCATGCTAAAAGAGCGTAATTTCAAAATGTTAGATTTTTTTAGGTTTCTATATATATTAGGGTTCAATATACGAGGAGAACAACCAATGAAACACACAATTGTTGCGGTAATGAGCTTAGTACTAGCAATAACAACAGGAATCTCTTGTAAGAGAGATATGAAATTAGGAAGTAAAGACAATCCTGTAAAACTATACTTCACACCATCAGTTGATGCAGACACAATTGCATCGAACTCAGTTCACTTTATCAAATTCTTAGAAAAAGAGACTGGCCTATTCTTCAAAACAGGTATTCCAACAAACTACATTTCAGTAGTTGAATCATTTGGTTCAAAAAGAGCAGACATTGCAGTTATGAACTCTTTTGGTTACCTAATGGCAAACGAAAAATATGGAGCTAGTGCAAAACTTAAAGTTCTTCGTTATGGACACGATTACTACCAAGGGCAAATCATCGCTCACGTAGATAGCGGAATTAACTCAATCAAAGACCTAGAAGGTAAGAAATTCGCTTACACAGATCCTTCATCAACTTCAGGTTATATGTTTCCACTTAAGATTATGATGGAAAATGATGTTAAGCCAGGTAATACAACTTTTGCTATTAAGCACGACAACGTTGTAACAATGGTTTACCAAAGACAAGTAGATGCTGGTGCAACTTACTACTCTGCTCCATCTTCTGACGGAACAATTCGTGATGCACGTTCACGTGTAAAAACTCAATTCCCAGATGTTGAAGATAAAGTAAAAATCGTTCAAATCACTGAAAAAATCCCTAATGATCCATTCGTATTCAGAAAGGACCTTCCTGCAGAAGTAACTGAAAAGTTTATTGCAGCTGTTAAGAAATATATCGCTACTCCAGAAGGTAAAGATGTATTCGAAAATATTTACAGTGTTGGTGGCCTAGTTGATACAACTGATGCAGATTACGATGGACTAAGAAACGTAATTAAAACACTAAATATCAATCTTGAAGAACAACTAAACAAGAAATAGGTTTTATTTTAAATAAAGAGAGAATGAAATGATTCTAGAAGTTAAAAATGTTAACAAAGTTTATCCTAACGGATGCCACGCTCTAAACAACGTTAGCTTTAACGTTAACAAGGGTGAGTTCCTTGTTATTATCGGTCTGTCTGGTTCAGGTAAGTCGACAATGCTTAGATGTATGAACCGCCTTCACGATGTAACAAGTGGTGAGATCGTCTTCGAAGGAAAAGATATTACGAAACTTAAGGGTGCAGCAATGAGAAATGCTCGCTCACACATCGGAATGATCTTCCAACACTTTAACTTAATCCCAAGAAGAACTGTTATGACTAACGTTCTTTCTGGAACACTTGCAAGAACAGGAGTTATCAAGTCAGTACTTGGTATCTACTCTGAAGAAGATAAGAAAAAAGCAATGGAATACATCAAGATCGTTGGTCTTGAAGGTAAAGAAAACGTACGTGCGGACAACCTTTCAGGTGGTCAGCAACAACGTGTTGCTATTGCTCGTGCTCTTATGCAAAACCCTAAGGTTCTTCTTGCTGACGAGCCAGTTGCGTCTCTTGACCCTGCAACTTCTCACTCAGTTATGCAATACCTTAAGAAAGTTAACGAAGAACTTGGTGTTACAGTTATCTGTAACCTTCACTTCTTATCACTAGTTAGAGAATACGCTTCACGCGTAGTTGCTCTTAAAGGTGGGAAGCTGATTTATGAAGGTCAACCACTTGATATTAACGAAGAATGGTTCCAGACAATCTACGGTGAAGATGCTGTAGAAGTAACGATTAACTAAGTTTTTTGGATATAGGATTAAATAATGACAACGACGACTCAAACGGCAGATACGCAAGTTAATAACTTACCAAAACCAAAAGAAGAGTACACATCATACAAAGTAAAAATGAATTTCTTTTCATTCTTAATTGATTTCCTTCTTTGGTCATACATGATTCTTGTTTCATGGAAGATCGTATGGGAGAGACTAATTCTTGGTCTACGTTACCCAGACTTTTCTTGGAACCAGCCACTAATCGCTCTTGGAGCAGGTTTTGTAGTAGCAGCAGCTCTTTACACAACTAAAATGTCTCTTGGACGTGGGCTAACAGGAATTATGAAAAGAGATGAGAATACTCTATTTATGAAAGAGCCATTCTCATTCGTACTTATTGCAACTGTAGTACTAACATTTATTGCTAGTATTTATGTTTCACAAATTTCAATTTACGAATTCCTTTCTGAATCAGGAATGACTGGTGCAAAGAGAATCTTTACAGCTCTTCTAACACCAAACTTTGCAATTTTCGAAGAAGCTCTATTTGCAGCAATTGAAACGATCTACATGGCGTTTATTGCAACAGCAGTAGCACTTCCAATTGCATTTGTTCTAGCATTCTTTGCAGCAAGAAACCTAATGAATGGATCTCGTCTAACAATGACAATTTACTCTGTCGTTAGATTCTTCCTAAACGTTTCACGTTCAATTGAGCCACTAGTATGGGCGATTATCTTCTCTGTATGGGTAGGTATTGGACCTTTCGCTGGTATGATGGCACTTTGTCTTCACTCAGTATCTTCACTTTCGAAGCTATACTCTGAGCAGATTGAAAACGTTTCAAACGGACCTATCGAAGCAATGATGGCAACTGGTGCTCATCCTATCCAAGTAATTTGGTTTGGTGTTGTTCCACAAATCGTTCTTCCATACCTATCATTCTCAATCTACCGTTGGGACATCAACGTTCGTATGGCCACAGTAATTGGTCTAGTTGGTGGTGGTGGTATTGGTACAATGCTAATGCAGTACCAAGGTCTAGCTAAGTGGAATGAAGTTGGTCTTCTAGTAATCGTAATTGCTGCGATTGTATGGATCATGGACTGGCTATCTTCTAAGATCCGTGAAGCGATCAAGTAGTAAAGTAAAACTAGTTTATATACAAAGAAGGCCCGCATCCGCGGGCCTTTTTATTTCTCTCCCTTAAAAATATCTATTAATCAGTACACATTCCTTTTTTAGAAAATGAGTCTTGGATCTTCAACGCATCACCTTTTGTATACCAATACTGGCTATGAGGTTTGTCATTAATCAAGATCCGATAATGATTCTTAGCTGGGTGTTTTTGTAGTGAACAAGCACCATCTACTGAGGCAATATCTCGCTGGGGGGATGACCCACAAGAAGCAAGGGTAAGCCCTAATACGGCCATGGCCATTAATTTTTTCATAATTCCTCCTACGTCCTAATCACGTAGTAAATTTATCGGTTTTTCTTAAGAGTAACTTTAGTATATTGATCAACTATTATTGTATTTGAAAAAAGTCACCTTTCATGTATGCTTTATGAAAGGAGAAAAAATGAAGGGAAATCAAGAAGTTATCAATATTTTTAATGAATTATTAACACAAGAGCTATCGGCCATCGATCTCTATTTCCTTCACTCACGCCTTTTCCAAGACATGGGACTAACAAAGCTTTATGAACGCATTGATCATGAGAAAGATGATGAAACAATCCACGCAACTAAGCTTATTGAAAGAATCATTTTTCTAGAAGGCTTACCTGAGCTAGGTACTCGCCTACCATATAAGCCAAGTCGCGATGTGAAGCAGCTAATATCAGACGAGCTTCAATATGAAGTTGAAAATAGTAAATTACTCAGAAAAGCAATTGCTCTATGCGAGTCAGTTAATGACTATGTCTCAAGAGATATTCTTTTAGAGCTACTTTCAGATACTGAAAATGATCATATTGACTGGTTAGAAACTCAACTTTCACTAATTGATAAAATTGGTTTACAAAATTATCTACAGACTGCATCTGAATCTGTTTAAAGAAAGTAAAAAAAAGTAAACATTCATCTGTTTTTTATTTATAATTAGATAAATTAATTAAACACGGATGTTTACTTTTATGAATCTAATTAAATTATCACTCATTTTAATTCCTCTAAGTCTTTTCCAAGCAAACGCAATTGCGGCCTTTGCCAAGGTCGTTAATATTCGTGGTGAAGTTTCTCAACTTCCACCAGGGGCCATGCAGGCCAGCTGGATAAAGAAAGGTCAGCTCCTTAAAGAAAATACTTCGATTGTCACGAGGTTGCGCTCTTTTGTGAAGATCGAAATTCTTGAAGATGGTAGTTATATCGTCGTTGGGCCAAACTCAAAAATCGAGCTTACAAAAGTTGAAAAGAAAGCTGGAAGTATTATCCAAGTTTTGAATGGAAAAATGCGATCAAAGATTGTTCCTGCAAAAAAGTCAAAAGGACATAGTGCCTTTAATAAAGTCTATGTAAAGACAAAGACCATGGCCTTAGGTGTTCGTGGAACAGAATTTGTCACGGTGGTAAGTCAGGAAAACCAGGCCACATCAGTTGTAACACTTGAGGGTGAAGTTGCTGTAAAAAAGATCAATAGCGAGAGTATTGATCCGGAAAAAACAGTGAAAGATAATGTCGACCGTGATGATGTCACAATCGTTAAAAAAGGGACGGCCTCAACGACCTATGCTCACCTCTATGATGAAATCCCTCCGCAGAAAGTAAATCCAAGTCAGCTCATTGCACTTGAAAAGAACGAAAACCTTGAGAGTGTAAAAAGAAGCGATATTCAAGTTGCTAGTAGTGAAGACTTAAGCAAGACGGAAATCACTAAGCTCTATGGAAATGATGTCGAAGCCGATGAAGTTCCAAAAAATGGTGCAATCGTCGACCTTGACTCAGCGATCTTCATTCCAGCGATTCAAGATGAATCACTTGATATTGGTAGTGTCGATAAGAACACTGGGCAATTTGTTGCGGCCAATGGAATTGAGCTTGATAAGAAGAAAGGTTTTGTTGCAAAGAAACAAGACGAAGAGACGAAAGAAGTTGTCAAAAAACTTAATGAGAAAATTGAATACAAAGAAGTTCAAGGCCATGAAGTTGTTGATCATGGGCCAAACTCTGGCCCTGCTAGACTAGCGGGAATGAAGAATTCATGGGGATTAAAAACTGGCCTAAGTGTAAAGCAGATGAATTACGCTAGTATGGAAAATAACAATGGAAGCGATGATGATAACTACGGTGGACTTGGGGCCGATATTGTTGGACACTACCGCCATGTTTTAAATCAACAACTATACCTTGATTATATTTTTGGAGTACATGCTTATTTCATGGATCGCGGCGATCTTGAACCTGAAGATATGGACGATGACATCTTAACTTTTGAGTTAGGTGTTCAAGCTTACTACCGATTAAATAATCGCTTTAGGCTGACAACGGGATTTTTCATGAATGATGAAATGTTTCTTACAGCGCGATTTGAAACGAGTCTAACTCCTGTCATGGATCAAAGAACGCAGTTTGCACCTTATCTAAAATTTGGAGCAGAATATGACTACAGTGATAATTGGAGCTTCCTAACGAGTTACCGCTCATATATTGTTGACTCTCATCACCCTAATATTGCCATTTACTCTGGAAAAGGCTTTGAATTTGGAGCAAGAAGACATCTTTCGAAGTCAACGGCCCTCTTATTTAATTTCTTACACCGCGAATTTATCGCACAAGATATCATTGTTAAAAATAAAGACTTTAGCGTCTTATATGAAATGGAGTTTTAATGAGAGCGCTACTAATAATTTCACTACTACTTGGCCTATCATCATGTTTTAAAACAGACGCTGATGGAAATGCTTACCTTTTTGAAAATGACAATAGGGCCGTTATCTCTTTTGAGTTCTTTAATGCGGATACAACCTCAACTTGGTATTTTGGGATTCAAAATCAAGTCGACACAAACGTATTAAATGTTGAAGGATATAACTCTTCTCAATACTGGTGTATTGAGAATGTCTATATACAACTGAAATCGGGAGATGTCTCATCTGCATCATTTGACGTTGTCCTAAACAACTCTCCTGTTACTGCAGGCATCCCATTCCCAGGAGGAAATGCTAACGTCCATATCGCTCCAGGGGATCAAGTAAAAGCCTCTATAAATTGCACAGCTTGTGTTAACGGATACGGAACAATTAATTTTGAACTAGGAAAGTGTAACTAGGCCAATTTTTTTTCGATCGAATTTCATGAGTCTTAAATAAATAACGAGATCTGCAAGATAGAAAATTGGTATCCAATAATTATGTACCACGAGAAAGTTTAAGAAAAAGTACGAGTAATAGAAAATATTAATAACAAGGCCGACAAATAAAAACTTGTCGGCCTTTTTGTATGCAAGATAAGCAAAGCGAATATAGATTAATAGGCTAAGAAAGGCGACCACTCGGTAAGAAGCAGTTAAAAGCTTACTCATATTAAATGGTAAAATGAGCTTCGTTAATTCATTAGTCGTTTTAGAGATGACATCATCACTTATACAACACGAGCCACTGCCCTCCACTAAGTAGAGAATATAGTGAATGCCAAAAACAAATATCGCCAAGTAGACAACAATTTTATACATCGTTCTAAGAAGCTTATGCTCACCTAAAACTTTACTTAAAATATTCCATAAATCAAAACGCGCCAAAAATAGTAGGAGAAAAACGAGTAGAGTGACTCCTACTTTATAATCAGAGTATAGTGGAACAAAGAGAAGTGAAGTAACTAAGAAACAAATGATGGCCTGAAAAAAAGGCATCCTTTCGATTCTTAACGATGATTTTAAAGTACGCCTCATACGAAAAGCACTCAGGCTTAGAAAGAGATAATAGAGCCCCACAATAAATGTGAAAAAGCTATAAATAGCGGGAATCAATTTCATATCACTGTGATTAAGACTCATTTCAAGCATCTTATTAAATCTCTATTGTAAAACAGGTAAAGGATTCTTCATTATCTAACTTTAAGTTACCATTTAATTTTTCAATATCTCTCTTTATTGAATAAAGTCCTACTCCCCTTTTATCGCCCTTAGTTGAGGAGCCAAATTCGAAGGCCAACTCAGGAGACTTGAAGTCAACAAACTTTCCATTGTCGATAATTTTGATAACAAGTCGATCTTCAACATTGTTAATGTTAATTTTTATCCACTCAAGTTCTTCCTTAAGTGCTTCATGAGAGTTTTTAATCAAATTAATCAAGGAGTTCTTGATAATCCCTTTATTTACCCTCACTTCTTTATGAGGCCTAGTATAGAAAATTTTAACGTCGGGAAAAATTGAAATCACTTCTTCAACAATATCCGAAATATGAGAGTCACTTGATCCTCGATTTTTATAATTATTTAAAATATCGATGGCGCTTTTCGTCCCTTCATAAATGGCCTTAACTTCCTTGGACTCTTTAATGGAATTTTCACGTTTAAGCTTTTGTAAGCGTAAGTTTGTAAACTGTAGTGGATTGGCCAAATCGTGAATCATAGAATTATATGACTGTTTTTGTTCCTTAAGCTTTTGGGCAAAATGAGAAACCTCTAATTGCTGCAGCCTTGTGTACTCCAATAAGTCCACAACGAAGTAGAGAGGAATCCAATACTTGAAGCCAAAGGCATGATAACTCGTTGTATAGAAGATATTTAAGACACTGATAAAAAGTCCAAATATCATGAGGTAGTCACGAGACTTCAATGAGATCAGAAAAAAACGAATATAGACAAGAGAAACCGAAATCGTAAAAAACTTCACAAAACCTGAAAAGCTATCATTCATTAAATATGGAATCTGCACCTTTAAGATATAATTTGATGCAGGATTTTTAATATATTCTTCGCCGAGACAACAAGGCCCTGGCCCCTTCATTAAAAACCAAAATAAATGAATGAGACAACAGCCAATAGCGCCTACAACAATGCCGTTATAAATAACTCTCAAAGTCTTATTCTCATTGAATACTTCTGAAAGGTTTCGCCAATAATGATACCTGGCAGTGTAGGTGAAAATAAACATCACCAATGTCAAAGGTACTTTATAAACAGAATATAGAGGAAAGAAGAAATTAGAGACAATGATTAAACAAACTGCTGCTTGAGAAAAACACATCACAACTGTCTTAATTGGAGAGGATTGTGCATTTTGACTTAGGCGATTTAGATGAATACTTGTCACACCTAA
Organism: Halobacteriovorax sp. CON-3; assembly: GCF_043196995.1. Lineage (NCBI taxonomy): Bacteria > Pseudomonadati > Bdellovibrionota > Bacteriovoracia > Bacteriovoracales > Halobacteriovoraceae > Halobacteriovorax > Halobacteriovorax sp. CON-3. The sequence goes on from NZ_JBEBNA010000001.1 coordinate 498,093, forward strand.
TGAGATTAAATATGTCGCTGCTCCAAGAGCAATTAGGACATAGCCAAAGGCCAGCCAAAAATTTAGAGAGAATTGATGTAAATATTCATACATTAGACAAGAGTAATGATTTTATGCGCCATAGTCAATAAGACTAGTTGACGCATAAAAAAATTATCTCAGAAAGTTTTATTAGGAAGCTAATTTCTTAGAGATTTGAGAGCCCACGACCATTGCGAGAACAAATACCACTATCGGGGCCGAAAGGTTAATTAGGTTTACGATGGCCGGACCAGGACAAATTCCTGCGATCCCCCAACCAATTCCGAAAAGGGCCGCACCAGAGACTAGCTTCTTATCGATAATCGTCTTAGTTGGTAAGTGAAATTGTACATCACAGATTGGAGCACCGCGCTTTGTAATAAGCTTAGTGGCAATAACACCAATAACAACGGCACCACCCATCACAAAGGCTAGAGATGCATCCCATCCCCCCTGCAAAGAGAAGACGTCAAGGAAGCCGATGACTTTCTTTGGATTAACCATCCCTGATAGAGTTAGACCAATACCAAATATCATTCCAGCAATTAAGCTTGTTAATTTCTTCATTATAATAACCCCATTAAAGATACGACAGCGACAGCAACGGCCATGAAAGTGAGAGTTGCGGCCAGTGAACGTTTTGAGAAACGTGAAAGTCCACATACACCGTGTCCACTAGTACAACCTGAGCCAAGTTGTGTTCCGGCACCGACAAATAGACCGGCCACAATGGCCTTAGTATATGTTAGGTTGAGGGCATAATTGAAAAAGCTTGGGTCCACCAATTTAACAACAAGTCCACCGGCCAGGAGACCTAGCACGAAGAAGACACGCCAATAACCGCCGTCATTCTTTTTGTGAAAATTAAAAAATATACCTGAGATTCCCGCAACTCGCCCATTAAAATAGAGCAGAAAAGCAGCCGATACTCCAATTAATATCCCGCCAACGAGTGGCCATGTAAAGTTCGTCATATACTCACCTTTTTATTGAAAATCAGTCCTTTGTCATAGTTCGAGGACTTACAAACTTAAATTAATTATATATAATGATTATAAATTAACATTGATGCCCATCAAATTTGGAAAAACATGATTAAGGAAATCTTAAATAATATTGAACAGCCTATTTTTCGTCAGTATCAAAAAGGCGAAGTCATTTATAGAGAGTCAGAGTCCCCTCAATACCTCTATATTGTAGAAGAAGGAATTATTGGCCTTTATTACAATAGCGAAAATGGTAAGGAGAGCTTTTTAAGAGTCTATGGGCCAGGTGAAATCTTCGGCCATCGTTCATACTTTTTAGAAACACCTTATCACGCCAATTCAATTAGTCTGACAAAGTCAAAGTTAATGCTCATTGATCGTAAGCAATGTGACAATATTTGTCTTGAAAGCCCGGCCCTACTTAAGAATATGACGAAAATTCTAGCGAGGGAACTTGGAAATGCTGAAAGAAGACTTGCTGGAATGGCAGATAAGTCGGCCAAGGCAAGAATCGTTGAGGCCCTAGTCTATTTAAAGCTTAAGCATCCAGAGCATAATTGGACTCGTAAGGAGATAGCAGACTTTGCAGTGTCAACTTTTGAGAGTGTCACAAGAATCTTAAGTGAACTCGAGTCTGCAGGTTTAATCACTAAGAGTGGCAGAAGTATCGAAATTGTGGACGAACAAAAGCTTCTAAAATATTCGAGTGAGAATTATTAAGATCTTGTTAAATTCATAGCAAATTTTACATTTAAGGCAGCTCAAGCTTGTCTATATCACGTTGCTTAGATAGGATGCGGCCAACTTTAACCCACACAAAGGCCATCTTATGAAATTAGCAATGACTCTTTTATCATTTATCTCATGTTTAGCAATTAGCTCAAATGCAATCGCTTGTGACAATGTTGTAAATAAGCAACTAGAAAGAAAAATTAGAGCAGATCGTCCACTAGAAGTTAAATACCTAATGTATCTAACTGAGGGAACAGAGCTTCTAAATGAAAGAGGAAATAAGCTAGCACAATTCAATGAAGACAAGCTTATTTACTCAGCAATCGGTTCAGAGCACTCTGGTTGGTTTAATGCAGCTGTTGCAGTTAACCCAGACACATGCTCGATTGATTATATTGGCTACTTTGCAGCTGAGTAATCATAGCAAATAAATTTAAAAAATATCTAGGCCCAGCTTCAAGTTGGGCCTTTTTAATCAACTAAATAAATATCATATCTCAACCTTAAGAAATCCTTTAATTTTTCAAATGTAAAAGTATTTAGTTTAAATAATTAACTTTATAAACTACTGATATCTCATGTAAAAAAATTGAACCTCCACAAAAAATTGCCACCAAATTAAATAATTCCTCCAAAAAGCCGATATAAGTGACTGAATTTAGTGATTTGTTCATTAAGTGCTTTAATACTAAAGAAATATTATATTAAGTCGAAAATATTTAAGAATAAAATTTGTTCACAAACAACTAACTATCAATGATTTGTGAGGGACTTTGAAAAAACCAATACTCTACGTCGGACTAGCTCTGGCATCACTATTCAGCTTTAGCTATATCTTCTTTGCAGATGGTAATGCAACGAAGACTGCTAGTTATAGTGAATTGGCGAAAGAGATTGGAATCGAATACGAACTTGTTAAGCCTAAGGTTAAAGCAAGACTAAACTCTACGACATCAACTATTAGTAAAAGAGGGCCATCTTCGCTTGCGCAAGATGATAATGATGAAGTAGTAGAGCCAAGTAATAAGAAAGGAGACTTTCAAGTCTCAAAACTTGCTGTTAATAAAAAGAAGAAGAATTCAACACAAGTCTTCTTAAACGACTCAGATTATTCTAGGCCATATTATTCAAATAGCTCTTTTGAAAGAACTCCTGCAAAAGCAGACGATAAGAAAGTAGAGGCCAAGGAAGAAAATAAGAAAGTCATTACTTACTCTCTTCCAACACCACCACAAGCTGATGAAACAAATCCTGAAGATGAATCTTCAAGTGGCCAACAAAATCCTGGTTCAAATAATACAGTCATTGTAGTACCTGCTATTGAAGGTCGTATTCCTCCTCTATCAGGACTAATTACTCAGACAAATAATAAGAGTCTCTTTATTAGCAATGCCTATGCGGCAACAACATGTGCAGACCCTAAAGTCGAACTCTTTGATCTTGTGACGATGACAGTACTTGAAGATAACCCGATTACATTTGAAGGGATTAATACTTCAACATATTTTAAATTTGATGCAAAGAAATTAGCACTAGATCTAACAGCACCAGCTCGTTACAAGGTTAAGGTTTCGGGATGTAGCGACGAGCTAGAAAAAGTTGTAACTAGTTATTTCAAGCCACAAGATATTACACCTGTTTCAACTCTACTTGCTAAGATCACAAATACAGATATTGACTACACGCCGACACAAGAGCTTGCAAATTATCTGGATCAAACTGAAGCATTAATCCAAGCAAGTGTTGATAACCAAACGATTGATTATGATCTTATTTATACTGAGCTAGAAAATAATACTGATGCCAGTATAATCTTTAGTGAGCTAACTCATGGTGAAACAGCGGCGATCTTAAAAGACGCTGCCCCAAAACTAAAGTCTCTTGAGACACCGACTTCATTAAAAGAAGGGATTTCAAGTGATTTTGAAACAAGTGCCGTTCACTGGGATTCATCTTATCCAGTTGCATACCAATGGATACTTGATGGAGTGACTGTTTCAAATGCAAGTACATGGACTTACACACCACCAGCAGATACTGCTGCAAGTGCAGATATTATTGTTAGAATTGGGAAAAAGAATGATGGCGATGCAAATGTTAACACAGACTTAGTACATCACGAATTTACCTATACACTTGATATAGAACAAATTAACGATGCACCTACTCTCGTTGCATCTCAAAGTGTTAATGTTACAGAAGACACTGTACACAACTTCTTTCTGACAACTGGTAATGATGTGGACTCTCCAAGTCTTTCTTATATTACAACTTCACTACCAGCAAACGGAACATTGACTTGTGTAGGATCAACTAATGATTGTACATATACGCCAAATGCTGATTTTGTTGGTGTTGATACTTTCACATATAAAGTAAATGATGGAGAGCTAGACTCAACAGAAGCGACAGTTACTTTAAATATTTCAAATGTAAACGATAGGCCAGTTATTGGAGCGGATCAAAGTCTTACGATTGCGGAAGATAATACACTTGCAATCACTCTTAATCAGGCAACGGATGTGGATAATGCACAAGCATCTCTTACTTATAAGATCGTAAGTTCAACAAATAATGGTACACTTTCAAATTGTATTACAACAGGTACATATGGAAATGATTTAACATGTGACTATACACCAAATACAAATTTCCATGGAAGTGACAGCTTTAGTTATATAGCAAATGATGGATCTCTCGATTCTGCAAGTGTAGCAACTGTATCTCTAACCATTACTCCAGTTAACGATGCTCCTACACTTGCAGCTACTCAAGCAGAGTCAACAAATGAAGATACGCCACTAAGTTTTAATCTTAATGCTGGTAGTGATATCGAAGGGACGACTCTAAATTACACTATACTTTCAACGACATCTAATGGTGTCCTTTCATGTACTCAAGGGACTTCAACAGCTTGTACTTATACGCCAAATCTAGACTTCTTTGGAAGTGATACATTTACTTACCAAGTTGATGACGGTGAACTAAATTCAACATCAGCAACTGTGACAATCACAGTAAACACAGTAAATGATGCTCCTGTAATGGGTGCTGATCAATCTGAATCAACAGATGAAGATACTGCTCTTAATTTTACATTAAATACTGCAACTGACGTGGATATTCCTGCTCAAACAATTTCATACAAATTAGTTTCTGGCCCTACTAATGGGACTCTTACAAATTGTATTACAACGGGCTCATATATTAACGATAGAGACTGTACTTATACGCCAAGTGCTAACTATAACGGATCAGACTCATTTACATATATTGCTAATGACACAGTTACTGATGCAGTAAGTTTTGCGACAGTGACTCTTACAATTAACGCAGTTAATGATGCTCCGACTCTTGCTCTAACTCAAACAGTTAGTACGAATGAAGATACAGTTCTGAACTTCACACTAAATGCTGGAGCAGACACAGAGGGTGACAGTCTTTCATACTTAATTGTGACAACCCCTACTAAAGGATCTTTAACTTGTACGGGTGGAACTTCAAGAGATTGTACTTATACTCCTGATCTAAACGATAATGGTTCAACTTCATTTACATATAAAGTAAATGATGGCCAATTAGACTCAACAACAGCAACAGTTACAGTTAATATTACTTCAGAAAATGATGCTCCTGTAATGGCAGGAAATCAGGCAGAGACAATTGCAGAAGATAACACGTTAAGCTTCACTCTTTCTGGTGCTACAGACGTTGATATTCCGGCACAAACTATCCAATACAAGTTAATTACAGCTCCTACAAATGGTACGCTATCTAATTGTATTAATACATCTACTTATTCAACAGATATTACATGTGACTATACACCTGGGGCGAATTTTAATGGAAGTGACTCGTTCACATACAGAGCAAATGATACGCTAACTGATTCAGCAACTGATTCAACAGTATCAATTACAATCACTCCTATTAACGATGCTCCAACTCTTGCGGCCACGCAAAGTGTATCAACAAACGAAGACACAGCTTTAAACTTTAACTTAACGGCCGGATCAGATATTGAAGCTGATACTCTGTCTTATGTTATTGTTTCAACTCCTGCAAATGGAAACCTAAGCTGTACAGGTGGAACATCGACAGCGTGTACATTTACACCAGACTTAAACTTTAATGGTTCGACATCTTTTACTTACAAAGTAAATGACGGGGCCCTTGACTCAAATACTGCAACAGTAACAATTACTGTTAACGCAGTTAATGACGTTCCTGTTATGGCAGCAGATCAAGCTCATTCGACTAATGAAGATACTGCAGTAAACTTCACTCTTAATGGTGCGACAGATGTAGACTTACCGGCACAAACTTTAAGCTACAAGGTCATCACAGCGCCATCAAATGGTACGCTTTCTAATTGTATTACAACGGGAAGCTATGGGACAGATATCTCATGTACTTATACGCCAAATGCGAACTACTATGGAAGTGACTCATTTACTTATACTGCAACTGATAGTGTTGGTGTTGCCGTTACAAATGCAACGGTTTCTCTAACAGTAAATAGTGTAAACGATGCACCTACTCTAGCGGGAGACTGGTCATTTTCAACTAACGAAGATACTACACATAATTTCAATCTAACGGCAGCAAGTGATATTGAAAATGATACGCTTTCTTATATCGTTGTTTCAAACCCTACAAATGGTACTTTATCATGTACAGGTGGAACTTCTACGGCGTGTACTTATACACCAAACCTGAATTTTGAAGGAAGTGACTCATTCACTTATAAAGCAAATGATGGGGCACTGGACTCAAATACAGTTACAGTAAGCATTACAGTAAATGCAATTAATGATGCCCCTGTTATGGTGGCCGATCAAAACGAAGTAACGAATGAAGACACTCCACTTAGTATCACCCTTAATGGTGCAACAGATGTGGATGTACCAGCACAAACAATTAGCTACAAGGTCATAAGCCTACCAACTAATGGAACACTATCTGATTGTATTACAACTGGATCATATGGGACAGATATCACTTGTACTTATACGCCAGGTGCAAATTTCAATGGGACAGATTCATTCACATACCTTGCAAACGATGGGCTGCTAGATTCAGCGGCAAGCTCAACTGTTAATATTACAATTAATGCAGTAAACGATGCTCCAACTCTGGCAGCGACTCAAACTATTTCAACAAATGAAGATACACCTCTAAATTTCAGCTTAAATTCTGGCGCTGATATTGATGGTGACACTCTATACTATGTTAAGCTTACTGATCCTGCTACAGGTTCTTTAAGTTGTTCAGGTGGTACATCTCGTTCTTGTACTTATACTCCTGTCGCAAATTTTAATGGAACAACAACATTTACTTACCGAGTAAATGACGGTGTGGCAGACTCAACTGTTGCGACAGTTACAATCATTGTAAACTCTATTAATGATGCTCCTGTTATGGCAGCAGATCAGGCATATTCAACTGATGATAATACGGCCCTAGCAATTACTCTTAGTAATGCAAGTGATGTTGACGGTGATCCACTAACTTATAAGGTTGTCACAGCACCATCTAATGGGACACTTTCAAATTGTATTACGACAGGTAGCTATGGAACTGATTTAACTTGTACTTATACAAGTAATATTAACTTCCATGGAACAGAAACGTTCACTTTTATCGCAAATGATGGAACTGTTGATGCAGCTTCTGTTGAGACTGTAACAATCACAGTAACTGATAAAACTCCTTCAGCTCCTCCTACTATTGCGCTTACATCGGCAACTTACACAAGCTCAACTGCTAACACTATGACAGTGAGTAGCTGTAGCGATATCACTTCAGTAATTATTAATGAAGGTGGCCAGACAGCGGCCGGTGATGCATGGGTAGCGTGTTCAACGGTAGCAAGTGCAACAACTTATACCCTTGCAAGTGCCACTCAGGGCCTACACACACTTAAGGCATGGTCAAAAGACCCACATGGCAATATCTCGACAACTTCAAGTGATATCAATGTCTATTACGATACAATTAACCCAAGTCTATCACTGACAACACCAGCGATTCAAAAGGGTGGAAATAATCTCAATCTTGCCTGGAGTGCAACTGATGCAAGTACATCATCAGCTCAAAACTTCCAAGTGGACTTTTATAATGGAAGTAGCTGGTCTTCAGTAGGAACGACTGCGGCGACAAATGGGCCAATTAGTTCACAGGCCTTCTCAAGAGCATGGACTGTGCCATCAATTAATACGACTAATGCTAAGTTTAGAGTTTCATTCACAGATCTAGCAGGAAATTCAGCAACAGTAGAATCAAGTGCGTTTGAGATTGACTCAATTGCTCCGGCCTTAAGCTATACATCACCTGCCAATAACTCATATCACCTTTCAAGTACAACGATTAATGGTAATTGTGAAAGTGGGTTAAATATTAATATCTCTGGTGATATTCAAGCGGCATTCTCTATTGCTTGTTCAGGTGGAACTTTTTCACAGACTGTTAACTTCTCTGATAATGATGGATCGAAGGTTGTTACAATCAATCAGGTTGATGCTGCAGGAAACTCGACATCAGTTTCAAGAACATTTATTCGTGATGAAGTAGCTCCTATTCTTACAAAGACAGCGGGGATTTCTCCTGACTTCACAAATGCTGACACTCCAAATGCATGGTCAGGAACTTGTGAAGGAACTTATACAATTTATGTAACAGGTGATGAGACAACTTCATTTAACTGTTCATCTGGAACGTGGAGTTGGACTCCTTCACCAAAAACAACAGACGGAACATTTGTTTACAACTTAGTACAAACAGATGCAGCAGGAAATACATCTTCTCCTGCCCTTTCACTTTCTTGGCAGCGTGATGCAACTCCTCCGGCATTTAATGCGACAGCTCCGATTCAAATTGAAATTGGAGAAAACCAATCTGAAACTCTACTAAGAGACAGTTTCACAATTTCAGGAACATGTGAAGGAACAAATGTTATTACTATTTCAGGTACAGAATCAGACAGCATTACATGTTCTGCATCTTCTTGGACTTGGACTTCAGGAAATTATACAACTGACGCGACAAGGGCCTTTACATTTACTCAAGCAGACTCTGCGGGAAATACTTCTGCCCTAACTTATACATGGACAAGAGACTCCAACTTCCCTGCACTTGCTATCGATCTAAGTTCAATCAAGAATAATGGTACGACTGCAACGTTTACAGGTACATGTGAAGACGGCCTAACGATTAATATTACTGGTGCACAAACGACAACAACAACTTGTTCTTCAGGTGTATGGTCTTGGACAACGGCCACGACAGCATCAGACGTTAATAATACTTATAATTTCGCACAAACGAATGGAGCATCAAATACGTCGACAGTTTCAGGTTATTGGTACCGAGAGACAGGACTTCCAGTCGTTAACACAATTTCAGCAGGGCTTGCAGACCCTTCACCAACAAACTTTATTCCATATTCACTGACGGCAAGTTCACAGAATGCGAATGTTTATCTGACACATATTTGTCTTCAATCGAATACGACAGTTCAGCCGGCCATTGATGATGTATGTTGGATTGCAGTTAACTCGACATCTATTGGAATCACTCCGGCACAAAATATTACAGTGGCTGACTACTCTTACTTACTAGGTTGGGAGCCGGCACTTTATGATGTCTATGCATGGGTAAAAGATGAAGCTGGAAATATTTCAACAAATACGCAAGTCCTAGACACAGACTATGATCAAATTGTTTATGACAAGGCCTCTCCACCTACGATTTGGGACGTTGCGGCCGCAAATAATGATACATCTTCAATTCCTCCAACAAGAGCAGACTCAGCTGTTCCAACAGGGACTGACCTATATATTCGTTGGAAAGTAGATGATTCAATTGGCCTTCCAGCAACGGCCATCAATATTTACTATACTCAAGACGAGCAAACATTTACGGCCATTGCAGGCGCTCAAGGGATTGCTCCTCATACAAATCATGGTTGTCCAGGGATTTCTCTAGCAGCTAACGAAGGTTGCTTTAAATGGACAGGTGGTTCACCACTAGCAACAGCTTACAAAGTTAGGGTAAAAGTAACGAACCTATCTGGGATTAGTACTCAGCTAACTTCGACGCCAATAAATGCTGATCGTATTAAGATTATTGCAGGTAATACTGAAGCTGGTCTTGGTGGTGATGCAAGGTCTGCCCTATTCTTTAACAAACGTGTTGGAGACTCTTCAGATATTCACACTCTTGTTTTTACAGATGATGGTAATATTTATTTTGCCGACTATAAAAGAGGGATTATTACAGTTGATCCTGCTGATGGTAAGCAGAAACTCTTTATTGCTAAAACAGGAACATCAACTGGAGATGGTGGGCCAGCAGAGAGTGCTACTCTCCGTTACCCAATGAAAATCACTCTTGACTACCAAGGGCGTCTCTTAATTCTCGATTATAATAGAATTAGAAGAGTTGACTTAAATTTAGAAAACCCAACAATTGAAACGATTATTGGTGGTGGTTCAAGTACTGCTGACACAGTTGCAAACCCACTTGATCTTCAGATGAGAAGTTTATCAAGTTCTGATTATAGAACCAATGCAGTTCTTTTCACTCCACTTCCTAATGGCGACCTTTGGTTTAATGCTGAAAGATCTGAAAGTATTAATACTGACGGAAGTTTTAAAGTTAGAATCTATAGAGCAGCAACAGGACAGGTTGAATCTTTCTACCTAGGTGGAACGGGAGACGGTTGGCAGTCAACTCAAGATCTTTCTAAGTGCCGTGTTGGTTATACTGGAATAAAATTCAATCAGGCAACATCTCAAATTCAAGGGATCACAGGCCATGCCTACCACCATAAGAGTTTCCCAGGTTGTGATATGTATGGGTCAACTTCTGACTATACTTATGCCAGAGTTTATTTTGATCCAACAACTGGTCAGTCCATTACACCATTTGATAATAGCTATCGTTGGTATCATTATTATAACTACACAGGAATGGATGGTAACTCTTATGTAACAGTTGCAAGAAGTTATATGAATCGAAATAATTTTGATGGAACTTATACGAGAATTCTAGGTTCAGGAACACTTGGTGAATGTGCAGATGGGACATTAGCGACGGCCTGTAATATGGATATCTACTCTGTCTTTGTCGATAAGAATGGAAAAATATATTTTAACGACCGTGGTAGAATTAGAACTCTTGATGAAGAAGGTAAAGTTGTTACGATTTTTGGTCAAAGCCAATCTTACGGTGACAATGTCAATGCCGTTAATGCGCGCTTTAGTAATATTAGCCGTGTCACAAGACTTGATAACGGTAAGGTCGTTGTAAATGACACCTCATCTTACTATCTCAAAGAATTCACAATTGAAGGAAATATCAATATTTTAGCTGGTAATGGTACCGTTGCGACAGCATCCACATCGGCAGCTGCTAATACACAACCAGTAAGAAACCCTTACTGGACAGTTGTTGACCGCGCAACTGGAAATATCTATATGGACCGTGTGGAATGGCACTACGGCCGCTTTGCCATGCTAAATCGTTCAACAGGTATGTGGGAAGATGTCTTCAGCAACACTAGTGGTACAAGCTACTATGATCCAACATCAGACGGTAAAATCGGAAGTGATATTGACGTTGCCGGTACCAATAACAGAGCACTACCTATTGGGTTTGCAAATGGGAAGTTATTCTTAAGTAGAATGAAATATAATACAACTGATCTTAGATACGAAGACTTTATGCTTAAGGCCTACGACTCTGCTGACAGTTATAGACAAGAGCATATCTGGGGTGTTCTAGGATACAATGATGTAAACGAAGGTTGTACAGAGCTTAGAACAGCACCTACTTCAGGAAGCACATGTGAATATGAATACTGGGATAACTACAGAAATATCTTCTACGATAGTGTCGATGCTAAGTATGTTACGGCCAAAATGTATCGTGGTGCTCAACGAAGAGTTATTGCTATAAAAGACGGAAACGTCGAGCAGATTGCCTACACAGCAAGAAATATTGACGATGGTTTTGTCTACACGAGACGCGGTGGAACTCAATACCTTTACTACTGTTATGGCAGTCGTCTCTATGGCCACAATATTGATACAGATACTGATTTAGGTGCCCTGAGCTGGACCATGCCACAACTTTCATGTCGCGGAGTACAATTCGATTACAACCCGACAAATGACTCAATCATTTTTCCATTTGAACAAAATGGGCTTTATGGAGTCGCGGAATACTTCCTCTAACCAAAGTTTAGATAGTCTAACAATTGTTTCCTTAAAATACTGATATTACTCATGTACAAAGCGTATACATCGTTATAAATAATGCTCAACAATGAATATTTTCATCTTATTTAAGTTAAGATGTGAGCATTATGAAGAAGATAAAATTTGTCCTGCCCCTATTTCTATTTCTCATCAATTTACTAGTATTTGGTAGTGAACTCGATATTAGTATGCTTCCAGACAAGAGTGTCCAACCTGGAGAGGTTGCCATTCAGGTTCTGCCGATTAAGTCCCCAACAAACACAACTTATAAAATTTCTATTGAAAGCAATCAACAGTGGCGCGCCGAGGGCCCTGAAACTGTCGAGCTGATTGCAGGTGATCTGACTTACCTAACTTTCTATACATATACTCCTAGCTTCGTTGATGCGGGGACAATTCATGAGTTAAAGATTATTTTCACAAATATTGAAACTCAGGAAAAGATTGAAAATAGCATAAGCTTTATTGTGGCAAAGAAGCGAGACCTTGATTTCTTTGATGCTGATCAAAATATTGAAACAAATAAGAAAAACCACACACTTAATTTAAAAGTTAAAAATACTGGTAATGCAAGCGAGGTTTATCATTTTTCAATCAGAAACCTAACACCAGAAGTAAGTGTAAGCGTAAATAGCTCCCCTATTACTATTGCAGCTAATGAGGTGAAACTTCTTCCAGTTAGAGTTAATTTTAAAAATAGTACTTCGACATATGCAGCATTCGAAGTAAATGCCAAAGTTGGTGGAATCACAAAATTTCAGAAGAAGTTTCAGGTTAAATTTGTTAGCTCTGCTAATAATCAAGACCGTCAAGGAAATTACCTTGATACAACACTTACCATCACAAATGATTATATGAGTGTCGAAGGAAGAGACTCCAACCTTAGCTCAGTTGTTCTAAACTCAAATGGCGCCCTATCAGACTACGTTTCTTTATCAAGCTACGTGCAGGCCAATATGGTTAACGGACAAGCACAGGATGCACGTGGGACTTTTCACTTTGATGGTGACAGCTGGCGCTTTAGTGCTGGGAATAACGTCGATCTTGACGTGGATACAAATGTTGGTAACGAGGCCCGTGATGGTGTCGCTTATACAAGAGATATTCTTCCAAACTTAAAAGTTGGAACACTTGTGGGTGTTGACGAAAATGATGAATTTAACACTGCGGCCATGGTTCAATATGATCCAAGGCCAGGACAGCGTACATTTGTAGTCATTAATCAAAACTCGGATTCAGGTGAAACATCTGGATCAATTGGGTATCGTGGAAATTTTAACCCAAATGATAAGCTTTCATTTGCACCATCCCTTACAATTTCAGATGATCCACAACGTGGAGTCATTCAAGACTACCGTACGGCCGTTCGTTATATGGTGAGAAACAACCTTCCAATTGCTATTTCATCTGGTTATCGAAAGGATCGCTTTCAAGAAGTCATTTATAATAACGCTTCCCTTTCTTATGACTTTGACGGAGTGCTAATTGAGCTTAGTCGTAATGACGAGTTAGATCGAGATACTTTTGCAACAAATGAGCAAAATAGACAACACCGTAGTTCAAATCAAGTAAGAGTAAGCTTTCCAATGGGTGGTGGCCTTTCTGCAAGTGTTAACTACCAAGATCATACTAGCTCAACTGTGAAAGAGCAGAGAAAGTTCATTACCTTTGCTTATCAAAACAAACAATTATATGCGGCAATGAGAGCTGGTATTGCCAGCAAGAATTATACTGATGGCAATATTCAGGACTATACAAATGAGCCATTTGTCTCAGTTGACTTAAGCTATAAAGCGCCGAAATTTACGATTAGATCACACGTTGAATATGAATCATACGGTGATGACTCATATCGCACGCGCACAAATATTGGAATTGATTATAATATCGACAATAATCACTTCAATGGAAATGCCTACGTAAGAATTGGACACGATGAAGGCCAAAGAAGAGATTATGTTACTCAGACAGAAACTGATCTCGATTATATTGAAGCTGGTATCCGTACAGGAACAGATAGTAACTACTCTTTTGAGATCTATACAAGAGCAGAAGATAACCACCAATACGATGATATTGACTATCAAGTCGGAATTCGTTTTCAATACCGCTTTGGAGCAAAAACTCCAAGAAAAGTTGAAGACGCCTTTGGTGGAAAACGTACCGGAAGTATTGCTGGTCGCATCTGCATCGATCGCAACTTAAATGGAACTTGTGAAGACTTTGAAAAAGGTGTTGAAGGCCTAAGTATTTATAGCGTTACAGGAAGTGCAACAACAGATAAAGATGGAAAGTATCTAATTAATGAGCTCAAGCCAGATATTGATCATATCTCCCTTATAGAGCGACAAGTTACGGCCAAATCACTTGAGTCGTCAGAGTATTATAAAGGAACAAAAGTTCTTAAGAATCAAACGGTATACGTTGATTTTGCTCTTAAAGAAATCTCTACTATTAATACATTCTCTTACAATGATATCAATAAGAATGGACGTTATGATAAAGATTTCGATACACTTATAGGAGATATTACTTATCAGCTAATCGATGAAAATAATGAAATCATCCCTATTAGTGGTAAGTCTTTAAATACAATTAATTATTCACGTCTTCGTAATGGACAGTATAAATTGAGTGCAGTAGCAAACTCTTCTATTTACAAAGATATTCAAAAGGAAGTTACTCTTGATCTTCCTAGAGACAATATGCAAACCGTGACATTTGGTTTTGAGCTAATTGATGTGGATACACTTCCAATCCAAGACTTAATCATTACAGAGTTTGACAATAGCATTATTAGTGCACCTAAATTTAGCGCACTTCTAACTCTCGATTCGGCAGAAACTGAATATAATATTCTCTCAAATATTTCGGTAAAACTTGATGGTTATCAAGTTGATATCGAAACGCAAGAGGTATATTCCGGCCTGTGGGATATCAATCTTGACCTTAAAGATCTGATCTCATTGATAAGTCAAAAAAATGAGATCACGATTGACATTGAATTAGAAAATGAAAACGGTAAAAAACTACAAATCAAAAGAGTTAGAAACCTCTTTTACAATAATTAGAAGGTCATAAAAGGTCATAATGATGAAATACTTTTTAACACTCATTCTACTTTGTGCAAATCTTACGACTTCAGCTTGTCTCGTTCTCCAGAAAGACGACAATGGCAAGAAATCTCACCCAGCAATCAAGCACTACCTTGAAGGTGGAGATAAGAAGCGTGAAATTGTTGTTAAAAATGTGAGTGATGAGACATGTCAGTTCACAATTATTAAGACAGAACTTATCCAGTCTAGAGATGGAAGCTATAGTTACCTCCCTTACAAAATTGGACAGAATATAAAATTCTCACTGGCACCCTTTATGTCTCTTCTTGATGAGAGAGGAAATGAAAGCTTTGCCATTGAGCAAAGCCTGGCCCCAGGAGAAACAAGACACTACGGCCTTCAAATTAATATTCCAGCAGCTCAAAACATAGGAAGCTTTCAGGCCGGTTACAAAATTGATTACTTAAATGGATCAACGTCTTTTATCGTTGGAGAAATTTACTATTCAACGAAACAGACACAGGTATCACCTCAGTTAAGATTTTTAAAATTTGATAAAAGGAAGAAGAAACTTGCTTATGCGGTTGCCAATAAAGGTAATGCATACACTTTCTTTACAATGAATCTGATCTACACAGACCCAATGACTGGCTTTGAATCACGCGGGGTTGTGGATGAAGACCAGCTCTATCTTTTCAAAGCAAATATTAGAAACCACTTACTTCCAGGAGGAAAGACAATTCTTTCGGAAATAAGTTTAAAGTCACATATTAGAGGACTAAAGAAGCAATTTGCAGAACAATTCCCAGGTCAGGAATTCCCTGAGGTGTTAAATCTTACGGCCATTCCTCTCTATGGCATTGACTACGAAAATTGGCAAAATCATAAAAATATACCATTAGGATTAAAATCAGTAATGATTCAAACTAATTAATTTACTTAAGGAGAAGACATGAAATTAATTAAACTTGCAACTCTTGCGACAGCTCTTAGCTTCAGCACTTTTGCAGCAGACTCAACAGCAAATGGATCAATCACACTTTCAGGTGGATTCTCACCAAAAGTTAATAGTGTATCAATTGCATTAGTTGACTGTGGACAAGATGTATCTTTTAACGACTGTGATGCGACACTTGAATCAACAAGTTTTGGAACACATACGCAAGATGCATCACTATCTCTTGGAAATTTAGATGGTGAATCGAATGTAAGGTATGTGAAATTTGAAATCAAATCAAAAATGCTACTTTTCAAAAATGACTACTTAAAGATCTCTAAGTCATTAACTTCATCTGCGAATGATGTATCAGTAGCACTTGAAAAAATGATCTTCATTTCAGCTGGCCTAGGTTCTTACGGACAACAAACTCTTGGTGGCGCATCTTCTAGCTTATCAGCAGGAGACATCATGGTTGATACTAAGAAAGAAATCACAGATGTTGCTTCAGAAGTATACAACTCAGCAGCGGCTAACCCAGGTGAAGCGAACGCAAAAGTTCTTTCAGCTCTAGTTGATAACTCAGCACTTACAGTAAGAGGGATTATTTCTCTTGAAGCAGGTGACGAGGCAACTTCAAGCGATTTTTCAGCAGTGATCAACGTTGCTTTCACTGGTGTTGATGGGAACGAAGCACCTTAATGATTAAAAGCATAACTCTCACATTCTCACTGCTTATTGCTGTTAGCATCTACGCGACTTGTAATATGAGTGGCTCTTTTGGATGTGAGAGTTATACAGATAATGGCCTTAATGGACTTGTCCTCGATCCGTGGCAAGTTTATGAAGGCCGCTATTCTTGTGCATCATGGTTTAGCTCAAACTATGACTACGACATTGAAGATATTAGTGTACAAGCAGGTATGGCCATTGAAATAAGCTTCAAAACAGATACAAGCGATGAACTTGATATTAAGGCCATCACATCTAATGGAATTAGACACTTCCAACGCATCAGAAACCAAGTTGTCTATGATGCTGTGGATGGAGATCGTTGGTATTTGCAGACATACCGTCATACTTTTACAGGAAAATCGACAACACTTAGACAGATAAGGATGAGAATCCCGTCTTTTACTAATATTGATGATTTTGAATGGATACTTGGAAATGGATCAGGTGGAATCTCTGATGGACGCTATCTCCAGTTAAAAGATCAAGCACATTTTAATTATACAATTTCTGAAGAAGACCTATTCTCACCTGTTCCTAAAATCTGGAATCTGGAGCTTGAAGGTGTCTTTGGTGCAAATGATGAGGCCCTAATAAGCTTGGCCCCTCGAAGTATTTCCCCTTTCTACTTTCCAAATTGTGACTCAATTATCGACTCACTTATTGTCGTGGCACCTAGTGAAAGTGGTGGAGATTCATTCTCAATAGAATGTGAAGAAGTCCCTTTTCCCCTCACATCACGCCTTCCTTTTCTTACAATTAAGAATAACACAGCAAAGAGTTATTGCTCGGCCATTAACTTTTCAATACAGACTCGTTTTAACCTATCAATTTCAGATGACATTGAATCAACTAGCTACACTGAAATATTCGATATTATTACTGAATTTAAGTAAGAAATTATTTCAAACAATGACAGCTTCACTTGCTTTATCTTGAGCAAAATGGGATCTAGTAAATCAATTTAGAAATATAAATAAAAGTGAGGAATATATGAAAAAAGTACTTCTAGCTCTAGTATGTCTACTAACTCTTAACGCACAAGCTGGTATCTCTATTGGACTACCTCCAGGTATGAGCATGCCTGACTTTGATGCAATTGAAGAGTCTCAGCGTGTATTTGCAGAAACTGTTGAGGAACTTATGGCAAGTGATGAAGTAAAGGCCATCGTTGAAACAGTTGAAGATGACTATCTTGCTGCATGTATCCCTCAACCGCAAAAGGCATCTGCAACTCTATTTAATGTTTACCTTCGTTACGAATGTGAGGGTGCAACAGATGTTAAGCTTGTCATTGCAGCGAAAATGAAAAAAGGCGTTGTAAAAGTTAAAAACTACAAAGTTAAATTCTAATTTTAAAATATGAAGGTCAGCTAAGCTGGCCTTTTTATTTGCCCTTTTAATTATATTAATGTAATTAATACGAAAATTTACCCAAGGGAGCTACACCATAATGTGGCTGAGAAGAGCGGATTTGGCCGTCAAACCTTTTAACTTGATCCAGGTAATGCTGGCGTAAGGAGACTCAGATGAAAATACTGATATTAGTATTTATTTCCCAACTAACATTTGCACAAACAACTTCGGCCAATAGTGACGATGCTATTTATATTTACGGCCTCTTTGAGAAGAAAGAATATTATAGCGACGCTAATAGTACATCTCTAAAGACGGCCAAAGACTTTTCACAAGAACAATCCACAGATTTGAGTGAATCATTTAAGTCCGTTCCTAACCTTAATATGGCAAATGGAAGCTCACGTTCTAACTTCTTTCAAATTAGAGGAATTGGCGAGAGGTCGGCCTACGAAGGAATATCAAACTACTCAGTAGGACTAATGGTTGATGAAATCGACTATACTGGTGTTTCAGGAACAACAAATCTTAATGGTATTAAGCAATTAGAAGTTTACAAAGGGCCTCAGGCCACACGTTTTGGGCCAAGTGCAATGGCGGGAATGATTCATCTAAAGTCTCAAGACCCGACGCAGGAATCAAAGTTTAAAACATACCTTTCATATGAATCATTTAATACATGGGAAGAGAGCATTAGCTACTCAGGTATGCTTAATCCTTCAACAGGGCTGACACTAAGTCTATCAAAGAGAGACAGTGATGGCTTCATGGAAAATGAATACCTCAAACGCAACGATACAAATGGCCAAGATGAATTAAATATTCGTGCAAGTCTAGTTAAAGACTTTATCGATTCAACTCTTACTTTTGGACTTCACTACTTTGATAAGGCAAACGGTTATGATGCTTTTGTGCAAGATAATGGCCAAACAACTCGTTCAGACAAACCTGGAAAGGATAAGAGTGAAACTCTTGGCCAGTACCTAAAATACGAAAAGGATCTTAGTGCAAACTTAACAAGCACAACAATTCTTACCCACTTTAAAAATAACTCATACTATAGCTATGATGAAGACTGGGGTAATAACCCTTACTGGAATACAATCCCTGGATGGAATGCTGACTACGACTACAATATTGAATTCCCAAGAAAGCGCGAAGACTTTACTCTTGATCAGCGAATCTCATCAAAAAGCAGTACTATCGGTGTTTATCTAAAGTCATCAAATGAAGATTTTAAAGAAATAGGATATGAAGATTCAGCGGTTAGAAAAAGTATCGATGGAGAAGTCGACACTAAACTAGTCTCAATCTATGCCGAACAAACGAAAGACCTAAGTGAAGCAGTTGAAATAAATTATGGTGGCCGTATCGAATATCGCAATGTCGAATTTGAAGCGCAAGAAAGTGGAATAGAAACAAAACTTTCACCAGAAGATTTAATGTATGGCCTAAATATTACACTATCTAAGAAAGGTTTACTTGGAGATCTTGCCTACTTAAAATTATCTAAGGGATATAAGCCTGGTGGAATCAATACACAGTCGGCTGTCCCGGATACACGTAAAGAATTTAGACCTGAGGATCTTTACTCATTTGAACTTGGTCAAAAATATCATTTAAAAGAAAAAGGGATTTCACTAAGTAGTTCTCTCTTTTTCATGTACCGAAACAATGCACAAGTAAAAACATCATTTCAAGATGATCCAATGGACCCTAGCTCATTTACTTTCTATACAGATAATGCGGCAAGTGGTTTCAATTACGGAGCAGAGATTGAAGCGGCCCTGACTAAGACCTATGGCCTAAGTGTTAGCTCGGGACTAGGCCTTCTAGAAACAAGGTATGGTGATTACAATATCGGAACAAGAGATCTCGATGGCAGACAGATGCCTCATGCTCCGAATTACCAAGTAAACCTCAATTTAAATTACAAGTACAAGAACGGTATGTATTGGGATATCAATTTCTATGCATCTGATGATTTTTATTTTTCAAACTCTCACGACTTAAAGTCAACGGCCTATCAATTAGTTGATACGAAAGTTGGTTATCGTTATAAGTCTTTAGATATCTCAATTTGGTGCAAGAATATCTTTGATGAAACATACTCACTTCGTGGTTACTATTTCGCCAATATGCCTCCAGCGTGGCAAGACGACCTCTATACACAAAAAGAGGCACCACGTAGCTATGGCATTAGTGCAAGCTATGAGTTTTAAAGATAGTCTTTATTAATGCCATAGGCATTGAAAATATGATCATCAGGAGTATGACGATAGAGTTTAAGCTTATTTCTCTCTCGATGTTGCGAAATATATTCTTCGTAACAATCATTAGCTTCTAAAACTTGATTCGTGAATATGCCCTGTTGATCAAAAGCGAAGCGCTCAGCACGATATGCGTGTTGGGCGCGGTTTCTTTCTTTTAATTCATAGATTTCATACATTTTAGAAGTCTCATAAGGTGAAAGCTCTTTCATTGGCTCTATATCAAGGCCAAATAATCGTTGAAAGTCTTTAAATGTATTATAATAAATCATATCAACTTCGTATTCTTGTGGAATTAGCTCGTCTAGAGCATGAGTTGCTTCATGAACAAAGAAGTGCGCAACAAGGCCCAGCTCATCTTCAAGGCCAATGAAAATTGTTGGAGTCTCCATTGTGAAATCAAAGAGTGCTGAAGTTCTTTGAGATAGTCCTCGACGTTGCCTTTCATATTGCGAGAGATTTTTGATCTTTAGCTCACCTGTTTCTAAAAGAGGCTTGATCTTATTGATAACATCCTTGCCCTTGCTAGTCGTCGACACTAATGCGAACAAATCATCTAGTTGGTAATTTGTTTTATTTAAGTCGAAATTACGGTCTCCACGTCTGATGGAACACTTTGCAACCTCTAGCTTTTGATTTTGAGAACGATGGCGATATGTAGGATTATGATCGATATCAGGGCCAAATCCCCCCATGCCACCTAGGCCTCCAAACGAAGCAAAGAGATTCAAATTGATAAGTGTTAATGCAAAGTATTTACCCATAATATTCTTCCTTTGAGCACAGATTAACACCTAAAAAACACAGAGTGTCATATTTTGAATATACTTCATTGCTGACTATTAGTTATACATATATCGGATACTTAGCTTAAATAAACAGGCCTAAAACTAGACGAATTATGATGATTTGACTAAAACTATAGAATAATAATTTAACGTAAGAGAGATTTATGGGAAGAAAATCAGCAAAAATTGCGGCCAAAAAAGGCGCAGCAGACAAGGCCCGTGGACAGGTATTCACGAGAGCACTAAAAGATGTATTCTTAGCTTCTAAAAGTGGAAGTGGCGATCCAGAAACAAACTTTCTTCTAAAGGTTGCGATTGATCGTTGTAAGAAGTTTAACGTTCCAAAAGACAATATCGACCGTGCGATCAAAAAAGGTCAAGGTGGAGATGGTGTCGGTTATACAGATATTAATTATGAAGGCTATGGCCCTGGTGGCGTTGCTGTATTCGTTGAAGCTTCAACAGATAATAATACAAGAACAGTAGCAAGTGTAAGAAGTTACTTCAATAAAGTTCAAGGATCACTTGGGCAAACTGGATCACTAGAGTTCGTTTTCAAAAGAGAAGCAAATTTCTTAGTTAACGAAGAAAATGTATCTGACCACGATGAATTTGAACTCGAAGTAATCGATGCTGGAGCAGAAGATATTACACTTGAAGATGGTGTATTTGAGATTATTGCACCAGTAGAGTCATTTGGAGATATCCAAAAGAAACTTCAAGAGATTGGAATCACACCTGAAGAAGCAAGGCTTGAGAGAGTTCCACTTAATCACAAAGCAATTGATGATGAAGACACATTAAAGCAATTTGAAAGATTAATTGATCTACTTGAAGAAGATGACGATGTCGTAACAGTTTATCACAATCTAGAAGAAAGTGAGGAATAGATGAAGTATTTAATTATAACACTCGTCGCACTAATGGCCAATGCTGTTGACTTCAAGGTTGAAAAAGATCTTGCAAAGAACTTATTTCTTTCTCTTGAATCAACTGTAGCACCAGATTGTAGTGGAAAAAAGTGTCTTATCGAGCTTGACCAAATCCTATGTACGGACATATTCAAAAGAACGAAGTGTACAGTTGGTGCATTTTCAAATGGTGATATTCTTGTAAAAACAGTAAAAGGAAATGAGGCCCAAGATATTTTTGATGCCTTATATGATATCAATGAAGCGACTTGTTCTTCGGATAGAAAAACTTGTGGAACTCACTTCTACAATGTAACTTGTGAAGAAAAATCAAGATTAGTTTTCAAATCATATAAATGTCGTTTAAGTGACCTTAGAAAGTAGAATATAGAAGGGATCCATAGGATCCCTTTTTTTATCAATGAAAATGTCATTAAAATCTAATTCCGGCCCCAATATAGAAATTATATCCACTTTGATCAATTTGTTGGGAAACGCCACTTTCATGTGACATCGGAGCGAGGACATAATCTCTTTGCTCAACACCTATTTGAAGAAAGAAATTATCCCAGAAGACGGCCTTGGCCTCAAGTGAGACACCATAAGAGTAACCACCAATATCATTAAAGTGGTTCTCTTCGTATTTTTCACCATTATAATATGTCTTCGTATCTGAGTAGACGTGCACAAGTCCGACACTGGCCCCAGGGCTTATTTCAAAACGAAAGCTAGGTGTATCAACTAAACGAATCGCATATTTCATCCCAAGCTGAATATCATTTAATATTGTTACATTCTTTGCTTCATAGACATCATAGCGGTCATCTTCTAAAAGGCCCCCCTCTGTTACGCCAACATGTCGACCAGACATATTATAGCGGCGGTAAGTATCAGCTAATTCAATACTAAAATTTTGTGTAACTAAGTATTCAATTGTGACTTTATGGCCTTCTTTAAATTTTAAGTTCTCTTCAAGGTAGTGATTAAAGTCTTCATCATATACGTCATAGACGGATTCACCATCTCGCGAAACATTATACGAGGTGTCCATTTCAGATCGATTGAGCTGTGAATAAGAAATAACAAATCGTTTTCGAATACCATCCAGTAATGACTCATCATCTAATTCAAGCTCTTTAATATCAATTGGCTTAAAGATAGCATCGCTATCCCCAACAATTTCATTTAAGTGAGCATGATTGATATTTAGGTTTTCCCCAAAAACATAAGAGCTAAATAATAAAACTGATAATAATACTTTCTTCATATATGGCCTATTTAAAATTAGTAAAATTCTGGAAGATCTAATTCTTCTTCTACATATTCATCATATTCTTGATCACCTTTCTTCGTATCAACTTCATACGACTTCCCAAAGAAGAATTCCTCCATATCAAAGCGGTATTGGTAAGTTAACATGAATTGAGTCTCATCAACTTGGCGATTTCCCTTGCCATAATTTTCATCAAATTCATTGCGCTTAACTTTAAATCCAAAGGTATGCTTTGATTTCTCACTTGGCCTGTACTCAATACCGGCACCATATTCATTTCTTTGATAGGTATAATTAAATTTCTTATCTTCTGTTTTAAAGCTTCTTTCATCACCTTGCTTATAGTAGCCATAGGCCCTAGCACGGCCATCTCCTATTTTAAAGTGGATCTCCCCTGTTGCTTCTATATCTAAGTTAATCGAATCTTGATTATACATTCGCTTATAAGAGCGTCCCAGGTTTCGCTCATCTTCTTCGTTAAACTGATGAATACTCCATGTATCACTGGCCTTAGCAACACCAGAGAGAATAATTGTTGCGCCATCATCGAGAACAAAAGCTTTTCTGATAACTAAGTGAGCATATTGAATACTCCCATGCTGACCGATCGATTGATGAAGTTTCTCATACCTCGCCCCTAAGGCCCTTAGAGCAATCTCAACTCCACCAAACTCTTCTCTTTGATATCTTTTTTCAAACTGCATCCAGTCCAATTCGGAGAGCTCTAACTCCCCATTACTATCGGCCCTAAAGGTAAGAGTAACAGGGCCTTCATCTAGACTTGCGTCTTTATACCAATTACCAAGATTTGTTTTCACCCCGGCCTCAACGCCGTATAAATCATTGGCCACAACAGAGGTTGTGCTTGAGCATAGAAATAGCGTACTTATAATCGTTAAGTTTCTTAGAGATTTCATCATATATTTAACTAAGCAAATAAAGTGCCAATAAATCATGCATATTTATCGTTATTTCTTCTAAAAACTGACTAAAGTCTAGACAAGGGGATTGTTATTTAAACAATTCAATCAGTAACTATCTCATTTTCAAAGGGAAATAATGGCATATACTTTGCTCTCTATATAGCTATGTCTAGAAGTATATATAGAGCAATATTAACGACATTGATGGGCCTATCACTTGTTACACAAGCAGACCCCTATACTGAAATCTTACTTGGTAAAGATGTCGATAATTTATCGATCTACGAATACTATAAAAGGCATCACATCCAAGATAAGGAATCTCTTGTTGTTATTGGCTCACACTATATCGATAGTGACATGCCTATTGCAGGAACTGGTTTTACGGTACAAAGTGAAGGCCAAAAGTTCATCATCACAAATTCTCACTTAGTAGATGGTGATAATAAGTTTTTCATCTACCGTGGGGAGCTACACCCTATTGAAGAAAATAAAACCCTCTCTTGTGCCAACCATGATATTACCATCATAGAAGTCAACAATACAATACAAGAGACCTTTGGTATTTATAACTCAAAGAATAATAGTCTTTATACTCATGGAATGAATAACTCTCCAAGGAGTCTAATTAAAGACGAGTTTACTTTTGGAGAAAAGAAATCAACAAATTATAATAATAGGCCACTATTTGAAAATTTAAAGACTGGTGAAACACTTTCATATATACAAATTGGTAATATGTACGACCTTTCTTGTAATTTTTATCCAAGCTCTCCTGAGCCTTATAAAGGTAACGCACTATTTGTTCCCATTTCTGAAGCAATTAAGGCCATAACGACAGAACCAGTTCCTTACAAGCAAAATCATCACAATCAAATTGGTACAATGAACTCAATTATGGATTTGATCTCTCACAATAAGTGTACAATTAACTTAGACTCAAAAGAAAAGGATCATGAAAAGAGTCGTCAATCATTCATCAGTCGTTCGATTATAACTCCATCAAGTATCGTTCCAGGTATGAGTGGTTCTCCTCTATTACAAAATAATGATTTAAATCAAAGTAAATATGAAATCGTTGGTATTGCAACTTCCTATGATCGTATCATGCAAAAATCAATTTTTTCTTCTCATTCAAATATCAAAGAGTGTCTTAATAACTATATTCAAGGTAAGCGTGGCCACTTAGATAATGTTCGATTTAAGTACTCAAAAGACTATCAATCAACTTATCGACAAAAATCGTCACAAAACCTCATCGAAGAAATACCAAATTCACATGGTAAGGCAAATGGGGACTTAACAGATTCTCAAATTAAGGAACTCTATGACCTATACCTAACGAAGAAAGAGATAAAGATAGATAATGATAACAAGTTCAATCTTAAGACAATTGAAGTCATAAGAAGCTTCAAGAATGACAGCAAAGATCAAACCATCATCAGAGGTGGAAACGGATATGGAAATGGAGGAGGCCCGATTGCGTCAAGCTCTATAAATTTTAGAGAAAGAATAAATATCCCAACAGGAATGGCAATCAACAAAAACCTTGTTATCGGCTTCAAATGTCAGGGACAATCAGACAAGGAAGCTCATGATTATATTTTTGCAAATTGGGAAGGTCTCTCTTATAGCGAAATCAACCAATGTGAAGAAATAGATAAGAATGACTCTATCGACCTAATTTCACTCTTAAAGAAAAGATTAAAAAGTAGCAAGAGTAGCAACAAAGCTGAAAACACGGAAGAGACCTTCTCAATAAGATCATCTCTTAAAATTAAAAAAGATACGATTCTACTTACAATTAAGGGGAAATATCTTAAGAATAAATTTCGAAAGACTGTTAAAATTAATAATGCGCTCCAAGACTTTAGTCCAAG
This sequence comes from Halobacteriovorax sp. CON-3, assembly GCF_043196995.1. Classification (NCBI taxonomy): domain Bacteria; kingdom Pseudomonadati; phylum Bdellovibrionota; class Bacteriovoracia; order Bacteriovoracales; family Halobacteriovoraceae; genus Halobacteriovorax; species Halobacteriovorax sp. CON-3. Next base: position 524,220 of record NZ_JBEBNA010000001.1, read on the forward strand.
GTTAGAAATAAGGCTCGATGATCAGTATTCGATCATTGCAGATATAAAGGAATTATTCTTCACAGATATGTTAAGTATTTCAAGACGTAGTAGAAACCAAAGACTTGCTGATGCTATACATAGAGACTCTAAGGCCAGAGTATTCTATAGTCTAAAAAAATCAGATAGTACAAAAGGAAGCATTCCACTTATAAATACTTGGGACTAATGAGAAACTCGATCAAGCCTTCACATTTGATTGACGCCGACATCGGCCAGTTAACAAAGCTTTTCTTTGAAGTTGAATACCACAGTGAAGACTTCATCTATATTCAGATCATGATGTCGTACTACCTTAATGACTTAGCAAAGCTTAAGCGTATGCAAGATACACTTACAAAGGATTCGTTCTTCGATGTATTCTTGAAGGCCCGTATCGCAATATTAGAGAACAGATCATATCAAATTAAGAGCATCGATAATTTTAGAGACTCACCTTATCTAGGTGACCTCTTTTTTGCAATGGCACTTATCGCTGCTCAAAAAGAGGATCATTTAGCAGTCAAAGATAATTTTCTCATGGCCCATCATTCATATATGAAAATTGGAGCACAAAAGAAGGCCCTAAATGCACAAATGAATACCATTACAGCAGAAGGAAATATCGATATACGAAAGCGACTACTTTCAAATTATATTGAAGCTCTTGATATACTGATAAAGAGAGGGTCGTTCACAAGTGCTGCAAATATCTGTGTTAATATTGCAGATGAATTTCATAAAGTAGGTGCACAACGAAGCGCTTTTCGCTACCTCGAAAAAGCTCTTAAGCTTCTTGAGGATCAAAATAATACTCTTCAATACGCCCAGGCGCTGACACACCTTTGTGAGACTCAATTCTGTCTTAACCAGAAATTTAATGCAATGAAGACGCTTGAAGAGCTTCATCGTTATGAATTTAAAGAAATAAAAGAATCGACTAAAGCAATTGAAAACCTCTACCTCAATGGTAAGAATAAAATAAATAATGACTCTCTAACAACGGCCTGGAGAATCAGACTAAACAGGACGACAGCAGTGAATCTGTTAGGAGAGCTAAGCGATCAACTCATCCTCCTCCTTGCACACAGGCCTTATCACTTTAGCGAACTTATCGATCAATTGTATCCAAATATAGATGAAATCGATGCAAAGAATCGCTTAACAACACTAATTTCAAGAATTAATAAAAAAGATGATGGATTAATTCAATTTGATCAAGAGGCGCAAACATATACCCTATCTAATAATGAAAAGATAGAGTTTGCCAGTAAGGAGTCAATCAAGTGATAAAGGCCCTTTTAAAAGAAATAGATAAGGATCTATTAGAACACATTGATATAGAGAGTCTGTCACAAGAGCAACTAAAGACTACTCATGACCTATTAAAAGGTGAGAAGAATAATTTATTAAATCGTACGCTTTTCTATCTTCTTTCAGAGAAACTTTATCGTGAGGACTACTCGAAAATAATAGAAGCAGATGTGAATTCTTCAATGAAGGACCCCTTTTATAATTTCGTTTCAGAGTTAATTCAGAAAAAACCTAACCAGGGCCCGTCAAAAATAAAGGGAAAACTTAGTAAGAAAGAAAGTATACTTTTTAATGCTCTAGAAGAAGCAAGATTTAACAGACAAGAGCTTATTTTAATGATCTATGGAGAGGATTGCGACTATCTCAAGGCAGAAACAAGCTTTAAATCACTTCTTTACCGATTTAAAAAGAAGATAGACGGCGAAATAACTATTTCACCAGATGTAATCTATTCAATATCAAGCTAGATACTAATGTAGCAGATTATTTGACGTATCTTTTGTCACTAAATCATGATTAGAATTAACAACAGTAGTAGGAATAACAATTTTAAAAGTTGTGCCTTCATTTGAAGTAGTAAAGTCAATTGTTCCACCTAAGTAATCCACAGACTTTTTAACGATGTACATTCCAATTCCAGTACCAATTGACTTGTCTTCATTAAAGCGCACAAATTGCTCATAAACTTCAGACTTATCATTGCATGGAATCCCTACCCCATTGTCAGCAACCTTTATATAGAGATTATTATAGTCATCATGCATTTCAACATTAACAAATGGAGCACTCTTATTAACATCATAGTATTTAACAGCATTAACTATAATATTACTTAAGATCTGAAAGACCCTTACTCTCTGAGAAGAGTGTCCACGTGAGAGATCAACATCGGTAGAGAATTTGATATTATTTTTCTCAATTAAGTACTCATTTGAAATAACAATATCTGAAATCATTGTTTCAAAATCAAGTTCTTCATCTTTATGGGTAGAGACATCTAATCTTGCTAAATCTAAAAGGCTTGAAATGAGCTCGGCCAAATGCATGACTCGACTTCTAATCTTTTCGACTTTTATTTTTATCTCATCTTCATTAAATCGCTTTGTTTCGATATTTCTAATGATCAAGTCACATAAAATGCTAATTGTTGTTAATGGAGACCTTAAGTCATGTGATGTACGATAAGAAAACTGCAGAAGCTCTTCATTTGTCTGGGAGAGCTTTTTATTTGTACGATCAAGAACTAATAAATCAAAATAGTACATGGCCGCCATCGCCAAAATAAGCAGAACAATTGCAATAACACCAAAACGCGAAATATTCTTAGATATTTCATTTAATTGAGCTTCCTTACTCTCTAATATTCTAATAACTTCTTTAGCTGCAAGGTCTGCCTGGGTATCATCAACTCTTACAAAATTATCTCTTTGTTCCGCCGTAAGAGAAGCATCAAGATTTTTTAATATCTCTAAATTATCTCGATATTCCTTGGCCGTTGAAAATAGATTATCAAGAGACTTTAATTCCTCATGTGATAGGTTATATTCTTTGGAGCGATTATATGCGATTTCAATCTCATTGAACTTTGAGACGGCCTTTTTATAGTAGCTCTCATCATATCTAACGACATAATTTTTAAAATTATGAATTAGACCGTTATAGCCAAAATTTCCAACAACAGACACAAAGAGATCAATACGCTGATTTAACTCAACGACGGCCTTGCGATTCTTATTAGAGAAGTAATAAGCACAACTAATACTAAGAAGAATAAAGGCCAAAACAGATGCCAGAAATAACTTCTTCTTAAAAATATTAGTGTTTATCAACAATTCAACGACCTTAAAAAAACAATCGTATAAATGATAGTTTAAGAATTAAGTGCTGTAAAATAAATCACATAAATTTGAAATATCAAACAAAAGGTAATTAGGAAAAATTTTTGTTAGTAGAACATAAAGATTAACTAGTGATTCTTCACTGACATACTAAAGTTTTTATCTTTATGATACTGGATGACTATTTTGCGCTTCGGCCGTCTAATGATAAAATTAATAGCATATGAAAAAGTATATCTCTTTACAAAATTTAGCTCTCATAATTGCATTAACTCTATTTGCCTTTAAGCAAGGCCCTAGTATCGCAAATAGCTTCAGACTAAAAGAAAAGAATATTTCAAAAAGACCTGTCAAAACAATTGAAGCTAACCCTAAAAGCATACAATTCCCACCAGACAAGAAGGTGGTTACATTCTTTTGGATGACAACATGTACTCCTTGTAAAATTGAAATGCTACGATTAAAGAAGTCAGTTGAAAGTGGAAAAATATCCAAAGGCTCAATCTATGCCGTCAATCCCTTTGAAAGCACTGCCCAGATAAAGAAGTTTCTAAAAAAGAATCCCTATCCTTTTACCTTTATCGAAGATAATGATCTTGGCCATGATCTAGTAATTCAGGCCACGCCTACAACAGTTTTTCTAGACAACGCTAAGGTCAAATACTTTTCAACAGGAATTAGCTTTATGGGGATTTACAAAGCAGAGAATTTTATCTCTAAATAGAAAATTACTTAAGGTGAATTCCTTTTTCTCCAATTAAGACATAATTGAACTCTATTTTTAAACACCTGTTAAATATTTGAACATATAGAAAACGTAACCCACTGTATTTACATGAAAAATATTGGACTCCGCTTTGCTATATTAGTATCAAATAAGATGGAGATTGGTTAAATGAAAAAAGTATTTATTCCTTTAGTATTATTATTTACGACTTCAACGTATGCCACAAAGCTAGAAGAAATAAATCATGCAATTGATCTCACAAACTCGGTAGCAAGCGTCTCAAAGCAGAAGCGTCCGAGGTCATCTATAATATCGAATACACCAAGTTACGATATTTCATTGGATATGAAGAATCTATTAAACTCCATGAAATTGTACAAGATTCAAAAAGAAGAAGGCCTTGAAGATAGAGAAAGAGAAGAATACTTAAAAGCTCTGATTTCAGTGTCATATGAGATTGTTAAACTAAGAAATAAGCCTTCTAACGTTTATGATTTAGACTTTTATAAAATACCTGAAATACTCAACTTTGATGAGAGCTTAAAAAATATTCAAATTGTAGAACTTTTATTAAAGCATCACGTCGACGCCCTCTATAAATCACTAGAAGATGAGCGAGAAGAAACAAATGAAATCATTATGGATCCAAAGGCGATACACGAGATCATGCTACTTTCAAAAATTGCTCAAGATAAGAACTTAATGGAACACGAGAGAATTGAGCTAATTGTTCAAAGTTGGCGAGAAATTCAAAAAAATAAGCAAGTAATTGCATATAACCCAGACAATTATAACAATGAATACGATTTAAACTCTGCCGAAGCATTTGTGACAGAAGCTGCGCTAAATTTTCTCTTATTAGAGTAGCCCCTAAAGCTTCTTTAATTCAAATTCCTGACCTTGCGTAAAGATAAGAGTCTTCCCATTATCTTTGAATTCGAGTTTTATATGGGCACGTTGAAATTTAAATATTGTACTAGAAAAAGCTTCAAAAGGAATCTCGTTCTGGGCATCACTTGATGCTTCCCCTAGAAGAATTCCATTCTCATTTCTAAAAGTAAGCTTAATTGGAAAATCATTACTTCCATATGTTCCATTATACTGATCAAGTATTTCTTTCTTAACTAGGATTGACTCTTGAATGACAGGAATATCAAAATCGTCGCCATAAAATCCGGCCAAAAGAGCAAGAGACATATCGTTAAAATTAAATGACAAGGCATTTGTTAGGTTTACCATAGCAATATCATCTTCAATATTATAGGCAGCGATAGATGCATAACCATCGACGCCACCTGTATGTCCAAAGAAGTATTTGTCAGCATATGGAAACTTCATTAAACCTAATCCATACTCTCCCTCGCCGATAAACTCTTTCATTTTCTTAAGTGAGTCTGCATTAATAAGTCTTTCTTTAAATAGGGCGCTAAGAAAAGTTGCAACTTCTAGTGGTGTGGAAGTAATGGCACCAGCACCAAGAGGAACACTCTGATGGGTATTAGTTGCTTTTTCCCAATTAGCTCTTTTGAAGTAACTAGTGACTTCATTAGATCGACTACTTTTAGCATCATAAACAAAAGTACGACCTAAAGAGAGAGGTTTAGCAATATACCTTAGTAAGTAAATTAGCATACGTATCATTTCCTGCCTTTTGAGCAATATAACTTAAGATGACATAGCCAGCATTTGAATACTCATACTTTTCACCTGCAACAAATTCTAACTTATAGCGATAGAAACGCTCCATCATCTGACTTTCAGATTGGTGAGTTTGAGCATACTCCTTGTAATCAGCAAGATCAGTCATATTTGGAATGCCTGAACGGTGGCGAAGCAAGTCCTCAACAGTGATTGCATTTGCCTTGTCTATCTTTGGATAATAAAGAGAAAGCTTATCAGATAGCTTTAATTTCCCCTCTTCTTCTAACTTTAAAATAATTGCCGCTGTATATATTTTTGAAACAGAACCGATACGGAAAATAGGTTCTTCTAGCTGTTTATCAAAATGATAACTTCTTTCATAAACTGTCTTACCAGCTTTAACTAAAATAGCGCTTCCCGAAGCGACTTTCTTATTTTCTAAGACTGCAAAGAACTTATCTAATTTTTCAGTATTAATATTAGACTCCTGGCCAGATTGGCATGATAGACAAAAAATTAAAATGACAAAAAGAATTGCTTTTATGATGACCTCTATTGAATTGTAATGACAACACTATATCGGTCTAATTTATTTGTTCTTTAAACAATATCAGTATAGAGAAATCAATATATCAAAGAGATGTCATTAAAGCTCGAATGATTGAATCTTTAAAAGCATGAAACCCCTTATGATATCTCCATTTTGAATGATAGATCATAAAGATATCTTTTTCGACATTAAAGCGAGGGTGTTGTCTGAAAAGGCCCATTGAGTCACCGATAAAAACAGGCAAAATACCATGAGCACTTTGATTACATATTAAATTTCGGATAAAATTAACACTATTTGAACTTACGTACTTATTAGAAAAATGAGTATTTAAATATTCTCTTTGCTCAAAACTATAAAAACTCTCAGCAATATCAGCTGAAAAATCAACAAAAGGCGAATTTTCGCTTAGTCTTTTTGACTTAGAGAATATACCGTATTTCATAGAGCCAATTTTTTTTGATATAAGACTATTTTCAGAAGATGGCCTCCCTAGCCTTAATGCGATATCGGCCTGCCTTTCAAATAAACTTTTATTCTCATTCGAAATATTGATCGAACAATTAATCTTTTCGTTATGAGAAAGGCGTTTAAGGAAGTCACTATTAATGAGTGAAAACGCTAAACTCTCCACTGTAGTAAGATTAAATTGAATAATTCCATCTGAGTTATCGTTAATTAGCGAATTAATATCACGACTCATTTGCTGAGCGACTTCTGTTATCTTCAAACAATATTGTGTAGGCATCATTTTTCGATCTTTTCGAGTAAACAGTGATTTACCAATCTCTTTTTCGAGACCTGTAAGTCGTCTCGAAATCGTTGAAACATCAACATTTAAATCAACAGAAGCAGCAGTCAAAGTACCGTTCTTGGCCACAGATAAAATAAGTTTTAAATCGTTCCAATTTTCCATACTTGTATTTATACAATATTAATTTGCACAGACGCAAGCCTCCTTCAACTAATTCCATGCTAATTTATTATAAAAAAGGAGAACTATGAAAATTATTATTTTAACTATCGGAGTATTATATATGGCAACTCAAGCAAAGGCAGACTTCTCGAAGAATATACCAAAGAGACTTGTTGAATTCACATCATAACCAAAGAAATCTACTATTACAGCAAAAGATAAGGTGGCGCTCGTTATCATCGATGCTCAAAGGGAATACACTATTGGAAAATTGAAATTATGGGAAATGGAAAAATCAATAAAGGCTTCTGAAAAAGCGCTCAAAATAGCAAGAAACTATCATATTCCCATTATCCATATTCAGCACAAAGGTAGCGAGACCTCTAAATTATTTAGAATTGGTACAAAAGAAATGGACTTTATTCCAAGGTTAGCTCCAGTTCATAACGAAAAAGTCATTCAAAAAAGCCTACCAAATTCATTTGCAAAAACAGACCTTCATAATTATTTGACAAAATTGGGCATAAAAAAAGTAATCTTCATAGGTTATATGACCCATATGTGTTTAAGTTCAACAATCAGAGCGGCCCTCGACTTAGGCTATCAATCCTTCACCTTCGTCCAGACAACAACAACTCGTGACTTGAGAGTAAAAGGTGAAGTCATACCAGCAAAAACGATCAGAGATTCAGCATTGGCAGAGTTAGCCGACCGCTTTGTCACTATTCTAGAACTGAGGAAATTTGAAATGATTTTAAAGCAAAAATAATTAACTAGCATAAATAACTGTAATTATATAAACCCAAGAAAAAAGTTAAATGCACACATAGTTTTATTTTGACAGACTGCTTAGAAATCCGTACTAAATAATTCTCCAAGCAAAACTTTTTTCTTGGAGAACCTAATGAAGAATTCCCTACTTCTACTTATTTCACTTGTATTTACATCTAACACATCATTCGCATCTTATGACGGATACGATGATTACTATGGCGAAGACATTAACACAGTTGTCGAAACGATAACTTCTTGTCACTACAGTAATTTCAACAAAAAGCTTGTCATTAAAAAAGTGTACTCAGATGTATCTGGAGAAGCTCTATTTAACGAAATTTCAATTGATGGTAAAGCACTTGAAAAAATTGACTACAAATTCGAAGCAAAGAACTTTGTCGACCCATTAACTAACTTATCAAAAGCAGGATATCTTCTAGAACTAAGTCATCAGTCGGCCGACAAGTCTTCGACACTGAGCCTAATTGCATCAAGCTTAGATGCTCACCTCTACAACCCAGATTGGGAGAGCTATGATCTTAGAGGAACACTTAAAATCTCATCAATTTACAATAAAGAAACAACTTATGTTACTCGTTGTAGCATCGAATCAGAAGTTCGCTACGGGACACAAGAAGAAATTGACGTACTTTTTGAAAACTTTGATTACGATTCTTATAACGACAGAAGATAGTAGTCACAATGCTTAAATATATCATTCTAACGATATTTATCACATCAATGTCGAGGGCCACGGTCCTCGACAAAGATGCTTTTCTCAACTGGGTCAAATCAAATGACTTTCAAACACTTACACAAGTTATTGAAAGTATCCCGGAGGAAGACTATCAAAATATGACATTGGCCTATAAGTCAGGGGCGCTTCTACCAGCAGCACCAAATAAGCTAAGGCCTGTGATTTGGAATGAGAAAAATTCATTTGTTATTACCTTTTCAACATTTGAAGCAGATCAACACGAAGAAGATTCAATTGAGGCCATCGCTTGGAATCAAGAAGAGCTTCGCTATGAGCTTCTCGTCCTTGATCTAGAGAATAAGAAATGGCTTATCAATCAAGCGAAGTGTCTAGAGTGTCACGGACAGCGCCCAAAGCCACTATGGGGAGAATATCCGACATGGAACGGTTTTATTGGCCAACGAAATGACTTAATGGGTATTAGAGATCGTAAATATGTGAGTAACTTTTTAAAGAGTTCAGAGTCTCGCGGCGAGGCAGTAAGAAGAAAGATTAAACGCGAAGGTGCTCCATTCCCATTCAGAGTTGCCACGAAAGAATACTTTGACCACAGAGAACACTCGCAGGCCGACCACAGGCCAAATATGCGCCTTGGACAAGTATTTGCCAGACATCATGCCCTTTCTCTTTTTAATGATCTAAAAAAGGCCCTAACACAAGAAGAGCTTAAAAAGCTCTTTTCAATAATCCAATCCAAGAAATACTGGCTCAAAGACACAAAGCTAGAGTTCTATTTTAACAAAGCAGGCCTTACTCTATCTGATCTGGACATTGCTCAAGTTGCCAATCAAGAAATAAAGACGACATGGGAGCATATCTATTTTGATGGAGATGCAGAGATTCTAGAGTACCTTACATGGCAATATTTAAATGATTCAAAAATGACCCTAGGAAATGAAGTTTCATTAGAGAAAAAGTATCCTTTTCACTTCCAAAATAATCTGGATGTAAAAGAGACAATCAGCCTATTCGATACAATTACTAAATGGATACAGCTTGACTTTGAAATGACAGACAGAAACAAGAAGAGAAAGCGCCATCGTGTTGAATAAGTTAATTGAAAGCAATGTGTTTTCATTAACTTAGCTCTTATCATCACCATTAAGTAAGAAATAAATTCACGATTTTCAAAAACGTCACCTCATGTAAATGAGATAAATTCTGATATCCATTACCTTGCCTCCATAACAAAAAACAAAATAAACAAATAAAAATGGAGATGAGAAATGAAAAAATTAGCACTTACTTTATCGCTACTACTGGCAACTCAAACTTTTGCCTTTAACTGTAAAAATGAACTAGCAAGAGATATTCAAATTAGAACTAAATCAACAAGCTATCTTCCATCAAAAATCCCTGGAGAGATGATTAAAGAATGTTTCTCAAAGCAGAAGAATTTAAAAGAGAATCTTATTTATTGTGGTTTTGCTGCCTATATCCCGGGAGCGATTATTGGAGTCTCACTAGGTGCTGGTTTACCAATTCTTGCACCAATTTTTGCAGGATTCGTTCTTGTGATGGAAAACGGAAATAAAGATAAGAATGGAATTTCAGGAATTGATCACAAGCGCCAACTTAAATTAAGTAAGCGTCTCTACAGTGTACTTTCAGGTAACACAAGAGATCTATGGTTAATTAAGAATTATCTTCCGGCCTATAAGCATGTTTCAAATGAAGACTTAATGTCTATTCTAACTAAGATGGATGAAGATGGAAGTCTTTGTAATGGGCCAGGTTTTCGTGATAGAGTTCACAAAATATCGGAAGCAGGACTTAGAGAGCTTGAAAGAAAAAGTGTCGAGGTAGGAGTTAAGCTTAATTGGATGGATCTTCTAACAATTGATGGTGTTGATTCAGTTTTAACAAAAGAATACAAAGAATGGTTTTTATACCGTTACACTTACTTTGATTATACGACTTTTGGACAAGTAATCGATAAGAAGGAACTCAAAAAGGTACTAAAAGAAGAATTTAAGGCCCTAGGTTATCGTCCTAGACACCAAGGTCACTCAAATAGATAATTAAACTAATATATTGGCCCCACTTTAAACTGGGGCCTTTCTTATTTCTTAGCAAGCGAATAAATATAATTCTCAAGGTCTTTAATTTCATTTTCAGTTAAAACATTCTTCCATCCAGGCATTTTCTGTTTATAACTAGAAACAAGTAAGTAGAAATTAAAATTAGGAATTTCTTTAGATAATTCTTGAAGATCAACCTTATCAACACCCCTACCATTTTCACCATGACACTGAGAACACTTATTCATATAAATGCGCCTGCCTCTAAGAACTGATTCGGCACTATAAATACGTGTCACAGGAGTCTTATCCTCACTCTCGGCCACTGGTACAACTCCATGCCTCATGCTCTTATTCTCAAAATGCTGGCGAGATTCAGTGTTAACGCTTGAGCATGAAGAGTAAGCTAGAAATAGCGTAAAAAGTAATACCAAATTCCTCACAATCACCTCTTATTTAACTTCACGTAAGATCATAAGACGACAAGGGGCATGGCCCACCATATACTCGGCAAACGAACTTGAAAATAGCGCAGCTATTCCATGCTTACCTCTTGTTTCAATGATCATTTCATCAATTTTATTTTCTTCGGCATACTCTTTTAGAGCAACCTTTGCAGAACTAGCAAAGAGACATTTTCCAAATACCTTTCCCTTATAGTCTTCAGCGACGATTTCATTAGAAAGCCCCAACAAGAGATCTGAAACTGATTTTTCGATATCTCCCATTTGCCCTTCAAGCGGATAAGAAGCGAAGTAAAAAGTATCGGCATAGACCTGAGTTTCAAATCCGTGCACGAGATGAACCTCATCCCAACGATTCCAGTCGAAATCTTTTAATTGATTCTTATAGGCATTGATAGACTCATCAGTTATATCAACACAAATCATTAGCTTACTCATGGAACCTCCTTATGTTCTTATATCGATATTATCTCTTTATACAATAGTACTCGAATATGACATAGGTCACATTATGAATAAGAAGATCTTAATCTTTATTAATAAACCTTGAAACTGAGTATTTAAACGGAGTAAATACGGATGTCTTAATCCCCGCCTCAAAGAGAACTCTGGCCGTCCACATATTACAAGTATTAAACATATGGTAGCTTCCATTAGCTTCATAAAAGCTATCCTTAACTTGGGTAGAATTATAGTATCCCTTTACTTGAATTTTTATAGGACGTGATTTTTCTAACTTAAAAGAATCTTCTATAAAATTTAATATAATATTCAATTGCATTGGCGAGACTTTAACATCAGATAGTTTATAAGCATTCTTCGGTAAATTTTGATATTGAGTCACGTGCATGACAGATGAGCTAGGGAGAAATAAAGACGTTGTAAAAATAGGAAGCGTAAGATCTTTCATTTCTGGCACATTCAAAAAGAATTCACGATCCCCCCACCCAAATTCAACATAATTAAAATTCAATCCTTCCTCTACTATAAATGACCTCAACTGCGGACTTATTAGATGCATAGGAAGTAGTATGCCAGTGTGTATTGCTCCCTCCACAATATAAATACGATGAACGGCTTCACCTTGAACATCTCTTTGATGACCAATATAGAAACCTGCCACTGTCATCACAAAATAGATAGCGACAAATAGAGCTGGCGGAATTAGGAAATAGAATGGCCACTTCGTTTTAATTCTCATAAGTCTATAGTATGGTACGTCGATACTTTTCGACAAATTAACATCTTACACTAAGAAACGTATGTAACGAGGTCATATTCGCAGAGTAAGATGACCTACTGGCCTCTATTGTTAGCTTACTTTATATGCATCGACTCTATCTATTAATAGTACTAATGATACTAAAGCCAACATACATTAATCATACAAAATAGCTTCTTAACTAACTGAAACTACCAAAAGTAACGACGTACTGTTTATTATAATTTCTTATATTTACTTAAAAGCTCTAGCAATTTCTTTTCATCGTAACTATCAATATGGGCAAATGGGAAATCATATTTTCTGTTATGTATAGTTTGAAACACTAAAGCTTTATTACCGTAAATACTTTTAATAAAAAAAGACTCTAGTTCCTCTAACAAGAAAGTATGTTTTTTAAAAAATAGGCCATTAAAAAATGTAATACGAAGATCATCCACTTCGATATAAATTTCTTTTTTTCCATATAAAAAGATATGAAAAGCTGTTCCTAGCATTGTAGTTAAAGAAAGAAGCGCTAAGGCAATGACAGCAGTTTGTTGAATTCTACTTAAGCTCTCATCATCTACAATTAGAAAACAAAAGAGTAGCAATGTCATGCACATCGGTAACACAAAGACGAAGTATATGGACCACTTTAACATTATAGATTTTTTATAATTAATTCTCATATAAATATCTTCCTAAAAAACCTTCATCTATAGTTTTAAAGTGTCATCCGCACTACCTGTCCTTGCGAAACGAACCTTATCTCCTTCCTTTGAATCAATAAACCGATAACCAACATGTTTTTTCACATAAAAAATATCAGAATCGAACTTTAAACGATAACCACTATCAAGGAGCTTTCTAATCCTGATATTGTTGCCATTCTTTATCAAATAATAAGCATATCCTCCTAAAGTAAGGATAGTGAATAACACAAAAAGAAATCGCTCCGTATTGCTTTTAAAATAATTTGCAAACGGACCTTTTTGTAAAATTTGACGATTATGGCCAGTTGGACACTCTATTTCCCTTTCAAATCTTGGAGAGATTAGAATAATCAACTTTTTATTCATATATTCATCTCATATATACTAAAGAATTCACTCACGACTGATATTATAGGTATTATTACAAACCATAAAAGCCCCCAGTTATTGATGTTCACAAAAAGACGTTTTATCGTTTTATAAAAAAAGTAAGTTTCAATAATTCCAAAAACTATAAACAACCAGAAAAGTAGATTCAAGCTTTCTAAAGCACTTTTTGGTTCACTATAGATGAATACATAAAATGGAATAGTAATAATTATTGGTATAGTAAAATATGTACTGAACAAAATTAGAATGTATCTAATCTTATCTGAGCGAGCTTCCTTGACCCCAGACCAATGAAGATTCTTTTTGAACCACCAAGTTACGGGGTACCACAGAAGAAAGTATGAAATAAAACTGAAAAGTAGCGTGTATGTAAATAAATCAGTCCAACTTGGATTATGGTAATACGTATAAAAAAAGCTCTCTTTATTAAAAGCAAATGGTATTTCAAGCGTTTTAAAGTCAAGCATTCTATTATAATAAAGAATTGCAAAACAATTCATAAAATTGAAGAAATATAATATGAAGCGATTTGGGCCATTGCTATTTTCTTCAAAATAAGAAACTGGGTTAAAATATAGTTTCAGTATTGAATTCGAGTTATTTAACACTTACTTACTCCTACTCACTAAGATGAAAAATAAGAAAATAATCAATTACTAATTTTTAAAATACCAATAAGAAATAAACACATCACTACCTTTTTCAACGATAGTATTTACTTCGAGTCCAGTATCAGAAGCATCTGCATATATCTTACTTAAGTCATATGGATGGACCTTCACTTCTTTATTTGATTTCACAACAACGAAGAGCAACGTTTTCTCTATCGTCTGATTAAGCTCTAACGGTATTGATATACCACGAGAGTCACCAGAGTTTATTTTTTCATAGATGACCTTAGTACCCGACTTATAAGTAAAAGAACCTCCTTGGATAGCAGGAGCCGAATCCAAGGTGTAATACTTCAACGTTTCGCTGTAATCGTTATTCTTAAATGTTAGCTTATGCAAATCAACAGCTTTGCCATTTTTGATCTGTACAAACTTCCCTTGCTGATCCTCACCATCGATAAATATAAAATAGGTTCCATCAAATAAGTTTCGAAGCTCACCATCACTAATTTTCTGAGAAACAGTTTTCCATCGTTCAATTTCTTCTTCAACAAAGCTAATGTAGGCATTCTTTCCTTCAAACTTTTTTGGCAGTTTGACTACTCCATCTCCCCTTATATAAGTCATGTAAAGCTCAGACTTATAATCTCCTTCGCGGTAAACAAGCTTCACATTAGCTTTATCATAAAGATGATTTAGCTTTAAATTAATCTGATTACTTTGAATGCTAAAACCAGCATCACCTAGTATTTTTTCTTCTAGGTATACTTCTATCTTAGCTTTTGAGGTATCAAGCGGATATTTTAGCTCTATGCTTTCTTGAAATGACTGGTTATTAAAGTAAACTATATTTGGAATTTCTTTAAAACCATTTTTAAGATTTAAACCAACATGTTTTTTATAGAAAACATAAGTTTTGCTTAAAATTACTTTATCACCTGTTTGCTTGAATAGCTCTACAACATTTTTCTCTTTTAAGGTGCTGACATCAAAGCTAGGCCTCTCGACTCTTTTTTTGTTTATCTTCCAAATGGCAGTTGCACCATCAAAAAAGCCGTCACCAATATACTCACATGTAACAACATCAACCGTGTCTTCTTCATTACACACGATATTAACAAGTTGGAAGTCACTTAGTTTAACGGCATCAATATCTTTATGATTTGACTTAAGGTCACTTGCTCTAAGCGAAGCACACAAGAATATAAGAAATAGATATAGTTTCATACGTGTACTCATCGTCATATTATGACATAGAAATGAATATATTCAGGAACTTATGAATAAATCAAGTTATGAAGTACAACTAACTGAAATGAATACTAAGCATCTAACTACTGCAAAATTACGACAAGATGATTTATTCTTTCCAAGCAGCATTCTGAATAACAACGTGATAACCATCTGGGTCGACAAATGTTTTCCCTAGTACCTTCAGTTTCAGGTGTCTTTACGCATGACC
This sequence comes from Halobacteriovorax sp. CON-3, assembly GCF_043196995.1. Taxonomy (NCBI): domain Bacteria; kingdom Pseudomonadati; phylum Bdellovibrionota; class Bacteriovoracia; order Bacteriovoracales; family Halobacteriovoraceae; genus Halobacteriovorax; species Halobacteriovorax sp. CON-3. The sequence goes on from NZ_JBEBNA010000001.1 coordinate 539,620, forward strand.
ATGCGTAAAGAAAAAGCATCTGGAAAGATTACTCATATGGTACGTCGATACTTTTCGACAAATTAGCATCTTACACTAAGAAACGTATGTAACGAGGTCATATTCGCGGAGTAAGATGACTTTCTGGCCTCTATTGTTAGCTTACTTTATATGCATCGACTCTATCTATTAATAGTACTAATGATTCTAAAGCCAACATACATTAATCATACAAAATAGCTTCTTAACTAACTGAAACTACCAAAAGTATCGACGTACTAATTTACTGCTGGTATGCGATGAATTTGCCCGACTCCTCCCATCCTGGTCGTCGCTGGATAGTTCGGCATTAAATACCATCGTGGTATTTAACGCCTCCCAAACCGGGAGAATACATGTTTAAATCGAGCTTATCTTCAGGTTAAAAAAGAAAACCCAGGACAAGCCTGGGTTTTTCTTTTTGAATTTGGAAGATTCGATAGATTCTCCAATATATCAATAAGTTAAGTATTCAATTAAGCACTTCTAAGCACAGCCTAACGTGACGATAATTCGACAATCTCTACCAACAATAACACTTTACTTCTTTGTATATAAAAAACACTACTTCTTCAACTTACCTGTACATACTTCAATTTCAATTTGACCTGAATTAGTGTCTAGAATTAGTGCATCATTATTTATTTTAAAATCTTCTATAAAATCAAGGCTGATATTCCACATACACCTAAAGTTAAGATCATAGAAGCAAGCTCCAATCTCAAATAGGACTATTATGCCAACATCATTAAAAGGGATTATTTCAGATATATAGAAATCAAGATCTGCCTCTCCCAACAAGCGACCAAAATCATCTAATTGAAAAAGTTTTTTATCTAACCCGATAAATATGCGTTTATCTGTTTCAAATACAACGACAGGAGGAAAATAAGCGTCATTAAAATATTTTAGACCAATAGTAAAGTTATCAAATTTTACTATTGAATAATTAGATATCGACTCATCTTGAGATGATAATTCATTTAAGCTCTCACTCTTTAATCTTTTTAAATAATCCAAGCGACTTAGCCTTCTCTCTATTTTGAACATCGTATAATTCCTTTATTCTTTGAATTTAGATTACTTTTTTAATCCACTTTTTAATATAACAGTAATTAGCTGATCTCCATCCAAAATAGATTCAACCTTTAAATGTCCTTTTTTTCCTGATATTAAGCTTTCTCTAAGCACTCGACCATTTGGTAAATCTGACTTAGAAATATTTGTAGGGTCTTTTAGAACATTTAAATTAAAGATTTATACGTCGTCTTTCTTTAAGAGAAGCAGCTGTCTTTTTAATATTAATTCTACCATCTAAATTTAGCACACTCTGAATATTACCTTTTTTGTTAAAAACCTCTAAGTGAATCTTATGTAATCCATCTAAGTATAAATAGTCATCTTTTTTTAAGATATCAAATCCCGAAATTTTGTCTGTAACTTTCATATATAGACTGACCTTGTATGGTCTGAGACGTTTTAGTTTTTGTATTTTTAAGTATAGAACCAAAAGAACTCGAAAAAAATTCATTCATGTTCGATACTGTTTAGTTGTTTTTCCGGCGGAACTAATTAAAATATCAACTCCCTTTCCTACCGAGTACTTCCCTTATATGAGAATAATTTATTGATTATGAATTTAAATATTCATCATATAGATCAGTATTTTGAACAAAGGTGTCAATTTCTTCAACTAAATTAGAAAAATGAGTTACGATATCAAGTGCATTCGCACGCATTCTTATAAGAGGCTCAATTGTTTCTACAGATTTTCCACGATCCAATAAATTTAAAAGCTGAATTATCTCATCATTAAAGCAATTTATATCTTCGTATAAATCAGCCTTTGAAGTTTCAATTTCATCCTCTATAGCAGACATCTTTAAACTTTTAACTTTCGACAATAATTCAAGCTGAGCTAATACTTTATATGCATTTTTAATATTTATTTCCATTATATTTTCCTTACATTATATATTTATACGTCGCCCTTCTTTAAGTGCAGTAGCCGTCTTCTTAATATTAATTGTACCGTCCAAATTCAAAACACACAAAACCTGACCAGTGCCACTAAAAACTTCAAGATGGTTCTTATGTAACCCATCTAAGTAGAAGTAATTTCCCTTAATCAAATTTTTAATACCAGAGACTTTGTCAGTCACTTTATATATAGACTGGCCTTGTATGGTCTGAGACGTTTTAGTTGTTGTATTTTTTATTATTCGGTTCCAGGTGCCTTTTCGTTGGGCATGCGTAAAGAAAAAGCTCCTGGAACGACTCCTAAAAAAATACTTGAAATCTTATTTTTCTTTTATTTTTGATATTATCTCTTTGAGAATATACTCCCACTTATTTCTAATCATATAATTCTCTCTAAGGCTAACACCTTCATATCGACTAGACGGGAAAAGCCAAAATAACGAAGATGAGATTGCTCCGTAGTTTTCTGTATATTGAATATTTTTAAAATTGACTTGATCTTTTTTAGAGTAGATTCGAATGTCGTAATCACCTTCATATGTCCAATATGACGGAATAACTCCAAGAGTTAAAGCGCTAAATACAAGACCATACATTCCAGTCCCACTGCCATGGAAATAGAATGGAGAGAGAACCCTGACATCTACATAGTAATCTGTATCGAATTCTATAGGATGCTCTCTATCAAATTCCTCTATCGACGTATATCTTGTAGCTATTTTATCAAAATTTTCCTCAACATCACATTTTACAAAATTGAATAAATTGATCTTTTTAACAACATCACATTCGTAACTATTTTTCACAGTACTCTTAATAAACCAGTTCTTATTATCCCAGGAGCTTTGATCACTAACATCATGTAATTTAACAAAACGAAAAGTTACTGAACTTTTAACTTGTTCGATGCCTGTTAAATCAACAGACTTATATTCATCACCAGTATAGATAGTCGCACAACTTAAAAGTATTTGAGAAAGTAATGAGAGAATTATCAAACGCATTATTTATTATAGCGCAGATATGAAAATGTTCACTAAATTTTATTTTGATCAAAAGAGATAGGTTTGGGTTAGGTGATATGCGATGGATTTGCCCGACTCCTCCCATCCTGGTCGTCGCTGGATAGTTCGGCATTAAATACCATCGTGGTATTTAACGCCTCCCAAACCGGGAGAATACATGTTTAAATCGAGCTTATCTTCAGGTTAAAAAAGAAAACCCAGGACAAGCCTGGGTTTTTCTTTTTGAATTTGGAGGACGAGACCGGATTTGAACCGGTGAAAAACAGTTTTGCAAACTGCCCTATTAGACCACTCTAGCACCCGTCCGCAGAATGATTTTAGATTTCCTATAATATGGATATTTTTTAATAAGTCAATTTAAATGCTTAAAAATATTGACCTGCCACTAATGCGGCAGGCCTATACTTAAGTATTAAAAAAACAGGATGCGTGGCCGTTAAGCTTCGCGGATAACGTACTTGTCTTTACCCTCATCAACCATTTCTCTTAGTTCTTTACCAACTTTGAAAAATGGAACCTTTTTTGGTGGTACTTTTACTACCTTACCAGTCTTTGGGTTACGACCTTCGTACGCTTTATAATTACGGTTTGCGAAAGATCCGAAACCTCTGATTTCGATTCTTTCATCATTGAATAAAGCATTGATCATGTCATCAAAACAAATATTAACAACAGTCTCGGCCTGCTTGTGCGTTACATTTGCTTGCTTTTCGATTGCTGCAATTAAATCTGCTTTTGTCATTTTAATCTCCTCTCGATATGAGAACTCTTTCGAGCACAAACTCAATCCTATGATTTTTAGTTACTTCACTTATCGTCCAAGTCGCTAAAAACATTAGGAATATTTATTGTGCCACAAAAACTTTACTATCATTATACACTAGATTTTATTTCCCAATAGTATAACTACTTAAAATTACGTTTATTTTCACACAATTTCAATGAAATGTAAGAAATTAACCTAAAATTAAAGAAGTCAACGAAAACTGGCGATTAAGTAAGTAGAAAATTAAGGAAATAGGCCAATGAAGGTAATATATTTAATTGTATTCTTATTTATCACATCTTCCTGTGTTCCACAGGTTGCGCGTCCAGATGGATTCTTTGACGACATCAATAATATCGATACTTGTGAAGATCTATTCTTTCTTCTAAACGAAGGAAATGTATGTGCAAGTTCATGTGGTGAAGGAGAAGTCGTTGCAGACGAAGCACAATTAGAAGAAATCCTGGCCGACGAAAGTCTTGATGACTTTACTCGTGAAAATATTGAGGCCTCTGCTGGTGTTTGTATCACAGCACCAGAAGTGATTGCCCGTCCAAGTGACTCTGTTTTTATTGATGACGATTTTTGTATTTGTAAGAATCAAAAAGTTGCCTCGGTAACAAGTGGTGCCTCTTGTGCAGCAACTTGCCAAGAGAAGACGGCCACTGTCGCTACCCTATATGGAACGGTAACTGTTGGGCCAAAAATTAAAGACGACACTAACCTACAAAATCTTTTTGGTTTTTGTAATAACTCGATTGATAACGGTGCTCAAAACCCACCATCTTGTCAGTTAGTTGCCACAGATATCGATGGACGCCGCTATACGGCCGACCTTAAAACATATCAGGGAACAAATATTTTTGAAGCAAACCTTGAGGCCACAACAGTAAATTTTGGCGAAGCTTATACTTTCCATATTGAAGAAACTGGAAGTGGTGTTGAGAATGCAAAAAGTGATTACGAGCAGTTTAAGTTATTTGAGCCAGGTGATGATGACGAGTACGAAGGTAACCTTAAGATCAAGCTTATCTCACAATACACTTGTATGATTCGTGCGACGGCCACAAGCTCAAATTACGATCCAAGCGATCAGATCTATCTTGATACTGTGAGAAAGCACTTCTACATGCCTGTTGACTACCCGACTCCTTATCTTCCGCCGGGTGTTTCAGATACTATCTTTTGTCACGACTATATTAAGACAGGGCAAAATGATGATGCTCCACAATTTCCACGTCTAGAGTTAGTGCCAGATCACTTTTCTCTGTGGGATGTAAATGATGTGCGCTTTATTGCAGACGGAGAAAATCGCAAGGTTGATTTCCTAATCAAAGATCGCATGATTGAAATGGGGGCCAACGTAAGCGGGACAAAATCGTACTTTGCACCTCTTGAAACTTGTGTGGCACCGAATGTTAGCGTTGAGGACGGAGGCTTCCCAGAGGCCTGTTCAGGAGCTGAATCAGGGCTAATTCAATCAGGGCTTGCTATGATTCCATTCTTTACTGACAATAGTGGGCGCGCAATTTGTCCAGGCTACACTGAGTACAACTCATCTAATATTGAATTCAAGGCCCTTGGAGAGATTATTGGAACTCCAACAGAAGGCCTATACTTTGCCAAAGGTCCACGTGAAGTAATTGATCTTGGTGATGGAAATAAGCAAGAGATTAAGCCTGCTGATGTTATGTTTATTAGAGAAGGTCAGCTAAAGAAGATCTGGTTTCATTTAACAAATGATGGAATCCACTACAAACCAACGAGCGATACACAATCGCAACCAACATACTTCTACTGGCCAGCGGACGAAGATGCGCCATACGTACAAAAACGAGGGTATCAGAAGCTTTATCAAGTGATGCACTCAAGTGAGCTTGCAAGCAGTGGTTACACAACATCAATTCCTACAACAATCAAGCCTCTTGATCGTAAGATGGGTTGTATTCCTGTAACGAGTGGTAACTAAAGCTAGAGAACTCTTTTAATGAAAACATCAACGCTTGGATCTAAGTAGTCTTTATAGATAAAATAAAGAACACCTGCTTTTAGGCCCGTTGAAAAAACAAAGAAGATTAGCGACTTTACGTAGCGAAAAACAAAGAACTCGTCTTTCTTAATAAATGCACGTTTAAGAAAAAAGCTAAGAATAAATAGGAATATAACAACTCCTAGAGCAAGCTTTAAAACATCCTTATCCTGTGTTAACTCGAATAAGTAGAGTAAGGCCTTATCATCTTTTACAATCCCTACAGCAAAGTTTACAAGCTTATCGCTATTAACAAAGAATTGCATGATTGGGTTTTGCGTGGCATTTTCGCGAATCATTTGGGCAACTTGAGCGTCAGGGACATTTTTAAATTGTGCATTAATCATCTTAATTGCACGTCTCATCATCTCAGGGTCGGCCTTACCATTTTTTAGACCGAGACCTTGTGTTGGCATATTTACGACATTAACGGCCTGGCCACCATTATTTTTGATTTCTTGGTTAAGAGTCTCAATTGACTCTTGAAGGTTTTCGATATCTTGAGAAGAAGTAGTCTTATCACGACTATCGTAATCTTCATCACCATACGCAAAAACCCCATGTGTACTAAGAAGTACACACAGGGCAATTAAGTATTTAATAAAATTTAATTTTGAATTAAGCGTTTGCATCTGCAGTTTTCGCCTGCTCCCCTCTAAATCTATCAAATAGAAGTACAACTGGTGCTGCAACGAAGTTAGATGAGTAAGTACCAACAACAACACCAAGAGTGATTGCCATAAAGAAATCACGGATTGCAAGACCACCTACGAAGAACATTGTTGCTGATACGAAAAGTGTCGTACCAGAAGTAAGGATTGTTCTTGAAAGTGTTTCGTTAATTGCATTATTGATGTGATCTTTGATATCACGTCCAACAAACTTTGCTTCATGCTCACGTACACGGTCATAAACGATAACGGTATCGTTAACTGAGTAACCGATAACGGCAAGGATTGCAGCAACAGTCTGCAGAGTAAACTCTGTTCCAGTTAGAGCAAATACACCTAGAATGATTGTTACATCGTGGAAAAGAGCAACAATTGCACCTGGCGAGTATTTGAAATCGAAACGCAGACCAACGTAGATCATAATTGCAAGTAGTGCCCAAAGCATTGCTAGGAAACCAGATTTTCTAAGCTCAGCACCGGCCTTAGGACCAACGATATCAACTTTTCTGATCTCAACACCATCTTGTGCATACTTAGTCGTTAGTGTTTTTGAAACCTTTTCAGTAACTTCATTTAAGTTACCTTCGTTTGCACTAACTTTAAGAAGGTATTCATTCATTTGAGGCTCACCGATTGTTTGGATCGTTACCCCAGTGAAACCAGCTGACTTCATTTCACGACGAAGCTCATCTAGGTTTTCAGTTTTTTGGAACTTAACTTGAATCTCAGCACCACCACGGAAGTCTACCCCGTATTTCATTTTAGTACCGATAAGAACAAGTGAAGCAATAACTAGAATCGCAGAGATAAGACCTGCAATCCCGAATTTATTAACAAAATTGAATTTTGTATTACTTTTTATAATTTCAAACATCTTAAACTCCAATCCTTAAATGCTTAAGTCCTGCCCTTCTACTTTATTCATATAGAATTCAAAGAATAGCTTTGAAACAAAGTAAGAAGTGTAAACAGTTGCAAAAATACCAATTAATAATGTAACAGCGAAACCTCTAATTGGACCTGTACCAAAGTTCAGAAGACAGATACCAGCAAGAGCAGTCGTGATGTTTGCATCAATAATTGTCCAGAAAGCAGAGTTGAATCCGTTTTCAACAGCTTTATAAAAGCCGACATTATTTCGTATTTCCTCTCGAATACGCTCGTAAATAATGATGTTGGCATCAATTGCCATACCAACAGTAAGAGCGATCCCTGCAATACCAGGAAGAGTTAGAGTTGCACCAAGTCCAACAAGCATAGCTAAAACAATTAGAACGTTAAGAGCTAGAGTTGTAACGGCGAATACACCAGAAATTCTATAGTAAACAAGAATGAAACCAAATACTAGAATACAACCAATGATTGCAGCAAATCTAGCTTTATCAATTGAGTCAGCACCAAGTGATGGACCAACTGTTCTTTGCTCAAGGAAATCAAGTTGTACAGGAAGAGCACCGGCACGAAGAACAAGAGCTAAGTCTTTTGCTTCTTTAAGTTGCTCATTATAACTTTTTCCACCTAGAGAAATCGTCGCGCGTCCTCCAGCAATCTTACCGTTGATACGTGGAGCTGAGTAAACGTTACCATCTAGTGTAATGGCCATTAAACGTCCAACATTTTCACCAGTAACTTCAGCAAAAATCTTTGCACCACGAGACTTAAAGTTAAGTCCTACTTCTGGGTTGTTATTATTTTGTGGGTTGAATTGAACTCTAGCATCCTCAAGGTCTTCACCTGTCAGACGAGCAATTGATTCAATTAAGTATGGAACTAATTGAAGGATATCACCTTTTGCATTAGTTACTCTTTCAAATGCAAGAACATGTCCCTTTGGAAGATCAGAAGCTACGATTTCGTTTACCTTTGAAACGTAATCAGAAAATCTCTCACCTTTCTTATACTCAACGCCTTGCTCTTTTGCTTTTGATACCCAACCTTGAATTGTGATTGGAGCAATTTCAGAGTTTACCATTTTGAATTCTAGCTTAGCTGTTTTACCGATTAGCTCTTTTGCTCTTTCGATATCCTTAACACCTGGAAGCTGAACAACGATGCGGTCCTTACCTTGAGAGATAATCTCTGGCTCAGTTACACCAAATTCATCAATACGGTTACGAATAACTTCGATCGATCTTTTTACAGATTGATCTTCGATATCAGTCTTAACTTTCTTAGTTAGGGCAACAGAGATTGTACTACCAGTATCTTTAGTTACTCTTAGAAAACCATTGTATTGGTCATGAATAATATCCTTTAAAGTCTCAACATCAGTAGTTGAACCTAGGATAATTTCTTGGCGTGGATCTAGCTCATCAGATGAGTCTAGGTCACCAATTTCAAAACCGTTACCAGTTTTGTCCTTGAAGCTAAATTCTAAACGGCGCGCGTATCCTTTAACCTCGTCTTTGTAGACCTTTTTGAAGTCAATTCCTAAGATCATGTACAGACCACCTTGAAGGTCTAGTCCTAAGTTGATCTTAGACTTAACTGGAAAATTGTCAGTTTCTTTAAAATTAAATGCAGTAGGTACAATCGAAATACCTGAAATGATCGCTACGATAAGTAGAAATACGAAGCGATACCACCAGCCTCTTCTCATTAGATTCTCCTAATCCTTGGGTTTCTTTTGGTTTTCTCGAATAATAGAGTTAAATAAACTACAAAAATTATATGAGATTAACTACTTAAAAACAATATTAAGAGAATATTAATTTCAAAAACTTACGATTGCTTCGTTTTTTCCGACTTAATTGCTTGGTCTTTTTCTTCTTCAGAATTATTAGAATTCTTAATTTCGGCATCACCTTGCGCTGCAACGCTAGCTTCCGGTGACTCTGTGATTTGTGATGCCACAGATTCCTCTTTGTGAGAATTGGTCTCTGCAGCATCATTGACGTGATCCATTAAATCATCTTTGGCCTTTTGAAACTCGCGAAGTCCTTTTCCTAAACCTTTTGCCAGTTCAGGTAATTTTTTGGGTCCGATAAAAATCAGAGCAAAAACTAAAACAATAAGTAATTCACCAGCACCAAAGCCACCAAACATAATTACGCCTCTTTTTTATTAGAAAGGATACTTTCTTCAAGTCCACCAAGTTGTGAACGTAAGATTTTAATACGTGTACCTTCAGCAATTTCAAGGTCCACAACTTTTTCAGTCATCCCTACGATTGTACCAAAGATTCCTGATTTTGTGTAAACACGGTTACCTTTTTCAAGTGTATCAAGCATTTTCTTTTCTTCTTCCATTTGTTTCTTTTGTGGTCTGAAAACAAGGAAATAAAAAATAGCAACAACAGCAATAATTGGAACAAAGTTCATCGCTGAATTAGCTGGAGCCGCAGCACCACCTTGAGCATAAGCATTAGATATAAAAAGTTGTAACATTTGTTTCTCCTAACTTTTATTTTAATTTATTGGCCTGAGGCCCATTTTCGTGAAGTGTATCTGTTATAAAATTCTTTGTAATAATCGTCAAACCTATCCGCTAGAATTGCTTCTCGTGCATCTTGAGTCATCTTAATCATGAAATAAAGATTGTGATAAGTGATCAGGTTACCAGAAAGAAACTCTCCAGTTGTATATAGGTGTCTAATGTATGAACGTGAATACGTTTTACAAACTTTGCAATCACAACTTGGATCAGGCGGAAGTGTATCCTCTCTAAAACGAAGATTCTTAATATTAAGAGGTCCATCGTGTGTTAGAAATTGTCCATTACGTGCATTCCTTGTTGGAAGAACACAGTCAAACATATCAATACCGGCGCGAATCCCATTAAGAATATCAAGAGGCTTTCCAACACCCATTAAGTATCTTGGTTTTTGATCTGGCATTGTGTGAACAAAGTCATTTAGGAAATCAACCATCTCTTCATTCTTCTCACCAACAGAAAGTCCACCAAGAGCAAGTCCTGGAAAGTCCATTTCTTCTAAACGCTGCATACATTCCGTACGAAGATCTTTATGAAGTCCACCTTGAACAATACCAAATAGTTTTTGATAATCGCGAAGCTTGTAATCGATACAACGCTTGGCCCATCTAAGTGTCAACTCCATACTCTCGCGAAGAGTTTCTTTTGTTGCAGGAAGTTTTGGACACTCATCAAATGCCATAACAATATCAGAGCCTAGGCCCTTTTGAATCTCCATACTTTTTTCAGGAGAGATTAAGTGTTTTGAACCATCAATATGTGAAGAGAAAGTTACACCTTCTTCAGTAATTTTATTAATGTCTGAAAGAGAAAATACTTGGAAGCCACCAGAGTCAGTTAGAATTGGACGATCCCAATTCATAAACCCATGAAGTCCTCCACCAACTTTTTCAATAAGCTCATGCCCAGGTCTTAGGTATAAGTGATAAGTATTTCCAAGAATAATTTGAGCATTCATCTCATAAAGATCTTCTTGCCACATACACTTTACAGATGCACGAGTTCCAACAGGCATAAAGATAGGTGTTTTAATTTCACCATGCTCAGTTGTAATTGTTGTTGCGCGGGCCTTACCGCTATATCCTTCAACTTTAATCATATTCTCTTACCTTAAAATTAACATCGCATCACCATATGAAAAGAAACGATATCCCTCTTTAACTGCAATATTATAAATCTCTAATGTTTTCTCACGGCCAATTAGCGCACTCACAAGCATAAGTAGCGTTGATTTTGGTAAGTGAAAATTTGTCACTAAACCATCAATACTCTTCACATCAACACCAGGGTGCAAGAAGATTGAAGTATCCTTCATCTCTCCTGGAGTATAGTCATCCACTCCATTTTGCCAAATCGTTTCAAGAGTTCTTAAACTCGTTGTCCCAACAGCAAAACGCTTTTTTGCATTTTTTATTTTTTCGAAATTCACCTTATCAACAAAGTAATTTTCAGAGTGCATTTTATGATCTTCGAGATTATCAACCTTGACTGGCGCAAAAGTTCCAAGCCCGACATGTAAAGTTACCTTCGCAATGTCATGTCCTTGTCCCTTGATCTGCTCTAATAGTTCATCCGAAAAGTGAAGCCCTGCTGTTGGAGCAGCAACACTTCCAAGCTCATTTGCAAAAACCGTTTGATAATCTTTCTTATCTTGATCATCCGACTCTCCCCCGCGAATATAAGGAGGAATTGGAACGAGTGCATTTGCATTTAAGTAATCAATTAGATCATTTCCAACAATAGATGGCGCAATTAAGAACTCACCTTCAATATTGTCGACAATTGAAATTGTCAGTCCATTAGCGAAGATATATTTATCACCGTCCTTCTTTTTTCCACGGGCCTTAACAAGGGCGCGGTAATATCCGGCCTCATTAGGCTCAACTGTTAAAAAGAAAACCTCTGCATTTCCACCACTTTCTTTGTGACCTTTTAGACGACAAGGAAATACCTTGCTCTGATTAAGAACCAAAGTTGTCTCACTTGGGAGAAAATTAATCAGTTCATTAAATTTATGATGTGAGATTGTATCAGTTTCACAGTTGTAAACTAATAGTCTTGAGTGATGACGTCCTTCAATTGGGCGCTCCGCAATCTGCTCTTTAGGCAAGTCGTAGTCGTACGACGATAGCTGTAAATCCACATTATTTAATTGATTCATAGGTCCCGATAGTAGCGTGAAATTAGGTAATCGTCATCATGTAAGTTTTTCAAATCACAACTTTCTTATATTCAAATGTAAAGAAAACTGCAAAAACTTACAAAAAGCAAAAGAGAGGGAAATTTGAAGTTAAATCTTACAAAAATCGCATTATTTTCAGCGCTAATTTCAACAAATTCGATGGCCATTAATAAAGTTATTTATGGAAACGATAATAGAGTTGATGTGCACGAATCAAATAAAGGTTTTCTAGTTGATAGTGTTGCGGCAATGGTTCCAGGTTACGCTTTTTTAAAAGACGAAAAAGGAAAAGTTGCTGACACAAAGCTTCTAAGATTTCCTACTTTAAAATATCATAGAGGTTACCCTACATGTGGTGACATGAGATTTAGAGACCAGCCAACGATTGCAAGTTGTAGTGGATTCTTAATTGGAAAGAATCTTCTTATGACGGCCGGACACTGTATGATCTCTGGTGGAACAGAAGTTTCTGACCAAGTGACATCAAAGTGTAGAGATAATAAATGGGTATTCAATTATAACTCAACATCAGTAAACAAAGATGGACAATTAGAAATTAAAAAGAGTGACGTCTATAGTTGTAAGCGCGTTGTAGCGGCATCTTACACAGGTTCCCTAGACTACGCAGTCGTTGAACTTGAGCGTGAAGCGACAGATAAAAAGCCTCTAACTCTAAACATGTCAACAAATGCAACAGCAAAAGGTACAGATATTTATGTGGCCGGCTACCCTACTGGACTTCCTCTTAAGGTTGCAGATGGTGCCAAGGTTATCTCAAACCCAATTTACAGCAAAGAGATCATCACTGACCTCGATACATTTGCAGGTAACTCGGGATCTCCTGTTTTAAATAAGAAAGATGAGGTAATTGGAATTTTAGTTGCTGGTGAAATCGATTATGCCTTTGATTTTGACAAAGGTTGCTATAAAGTAAACGTATGTAAGAAGCAAGGTGGAAAGTGTGAACGTCAATCGTCTCCGCTTGGAGGCACTGGTGAAACTGTTACAAAAGTTGTCTCTGCTTATACTGATTACAAATTAAAAGAAGCTTTAGGGCCTTATATCTTTGAAGAAGGCGCTAAGAGCGAAGAAGAAGTGGAAGAAGTCATTGAAGAATACGAAGACGAATATTAAAGCTAGAATCACTAAAGAAGAAATCAACTCTTTCGAGATGATTGATTACACGGGCCAGATTCATCTAATTGATACAGAACAAAAGGCCCAAGATATTTCAAAAAGATTTCAAGAATTAAATCAAAAATACAATTGCACGGGCCTTGATACTGAATCGAGGCCTTCTTTTAAAAAAACCGATAATTTCCGAATAAGCCTTATTCAAGTTTCATTTGAAGATGAGTGCTTCCTTTTTCGTTTGAATAAGATCCAATGCCCAGACTACTTAGTAGATTACTTAGAGGACGAAAAGCTTATTAAGACAGGTGTTGCCGTTAAAGACGATTGTCGTGATCTTAAAAAGCAATACCATATCAATGCCAAAGGTGTTGTTGATGTTCAGGATCTCGCCAAGGCCCAAGGCTATATCACTCTTGGCCTGCAATCCCTTACAGGAATTCTTTTAGAGAAGAAGATTTCAAAGAAAGCAAAGCTTACAAATTGGGAAAATAACAAACTAACCGATGCCCAGATTCGCTATGCTGCAACTGACGCCTGGATTTCATTAAAGCTTTATCAGGCCCTAGAAGCCAAATAAGAATTTCTTTTCATAATCTTTCATCAAAGATTCATGATTTTTGATCATGATAGATCGTATGAAAGTCCTAAGGATATTGATTATATTGTTTTTCGCTTCTGGCGTTTATGCACAAAAATCAAAAAATCAGAGCGGTGCATATCGAATGGATAGCTTTGGAACAACTAATCCCTATGAAGAAGCAGCTATTCCTGATGATCGAAAAATTCGCCAACCTTCCTCTGAAGAAATCTATAAGTACAAGTATGAACTTGAACAAAATCCCAAGTGGCAGGATATCGAAGAGAATTGTGGGGATCGATGCATCTACCCAGACTCTCGTGGTAAATAATTTCAGCAACTTAAACTAGGTAAATTATTTCCTAAATAAATTCAAACTCATTCATTCTATAATTTAACCAGAATGAATGTTATTAAGTGCGCAATAATATTAACATTCCTTGGCCTTACTCTTACCTCTTGTTCAGGAGGCGCAGAGGGTGCATCGGGAATTCAAGCAGCTCCTGTTGGTCAGGCGGCACCTACTGCTATCTCAACAGCACAAGCTGTCATTACAGGTGCTCTACCTCAAAATTCACCGGTCATTTCTTGGACCAATCCAGCAAGTTTAGATCATATTGAATACGCACTCGGTACTTCTGCAGGTGGTACAGAGCATACGGCATGGACGGACATTGGAGTTGTCACAAATTACACTCACACGGCGCTGGTAGGTTTAACACAATGCCAAGCTTACTACCCTTCTGTGCGCGCAGTAAGTGTGACAGCGCAAATCTCAACAACACTAACAAGCACAAGTTTCTACTGGGACAACAGCGCTCCTACAGGTTTAGGTGTGCCAGATGTTTCTGCAGATGATGCTACAGCAGGGTCATCAACGACGACAACATGGGTAGCAGCGACAGATAATTGCGTTCTTGATCACTACGAGATTGCAATTGGAACAACTGCTGGTGCAACTGATGTACAAACTTGGATCGATATTGGAAATGTCACATCCTATAAAATTCAAGATGGCGTAAATGGTGCAAGCTTCACTCTTACTGAAGCAACAAATTATTATATAACTTTAAAGGCGGTCGATGAGGCCGGTTTTGAAATAATTCAAAACTCAGCAGCATTCCAAGTTTTTAATCCGGCCACATCGTTACCAAATATGGTAGCGCGCTTAGATGCGAGTGATCTTAGTTCAATCTTAGATAGCGGCGGGCTTGATGCTTCAAATGGTGCCTTCAATGGTTCAGTTGAAGACTGGCTTGATACATCTGCAAGTGCCAACACTCATCACTTCTATCAAAATGGCGCTGCTCCAACTTTTGACGGAGTTGATAATCATGTTGTCTTTAATGGAACAAACCAGTACCTGACTGTTGCAAATCATGCGGAATTAAATACGGCCACTACTGATCAAAGAAATATCACAGCGTCTATTGAGACTTCGGCCGATATTACAAGCCTACAAATTATCTACGAAGAAGGCGGGGCCAGTCGTGGGATGAATATCTATATTCAAAGTGGAAATCTCTACTGTGGATTTTGGAATATTAACGATGACGGTGATGGCAGCCAGGCCTTCACTTCTGTCAGCGCGCCAATAGCAACAAATACCATTTACCACGTTACATGGGTATTTGATTACACCAACTATGCTGGTGCGGCCGGGCCTGATGGTGACCTTACTTGCTATGTCAACGGAAGTTCAATTGGATCAACAACATCAACTTCCCTTTTATACGCACACTCAGGGGCCATCTCCCTTGGTTCATACCTTAGTGATAGCTACACTCACACTGGCAACCTAAGTGGAAATGGCGGCTATTTTAATGGTGACGTCATGGAACTAATGCTCTTTAACGATCCCCCAGATGCAGCAACAGTGAACACAATTCATACATATCTTGAAGATAAGTGGAACTAGGCTAGCTCAAATCATAATCATCTGATATAAATTCCTCATGAATTTAAGTGTATTTGATATCTACTCAATCGGTATTGGGCCAAGTAGTTCCCATACGGTAGGGCCTATGAGGGCCGCTAAAGAATTTATGGATAAGCTCATCTCAATGGGCCTCTACAATGAGACACAAGTTGTCTCAACTGCACTCTATGGATCTCTTGCCTTAACAGGAAAAGGTCACGGTACAGACAAGGCCGTCATCCTAGGGCTTAGTGGTTATACGCCTGAAGATATCTGCCCTGATCAAATTGATCGCATCCTAGATCTTGCCCACGGTAAAGAAGAACTTACATTCTTTGAGGGCAAAGAAAACGCGAAAACAATCTCATATATTCCACGAGAACATATCTTATTTCACCGCAAGCAAACGCTAGACTTCCATTCAAATGGAATGTGCTTTCAAGCGATTGATAAAGATGGAAAAGAGCTATTCAAAAAAATCTATTATTCAATCGGTGGTGGCTTTATTGTTGCTGAAGGTGAAAATAATGACGGCGATATTTTTTCTCAGCACACTAGCAAGGTTAAGTATCCATTCACTTGTGGTGATGAATTACTAGAGACAGCAAACAAGAATGAGATTTCGATTTGTGAGCTAATAAAGACAAACGAAACAACATGGCGAAGTGAAGAAGAGATTAACAAAGGTCTGCTAGAGATATGGCAGGCAATGGATAATTGTATCAATAGGGGCCTTAAGGCTGAAGGACAACTTCCCGGTGGCCTAAAAGTAAATAAACGCGCAAAGAAATTACATGAAGCGCTCTTAAAGAAAGATTGCGAAAAGAATCTTGATCCTCTAACGATTATGGACTGGGTAAATCTCTTTGCGATTTCAGTAAATGAAGAAAATGCCTCTGGTGGAAAAGTTGTGACGGCCCCAACAAATGGAGCGGCCGGAATTATTCCTGCAGTTATTAAATACTATCTTAAATTTGTTAAGGATGCCTCAATTGAAAAAGTCGTGGACTTCCTTTTAGTCGCAGGCTGTGTTGGTATTCTTTATAAAAAGAACGCATCGATTTCAGGTGCTGAAGTTGGATGCCAGGGTGAAGTTGGCGTTGCTTGTTCAATGGCCGCAGCAGGTCTTGCACAAGTTCTAGGCGGAACAAACGAGCAGATCGAAAACGCAGCAGAAATTGCAATGGAGCACAACCTAGGACTGACTTGTGACCCTATTGGCGGCCTTGTGCAAATTCCATGTATCGAGAGAAATGCCATGGGTGCTGTCAAAGCAATCAATGCAGCTAGAATGGCCATGCGTGGAGACGGAAGTCACTACGTGAGTCTTGATAAGGTTATCAAAACCATGAAAGAAACTGGCGCCGATATGCAGACGAAGTACAAGGAAACAAGTCGTGGTGGACTCGCTGTTAACGTCACAGAGTGTTAATTCAGCTAGTTAGACACGCTACTTCTTTCACACGTCAAGATAAACACTTTCATTTTAGTGACTCACATCATACAAAGACCTACTTTTACATAGGAAATTTGGGAGAGAGTCATGAAAAAGATCTTAATTCCTCTAATGCTACTTACTCTGTTTACAGGTTGTAAGGAAGTTAAAGAGGCCATCAAAATGCCACAAAAAATGGATAAACTTGGTGAGACGACTGACGGTATGAGTGATACAACATCACAGCTATACTCACAGCTTCGTTCGGCACAGTCTTCAGTTGAAAGACGTGATGCTTTCGCACTTATCCTTAATGATAATATCGAAATGGGTCAAAAGCTTACAAATGCTGCAAAATTCTTTATGGCATTCGAGTACAACCTTTATACGGGAATTAAGCCTTACGATAACTTAGAAATTCGTGACATGCTTTTCTATGATGCAGTTGAAGAATTTTATAAGAATATGGCCTCTGTTTATGAAACAGATATTAAGGGTGAATTCAACGTTAAAAAAGCAATGAAGAAAGGTAAGATGACTCCTATCCATACCGGAAAGTGGTCACTTAAAAAACGTAACTATGAGCAATCTTTCTATGCTGTAGCTGCGGCCCTTCACAAGGTTCACCACCGTCAAACATTCAATGCAAAAAATAATGGTTTTGCAGAAATGTCGATGTACACACTTATGAAAGATGCACTTATCAAAGACTCTCAAGGTGCAACTCTAAGTAAGTCAGAGGAATATATCGTTGCAGGTCACAACCGTGAAATCTCAATTGCTCTTTTAAAAGCACGTATTGATATCATCCTTGCACTTGCAATCAATGATTCAATGGATGCCGATGAAGCTTCATTTTGGCCAGGACTTCTTCACGTTGTATCAGGTGGAAAACTAGGAAAGCTAGAACTTCCTTCAACTTTTGAAACGTCAAATGCAGCAACGATGCATGAAGCGAATAAGAAGATCGAAGAAGCACTTAAGTGTTATGACTTCCTTCTATCAATTGGTGTTAAGCACGAGATCGATAAGAAAGTTAAAAATATCTTCGATAACGTTGATCTTCCAGAGCTAGATAATATCCAAGCTCAAAATGATAATATTCAAGAGTACAGAGAATATATTCATCAAATTCAAAAAATCGATTAATTCAAATAAAAGAAAAGGCCTCCTTTGAGGCCTTTTTTATTTTTTAAGATATGCTCTACTAATTATATCCCTCATCGCTTTCTTACACTCAGGCTCACTTGACTCTCCTAATGTATTAAAAAGCTCACTCTTATCCTTATCATTTTTTATTAAGTCTGAATCTAGAATAGATGCAATAGACCGTCCCTTACATTCCTTTGCGGCCAATAAAAGATTATTACTAAGAGTATGATCTTCGATTTTATACTCATTATTCTTTAAGAGATAAGTTAGAAACTTCTGGCTATTCATAACCACCATAAAGTTTAATAAACTTCCTGGGTGACATTTCTTGTCTTCATTTAATTGACAGATATAACTATCATATTCAGAAATCTTACTAGGAAGAAGATGAAGGATAATATCCTTTCGATCAAATCTTGTCGCAAATTCAAAAATGACCTTTTCATTCAGCCATTGGTACTGCTTATCATCAGGCATTCCACTATCATAATATTTAATAAACTTACTCGAATCTTTATCTTTTAAAAGTGTTATGAATTTAGCTTCTTTAATAAATCCAAATCCAGAATGAACGATATATGAATTATAGTTTATGTGATTAAAGCTTGAGATAAAATAGAAAAGTAAAACAGCACCTATCCCAAGACTTGATGTGAGCTTTAAGTTAAGGATCAGCTGCTTCTTTAAACTTGTTTGTAATAAGCGAAACTTCTTATGCTCATTATATGGCCTATCATCTTTATAAACTCTTACAAAAGTATGAATGATAAAAAGGCATAAAAATAGTGGAAAAATCCAAATTGCACTATCCTCAGAAATAACAACACCTAGGAGAAGCAGAGAAATCCCAATAAATATAACATTTAGAACTAAAAAAGGAATATTAGTTAAAGAAATAAGAGGATTTCTAAAAAGTCGATTAAATTGATGTCGCTCTTGAAAGGCAAAAGTTCTTACATTAAATGAATTAGCAAAAAAAATGAATAAAAGCATAGTAGATAATATAACCTTTTCATCATTCATATCGTTTTGAGAAGAATTTAATAAAAGAAAATCGGCCATGTAAAGACCTGCTATGATGCTATAAAAATAAGAGAAGAAAAATCCAAAAGCTTGAAGCAACATTTTGTGAAACAGACTAATTGGAAGAGTTAAATTATATAGACTCCCGGTCAATTTATAAGGCGATCTAATGGTCTGAGAGCGACTCTTATTTAAAACAATCGAAATAAAAATAACTGAAAATGCAGTAATTGGTAGAATATTTAGTTCAAATTTTGAATAAACAATCCAAGATAAAAATAGACAAAGAAGAAAGAATAGAGTTTTAAGAAAAAAGACATTCTTATTCTCTTTGATATTATTAACAATAAGATTTCCAAGAACACTATGCTGCTTCATAATCGACAATCCCATGAGACCTAATTGTAAGAACTCTATTACTGTTTAATGTCGTATCTTCAGGTATATTTGTTGCCATCACAACACTTCGCCCAGATGCACACTCTTTTGATAAAAGCTCACCTAACAACTTACGTGCCTTTCGATCAAGAACGGCAGTTATCTCATCAATTAGGATAAGAGGTGTACCAGATGCGATGGCCGCAATGATTTGAACACGAACCTTCATTCCAGTAGAAAGCTCATGGATACACTTATCTCGATCGAGCTCAAAATCAGCGAGGAGACTTTTTTCTTTTTCGATATCATAATCAGGATAAAGAATTTGGTAATTATCTAAAATGAAACCAACACGAGAGTTTTCATCAAAATCAAAATCATGTGAGCTAAAGAACATTTTCTTAAAGATCTTTGAACGATTATGCGTTGGGGCCATATCAAAAACATTAACATGACCATTTAGCGGATTATATACACCTAGAACAAGATTGATAAGAGTACTTTTACCTGAACCATTCTTTCCAAGTAAAATGACAAATTCACCGGCGCCAACTTTTAAGGAAACATTCTTAAAAATAACTTCGCCATCAGGGAAAGTATAATCCAAATTCTTAAGCTCAACTAATGGACTATTTGAATTAGCGCCCATATCCCCTCCATTCAATTATAAATAATAATTGTACAGGTGGTTCAAGCAGATACAAAAATCAACTAATTAGCGTGAATAGACTTCCTCAAATTATAGGCAGTCTATTTCTTAAAGTGGTCAAGAAAGGCCTGAGGCGCCTTGGCAAGCTTTCGCTCTTCATAGTCAAAGAAGACTAGTCCATTTTTAGCGTAAGCAATAAGACGATCACCACAAGTGAACTTATATAGAAGGTCATAGCCGTATTCACTAATATCTTCGACAAACATTTCAACTTCTAAAATGTCTCCGTGAAAAGCTTCTCCGCGGTACATGTAAGCAGCGTCAGCTTGAATGAGAGACTTCCCAAAACAATTTAGTTCATCATGGCCAAGGGACTTTAGAAAACGCAGACGTCCTTCATGACAAAGTGTTGCCACAGCATCATTTCCCATATGATTTCCATAATTGACGAAGTTAATTGTTAGCTCGATTTTTGTTTTAAAATCTGCTTCTCTTTGAGGTGTCGATAATTTTATACGTGCCATGGATAAATTTTAACTAATTAAACTTACTCACACAAGATATAAGAATTCATTATTGGGCCGAGGAGATATTGAGGCCTTTCTTGTTAGATAAGAATTTTACTAATAATTCGTGTCTGTTATTAACAACCATTGCCTTAATAAGGATATCGTCATTGAGCCATCTAAAATCGCGATCTAAAGGCATACCTTTATCATAGTAGGCTAAAAAATCATCAGGCCGATTCTTGATAAAAACAAAAGCATATACAGGTTTGGCCATATGAAAGTATGACAACAACTGTTGCGTATTTGCAGATGAATAGCGGATATACCTAAGCATCGAAAGACAAAAGAAAGAAATGATAAGAGATAAGCAGCAGATCATAAAACTTCTTTCGAACCATTTCTTTAAGGCCTTACTTGGAAAGAGTAACTCTCCGAATAGCTCCTCAGGTTTATTAGAGAATCGAAGTTGATAAATCAATAAAGATGCCACAAGGATGAAGCTTATATTTGGAATATAGGGAATATAATCAAATAAAATAATTAGGATTAAAATTGTAAGGGAGATGAAAAAGAATAATGAAAATAGAGTAATTAATTTAAGAAGGCCTTTTAGAGAATATAACTCTCCAATTGCTAAATTACGTCTATAGAAACCCCATTGAGCCTTCATAAAACCCCTCTCAAGTTAGATTTTATCGTCACTCATGAAATCTTCTAAATACGCCTATTTACGCGACATTTGAGAGTTTCATACTTGAGGATATTGGCCAATTTAGTGGCCATATCCATAGAGCTTATTTGGAAAAGATTAGATCAACAGGAATCTACGAATCTTTAATCTCATTAAAGATATATTCCTTCGCGTAGCTTAGAAGTGCATCGTTTTCAAGAACATGATTGGACCATGCATGGAAGCCATGTGAAAATTCTTTGAATGTCACATCCACTCCTTCTCTAAGTAGCTTCTCATAGAACATTAAACTGTCATCATAGAGAACATCATACTTAGCGGCATAGATATAAGTCTTTGGTAATGATTCAAGTTCATCACTATAAAGTGGAAAGATCGCAGGGTCCTGCATATGAACTTCTCTATTTGAAATTGCATAATCCAAAAGTTTTAAGAGCATGGATTTCGATAATCCACTCTCTTCTCCACTTTCATACTTATTGGCCGAAGTTGTCTCAAAGTCACTTTGATAATGGCCTGTTAAAAGATGAAGGTCTGTAATTTTAAAGCTCTTATCACCCAAGTTGTTATTGGCCAAGCTAAGTAGAGTCGCAAGGTTTGCACCAGCAGAGACACCTGTTAGCGTAAAAGACGTCACTCCTTTTAGATGAAGATCATTTAAAAGAGCTAGGCACCAACTTGTAATCTCAGGAATACTCGACTCTGGAGATAATGGATAATCTGGGCAGATGATATACGAAGACTCATTATGTTCACTAAAGAGTGCTTGGCAGAATTGGGCACTTGTATACTCATGTCCTGTCACATAACCACCTGAGTGAAGATGGATCGTACAATGAGATTGCGGTTGGCCCCACACTAAACAGGTCTGGTTCAGGAGTTTTTGAGTTGAACAGCTCACGAGCTTCTTATACTCACCTTCAATAAGCTCCATGGCCCTTCTAAGCTCATCAAGGGTGATGCGAGAAAAGCGTTTAATGCCCACATCAAAGAATGACTGCATTGAAGAAAGTCGTTTCTGATGAATGAATTCAGTAATTGATTTAGACAATGTGTAACCCATTACATTTACACGGAAAAGTATTTATTAAATAAAGTATATAAATAAAATTCCGATAGTTAAAATTAGTAAAACTATTTTCGCTATTTTAATCAAATAAAGGTAACAAGGCCAATGAAAGCATTCTCTTTAATTGTATTGATCTGTACACTCATGGCCTCAAATAGTTTTTCTTATATCATTGTGGATAATGAAATCCATTCACCAACGCCTATTGACGATACTCAAGCAAAGCTCTTCAAAATTGATGACGATGGAATGGGCCCAATTATTCCGAAAGAAATTGAACAAAGTCGATTCCCCGCAAGCATTCCAACTGAAGATGAAAATGGTCATATTCAAGATAGTGACGAAAAATATAAGAGACCTTACAAGTAAAAAACTATCAATCAATATCCACAATAATTACATAAAAAATCCAAAGTACAGTTTCATAATCAAACCAAAGAGCTAATAGAGCTATAACACAAAAAAGAGGTAAGATATGAAACTAATTCCCATGACTTTAATTGTTGTCCTACTGACTACGCCAGCGTTTGCACGTAAAGATAAGCAGAAGAAAATGTCTGAGAAGTCAGAAACTCATCAAATGATGAAAAAAGATAAGAAAGCAAAAATGAAGCATGACAGAGATCGTATGCCTGCTTCAAAAGAACGTAAGAAAGGTGTCTCGTTAACTGATACTCACTTTCTCATATACGAATAAGAGTATTTTGATAGAGAGGAAAGAGGTTTAAAATGAAAGTCCTCACATATATCTTAATTACACTGACTCTCCTTGCATTCAGCATGGAGGTTTATGGTGAGCGCTATACGGCCATTATAGATGAGAACGACCCATCTGTTCAGAGGCTGATTCACGGTGAAGAAGAGCAGCGCGCAAGTCAAGAACGTAATCAGTCACGTGAAGAGAAAATGGAAGAAAAGAAAATGGAGCGTACACCTGCTTCGCAAGATCAGGGTCAAGATCAAGATGAATATAGAGTGAATGAATACATGGAAAGACATGCCAGACCTCCTCTATTTGATCGTAAGTACAAATAAGATATTGAATTTACTTCAGTATCTTATTTTTTACAATTATATTGCACACAATATAATTTTGTAATATATAATACTCATATAAACTAATCCCCAGGAGATTATGTATGAGCATCTATGATTATAAAGCAGTTGATATTAGAGGAAATGAAAGATCTCTATCTGAATTTAAAGGAAAGAGTCTCCTTATTGTAAATACAGCAAGTAAATGTGGCTTTACACCTCAATATGAAGGACTACAAAAGCTCTATGATAAGTACCAAGGTAAGCTAGAGATCTTGGCCTTCCCATGTAACCAATTTGGAAAACAAGAGCCAGGAAGCTCAGAAGATATTCAGTCGTTTTGCGACTTAACATTTAAAACTTCGTTTCCACTTTTTGAAAAAATTGATGTTAATGGAGACAACACTCACCCACTTTACCAATATCTTAAAGACGAGTTACCAGGTCTATTGGGCAGTAAGAAAATCAAGTGGAATTTCACAAAATTTCTCGTTGATAGTGAAGGGCATCCAATAAAAAGATATGCCCCAATTGATAAGCCTGAAAGCTTAGAGAAAGATATTGAAAAGAGTTTCAAGTAATGAGTGAAGACATTCTATTAATCGACAATCAAGTATGTTTTAGTCTCTACAGACTGAGTAAGTTAATTACAAGTCAGTATAGGCCATATCTTGAAGAGATTAACCTCACCTACCCACAATACCTTGTCATGCTTGCCTTATGGGAAAATGACAAGATGAATATGTCTCAACTAGGTGAAAAGCTTTCCCTTGATAACGGGACTTTAACTCCATTAATTAAGCGCCTTATTGAAAAAGGAATGGTTGAGAAGAAACGTTGTCTTGAGGATGAAAGAATTGTCTACATTACAACCACGACAAGTGGGAAGAAATTAAAGAAAAAAGCAAAAACAATCCCGCAGAAGCTTCTATGTTCAAATAATGTTGATCTAAAAGAGATCCAAAAACTTAAAGCTGAAGCGGATAAGATATATAACCAGTGGAGCACACATGAAGAATGAAGAAATTATAAAAGCACTTAATTGGCGTTATGCTACAAAGATTTTTGATAAAACAAAGAAAATTTCAGATGAGGATTTACATGTATTAAATGAATCTTTAAGGCTTGCGGCCAGCTCATTTGGCCTACAACCTTGGAAGTTTATTTTAGTAAACGATCAGGAAACACGCGAAAAATTAAGAGAGCATTCTTGGGGACAATCTCAAGTAACTGATGCTTCTCACTATGTTGTACTTGCTTACCTAACAGAGCTAGACGAGGAATACGTTGAAAAATTTGTCCAATCAATTGCTCAGCAAAGAAATGTTGAACGTGAAAGTTTACAGGGCTACTTTGATGTCATGAAAGGTGCCCTTATTGATGGGCCTCGCTCAAAAACGATTCCAGAGTGGTCACAACGCCAAACTTATATTGCCATGGGACAGCTTCTAATGACAGCAGCGATTCAAGGAATTGATACTTGCGCTATCGAAGGGATTGTTCCTGAAGAGTACGACAAAATCTTAGGTCTTGAAGGTACAAAGTACAAAACTCTTGGAACTGTGGCCCTTGGTTACAGGTCAGATGAGGACAAGTACAAGGATCTTGAAAAAGTCCGCTTTAGCTTCGATGAAGTATTTAAAGTAATCTAATTGTTATCTAATAACTAGCGGTCAATTCAATTGACCGCTTTTTTATGTTATGCTGACATCATGATTATCGCCCCAGTTCTTATATTCTTTATTCTCCTATTTGGTTATTTCTTCTATAAGCACTATTCTCATAAAATACGAAGAAATCTTTTGAAAAAGAAATACGAGCAAAATCGATTATTTTGGGGTGACTTTCTTACATCGCAAACCTCTCTATTTAATGAGCTCACGAACTCAGAAAAAGATAAAATATTAAATTCAATCTTAGTTTTCTACAGTGAGAAAAAGTGGCACGAATCAATCGAAGAAGAGCAACGTATTCTGACTTCATACTACGCCTGTCTACCAATCTTTAAAAGAAAGACAAATTTCTACCCAGGCATAAAGTCCATCGATAGTGCGTGGCCCTTTGAAAAATGGTTGAAGTTCAATGAAAAGCAATTTGAAATTGATTTTGGAAAGCTTGCCTTAAAAGAGATGAATGGTGATTTTTCCAAGCTCTCTCTGATGTACTTTGAAAGAGCACCAGAGCTTGCGAGCTCAAGGCCTATGATCTACGAAAACCTTAACAAGTTTTACCGCTTTCACCTAAAAGACTAATAGAAGTCAGCATCATTTGAGCTATACGGGTGAATTCTCTTATAATTTTCTCCCTGCTCAATATGCGCCTTTATATTAATCAAGTTCCACTTAAAGGTATTGGTAACACTTCTCTTTGTTATAAAATTAAAGATCTGGTTCCAAAAAAAGTATTCAAATTTAGAGGGCGGACTCTCAAGCTCAAGACGGTCTATGTAGCCAGAGCGAAACGTTAGAGACGTCTTATTTTCATCAAGCTTCTTATAGAATTGCTCCACAAGAAACTCTCCCTTTTCATCGTAGTTCATAAAGTCCATAAACTCATTGAAGTTATAGGCCCTAATTTGCTTATAGTACTCTCCTTGAGCTTTCGTGACTTTGGTGGTCGTTTCATCCCAGAAAGTCCCCTTCTCGCTCTCTCGTCGATAACAGCGACGAGTAAAACCAATATCACTATCCTTTAAATTTGCATTCCAAGGACACTCAGAAATGGGGCAAGATACAATTTTGTAGAAATAAGTCGACCACTGGCGGGCATTTTCATTTTTAGAATTATAGTCCCACACCACATCAATAGGGGCCTCGATAACCACTGTATACTCAGCGTAATCAACGGGTTTCGTGTACTCTCGCGCAGCTGCGGTAGATGATAGTGCAAACAGCACAAATAGAAGAAAAACTCTCATATCATAAGCTTAAGGCACAATGCCACAGCGGGTCAATATCAAGCAAGATTTTTCGTTGCCAATTAAATTCTAAGTGATTAATATATCTAAAGAATTCAAGTGATTTCAATGTGCCTAGGTGGTGAAATTGGTAAACACGCACGGTTGAGGGCCGTGTGCCGCAAGGCTTGCTGGTTCAAGTCCAGTTCTAGG
>NZ_JBEBNA010000001.1:566500-1433312 GCF_043196995.1 Halobacteriovorax sp. CON-3
GCACCATTTCCAAAACAAATTCCAAATATCATTTTTTAATACATAACTTGCTTAGTTAAAAGCAAGCCGTAGGCGTGATGGTTTTGGAGGCGTCAATTGCCACGATGGCAAATTGATGCCGAACAAATTCGAGGGGTCAGGAGACCCCGAAGAACAAGTCCAGTTCTAGGCACCATTTCCAAAACAAATTCCAAATATCATTTTTTAATACATAACTTGCTTAGTTAAAAGCAAGCCGTAGGCGTGCTGGTTTTGGAGGCGTCAATTGCCACGATGGCAAATTGATGCCGAACAAATTCGAGTCAGCAGGAGCTGACGAAGAACAAGTCCAGTGCATACCACGAAGTGAGTTACGAGGCAGGAGCCGAGAGCCGGCCAAGTCCTGCGCGTACCTATCAACTAACCGAAAGCCGCACCTTCTTCTATTTAAACTTTTCTTTTAGCAGTCCCAATATCATCAAGATAGAACTTAAGTCTTTGCTCAATTTCTTCAAGGGCCGCAAGGCGAATTTCGATGGCCGTATTACATGAGCGGCGAGTTTTGATTGATTCGATTCCCTCTTTAGAAGGGATATTCATAACTGGTCTTTTTTCTTTTTCTTGTTCTAAGGCCACCTGTTCTTCAAATTCTTCAATAAGCTTATTTAGAGGTGTCGGTGCCTTAGCAGTACGATCTTCTACAGGAAAATGCTTTGATGCTGGAAACATCACTAGAACATCGTTTTCTGATTTTGTGTTTGATTCAATTTGTTTCATTAATTTCAATTCCTCATAATAAGCTTTTATAGCGTTCAATTGTCGTCGCTATTTATAAAGCATAACCTAGGCCAAGATTTTTTGGGATAACCCATGTAAATTTGGAAGGTTACAAAAATTGAACGTCAATTATTTGGTCAGGCAAGCTGTTCATTAGACAAATTTCTCTCGCAATATCAAACACTTAGTCACATTTTATTTAGTCCCTAACTTGCGAGATATGATGAGCGTGGTACAATATTGGAGTGAAAAGAATCAACTGTATGCAATGCAAATATTATTTTAGTACTTGGGACAAGGATGCTCCTCGCGGATGTCGTAAATTCAATATGAAATCCACAAATATGCCTTACATCCTCGTTCGCCAATCAAGTGGTTCGGATTGCAGCTTCTTTGAACAAAAAGAACACTTAAAGAAGAAAAAGAGTAAATTAGACGATCTTAATGACCCGAGCCTGTGGTAATCGATATATATCAAATTAGTATAAGAACTATTCCATAATACTATTTCTAATATAAATAAAAACATCATATATAAGCCTCATCAATCAAGTATGTGAGGTGCAAAATGAAAAAAGAGATCCTATTAACGTCATTAATTATGATGAACCCTGTAGCAAACCTACAAGCAAAAGAGATTACTGAAGTCAGAACACAAATGCTTTCAAGTTATGAAACCCTGGCCAATTTATCATTTGAATCTAATAGGTCTTTCGATGGCCACTATTGGACATATAATGATGAACTAAATGATGCCACTAAACACTATCGTAAATTCAAATGGGCAATCGAGATTAGAGACAATAGTGATGAAACGATGACTCATACTGATAATGAATTAAAAATGGAGTATTTCTTGGTTCTTCATAAAGTATTTGAAGATGGATATATTGTGAGTTCTGAAAGTGAATTCCGTGTTGATCGTTTAACAAGTAAAAGGTTCAAGCTATATAACTGTGATTCATCACTTAATTGCCAAAGTGATTACGCCAATACAGAAATGATTCTTGAGAATATCGGAGATGAGAAAGTTCTTCTCATTAAGAATCTTAAGTATGTATTTTCACAAGATGATTATGAAGATGTTTTCTTCATTCAAACTAAGAAATAGAAAGAAATTTGTGAATTCAAAAGAAGTTCTAGAATATTTGTTAACTCCCCTTGATCAATCTCAAGGGGATGTTTTTAAAGAAGTAATTCGTGAGATCGAGCAATTAGAGATTCGTTTAATAGCATCGACGAGTCCTAATTGGGCCAAGCTTGCTAAATCTCGCCTGCTCTCTTCTAACACTGCTTCAAGAGCAATTGATGATAGCTTAGCAAGATGGGATGAGGCCAATCGTTACATCAGCGAATGTATACAAGATGAAAAGAAGCTTAGCTTTGAGATCATCACGAAAATTAACTCCATCTACAATGCTAAGAATTCGAAAATCAGAGAAACTCCTATCTACGGGGGTGGTATTGAGTTCATAAGGCCACAATATCTAGAGGAAGCAAAAGTGCTCCTTATAGATAAACTCTTAAGTGATGTCGATATGTGCTTTTATGAGAAGGCCTTTCACCTGTATCAATGGATCGTAAGTCTTCATTTCTTTGATAATGGAAATGGCCGAACTTCAAGATTATGCGCTGATTATATTCTCATGCAAAACGGAAAACTTCCTATATGCTTCCAGTCGAGCGTACGTTCTCATGTGGCGCAAATGCTTGAGGATAGAACGGTGAACAAAGAAGATAAGTATCTTAGTTTCTTAAAAGCAATAAAGCGAAGCTATGAAATTGTCTTAGAGATTTGAGTCTGGCAGCTCAATACCTTGTTCATAATAAGTTGGCCCAGCTTCTTTAATCATTCCACCGCCAAGACACACTTCCTCACCTTCTATATTAGTATAGAAGACAATCGATTGGCGTTTTGCAATAGCACGCTGAGGAGTATCAAAGTCAACTCTTACAAAGTCTTCAGAAACTTCAGTGATTGTGCACTCTTGATCTTTTTGACGATAGCGAATCTTGGCCTTTAGCTTCATTCCCACTTGTGGCCTAAATTCTTCATCAACCCATGAGAGATCAGTGGCCGTTAGGTAGTCAGCGTATAAAGCACCATGCTTTTCACCACGTTCAACAATAACAACATTTCGTTCAGTGTCTTTACCAACAACAAACCAAGGCTCACCTGGGCCTCCAAGGCCTAGGCCCTTTCTTTGGCCAATCGTATAGAAGGCACTACCGCTATGGCGGCCAACTTTGGTACCATCAAGAAGTTCGAAATCCCCTTCTTTGATATGAATATAATTTGATAGGAAGTTTTTGAAATTTCTCTCACCAATAAAACAGATTCCAGTTGAGTCCTTCTTATCGTGAGTAATTAGATCATACTTCTTTGCAATCTCTCTTACTTGCGGCTTTTCAATGGCACCGACAGGAAAGAGAACTTTATCAAGAACTTTTGATTTGATTGTATAGAGGAAGTAAGTTTGATCCTTATTATTATCAAGGCCTTTGATAAGCTTTGATTTTCCATCAATTTTTTTTGTCTGGCAGTAGTGTCCTGTTGCAAGATAATCTGCACCAAGTTCCATGGCCTTATTAAAGAAGACCTTAAATTTGATTTCACGATTACAAAGAATGTCTGGATTAGGAGTAAAACCTTGTTCGTATTCTTCAAGGAAATTTGCAAAGACGTTATCACGGTACTCTTTAACAAAGTCCACAGAATAGTATGGGATATCAAGCTTTTCACATACGGCCACAACATCTTCAAATTCAAGCGATGCCTTACAATTTCCGTTTTCGTCTTGTTCTTCCCAATTTTTCATGAACATGCCAATGACGTTATAGCCCTGCTCTTTTAATAGAGCAGCACACACAGAGGAATCCACTCCTCCGCTCATTCCGACAATGACTGTTTTTCCGTTACCTACATTTTCCATGAGCCTTATTTAGCACATTTACGTACTAGAGGTCTAGTGCCCATGAAGCAATGGACATGGCAATATTATTGGTGGCGTGATGTAAAGTCTTAATATTGAGTGAGTTCACATGGTCCGCAGGAGTGTGGATGCGAGCTGCATTTGAATCACTCTCCCAATTCTGAGTAAAGACAACACTTGGGATATTAAACTTTTGAAATGACGTATTATCGCCATAGACAAAATCATAAGGACTTACCTTGAATTCCACTCGAAATGTTCCCTCAGATGACTTCGCGTAAAATCGTTGTGCGATAGATTTTTCGGCCTTATGAAGGCCAGAGCTTGCAGGAGAATAGTAGAGCTTCATATTTCCAAGCTGCTGCTCCTTATCTTGAGTCATTGTATCGTAACCAAGCATAACGAGTTCAACATAAGAATAGACGCGAATTCCTTTTTCTAGATTAAGGTTCTTTACATAATCATATGAACCTAAGAAACCATTTTCACCATAATCAAAAAAGACCACGCGAACAGTTTTTTCAAGATCAAGTTCTGCAAGGATATTAATTAAGCTTAAGGCGGCAACAACCCCTGAGGCATTATTGTCTGCACCAGGTTGGCGTCCTTTATTGACGACCTTAAAATTCTTTAAGTCATAAGCTGCGGTATCGTAATGAGCACCGACAACGATGATCTCATTTGGATTCTTTATCCCCTTCTTTTCCCAGACGATATTGTAACCATTTGTGGACTTGAGTCCATCGACTTGTTGAATCCTCTCATTAGTAAGCCTTTGCCACTTCTTTAAATTGGCAGCACTCAATTTATCTTTTGATGCGGCCAAGTCCTTCCTAAAAAGTTCTTTTGCATATTCAATATCTGGAACGAATTTAACAGTTTTAAGAGAAGTATTATTTTTTCGTACATTACTTTCGATATAGCTAACAATATAATCCTGTGCCGTTTTGTGTCCACTTGTGCCCACGAAACGATTAGGCCTTGTTTCCTTAACAAAGCTATTGATAAGGGCCCCTATATCTTTTTCAGAATTCTTTGAAACAGCATAATAAAGAGAGCGTAACTTCTTTGGCGATCTCTTACTTTTAGAAAGTTTATATGTGTCTTTAAAATTTTTAAATTCTTTAGCTGTCACAGAAAGTGACATTGATAATGCGATAATTAAATACTTCATTTAAAACCCTAGTTCTCTTTTCTTTGGACGAGATTGTGCTTCTTCGTTTTCTTCTTTTTGTTTCTTATTTAGTGGTAGACGGTAGAATTCACCTTCGATGAATTGCCCTGTTTGAAAAATTTTGGCATGGCCAATGACTTTAGCACTCGGCCCATTCTTTGTTAGGAAGACGAAATGATCACCTCTAAAGTGGATCCCAGAGGCCTTGTCATCAAGATCGAAATAGATATTGCCATTATTTAAAAGATAAAGACTTCCCTTATAAGCATCACCTGTTGAACTAATACGACAGTAACACTCTACCGGCTTTGAAGTGTCCACAACTTCGTAATTAACAAAGTGATTTCCAACAATTCGCTCAAATGTTAATTCTTTTGCCTTTGCGACGTAGATAAAGCCACGAGACATATTAATTGACACAATTTTGCTATCAGGAACCTTCGGTTTGTTATCGAAAGTCTTATACTGCGTTTGCCCCAAATAATATTGGTGCTGGCCTTTATGCTCACCGACAACACTGTCATCGTCATGAAGATAGATTGTATTTTCCTTGATAAAGCCTGGTGCAATATAGCGATCAGTTAATTCTATGATTTCTTCGCTTGCATAGGCCTGGGCCCTTAGGCTCGCCTTCTTATCATGTTCGGCCCGACTAATCGTTTTAGAATCAACAAGCTGTCCGATTTTATCAACTTCAGAAGTTTTTAAATCGGCCAAGGGTAGAATTAGATGTGACATTATTTCATCATTCGCTTGAATCAATAAGTGACAGTCGTTTTTAATCGGATCATTTGGTGCACTTAAAACAAAGCGGTTTTGAACAGGGATAACCTTACAGTAATGGCCCGTTGCAATCTTTGTGGCCTTTAAAACAGCAAGCTTTGAATAGAGGGTTTCCAGAACAAGCGTTGCCTTATCAATTGTTGGGTTGGCCCAGACACCTGCAACACGACTTTCAAGTAATTTTGAAATAACTCTTTCCTCAAA
Source organism: Halobacteriovorax sp. CON-3 (assembly GCF_043196995.1). Lineage (NCBI taxonomy): Bacteria > Pseudomonadati > Bdellovibrionota > Bacteriovoracia > Bacteriovoracales > Halobacteriovoraceae > Halobacteriovorax > Halobacteriovorax sp. CON-3. The sequence goes on from NZ_JBEBNA010000001.1 coordinate 572,351, forward strand.
AGCGCTAGAAGCACTTGTCACGTAGAAAGGAATGCCGATTAAACGACAAATATCGCGAATTTTCTCTTCTGATTCACTGGCCCATGGTGCAAAAATATTATTTATTTTTTTTAGCCACGTGATCTTTTCAAAATGCCTATAGGCTTCAAGTTGTTCTTCATCACCACGAAGTTCTTCAGGTAGTTGCCCTTCAGGAGTTAATTTCGCTTTAAATTGCTCCACTAGTGATTCGTCTTCACTCGTTATACGCTCAAAAAATGAGATATTTACGCCAATACATTCGTGTCCCTGCTTCTTTAAAAGCAGTGCAGTAACGGCCGAGTCAATACCGCCATCTATACCGACGATAATCCTCTCTTTCTTCATTTCTTTCTTAGCGAATTGCATAATTAAATTATAAGTGATTTTGAAAATTTAAACAGGGTAAATTTAATTTTATCGATAACTTTATCCCACTAAAAGCCTCATATATTCATTGACATAACTCAACGCAAAATCAGATAATATTCATTCACGACGCAATAACACACGAGGACACAACACAGATTATGAAAACGAGTAAGGGTAATAGTAAAAGAAGCAAGAAGCTAAAATTTATTGATATCTTTTCAGGCGCAGGGGGATTCTCTTGTGGACTTGAGATGGCAGGCTTTGAATGTGTCATGGGAATTGACTTTAACAAGCATGCGATGGATACATTTGCACTTAATCACAAAAAAGCTTTCCCATATTGTGGTGATATCTCAAAGCTTACGAATAAGAAAATTAAAGAAGTCCTTGGTGATACTGAAGTTAACCTAGTTGTTGGAGGCCCTCCATGCCAAGGTTTTTCAACAGTAGGTCCAGGAAACCCTGATGATATTAGAAATAAGTTATTCCTTGAGTTCGTAAGAGTCGTTAAGCTTACAAACCCTGAGTTTGTCGTTATTGAAAACGTAACAGGTCTTCTTGCAAAGAAGAACGAGGCCACTCTTAAGGCAATCTTTAAGAAATTCAACTCTCTAGGTTACAACCTTGATGTAAAGGTCATGAGCTCACAAAATTATGGTGTACCAGAAAAGAGACGCCGTACAATTTTCATTGGTAGCCGCATTAATGAGAAAGTTGAATTTCCAAAAATTACACACGATACAATTATTGCAAAAACTTTTCGTCCACCAGTAACTGTTGGTGAGGCCCTAAGTGATATTGAAACAAAGAAAGGTGAAATTTTAAATCACGATCTTGATAGTGCAAAAATTAAGTCTAAACTAGATCTAAAACGTATTAAGCGTATTCCAGAAGGAAAAGGCATTCGTTACGAAAAAGATGAGAAGATGTACCTTACGCCATCTTTAAAACTAGGCGTCGACTGGAAGACAATGCGAGAAGGTCGCTTTAGACAAACAAAGTATCAGAGACTTGATTCAAAGAGTGTATCTCCGACAATCATGACTCACCGTCATAGCTACTACCACCCTACAGAGCATCGCTACCTTACTCAAAGAGAAGCAGCAAAGATTCAAAGTTTTCCAAATCACTTTGAATTCTGTGGGCCAATCTCTGCTCAGTGGAGACAAATTGGTAATGCCGTTCCACCACTTATGGGGAAGGCCATTGGTAGCGCAATTAAGAAAATGCACAATGCCTACCTAAAAACAGCAGTAGACGGTAAGGTAAAAAAGAAAACAAAAGTTAAGTCAATAATTGATGATGTCCGAGGAGGAGCATTTGTCTATCGCTAGAATCTCGACATTATTTTTACTTCTACTAAGCCTTTCTTGTGCAACTCATACAGAGTCAGTAAAACTTGAAACAACAAGTTGTCACACAAAGAGAGCGGCCATCGATCTTGGCTCAGGTTCGACTAAGTTAGTTGTCGGACTGGTTGATACATGTCGCGGTATGGTTGAGGGAATTCTTTTTGAGGCGCAAAGAGCTGTTCCTCTTAAAGATCAATTACAAGCTTCAGATGACAATGAATTTAATGAAGAAATGCAAAATCGTCTTAGAGATGTTTTTGACGAATTCAAATACCTAGCAAAGAACGAAGGTGCAAATGATATTAGAGCTGTGGCCACATCTGCTTTTCGTACAGCGGATAATGGTGGTGACGTAGCTGATCTATTAAAAGAGCAAACGGGAGTAGACCTTGAAATTATCTCTCAAGAGCAAGAGGCCAAGTTTGCATATTCGGCAGCACTTTCAAAACTTAAGTCAATGAATGTTTCTCAAAAACCACCTATTGCAATTTGGGATATCGGTGGTGGAAGCATGCAAATAACTAAGCCAGTTGATGCAAAAGGTGAAAAGACACAAGTTGCGCTTTTAAAAGTAGCATCAGTTACTTTTAAAAACCTTGTACTTAAAGAGTTTTATCCAAAAGGAACGAAGACACCAAATCCACTAAAAGAAGAACGTGCCCTTAAGGCGATGGACCTTGCAAGAATTACGGCAAAAGACCAACTTAGCGAATTTGGAAATTTAAAAGATTATCAAGTTTACGGCGTTGGTGGTGTTCACTACTTCAGTATTGGTGGACAATTTAAAAAAGCAAATCGCGTCTACAACCAATCAACACTACTAGCAAAGCTTCTTGAAAGAGCAAAGCTTACTGACAAAGAAATTAATAGTAAGTATGCATCAACTGATGTGACAAATATGGCCCTTGTTCTAGGCTTCATGCAAACACTTAAGGTTGATGAAGTTAAGCCTATCAAAGTAAATATGGCCCACGGGCTTCTGATCAATCCAGCTTTCTGGAACTAGATTAATTAGTTTTAAAGATACAAAGGTTACCTTCATCGACAACAGTCGGTGAGGGCCAGCCATTTTCCTCGGCCATGCTACTTAGCCAAATATTCGCATTTCCCTTTGTCACAATAGTCACTTCTTTATGACGACTTATCTCTAGGATTTGCTCTAAAATATATTCATATGTTTCTTTAGAGAATGGATCATAAAGATAGTAAATATCAGCAATAGGAATTGAAAAAGACTTAAGTGAAAGGTCTTGAACTTTAAAAACTAAATTATCTTCTAAGCCTAACTCCTCACAAGCATTATTAGAAACTTCAACACGGTGAGGAACATATTCATATCCGACAAAGTCAAGATCTGGCCTCATAAGAGAGCAAACTAGGCCTACGCGTCCATAACCAGAGCCAAGGTCTACAATAGAGCTGCCCTTAGCGGCGTCAATTTGATCAAGGGCCAGTAATATCGTGGAATAACCTGACTGAACACCAATGCCGGCCCTTTGATAGAGTCGCTCTTTTGTTTCATGGTCATATTCCATTTCTTGATCCAGTTTATAATTGAGATCGAAAATATCATCCAGATTATCAAAAGTTCGATAAAGATTTGGCCCTTGGTGGCCCATCTCCTGATTACGCCCCTCTTGATCTTTTTCTTCTTTGATAAAGAAATCACTCATTGTATTTAAAGAGTGAATAAGAAATTCTTTCTGATCTGATCCAGCTTTATCAATGATTGATTCTAAGATCTTAGCTTCAATATTTTTAGAGCGCTTCTTTATATCTTTTAATTTACTTGGCCCACTTTCAACTAGGAATTCACTAAGGAATGAGACGGCCTCTAATTCATCATCAAAAAGTGGCGTTATGAAATTCTTATAAGAAGTCACTTGCCCATTTTTCTTATCTTCTTGTTTTTGCAACCAGAGCTCATCTTTAAGAAAGTCCATAACTGTCACTAAGAAAGCAGAGTTTGTGTAGAGAGATGCAAGTTGTATAGGTGAAAACTCAGTCGTGTCACCTTTCTTACCTTCTAGTAAATTTAAGAACATTAATTCAGATATACTCATCTCGCCTCCATGGTGTTTAACTAAAACGATCATGGTTGCAAAGCATGAGCCTCTTAAAGTATTTAGATCATAGCTTTATAATGGCCCTAAGTAAAATTAGAGGCCATTATTAGAATTAGTCGCTTGTGTGAGGTTATAGAAGATCCCCTTTTGAAGCATTAGATTATCTGGAGTATCGAATTCGGCCAGCCTACCATCTTTAAAAACTAGAATTCTATCACACTCTTTAATTGTATCGAGTCTGTGAGCAATGAAGAATGATGTCTTTCCTTCCATCACATTATGAATTCCGTCATGAAGAATCTTTTCAAAATATGGATCAACATGTGCTGTGGCCTCGTCCAAGATGAGAATATTAGGATTTTGTAAACATACGCGTGTAAGAGAGATCACTTGTTTCTCCCCCGCAGATAGGTTTGATCCACCATCTTTTAAGACACTGTCTAAGGTAAGCTTTGAATAGCTCATTACCTTACTCATTCCAGTCTTATCACAAATTGAAAGAATATCTTTATCTGTTAAATCAGGATTTACAGAGAGATTTTCTCTGAGCGTTCCATCGAAGATAATAACATCTTGTGAAACAATTCCAATCTGATCACGGTAGTGATCAATATCTAACTCTTTAAGGTTTTGGCCATCGATTAAGACCTCACCTTTTTGATAATCATAAAGACGAGAAAGAACAGCAACCGCCGTCGTTTTCCCTGAACCAGTTGGGCCGACAATCCCAATTTTTTCACCCTTGTGAATTTTAAATGAAATATCATTTAAGGCCGTACTGATTTCATTATAGCCCATGATAACGTTCTTAAACTCAATTTCACCATTGATCTTATGATGTCTATTATCATATTGATCAAAGACTTCTCTTTCTGTTTCAACCTCTATGAAGTTTGCGACACGATTAACACTTGTAAAGGCCGTTATGATATTGGCCATTTCTCTAAAAAGAGAAAGCACAGGCCAGAAAAACCTCTCACAATAGCGCATCAGCGCAATAAATAGAGCAAGAGTAAGTGTGCCATCTAAGTAAGCATTCCCCCCAAACCAAACGAGAATGAGAAGTGGAAGCCCACATAGGAAAGACAACATTGGCATAGTTAAGGCGTAGTATGAATTTGCACTTAATTGTACAACCTGTTGTTCATTAACTGCTGACTTAAAATTATCATAAGACCAATCTTCTACTCCAAAAGAGCGAATCACATGGATTCCATCAATATACTCCGAAAGTTTAGAGTTAATATTTGATGAGTACTTACTAATGGCCCTATTAAGAGATCCGATTTTATCACGAGTAATAATTAGAAAGATGACCGCAGGAATCATCCCAGAGATAACCATTAGTCCAATTTTAAAATCTGTTATAAGCATTGCTGTTGCCGATGAGATAATCATTAGAACAGAAATGGCCAGGCGTCCAAGAGAGCTTGTAAAGAATTTCTCAATTCCTTCCACATCGTGAGTCATACGCGTAACAATACGTCCCTGAGGCCATGAATCGAAGAACTTTAATGGTAAGTGGGATAGTTTTTGAAAAAGACGATCTCTAATCTTTAAGATGACATAACTCGTTTGCACAATTAAGTAACGACGGCCCACGTAGTGAATAAGTACACCACCCAACTCAAGAGCTAGTACATAGATGGCCCATTTCTTGGCGAGTTCCCAATTTGACTTGGCAAGCCCTTCACCAACTAATACCCCAAGAGTATGACCAGATAGCATCGAAAAAACAGTGAATGTTATAAGCATAAGAATCGACACTAAAATTTTTAGACGATACCCTTTGGCAAACTTAAATAAAAAGGCCGTTGTTTTTAAGGCCGAATGCCCTTGCTCCTTATGCTTCGATTCCTCTTGATCATCTTGTGCTAGAAATTGTTTTGCATCACTCATTACTTGGCCCCTGCTTCAATACGATCTAAATTAATCACCTTCTCGCAATACTTGAGAGTTGATTCTCTATGGGCAACCCAAACAAGAGTTGACTCTGGCAGGTATTTATTAATATTTGATAAAATTGTTTCTTCAGTAACAGTATCGACTGCTGATAAACAGTCATCTAAGAGTAAGATCTCTGGTTTTCTCACAAGAGCACGAGCAAGAGTAAGTCTCTGTTTTTGTCCACCAGATAGGTTAACACCCCACTCTCCAAGTTGTGTATCAAGGCCATCATCAAAGCCTTCAATATCGCTCTTAAGGCCTGCTATTTCTAAAACTTGCCATAGAACTTCATCATCAAAATCTTGATCCATTAAGATATTATTTCGAATAGAGTCTGCAAAGAGAAATGACTTCTGGTGAACCATGGTAATATGGGACCTTAAAAATTTATGGCCATACTCATTAAAAGGACGCCCGAAGAACGTTACTTCTCCGCGAATATCTCGTTCAAGTCCACTTAGAATATTTAAGAGAGTCGTTTTTCCAGTACCAATCTGACCGATAATACCGATACGCATACCACGCTTCACTTCGAGATTAATATTTGAAAGAATATCGTTTCCTTCATCATATTTAAAACTTAAGTTCTTGAGATTAAAAACCGTATCACCAGTTAGCTCATGTTCCACTTTCTTATCTAGTAAGTACTCTTCTTTTAAATGAGTATAGATTTCGGCCAGACGTCTTAGAGAAGTAAAAGACTTTCTCCAGTCTGAAATAATATATCCAAGTTCCATAAGTGGATCTTGTAAAAGGAGAACAAGGCCTTGGATAGCAACAAACTCCCCAACAGTAATTTCACCCTTCATAAGAATGCTAAAACCGTAAGTGAATAGAATAATATAGGTTGCAAATGATGCTAGTCCTGAAGAAGGAATATAGAGCATTGACGTGTTATTGGCATCTAGACGCATTTTACGATACTTCTGAGCACCAGCAAATAAGCGCTTGTACCAGAAAAAGGCCGTATTTCCGAGTTTTTGAAGCCTGACTGTTGAGATGGCCTTTGAAGTTTCATCATTAAAATATGAAAGATAATCTTGGGCCACATCGTAGCGCTCCATTTCAATTGTTGAAATATAGCGAACGAGAATTGGAACGATTAATAATGCCAGTACAGAAATAATCGTAATATGCACATTAATCATAAAAAGAGAAATAACAGTAAATAAACCTAAAAAGAGTACATCCGCAGCACCAACAAGTGTGAAGCCAAAAACAAAACGGGCCTGTCCAACATCACTATTGGCGGCACTCATAAGAATCCCCTTAGGATATTTATTAACGAGAGTGTCCATCGAAAAATATTGGGCATTTTGCCAGATGTCGTCTTTTAAAAAGCCACCAGCATGATGAGTTTGTCTTCCTAAAAAGATACGCCAACCAACACGGCCAAAGTAGAGCATAACCCTAGAAAATAAAACTACTGAGAATATATAGAAGAATTTATGCCTTAAATCATCACCAGTAATGAAATAGTCAATTGTCCAAGAAGGCATCGTTTTATTCGTAAAGAAGTCAACGACATCTCCCATGGCACGAGAGTAAAATACCTGACAAATATTACAAACTACTATTGATATAATCCCTAAGAAGTAAGCTGATTTTTTGCGGCGTAAATAATTCAACCAAATTTTATAGTGCATAGTCATTGCAAAATATTATATGATTTAAAAATGAGATTTCATATTCTTTTATTGTTAATATTTTCTGTCACATCACCAATCCACGCCGAGCTTGCAGAGTTTGACTCAGGTCCAGGTAACGCAAAAATATTTAGGATTGATGCTCTTGAAAATTACGTCAAGAAAATCAGAGAAGAAATAAGTCGCGTCGAAACAGGTATGGATGACAAAATGGGCAAAGAGCTTAAGACTCTAAAGGCCCAACTTGAAGAGCTTAAGAATAAAGAAACTAATATGGACGGGCTCAAGGTTATCGAAGATCGCCTAAATAAGCTGGAATTAAAACATGCTGATGATGTAAAGAAGATACAGGCCGACTTTAGAAACCTTCAACAAAATATCGATCAATCACTATTGGACTTATCAAATAAGATCCTACAGCGAATACAGGTTTTCGAAAAGTATCTTCAAAAGCCCTAGTGTGAACAGTGTCGATATTCATTTTCGACTACTTTTAACTTCTTAGCGATCGTTGGCTGAGTTAAATATATTGAAGTTAATCTTCTCTCATTTGAGACGTAAGAAGAGCCCTTTCTTAGCTCTTTATCTAAACAAAGCTCACTTCGTAAATTATCAACAGCAATGCCACTGTGTGCGACGACTTCAGCACTAAACCAGTCTGCAAAGACTTCATCGAGTTGATCTCTTTGCTTTCCAGGAAGTGGATAGAGCGAACGATTACATGTAGGGTTTGCTAAGAGGTTATCTCCAACTTCTTTAGTTAGTACTTTATTTTGAACTAAGAACTTTAGTTGTGAATCATCTCTATACTTGGCACCAGCACTCGTTGAATTCCTTAAACATTTTTGAATGGATTCAAAAGGATTCTTGCTCTTATAATAACCAGAGTAACGACAGCTATCAAAAGAGTGAGCAATCTCGTGTGCCATTAGACTTACTAGAGTTGCACGATACTTGGCAAAAGCAAAATTTAACCCTTCAAGTCCGATATTAATTTCATTAGTCTTAGGATCATAAGCAAGGCCCCATTCTAAAAAGTCACGGGGTGCCTCGGCCACCTTAGTTCCTTTAACTTTCATTGGTATGAAAACTTTTATGGCCTTAACCTTATTTTCGATTTCATTATATGCCTTAGACTTACCAAGCTGAATCTTTAAAACAGAAAGGGCACTTTTCTTGGCCAATTTTAAACTATTTTCTAATAAGGCAATCTTCTTCTTTGTATAAAGCTCAGAAAAAATCTCACTTAACTCTTTATCAAGTAAGTCCTGAATAACTTTCGGACGGTCTTTAAATGTCCCAGAAGAAAGAACGATATTTTCGATATAGTAGAGTCGCCACTGCTTGGCCACATTGACGGGATCGTTAACATCAAGTTTTCGACGCTTAATCCAACTCGTCACAACAGGGCTTTTCTTAGCAATTAAGCTTCCAAGTGCCTCGTCTGCAACAGCGGCAATAGGCTTTGAGTTGGCAAGATCGACCTTAAGCTTTGCAATTTCGTTGTATATCGCCTCATCTTTTTCAAAGCTAACTTTCTTACAATATGAGTTGTAGGTAGGGTTAGCAAAGAGGCCTATTGAAATAAAAAAGGGGAATAAAAACTTCATTCCCCTATTATAGCTTAAAAAAATTAAATGGATTGTGTGGACTTATTTACCGGAAACAACCGCTTGATCAAAGTGGTTAGAACGCATTCCGCAGTCCACTAAAATCCCCGCAGCATTAACACCACTAGAAGCATTAGATAATAAGAACGCTACCGTATTGGCCACTTCTTGTGTTTTAAGTGCTTCCTTTCTCATCGTAAGCTTTTCAGCAAAGATATAGTTATCAATATAACCAGGGATTCCTGCAGAGGCCGAAGTCTTTAATGGCCCTGAACAAACACTATTAAAACGCACGCGAGAGAACTCACTGAAGCTTTTTGCCAAGTAAGAACAAGTTGTTTCAAGCATTGACTTAATAGGGCCCATATAACCATAAGAAGTTGCCTTTGTATCAGAAATTGAAATCGTCACAACTGATGCATCTTGATTAAAAAGAGATGATAATTCATTTGAAAGCTGCACTAGAGAGAAAGAAGAAATCTGAGTCGCTTGTGCAAAGTCTTCCCAAGAAGTCTCATGAAAAGGTTTTGGATTAGCTAGGTTTGCAAAGGCAATTGAATGAAGCATTCCATCCAATTTTACTTCATCATTTTTCAAATTAACGGCAAGTGCCTTAATTTGATCGGCACTGGTTACATCAACAAGGTAGCTCTTTGACTCTGGAAAGAGCTTTGAAAGTTTGGCCTGGTGATCTTCACTTTGAACAGTGAATATACACTTACCACCATTTTCGATGATTGTTTTTGCACTGAAGTAAGCAACACTTTTCTTATTTGCAACACCAGTGATTAGAAATAACTTATTTTCAAAATTTAAAAAACTCACTTTATACCTTTATACTTTTGCACATGTAAATTCGATTGAAAGAACGGCCTTACCTGCAACCTTTGTTTTCCCTTTGAAGTAGAAAGCATTAGAGATTTGTTCAGTAAGTTCAACTTCCATCACTAGCTCATCACCAGGACGAACCATATTTTTGAATTTTGCATTTGATACTTTTGCAACGACACCTAGTCCACCATCAACACCAGCGGCCATCAGACACGCGCCAGATTGAAAAAGTGCTTCTTGCAGAAGAACACCAGGCATAATTGGGTTACCAGGAAAGTGACCTTTAAAAAAGTCCTCATCACCAGTAACTTGATAGCTAGTTACAATTTTATTTCCCTCACGCTCAACAATTTTATCAACAAATAAAAAAGGCTCGCGTTGTGGAATTAGATCTTTAACATTTAGTTCGCTCATTACAGTCCACCAGTTACTTCAAGTGATGCACCTGTAATATAGGCAGCTTCTTTAGATGCTAAAAATTGAACAGCATGGGCAACTTCAGAAACCTTTCCAAATCTCTTTAGAGGTACTTGCTTCTTGTATTCTTTAACTTGCTCAGCAGGAAGATCAGCAATCAGTTCAGTTTCAATGAAACCAGGACATACATTATTGATCGTAATTCCTTTCTTACCAACTTCTTTAGAAATTGATTTACTCATAGCAATTTGACCTGCTTTAGAAGCAGCATAATTTGCTTGTCCCGGAAGGCCTAGGCTTCCACCAACAGAGCTCATATTAATGATTCGGCCATATCTCTTTGAAAGAAAGTGATTCACTGCTCTCTTTGTCATTAAGAATGTACCAGTTAAGTTGATATCAAGAACACGTGCCCAATCTTCATCTGGCATAATAGGAGATAAATTATCCTTTCTGATACCTGAGTTGTTCACAAGAATATGAATCTGCTCAAACTGCTCATTCATACGATTCCAAAAAGCTTCAACTTCAGAAGCATTTGATACATCAAAGGCCTCAAGAAAGAGATTTTCTCCCAACTCCCCTAATTGCGCCTTAAACGCATTGGCCGCATCATGATTTCCAGCATAAGTAGCAACAACGCGTGCTCCACTCTTTAAGAAAGCTTCAGTGATTCCACGTCCAATCCCGCGAGTACCACCAGTAACAATTGCAACCTGATCTTTAAAATCAAACATATTTATTCCTTTTATTTTTTATTTTTCGCTAGATTTATCTAAGTAAGTATTTAAGTCATGCCCTACGATAACACCGTAGTTTGCGGCCCCAAGCCAACCAGACATGATAATCCCAACAGAGCCGGCATGAAATAGGCCCTTTACTTCATTTGGAAGATCTTTAGAAACAGCAAGTCCTTCAAACTTTGTTCCAAATGAAGACCCGAAATGGTGATGTGTATACTTCTCAACTGTACGAGGAGAAGAAACATTTACATGCTCAACCTTGTCCTTGAAACCAGGAACAAGCTTCTCCATCGTATTAAGAGCATTTTGTGCAAGATACTCTTTGCGCTCTTTATACTCTTCATCACTTAAGTGCATCCAATCTTCATAGCGTGCATTGATACTTGAAACAACTGCATATTTTTGCTTCATATGCTTTCTCATATCAGGATAGTAGATTGAGAATGTCTGAGAGTATGCTTTTGGTGATAGAAGAAGGTCTGTATCAAATTTATCTGAGCTTGAGTAAAAGATTAGCTCACCGATATTTGGAATCGACTCTCCTTCTTTAAGGCCCATAAAAACCTGACATGAAGAAGAATTTACTCTTACGGCCCTTGCTTCTTTAGCAAATTTTTCAGAATAATTCGCATTAGGAGTCATCTTAAAGATCGTATTATAAAGGGCAGAGTTAGAAAGTACTGATTTTGATAAAACCCTTTCTTCTCCAATACGCACACCTTTTGCGACATTATCTTCAACTAAGATTTCATCTACTTTTGCATGAAGTTTAATATCCACTCCATTGGCAAGTAGTTCATCTTTCATCATCCCAATAAGCTTATCCGTTCCACCTCTAAAGATATAAGCACCTTTATTCATGAAGTTAGAAAAAACAATTCCGAATGTAATGGCCTCATCTTCTAGAGTTGAACCATTAGCATAAGCGATTGGTTCAAGTAAGAAGCGAACCACATCATTTCGGCCTGGAAAGTATTTTTCAAATAATTGGCCATTAGTCATGGCCTCATCATCATAGAAATTCATGGCACGAAGTTCATTGAAGAACCCCACAACGTATTCACGTTCAAGATTAAATTTCTCCACCATGATATTAATATAGTCTTCTTTGGTGAAATCTGTATCAATCTCAAACTGAGGATTAATAAAACGAATCTTATCAACACGCTCAATGCAGTCAGCGATATCTTTTGACCAATATCGACGACAAGTTTTAATCATCCCAACAGGAAAGCCGTGAAGAGAGATATCAAAAATATGTCTTTCACCTTCATTTGTTGGACGTCTAAACCATGTAGCGAAGCCACCTAATTTATTATGGGCCTCAAGAAGAAGGACGCTTCTTCCATCTTTGGCCAGTTTGTTAGCTGCCGTCATACCTGCAAGCCCTGAGCCTACGATAATAACGTCATAAAATTTAGTAATTGGGTCTTTCTTTTTCAGTAATGTCATTTTTAACTTTTCTTTTTAAATCAAATTATTTTTTTAATACCATTGTTGATAATTTTTGTGTTTTTGGATTAATTACATAAACAATGAATGCAACAGTACCGTTATCATTGATACGTGGAGCATGAACAAATGGAGATGTAGTTGCGTCTACAACTTCATAGTCTACACCATTGATCGAAAGAGCGTCTCCTTCTCCAATAAGCTTTGACCACTGTCCATTAATATATGTAAAGATTGCCGCTACACCGGCCTTATCATAACCGCGAATAATGATGTCCCCATTTGCATTCATTGAAGGAGCAAAACCATCAAATTTAGAAATCTCTTCTCCTAAAGTTAAAATTGGCCTAACAATCCCATTACTTGAAGCAAAGAGTTTCACACCATCACTTGTTTGTGCCCAAACAGCAATGTCACCTTTTTTATTAACAGTGTATTGATTTTGGATCGCTTTAATTTTTGAAGACGGTTGTCCATCTCTATCCTGCATAACAATTTGACGACTCCCCTTTTTAATATTGTAAAGGTAGAGACGATCTGGTTGAGACTCAGCAGTAGACTTGCCCATTCTCACTTTTGTTAGAACATAATTACCGGCCGTTACTGGAGAGAAGATATATCCCATCTCTTTTGTAAAACTTGTGAAAACATCTTTTTGTCCATCAAGATTCTTGATCACAACCTTTGCTTTGCTTGTTCCAAAAGAGTGACGGTAAATTAAAGTGTCTTCACTATTCATGGCCACACCAGAAACACCAGTAAACATCCCTTCAAAGTTTTCATGCTCTAAGCGCTTACCAGTCTCAAGATTAATCGTATAAATACCAGTGTGTTCATAACCATTATTAGGTGCGAAAACAACGTGATCTTGTCCCGTCGCTCCATCATTGAAAAGATAGAACTCACTAATGGCCTCATCACCGTTTCCAGCAAAGAGCTTCACATTATCACCTTGGTTCCCACAAAGTATTCCGTATTTAGAAATTCCGTTGTCTGCTCCACTAAGAGAGAAACAAACTTTACCTGAATTTTCTAATCTAAGAGATGTACTGATCCAAAATGTTTGATCAGGAAGATTAAGTTTTAATTCACCACTACTTGCTAATAATTCGTAATTTGCTTGTGCATTGAACATTGCGATAGCGGCCAATGCTATTTTAAATAAATTCTTCATAATATTTACCCCGAAATAAGTGAAAGTGTGTGTTATTAAAGGCATTATCATACCTAAGAGGCTTCATTTCGGCTAGAAAATGGACGAGAATTTTTTGGGCCAAATGACTAAAAATAGGTTAGATTTGACACATGTCGATCCTTTGTAACTTAAAAAACATCAATCTTGCCTTTGGGCAGAAAGTCATTTTCAATAACGCACAATTCTATATTGAGCACGGGGACAAAATTGGTCTCATTGGCCTAAATGGAATGGGAAAATCTTCGCTACTAAAAATTATTAACGAAGAATTAGCACCGGACTCCTCAACTCCCCCATTTACATTTGAAAAGGCCACGAAGGCACAGGGCCCGACTCTCGAGTTTAATGTTTTCAAAGTCGATCAAAATTTTACAATACCTAATGACGACATCACGATTGCTGAATATTTTTATTTTCAATATCGTGATTTAAAAAAACTCAATGATGATTTACTAACTCTAGACTTATCAACAGATAAGGGACTTGAGAAACAAAATAAAATCATGGAAGAGCTTGAGCACAGAAATTACTGGGAGCTCAAAAATAATTACGAAAGTTACATCAAGGCCTTTGGCCTAACTGATCTTCATGTTAAGGTAAAAGGCCTCTCAGGTGGAGAACAGAAAAAGATTCAATTAAGTCTTGGATTAACGGCAAAGCAAAACCTTATCCTATGGGATGAGCCAACAAACCACTTAGACTTTGAAACAATTGAACAATTTGAAGATGAGATCATGAAGTCTAATAAGACTCACGTTATCATCTCCCACGATAGATACTTACTTTCAAAAGTTACGACGAAAATCTTTCACATTCATGCGGGTATTGTATCTCCTTTTAAAGGAACATACGCCGAGTACCTTGAGTTTACAGCTGCCCAGGAAGAACTCAGGTTAAACTCTTTAACAAAACTAAAGAACTCGCTTAGGCGTGAAACGGCCTGGATGCGCCAAGGGATTAAGGCCCGTGGAACTCGCTCCAAAAAGCGTGTCGAAAACTTTAACGACTTATCAAAAGCTGTCCAAAAGTTAAAGGATCAGGCACGTAGTCAACTTGATCTGGCCATGAATGATAGTAATCGAAAAACAAAACAACTTGTCCAATTCAAAGACGTTTCTTTTGGTTTTGAAAATAAAGCTCCGCTATTTAAAGGGCTAAACCTTTCAGTTTTTAAAGGAGACAAGATTGGTGTCTTGGGTGAAAATGGAGTTGGTAAATCAACTCTAATGAAACTAGTCGCAGATCGCTTAACTAATATCAGTGGTACAATCAAAAGAGCAGATGACTTGAAGGTTTGTCTTTTTTCACAAAAGAGAGATGAGTTTGATTTATCAAAGTCACCATATGAACTTCTAGGTGAAGGTGAAGACTTTATTCATTTTAAAAATGGCCGCTCAATTCACGTCGCTAGTTATTTTCAAAATTTCCTCTTTGATCGCGGCGAGCTCTATCGTCCTCTATCTAGCTTTTCAGGAGGAGAGCTAAATCGACTTCAACTTGCACTTAACTTAAAGAATGAAGCTGATATTTGGATCTTTGATGAGCCAACAAATGACCTTGATATTGAGTCGATTGAAATTTTAGAACAGAAACTTTCTGAGTTCCAAGGAACTGTTATTATCATCTCTCACGACAGATCATTCTTAGAAAATATCACAAATCGTGTCTGGTTAATTGAAAATCAATCCGTCACAAAGTTCTCAAGTGGATTTACTTTTGTTCGTCCATACCTTGAGGCCCGTGAGATTGAAAAAAATCTAGAAAACCAACAACAAGAAGACGTTGGCCCTCAAGTTATTGAAGAAGTTAAAGTCGAGATAAAACCAAAAGTAGATACCGATAAAGTTGAAGCTGAAATCATGGATATTGAAGAACAAATTACAAAAATTGACGAACTTCTATCTCGTTTTGATTATTCAAATATGGACGATGAAAAGAATCAATTGATCGCAGGACTAAATCAAAAAAAGAGTGTTCTCAATGAAAAGATTGAAGAGCTTTTTGAGCTGTTATCTTAAATAGTTAGCAACTGCCAAAGAAGAATGGCTATTTCTTATAGGAAATGGCCAAGTTCCCCACCTAAACTACTGAATTCTTTAATATAATAGAAATCTGTTACTATCAAAAAGTACTTAAAAAGTATGTGAATTTACCGATATGAACTTGACGATTATTAGTGGTACGTAAACAGGATAGGAACAAGTTTGAAATTAAAGGCAATATCGGCCCTCGTCATACTCACGCTGGCCCTACTATTGACGAATAGAAATTCGAATGACGATAGTCTAGTTGCTTCAAACACCACAAACTCAATAAATCAAATTGTTGTCGATGACGAAAACAATCAAAAACGTAAACCAGCTTCCAATTCAGCAAATTCAATAAGTTCAGTAAAGAAAAGATTCATTGCAAAGAAGACGACTCCAACTAAAGATTCGGGAGAAAACGTCAACTCGTCACCGGCATATCTTAATAATAATTATCAGAATGATTCTGTTGTCTCGACAGGAGAAATTAGCTCAGGTGAAAGTAGTTATACAGAAACAAGTAACGCAACTCCTGCTTATTCAAATAATCGTGATATGGCCTCTTCTAGCTACTCGCCAACAGAAAGCAACAAGAGTGAAGATAAGAAAATAGCGGGGGCGTCAGGATCATCCGGGTCTTCGGGCCCAAGCTTTTATTACCAACCAACAGTACAATCACAGGAAGAATCAAATACATCATCAAGCTCAAAGAGCTCATCTTCATCTTCATCTTCATCTTCATCGTCTGATCCATATATCCCTCCGACACCAAGGCTACAGGGTTTAGTTCCCCCACTTAATGGAGTGATTACGCATACAAATTTTTTCTCACGCCAGTTCAGCGCGTATGCAGCGACGACTTGTCCTGATCCAAAGGTTGCAATCTTTGATACGGTTACGATGTCAATTCTCGAAGACAATCCGATTGATCTTGAGACGATTGCAACGTCCACTCAATTTGAATTTAATATTAATGACCTTGATTTAGACCTAACAGCACCAGCACGCTACAAGATCAAGCTTCTAGGTTGCGATATCGAACTTGAAAAAATCGTCACAAGTTTCTATAAGAACCAGAATATTACAGCAGCTTCAACAATACTTGCCCAATTACCTTCAACTAGTATTGATTACTCAACAGATGCAAGCTTCACTAAGAAATTAGAGGAAGCAGAAGAGGCCCTATCAAAAACTCTTGATGAAAATCTGACAAATCTTGAGGATGCCTATACACAAATTGAAAGTGATAACGAGATACAAAACACTTTTAACGAGCTAACAGATGGTGAAAACCTTGAAGTCCTAAAAAGCTCAAAACCTAAGATTAAAACAATTCTAACAGCAACCTTTATGGATGAAGGGGTATCGGCTTCGTATTCTGCACTTGCAGATCACTGGGACTCAACTTACCAAGTTGCCTATGAATGGTTTGTTGATGGTGTCTCAACGGGAACAGGCAATGCTTGGAACTACACTCCTCCATCTAATACTCTTCCAAAGGCAACGATCACACTTAAGGTAGGAAAGAAGCAAAGTGGGAATGATCGTGTCGATACAAATTTTCCTTTCCACGAAAAAAGCTATGAAATCGATATTAATCAAGTGAATGACGCTCCTACTTTGGCCACTCCACAAACAATTAGTGCTACGGAAGACTCAAATTTAGATTTTAGTTTAACACAAGGAGTAGACCCAGATTCATTCTCATTAACTTATTCAATTGAAACACAACCGACGAATGGAACTCTGACTTGTAGCGCTGGCACAACAGCTTGTACGTATACACCTAACCTCAATTTCACAGGTAGCGATAGCTTTACATATAAGGCAAACGACTCAGAGCTGGATTCAAATATTGCGATCGTTAATATTAATGTTGCAAACGTGAATGATAGGCCAACAATCGCAGCAAATGAGACTTTTGTTGCAACAGAAGACAATGTTTTAAACTTCACTCTTACTGATTCATCAGACATAGACAATACTAGTGCTGAATTAAGCTATAAGTTAATCACGCCACCTTTAAATGGAACGTTATCAAATTGTTTTACAACAGGTGGTTATACTTCGGATCTAAGTTGTACTTACACACCTAATGCAGACCATAACGGTTCAGACACATTTACCTATATTGTTAACGATGGCCAATACGACTCAATTGGCCAGGCAACAGTTACAATAAATACAACGGCCGTAAATGATGCTCCGATACTTTCTTCAACTCAGACACTAACAACAGCAGAAGATACACTTCTTGCTTTCACACTAAATACAGGAAGTGATATTGAGGCCGATACTCTAAACTATATTATCGTATCAACGACTTCTAATGGTGTTTTAACTTGTACGGGCGGTACTTCAAGAGATTGTCAGTATATGCCTTCAGCAAATTTCAACGGAGTTGATACTTTTACATATAAAGTTAATGATGGAAGTCTTGATTCAAATACTGCAACAGCAACAATCACAATCTCATCAGAAAACGATGCGCCTCTAATTGGTAGTGACCAAAGTGAATCAACAAATGAAGACACTCTTGTAAGTTTCACACTTAATAGTGCGACTGATATTGATGTACCGGCACAAACACTTCAGTACAAGCTTATTACAGCTCCTACGAATGGGACACTATCAAATTGTATTACAAGTGGAAGCTACTCAACTGACGTTACTTGTGACTACACACCGAATTTAAATTTTAATGGGACTGATTCATTTACATATCGAGCTAATGACACGTTAGCGGACTCTCCTACACAGGCAACTGTTACAATTAATATTGCCGCTGTAAACGACGCTCCTGTCCTAACAGCAACACAAAGTGTTTTTACAACAGAAGACAATTCAGTAAGCTTTGACTTAAATGCAGCTTCAGATATTGAAAACGATGCTCTGACTTACACTATCGTTTCGACAACTTCTAGCGGTACTCTTGTCTGTGACGAGGGAAATTCAAGGGCCTGTACTTATACGCCAAATGCTAATTTCAATGGCCAAGATACATTCACTTATAAAACGAGTGATGCAAGCTTAGACTCAAATACAGCAACTGTAACAATAGATGTGACAGCAATTAATGATGCTCCAGTGATGGCATTGGATCAAAGTTTCTCAACAGATGACAACACTCCACTAAGTATTACTCTATCAAATGCAACAGATGTTGATGGAGATAGCTTAGCTTATAAAATAACATCGATGCCAACAAACGGGTCTCTTACAAATTGTATTACAACAGGAAGTTACGGCACAGATCTTACTTGTACTTATACTTCAAATATAAACTTCAATGGTGTTGATACATTCTCATTTATTGCCAATGACACAACAACAGATGCCCTTAGCTCAGCGACTGTGACAATTACAGTAGCAGACAAGACTCCTTCAGCACCACCGACTATTGCACTTAGCTCTGCTCTTTATACGAATTCAACGAATACTAATCTTACAGTTAGTTCATGTAGTGACATAAGCTTTGTCCTAATTAATGAAGGTACTCAACCTACTCCTGCAGATAGCTCTTGGCAGTCTTGTTCAACAACAGCATCGGCCATTACATATACCTTGGCCAATACAAATCAAGGACTCCATACTCTTAAGGCATGGTCTAAGGATGTAAATGGTAACGTATCGCTAACATCAACAGATATCTCTGTTTACTATGATACGATAGCCCCTACAATCTCGATTGCCACCGTTGCTAATCAAGCAGGATCAAATGGAGTTACACTTTCATGGGATATTACGGAAGATAATATTTCAGCTGCTCAAACACATACAATTGACTATTGGAATGGGAGTGCTTGGGTAAATATCACTTCATCACTAAATGCAAGTGTTGGCCCATTATCAAATACGACTTTTACACAAGCATGGACAGTACCAGCATTAGATATTGAAGACGCAAAAGTTAGGATCTCACTTAGTGACCTTGCTGGAAATACTAACACAGTTGAATCGAATACATTCTGGATCGATTCGACAGCGCCACAACTTGCTCACGATACATTTACATCATATGGGCAAAGCACAACAAAGACATTTTCGTGGACACTAACAGAGAAACATATTGATGCTGGTGCAAATGATTTCGCTTTAAGATTCTTTGATGGAAGCTCCTGGCAAAACCTAACGGCAGTAGCAGCTGTTACAAGTGAGAATATTTCAAAGAACTACTCCACTGATATCACGCTAGGAAGTGAAGTTAATAATGCCGTCTTTGAAGTAAGCTTTACAGATGCAGCAGGACATAGCACGACGGTGCAGAAGACTTTTGTCATTGATGGAACAGCACCGACAATTTCTTCAATCTCATTAAATGGTGGTGCAACAACAACTGGAAATAATAATGTTCAAGTTGATCTGACTGCAGCGGACTCTGCTTCAGATATTACGTATATTTGTCTCAAGTATGATGATACAACAGCGCCTTCAAGTATTAATGATGAATGCTTCACAACACTTCCAGAGGCAAAAAGAACGAAGAATTTAACAATCACAAGTGCAGACAATCTCTATGTAAGAATTGGTTTTGTCACTAATAGCTATAGTGTTTATGCATGGGCCGCCGATGCTGCTGGGAATATTTCGACAAATACTCAAGTAGCTGGAGTTGATAAAGAATCGATTAATTATATGCCAGGAACACCTCCTGAAATTTTTAATATTAGTGCAACGAATACAAATACACCAAGCTCACCGGCCACGCTTGCACAACTTCAGGCCCCTCAAAACAGTGATATCTACGTTAAATGGAAGGCCATTGATAATGAGGGACTAGCAACCAATCCAATTAGTATTTACTATTCTTATATGGATGGCACAGAAGAGAAATATGAGCTTCTAATGGATAGTGTTGCCAATATTCAAGGAAGCGGTTGTACGATTTCTGCCCAAGAAACAGGCTGTATCAAACTAACAGCACTTTCACCTACTAATGCTGTTTATAAGATCAGAGTTGTGGCACTTGATAGCGACGGAAGTGAAACCTTTATGACTTCGGCCCCTCTTAATGAATCTAACTTTAGAATTATTGCAGGAAGTACTGAAAAAGGAATAGGCGGAAGTGGACGTTCAGTTATTTTCAAAGATGGAAATTCAACATATGAAATTGACCTATTCTCAACGGTAGTCACTGATCGTGGAGATATATTCTATCGTGACCTAGATGCTGGTCTCTTATGGGTAGATCCTGCCACAGGAATTATTAAAGAATTATTACCAACAACAGGTACACCAAGTGGAGATGGCGGATCAATTGAAAATGCCACAATTGGCTTTGCAAGTGCCATTACCCTTGACTACAACAATGGGCTTCTTATTGTCGATAAGGGAAGTATTAGACGTATTGATATGAATACGACTCCTTGGCAAATATCGACTCTAGTCGGTGGAGGTTCGAGCTCTAATCCAGGAACAAGTTTCGCACCAAGTGCAATCGACATTGCAAGCTTTCACCGCTTTCAAGGTACGCTTATTCCTCTACCAAACGGCGACCTCTACTTTAGAAGTACTTCAAGTAATACTGATCGCAATTGGTTTCACTTTGATGCAAGCGAGAATATAGTCAATCGTATTCAAATCGATGGTGTCGGTATCTACAATGAAGACACTTATAGTTGGTCTGGAAGAAGTGTTACAAATATGGCCATCGCCTATAATGCGGTAAACTCAACGCTTGAGCATATGCATGTATCTGTTCATAAGCCTGTCACAGGAAATACTCATTACCGTGTCGCTAGACTAGACTATGCATCAGGAACACCGACAACAACTTATAATGCTATTGCTCCTTATGATATCTACACAGGTTATCGTTCAATATATAAAACAGGATTAGATGGTAAGATCTACTTTGATTATAATCACGGCAGAAACCTTATGCACTATGACCATGTCACTAATACGTACACAAGAGTTCTAGGTACAGACTCGACTTCAAGTACGCCATGTGCAGATGGGACTGCGGCAACGTCATGCCCTATTGATCTTCAAGGTTATTTTGTAAACCAACAAGGTAAAATCTATTTTAATGACCACGGCCTTATTAGAACATTAGATGATAGTGGTAATGTCGTAACTCTAGCTGGACAATTCTCTTCTTCAGGAGATGGAGAAAGTGCACTATCTGCTCGTATCTCGGCCTCTTGGCAAATTGATTGGGGTAAAGATAACGGCCTAGACAACACAATCGTTGTCGGAGATTACGTTTCAGGAACATACAGAGAATTTACAATTGGTGGAACCATCGAAACTATTGTTGGTGGTTACTCAGCGAGATCCTATAGCTTCTCAGTTGATCGAACAACAGGAGATATTTTTGATGATGTTGGTTCAGGTGTAAATCGCTACAGCAGAACGACATTAACGAATACACGTGTTATTGGAAGTGGTGCCACTTGGTACTTTGATGCTGCATCCGATGGACTAGTCGGAACAGATATTAAATTTGACTGGTATAACGAGCAAATTCTAGGGGTGGCAAATGGTGAGCTTATGCTTCACAAGTCACGTTATAATGGATCAACGACTTCAGATGCATTTATTAAACTATATGATATGAATGATAGCTACCGTCAGTCCCACTTTGCGGGGATGCCAGATACAGAAAGAGGAAGTTTCTATAGTGCCGGAACACCTCTAGCAACAACTCGAGTACCAACTTACGGCGGAATGGTTAATGCACACTACGACTCAACACTAGGCTGGATGTTTAAGCAGACAGGCTCTGCGCGAGTTATGGTAAAAGGTGGCGATGGAAATATTGTTGATTACACAATGCTACCAAGAACGACTAACGGCTTCACTCACGTACGCCATAATTCGAAAGAGTATTACTACTATTGTTCAAGTAATAAGCTTTGGCAGTATAATTTTACAGATGATATCGAGACTGAATTAAGCTGGGATGCACAGGTTAGTTGTTATTCATCACAGAGAAAAATTCTCTACAACCCAACTAATCATTCTGTTCACTTCTTAGTTATTCAAAATGGATTATTTGCAGTTGCAGAGTATTTTCTTTAGATATTTTTTTCTTTACGAATCATGGCCATGGCAACTTTAACACCATCAACAGCAGCAGATGTAATTCCACCTGCATAGCCCGCACCTTCTCCACAAGGATATAGGCCTTTGTGAGAATCAGACTCAAATGTTGCGCGACTTCTTTTAATTGTCACAGGTGCAGAAGTACGAGTTTCAGGCGCTAATAAAAGAGCATCATTATTAACAAAGCCCTTCATTTTCTTATCAAAAGACTCTAAACCTTCACGTAAACCTTGTGCAATAAATTCAGGTAAGATCGTTGTTAAGTTATGAGAGAAAATCCCTGAAGGACAAGATGTCTTTGGAAGATCTTTTGAAACTCGTCCATCAAGAAAGTCTTGAACTCTTTGAGAAGGAATCTCTTTTCCTGTAGCATTTGCAACAGAAGCCTCATAGGCCTTCTTTTCAATATCGCGTTGAAAGTAGTGGCCATTTAAAACATCGTCAAGGCCAAAGTCTTTGCCTGCGTTTACAGAGACAACAAGTGCCGAGTTCGACCACGGTGAGTTTCTAGCAAAGTTACTCATTCCGTTTACAACAATACCATCCGCATCTGTTCCAGATGAGAGAACGTAACCACCAGGACACATACAGAATGAGTATGTTCCTTTATCAACATTTTTATTATGATAAGTAAGCTTGTAGCGTGCGGCACCAAGATTTTCTTGTACAAAACGCCCATACTGAAGGAAGTCGACTTGCGTACGACGGTGCTCAATACGTACACCTACAGCAAAGTCTTTTGCTTCCATAGCAACTTCTTTATCTTTCAAATGATAGTAAATTTCTTTTGCCGAGTGCCCTGTTGCTAGAACAACATTATTACTCTCCAGAATTCTTCCGTCACTAAGCTTTACACCTGCGACTTTCTTATCTTCTTCAAAAATAACTTCATCAACTTTTACGTTATAGTGAATCTCACAACCCTTGTCTTTTAAGTGATCCGTGATTTTTTTAATCAGTCCACGAATCTTATTCGAACCTAAGTGTGGGTTAGAAACGTAGGCCGTCTCAGGAGGTGCACCAAAGTCAACAAAACGATTCATTACGTATTGAACGTAAGGTGACTTAATACGCGTAATCAACTTTCCATCAGAAAACAGTCCAGCGCCACCTTCACCAAAGCATACGTTATTATCATCATCAAATTCATTATAGCGCCAAAAGCGAGCGATATGCTTCATACGATTATGAGCACGATCTCCCCTTTCAATAATCACTGACTTGATTCCATACTCAGCTAAGCGTAGAGCGCAAAATAGACCCGCAGGGCCTGCACCAATAATAATTGGTGTTTGCGAAAAATTATCAAGAAAATTAAATTGTTCACGGTAGGCCGAAAACTCTTCTCCTGGATAAATAATTTCTACTTTATAATTATAGATAGGCTTCTTTCCGCGATTTGCACCACGAGCATCAAGTGCCTTATTATGGATTCGATAATCAGCAAAACCTGGAAAGTTTTTATTTAGGTAAAACTCTAGGTCTTGATCGTAGTCTAATTTAAAATTCGTAATTTTACTCATTCGTACTCTTTCTTTCTCTATATGATAAAGTTATGTGATAAAATAATCAGCGTATATTATAACCTATCTTGCCCAAATTAAAGGATTAACATGGCCAAAATTTCCCAAATAATCATTGGTGACGAGCTGCTAAATGCAAAAATTAATGATCTTAACTTGCAAATACTTGCAAAAGAGATCGCTCCCCTTGGATTTGACTTCAAAAAGTGCACAGTCCTAGGAGACAAATTTGATCAAGTAACTCAGGAAATTAAAAAACAGGCCACTGAAAATGACTTTCTTATCATTACAGGAGGGCTAGGGCCAACAAAAGATGACTTAACAAAATCCATTGTTGCAAATGCACTAGGAGTTGAACTTGTTGAGAACCTCGAGGCAGAAAAGGTCGCCATAAGACAATATGAAGCTTTTGGCAGAACATTTTCACGCGAATCAAGTAATTACCACTTACTCCCAAAAGATACCTCTCCCATTTATAATCCTTCAGGACTCGCTCCAGGAATTCATGCAAAACTTGGAAGCTGTGAAATCTTTTGTACCCCAGGTGTACCACGCGAATGCCAAACCATGATTCGAGATAGCATTGTTCCAATGCTTAAGGACCGAGCAGAAAGCTCTCATGAACTCTTTGTTTGCCGCACTCACAGTATCCCAGAAGAAACAATCTTCTTTAAACTTTGCCCTAACCTTTGGGAAGACCTCGAACAATTTGGCAAGGTAAGCTCCCTCCCAATTATCTCAGGTGTGGACATTACAATAAATCTAAAACCAGAGCATCAAAATGAAGACTCACGACAAAAGATCCGTGACATTATTGAGGCCACAGAAATTAAAAATAATATTTGGACATATGGCCTTCGCTCAATCGAAGAAGTCATTGTTGAAGAAGCAAAGGCAAAAGAGCTGACAATTGGCTTTGCAGAAAGCTGTACAGGCGGACTTGCCAGCTCAACAATAACAAATGTCCCAGGCTCATCTTCAGTCTTTCTTGGAGGAGTCGTCAGTTATGCCAACTCCGTGAAAGAAAATATTATTCACGTCAAAGAAGAAACACTCAAGAACCATGGCGCCGTTAGCATTGAAACAGCAACTGAGATGGCCGCTGGTTCTCGCAAGGCCCTAGGTGTTGATATTGCCATTTCTTATACTGGAATTGCGGGTCCAGGTGGTGCGACTCCTGGCAAACCAGTTGGTACTGTTTGCATCGGTGTTGCCACAAGTGAAGGTGTATCGGCACAAAGATACGAGTTTCGCGGAGATCGTATGCGTTTAAAGAATAAATTTTGCCAACAAGGCTTGATCTTACTTCTTGCGAAGGTACGCGACCTTTAAGGCTTTAAGGTACGCGCCACCTTTTCAGGATTTCAACATCTTGCGATCATGAGTACTTACACTAAGAGGGATTTTAAAAACACTCCTTTTTAAAGAAGTGCTAATTATATTAGTTAAGTTACTTGAAAATCTTCGTTCATAAAAAGACACCTCATCTGCATACTTAAAATGTGGCCTATAGTTTAACAAGCGAGCTTCAAAGCTTGTGAAGTGTAGAGAACTATATGGATAATCAATGCATCTTTCTACAATATTTACTCTTAGAGGATTTTGATAAATATAACGATATACATTTTGTAAATAGTCCTGATTGGACACAATTGTCCACTTATAGCGATTACTGAATTTATGATTTATTACTCTAGCATTTTGACTGATTAGTTTTGAGAGTTTGAGATTAAAATACATCATAAACCTATCAAGATTCTCATTAGGAGTTGTAATGAGTAAGTGATAATGATTATTCATTAAAACGAAACAATTTATTTCAACATTAACATTTTTCCGAGCATAAGCTAATGCCTGCTTAGCTAAATCCCAAACATGATACATTGGTAGTGGAAAAGGAACTTTATTATTAGTTCGAGAAGTTACGTGATAAGGAAACTCATTTTGTCTAATTAATTTAGGTCTAGGCATTCAGACGTTCTGTCGTATCTGACATGACAAATAAATAAAAACGACATCATTTTATTTTTTAATTCGATTACGAAACATGGTACGCGCCACCTTTTCGAGATTCTAGAAAGTTATCTAACAAAAAGGAGAAATCTTCCTCAGAGAACTCACAAGAATTAAGATTACTAATACAAAAGACTTCATTCCATAATGAATACTAATGAAAAGCAACGAGATAGAAAATTTAGGCTTAAGTATAGAAGAAATTGGAGACTAAGTGATTAAAATCTCGAAAAGGTGGCGCGTACCAAAAAGGGGGGCAGCTCAGTGAACTGCCCCTCCCCCCATCTCAGCGCTAGCTTTAGGCAGCTTTCTTAATTTCTTCCATTTCCATGATTAGGGTTGAAATTCGTTTACCTGCGCCCTGTAAACGTCCGGCCAGTAACCTTGATAGATTGAGTATCAAGAGTGAAAAGATTCGAGGATTGGTTTTGTACAGGCCGAATATGTCCGAGTAGTTCATGACGAGAACATCTGTATAATTATCTGATTGAACGGTTCCGTAGCGAACGTTCTCTTTTAGAAGTACCATCTCTCCAAAGAGGTCTCCTTTCTTACAACGAGCGATTTCTTTATCACTAGCATTGAAAACTTTGGCAGAGCCGTTAAGGATGAGAAATAATTCCTCACCAATGTCACCGTGTTTGAAAACATAGTCACCAGGCTTTAGCGTGAGCACCTTACAGCGCTCACATATAGTCATAATTTCATTGTCGTAAAGGTCAAAAAATAGCGGACAACCTTTAACGATTGATAAAACACTCATCTCTCTTCTCCAGATTTAAAGTCAGCTTTAAGTAATTACTTAATTAAGCAACATTCTTCTTATCAGGGTCCACCTTTTTAATTGGAGCATCTTCACGCATGAATCTTTCGATACTTTGAAGAACTTTAAGTACACCTTGCATTGTACTCTGCTCCTTAGCATTACCTCGTTGAAGGTGATACCAAAGGTTTTGCATAGAAGTTTCAACTTTCTTAAAAATTTTGTAACGCTTTTCCGGCAGAGGGAAAAGAGTGTTTAGGAAAGTTAAAATTAGAGAGAAGAAAATCCCCGCAATCGATGTCTTCATCGAGAAGGCAACGTTGATAACGAAACGAGTAAGGTTATCTGAAGATTTTTCAATATTATTAAAGTCAATGGCCGCAATCTCTGGAAGGGCCATGGCAATACCAATGAACGTTCCGAAAACCCCAAATACAATAAATAGGTTTGGAAGAATATCGATCATACGAGACGCACCATCAATAGGAATATGACCATAAAGTTTAGTCCAGTTTCTATCATCACTCATGATACGATCAGTAAGCTCTGTATAGTTTGGAGGAACAGTTGATTTAAATACCGAACTCTCCCCGTGAATTGAAGCAATAAGACCATGTTTAGAACCGATATACTGATTCAGAGAAATACTTGAGCCCTCTGAGTTATCGATTTCTTTATCGATCTCTCTTTGTTGCTGTTGCATGACCTCTTTACCGTCATAATGACGATTTTGAATATTGGCATTATTGCTGAAACGAAGAGCATTATCTGGTAGGGCCGCATTTACACGTCCTAAAAGATTAGACATATAAGAATCGATATCATCGATTGGTATATTCTTTTGCTTGTCATCATCGATGGCCGCATCTAGTTCACGTGTAAAACGAGAGTAGTAAGCATCATCATCCTTACTGTGACGATATGCTAAGTAGCGGAATACAAGGGCGCATACTAAAAGCCCCATCATAAATTCGATAAGATATGTACCGAAAAACCCTAAAACAATCTCAATCATACGTACCTCTTTGTTAGGTCTACCAATCCTCGACTATTGGTATTCTATTTCACTTTTGGAGACAGTTGCAGTAACCTCTCCATCGCTTTTGGATCATCTTTTAATGTAAAGCTCAGCTCAACACGTTGTGACTGTGAACAACTATAGTCACCACACTTCATGTCTTCGTTTGCAAGTGGTACTGCAAAACTAGCAGGCTTTCTTTCTTCAACAATAAACCCTTTTGGTTCAATTAGTTCAGCTGCAATCGATTCACGTTGTCTCTCGATTACTGTCTCAAGAGGAATCGGTCTTGAGAAACCATAACCAATCGACTTCGTCACATTTCTCATATAGAACTTATATGGATAATTCATACCATCGCTATAAATATAGTTTGAAATAGCTAAGGCACGACGTGACGATAGGTTTAAGTTATAGTTATACGAGTAAGCTTCTGCCATCATTGGATCAAGTGCCTTACCACCAAATAGTGGAGAGGCGTGACCTTCAACATTGAAGCTATCAAGTTGCTCTCTTACTGTATCATCAGCAAATAAAACTTCAGAGTACAATGGAATAAGCGACTTAAGCTTCTTCTTAGCGTGTCTACTTAGTCTTGAAGAACCTGTTTCAAATAGTAAGTTCTTATCCATTAGAAGTGTTACGTTACCTGTTTTTGGATCAACCGCTGCATCGATATTATTACTTCTAAATTTGTCAGCAAGGTTTCTCGCAATATTTGCACGTAAGTTCTTCTTCTGATCTTCAACTTTTTTCGCAATCTTCTTAACTTGTTTCATGAAATCTTTCTTATCATTAACTTCAGCAAGACAAGAGTTAAGCTTCTTATTCGCACCATCTAGTCCATTACCAAGTTCTGTAACTTTCTGATTCAAGGCACTTGATCCTGTCTCACAAGCATTTAGGTCTTCACCAAGAGATGCGATTTTACGGCCAAGATTACCATTCTCATCATTCTTATTAGCAAGGGCATTTTGTAGGTCACTTACCTCTTTACCAAGTCCTGCAACCTTCCCTTTTAATTCATTATTTTCGTTATTAAGTCCAGCAAGCTCACCTTTTGCTTTACCAAGGGCCTCTTTAAGTCCACCGTTCTCTTTTCCAAGACCAGCAAGTTTACCTTCTGCCTTACCAAGAGCTTCTTTAAGTCCACCGTTCTCTTTACCAAGACCAGCAAGCTCACCCTTTGCTTTTCCAAGAGCTTCTTTTAGTCCACCGATTTCTTTGCCCATTCCGGCAAGTTTACCTTTGGCCTTTCCAAGAGCTTCTTTAAGTCCACCGTTCTCTTTACCAAGACCAGCAAGCTCACCCTTTGCTTTTCCAAGAGCATCTTTTAGTCCACCGATTTCTTTGCCCATTCCGGCAAGTTTACCTTTGGCCTGTCCAAGGGCTTCTTTAAGTCCACCATTTTCTTTACCAAGACCAGCAAGTTCACCTTTAGCTTTTCCTAGAGCATCTTTAAGTCCACCGATCTCTTTACCCATTCCGGCAAGTTTACCTTTGGCCTGTCCAAGTGCTTCTTTAAGTCCACCGTTCTCTTTACCAAGACCAGCAAGTTCACCCTTTGCTTTTCCTAGAGCATCTTTAAGTCCACCGATCTCTTTACCCATTCCGGCCATCTTACCTTTGGCCTGTCCAAGGGCCTCTTTTAGACCGCCTATTTCTTTACCCATACCAGCAAGCTTACCTTTTGCTTGCCCTAGAGCTTCTTTAAGTCCACCATTTTCTTTACCAAGACCAGCTAGCTCACCCTTAGCTTTTCCAAGAGCGTCTTTAAGTCCACCGATCTCTTTCCCCATACCGGCCATCTTGCCTTTGGCCTGTCCAAGAGCTTCTTTTAGGCCACCGATCTCTTTCCCCATACCGGCCATCTTGCCTTTAGCTTGTCCAAGCGCCTTCTTAAGTCCACCGATTTCTTCACCCATGCCTTTCATCTTACCTTTTGCCTGACCTAGAGCTTTCTTAAGCCCTCCATTTTCTTCAGACATACCAGCAAGCTTTCCTTGGACCTGGCCAAGTGCTTTCTTAAGTCCACCATTCTCTTCTGACATTCCTTTAAGTTTTCCCTTGGCCTCGCCAAGCGCCTTCTTAAGGCCGCCATTTTCTTCAGACATACCAGCAAGCTTTCCTTGCGCCTGTCCTAGAGCTTTTTTAAGTCCACCATTTTCTTCTGACATTCCTTTAAGCTTTCCTTCAGCTTGCCCGAGAGCATCCTTAAGTCCACCGTTTTGTGCCATTAGAGACTTCTTATCACCTTCAAGTTTTCCAACCATCGCCTTAAGACGATCAACTTCACCTGCAAGACCTTTATTCTTAGCGTCTCCCTGGGCAAGTTTTGATTGAAGGTTTTTGATATCACCTTTAAGGCCTTGATTACTTTGTTGTGAACGTGCAAGATTAGACTTAAGCCCTTTCACATCATCATTTAGACCTGCGATTTTTCCATCACGAGCGGTAACATCAGCATTTAATTTTTTAATTTGAGAATCTTTTTGTGCAGTAAGAGAATCCATGGCCTGAGCATGTTTCCCCTTTAGATCTTTAATTTGGTTATCATAGGCCATTTTTTGATCGGCCTTATTCTTTTCATACTGCTTTGTTAAATCTGTAAGCTCACGTTTGTGATCAGAGTTTAATTTTGCAATTTGCGACTGTGCATCTTTTTTTACACCAGCTAACTGCTTTTCTTTTGTATCAAGTTCTGATTGGTACTTCTTATTTAAGTCAGCAATTTTTGATTCATAGCCTGCTTTTTGTTTTGCTTCTGATTTCTTATGCATTTTTTCTAGATCAGTAATCTTCTTAGCGTGATCAGAGTTAAGCTTTGCAATTGTTTCTTGTGATTTCTTAATAGTACCTGCTAGTTGAGCATCTTTTGTATCAAGCTCTGCTTGGTGTTTCTTATTAAGATTTGCAATCTTCGACTCATAACCCATTTTTGTATTTTGTTGCTGTTTTTGATGAGACTTTGTTAAGTCATCAACTTTCTTAGCGTGATCAGAGTTTAGCTTTGCAATTGTTTCTTGTGACTTTTTAATAGTACCTGCTAGTTGAGCTTCCTTTGTATCAAGCTCAGACTGGTGCTTCTTATTAAGATTAGCGATTTGAGTCTCATAACCCATCTTCGTATCTTTTTCTTTTTTCTCATATGACTTTGTTAGATCCGCAACTTTCTTTGCGTGATCTGCATTCATCTTAGCGATTGTTTCTTGAGACTGCTTTTTCTGACCAGCAAGTTGTTGGTCCTTTGAAGTAAGCTCAGACTGAAACTTCTTATTAAGATTGGCGATTTGAGTCTCATAACCCATTTTCGTGTCTTGTTGTTTCTTCTCGTAAGACTTAGTGATCGTATCCACTTTTTTGGCGTGATCAGCATTAAGTTTTGCAATCGTATCCTTAGACTGCTTAATTTGGCCGTCTAATTGTTGTTGCTTAGATGTAAGCTCCGACTGGTGCTTCTTACTAAGATTTGCAATCTGAGTTTCATAACCCATTTGCGTGTCTTTTTGTTTCTTTTCATAACTCTTAGTAAGAGTATCGACTTTCTTAGCATGATCAGAGTTAAGTTTGGCAATTGTTTCTTGAGACTGCTTTTTCTGACCAGCAAGTTGTTTTTCCTTAACATCAAGTTCACCTTGATACTTCTTATTAAGATCAGCGATTTGAGTTTCATAACCCATTTTCGTATTTTGTTGCTGCTTCTCATAAGTTTTCGTTAGATCAGATACTTTCTTTTGGTGTTCTGAGTTAAGACGAGCAATAGTTTCTTGTGAATCTTTCTTTTGCCCAGCAAGTTGCTTATCTTTTGTATCAAGTTCCGTCTGGAACTTCTTATTCATGTCTGCAACTTGTTTTTCATATCCAGCTTTTTGTTGCTGTTTTTGTTTTTCATAAGTTTTTGTTAGGTCGGCCACCTTATTTTGATGGTCAGCATTTAGCGTCTTAATCTCATGCTCTTTTGTTGAGATGATATTGGCATACTTCTTATTTAGATTATCAACTTTAAGTGTGTGATCTTGATTAAGTTTTTGAACTTCTTGCTCTTGGGCCTTTTTCTGTTCAACAATCTCTTTTTCAAGCTTTTCTTGAGCAATAATACGCCCTTTTATCTCACGATTTGCCTTGGCGATGAGTTCTTCATTCTTACGCTTTACTTGTTGAAGCTCTTGAATTTTCTTTGTGTCTTCAGTTACTTTTTGAAGAGTGTTAGCAAGTTTTGATCTAACCTTCACAATTTCATTATTAACAAGCTTGTTTTCGGCCTGTTGCTCCTGAACTTTCTTTTGCTCTACTTCTAGCTTTGTCTCAAGCTTAGTTTTAACCTGAGTAATCTTTTTGATATCTTGTGTTTGTTTCGTAATTTCCTGCTCTAGCTCTTTAAGTTTCTTTTCTTGCTGAGTTTTTACTTGTTCAACACTTGAGAGAGTTTCTTGAATTTTTTTCTTCTGCTCTTCAACTTGTTTCTTTTTCTTATCAAGTTCACCAACTTTAGAATAAAGAATATTATTCTTATCCTGTGCCTTAGCAAGCATAGAGTCACGTTCTTTAATTTGTTCTTCAAGATCTATTAGTGATTTTTCTTTGAATTCAAGAACAGTTTTAATTCTCTTCTGCTCTTGTTCTTGCTCTTTAATCTTCTCTTTTGTTTGCTCAAGATTCTTAGAAAGTTTATCGTTCTCTTGAGATTTTTGCTTCATCTCTTTTACGATTTGTTGAATTTTCTTTTGAAGTTCTTGTTCTTCTTTCTTTTGTCTCTCCATCATACGTGAAAGCTTATCAAGCTGGGCCTCTTTAGAACGTAGGTCATCTTGATTCTTACGAATCTCTTCAAGACGCTTCTTCATCTCTTTAGCTTTTTCGTTGATTTCTTTCTTTAATTCTGAATTTTCACGAGAGATCTTTTTAGACTTATACTTTTCTTTATCAAGTTGTTGTCCAACTTTTTCAACAATTGATTCTTTCTTTGTTTGGTTCTCAACCATCTCTTCCATGATCTTCTTATTCTTTTCAAGTTTCTCAACAAACTTAGAAAGCTCGACCATTTTCTGGTTAATCACGTTCTTATAATCAGTAACCTCAGTGATTGATTGCTCAATCTCATTCTTGGCCTTCATTTCTTTGATTTTTTGCTCTTTGGACACCATTCCTTCAAGCTGTTGCTCGTGCTTCTTCTTCTCCTGCGCTTGCTGAAGTGATTTAACACCAACTTTAATCATGGCAAATACGAACATTACTAGGAATACAACTGCAACGGTTGTAAACATATCTGAGTATGAACTCCAGATTGACCCGTCGTCTTTTCTTTCTTCTCTTTTCATAATCCTACCCTCGAACAGATCATAGGATAGCGATTTCTAGAGTTTATTAAAGGCAATGGCCTCTAGGGCCTTGAATTATCTGAGTAACTTAAATATTTACACGTGCTTAACAGGGCAAGAGAGCATTTCTTGGGCCAAAAACCAACTTGCAAGTTGAACACCAAAAGTGGCAAATATTGTGGCCAACGTAAATAATATTGGCCGTTGCCCAATATCTGAGTCAAAAGATCGGAATCATTTGGGCCAGTTTATCTCGTAACCACCTAATAACTCATTTTACTTCGTTTTTACTGCGGCATATTTTAACCTTACTTTATATTAATCTTAAGTAGTTACGTGATTGAGACGATAACTATTTGGGATAGTAAATGAAGAAATACACGGAACAGTTTAAATTCATTCTGACGTTTACGCTATTGCTTATGATGGCAAGTTCATGCGTACCTCAGGCAGCTAATAATCGCTCTACATCTAGCAGTGACAATGATGGTGTGGAATCAGAGATCAACGATCCAAGCTTCGAAGACTCAAGGGCCTATATTCAATATGCAGGAAATGTTTATGATTCTGTATTTGAAATGGATAATTACTTTGATGACAAGCTTACATTAAGAGGTCGTGGGATTCACAATTACGTGAAAGAGAATCTCAATAAAACATACTGTGCAGTTGTCAACTTCCCTAGTATTGAAAGTGGTACTCCACTTGTTGCGGTAGGATTTCCACAGTACACGATCAATGTCTCAGAAAATTCAAAAGAATATTTCTTAAGATTCACTTATCGCACAATTGATAAATCTATCACACAAAGCTATTGTGATAACCTTGATGTTCAATCTTTTATCGTCGCTAAGGCCCTAAATTCAACAAAAGTAAAATACGATATCGATGATATTTGTCCAACATGCTCAAATATCACAACAACATCAGGTTCTCTGCTTCTAACAACAAATGCAGGAGATGACCTAACAACAGCACTTGGAAATAGTTTATCATTTAAGTTGTTCTTCACTTATATCGGAACTCCTGATAATGGAAATCTTTGTTCACAAGACTCACAATGTACAAGTAATGGAAGTGACTACTGCTGTCTAAACGGACAATGTGTTCAAGACTTGTCTGCCAAGACAGAAAATATCCCTAGCACAATCTTAAATGAGATTGATCTGAATCCATCAGCAATCTACAACTATCCTAACTACTATAATATTTGTACAACAGGTTCAGTTCCAGGAACAGATCCTGATGATGAATACACTCCTGATGAAGAAGCAGCGATTCGCTTTAATCGTTTGAAACAACTTTTTCAGTGTACGACTCCATTTGATGGTGAACGCGGTATTTGTACAACAATCTATGAAGGTGCTCGTACAGACCTAGAGGAAAATTACGAAACGAATATTGATGACACAAATTTTGCGACTACATATAAAGGAACAAAACCTTTTGCTAACTCAATCCATGAAGTGCGCTATCAAAATGGTGTTATCTATAAAGAAGGTGCTCCCATTGTTCCAGGAACAGTAAGCATCTCCGGTGAAAATGACAACTTAACAGATACGACTAAGCTAAAAATCACGACACCATATAGTGAAACGAATAAGTACAAAAACCTTGAGATTGATGCCTATACTGATGTTTCATGTAAGCGTATCAATAATTTCCAGGCCCAATGTTATAAAGTCTATAAGCAAGGACAAAATGAAGGAATGGCCACTGACCACTACCCTGGAACACAACGCTTTCAAATTCCTTATTATGCAAACCTAAGCAATAAATTAGTCGTTGAAGTCGATGAAGTGACAAGAACACAAAATACTTCATGGACTCTTTCTGTAGGAGCAATTAATGAAGTTGTCTTTGGAAATAACTACATTGTTCAAGACTCACAAACAGTTAAGATAATCTTCTATGTTAACTTAACAACATATCCAACAATCCTGACATCTAAGGAAGCTGCACAACAGGAGATCGCTACATATTGTAAGTGTTCATTATCACAATGTGCGCTTGAAGAAGTTAGGGACACAAATGATGTGGTTGTTAATTACCAATGTTACTTAGTTTCTAATCAACCAGAAGCTCCCCTACAGCAATCATTTTACCTTTCGGCCAAAACCGCTCCACAGAGGTACTTTGATAGTAATGGTGTCTCTAAGAAAGACTTAACATTAACAGATGTAATTCTTGAACCAAATCTTGCTCAAGAAGGAACAGCGTTTGCTTATACGAGTGGAGATAAGTCAAAACCTAATAATTTAAATGATTACGTTGGCTTTAATGAAATCTACGGAAGCTTTGATCTGACAAGTACAGGGGCCAAAGCCGCGAAAGAGATTTCAGTTAATGAAGGGACAACGTATGATATCTTCGTTTCAGGTGGAAATTATTCAAGTTGTTCATCTTGTGGAAATGATTACTACGCTTCAAGCCTAAAGTATCTATCAAACGAGTTCACAAATGGCCCAGCTGGTTACCAACCTGACCTAACGACTTCATCAAGAAAGAAGACAACAAAGTATCGTTCTGATGACTTCCTCTTTGGACGTGCCTGCTTTGTGCCTGCTACGATGCTTGCTTGGACTCACCAACCTTACGAAGACCAACAGGATCAGAGACTTAATCGTATGAAGGCCCAGCACTTTATGGTTGCTAATGGTTATGATCGCGACTGGTATGGATTCAACTACGGATCTGTAATTGGATCATTTGATGGTGTTAAATGGTTTGCAGTTGGCTCAAAAAGAAGAATCAAGGCATCAAGTAATAAGCTCTTTCTGGCCATTAATGCAAAATTCTCTGATCAAACAGTTGAGAATAGTTATTCTGTTACAGTACAAGATTCAGTTATTAACGGAAGTTCAAATATTCCTACAACGGATTTTGCAACAGATGGAGCAACTTGCCAGCAAATTCACTCTTGTAGCACAGATAATGAATGTGTTTCTGCACTAGGTTGGGATTATGCTTGTGAGAATATTTCGACACTCTCATCACCTTTTCCAAATTTTGATGTAAATGGAAACGAGATCCCACAAGAAAGCGATATTGACCGCCTTCTTTCTCTAACAGGAACTTTTTCAGGTGGCGTAAAGAGATGTGTCTATCGAGGACGTGGAGCAGCTTGTTTACCAGAATACAACACTGTAAATAACTCTTCTCAGTCTTACACGACAGTTGGTTCAAAGAGACTACATGGTTGTTCATTTAACAATCACTGTCAGCCACTTGAAGGTGCCAATAATGATAAGTTTAATAATAGAATTTCACGTAAAGCAACTTCTCTAGCATTCCAAAATGGACAGGTTGATACGGATGAGGATCTTGTCTCAACAGTGGGACTAGAAGCACCGGCCCTTGGCCGTCCATTTAGCTATATTGGTAATGAAGCTCCTAATTCAAATGCAAAGAAGAACTTACTGCTAAATAATGTTCAGGGCCTCTGCCTACCAGGGCGTGATGCAAACTTAGAAGATGTAGTAGTTTCGATGGATCGTGAATCAGTTCTTGTTCCAGATTTCATTGGTAATATGGGAAATACTGTTACTGACCTACAAAATAACGTAAACCTTAATACTTTCCTAAGTTGCCCTACTTTTGATACGACTGGTGACTATATTGCCTTTGATCGAATAAATGATGTGACAACAAGAACATCAGATTTACAACTCCTATCAAGATCTCAAAACCTGAGTACATACTTCTTAGAAATTTTTGAAGGACTTACAAATAATGAACTTCTAAAAGACCTTGAAGATGAAGATGCACCATATGTTGATTCACAAGCTCTTCCTGTAAATGCATGCCTTAGAGCTCCAGGTTCAACATGTTTTACAGACCTTGATTGCTCGGCCTCTAAATTTGTGACAGATAATACAAAGGGTGTCTCAATCGATGATCTTATTACGGCAACAAGTCAGTATGAGCTATCTTTCTGGCAAACAGAACAGGTTTGTTCACAACCAGCACGTGTTGGCGATGATGACTATGACATAAGAAATAATCGCTGTTGTACAGAGATGGGAAATACATTTAAAGTCCCTACTCTTGATATCTTTGGAAGACCTATTTCAAATGATTCAACGATCACTAATAGTGACGGTGTTGATTTAACAAGAGTACCCGGTGCGGAAATTGGCGCAAAGACTGCAACACGCTTCTCAGGAAATGTTCTGACAGAGTATGAAAGACAAACTGATGGTATCAACACAATGACAATGGCAACTAAGGATGCTGGGATACCTGAGGCAAGTGCCTACTCTCAGTTTAAGGCCCTTTCAACTTATGGGAAGAAAATGTGCTGTAGCGAGAACTGGGTTCGAAGCTTTAACAAAGAAGTGAATGGTGGTGGACATGAGTGGGGGCCAAGTAAAATGCAAGCTCACGGTCAAGACTCACTAGAAGACTTTAAATGTTACAACTACGCTGATCAGTCAAAACAAAATTGTAGTGCCACTCAAGCTCAAAATACATCAAGCTGTTCACTTGTGGATATACCAGATGCAATTGGAGAAGATATCACAAAGTGGCTGGGATATTATGAGCTAACAGGTATTCCTAATATCGTTATCAAAGACCATATCTCAGGTGTTGTTGATATGGGTGATAATAAGTGTAGCAAACCAATCTATCGTGATGACACGGCAACTGCGGAATATGGTATTGATGGGTTTATGCTTGCAGACACTGCCGACTATGAGCCACTATCAAAAGCAAATGAATTCAAGCCAGTATTTGAAAGTGATGAGTTTGCTTGTTGTATGCCGGCAGGAACACAAATGCAGGCCGGAGATGATGCGAACCTTTGTTGTACTGGTTATATCAACCCGCAAAACAATAAGTGTCAGCTAAAGAATTATGCTAACGTTTCTGCATATACGAATCGTTATGTTTCAAGTGAACTTCAAAATCTTCCAGATTCAGACTTTGAACCTCTGACTGGGCACATGAAAGATCGTGAAAAGCTTGCTATCGTAGCATGTCAGCAAAGTATGTGTGCTGATGGTTATGTTGGTTTTGGTCTAGCTCATGGACAATATGGACTTCCAGAAGAAACACTTGCTGATGCAGATGCTGCAGGAGTTGGAAATGTTAAGCGATTTATGCAAAATACTGATAATGATAATGAGCTAGGTCGCGTTGACTACTTCCTAGAAGGTCTAAAGTGGAATGCTCACGTTTACTGTCTTCCGGCCAATGTTGCCAGTGAGCTTCAAGGCTCAACACCGGCCGTTCAAGTTCTTAACTGTAATTAAATTTAATATCATCAATAATCTTATCGAGGAGTGCCTTGGCCACTCCTCTATTATCCTTTGCAATATAAGGATGAATTTTCATACTAAGACTTAGTTGTCCATTAAACTCCATGGCAACAATACCAACGGGAAAATTCTTTGACCCTGGAGTTGTGGCAAACCACACCTCATCTTTCCCAAGAGACTTATAACTTTCATCTTCAACATTCCAAGCACCGATATTAGAAAATGTCCCAAGCCAGAAATTCTTTGTTGCAGAATTTCTAGAAAGTTTGGCCATATAATTTCTGCCAAATAAAACACCGATGTGGTGAACCCACCAGAGTCCAATATGATTGAGAGTTTTAACTTTTTCAGAAAAGCTATTTCTTATTTCTTTATAGTCAGAATTTGCATTAAGGCGTAGTTGAACAAAAGAGGTGTGATTTTCATAAGGGTTAGACTTATTAACGATTCCTCTAATATTAATAGGAAGTAGCCAAGAGTAGCGCTCATTTTGACATTCATCTTTGATCAGAGAAAAAACATGAAGATTAATAAGTTCTAAGAGCACAACATTTTGAGAAAGCTTATTTTCCTTTAGAAAATTATTAAAGGCCTTTGTCTCATCATGATTAAGTACCCCTATTTCAAATTCATAATTATCTTTAGGTCTAATATCATTACGTTCTTTCCACTGCGGGGCCTTAGCTGGTGAAATATCCGTCGCTTTCAAAGCAAGTTTCACATGTTTCCAAAATGAGATCTTCTTCTTGTAATTGGAATAGATCGGATCTCTTTTAGCGCCAAGTTGAGTAAGGTAATATGGAATGGAAGCACTTCCATCCATCAAAGAATGAGAGTACTCAAAGTATTCTGGAGACAAGAGACTTCCCTCATGCCACTTTGCCCTGCCAATAACACATTGATCGTTTTCTCCCCTTTCCTTTAATAACTCATACCAAACACCAACCCAGTCACGACTGAAGTAACGCTTCGATATGATATTAAAGGGCCAGATCACAGAAGACTTCCTTCAAAACGAAATGATCTCATAGGCCACAGTCCTTGGTTCTCATCACTGTGAATTTCAAACATATGTCCTGTATTCTCCACAACGACCCCATCAATTAATGGAGAGAAATGAATTGCATCCTGCCCCGTATAGAGATTACAAATATGATATTGATTTAATATTTTAGAGTCCTTTAGATATTTTATAACTGCTGAAATAATATCCTTTTTTGTGTCATTACTCATTTGTGACTGAAAACAAAGATATTGGATCTCTAATGTTTTTAGAATTCCGTTATCGACCTTTGGTCTTCCCATCATTTCAACAATATTAGTTAAAAACTTCTTTGCAAATTTTAAGTTATATAATTTATATGAGCGGCCTAGGTCACGATTTGAAATCATAAAAATTGATAAGAGTTTACCACCGTCAAAAACACCATAGTAAGCATTGCCTTCAGTATCATCTATTTCTTCCATCAAATCGAGGTCATGGGCCTCTTGGATATAAAACTTTTTAAAATCAGAAAAAGGAATTTCTCTAACATCATAAAACGTTGGATTAAAAACAGCAGGAATCACAACGGAATATACATGATAATTATTGATATAACGATAGTTATAACCACGGCCACCTTTTGTTAAAGAAGCAATGGCCTTTTCATTGTCTGAGAGAATAGCAGTATAGGCCATCTCACAGCGAAGATCATCTGAAAGCTTAGGCAGGGCCGAGATAACATCGGCAAAGCACTTTCTCCATTGAACCTTTGCTCGACGTCCACCTTGAGGTGAAACTCGTAGGTCACAAAAGTAGGCCACTGGACGATAATCACCGTCAATGTAGCGCAGGTGTCTTACAATTGTTCCAACACCACAAATACTTAAGTCTTCATTTAGAAATAAGAAAGTCCAAAAGTGATTGCCCTTTCTCTCATAAAACTTGAAGAAGTCATTGCCACGATCAAATGACAATGCCTCATCTCCAGTTTCCATATGAATATCTTTGTAAAAATTTAAGATCCCTTCGTTATCTTCTCTAGTCGCCAGCCTTATGTGTGAGTAAGGGGCAACGACCTCTTCCAAGGTCATCATACAAACGCTCCTTGCTAGCGAGACTAGCTATAAGATTTAACTTTCTTGATTGAGCGAGCTTTTAGTAGTCTCTTTAAAAGGAACATAACAATGCGACCAAAAGAAAGGTGTACATTCATCATTGTTCCATACTCAATCACTTCATCATCAGGCTCACTCATACCAGGTAGCATTTTTGTGTAGCCTTTATAAAGTCTAAACGGGCGTATTGTATTATAGATCTCACCAAGTTTTGGCTTGGCACTTGAGTATGCATAAATATAAAAGTTACGTCCCATACGTGATGCTTCAATATACATCATTAGCCAGAAGTAAACTCCTAGAAGTCGACAACGTTGGTAACGTGACATCCAAAGCGCTGTTGCTTCAAATAAATCATTTTCAAAATCAGGAACGTCTTTTTGTAATTTTGCTAAGGCTTCATCAGGTAAACTTTTAACAACACGAGAGTCACTCCCTAGTGCGAAAGTAAAACCACCACACATTAGCCCGTGTTTATTAAACAGAGCAAATGTCTTATTTCTAGCAAGAAAGTCTAAAGGAAACTTAACACCAATCCTTTGGTACGCGAGTTGTTGAAACTCTTGTAATTCGTCAAGTTCGTTAATGCATCTAAGCTCCGAGCGGTAAA
This sequence comes from Halobacteriovorax sp. CON-3, assembly GCF_043196995.1. Taxonomy (NCBI): domain Bacteria; kingdom Pseudomonadati; phylum Bdellovibrionota; class Bacteriovoracia; order Bacteriovoracales; family Halobacteriovoraceae; genus Halobacteriovorax; species Halobacteriovorax sp. CON-3. Next base: position 613,683 of record NZ_JBEBNA010000001.1, read on the forward strand.
TACGCTTAACACGACGCCCCGTCCCAACAATAACACCTGGCAATACAGCTAATTGTCTAATCATTACTCTCTCCTGTTAGAGTTTTGCTGGGGACATCTTAGAAATAAGCTTAAGCATCAGTAAAATCTCAAACGATTATTAAAATTTCCCCAATTTCATCCTGCGCACTAATAATACCTATAAAATTGCACCCTTAGAAAGGGCCTAATGGAATCTTATTCAATTTCTAACAACATTTTTGGGAAATTCCGTCAAAAGAATAATATTTACAACAATTATTAGTGCCATTGTGCCACCTTGCGAATATGTCCATCGATGAATAATTTCAATAATTAATGCCAAGTACCATGACTTGCGCAGGCCTCATTGCTATTTTTCTCCATTCACAAAAGGAGCCCAATGAAGACAATAATGTCCCTACTACTATTAAGTTTCATGGCCGTTTCAAGCTATGGAATGCAAATCAACAAATCAGCATTTTCTGGCAAGAATTTCTGGTATATCGATCAAATCGATCGAGTTGAGATTATTACTGACCTATACAAGCAAACAAAAGCTGAATACGCCCTATGGGAAGTGAAGAAGAAGCGTATCGGTGTTGATGGAGATATGATCTTTAAAGAAGCAATTGAAGCAGAACAATCAATTGCAGATGTCGACGACGCCATTTCTCAAGCTAGAAGCAATATGGAATTCTACGATCGTGCAAGAAAACTAATTGCGAGCTTTCAAGATACACACTTTGGACTTAACACTCATATTGCAGCACCTTGGATTGTTTCAGGTTTCAATACGAAGTTAGTTGCAGACAGTGGAAAAGTTATTATCGCTTCAAAATATGCCAAGGTAATTGAGAAGTCAGTTATTGAAACACAAAATTACAATCTTAAAATGATTGAATTAGGTGATGAGCTAATTAGTGTTGATGGTGTTAAAGTTAGTGACGCTATCGAGGCCCTAATGCCATATATCGATGCTTCAAGCCCAGCGTTTGCAAGATCACGTGCAGCGGCCATGCTAATTGAGCGCTACTTCTTATTCCCTACAAAACCATACTTTGATATTGAGTTTAAAAGTGAAAAGACACAGACTGTTTATAAAACACGCCTACCTCTTTATTACTCAGGAAATACTAGCATCGTTAGAAAGAAAGACATTTCATTCTACCTTGAACAAAAAGGCTTCTTAAAACTTAAAGAGCTTCGCTTTAAATGGGATAACCAAAAGAGAACGTTCGTAAAGGATACAAGCCTTAAAGTAGAAACTCTACCAGAAGGTCTACCAACAGGTGCAATTGAGCTAGAGAACTGGACATCGGCAAATGGTGGGGGAAGCCCAATCGTTCGCTCTGCTCTAATCTTAAAAGATGCAAAAGCTTATGCTTATATGCAGGTTAACTCTTTTTCAGTATCAACAGTATACTATAAAGGTGAGCAGCTTTCTTTCATCGAAGCGTTAAGAAAGAATATTAAATTCTTTAAAGCACAGAACCTAAATCTAATTTTAGATATTAGAAATAATGGTGGTGGAAACGGTGGTTACCCTGCTCAACTTCTAGCTATGCTAACAGAGCAAGGTCAATCATACCCTAATGCAACTTGGGCCTCGGCAGTAACTCGTTATATGAGACAACTTATCGAGTACTATGGTGTTGAAGAAATCTTTAAAGACATTGGTGGAAGTGACTGGACAATGCAATCAGATGCATTCTTTGAAGCAGCGGCCGAAGGTAGAACACTTTCACGTGCAACTCAAAACTATGATATTACGGCAGACCCACAAGTTGGTGGATTTGATGGTAAGATCGTTGCCCTAGTCTCACCAAATTGTATTTCAGCATGTGATATTACGAGTATCCTATTACAAGGCTCAAAAAGAGCGAAATTAATCGGAACACATGCAAATGGGACAGGTGCAGGCTACCGCTCAAACGACGTGTATAACACGCAATTTAAGGACCGCTACAACGTATTCTCGACACAGATTCCAAATATGCTATTTGGTTATGGTGTTGAAGGACATCAATTTGGTGATCTTTTAGGAATTGACTCTGCCTATGAGTTAAATTCTGAAAACGTTCCAGTTCAAGCAGATGTAAATTATGTTGAGACTAAGAAAGACTTAACTAACTACATGTCAGGTTGGATTGAAAAAGCAATTGAAGTTTTAAACGCTGAATAAATAAAATACCAAGGCCACGTTACTTACGTGGCCTTATAAACATTCCAATTTCTCTACGGTGTGAAGGAAGATGACAAACAGATACTTCATACTTCTTATCATCAGTAAATACCTTGATCCATTCATCAACTTTTTTAAGATCATTGATAACAGGTGTCTTAATCGTTAAGAAAGCACCTTTAATATTCTCATAAAAATCCATAATACGACGAGATTGATTTGTGTTGAGGTCACCATTTAGGTTTAAGTCTGAAATGAGCCAATCACAGTGCTTTGGTAATTGGGCCCTCGTGACATCAAAGACACTCTTTTTGATATGTGAAAATTGCTCACCAAATTTTGATTCGATAAGTGGTGACATCAGAGCGGGATCAACAGAAACAAGTTTTGCACCTTTTTCAAGAACGTAGTATGAAATCCCACCTGGAGCACTTCCTATTTCAACAACTTGATCATTAGCAGTTATCACCTCATCAAACAGTCTAAAGGCCTGACAGGCCTTATGATAGGCCCTCGCAGGAACTTCCTCTTCACAGATATCACTCTCCTCTAATGAAAATGTATCTATTGGTGTCTTAATCGTCTCAAAATGCCAGAATTGGTTTTCTCCAACAGTAGCATACTCACCTTCAATGGGAGCTTGAATGTATTTATCAATGAATGTGGCCTGTCTGCGAGCAAAGACAACAGGTCGACTGACAAGCTGTGCTTCATAATCTTTAGGGCCTTTCATGCTTACAAATTCTTTATTAGAAAAGCTTAAATGAAGCTCTGGATGCTTTAGCTTAATTTCCTCTAAGAGAAGATCCTTAAGCTTTGGATGGTAGAAGAATAGATAAAATGCGTTCATGGAGAAAATATTAACATGAATAGTTGTGATGGGATACAACAACCAAATTCTTAATAAAATTCTAATAAATAGAGCTAATTTATATTTTGAAAATAATCCAGAAATCTGCCAAAAATATAAGACGCCCTCTCAAAAGGGCGTCTCGATATCTGTATAACTATAATGATGCCGGTGATCTAAGATTTTCTTTAATTTGAAACTGCGTAAAGATATTTTCCTTATTGGCCCCTTCAGAGTAAAAATTTTGATAAGGAATATCCCCGTTAAGATTTGCACTAACACTTCCCTTATTTGGATGAGATCCAAAAAGACGTGTTAGCAGGTAATCATTTTTAATCTGGTTATTCACGTTATAAGCAATATCTTTAAAGCGCCATAGAGGTAGCTCATGCTTATACTTTGCAAATAGTTGTTTAGAACCAATTTCCATACAAGCAGCAATCATTGACCTTCTCTTTGATGGCCTAAAGATATACTTCCAACGATATTTCTTCTCACACTTCTTTTTAATCTCAGAAGTATAATTGCCTGTTGACCATTCTTTTAAGAAATTTGCATAAGACTTATAAAGCTTATGACGACAACTACTAAAGAGTGATCGAAGTCTGACAAAGAAGTTTTTGGACTTACCACCACAGGCCTCTTTAAATACCCCGTAGATCTCATCAGAGTTACGATTTAAGAAATTGGCGATATTTGCATTATCCATAGTGATCGTCGAAGTAAATTCAGCTGGAGCACGAACTTGATAATGATCAAACATCGTTGCAAAATTTCCATAGCTATTTGTACGTTCTCTGACAAGATCCTTCATCTTATCTTCGGTCTTTGATACCGCCCAGCTATAGTCTTTATTAACCTTGCTTTGCTGATCAAAAGTCATAGTGAAGACATTAGTGCTAAAAATATCAAAGTCACGTCTAGCATGAATAAGCTCTTCTTCAGACTGATAGTTTATATTAACTTTCTTTGATTCAACGCGATCATTAGAAACCAATTGATCATAACCAATAAGCTTACCTAAGACGGCCCCAAGAAGTTTTGAAAAGATATTTTGTGTATACGATAATCTTTCATAACGGTGAGAGAAGAATTTATAAACTCGCCCATCCTTAACAACTTCTGTTGATTCAGTTTGTGAGTTCTTTACACCACCAATAATGAAAGCTAGATACTTTGACTCTTTAAGCTCCTTCTTACGATTCTCATAAGAAGTAATATTGTCTGCAAGTGTTGAATAATTAAACTTCCCAAAACGCACAACACCTTTAAGCTCATTTAGCTTATCACTATTTCTAAGGTCATCGACATATAAAGACATATAGGCCTTATATGACTTCTCAAAGCTATAATTAAAGTCATAACGAAATAAAGTTAATCTGATAAGATTTAGGAAGTCTGCCATTAATGTCACATTCGCACCGGCAGAAATTAATTTTGAATCCTCTGCACTTAAGCGAATAATCTCATTGGCCTTAGCATTATCAGCTGGCCCTAGACGTTGGATTTCCACAGTCGACTTTCTTTCATACTTGGCCAGCGCACCAGCAGCAACACCAATTCCACTATATGAAGCTGTCGCAGCTGCACCTGCAGCAAATGTTAGAGCATCTTCTTTCTTGATAAAATCATAATCTCCAAGCTTAGAGAAATTTTCTGGCCTAAGATATTTGTACATAAAGAAGAGACGATCAAATTTTGTCTGAAGTGCATCCTCCACATTATCAGCAAAGTGGTTAAACCTCATTGTTCTCTTTAGTGAAAGATTACTATAGGACTTAAGCACTGATGGAGAAATATTAATGATCCCCTTCGCTTGAAGTGCACCGAGGAAATTTCGAGCAGAGATCTCAATAACCATTTCATCATTTACGAGATAGCGATCTTCATCAAATAAAGATGGGGCCGCACTACGGTTAAAAAGAACCTTAAACCCATGAAAGTCACCAGCGTGTCGCCAACCAACAAGGTTAACACCACCAAAGAAACCATTGGCATCATGACTTAGACGATCGCCGATTGCCTGATAATTGGCCTGGTAATTATCATAGATTTGACGATAGATCGGAGAAATATCGGCAAGGTCAGTATCTGAAAACTCAGATTCTAACCTATGGTTGTCTACTGTGAAATTAGAAAATATAACAGGTTCAACGACATCCTCTTGAGCGAAGACATTCGTTGCTCTTGCTTGAAATAGAAATGTAAAAATTAAGAGAATAAGTGTTTTCTTCACTCTTTCCTCTGTATTACTTATTAAGTTCACCACGTCCCCCTTTAGTGATCACCCAATACCCAAGGCTCACTAGCGGAAAAGAAACGGGAACGAACGTGCAATACAGATTCTTTTAGCCTAAAAGGGATTCTACGTTCATTATTCGACACGATGCAAGATTTTCTTATTATTTATTGTCATTTATCAAGTTTTGAATAGTTACCCAGAATTTTTGATAGATTTTACTTATCTTAAGTTAATCTTAATTTAATGGATTTATTAGGCCAGGCCGACGATAATAAATACAAGACAAATGAGGTGACTAATTAAAATGGTCAACTTAAGCTAACTAAACAAAATCAAGGAGAATTATAATGGCATTTGAAAGTATTGATGGAAAGCAAGTCCCTAAGACATCATTTAAAGTTTTTAAAGATGGAGGATTAGTAGATCTAACATATGATGAAGTATTTAAAGGTAAACGTGTTGTAGTCTTCTCACTACCTGGTGCCTATACACCAACATGTTCATCGACTCACCTTCCACGCTACAATGAACTTGCTGGCGCGATTAAGAAAGAAGGTGTTGATGCAATCTATGTCCTATCGGTAAACGATGCATTTGTTATGGACGCTTGGATCCAAGACCAACACGCTGAAGAAGTTGGTGTTCTTCCAGACGGAAATGGTGACTTCTCAAAAGGAATTGGCCTATTAGTTGATAAATCAGATATTGGATTTGGTGCAAGAACTTGGCGCTATTCGATGGTCGTTAATGATGGAGTTGTTGAAAAGTCATTTATTGAACCAGATAAACCAGGTGACCCATTTGAAGTTTCAGATGCGGATACAATGCTTAATTACCTAAACCCAGAAGCAAAAAAACCGGAGGCCATTGCAATTATCACACGCCCAGGTTGTCCTCACTGTCACCGAGCAAAGGAGCTTCTAACAGAGAAAGGCCATAAGTATAATGAAATTATTCTAGGCCAACATACATCTAATCAATCTCTATTTGCCATTACTGGGCAAACAAAGGTTCCTCAAATCTTTATCAATGGTGAAAGAATTGGTGGACGAGATAAATTAGAAGAATTAAACGAACAGGGTAAATTATAAAAAAAGGCCGTCATCATGACGGCCTTCTTATTTATTTAAATTAAAAATAACATTTCAAAATAAGTTGGTACAGGCCACAGGTCATCAGGAATAATACTTTCAAGACGGCCACAGTGGTCAGCAATAATTTCACTAATTGGCATTAAATCGTATGCAAAAGAGTGAGCAACCTTCTCTTCGTCATGGACTTCACTTAATCCAGCAAGAGCATTTTTTAAATTTCTATTTTGCTCGAAAACTGCTTCTAGAGAGAATTGAAGATCTTTTAAAATTTCAGTCTCTACTGTTGCCTCAATTTTGATGGCCTTAGAAGCTGCAATAGATGAAGTTAATTTCGCCTTATAATTTAGTGCGGCCGGAACAACTAATTGGTTCACCATATTAGATAGTGTACTAAATTCAATCGTGCGCTTTGTAATATAAGTTTCAAGAAGAACATTGTAGCGAGTATCCAGCTCTGATTCACGGTAAATTCCATGCTTCGTTAAAAATGCTGTCTCTTCCCTATCCACAAGAACATTTAAGCTATCAGCTGTTGTCTTAAGATTTGGAAGTCCTCTCTTTTGTGCTTCTTCAAGCCATGCTTGTGAATAACCATCACCGTTGAAGATAACATCCCAAGATTCATTAATGAAAGTATGGCAAATATCAAGTAGTGCCTGATCAACTGAGACACCATCACGAGTTTTAGCTTCAAGTAGATTATTGGCCTCTTCTAAAACGGCCGCTACTGCACCATTAAGAATCGTTAATGGGAAACCAATAGATTGATCTGAACCACATGCACGGAATTCAAATTTATTTCCAGTAAAGGCAAATGGCGAGGTTCTATTTCTATCCGTATTATCTTTTGGAAGCTTAGCAAGTGCTCCTGCTCCAAGATCGAGAATAGTTTGTGACTCTGGAGAAAATTCTTCACCTTCTTTGATGGCCTTAAAAATTCTTTCAATTGTTGAACCTGTAAAAACTGAAATGATCGAAGGAGGTGCTTCATTTGCGCCAAGACGATGGTCATTACTATGAGAAGCAATTGAGGCCCTTAAAAGCTTAGCATGGCGATGTACTGCTGCGATAACAACAGAAGTGAAGGCCAAGAAACGATAGTTTTGATGTGGCTCACTTCCTGGATCAAGAAGATTGATTCCACTATCACTTGCAAGTGACCAGTTTAGGTGTTTACCTGAACCATTAATCCCAGCAAATGGTTTCTCATGTAAGAGAGCAACAAAACCGTGACGGATGGCAACGTTTTCAATCGTGGCCATAACCATGTGGTTATTATCGGCCGAAACGTTTGCATCTCTAAAGATTTGCGCAAGCTCAAATTGTCCTGGGGCAACTTCATTGTGACGAGTCTTGGCAGGAATCCCTAATTTATGAAGCTCATAATCAAGCTCTTCCATAAATGCTAAAACGCGCTCATTGATTGCACCAAAGTAGTGGTCATCTAATTGTTGGTTCTTAGTTGAAGGCGCACCAAAAAGCGTACGTCCAGTCATAACCAAATCTTCTCTTAAATTATAATAACTCTTATCAACGAGAAAATATTCTTGTTCAGCTCCACACGTTACAATCACGCGATCAACATTCGTCTCCCCCGTTAAATGAAAGAATTTCTTTGCACTTTCTCCAAGAGTAGAAACCGAACGAAGAAGTGGAGTTTTAATATCGAGGGCCTCACCATGGTATGAAACAAAGGCCGTTGGAATACAAAGAGTTTTTGACTCTCCCGTTCCGATCAAGAACATTGGTGAAGTTAAGTCCCATGCAGTATAACCGCGGGCCTCAAATGTCGAGCGTGATCCACCATTTGGAAAAGATGAAGCATCGGGCTCACCTTGAATTAACTGACTTGCAGATAATTTCTCAATAGGTCTTCCTGTTGAGTAATCGAAGTCTAAGAAAGCATCGTGTTTTTCAGCAGTCGAGCCAGTTAGTGGTTGAAACCAGTGACAAAAGTGAGTTGCACCCTTATCGAGGGCCCACTTTGTTACGGCCTTAGCAACGATCTCTGCCTGGGCCTTAGAGATATGAGAGTTTGAGTGAATTGCCTCGTTAATTTCTTCCTTAATTGAATCAGGTATTTCCTCGGCCGTTTGAATATCAAACGTATTCTCACCGTAGTAATCTGTTACTTTTTGATGCTTACCTGATTTATCTCTGGGACGTAGAAAATTTAAACCTTCAATTAGATTATTTGGGACACTCATTTACTTCCTCTCCGTGGCAGTATAGATGGATAACTACCTATATTATAAGGACTAAAGAGGATTTGTGTCCAATGAAAATTTATTTTTGTAGTGAGATGATTTGAGTTTCAAACACCTGATTATGATCGATTTCAGCTGCTTTAATTTTGGACATACAAAGTACACATCCTGCCATTAAAACAAAGATCATTTTTACGATTGCTTCATATGCATCCGGTGGTAACATTGCTAACTCCAAAAGTTTAGGCTAATTTAATTGACTTAATATTAGAGCATAATGGCAAAAGAAATGCTGATGAGCAATAAAAAATTCATGCGTAGTACATTTTTATACCTAGGCCAAAGCGAGCTTCCAGAGGGCTTTATGGCCGACAAGCGCAACGACTTCAGACTAAGTCGCTTCTGCTTATCTTCACTAACAGGCCTTAAAGATTTATCTATTATCAACCACTTACATTTAGAAAGTGATAAGAGTAAGCTCGTTTCAATTAGCCACACTAAAGAGCTTGCAGCCTGTGCGCTATGCACAAACCCTGAAGTAAAATCTGTCGGTATCGATATTGAGTGGTCTGAACGTAAGATGCGAGAGGGTACATTCAAATACTTTGTCTCTCATGAAAGAGAGCTTAAGCTCCATACTCCACTTGAGATCTGGTGTATAAAAGAAGCGGCATTTAAGGCCTACTCACCATTTCACGATGATGAAAAAGAAAAGATTCTCGTCCTAACTGACTTTGAAATTATCGAACAAGGTATTTTACAAGGGCCAAATGACAGTGAGCTTATTTATGAGATTATCGAAGAAGAATATCAGGGCAGGCCATTTAAGCTTGCCCTGACAGAGTATTAATTTTTTATTTTAAGAAACTTTCTAATTTCTTTTCATCTTCAATCTTGATTTCTTTTATCTCTTTTAGGCCATTTCCAAGTGTCACTCTCAAAGTCATAAGCTTTCCTGTGCGAGCGATTAAGAAATCAATTTGATCATTTTCCTTATACATCTCTGCAATGGAGTCATAGGCCTTCTTATCAAGTCTAAGGGAATTAATGGCAATAAGTTCATCTCCAGCATTAAGGCCGGCCTTATACCCACAGCTATCTTGGCGAATAGACTTGATGATAAGCTTACCACCTTCTTCAGCGATATTTGCGCCAATATCTAATTTAGGCGTTGACCACTCAACACTTGCACCCATGCGCTTTAGATAATCTTCAAAATCAATCTCTTCCACACCTTCAACAAAGAGTCTAAACTCATCACTTACATTTTTAGAAACAAGGCCTTCTAGAATTTCAAAGAAGCCTTCTTTTGTTAAGCCAACGGCCGGCCTTTCTTTGTAGTCGGCCCAAAGTGCACGAACAAGATCGTTGATCCCCTTGCCTTCATTCTTCATAAGTGTATTTAGAATAAAGAAAACAAGTCCACCCTTTAGATAATAACTCACAGATGAGTTCTTAAAATTTTCTCCTGCACGGTAAAGTTTAATCCATGCATTGAATGATGAGTCTTCAAGAGAATGGTAACCGCGCCCAGGTGTTGCAAGGTAGTTATTGATATTCTTCTTCATGCACTCAAGATATTCTTTAAGCGAATAAAAACCACTGCGATAAGTGATTAACTGGTCAACAAAGCTTGTCATTCCTTCCGTTAGCCAGTGCATACGAGTATAATTTTCGTTCTTATAATCAAATGGCCCTAGCTCAATAGGACGGATTCTTTTAACATTCCAAAGGTGGAAGTACTCGTGAGCAACAAGCTCCATATACTCTTTGTAGCCTTTCTCTTTGGCCAAGTGGTACGGACAAAATTGCAGAACTGTTGAATCTAAGTGCTCAAGTCCACCAAAGCCACTTGGACTTAAGTGAGTGATGAAATAGTAATGATCATATGGAAGCTCGTCACCGACGATCTTTGCCGTCTCTTCGACGATTGTCTTGATATCGTCATTAAGTTTATCCATCACTTTATGTGACGCTTGTGCATGAGCAAAATCACCATAAAAAGCAATATGGTGCTCCTTATCTTGGTGCATGAAACCATAAGTTTCATGGCAGCCAATTTCAATTGGCGTATCCAGTAGTTCATCAAAGTCGGCCGCTTCATAAATAAAGTGGTCCCTTTTTTCAGAGATATCTTTTAGTGCCGTCGTCACCTTTGACCACAGAGGATTAATTTTAATTTCAACTTGTGAGCTTCCAGTCTCCCCTTCAATACCGATAAAGACACTCGGCCCATGTAAGAAAGCATGAGTGTTATCAACATGGGAAGTACGAACAGTTAGCTCATGACAATAGATCGTATAGGCAATTCTAATTTTTCCATCTTCACTAAATGAAGCAGATTGAAAACTTGGGTGAGCAAGATCAACTCTCCACTCATTCTTTGAAACCTGTTCATGAAAAAGACGATTTCCCTTTGAGTCCTCGACTTTGATTTCTTTGATATTTCGAGCGTACTCTCTCATTAAATATGAGCCAGGAGACCAAGATGGCATGTAAAAACGCACCTCGTTCGCCTTTTTATCAAGCATAGCGTCTAAAGAAATATTAACTAAGTGAGTCTGAGGGTTTGGAATATCGATTATATATTTAAGCATTTAACGCTCCTTTTATAAGCTTTGTTATACCACCAATTTATTTCAAGAAAAACCTCTTGAAAAGGATTCGTTTACTTGCTAAAAGCCCTCTAACAACACAATTTAATGGAAAATCATAATGGAAAATCGATCTGACAACGTACAGCAGTCTGGGCATTATAACATCGACCGCTCGCAAATTATTCTCCCGCAACTGACTTTCACGCAGATAGCACAAGATCAACTTAATCTTATGCTTGAAAATGATTTCACTCTACAGGGGAAATACTTAAGAATTCTTATTAGCGGTAAAGGATGTGAGGGATTCAAGTACTCAATTGGATTTCACAACTTAAATGACGATGACTTTCTAATCCCTGTTCCAAGCATGGATATTGAAGTTATTATCGACCCATTTACAGCTTTCTATCTAGGTGAAACTCTCATTGATTATCAATTTAATTATATCAATGATGAAGAAGGCTTTATTGTGACAAATAAACAGCAAGAAGAATTCCAAGGAAAGTTTTGGCGAAAAGACAAAACAAAGATTCCTCCAAAGGCCGAGGTTCAATAAAAAATGGACTATCGTTACCTCAGGGCGTTTACACTTACTGCAAAATACTTAAGCTTTTCAAAAGCTGCCGCAGAACTAAAGATTGCACAATCAGCGGTTTCAAGACAAGTTAAACTCCTTGAAGAGTCCATGAATGAGGAACTTATCATTCGTTCGAGTAAGAAGGTAATTCTTACGAAGAAGGCCAAGCAGTTGCTAAAATCGATTGACCAATTTGAAGATAGCCTAGGAAATATTTTTGAAACCACTCAGGAGCGCCCAGTACATATTGGGATTCTCGATGGGCTTCTAGTTAATTGGTTTAATCCCATTCTTGCAAAGTATGCAAAGAATTATAAGAGAGATATCTTCATTCACGTGGCCGACAGTCCGGCCCTAAGACGTGGAATCGAAGATGGTATTTACGATATCATTTTCTCAACTGATAATTTTCAATCAGACCTCACTTCTTCTTTAAAACTTTTTGAAGAGAAGTTCGTCATTATTTCAAACGAAACAATTAACAAGAGAAAGCTTCACGAACATACGTGGATTGTTTTTAGTGAGCTAGACCATCTTCATAAGCTCTCGACAAAGGCACCGCCTAAGAAGATTGTTGTGGACTCACTTGAGAGTATCAAGGCCCTTGTAAAGCACGGTGTTGGAATTGCAGTTGTGCCTGATCACACGCTTTCTAAGCACGATAATTTTGTTACAGAGCCTGTTAGTGGACTTAAGAATATGAATATCTATATGACCACTTTAAGCTATAAGAATAGGCCTGCATTTTTAAAAGAATTTATTAAGATTTTAGAAACGAAATAAAAAAGGCGAACAATGTTCGCCTTTTTTCTTATTTTCTTTTGATGTCCTTGATTCCAACAACACCAATTAGGAATACTTTATTTGAGATGAAGTGAAGATTCTTAGTCTTTCTATTTTCAAAGTTAAAAAGCCAGTCTTCTCCAACTCTTTCAACTGATGCCGAATACTTTTTTCGACTATCATTAACACCACTATAAAGAGTATCAATTTCAATATCACCACCGTCTGATGGATTTAGGTTACTAACAGTAATCCTAACAACATCACGATCGCTTCTTCTAACTAAGACAACACCTTTCATCACTTGCTCTAGTGAATAAGTGTCAGTTCCGATGATTTTCCCCTTATCAGAGAACTCCTTCTTATAGACTGATGTAACCTCTCCGATTTCCTCATCAACATTTACACCTAGATGATAGAAGCTCTTATCTTCATCATTTGTAATGTGAACAAGTTTAACCTGTGCTGCCATAAGTGAAGTCGTGGTAACAACGGTTAAAAGAAGTAATTTCATCAATGATTTCATATTCATCTCCCTCTCAATTTGATAAGGCATATTGCCATTAATCGCATGCTAATGGGAGAGAAAATTTTACAACTATGTAAGAAACACACGACTTCAAACATTAGCCAAAGCTAATATCGAGAATTAGTCTAGCTTAACGTATTAAAAATAATAGGCCCACCAACGTGTTTGAATTCATCATCGCGAAGATCAGCGAATTCATAACCCGATAAATGGTCGTGTAATATTTTCAGGATATACTCATTAATATTCTCAATCTGATCAAGGCCAAAGGTTTGAGCAAAGCCGGCCACCTTTTGCGTAATATAATCATTCTTGAAAATACCAGAGCTTAAATTAGACTTCTTAGAGAACTCTCTAAACTCTTCAATTGAAACACCCATCTTGCGTGAGTCATCCTTGTCAAATTTATCAAGGCTATAGTTGATAAGAGTTGAAAGAATTATGGCCTCAAAGTCAATTGAGTTAATATCGTAATTTAGATAGAAATTATCAGAAAGCATGCCGTCATCTTTAAGAGACAGGTAAGTTTCTTTTAATGTCTTAATGAAAGGCATTAGCTCTATAAGAAGCTTGCACTTACTTTGTAACTTCTTCCAAACCTCAACATTATTTACCACAACAATTTTATTATCATTGTCACGATACTTCACAAGGTCGCTAAAGAAGTCATCTAGGAATAGATCAAATGAAGCCCCTAGGAAGTTCTCTTCCGAGTCCTCAAAAAGGTGATTTCTTAAGGCCTTCTTTACATCCTTTTGTAGGATACGAATTAGTGAGTTTCCGATCTTATAGATATCAGTGAAATCAAAGTACTCGAAAATGCTTTCATCACCGAAGTTTCGAATATCTTTAATATAAGACATTCCAAGAAGAATAAGCTCGCGGTTTTGATTACCAATACGAGTCATGGCAACAGGGCCATCTTTTAAAACACCGTAGTATTCCATACTTGCATTGAGCATACGAATAAAGTTGAAATGTAAGTAGCTAAAGCGCTTCTCATCTTCCACTTTATTGAGCTCATCATGGATACTTCCAGCATTCTTTTCAAAGGCAATAATCGAGTTCTGATGCAGAGTTTGCATCTTTCCCTTAGTTGTAATATTTCCAGTTAGAGGCTGCTTCTTATTGATAAAGAGGTCGATATGGCCAATTGAAGGAAATGGATTAACCACTTGCAGGGCCTCAAAATAATCAACGAAACCGTAGTCTCTAAGCCTTTCTTTCTTATCTTGGTACTGATTCTCGTTATAGATCATATAATCTTCAGAGATCATTTTAAAGAGGTGCTGGTAAGCGGCTTCAACACCAACTTCAGTGTAGAGGTCCTTGATGAGTTGGCGAACCTCATCAACAATATCGCAATCTTCATCAAATTCAAAAAGAAGAAGATTATCTTCTGTTAAGAAGTAATTGTCGTGATCATCAGGATATAGAGGATCTTCAACATCAAAGGTCCAAACATTGAAGCGTCCTTTAAGGAAAAGAATGAACTGATCTGACTTGACGAATTCATAGCGAATTTCTTCATCTGGGCACTTGGCAACAGTGCTCACCCAAGATGTGAATTCATTGACATCGAGTTCATCTTTTGACCAAAGGTCTATATCGTAGAAGGTTTCTCTTTGCTCTTTAGAAAGTAATTTAAGAGCATGAGACTTTACTTCGATTGGCAGGGCCTTAACGGATACATAAAGAGGCTGAACAGGAAGTTTCTCAAGGCTCTCTCCCTTAGAGATATAGCTATTTACTAGCTCCATCGAAGTGTAGGCCTTAGATTCCTTAAGAATTAAAGAGATTACATCTGTTGCTGGTAATTTATCTTCGTGTTTTTTGTCGCTCATATATCCGCCATTATATCAAATAAGCCTTTAATTTAAGCTATTTAACATAAGTTGTTAACCTAAATCTAAAGTTTGTACTGCACAACAGTAAATAACTAAAAATATTAAGAAGAAAAAGCACTTCTAACACGAAAACATGATATTCGTCATATTATTTCCCCTATAACTTATTTAATTTAGATATATGAAGTGATAAGATGGATTTAACCAAGAAAAGGTATAGATTATGGAAAAGAGACAGTGTGTAGATTGCCCATCAAGAGAGTTAGGAATCTTCTGTGGGTTATCAAATGATGAAGCCGCTAAAGTGTCACTTACAGCTTCTTCTCTAAAATTTAAACGTGGTGAAAAGCTATTTTCTCAGGGAAATCGCCCTGCGGGAATCTACTGTGTTCAGTCAGGTAATATTAAGCTGACAAAGACAGGCTCTGATGGAAAAGAGACAATTGTAAGAATTGCTCAACATGGAGATGTTATCGGTCACAGATCACTATTTACTGCTCAAGACTTCAATGGAACGGCAACGGCCATTGATAATGTTTCTGTATGCTTTATTGATAAACCAAGCTTATTAAAATTAATTAATGATAAACCGGCAATCGCTCTTGAACTAATTAATAAATTAAGTCGCGACATGGGAATTGCTGAAGAGCGCTCAAGTGCTTTTCACCAAAAGAATGTTCGCGAGAGAATTGCTAGACTTCTCCTCGACCTTGCCAAGACTCACGGTAACACTCTTATCAACGGCGAAGTTCAAATCGAACTTAAGCTAACAAGAGAAGAAATGGCCACGATGATCGGTACGGCCAATGAAACACTCATTCGCATTATTTCTGAATACAGAAAGGATGGGCTAATTGATCAGAATGGTAAGTTAATCATCATCAAGGACGCTGTAGAACTAGAGAAAAGAGCTGAAGGCGTTTATTAAAGTTTTACTATTTTAAGTTTATAAAAAAAAGATAACTAACAAGAATAGAGAGATGGATATCCAAAGTATCACAAGCAAGAGTCAGTCTTGCGAGGCAGAAGTGTGCCTTCACTGCTCTGAAGAAATTGCCCCTGGTGAGCTCATCACTAATGAAAGAGATGGCAAATTGGAAAAGTTTTGTTGCTACGGGTGTATGAGTGTCCACTCTCTGCTTCTTAGTAATAACCTTGAAGACTTTTACCGTTATCAAAATGAGCAAGGCTCTCAAGCAAATAGCTTAAAAGAGCGTCCTAGTAACTCGAAAAGTAAGTTTGAATATATGGATAGCGAAGCCTTCATTCGTGAATACGTCACAATTGAAGAAGATAAGCTTAAGGTTCACTTCCTATTAGAGGGTGTCCACTGCTTTGCCTGTATCTGGCTTATTGAAAGAATTTCAAAATTAGAAAACTCGGTCATCGAGGCCCAGGTCAATATTGGAAACAACTTAGGTAGCTTCACAATTGATACAAAGAGGCCATATTCGATTGCAAAGCTTGCTGCGACACTTGCGCAACTTGGCTACACTCCTCACCCATTTAATATTGAAAAAGATCAGGAAAAGAAATTAAGTGATCGTCGCGATATTCTGCAAATTGGAGTCGCTGCTTCGGCCATGAGTAATATCATGATCTATGCGGTATCCAACTATGCTGGAGCAACTGGTGATTACGTTAAGTTATTTGATGGAATCAGTTTTGCATTTTGTCTTCCGGTCATTCTCTATAGTGCAAAGCCTATTCTAGTGAATAGTGTTAGCGCAATTAGACTAAGAAGCACAAATGTTGATATTCCACTGGCCATGGCCATTGTCTTTGGATTCTTACTTTCAGCAATAAATTTCTTTAGAGAGTCGGGCCCAGTTTACTTTGATTCAATCACAACACTTATCTTTCTAATTCTACTTTCTCGCTACTTTGTAAAAATGCTGACTCAAAAGTCCATGTCAACAAAGGGGATCTCTTCACTCTTTCTAAACACAGGTGTGAAGAAGATTGTTGGCGGTGCAATTAAGCATGTTTTTTCTAACGAGGTAGAAGTTGGAGATCACGTTGTCTTTGAAGAAGATGAAAGAATTATCTATGACGGAAGGCTTGCTAGTGAGAAGGCCCTTATTCTTAACTCAATCAACACTGGGGAAAGCCGCCCATTAGTAGTCAATAAAGGTGACTTCATTGCAGCAGGAGCAGTAAGCCTAAGCAATGACCTAGCACTTGAAATTAGTGCCATTGGAACACAAACAAAACTAGGAAAGAATCTTTCTGCTATTGAAAATAATACAATTGTAAAAAATCCTGCCAATGTTTGGGCACAAAAGATCTCACGCTATTTTACAATTGGAATTATCCTTCTAAGTATCGTGGCCCTTACTCAAGGCTTAGTGACAGGAGACCTCTCAAGATCATTTGAAGTCATCCTAGCAATTTTAATTGTTGGCTGCCCATGTGCTTTTGCCATGGCCACACCAATCGTAGTTGCAACTCGAATTAATAAACTTAAGTCATACGGAATCTACGTTAAAAACGAATTGAGCCTTGAAGAGTTAAATAATGCCAAGAATATCATCTTTGATAAGACAGGAACTCTGACAAAGGGGAAATTTGCGGTTAGCTCATTTTCGAATCACTCACAAATGAGTGATGAAGAGGTTCTTGCCTTAACATTCACACTTGAACGAGCGGCCCAACACCCTATCGCCTTTGCTTTAAAAAAATACTCAAAACAAAAAATATCGAACGAGAGTCTTTTAAAGTATGCAGATATTGTTGCTGAAGTTGTCACTGGAAAAGGTGTTCAGGCACAAATTGATGAAATAACTTACTTTATCGGAAAAGGCCTTCTTGACGGCGAGATTGCACTTTATGCAAATAGCGAAGTCATTGCAACTTTCAAGATCGAAGATAGTATCAGACCTGAATCAAAGGATCTCGTTAGCTTCTTACAACAACGAGGTATCGATATTCACCTCTCAACAGGTGATGCCTCAGAGATGGCCAAAAAGATCGCAAGTGAAGCCGGAATTAATGAGACTAGCCTCTATATCGAACAAAGCCCAGAACAGAAGCTAGAGCTTGCTGACAAGCTAGAAAACGTTGTCTTTGTTGGTGATGGCGACAATGATGCCTTGGCCATGATTAAGTCTAACGTGTCCATTGCTATTGGTGCACAGGCCGATATTGCCCTTAGAAGCTGCGATATCTATCTGCCACAAGAAGATCTAAATTTAATAAAAGTCTTATTTAAAGTTGCACGTAATGTGAAAGGTACTTTACGCCGAAATATTATGTTTGCAGTTACATATAATATTGTAGGAATTACATTAGCGCTTATGCATATCATTACTCCTCTGCATGCTGCGATCTTAATGCCTATCAGTTCTTTAACAGTTCTTCTCTCAAGTACATTGCCATTAATTGGATTTGATATGAGAATGTTAAAAAATAAAGGAAAAAGCTGATGGAAGTCATTATCGTTCTATTACCAATTGCAATATTCTTAGCAGTAGGATTCCTATTGATTTTTATTTGGGCAACTAAGTCAGGTCAATATGATGACTTGGATACGCCATCCATTAGAGTTTTATTTGAAGAAGAGAATAATAATATTGTTCACAACCAAAAAAAGGAAGAATGATTATGAGCATGAGTACGAATGCCAATCTAGAAGAGTTCTCGTATAACGATAAGATATCGAAAGCTTTTCTAATGGCGACAGTTTTCTGGGGGGCGATTGCACTATTTATGGGTGTTTTCATCGCTTTTCAATTGGCCTATTGGAAACTTAACCTAGGTATAGAATGGACAACTTTTGGCCGTCTAAGACCACTTCACACAAATGCTGCAATTTTTGCATTTGTTGGAAACGGGATGTTTCTTGGGGTTTATTATTCAACTCAAAGGTTATGTAAGGCGAGAATCTTTTCAGATTTCTTATCCTGGGTACACTTTTGGGGATGGCAGCTGATTATTGTTTCAGCAGCACTAACACTACCACTAGGTATTACAACAGGGAAAGAGTATGCCGAACTAGAATGGCCAATTGATATTGCCATTGCAGTTATTTGGGTTGTCTTTGCAGTAAACTTCATTGGTACGCTAATTAAGAGACGTGAACGTCATATGTATGTGGCCCTTTGGTTCTACATTGCAACAATTGTAACAATTGCTGTTCTTCACATCTTTAACTCTCTTTCTGTACCAGTTAGCTTTTTAAAGTCTTATCCTGTTTACGCTGGTGTTCAAGATGCGATTGTTCAATGGTGGTATGGGCACAACGCTGTTGCCTTCTTCCTAACAACTCCGTTCTTAGGTATCATCTACTACTTCTTACCAAAAACAGCTAATCGTCCAATCTATTCATATAGACTTTCGATTATCCACTACTGGTCTTTAGTATTTATTTATATTTGGGCAGGTCCTCACCACCTTCTATACTCATCTGTTCCAGATTGGGTACAGACACTTGGTATGACTTTTTCAATTATCCTATGGATGCCTTCTTGGGGTGGGATGATCAACTTTCTTCTAACACTAAGAGGTGTTTGGGATAGAGTTAGAACTGAACCAATCTTAAAGTACTTTGCTACTGCTGTAACTTTCTACGGTATGGCAACTTTTGAAGGTCCACTACTTTCAATTAAATCGGTAAACTATATTGGTCACTTCACTGACTGGGTTGTAGGTCACGTACACGCTGGTACAATCGGTTGGAACTACATGCTAATTGTTGGTGTCCTTTATTACTGTGTCGAAAAACTATGGAAGACAGAGCTATACTCTAAGAAAATTGCAAACGCACAATTCTGGTTAGCAACAATCGGTCTTCTACTTTATATGATGTCAATGTGGGTTGCTGGTATTACTCAAGGTCTAATGTGGCGTGCAGTAGATGCTACAGGAAAACTTGTTTACCCTAACTTCATTGAAACAGTTATTAAAGTTATTCCAATGTACTGGGTACGTGCATTTGGTGGTGTATTTGTTTTACTTGGTTTCTTCTTAATGATCTTCAACCTATGGATGACTTATAAGAAAGCTAAGTATGCAAACAAAGACAAAGAAGAATCACAAGAAGTGTTTAAAGCGGCACCTATTTCAGCTCACCCTGAAGATGCAAATGCTGAAACTCACAGAAAGCTTGAGGGGCTTCCTGTAACTTTTACTGTTCTAACTTTAATTGCAATCGTTGTTGGTGGAGCAATTGAAATTATCCCTTCAATGCTTTCAAATAAATTTGTCGAAGTAGACCCAAGAGTTAAACCATACACTCCACTAGAGCTTATGGGACGAGATATCTTCGTTAAAGAAGGATGTTACGTATGTCACTCTCAACAAATTCGTCCAACAGTTGCTGAGAAACTACGTTACGGAAACCCTTCAACTGCTGCGGAATCTGTATACGATAGGCCATTCCAATGGGGATCACGTCGTATTGGACCAGACCTTGCTCGCGTTGGTGGAAAATACAACGATATGTGGCACTACCGTCACATGATCAATCCACGTGAAGTAACTGCTGGATCAATCATGCCTAATTATGATTGGCTAACTAAGAAGAAAGTTAACTTCAAAATGCTTCCGAAGAAAATGGACGTTATGGTTGCCCTAGGTACTCCATATAGCGAAGATGAAGTAACAAATGCAATTGATCTTGCAATGGAGCAAGCAACTCAAATCACTAAAGGTTTAAATGAGTTTGGTGTTCCAATGAAAATGCAAGATAAGGAAATCATCGCACTAATTGCGTATCTACAAAGACTTGGGGTCGATACAAAAGAATCGAAGTCAGAGGAATAGAGATGAAATCTGAAGTAATGCAAAATATGCCGTGGGAATGGATGCCAGCAGTGTCGCTATTCATTTTCGCGGCCATCTTCTTGGGCGCCTTCTTCTGGTCAATGAGACCGGGCTCAAAAGAGCTTTATGAAGAAGTTGCCAACAATGCACTTTCTGACGGCGAGGCAGTCGTTAATGAAAACAAAGGAAGCAACAATGACTAACGAAAATAACAAATCGAAGCAAGAAAATATCGTACTTGAAGATGAGAAAGATCTTGTTATGGATCATGAATACGATGGTATTCAAGAGCTTAACCACCCTCTACCTAGCTGGTGGACAGGTGTTTGGGCACTTTCATTTATCTTCTCTATCCCATACTTTATGTATTACGTCCTAATGGACGGGCCAACTCTTTTGGATACATACAAAATGGATATGGCGCAAATGCAAAAGATCATCGATGCTGAAGCAGCAAATACTGCAAACTTTGATATCCAAGCATACGATAGCTATGTAGCAACACCTGCTGCAAAAGAACTTGGAAATACTGTCTTTATTGAAAACTGTGCAGCTTGCCACCTTGACGATGGTGGTGGGGATATCGGTCCAAACTTAACAGATAAACACTGGATTAATATTACTAAACTTGATCCAGAACAAATCTATAAGTTTGTTGTTCATGGTAATGAAGATATGGGGATGCCTGCTTGGGGAGACATCCTAAGTAAGGAAGACATCATGGCCGTTACTGACCATGTAATAGCACTGCAAGGAACAACTCCTGCAAAAGCTAAAGAGCCACAAGGTGAGCTACTTAGCGAATAAGAACTAAAAGAGAAAGAAATGGCAAAGAAATCACAATTTGAATTACACGAATCGAGACTAGGTACAACTGATGACAGTGGACACCGCGTCTTCCTGTTTCCAGAAGAAGTAAAAGGTATCTGGAAAACCAGGCGTGAGATATTCTATTGGTTTCTAATTTTTGTCTATCTCGTCTTGCCGTGGATATATATTCAAGGAGAACAAATGATTCTCCTTAATATCCCGGCCAGAGAGTTTTCATTCTTTACATACAAATTTTATGCCCACAATGCGCCTATTTTAATATTTGTGATACTCGGTTTTCTATTTTTTATCGGGTTTATCACAAGTATTTTTGGGCGCGTTTGGTGTGGTTGGGCATGTCCTCAAACAGTTTTTATCTCATCTATTTTCCTCAAGCTTGAGGCCCTTATTGAAGGGAAGCCAAGAGCGAGAAAGAAATTAGCTGAAGGGCCGTGGACGAAAGAGAAAGTTATTAAGAAATCACTTAAGTGGATTGCTTTCCTTGCCGTCTCTCTACATATCTCACATACATTTCTGGGATACTTTGTAGGAACACATCACCTACTCTCTGTTAGTTTCCAAAACCCAGCAGAGAACTTCACTCTATTCACAATCATGCTCCTTATTACAACAATTGTCCTTTTAGACTTCGGTTGGTTTAGAGAGCAGTTTTGTATTATCGCTTGTCCTTACGGAAGAATGCAGTCTGTAATTATGGATGAGAATTCACTGGCAATTCTATATGATGAAAGACGTGGAGAGCCAAGACGTCAACCAGGAATGAAACCTGAAGAGCATGGTGATTGTATCAACTGCTACGCTTGTGTTAAGGCCTGTCCAACAGGAATTGATATCAGACGTGGTGTCCAACTAGAATGTATCGCTTGTACAAATTGTATCGATGCATGTGACGACATCATGTTAAAAACGAATCGACCAAAAGGGCTCATTCGTTACGACACTCAAAGTAATATTGAAGGAAAGGGCCGCCATATTTTTTCAATTAGAAATATCGGCTACCTTGTTGTTCTTATAGGTCTAATCATCGGATTTGTTTATAGTCTTTCTTTATCACAAGGGATCACAACGACAGTTCTAAGAGGGCCAGGAACACCGTTTACGGTAAGTTCTCCGACGACAACAAGAAACCACTTTCATATCGTTATTGAACAAAGTGGTGATATTGTCGAAAGAAATATCGAAGTTGCAGTCCAAGGTATTAAAGAAGGCTCTTACGAGTTAAAAATGCCAAGAAACCCTTTCGTTTTCAAATCGAATCACGAAAGAAAAATTGTCTTCATCGTCTTTAACAATGAAGTACTAACTAACGGAAGCTTAAAATTTAATTTCATCATAAAAGATCTCGACACAAATGAAGAGATCATTAAAGAGGCGGTACTCGTTGGACCAGTTAAGTAGTCTACAGGGAATCTCACCATACGTTATCATAAGCGCAGGTCTTACAATGGGGCTTGTTGCTAATTTCCACTGCGTGGGAATGTGTGGCGGAATTACCATGGCCGTCTCTAAGTCCTTTAGTCAAAACATGTCCTACCAAGTAGGAAGACTTCTGGGCTACATGGCCACAGCACTGGTTATCCCGGTGCTTGGCTTTACAATCTTAGATATCAAATCAAACCCATATCTTATGCTTTTTTCAGGTTTGAGTATTGGTTTGATCTTAATTTGGATGGGACTTAAAAGACTTTTTAAATTCTCAAATTTCAAATTTGCTCAAACTGTTTCACAAAAATTACACAACTTGAATGCCAAGCTTTGGCCAAAAATTTCAAAGAAAGTTGGAAATAAACCTCACCTCTTTAATTTTTCAATTGGGAGTATCAGTGTTCTTCTTCCATGTGGGCTTTTATGGGCGATGTTAGCACTAGCGATAAGTGCGGCCTCACCTGCACTAGCAGCACTCTTTGTATTCTTCTTTTGGCTAGGAACACTTCCGGGACTATTATTTGGGCCAAGTGCCATTAGAAAGATAAAATTCCCAAGTAGAATTCAAGCTGGTGTCCCTTACCTATTTTTAATTATTGGAACTGCTACAATCGTCTACCGCGTGTATATGATGTGGAGTCCAGCGCCAGGAGCGCCAACATGTCACTAAAGAAAATGATAACTAAATTTTTTCAAGATCCAGAGTTCTATGCATTTAACTTTTTGCTCTTCACTGTGATCATCCTCTTTCCTTGCCTACTCGTTGCTTTAACAGTTAAGTACTGGTCTTGGTAAGAGGGTGCCATGCTCCTTTGGTTTCGCACTTGCTAAATACGAAAACACAAAGATATTTTTTAGCAGGTGCGAAACCAAAGGTGCATGGCACGCTTACGGAATAACTGTATAATCGACGCTACCAACTCCACCATCACGACTGGCATCGGCACCAAGGCCACCAGAGGCATCAGCAAGTCCAAGCCAATTATTCGTTCCACAATTTACGTGAATACGGCCACCACCGCCACCTGATCCGCGATAACCTGTCGTATTTGACCCACCAATTGTTGATATATTTCCACTACCATCACAAGTTAGGCCCTTTACATAAACCGAACCACCAGCACCAGAGCCACCTGTTGCTCCAGAGAGGTTTCCGTTAACACCATTTGAATCGACTACAGCGGAAATATTAACATTGGCATCTGAAACTAACCAGATGACACCACCACCAGCACCACCACTGTAATCACCCGAGTCATCACTTCCACCACCAGAACCCGGAGTATTTGGCTCAGTTGCACTACCATATGTAATTCCACTATTAGTACAATAACCATTTCCACCGGCCCCAGCGTGTCCTCCCGCTCCGGCCGGATTATTTCCACTTGAACAGGCAAGTCCACCTGCCACTCCATATCCATTATGACCAATTCGGCCAGGAAGCTCCCCTTTACCAAGAGAAGAAATAGATGCATTCACATTAATGTTTCCGATTGCATAGACATCAGGAAGCCCAGCTTCAACAGCTCCATCAAAAGTGACAACACCACCTGAATGGATTTGAGTAATATCTTTACTTGCAGAAATTAAACTAGAAGTTGCTGTTGAGAAATTCCCACTAACATCAAAACCTACATCAGTATTATTTCCATAAACTCTAAGAGTCATAGCTGTATCAAGAATAAAGTTTCCGGCACCTGTAAAGCTTTGCACACCACCTAGTGTTAGGTCGTTACTAACGGTACAAGTTGAGGCAAAGTCACCTGTTGTACAAATTGAGTCCTGATCCATTAATGATACATAGAATGAACCTTCATCAACTCCACGATCGTTATTTTTCATATCAATTGTTCCACCATATTGATAGACACCACTAATGTCTGTCATCGTGATAGCAATTCGGCCCGCACCACCATGTCCACTTGAAGATCCAGTTGCAGAACCACCTTGAGCGGCCATTGATCCATTTCCAGTAATTGAACCAGTATTGATCCAAATTGAACCACCTGAACCACCTGAACCATAGTTTCCTGATATATAAGTACCATTTCCACCATTAGCTAAAATTGCTCCCGTGAAATTTGTTAAGTTTGAAATAGAAAACTTAACGGCACCACCACCGTCACCTCCGGCAGCATGAGCATGACGTCCACCACCTGAACCGAAATCAGTTGGTGCAGTTTCATCTCCATACAGATTTCCCCAAGTATTGGCACTATAACCTTGGCCACCAATACTTCCATAACTAGCAGCACCGCCATGATTATTCCCACCACTAGAGTCTTTCCCTCCACCTGGTCCGGACGTACTCGTATAACCTCTTTGCGAAACATCAACTGTTCCAGCAAGATCGAGATTTGTTGCAATAAAGTCCGCAAGGTTAACCTTCATCGTGGCACCGGCTTCAATCGTTGCATTTCCAGATATATCGAAAGTGTACTTATCACGATTTTGGGACTGAATCGTTGCACCAGATTTCACTAGTAGATCACCAGTAACGTTAATATTTGTAGCGCTATCATAGAGATAAATATCATTATTTAAAGTTAAGTTACCAGCAAAGAGATCACTCGGTAGCCACTTAGCATTGTTAATTTCACAAGTCGTTCCACTTGTTCCAACATCACAGAATTGGTCTAATGTTGAGTAAGCAAAATATAGAGTTCCAGAATCTCCTGGATGAGTTGAAGTACCAGGCCCATAGTCAAAAAATCCAGAAAATGTATTAGTTGAAGTTGTGATATCAATTGATAAGCGACCGCCTGATCCTGAACCAGCACCACGTCCACCAGAGTTACCGCCTTTGGCCTGAATATTACCTGTACCAGTAAAACTTGTATTAGCAGTAATCCAAATGGAACCACCAGCACCACCACCAGCAGCGTAAATACTTGCACCTAAACCAGCATTGGCGTCGGCCTTAATCTCACCATCAACATTAACAGTATCAGCAATAATTTTGATGGCACCACCACCATTACCACCTCGGTAATTTCCAGATGAACCACCACCTGAACCAAAAGTGACAGGAGCAGTTAAGCTACCATATGGACTATTTCCACCAGCAGTCGATGTTGCGTTTTCACCATTTCCACCATTTCCACCGTGCGCCCCGCCCCCAGCTTCATCATTACTATTTGTGAGTCCAGGAGAAGGCCCAAAACCTTCTTCAAGGCGATTTCTAGAACCGTAGTACCCAAGTCCAACTGCACTAATTAGGCCACCAGATTGAAGATCAAAAGCAGATGTTTCAAGAAGAGATAGGTTCGCATTAATTGATGATCCATTCTCAATTGTGATGGCCGTATCGGCCGCAATTGAAATCGATTTAAGATATTCTGTATAAGAAATACTTGAGCCAGCTTGAAGGCTTAGGCTTCCTGTTAAATCAATCGAGAAATTTCCATTATGGCCTTGAATTGCAAGCCCTGCACTTGGAGATAGAATAAGATCCGCACCAGTGAGAACAATATTATTTCCTAATGGTTTAGTTGCAGCAATTGTACAAGTAGTTGCGAAATTACCACTATCACAAATGGCATCATTAGTTGAAAGTCCTAAGTGAAATGTTCCAGGGCCACCGTGCTTACTACTAGATCCACCATTAGTATTAACAACACCTGTTAAGTTATAATTACTACCAGCAAGTTCAATTGAAAGCCTTCCACCAGAACCACTACCACTTCCGTAGTAATATAATTTACCTTCGCCACCAGAAACAAGAATATTTCCAGTTCCAATAATAGAGTTGGCCGCTTGAATCCAAACAGAACCTCCGGCACCACCACCTGAAGCATAAATAGAAGTGGTCGCTCCGTCATTTCCTTGTGCCAGGATATTACCATTTACAATAATATCGTTGGCCACAATCTTAATGGCCCCTCCACCATTACCACCAGAAACATTCTTAGAAGCTCCACCACCTGAACCATAGTCAACAGGATTGGTTGCACTACCATATGGAGTTTGTCCACCTAGCGTTGCTGCGCCTTCTCCGTTACCACCAGCAGATGCGTGAGCACCACCACCTGCTTCATCTGTATTATTTGAAAGTCCAGGAGAGATCCCAAAACCATCTTGACGGCCAAGACCGGCCCCAAGATATCCAAGCCCTTTTGCATTGAGGCTTGAACCTGTTTGGAGCTCAAGAGTCTGCGTTTCTAGATTTGTGAGATTGGCTATAATCATTGCATTTGTTTCCAATGTCGTATTTCCATCAGTTAAGATTTCAATTCCGCGAGCATTAGCAAGATATGTGATACTAGAGTTTGGCTTAAGAGTTAAGTTACCAGTTAGATCAAGTGCAACACCAGGGTTTAGGCCATCGATAGAAAGTGAGACACTATCTGCAATTTCTAAGTTATTTGCATTGATTGTATAATTTGCACCAATTGTTTTACTTTGATTAATAAAGCAAGTTGAAACGAGATCACCACTATCACAAATCGCTGAAGGATTTGCTAGAGCTAAATAAAACGTTCCATCTGCGGCCCTTTTCTTTCCAAGGCCACCTGTCGTTAAAACATTTCCAGAGAAGTCATAAGAAGAACCATTAAACTCAATAGCAATACGGCCCCCAGAACCACTCCCTGCTCCATAGGTATATGTCTTACCTGCACCACCAGCAGCACTAATCATTCCTGATCCAGAAAAAGAATTACTTACTTGAAGCCAGATTGAACCACCAGCACCACCACCGGCCGCATAGATTGAGCCAGAAGCACCGTCTGTACCATTGGCAGTTAGTGAGCCATTAACCGTTAGGTTATCTGTAATAATTTTAATGGCACCACCGCCATCTCCACCATCGTAACCACTTGAAGCACCCGCACTTGAGCCGTATTCAATTGGAGCGCTAGCTACACCGTAGACAACACTACCACCAGCTGTTGAAGCATTCTCTCCGTTTTCACCAACAGAAGCGTGGCCTCCACCACCTGATTCATCAGTGCCATTGCCTAACCCTGCAGATGGTCCCTTCCCATCGGCACCACCATCACGGCCTCCAGTGAAACCTCGGCCATTTAGATTAATGGCACCACCCGACTGAATATCAATACTTGTAGCATTAAGTTCTGTTATATTGGCCGCAAGTGTTCCACCAGATTCAATCACAAGATTACTTCCAATATTAAGATCAATACTTGTAGCATCAGGAGTTTGAACAAGAGCACCACTTTGAAGAGTTAAATTTCCTAAGATTGTATAAGTTACATTGGCCATGAGTGTTTGAGTGTCATTGATATAACACGTTGTTAGAATATCTCCACCACCACTACAATTTGGATAAATATTTGGGATATTTACATAGGCCGTTCCCTCAGCAACTCCACGTCCAGCAAGGTGGCTAACATTTGCATTAACAGTTGCCTGATTTGCAATAATTGAAATTCGTCCTCCAGCACCATTGGCAGCGGAGTTGGAATGACCAGAACTTCCACCAGTTGCCGTTAGTGTCGCAGCTAAAATTAAGTTATCAGCAGTTAGCCAAATTGAACCACCAGCACCACCTCCAGAGATATCACTACTTTCTTGGCCATTGCCACCATTAGCAGAAATTGTTCCTGAAATATCTAAAGTATTTGTCACACTTAACTTAACGGCACCACCACCGCTTCCACCAATACGTGAACCACCAGCACCTCCACCTGAACCATAATCAACTGGAGCACTAATTGAACCATATGCAGGAGCTCCGGCCGTCCCAGCATTACCATTGAAACCATCTGTTGCGTGACCACCGCCACCACCATTATCATCAGTTCCAATACCTCCAGCTGGTCCACCACCATTGCCCATGGCGCGGCCTCCGAAGTACCCCTTATTATTTACATTAATGGCACCAGAGATCGTTGCATTTGAAATCGTTGAGTCTGAAATATTAGCGTTTAGTGTTCCGGCCATATTAAAATTATTAGCAACAATATTACTAATGGCCGTCATTGCATCCATTGATAAAACACCACCAGTGGCCATTATGAAATCGCCGGCAGCATTATTAAAAGTAAAGTCAGAGTCAAGGCCCTTAACGCTTACGTTACCTGTTGTATCAATTGTTAAGTTACCACTTGTGAGATTTATGTCACCACCGATAACTTTAGAAGTATTAATAATACAAGTTGAAGAAAAATTTCCACTATCACAAAGTTGGTCATTGCTTGCAAGACCTAAATAGAAGCTTCCATCTGATGCGCGAGTACCAATACTTCCTCCAGAAACACCAATGGTTCCATTAAAAGTATAAACCCCAGAGTTTTGATAAATTGCAATTCGTCCAGCTGCTCCAGCTCCTGTCCCTTGTGAACCATTAATTCCACCAGCTGAACCACCATTAACAGAAACACTTCCACCACCAGTAATTGTATTTTGAGAAATAATCCATAGCGATCCACCAGAACCACCAGCTCCTTGATCACAACAACTGTTAACACCAGCACCACCTTGGGCAAGAATGCTTCCATCAATATTTAAATTAGTCGCAATAATTTTAGCGACACCACCACCGGCCCCACCGGCCTGAGCATCACCAGCACCACCACCAGAACCAAAGTCAACAGGCTCAGTTCTTGAACCATAGACAGTTGTCCCTCCACTTGAGCGGCCATCACCGCCAGGCCCTGCGTGCCCTGCTCCACCTGGGTCAGCACTTGTGTTAGAGTGTCCAAAACCTCCAGAAGGTCCACTTCCATTAGCAGCGCCACTGGCACCACCAGCATAACCTTTGCTTGAGACATCAATACTTGCACCTGCTTGAATATCAAGAGTCGTCGTACTTAAAAGAGTAAGGTTTGCAGAAATTTTTCCACCCGATTCAATCGTAGTACTCCCATCAACTTGCATAATAATTTTCTCAACAGCATTTGAAGAGATATCACCACCACTTTGAATCACAAGATTACCAGGAATATAAATGACTGTTGCATCGGCCATGGTTTGAAGATCATTTACATAGCAAGTTGTATTAACATCTCCTCCACCTGAACACGTTAAGCTCGTTCCAGAAGAAGCGATGGCCGCAGTTGTAAACGTCGTACTTTGTTGTCCAATCGTATTACTTGAAGTATCGATATAACAAACTGTTAGGCTATATTGTGTTGAAGGATCAAGTGATGAGATGGATTGCGAAAGATTAGTATTTCCAAAGTCAACACCTGCGCTACAATCACTTGGCGCCGTTGTTCCTGTTGCTATTTGATATTTATATGTTTGAAGATTTGTTGTGTTGATTACTGCGTAACTGAGGTCAATATCGTAACTATTAATTGCATCAATATTTAGAGAGTGTAAGTAGCTAGAAGTTTTTGAGAAGTTTTTAGATTCTGGACTAGATGTATTTCCGGCATTATCGGAAACTGTCGCACTTACGGTTACTGCTCCATCTGCCTGGGAGCTAAAGTCAAAGGTATCACTCCAATTCCCTCCAGTACATGCTGTTGACTTCGTCACGACATTTCCACTTAGAGTCACGCTACCATCTTCTGTACATGTTCCTGATAAAGTAGCACTTGGGCCAAAGACTTCACCAGCTGTATTTGTAATAGTCACACTTGGAACTGAAGTATCATAATTGATCGTAGCGCTAATTGGATTATCACTGATATAGTCACCAGTTGTGGCCGTCCAAATATAAACAGTTCTTGATCCATCTGCACCTGCTGAAAAAGTAAAATCAGTTGGCTCAGTCGTCACCCAACTTCCACCAGCACATGTCGAAGTATCGGCCGGCTTTGTGGCCTGAGTTTCAGATAAACACCACATCGTCGCATAAGTATCATTTCCAACACTAAGTCCAACTGTTAAATCATTTGAGTCACTAGATGACATTGTAAGTGTTGGATCAGGCATCGAAACGTTCTTTGTCAGAGAAATCGTTTCTTGGGGCGAAGAATTTCCTGCGCTATCAGTATAGACAACATCAAAGTCGAGGGCACCATTAGGAATTGCTGCTGTATCAACATCAACACTCCATGCTCCCCCTGAACAAGTTGTCGTCGCATTTGCTGCATTTGTTAATTGAACCTCACCACCGTCTTCACTACACGTTCCACTAAGAGTAAAACTTGTTTGATTTGATTCATCAATGACAGTGGCAGGAGATGTTGTAATGGCCGTTGTTGGTGCAACGGTATCAACTTCAATAGTTCCAACAATTGGATCTTCGGAAATATGATCAGCACTATCTGCCGTCCAAACATAGAGATCACGACTCCCTTCACCAGGAGTGAATGTATAAGTAGCAGGAGGAGTCGCCGTCCAAGCGCTGCCATTACAAGTTGCTGTGTCTGTAGGTTGAGTTGTTTGAGTTTCAGAAATACAATATTTTGTCGCACCATCTGTATTTGCGACACTAATACCAACAGTTAAGTCATTACTAAACTCCTCACTGCTAGAGTCTGAGTCTAAGAGAGAGACTGTTGGAATTGTAATACCTCCACCACCAACGATAGAGTACTTAATCTTCGAACAGGAGCTAAAAGCTATTGCTATTAGAAAGAGAAAAACGTGCATCGATATCAAACCTGTTAAATAATTTTCGTTACTCAAACAAGTTTATCGACATAAAGTAAATTTTCTTAACAATTTTTAGTATTTAGCATAACTAGCTAAAGATACTGTTCACAAATGCTAGTAATATTAGCTATTTGCAAACCTAATCTATTGAGATCTCAAGTTATGGCCATCGGCCTGATTTAGCATCGAAGATTTTCAAACTGCCAAGCCTAGGTGCCATGCACCTTTGGTTTCGCATCTGCTAAATACGAAATAATCAAGGCAGTTCTTAGCAAGTGCGAAACCAAAGGAGCATGGCACACTTATTTACAGTCACGCATGCGCTGTAGCAGCTCACTATCCTGCTCTTGAATTCGAGGTCTTAGGTACTCAACAACAGAAGAGTTTTCTTGTAGGATACGAACTAAGCGGCATAGAAAGACATTATCCTCAGCACTTTCAACAATCGACCAACCATCAACGACATTATTCGTCTCGTAGAAGAATTTAAAGAAGAGCTCTTTATATTCAAGTTTTACGTTCTTTCCGGCCTGAGCAACTAACTGCTCGCCTAGTGCCTTATCATGAACTGAAAATCCCCACGTCAGTCGATCTCCACTACCGAGATCAAGTGTTCCCTCGTATGTTTTAAAGAAGACACCTTTCTTTGTAATTCGCACTAATTTTCCAGAGCGAGTCCCATCAGATTTAGGGTAATTTAAAATTCCCCAACCTAGAAGACCTGCAATGATAGCGAGAATAAAAAGTGTGAAATAGATTTTCTTCTTCAAATGAACAACCTCGTTAAATAATTGATACTTCTATTGTAGCCATTTACATCATTAGTTGTAAAAAACTTAATCTTATTAACGCATCTTTATACCTCTTAAGTTTAATCTAGCGCCTGTGTGCGTTAAATTTCAACAAAGCCAAAGAGCGAGGTTAGATGTGTTCAACTTCATCGATTTAACAGATACCCAGGCCGTTATTCCAATACTAGGCCTGTGCCTTCTACTTTGTCTTGTGGTAGCACGTTTTACTAAATTCATCGGTATTCCCAAAGTCAGTGGCTTCATTATGCTTGGGATTATCCTAGGTCCCTATGTCACGGGTATAATCACTCACGAATTTCTAGAAAAAACAAATTATCTTTCAGACCTGGCCTTAGGGCTCATCCTCTTCAATATTGGTGGAGAATTTAATAAGTATCTTTTACGGCGATTAAGTAACGAGCTCATCAAAGAAACGCATTATAAAGTCTTTCTGATGTTTCTTATCAGTAGTATCCTCTTTGCTACTTGCCTGCTGATATTTACCGGACTCTCCGCCGCCAATGTATTTATCATTGCCGTCATGCTTGGAATTATAAGTATTGAAGCAGCACCGCCTACTACGGTTCTTGTCATGAAAGAATATAATACTCATGGCCCGATAACTGATGCCATCATGATCCACCTTGCAGTAGTAACAGGTTTAACTATTGTTGGTAGCTTATTCTTTACATCAGTCTTTCAGGCAACGGGGCTTTGGCCCTCATCTGTTTCTTCCTATCAGTCGATTCTTTCCATGGCCAAGGAAGTTATTGGCTCCATTGCAATTGGAGTTGCACTTGGACTTCTTTTGACATGGCTTGAGAATTTTGAAAATAAGATTGGTAACTTCCTCTTTTCAATTCTTACTATGATTCTCTTTTCTCAAACCCTGGCCCATTTTTTAAACTTAAATGTACTCTTAATTTCACTAGTTCTTGGATTTACGGTGACTCAGGCTTCTTCAAAAGGGAGACTCATTCACACAACAGTAAGAGATATAGGAAGTTCACTCTATGCAATCTTCTTCGTCTACGCTGGTACTCATATAAATATTGCAGGTCTAATTTCTGAAAACGCCCTCTTTGTGATCATGTACATTGTCATTCGTACTTTTTCTGTTTTCTTTGCCCACCGTATCTTCGCTAGGCGAGTAACAACTAATGATTACAATATGTTAGGACATTGCCTCTACTCGCATGCTGGGACAGCAATAGCCATTGCCATGGCCATTCAAAAAATCCCCCATATTACGAGCGACATTATCTTTCAAACCATAATCTCCAGTATTTTCATCTTTGAAATAGCAGGTCCACTAATCCTTAAAGAAGCACTTAAACGCAGCGGAGAGGTCTCTCTAGAGTCTCTAAACGACGGGCAGTTTAGCTATGGACAGGATCGCCGTTCAATTTTTAAAATCACCAAAGATTTTATCTCGAACAGCCTCTCGGGACTAAAAAAATAGTTTTGTCAGGATTAACAACCTGAGTTAAGATGCCTATATGGATACGACGATTTCAAATAATGAAAATAACGATGTGGAAGCATCGAATAAAGATATAGCTGAACAAGTTTCACAAGAAGAAAACGAAACAAAAGAAGAGATTACGAAGACAAGAAAAGACCTACATATGCCGCGTAGGATATTTCACTTCTCGATGGGCCTCATTGCGGGGATGATCTATAAGCATTTTCTAACTCACGCCCAGGCCGTCCATATTCTTGGTATTGCTACATGTGTTTTCTATATTCTTGAACAAATTAGAATTAATTACCCAGAAAATCGATTAATGAAATTAGGTAGTCGCTACCTTTTACGTGCAGAGGAACAACTTAAAGAGTCGGCCTCGATGCCGTATCTAATGGGACTCCTTCTAACAATCCTAACATTTCCAAAAACTATTACACTTGTTGCTGTTTTCACACTTGCAGTTTGTGACCCTTTAAGTGCTATCATTGGAATTCGCTTTGGAAAGACAAAGCTAAAAGATAACCGCTCCCTTGAGGGAACTCTTGCTTTTTTAATTGCAACAGTTGCGATTCACCTGATGGTCCTTCTAAGTGTTTACGAATTTAATATAAGAATTGCTCTTGTCACAATTTGTAGCTCTCTTGTTGTAACGGCCGTGGACTTTATGGATTTTAAAATTGATGACAACCTAACGATTCCTCTATCAACAGCAGGGGCCCTTTGGGTATTCATGGCAATCTTTCTATAATGAGACACTAAAAGAATTTCAAAAATTTCTTTTTCTTAATTTGAACACGACGGTAAAAAGCTTCGTTCTTGGCCTCGTGCTTTATTTCCACGAGTCCTTCTTTGATAAATTCGTTTAGGTAGGACTCCAGTACTTCCATATTCACTTCATCAAGAAGACTGAGATCCTCACTTTTGATTGAAATGAGGAGGTTCTCCATATTCATCCACTCAAAGAACGATATATTCTCCAAGATTATTTCTTTGGCCAAATCCATATCATCATTTTGTAGGTTCTTATCGGTTTTAGAATTCACTTTAAAATTCCCCTCGCCCCATCTATTATAGAACATATGGAAAATAATACTAGTCGCACAATTGTTGGTACAAATCTCCCAATTGATTACTTTGAAATGGGTAACGCTAAAGCACAGAAGACACTTTTAGTCCTCCATGGCTTTGCTCAAAATAACGAACAAATCAAAGAAAATATCGTTGATAAATTATCACCACAAATTGGCGAAAGCTTTCGTATACTCATCCCAAATGGTGTCTTTCCAATTCCTAAGATTAGGCCAAATCAAATTACCTATCGCTATAGCTGGTACTTCTATGATCACACAAGACAGAAGTATTATATCGATATGAGTACACCGATTGAGGCCCTCGGAAATTTATTAAGAGAAAGAAATATTGAGTTTAAAGATGTCACTATCGTTGGTTATTCTCAAGGAGGCTATCTTGCACCAATTATGGCAAGCTACCTTCCAGGGATCCGTGCCTCTATTGCCATAAATGCAAATACGAGAGTCGATAAGCTTGGCGAGAACTTAAACTTTAAGCACCTTTCAATTCATAACGAAGGTGATCCTGTTGTCGAATTTGAAAATTCTCACAATAGCTTTTTAGAGCTAAAAAAGAAAATAGCTGATGCTCGATACGAAAGCTTTGAGATTAATTCTCATGAAATTACACCAGAGAATTTAAGGGCCTTAGAATCTTACCTACTAGAAATCAAATAAGAGCTTTAAAAATTCTTTACGTGAATTGATGTCCACAGCACGGGAAGTATTAAAGGTTACGTGCCCTTCACCTTTGTGAAATTCAATATCCCACATAGACTCTGACGAGTAAGGAAGAATACTATAGCGAGAGTCCACAATTGTATTGCCTTCTCCCCAATGAAGATAGCCACTTGTGAAACTTCTAAATCTCTCATAGTCATAAGGGAACTTATCTGATTTATAATGTTTTAAAAGATTCTTAATTTCTTTTTCTTTAACAATGGATGCACTCTCACTTTTTGGATAGAGTTTAATCTTACCAAAAGGAATACTTTTAACGGCATAGAATTTTGCCTGATCTTGATCGACAACAATTCCACGCCAGACCACATTATTAAAGATCGTAGGCTTGATCATCTTTCTTTGGGTCTGCTCATTAATAAACCCCTTTGTTGTTAGAAAATTTGTCACGCGCTCTCTTTGATAAAAGCCAAGAGACATGAAAGCAATAACATAGATGATGGCCGCAGTATTAAATTTTAAATTCTTCGTACGTAGACAAATAAGAACAAGAATAACAAGTGGAATTGTACAAAGAGGATCAATAACGGCAACAGTATTTAGAGCAACCCTAGTAGAAGAAAGGGGCCAAAAAAGTTGTGTTCCATAATTTGTAAATGAATCCAAGAGGCCATGGGTGGCATAGGCACAAAATGTATAAAGATAACTTCTTTTAACAGGAACCCTAAATAGTTTAAGAAATAAACTAACAATCAAGGCACCTATGGGAATAAAAAAGAGTGAATGAGTAAAGTGTCTGTGAAATTGAACGTGAAATAGTGGATCAGTTGATGAGCGAATGAGAATATCGAGGTCCGCGGCCATTCCCGCAAGGGCACCCCAAAGAGCTATCGCCTTTAAACTAGGCGCTTCTTTAGCTTCTTTTGGTTCTTCCTTCTTTCTTTGTATCTTTGACTTAACCTTGGTCGCTCCTAGAGCTGCCATTGATCCAAGTACGGCCTGCGATAATGGGTCCACTAAAATCCTCACTTTATGTATTCACCTAGAGTATGTTACCATAATTCCATGAAGTTTTTAAAAGACCAAGCACTCCTTGCAGGCATAAAAAAAATTTGTATACTAACTGGTGCCGGCATCTCTAAGGAGTCGGGATTAAAGACTTTTCGTGACCAAAATGGGCTTTGGGAAAATCACGATATTTACGAAGTGGCCTCTCCCTTGGCCTTCAACAATAACCCCAATTTAGTCCACGAATTCTATAATCAAAGAAGACGACAGCTACAATCAGGTGAAGTTCACCCTAATGATGCACACCAGGCCTTGGCCGATCTAGAAAAGTCAGGTAAATTTAAGACAACTATTATCACTCAAAATGTTGATAACCTCCATGAGAGGTCTGGTTCAAAAAATATCTTCCACATGCATGGCCAGCTTTTAAAAGTTCGTTGTAAGAAAACGAAGAAAATCTATGAATGGAAAGATGACCTTACAGTTGAAGATCGCTGCCAGTGTTGTCATACGAAGGGCAATCTAAGGCCACATATCGTGTGGTTTGGCGAAGTTCCACTCTATCTCGACGAAATTCAAGAGGCCCTCTTAAAATGTGATCTCTTTATTTCAATTGGAACTTCTGGGCTTGTCTACCCTGCGGCCAACTTTGTGGCGATTGCTAAGAGCGCCGGTGCTCACTGTCTAGAGATCAATCCGCACCCGACAAATAACGCTGAACTTTTCGATGAAACCATTGCAGAGGTAGCAACGCAAGGCGTACGCCACTTTGTGGAATCCATGCTTCAAATCTAGCGTGCAGAAATTACATATTTCATAAAATCACTTTAATTTTCGTATCCCCTTGGCTATAAGTGGGCACTCAATGCTATTGGAGAGATATATGAAATCAGTGATTTTAACACTAGCGATGCTTTTTGCAGTTACATCTAACGCACAAGCTTCAAATAATATTAGAGAAATTTGTGAAAACGCTTACTATGCCACTGGCTATACTAAGCTTCATCAATATAATCTCATCGTCAACTGGGCCCGTATTTCGGATCATGCCCTAGTTGATCTTGAGAATATTATCTACTCGGACTATTTCAAGATTCTAGCTGAAAAAGATCTGGGAAATAACAAATCAAAATATACTTTAAAAGAAAATGGAAAACTGAATTCATATCAATATGAAGCGGCCCTTAGTGAACTTGCGAAGATCACAGGAAATAACGCTTCATGTGTTTATGATCTTTAATCGTTAGAGGGAAAAAATATGAAAAAATTATTACTAGCTGCTACTCTTTTTATTTCTGTAAACGCAAGCGCAAACCAAATCAAAATTTGTGCAATGGAAGCTCAAGAAACTTGTAAAGAGTTAACAAACAAAGAAGATTTCTACACATGTTTCAATTCAGTACGTGACTACTGTATTGATAGCTACATGTACCAATCAGGTAACAAGTCGATGCCATGGTGTTTTGATGAGTGTGCTCTTGTTCAAGACGAAGCTCAAAGAAACCTTTGCTACGAAACTTGTACTGAAAAATAATTCAAACAAATAAGTACAAATAAAGAAGGCACCCATTGGGTGCCTTTTTTTATTCATTTTTATCTTTCAACGATAGCAACAACGCCCATCCCACCTGCAGTACAGATAGAAATTAGTCCGCGTCCGCCGCCTTTTTCTTGAAGCATTTTAGCAAGGCCTGCGACTATTCTTGCACCAGTAGCACCAAATGGGTGTCCAAGAGCAAGTGAGCCACCTTTAACATTTAGCTTTGAGCGATCAATTGATCCAAGCGCACCGTCTAGCCCGAGCTTAGTTTTACAGAATTCCTCATCTTCCCAAGCTTTAAGAGTACAAAGAACTTGAGCAGCAAAAGCTTCGTGAATTTCGTAGAAATCAAAGTCTTGAAGAGTTAGACCTGCACGCTTAAGAAGCTTTGGTACAGCATAAACAGGTGCCATTAAAAGCCCTTCTTCCTCGATAAAATCAACTGCTGCCGACTGGCAAGTTGTGAAGTATGCTGAAACTTCTAAGTTATGTTCTTTTGCATATTCTTCTGAGCATAGAAAAACACAAGAAGCACCATCTGTAAGTGGTGTTGAGTTAGCAGCTGTTAAAGTAGCTTTATCTGATTTTTCAAAAGCTGTTCTAAGAGATCCCATCTTTTCAACAGTTGTGTTAGCTCTTAGAATTCCATCACGCTCAAGGCCTTTAAATGGCACAACAAGGTCACTATAGAAACCTTCGTTATATGCACGCTCAGCATTTTGATGAGACTCCCACGCTAGTTGGTCTTGATCCTGACGAGCAATATTCCAACGTTGGGCCATAAGCTCACAACTTTGTCCCATAGAAAGACCTGTACGAGGCTCCTTAACCGCAGGGAAAGATGGTTTTAGATCGGCCGGGCGAATACTTAGTAATGCCTTTATACGATCACCAGTTGTGCGAGCGTAGTTTGCACGGCTCATGGCATCTGAGAATTTCTTAGAGAATTCAACTGGGATATCACTATTTGTATCAACACCACCAGCGATACCACACTCAATTTGTCCTGTCGCAATTTTCATGGCAATAATATTTGAGGCC
Source organism: Halobacteriovorax sp. CON-3 (assembly GCF_043196995.1). Taxonomy (NCBI): domain Bacteria; kingdom Pseudomonadati; phylum Bdellovibrionota; class Bacteriovoracia; order Bacteriovoracales; family Halobacteriovoraceae; genus Halobacteriovorax; species Halobacteriovorax sp. CON-3. Next base: position 652,720 of record NZ_JBEBNA010000001.1, read on the forward strand.
TCAAGAGAAAGCCCACAAGCTTTTTGAATATCTGTAGCTGGAGTGTGAAAAGACAGTCCAGATTCAATTGTACACTCACGCGCAAGAGAGAAGTCATAGGCATGCTTACTAACAGCACCAAGAACAACCTCGCCGACTTCTTGTCCCTTAAGATTCATCTTGTCGACTAAACCTTTTAAAGCAGCAGTCATTAGTTCCTTGTTAGAAACACCCTGATATTTTGTACCAGATCTTGCAAATGGAATACGTGATCCCGTGATAATACAAACTTTTCTTTGTTCCATTAGATTTCCTTTTTATTAATTTGCCTTTTAACCTATTAGGCTTTTTAGTTCGAAGATTATTTTACGATAACTACTTAAATGAAAGAACTCTTCTAGCTCTGATAGTATCGTATTTAATTTTAATTTTTCACGTCCCTCAATACACTTGAGTATTTCCACAACATACTTTTCAATAACGATAAAACATATCGCCAATGGTGAGAGATTTGACGTGTACACGTCAGGAAACCCCACGCCATTAAGTGAACCGTGGTGCTGGCGAACGATAACATCAATCCCTGTTGGAATCCCTGATATTTCTTGAAGTAAAGTCGTGGTCATATTGGCGTGTTCTAAAACAAGCTTCCTTTCTGATTCACTTAAGTCCACTTGCTCCATATCGTCGAGAGAGTGAATTTTAAGAAGCTTCTCTTCACGTAAGACAATATCGTGAAAGAAGCAAATATAACAAACCTTATCCATCGTTTGCTTAAGTTGTTCACCTCTTCCCCATCCAAGATTAGGAATAATTTGGTAGAAGAATAAACTCGCTAGATAATTTCTTTTGAATGCGTATGTTGTTTCATTTTCTAAAAGAGAGCGAAGTAGTGTCGAGAGCTTCTTTGAGCTATTTACCGTCTTTGTCATAGCAACAATTGAGGTCTTAGCAAGCTTTACAGTTTGTGGAGTGATTCCTATTTCATTGAGAAGGTTTTGAGAGATCTCAAAAGTATCACTACTCACTTCCATCACTTTCTTGTCTTCTTTGAAGGCCTTAACGACCTTAGTTAAAGACTGAGAAAGAATTTGTCCCATAAGCTTTTCAAAGTCTTCTTTTTGGACAAAGAAATGAGTTAGGTTATTTTGCTCATAGCGCCTAACAATATCCTTATCAAGAATATCGTTAGCATAGATACGCTTTACAAAATGCTCCTCACCGGCCTTAGTCATTTTGATATAAATATCACAACATGGGTTTGAAAGCTGATAGAAGTTAGCAATTTCAACACTTACAAAGTCGGGCATCTTCAAATGTCTTAATTCTTCATCTGTAATATTTAAACTCTTGATAAGTTGAAGACTAATGTCCCTAAGAGAGAACCTTGATGGTAGAGAAGTAAAGTTACCATAATCAATCTCCATCTCCCCTAAGATAACAACAGGTTTTTTAATCGTGTGGTCGATCATGAAATTAACAAAGTTTTGACCACCAGGGATATTCCTCCCCTCACTATCGATATATTTATTTTCACAAATAATTCCATCAAAGCTTGCTAAATCATCCGCCCTCTTTATTAGAGATGAGTTCTCGAGGCATTCAATCTCAAAAGAGTACTCATTTGTTAAGTACTCTCTCACACTAGATTGGATACGCTCATCAGAATGGATGATTAGCAATTTTCTCATTAAAACGATCTTCTCTTAAAGATAGAGTTAAAAATAAATCCCCATATCGCCAAAGTTGCCACAAGATGAACAAGGCCAAAGACAAAACTCTTAACGATATCGATATTTAACTCGGCCCCTAAAGATAACATATCCGCAAGACCTGAAATTTCTCCAATTCTTGGCAATAGCCAATAAAAGATAAATCCAAAAATAGAAGAAAGGTTAAGCCCTGATAGTGCAGGATTTCCTGCCTGAATATAAGTGTAGACACCAACCGAGGCGATAACATAGAAACATGTTAAAAGTAGTGTTCCAATCTTATTAAAGAATAAGCTAAAGAAGCAGCTAACAAACATGATAATTAAGATTTGTAAGAAGTGTGGAATAAGTGAAGCGGTCATCTTAATCATTGAAAAGTCCACTCCCTTAGGAACAAGATCATTCGAGATTAAGATAATAATACCGATAATAAGAATGAATACTAAGTAAAGAAAACTTAAAAGTGCCCCACCTAGCATACGATTAATCACGTATGAAGAACGATTGATTGGTAGCGCTAAGATTTGAGAAATAACACCACTCTCTAAATCACTACGAAAGATATTTGCCGAAATCAGGGCCGCAACAAGCTTTGCACTAAGACTGATAATCCATATCACAACCGTCATACTTGCTGTTGCGAGATAAGTACTAAAACCCGACTCTTGGATTTCAATTTGTAGAGTATTACTTAAAACACCACCTAGATACATTACGACAACAGTCATAGCAAATAAGAAGATGACTGATTTATTTCTAACTTCTTTTTCAATTGTATTTTTAATTAGCGTAAAATTAAACATGAGCTTCCTCACTTTCTTCTTTTGTCCCTTTAACTAGAGTATAGAAACGATCCTCTAAAGACATCCCATCACGAACATCATCAATTAGGCCTTGGGCCTGAACTTTACCGTGATTTAAAATAATAACTTTCTTTGCAAACTTCTCCACCTCAGAAAGAATGTGAGAGTTGATTAAGATTGTTTTCCCTTTGCTTGAAAGCTCAAGACAAATATCCTTCACATCTTTAATCCCAATTGGATCAAGACCAGAAAATGGCTCATCTAAAATAATGAGATCTTTGTCTGCGACAATTGCGATACAAAGACCAACTCGTTGCATTTGTCCTTTTGACAGCTCACTAAGTTTCTTCTTACCCAACTCTCCTATTGAAAGCTTACCTAGGGCCTCCTTAATTCTCTCTTTTACTTGAGACTTCTCGACTTGATGAAATTCAGCAAAGAACTTTAGAGTTTCCTCAACAGTAAAGTAATTATAGAAAGTGAACTTTTCTGGTAGGTACACAAGGCGTGATCGTGACATTGGATCATTAGAATCGATATCATAAATCGAGATCTTTCCACTATCAGCACTAATAAGGTTTAGCATACACTTTACAAAAGTAGTCTTACCGGCTCCATTTGGCCCTAAAAGAGCAACAACATCACCATGCTCAACAGTCAATGAAAAGTCAGATAATGCCTTTTGGTCTCTATAACTCTTAGAGACATTTTCAACGTTAATTACGCTCATATATAAATCCTTATTTATCGAGAATTGTTTTAGAGTTGATACTACGTGGGCGCTTTTGCTCATCAATGGCCACGTAAGTAAAGATTCCATCTGTTACTCTTACACGCTCAGTTTCAAACTTACGAATAACCCAAGCTTCAACCTTGACAGCAAGAGATGTATTTCCTTCTCTTACAGTTGAGCAGTAACAACAGAGAATATCCCCGACCCCAACAGGTTGGATGAATTTCATTGCTTCAATTGCAATTGTTGCCGTACGGCCATTACAGCGTTTTCCAGAATAGATTGCACCGGCGATATCCATTTGCGAAAGAACCCAACCTCCAAAGATATCACCATTGTGATTTGTATCACAAGGCATCGTTAGCGTACGAACACATAGTTCTCCTACTGGTTCATTTTCACTATTTTTTCCCACCATTTATATCCTTTTAAAGTCAGTTATAATAATTATAAAATATACCTATAATTTTAGAGTAAAAGGTCATTCAATGCTAGAAAAGAAAGAATTGCAACTCATTGGACAAGCTGTTGTTGTCAGCAGTGTTATTGTGGCAGTATTAAACGGAGTGTATCTGTCTGGTATTTTCCCACAAGATGGAATGGTTTCAAGATTGCTAATTCTCTTAGGTGGAAATTTCATCAAAGGTGGCTACATTCAGTGGCTAACGTACTTGGCCTTCTTCTGGTCAATCTCCGAAATAAAAGCATTAAAGGCACAAATAAAAGCAGAGAAATCCTACTTTAAGGCCAATCTGCTGCCTACAGATGAAAAACACCTGCTCATGTCTGACGATGTTATTCAGATTGGTCAAAAAGTGAAAGACTTTGAGAAGAAGTATTCAAAGACTCTGCTTACTCAACTCATTAAAAACTCTTGTGCGAAATTTCGTTCAACGAAAAATGTTTCAGAAGTTCTTGAGGTTATTAATATCATCACAGACCTACACAGAGATAACTCAGAAACTGAACAGTCCAATATTCGCTATCTCTTATGGGCCATTCCCTCTCTAGGATTCATTGGTACCGTACTTGGTATTTCAAGCGCCTTAATGCTTGCGAACTCTAAAGACATGCAGCTAATTACATCAACTCTTGGTGTTGCCTTTGATACAACACTTGTTGCACTTATTCTAAGTATCATTCTTATGTGGCTCTTTCACGACCTACAAAAAGCAACAGATCAATTTCATATGAAGACAAAAGAATATGTTATTGAAAACCTTGTTAATAAGATTGAGATGTAGGAAAGCAAAGAATGCGCCAAAGAAAGTCCATAGACGTTTTTAATATTTCATTTCTCGATCTACTTTCAGGAGCACTTGGAGCGGTTATCATCCTCTTTATTGTTGTTCCAAAGAATGAAACTCCAGTTGCTGAAAAGCCAAAAGAAGTTTGTGTTGATAATTCACAGGCCTTGTCTCAATGTGAGAAGCTTGCCCAAGATCAAAAGAAAGTCATCCAGGAGCTTACTGCTCAAATTACTCCACCTAAGGCAAAACCAGAACCAAGGCCTAAGCCAAAACCGACACCTGCTCCTGTTGCAAAGAGTGCTGATGTAGGATTTAACTTTAAAGGCAAACGCGTGGCCTTCCTCATTGATGTCTCGGGCTCAATGGGTACAGATGATCGCATCGGCCAAGTAAAGGCAGGACTTAAGATGCTTATTGCCTCAATGGGTAAGGATTACTATGTCGATATTATCTATTTTCCAGGCAAGAATCGCAGTTCACAATATGCCCTCTGGGGTGTTTTACAAGACCTTAGGGATCTAAAAATAAAAGAAGAAGTCTATGAGTTCTTGGCAAGTTTAAGGCCTTATGGGGCCACACCAACAAGGGCCGCCCTTAAGTATGTCATTGACCAATATCCACAAGTAACTGATATCGTTCTCCTAAGTGATGGCTCCCCGACAAAGTCAGGGCGAACAACTTCACCGGATAATATCGATGATATTGTTAGGGATATCACTGATAAGAATCGCCTTCGAAAAGTACAAATTAATGCCATTGGGGTTGGGGCAAAGAACTTTAGTAAGTCGTCGGATTTATATAAGTTTTTAAAGAATTTAACAGATGCCAATAACGGTTTTTTCTATGGCTTCTAAAGTTGGCGAAATTTACGGATTTTGCTAACTATAGATTTTATAGTGATTTTCACCTAAGCCTCTGATTTTATTAATTTAGTAAACCAGCGACTTCAGCGACTTATCCAAAATTGTCATAATAGTGTCAATGAACATGGCACTTAAACCAACATTTCGTCAGCACATTGTCAGAGTCTTGTTAAGAGCAAGTTTCTCGGCACTCTTTTTTGGAGCGACTCTCCTATTTACCTCATGTGCAGGGCCAATGAACCCATTCGGAAGTGACACTCTTTCAATTATTAATGATGGAGATAGTTTCGAAAATCTTGAAGCCTTTACTAATATCTTAGACAACCATCTAAACTTCGATAATGTTGGAACGAGTACAATAGGTATCGAGTTTTTTCCAAAGAAACAAAATCGTCACACTATTTATGATCTCTATATTAAGATCAATTCAACTCGAGGAAAACTTAATCCTGAAAATATTGTGATCTTTTGGAACGGTAGAAATATCACTTCAAGTTTTAAGAATAATAATAAAGTTATCTATGAAGACGACCAAAATATTATTTACAAGATCAACCGACTAAGTCTACCTGCAAGACTTGAGACTGATATTAAAATTGGCTATCAGTACCGTGGAGAAATTCGTTCACTATATCGTTATGAAGAACCTTCATGTAAACAATTTACAACGGCCAATAATAAAACAACGATTACAACAACTGACCCATTTAATGTTAAGACAAGCTTTATTGATCTTGTAAAAAGAGAAGCTTCTAAAGTACATACTAACCCTTCCATGCTACTAGGTATTATTGCCCAAGAGTCAGGCTTTAATTATCGCTCGGTAAGCTCAGCAAAGGCCATTGGACTGACGCAAGTTACAGATGCAGCAAGCCAGCACGTTATTAAGAAGTACGACACGTGGAAAGTTGACAAAAGAATTGAAAAACTTCCGTATGGACTAGTTAAGTTTATGGTTAGATCTGGAAAGATTAATCAAAATAATGATTGGCGACTTAATCGAAAAAAATCGGTTATCGGTGGACTTGAGTATATTGAATACCTAAAGAAGTATTGGCGTGGCAATATCGACCTTGTTCAAAAATCATATCCAAAAATAAAAAATCTTAAGACTTTTGAAAAGAGCCAACTCTATACCGACTTAATTCTTGCCAGCTACAACTCTGGGCCATTTAGAGTGAAGTCTCAATTAATAAAACTAGAAACAGACTGGCGTAATTCTGATCGCCTTCAAGAAGCAAAGAATTATATTAATCGCGTAAATAGTTACTGTTATCACTTTACACAAAATGACACTCAAGGAGTCATCAATGAAGATCAAGCCATTAATCTTTAATATCTATGCATTTGTGTTTATTGCAATTGCAGTTAGTATTCCAATTCAGGTCATGTTCCTCTATGGTCATGGTGCAACTGATATTGGTGCCATCTGGTCGAAAATGACAGTCTTTAACTTCATGGTTATGGCCTCTTGTTTTCTTAATGCTTACTTTTCTTTTACAGCACAAGATGACATCAAGTGGAGCTTCCCATTATCGATTGGCTTTGTTTGTTTAAATAATTCGATTGTCCTAGTTTATGGAAATGACTTTGAAGCGGCTTCAGTTATTCTATCAACTTTTGCCTATATCCTTATGACTTCATACTTTATTCTGAGTCATGAAACGAATGTTATTAACTCACCTGCAGCTCAGTGGTGGAAAACAGCAATTCGTTACCAAGCACCACTTCCAACAAAAGTGTCATCAACAGATATTCCAATTAATCTTGGTGAAACTTTTGATATCTCAAGAACAGGTGCTTATATTTCATATAATACACCAACACAAAAAGATATCTTCAACTGTGGAGACACTTTTACTTTCAATATCGGAACAGATTTAGAACTAAAGGCCAAGGTCGTTAGAAAATCGAATGCTGTCGGACGCTACCCAGAAGGAATGGGGGTACAATTTGTCGAGCTTGGGGTTGGTGAAAGACTTCAATTAGAGAAGCTTTTAACAAGCCTTAGACAAAGTGTAGATGAAGAAAATATGGATAGTGATAACGATTACGAAGAGTACAATAACGCTGCTTAGTCGTCCCCTAAGTAGCTAAAATAACGAGCTTGATATTTAAATTGGCAGGACCTCACTGAGGTCCTGTTTTTTTATTGGGACTATATTTCAAGTAAATTCTACAATCTCCTACCATCTGTTCATAAATTACCGTAAAAGCAAAGTATGTTACGTACAACTCTAATAATTTTAGCAACATCACTAACAGTGGCCCAGCCCCTTGACCTCAAGGCACATGGTGACACTAAACCTCAGTTTAACCAAGCAGAATTCAGAAAACGCTTATCTGCCCTGATGAAAAAAGGAAAGCGCACGCTCTACTACAAAGAAGCAAGGCTTTATCTTTTTAATAATATCTACGCTTATAATAAGAGCGGTTCTGAGAATAAGTTTCTAAAAGATCTCTACTGTGGCAATGAGTACGAAACGAATGTTGACATTAACTTAGATCAAGAAAATCTTCCTGATGGAAATATCATTAATACTGAGCATACGTGGCCTAAGTCACGCTTCTTTGAATATGGAGACTCAGTTGAACACGGAAAGAATGAATATGATGATATGGTTGCAGATATGCACCACCTCTTTCCAACGGACTCTTTTGTAAATAGCATGAGGGCCTCATATCACTACGGTGAAGTTGATGAGAATAAACTTCAAGACTGTGGGGAATCAAAATTTGGAAAGAATAAGAAGTATCCAACAATGCCTTTATTTGAGCCACCAAATGAAGTTAAGGGCGATATTGCCCGTGGCCTATTCTACTTTGCTGTCACATATGAGCTACCAATCAATGATCGCGAAGAAGAGTTCCTAAGAGCATGGGATAAGTTAGATCCAGTATCTGAGTTTGAAAAGTTTAGGAATGATGAAGTAGAAAAGTATCAGGGCAACCGTAATCCATTTATCGATTACCCTGAACTTATTAATTTGCTAACGGACCTTTAATTATTTGATCTTTGCCATTTCACTTGCTGGATCCTTAGAGTTTCCATTCAAGCGACGGTCTAAGATCATTTTAAAATGAGAATATGGGTATGCGCCCTTAACTGGAACACCGGCCACGACAAAACCAGGAGTGCCACTAAAGCCCAGTTTATTTGCACTTGCTACGTCCGCAGCAATTTTATTTTCAACACGTTTAGAACTTACAAGTTCTTTAATTTTACCAACATCTAATTTCATCTCTTTAACAAGACTAATGAAATATTTCTCACCATGGCGAACCTTATTTTGATTCTTCAAAATTGTCTCATGGAAATCAAATGCCTTTTGTCCATACTCAATTCGAATGGCCTCATAGTACTTGGCCGCAAGCCTAGCATTAGGGTGAATTGAATCAATAGGAAGGTGACGATAAACAAAAGCTACATCATCTTTATAATCATCAAGGACCTGCTTAACAGTCTCTAGTGCGCGATAACAGAATGGACACTGAAAGTCAGAGTATTCATAAATAATAACCTTTGCGTTTGGATTACCAATAATTAAGTCTTCGCTATGCTTTTCAACTTCAATTGGATTTTTAAAAGCAGCTTCTAAGATTTCTTGCTCTTTCTTATTTCGATCTTCAAGGGCCTTCTCTCTCATTTGAGAGGCCATCTTCTGAAGTGTCTCCATAAATAGCTGTGGGTTCTTTTTCATCACTTCAGTTAAGATTTCAGGATTATCTTCCAATGTTTTTTGAAGATCACTTGCTGATTGCTTTGACTGGCATGATGCTAAGAACAAGGCAACAAAGGCAAAAAGAAGTGGAATGGTTAATCGCTTAGACATAAATGGCCCCTAGTAGTTATTTTTATTAACAAACCTTTCGTAATATTATGGCCAAGCTTTATTCACTCTACGTTAGAGTTATGTCAAATCTTTGAAAAGAATATAAAAAAAGGGCCTTTATAAAGACCCTATTTATCGGTTATTCGACGTTTTTAAATCTTACTGAGCAAATTGCGGGCGGAGTTTGTAACCAATTCCACGAACTGTTTCAATTAAATTTTCATTAAACTTCTGACGTAATTGAAGAACGTGTGTATCGACTGTACGAGTTGATGGATAGCATTCATATCCCCATACCTTATTTAAAATTTCATCACGTGAAAGAGCACGGTTTGGATTTTCAACAAGTAGCTTTAAGAAATCAAACTCCATTTTAGTTAGTTCGACTAAATTTCCGTCCCAAGTTACTTCTCTGGTATCATTATCAATCTTAAGCTTTCCAAGAGTTAGCACACCCTTTGTGTCAATATCCTTGGCCATGGCACCTTGATCACCAATACGAAGCTGAACACGGATACGAGCAAGTAGCTCGCGTGACTCAAAAGGCTTAGTCATATAATCATTCGCACCAGACTCAAGCCCTACGACCTTATCAATAAGGTCAGTCTTGGCCGTTAGAATAATCATTGGCGTGTTATTATTATTTGCACGGATCTCTTTAAGAAAGTCGATCCCTTGCCCATCAGGAAGCATCCAATCTTGGATAATAAGATTAAATCCTTTTAGATCAATTTTTCTTGCCTCTTCAAGAGTCTGTGCCCAAGTTGTATCAAACCCTTCCATTTTAAGAAAATCAAGAATTCCTTTTCCCAGTGAAACATCATCTTCAACTAATAGAATCTTATCCATACTTACTTCCTTTTAGGTAGCGTAATAATAAATTTCGTCGGCTTCTTTACCAACTCAATTTTTCCGCCCCATTCATCAACAATATTTTTAATAATATTTAAACCTAAACCAGTACCAGAACTCTTTGAACCTTTTACGAATTCACTTGTCAGTGTATCGAGATCCTTTGTGATCTCACCACCATCACCTACTTCAATAACAAAGAATTTATCCTTCTCATAAATCTTCAAATAGTGTTTTTCTGCACCGTGAATAAAAGAGTTCTCAACAAGGTTCTTTATTAAAATTTGAAACCAGTAATAATCAACAAAGATCGTATCATTGACTTCAATAGAGATTTCAATTTCCTTATCGTAAGTTTCCTTAATAGGAATGATTGTATCATAAATAAGATCTTCTAAATGATCTAACTTTTCATAACTGAAGGTTAACATGCCTGAAGCATTTGAACCCTGAAGGTAGTGCTTTGACTTCTCCGTCAAACGCTGTAGGCGGTAAACCTCACCCGCAATACGAAGAACATCTTCTTGCTGGTCTTCCGGCAAAGACCCCAAAGAGCGATTCATTTTTTCGACGATAAGAAGGAGAGATGCAACAGGAGTTCTAAACTCGTGAGTTAGAACCTGAAGGGCCATCTTCTTTCGACTTTCTTCAATCTTATCATCCTTAATTTTACTAAAGAGCAGCCAAAGAATGATAAAGAAGATAACAATAATCCCAGTAAATGAAGTCAGGGTTGATGTCGAAACAGTCTGTAGGAGATGCCTTGTGTTCTGTCTCCAACAAATTGGGCCATCATTATAAACACACCACTTTCCAGCACGTGCTCTTGTGATTTGATAGGGTGTCTGGTCTAAGAATCTTTCAATGGAGTCATTGGCATAGAAACGATATTCTAAGACATTGTACTGTCTTGGGTATTTAATCCTAGCAAGTAAGAAGTTCTTAGCAAGGATTGTCCCCTCTTCATTAATAATATCCTGAAGAGTTTCTTGTGAAAGACTTGCTAGAAGTCCATAGATCCCACCAAGTGGCCCAATCTCACGTTGAAGTTGAGCAAGCTCTGAAACATGAAAGTATGAAAGTCTACGTCTTACCCAAGACGTCTGAGAGGCCTGACCTGTGGCCAATTGATATTGAAATAAGAGATAAGCGTAACTTACTCCCGACTCGTGAATATAGGGAGGTGATTTCACAAACCAATTTGGGATATTTCTGATTCTGCCACAACGAATTTGTTCCCATACTCCCTTCTTGCGTGTTCCCGTTAATTGAGACTGAAGAATTTCAATATTTGAACAACCCTTTGAACTTGAAAGAAGAGATGCATCAAATTCTTCAATTGCAAGAGATGGATTAAGAAGCTGGAACTGCTCATCGGAATAATATAGTGATGAGAAGTTGACGATGGCGTAAGGAGTAATCGTGGTCTGCATCTTAACTTTTAACTCGTTAATTTCGTCAATTTGATACTGACTAGCAAAACGAGGTGCGAAAGTTTTTAAAACAAAACTTCCAGAAAAGAAGGCAACAATTAACGCCGTGAATATAAGTACAATATAAGGTTTCATTAAATCTAAGTAATCCCAGCATTTACAATATTAAACGTATCGTTAATAATTGTCCTAAATAAGTCAGAATATTGTCAATTAATCTTATGGCACACAGCAAGACCAACAAAAGGACGTCAAATGCTCATTCTTGGAGTTGATTTAGAAGGTATTAACGAAAATTTAACGCAAAAAGGTGTAAACCTTGAAGTTGACCGCGTTACAGAAATTGGAGCGGTTCTTTGGGACACACGTATCAACTCTCCAGTTAGAGTCTTCTCTGAACTTATCGATGAAAAAGATCGCTTAAAACTTACAGAAGAAGTTATTGAGCTTACAGGCATTGACGAACAATTACTTGCTGAGTGGGGCCGCCGTGGAGATGAAATCAAGATGGCCCTTGAAAGAGTTGCCCTACTTATGAAGAAGGCCGACTATATGATGGCCCACAATGGCGCAAAATATGACAAGCCGATGCTAACGGCCATGTTTAAAAGATATGGTATCGAGATGCCAAATAAAGTTTGGATTGATACTCAGGAAGATGTTGAGTACCCAAGAAGAATCACTCACAAGTCGATGGCTCTTCTCGAGCACTCACATGGCTTTATTAACCCGTTTCCACATAGAGCGGTTACTGATGTTCTTGCAATGCTTAAGATTGCATCTCACTACGACTATGCACGTATGGCAAAATTAGCGAGTGCACCTAAAGTACGTATTGTTGCAGAACTTAAGGCACCAAATTGGAAGAACCGTCAAGAAGTTGAAAAATTCAACGCTATCAAGCATAAGGTTGCACGAGCAAGATTTCAGTGGGATCCAAATGAAAAAATTTGGTCAAAGATTGTTTCTCAAGTTCATATTGATGAAGGAAAGCTTCTCTTTGATTTCGATTGGAGACTTTCATAAGATATTCCACTCGAGCACTACCACCATATAGGTTTCGTCCAGGAGTGAATCCTCACCCCTTAAAACCTGGTGGCCATATGGAAGAAAGCGGCGAGCCCCAAACAGCTCGCCTAGGTTCCAGTGAAGCTTTTAAAAATAATGAAGATTATTTATTTGCCATAGACTTAGTTAATGAAGGCTATTTCTGGGAGGCCCATGCCTACCTAGAGTCATTGTGGAATGAACATAACCGCACGGATGACTTTGCCATTTTATTTAAGGCCATTATCAAAATTGCAGCAGGACTATTAAAGCTAGAGATGAAGCAAGAAAGTGCGTTTAGAACTCACTTTGAACGCTGTCTTGAACTTTTAAATGAATTAAATTACGAAGTTTTTTGCGGAATCGAAATCAAAGAGCTAAAAGTCTTGGTTTCTCATATGCTCAGCGAATCTTTCGAAAGCGCCCCAGAGTTCTTTATCAAACTCAGGCTTTAGCTGCTTCTTATCCATGGCCTTTCTCATACAATAGAGCCACTCATCTCTTTCAGCGAAACCAATCTTAAATGGAAAATGACGCTTTCTCATACGAGGATGGCCATACTTTTCAATATATAAACTTGGGCCACCTAGCCAGCCCGATAAGAACATAAAGAGCTTCTTATTAGCACTCTCAAGTGAGCTTGCGTGAATGGCACGACACTTTGAGGCCTTAGGATCAGTATCCATGATTTCGTAGAAGTTATTAACAAATTCTTGAACGCCCTCGGCGCCACCTAGCTTATGATAAGGAGTCATCTTTAATTTTCGAATAAGAAATTCTGGCAGTTTGATTTTCATAAATAAAAAAGGGAGTCGCTCTTATAGCAACTCCCCTCTTTATATATCACTAGTTTTGGATATTGTTAAGTAGGCGGTAAGCTTCAATACGTCCAGACTTAGCTTTTGTGATAAGTCCTGGATTAGGTACAGAAGTAGAATAAATTCTTTCTTTAATTTCAGAAAAAGATAGTCCATCTTCTTTTGAAAGTAGAAGCCCTAGAACCCCTGAAACCATTGGCGTGGCCATTGAAGTCCCAGACATTTTCTTATAACGGTTATTTGGAACAGTTGAAAGAATATTTGATCCTGGAGCAAATACGTGAACTGTTTCTTGTCCATAGTTAGAAAATGATGAACGGTTACCTTTTCCATCCATTGCACCAACAGTGATCACGTTAGCAACATCATAATTTGCTGGATACGTTGGCCTAGAATCATTATCCATCCTCGAGTTACCTGCTGCAGCTACGAAAAGAACACCTTTATCACGTGCGTTTTCGATCGACTCCTTAAGTGCTTCAGAGTACTCTCCTCCACCCCAAGAGTTTGAAAGAATTTTTGCTCCATTAGCAACAGCGTAGTCAATTGAAGAGATTGCATCAATTGTTTCACCTGAACCACTATCACTTAGGAATTTAATCGACATAATTTTAACATTTGCCATTACACCCATAATACCAGTTCCATTGTGACGAGCACCAATTACACCAGCACAGTGAGTTCCGTGAGAGTGGCCATCCATTGGGTCACCATCTTTATTTGCGAAGTCATATCCGTATACATCATCAATGAATCCGTTTCCATCATCATCAATTCCGTTACCTGCGATTTCACCTTCATTCTTCCAAGTGTTAGCTTTAAGATCAGTGTGAGTGTAGTCAACACCTGTATCAATAACAGCTACAACTAGGTCGCGATTACCTGTTTCAACATTCCATGCAGCAGTTGCATTGATGTCTTCACCAGCTTTTCCTCTTGAAAACCAACCACCAGAGTTGCTTCCATCATTTAAAAGTCCCCACTGCTTAGAAAATTGTTCATCGCGATTTTCAGTTAGTGAAGAGTCATCTTGTTGAGGTGCAGAGAATTCATTTAAGTTAATAATCCAGTTTTTCTCAACATACTCAACCGCTGGGTCTTGTACAAGACCTTCGAATTTTTGCTTAACAACAGCAAATGTACCAAAGCTAAGTTTTCTAACCTGAGCATCGGCCATATTTGTGTTAACAAAAGATTCGTAACCTGGCTTTAATTTAACAATGTAACCATTGTAATTTTGAGCTGAAGCGCTCAGTGCGCACGTCATACCTAGTGCAAGAAATAGTTTTTTCATGATTTATCCTTATGTTCATCCGTGATCAAAAGTAATTCGGGTAAAAAAAATGATTTCATTTAAATTTTCTTAAGACAAGTTCAGATTTCAGGTTGTAAGAAGTTGTTACAATACCCGAGTTTTCACATTGGTCTTTTAAACCTTTTCCTACTTTATTGATTTAGGTATTATGAAGAGCAAATTATAAAAGGATTTTAAATGTCAGATTCGACTGAAACGAATATTCAAAAAAGTAAAAACGAAAAAAATGAAAACCCGTTCATCAACATTCTTTGTAATGTTGTGATTCCGTCAGTAATACTAACGAAGTTCTCAGGGCCTGAAAAACTAGGACAAGTTAATGCTCTTATCATTGCCCTTGCTTTTCCACTTCTCTATGGTGCATGGGACTTTATCTCTAAAAGAAAGTTTAACTGGATTGCGGCCATTGGTCTTGTGAGCGTTCTGCTAACAGGCGGAATTGGTCTTTTAGAACTAGATCGCACATGGATGATTGTCAAAGAAACTGCTGTTCCACTTGTAATTGGTCTTTTTGTACTTGCTTCTCAATTTACAAAGAAGCCACTGATAAGAACTTTATTTGAGCAAATTTTTGATATGGAAAAAATCCACCTGGCTTTTGAAGCAAGAGGTTTACACGACGACTTCAAACAAAAGATTCACATTGCAGGATTCTACTTCTCTTCAACATTCTTTCTGTCAGCATTTTTAAATTATGTTCTAGCGGTCATCGTCCTTAAAGGCGCCCCTGGAACAGTTGAGTTTAATGAGAGCTTAGGAAGAATGACTGCACTTAGCTTCCCAGTGATCTCTGTACCAACTTTAATTGTGACAGTGATTATTATTTTTACTCTAGTAAATTACATCAAGAAACAAACACAGCTTCCATTAGAAGAAATGGTTAAGCAGCAATAATAAAACCAAATATAAATGAGGGTTTATGAAATTTAATCAACTTGGAAATACAGATATTAAAGTCAGTGAAATTTGTCTTGGGACAATGACATGGGGTGAGCAAAATACAATTGAAGAGGCCCATGAGCAACTTGATCTAGCGCTCGACTATGGAGTTAACTTTATTGATACAGCTGAAATGTATCCAGTTCCTGGTCAACAAAGTACATACACAAAGACAGAACAATTCATTGGTAAATGGGATAAGATGCAAACTCACAGAGACAAGTTTATTCTTGCTTCTAAAGTTGCAGGCCCTGGATCAATGGATAGCTACATTAGAAATAGTGACATTAGAAAGATCGCCTTTTCAAAAAGCGATATTAAAACAGCTTGTGAAGCTTCTCTAAAAAGACTTAACACTGAATACTTAGACCTCTACCAAATTCACTGGCCATCACGTGTGACAAATTTCTTTGGCCGTCTAAATTACGAGCATATCACACCTGAGATTGAAGTAAGCTTCAATGAAAGAGTGGAGGCCATGGATGAGCTTATTAAAGAAGGTAAGATTCTTCACTGGGGATTATCAAATGAATCACCATGGGGAGTTATGAAATACCTTGAAGCGGCCAAAGAAACAAATATTGAACGCCCAGTTTCAATTCAAAATCCATACTCTCTACTTAATCGTTCATTTGAAGTTGGTCTTGCTGAAATGGCAATTCGTGAGAAAGTCGGACTACTTGCTTATTCACCACTTGCTTTTGGCGCGCTCTCTGGAAAGTATCTAGATGGAAAGAAACCTGCAAATTCTCGCCTAACTGAATACGGTGAGTACTTCACACGCTACTCTTCAGAGCATGCACAAAACGCGATCAGAGCTTATGTCGAACTTGCTAGCGATGTTGGACTCTCTCCTGCAACTCTTGCTCTTGCCTTTGTGAACAAGCGTGAATTTAATACATCAAATATCATCGGTGCAACGACGATGGAGCAATTAAGAGAGAACCTTGCCACAAGTGAAGTGACTCTTGATAGCGACACTCTTAATCGCATCGAAGAAATACACAAGGTATTTACTATACCTTGCCCATAAGACTGGCACTTTCTGCCACTCACTCCACATAAGTTCTTGATTTAATTTAATTTGATAAAATCTAGAACAAGAACTTATGTGGAGGCGTTCATGTTTTCAAAATTTAAGCACAAGAGTGAATTCGATCTTGGCAAACAAGAGCTTGCAAAAATCTTCTTTGAATTAGAAGAGTTTGAAGATGCACCTCTTAAGATGGCCCTTGCTAGTTATGAAAACTTAAAAGCTGGAACAAAATCCACAGAAGACTTCTTCTACTATCTAATTGAAGATTCAATTTTTACTTCCCTATACGCTACATTCTATGAGCGCATTTTCATGGCCATCAATCAGTATCCGGAACGTGCACTTGAATTAGTTGAGAGCTTTAGTGCTGACTCAGATGAGAGGGAGCAAGTTATTGCAACTCAAACTCAGCAGCACCTGGCCTTTGTTGAAAACTACGGAATGTGTAACGGATGCGGCTCATGTGAATACCACCAAGACGTGGCCGAATTAATCGCCTACTATCAAAAGGGTGATATCGACTTCTTTACTGAGTTATATATCGGTATGCAGACAATTCAATTTGCCATGGAATACTTTCTTTACGACTATATTCCAAGCGATCCAAAACTTGTTAAGCTTACGGCCCCTGCGCTTATGCAAAACTGGCGTGAATTAATCTACAATTACGCTAAACTTAAAGCGCGTGAGCTTTAACTCATAAACTTACAAGTTCTATCTTTAAGCTAGATAAAATTGCATAAACTAAAACTCCTTAATATCATTAATAGGATTATAAAAAGGAGTTTATAATGAAAGTACTAATTAGTTTACTAATGCTTCTGCCTGCTTTCGGTGCAGGACTTCAAATTGGAAATGATTTAGCTTCCAACCCTGTTGAAGGGAGTATCCGCTTAACATGTAATGACAGAAATCAGCACCAAATTCGCTACGTAAATTGTAGTGCAAATTACTTAAGCCCATCTGAGTTTTCACGCTTTGTTCTAGACGAAGGTGAAAGAGTTGATGCAGACGAAGTAACTCTATACTACAAGGACCACAAGGGACGCAAAAAATCGAAGTCATCTTCATTTGATGCTGAAAAAGGTGAAAGTTCTAAGAAGTTCAATCTTTGGATCTACACTCTACTTCAAAGGCCACTACTTAACTACTACGGTGAAAATGAAATCGAGTACAAGCTAGAAAAAAATGGACGCGAAGTTGCTACTGGAAAGTTCATTGTTAATGTTGAAAAACAAGACACAAAGTACTGCCAAAGTGCAAGCTACTGGTCAAGCAATATGGATGACTGTCGCTTCCCACAAAACTTCTGTGCTCGCTACTTCCGCGATTACAACTACTGCCAATAAAAAAGCAAAATACAAAGCCTCCAGTTCGGAGGCTTTTTTTATTAAATAGAAATTTAAAAAGATGTTCTAAACACTTATTTATGTTTATTAATTACAAATATGTCTTCCTTAACTTCCTCTGGCCCCTTAGGTATTACTCGATAAATCATATGTGCAACAAGGCCACTAAACATAATTAGCGAACAAATACTTTTGGATATTCCAGGCACTGTTAAGAGGTATAAACCTAGTGCCAGAGATAAAAAAGAAACAGACAAAAAAAATCGATTTAATCTTATCGAAATCATCCCCTTATACTTCTTTTCACACACACCACAAGTTTGAGGTACTTTAACTGCATGTATCCAAGAGATTGTTCTTGTCTTACAATTTGGACATGCCAGAATCGTGAAATCTTTAAATCGTGGCTCCTTGACAATCCTTAAATCACCATCAAACTCAGTTGGTATGCCCCACTTCTCATACTGTCGGGAAACGATATAAATAAAGAAAAATAAAAGAGCTAAGGCCAAATAAATTATCAAAATAGTGTATATTCCCTTCTGTGTATCAAGTAACAAGAAGCTAAATATAAAGCAGCATAAGAGATAAGCAATAATAAGTGTATTCTTATCCCTCTCTTTTTTATCAGTTATTTTGTTTGAGTATTTTGAAATTAGCTTAATTGCATAATTTACAAAGATAGAGATAAACAGATTTATTATCAAAAGTATAAATAGATCATGATGTAAAAACTCAGGTGTGAATTGTTTTATTAATTCTATTAAGTTATCAAAAAAATTAAATATCATAGATATTTAGCTACAACTTTTGCCAAAACAGTTATGAATGAATCTCTTTCATCAATTTGATAATAGTTCTTAAATTCATAACTATCTAACTCCATCTTTTGATTCTGAGATTCAATATCCTCAAGATTTAAATCACCCAAGATAATACTCTCAATATCTTTAAATACCTTTTTCTCATTATCACAAAAATTATTATCTAAATGTCCAATTGTACGAACCATGTGTAAAATAAAAGACCTTCTTGCGGGTGTCTTAATTTGTGAGATCGCTTCAACATAGTTTCCTATAGGTTGACTAAAACTTAGCTTTAAGGCTTCAATGTCTTCTTCAGTCGCATTTAAAAGCTTGTGAGACCTTAATTCATTTATTTTTTCCTTAAACCACTTCTCTTCTGATGAAGAGATAACGCCATCCATATGTATAAGACTTAAGACTAACTTCCATACTTCTAGTAGTTCTTTATCCATCTAGCTTCCTCTCAAAAATCATTATAATTAAATATCGGAATAAAAAAGTATAATTGTGAAGAAAATCACAGGCCTTAGCAAAAAACTAGAAATATAAAATAACTAACTGAAATTATAAAATAAAAAAGCCTCCAGTACGGAGGCTTTTTAGCAGTTGCGAAACCAAAGGTGCATGGCACCCTTACACGCGGTAAAGAGAAGCGGCCCAAGTAAAGCCAGCACCGAATGCAGCACTTGCCACAAGCATACCTGGCTTTAGAACACCTTCTTTCATCGCATCGTGCATTCCTAGAGGAATTGTCGCAGCAGTTGTATTTCCATATTTTTGAATTGTATTGAAAACTTTCTCTTCAGGAATTCCCATCACCTCTGCAACTTTAGAATTGATTCTTAAGTTTGCTTGGTGGAATAAGAAAACATCAACATCATCAACTGTTACACCATTTTTGGCCATAAGCTTTGAAAGTGCTTCAGTCATTCTTTTTACAGCGTGTACAAAGACAGTCTTCCCATTCATTTGTGGGTAGTGAAGTTTTTCATCAAGCATTGCCTGTGAAAGTCTTTCCGTTGAATCAAAACCAGTTCCTGCAGCAGGAAGCCAAAGCTCTTTAGCATACTTACCTTCACTGTGAAGAGAAGCATCGATAAAGCAAGGCTCAGTCTTCTTATCATTAACTTCTGTCGCACTCATAACAATTGCACCAGCACCATCACCAAAGAGAACAGAAACATTACGTCCATCTGGAGTTTGATCTAATCCTTTTGAGTGCACTTCAGCACCAACAACAAGAATATTCTTATTTGAACCACTAACAATAAATTTATCAGCAACAGTCATGGCATAAAGAAAACCAGAACACTGTTGACGAATATCGATTGCTGGGATTTCTGAAAGCCCAAGCTTCTCTTGTAAGAAACAACCTGTACCTGGAAAGTCAAAATCAGGAGAGAGAGTAGCTAAGATAATCATGTCGATATCTTCTTTATTAATGCCTGCATTTGCGATGGCCTCTTCACTCGCCTTAAGAGCAAGATCTGAAGTTGAAGTCTTTGAATCAACCCAATGACGTTGCTCAATTCCTGTGCGCTGAACGATCCATTCATTAGAAGTGTTCATCATTTCTTCGATATCTGAGTTTTTAAAAACTTGTGGTGGTACGTAAGAACCCACACCAATAATTTTACTTGCCAAAACACCCATAGTATTTCCTTTTCATAAATTTTCTTACATCTGAATTGGTGATTGATATCTTTTCAATTTAACACAAGATTCGCATATGCGATAGAGAGGACACTTACAATTTTATTTTTCTTAAATTGCCCCGATGTGATTTTTATGGGCCGTTTCTTGCTCCGTTTTTTTATTGGCCAAGATATGTTTTCTTGTTAAAGTATAATCATTCCAAGGAAGGAATTAAAATGACTAAGCTTAGTCACCTTATGGTGCTTATCTACATTCAAATGAGTTTCAGCGCGTCTGCTGGTTACAACTCAACCCAACTGACGAAATACTCTTACTACCCAGAGGATACGGCCCAGTTCATCTCAAACACAACGATAAATTCTTCTGAAAAAATTAAAGCAAAGCTTAGAGAGATCTTAGTATCTGCTCATATTAGAACACCAAATAAAAACGACTTACTTGCTAAAGATTGTAAGGGTAGACAAAATTGTTTTACTCAAAGAGTTCCAAGAAATTATAAGGAAGCTAGAAAGTATTTATTTGGAGATGTTTACCTTCAAACTTCTTCTCAAGGATATTACGTAAAAGATATTTACTGTAACCAAGAAGTTGATGAAAGAGATGGTATTGGAAAAATGCAAATTCCAAATCATCAAGTTATGAATTGTGAACACAGTTGGCCTCAATCTCGCTTTAATCCAAGAGAAGGCCGCAACACTCAAAAGAACGATCTTCATCACTTATTTCCTGCAAATTCAAGAGCTAATTCATCACGCAGTAATCACCCATTTGGTGAAGTTAATGGAAGAGTTGTGAATTCTAATTGTCAGGTTTCGCATATTGGTGAAGTCGATTATGCAAATGAAACAACAACATCATTTGAACCACCTCAAGAAATTAGAGGTAATATCGCAAGAGCACTTTTCTACTTCTCTACTCGCTATAATCTTCCAATCGATGAAGCTCAGGAATTCTATTTGAGAAAATGGCATAATGATGATCCTGTTGATGCATTTGAGGTAAGAATCAATAACCGAATTTACGAAATTCAAAATAGTCGCAACCCATTTATTGACGACGAAACTCTAGTTGATGCTATTAAAGATTTTTAAGCTTACCATTCTACTCATATCTGCTAGCTTGATTGCCTCATGTGCAACTAAGCAAGCACCTGTGAAGCCCCTAACTCAAAGAGAGAGACAACTTCTCTACTATAAGAAACTTAGAGCGGCAAAGTGGAATGAGATCACAAAGAAGCGCTCTCAAGCTCAAGAGCGTCGCTACTACAAGAATAAGAAAATTACCGTTGAAACAAGAAAGAAAAAAGTTTCTCCTAAACCTAGAAAGGTTTCACCAGTAATTCCTGTTGATCCTAATGAGCAACGAATAGAAATTGAGCAACTAATATCATTCCACTGTATAAAAGAGAGAATGGATAATTGCGATGAATTATCGACTAAGATCTACGAAAAATGCCTCCAAGAGTTTAACCCTGGAGACAAGAGACTTACTAACTGTGTGACAAAAGCTCTTAGATAACTATTCGTTACCGGCTTTCTTTTCTAACTCTTTTTGAAACTCTTTGAGTTCTTTTTCAGCTTTCTTTTTAAGTTCTTCTTGTTTCTTCTTTAAGGCCTCTTTCTGCCTACGTCTCTCCAGGAGATCACGCACAACACCTACTCGTTCAGCATTAGGCCCACCTGCTTTCCCAGCTTTTCTTCATCCTCCTCACTAACAGCTTCCTTCTTCTTAGGTTTGACTTTTGAAAAATGCCAATAGGCCTTTACTAGATCCCTGGCCTCTTTCTCTTCGAGCTTTAACCTTTCCTTTAAATTCATAGATTTCTCCTTGCCATCATGGTTGAGTGGTCAACTATATTCTATTTGGCCATATGAATCATTTCATATCAACTTAAGATAGTTTTAGATTTTCGAACAAAGTAAAAATTAACTTTGTGTTAAGTTTTTCTATTATTTTTAAACATTAGAGACTGGTTGTTGAGTTAAGTAAGTATCAGATGTATAATTCTATGGAATGAAGAGTTTAGTAATCAATACCATTGTTAATGCAAGTGTCGAAGAAATTTTGAATAATTTCAATGCCGATACAATGCAGGAGGCGACACCTCCTTTTATCAATTTAGAAGTGCCTCGCTTCGACGGTAACTCTGTATCTGATCAAACTCACCTAATTACATCAATCTGTGGCCACTACCAGTCTTGGGTTATCGAAGTGACTCAGAAGAAAGAAACTTCTGATGGAATTATCATTCGAACAGAGGCCATTGAAACCCCATTTCCATTCACAATGTGGATTCATACTTATCATATTCGCGATATTGGAAATGGCCAAACAAAGATTACAGATAATATCAAATATAAAACTGAAAACTTTGCATTTGATTTACTTATTTATCCAATTATCTACTTCATTATGTACTACCGAAAACCAATTCTAATGGACAAGTACAATAAAGAATTAAATATCTAATTATGGCCAAACGAAACCATTGCCCCAATTGCCTACGGCCACAAGGCCAGTGTCTATGCCACACAATTGAACAAGTGCCTTTAGAAAATAGACTGATCATTTTACAAGATCAAAAAGAAGCACTTCACCCCTTTAACACGGCCAGGCTGGCGAAGCTGGTTGCGCCAGAAATTGAACTTGTGACGAGTGAAAATATCAACGAGGAGTTGATGCAAGAAATTAAGGGACTAAGGCCATTTCTACTTTTTAAAAATGAAAAATCCATTGCCTTAAATGTTGAAAATATTCACTTATTAGAGAGCAAGAATTTTATTGCTTTAGATGGGACTTGGAAGAAGGCCAGAAAGATCTATCACACATGGCCCCAGCTTAGTGATCTGCCTTGCTTTCACTTGGAATTAGATGATCAAAAGACAATATATCAAAGCATTCGCAAGTCTTGCGGTGAGACACACCTATCAACTCTAGAGGCCATCACAGCAACTCTCCTTGCCCTAGGTGATATTCAAGAGAGTCAAAAGGATCAATTTCTTGCGCCATTAAAAGAGCTTATAAAACAACAAGAAGCCTTTCAACACAAACCCAATTAATGCTATTATAATCAAATGAAAATGATTCTAAGCCCTCGAATTAGCGATCTTGATCAGTGTCCATATTTAAAAGAGGAAATGGAACAGCACGAGTTCTTCTTTAGTTCTGAATTAAATGATACTGAATTAGACTTTCTGCTTGAGCGTGGTTGGAGAAAGTTTGGCCAATTCATCTTTAGGCCACTTTGTCCCAATTGCCAAAAGTGTATTCCCATTCGAGTTGATCTTAAAAAATTCAAACTTACAAAGAACCAATCAAAGTTTTTAAAAAGAAATCACAATAAAGGTTTGCAAGTAAAGTTCTCACCGCTTTTATACAGGCAAAAGCATTTTGAGATTTATCGCCTACATGGGCAAAACCGTTTTGTCGACAGTATTGATGCAACGATTATTGATAACGAGTTGCTCTTTAAAGAAACATTCTATCGTTTCACTGGAACCCAACTACTAAGTGAAGTCTTCTTTGATAATAAATTGATCGCTTTTGGAATTTTAGAGCAATCCCAAAATGCTTTAAGTAGTGTTTATTTCTGCTATGATCCGCAATTTGAAAAAATGAGTTTAGGGCATCTTGGAGCACTTGCTGAAATTATGCATGCAAAGAATATGGGACTCGATTATTACTATCTTGGCTACTGGATTGAAGAGAATGAGTTTATGAAATATAAGTCTCGCTACACTCCTTACCAATTATATGACTGGAGCTCGAAGAGCTGGGAAAGCTAGTCGATAATATAACGAAAAGTTAAGTTGATTCTCTCATCAACCTGTTTGGCCGTCTTATTTAATTGATGCTTCCAATTGTGTTGAAGAGCGCCTTTCATAATTAAGAGACTCTTATCTTCAAGAACAATCTCAACCTTTTCAACGGACTTATCAAAGCGATGCTTTAAAACAAATTTACGAGACTCTCCAAATGAAGCAGAAGCAATCACAGGGTTTCTCCCAAGACTTGCCTCATCGTCACTATGCCAAGCCGCATAGTCTTTTCCATCACGGTATAGATTACAAAGACATCCATTAAATTGATGTTTTGTTATTTTTTCAATTTCTTCTTTTAGGATGAATAAATTATCGCTCCAATTATTGCGAGGTAATTTAACCCCAGAATAGCTATATTCTTTCTCATCACTATACCAAGCATGTAGTCTTGGAATCGCGTGAGTTTTACCATAGAGAGTAATTTCACCTTCTTGCCATCTAAGGGAGTTCTTCAAGTCATTAAATTCAATCTTAGTCTTAGCAAAGAAGTTTGGATAATAGATTACAGTGCCATCTTTTAAATTGTAGACGACTTCTTCATTCTCATTCTCACCTGCTCCAAATAGATCGAATTGACTCATTACTCTCCTAAAAATTAGAATTCAAAATTTAATAATCCTAAGTATGCTGTAGCAGCATCAAACTCACGTCCATCAATATTATATAAAGAATAGCCTATTGTTAAGTAAGGATTCCAGGCCGCTAAGTTAAGATCAAATCGGGCCCCAATATCACTAATTGTTGTATCAAGACTCAAGCACTGACCGTTTTTACAAATATCAGTCTCACCATAGTTGAAAGACGTATATGCACCAACTCCAAAGCTACTTGTCACCATATAAGTATAAGAGAAATTCACTCCCGCACCAGAGTAATCAGCATTACTCAACATTTCATATTCTACACCATTTGCAAGAGTGTACGATTCAGCTCGTAAAGAACGAATAACTAATCCTAGACGATACTTGTGATTATCAATTGATTTAACTCCACTTACAGCAAGTTCACTTCCAATCAAGTTTATATCTTTTTCATAAAAGTCCAATGTTGATGCAATGGCACTGATTCCAAGTTGAAATTTAAAATCGTCTTTTTCCTCGACAAACTCAGGAACTAGAACTGCTTGAGTATTTTGCACTGTCTTCGGACTTTCTTGCTCTACTTTTTCAGCAGGGGCCTCTTCTACTTCTTTAACTTCTGCTTTTTGCATTGAAAGAGACTTCGCAATCTCTTTTGCCAGCTCTTGTTTAACAAGAAGGCGCATTTGCTCATCTTTAATTGTCGAATTAATCTTCTCAACTTGAGTATTATACTCTTCTAATGACATTCCAAATGCTTGAGTTGATAACGCCACAATAAATAATAAAGATGAAATCCTCTTCACTTCTTCCCCCATGTTCCTATTTGTAAATATTAGAGCAACATAGAGGCCAAACTATTTTATGCATTTTTAACAACTTATATCAGAGCATTGCATACTTTCTAAACATAAAGCCTAATCTTAGGACAATTTTAAATATTGAGAAAAAATTGAAAGCAAACGCCACGAAAAAGACACGGTCAAAAAGGCGTAAAAGATGCCTAAGTATCTAAAATTGCAACAAATCTTATATAATAGTAAGGAGATGGACACATTTTCGATAAAATACTCTTATAAGGTGAGGAGAACGCTATGAAAATGGCAAGCGGACAATTTGTAATTATCAAGAAGTTATTAATAACTCTTATTTCATGGTCAATGCTTTTGACTCCTATGGCCTACGCCCAAGAGCAAACGGATGTGAATACACAGGCCCAGCAGGAACAAGTCCAATCTGAAACGCAGCAAGAAAAGACTGCAGACTCCACACAATCTGAGGAAGATGACGGCCGCACAGAAGTACAAAAACAATCAGATCCCAACTACTGTTATCACGATGGAACAAATCAAAAGTGTGAGGGTGGAAATGTTTATAATTGTCACCTCGAACAATGTGTTAATGCCAACGACAATAAGAACTACAATATGGAATATCAAAATTGTGGGATTGATAAAAAATGTCAGGAAGATCTAAAGGCCGATGCAAAACTCTTTACTAACCATAAGACAAGCGGTCCAAAAGGTGCTTCAGATACGATGAGTTATCTGGCAGCTGCTGCTCAAGTAGGACAAGGCTGTGTTCTTTTATTCGGTGGAATGTGCCAGACAGATGGAATCGGAACAATGCTCTCAGGGGCGATCATACTCGCAGTTGCTCTTATGTCGGCCATGGGTGATGGCTACAAGAAGAAGTTTAAAGGTTATAAAGATGCCTTAGCAAAACTTGATGAACAAGATGAAAAAGCATGGAATCACCAAACTCAAAGAGTTGCTCTTGAAACTGAAGTTCAACTTTTAAAAGATATGGAAAAGGCAGCACAAGATAAGATGAAGCATCATAAGAGAATTATGATGATGATTACAATCTCTACTGCTATTGCCGCCATTTGTGCGGCCCTGACAATCTTTGGCTGTCCTGCTTCAAACCCGTGTACATATTGGGTTTTAGGTCTTGGTGCAGTGGCACTGGCACTTGAAAACCAGGCCCTTTCTTCTGCTAAGAAGGCCCACAAGAGCGCAAAGAGTGCCCGAGAAAAAACAGAAGTCGTTCTTAGAAAACTCTTGGCCCGCTACAATAATCAATACAATCCGGCCTCGAGCCAAAAAACTTCTGTTGCCAGTGGTATGGCCACTCCTGGTTCACAGGGATTAGGGATGAGTAATAATGATACGACATTCGACGTGGATGAAGTGAAGACAGAAAAGCTTAAAACAATTCCTAAGATGGATATAAAGATGGGGAAACTTGGGACAACAGGTGAAAACTTTGCCAACGCTATCGGACTTAGTGAAGTACAAGGTGGCTATAATAAGACAAAGGCCACAGGTAACTCAAAGTATGTAAACGAAGCACTTGATAAAAATGCTGCTAAGATTAACAAAGCGGCCAATCGTGTTCTTAAAACACTCGCAAAATCTGATAAGACAAGTGCTAAGGCCAAGAAGGCAATCAATGCGATTCTTAATCCAGCAGGAAATTCTAAGTATCTAGCAGATACACTAGCTGGTCATGTATCCCCTGTTCAGATGGCCCTTAATTATCGAAGAGCTGGTGGACGTAATGCGGCCAGAGATATCGCTAAGAATTCACAAGACTTAGAAAAAGGAACAGGAGAAGGTCTTGCTGTTGCATATGACCCAGCTTCAAAAGACTACTTAAACAAGCTTAAGAGTCAACTTAATGGTTTTGAAAGTTTACTCGACAGTGAAGATGGAGTTATGGCGCTATCTAATTTTGATCCAACAGTGAATGAGGATGCAGTTGAGCAACTAAATGACGAAGAAATCATTGATGATAAAGGAACAATCCACAAGGACTCAAAGCTGTCCCTGTGGAAGATTATTTCAAATCGTTACAATGTTATAAAATTAAAAAAGACACTAGAGTAATAAACTAAGCTTCGCAGCAGCTATCATCTCTTTGAATCTGTTGTGAAGCTTTCTTTTCTTCAATAACTTCACTAATCTTATTAAATTCTTTTAAGAAGATATGTTTAAATTTAACCATCTCATAATTAGCAGAAACCCCATGACGCTTCTTAGGATCTTCGTCAGGAATTCCAACTTGTACAGGATATCTTAGTGCAAGGTAGTCCGCAGGTAGCTCATGCACTCCTACACCAAATGGTAAAAACTTATTTCCATTTGTAAGAACTGGCCTTCCACAACTTAAGGCCTTAAGTGAAAAATGTGGAAACTTATCTGTCGTATCAATTAGATACTTCGTTCCAGCTAAAAGTGGAGCGAGCTCACCTGAGCAGCGATCACCAAAGAAAAGCTCAGGATGCTTAGTCGCATATTGCCCTAAGTGATCATGCTTTCCGATGAATTTGAATTTCTTATCACCATAAATATCGATGATCTTATAAACTTCAGAGCTTGTAAGTGGCTCACAGTTAATTAAGAAGTAATCACGCTTAAACATTCCTTCAGGAAGAATCTTGTAATCCTTTAAAGCAATTGCTGGCGTTACCTGAGTCGCACTTGGAAACTCTTCTAAAATTGCTTCTTCATTTGACCAAAGTGTATTTGCTCTTTTTAAATATTTTCGCTGTTTCGTACGAGTAAATGCTTTGAAAAAGAATTCCTTAAAAGAGGACTTCTTCTTAATCGAATTAATATCTTCGACAAAGTAAGTGAAGAGATAAGTATCATCACACATCTTGATTTCTTGAGAAAAACCACGAGAAAGATTAACCACAAGATCAACACTACATGGAATAAATAAACCTCTAGCGGCACCGTGTACTAAGTGAGATTTATCAACTAGGTCTTCCCAAGATTTTACAAAACGGTTTAGAAATGTTGAATGAATTTTTCTTTGTTCAACTGGCCCTAGAACCTGACCTTGTCTATGTACAAGAGTATAAAGCTCAACGTTATCACCGATAACACCAAGTATTGTTTCTAAACACTCAATATAATAATCTCTTTCAATAACAGCATCGCAGCTGACAACAACTTTTAACATAATATTCTCATTACCTATTTTTTATATTTTTAAAATAATTAGCAGTTTCTTTAATCCCTTGCTCAAATGAAATTTTTGGCGAGTACCCTAATTTCATAACACGACTAATGTCGGGTCTTCTACGTCTTGGATCATCTTTTGGCAGTTCCTGGTATGATAATTTTGATGATGACTCGAGAGTCGAAACAATTAATTCTCCCGTCTCCTTAATTGAATACTCATCAGGGTTTCCTATATTATAAGGCATCTCATCACCTAGCATTAGAACGTGATCAATTGCGTTTGCAAGATCAGTTACATAGCAAAATGAGCGAGTCTGGCCTCCATCACCATAAATTGTGATATCCTCTCCATCCAATGCTTGATTGATAAAATTAGGAATAACACGGCCATCATCAGGACGCATACGAGGTCCATAAGTATTAAAGATTCGAACAATACGTGTATCGACATTGTACTTTCTAAAATAAGTCATTGTCAGGGCCTCAGCAAAGCGCTTTGATTCATCATAGCAACTTCTTGGGCCAATTGGATTAACATGTCCAACGTAATCTTCAACTTGTGGGTGAATCTCGGGATCACCGTAGATTTCCGAAGTTGAAGCCTCTAGAAATCTTGCCCCATGATCTTTTGCAAGCTCGAGAAGATTCTGAGTTCCAACTGAATTGGCCATCATGATCTCAAGTGGGATGATTTCAAAATCAACCGGAGAAGCAGATGACGCAAGAGAGAGGATGAAGTCAAACTTCACCTCTTCAAAATCAGGCAGTCCCTGAACAATATCACACTTAATAAAGTGGAAGTTTTCATATTTAGAGAGAAGTTCAATATTAGAATTTGAACCTGTTATAAAATTATCAAGGCCATAGACTGTCGCACCTTTATCAAGATAAAGCTGGGCAACAGTTGAAGGAACAAAACCTGCTGCTCCTGCAATCAAAAAAATCTTATCTGTTAGATCCATTGGTAAATGGCCCACCTAGTCTCCCTAATAAAATTAATTCACTTGAACGTTTAATTCGTGTTTTCTATTTGCTAATTGTAGCATCGTTGATCCGAGCAGTAAAAATGCCCCACCCAATAGCTGAACAACGCTAAGCTTCTGATCAAGGGCAACCCAATTGATTATGACTGCAAAGAATGGAAAAGACATTTCAGCAATAGTACAAACCTTAGCAGAGACTAGTCCTAGCCCCTTATAATAGAAGTACATTCCAAAAATTCCAGAAATGAGGGCCAAGATACTAACCTTTCCCCATAACTCAATTGGAAAATTAAGTCCTGTGCCTGTTCCAATCATAAAAGGAATAATAGCAAGAAGGCCGACTGCAAAGCGCAGTGACATCACTTCTTTTTCAACCCAATTCTTCTTCATTAGGTACTTTCCAAATACTGTCGCACTCCCCCAACTCATGACAGAAATGAGTGCTAGGCAAAGCCCATATAAAGACGAGCGATCAAAGCTCACTTGTCCAGTCTTAATCAAATTAATAGCGCTATTAATATCCTGGTAGCTAATTAATATTGCCCCAAATAATGAAACAGCTGCCCACAAGAGAAAGCGCTTCGTGATACGCTCTTTTAAAATAAGGTAAGCAAGACTTATGGCAATAAATGGTTGAAGCTTTTGTAAGAGAATAACCAGTGATGGATTTAGGAGCGCAAATGATTTTGTGAAAGTTAAAGTAGCAATGGCCGAGCCCATTGCGCCAATCATAAAGAAGCAAAGCATTTCAAATGGCTTCATCTTTAAGATTTTCTTTCTTGCAATATAGAGAGTTGGAAGAAAGAGAATGGTAAGAAATAAGTGCTCACCAAAAACAATGATCTCACTGCTATTGTACTTATAAAGCAGAGGATAGCGAATAAGCGTATCCAGCGCCCAAATA
The DNA here is from genome assembly GCF_043196995.1 of Halobacteriovorax sp. CON-3. Taxonomy (NCBI): domain Bacteria; kingdom Pseudomonadati; phylum Bdellovibrionota; class Bacteriovoracia; order Bacteriovoracales; family Halobacteriovoraceae; genus Halobacteriovorax; species Halobacteriovorax sp. CON-3. The sequence continues at coordinate 683,404 of NZ_JBEBNA010000001.1, forward strand.
AAGCAAGCAATGAGAATAAAGCTTAAACCTTTCACTTCGTAAAGTACCCACTCATGAATTCATCAAAGACAAGTTTCGCACGATCAGAAGCAAGTTGCTTTTTGACTTTTTTACGATTCTTACGATCACGTCTTTGTTCTTTAGTAAGAGTAACCGGAGGAAGAAGTCCGAAGTTAATATTTGATGGAGTTGGCTTAGGCACTGTCATAATATAGTTAACAAGGGCACCTAGTCCTGTCTCCACAGGAAATTGTTTAACTTCCTCACCTCTTAACTTCTTAAGAAGTTGAAGCGCTACATACTGTCCCATGGAAGCTGACTCAGTATAACCTTCAACTCCAGTAATCTGACCAGCAAAGTAAATATTAGGAAATTTCTTAACACTTAGATCAAAATCTAGCAGTGTTCTTGAGTTAATAAATGAGTTTCTATGAACAGAACCTAGGTGAAGAAAACTTGCATTTTCAAAACCAGGAATCATCTTAAAGACACGTGTTTGCTCAGGGTATTTTAGACGAGTCTGGAATCCAACCATATTAAAGGCCGAACCGAGTAGATTTTCACGTCTTAGCTGAACACAGGCATATGGAAGAGAGCCATCAGGTAATTCCAGTCCAATAGGCTTCATACATGAGAAACGGGCCGTATCAACACCACGCTCTGCCATAATATCAACAGGTAGGCATGACTCGAAGAATTTATAATCTTCAAAATTTTGGGCCGGTACTTTCTCTGCCTTAACAAGCTCTGCGATAAAAGCTTCATATTGCTCCTGATTCATTGGAGCATTTAGATAATCCGCTTCCTCACCTTCTTCTTCACTTACTGGCTTGTGGCGATCTTTGTAATATAGCTTTGAGTAATCAAGACTGTCTCCATCCACTACTGGTGCAATTGCATCGTAGAAATAGAAGTCGTCATTTGAAATATTCTTAACGATCCAATTTGATAGGCCTTCTGTCGTTAGAGGGCCAGAAGCGATAATACAAGCATCTGCCTGATACTCGGCCATTAGCGCCTGAGGATCTGATGCATCTTGTGCAACAATTGTGATCTTTTCATTTTTATGAAGACGATCAGTTACTTCTCCTGAAAAGCCATCACGATCTACCGCAAGAGCATCCCCTGCAGGAACCGCATGCTTTCTTGCAGAGTCAAGAATGATGGAGCCAAGAGCGTCCATCTCATATTTAAGAAGTCCATGCCCAGAAGCTGGATTCATCGACTTAAGTGAGTTCGTGCATACTAATTCTGCGAATGCATCGATTTTCTGTGCTGGGTTTCTCTGGATCGTTTTATTTTCTACAAGAATAACTTCAACACCATGATTTGCTAGAAAATTGGCGGCTTCACTACCGGCCATTCCAGCACCAATAACAATTACTTTTTGCGAATTAGACAATTTCAACCTCTTTAATATACTTAAATGATGATATAGACCTTATATATGCAAACATGCTATAAAGTCCATTAATTACCAGTATTTAACGTATATTATTAACATAGAGACGACGCAATGCAAATAGTCATTCATCAAACTGATCACACCATTGGCAACTTTACACAAGTTTACAAATACATAGAGAATCTTGTTCAATCTCAAGGCTTTCAAAATAAGATTCACATCTTTCCAGAGTCATTTTTAACAGGATATCCCCTCCAGGATTTAGTTCTACAAAAAACATTTATTCGCGAATATCACGAATTGCTAGGTGCTCTAAAAGAGTTATTTTCCAAGACAGATTTTGAAGAGCACACGGCCTTGTTAATCGGTGGGGTTCGTTATGACTTTGAAGAAAATAATGAAATTCCTTCAAATATCTACAACGTCATTTATGAAGTCACTAAAGATGCTAATCTAAAGGATATTTATAAGAAGTGCCTTCTGCCGGCCTATGATATTTTTGATGAAACGAAATACTATACACCAGGAGATTCTGCCACAATTTGGACTCTTGGGGACTATAAATTTGGTCTACTTATTTGTGAGGATATGTGGCACTCAAAGCAGTATGCAATTGACCCACTCCAACTTCTTATGAACAAGGCCCAAGGTGAAAGCCTAAATGGAGTCATCAATCTAAGTGCGTCGCCGTGGAATATCGATAAAGAAGATAAGCGTCTTAAAAGGGCCAGCGAAATCTCAAAGGTATTTAATATCCCTTTTTACTACGTCAATAAAGTTGGTGCAGAAGATGAAATCATTTTTGATGGTGCAAGCTTTGTCGTCAATGGCCAAACAGTAATTGCCAAGGCCAAGTCATTTGTAGCAGATAAAATGGAAGTTGAAGTTGGCCCAGCAGTCAAAATGAAAGATCTAGGAGCAGCACCTCAGGGGAAACACTCTTGGGAATCCCTTTTTGGCCCTCATATTGAAAAGACTCCTAATGGAGCAAGGCTTAGGCCACTGAGTGAAGAAAAACTCGATGCTATTTTAGGTGCCATTAATTTAGGTCTACAAGACTATGCCAGAAAGTGTGGGATGAACAAATTCCTTGTGGCCCTTTCTGGTGGAATCGACTCAGCACTTGTCCTAACACTGGTTAAGTTATTCTTGCGACCTGGACAAGAAGTTGAGGCCATTTATATGCCTTCAAAATTCTCTGCTGGCCTAAGCTGGGAGATCAGCGAAGAGCTCTGTAAGAACCTTGGAATAAAGCTTCATAATGTACCAATTAAGTTTCTCCACTCATCAGTGCAAAACCTATTTCAAGACTCGCTAGACCCTCTATCAGGACTGGCCGATGAAAATATACAATCACGCCTAAGAGGCGCCTTACTTTATGCACGCTCAAACCAAACCGGAGCGATGGTCATCAACACATCTAACAAGTCTGAACTTGCTGTTGGCTACTCGACTCTATATGGTGACTCAGTTGGGGCACTTAGCATTCTTGGGGATCTCTATAAGAGTGAGGTTTTTGCCCTTTCAAGGCATATCAACAAGAACTTCAACAATATTATTCCAGCTGCTGTTATTGAGAGGCCACCGAGTGCAGAGCTTAGGGCCGAGCAAAAAGATGAAGATTCTTTACCTCCCTACGACACCCTCGATATGATATTAGAATCATATCTTTCTTATCGCTACGACATGGAAGACCTTCTTAAGCTTGGGTTAAACAAAACTGAAGTTGAAAGAGTCATTAAACTGATATTAAATAGTGAATACAAAAGGCAGCAGTTCTGTCCTATTTTAAAACTTAAAGATAAAAGCTTTGGTTTTGGAAGACGTGTGCCGATATGTAAGAAGGTTGATTTTAATTTAGACTAGTCTATTGATTTAGGGAGTAAGAAAAGATGAATAAGACATTTGAAAAAGTAGTTAATTCTTTCGATGATGTAAAAGCAATGGTTGATAATGTTATTGCTAATAAATCTGTAAAAGAAGTAGAAAAGAACGTGATGAACTTTATCGGTCAAGTTGAGAAAGAAGCTCGCAACGTGATGGATAAAGATGTAAAGAAAGTTGTTCTAACGCTACAAAAAGAAAAAAAGAAAGTTGAAAAATTTGTTGATTCAACAATTCAAAAAGAAGTTAAGGCCGCTAAGAAGTATCTAGATGGACACATCAAAGATGTGCAAAAGCTTCAAAAGACACTTGATAAGTATCTTAAAGATGAAATGAAAAAGGCCAAGAAAACGGCAACAAAGAAAGTAAAAGAGGCCGAGGCGACAATTAAGAAGAAGGCCAAGACTGCTAAGAAAGTAGTAAAAAAGAAAGCGGCAGCAAAGAAGGCGCCTGCTAAAAAAGCCGCTCCAAAAAAGGTGGCCAAAAAAGCGACAAAGAAAGCTACGAAGAAAGCGACCAAAAAAACAACTAAGAAAGTGGCCGCAAAGAAGGCCCCGGCCAAAAAAGCAGCTCCAAGAAAGGCCGCCAAAAAAACAGTTAAAAAATAGTACTCGACACTACTGAGGGAGCCTAATGCTCCCTCAAATATCCCACAAGGTGATATCATGGAAAAGAGTCTCAATTCACATATTCAAAAACTACTTCCCAAGTTTAAGGCATCTAAGAAAACAGAAATTAACTACCTCCTGCCAAAAGTTGCGACAATGCAAGAAAATGAGCTGCGCCAAGTCCTTCACAAAATGGCCGGCAGCTTCTCATGCTACAACTTCCTAAAAATCGGTGCCTCTCTAAAGGCCTTTGAAGTCGATCAAGATCTTGACTCAAAGCGTGATTTAGTTAAGAAAACTCTGGAAGAGATTTTAACCGAACTATAGCCCAAATCCCCATTTTTATTAACAATCCCTATCTTTTGAGTGATAATGCCCAAATACTCAAATTAGAATAAGGGAATTTATTTGAAGAAACTTGAAAGAAACTTAGGACTCTCATCAGTTATTTCAATCAGTATCGCGTCAATGCTTGGATCTGGAATTTTTGTTCTGCCAGGACTAGCATTCGAAGTGACAGGTCCGTACGTATGGATCTCATATTTACTGGCCGGACTCTGTGTACTTCCGGCGGCACTATCAAAATCAGAACTTGCCACGGCCATGCCGGCATCAGGTGGTACATATATTTATATTGAAAGAACATTTGGGCCAATGGCCGGAACAATTGCGGGCCTAGGCCTTTGGATCTCCCTGCTACTTAAGGCGGCATTTGCCCTGATGGGTTTTGGTGCCTACCTTGGTGCTATAAGTGCAGGCTTTGATCTTAAAAACTTCGCCCTCATCCTCACTGCAATTATTACAATATTAAATATTGTCGGTGTTGGAAAAGTCAGTGGTCTTCTAATCGCCGTTGTCCTTCTTTCAACAATTGGCCTCACTGTTTTAAATATTGGAACGCTCTCAACGGCCCAAGTTATCACAGGTATTCCATTTTCATTTTCACATATGGACTCAATTCTCTTGGCAGCAGGTCTCGTTTTTATTTCATATGCAGGTGTAACAAAGGTTGCGGCCATTGCAGAAGAAATCAAAACTCCAGAGAAGAATCTTCCAAGAGGAATTCTGCTATCTCTTTTGATTGTCACACTCCTCTACTGTGTCACAACTCTCGCCCTTGCTAAGTACTTACCAATCGAGCAGTTAAAGAATAATCTAAGACCTATTTATACTCTGGCCTATGAGTTTGGTGGAAAGGGATTTGGGATGATCATGGCGGTTCTGGCCATCCTAACCATGACTTCCATGGCAAACGCTGGGCTTCTTGCGGCTTCTCGTTTTCCATTTGCCATGAGTCGGGATCACTTGATTCCAAGGCTATTTGGCCACCTAGACCGTAGATTCTTAACACCTGTTTGGAGTATCCTTGCCTCAGGACTAGTTGTCGCCTGTGCAATCTACTTTTTAAATATTGCTAAAATTGCAAAACTTGCTTCGGCCTTTATTCTAACAATTTACATGATTGAGAATATCGCAGTTATTGCTCTTAGAGAGACTCATATTCAATGGTATAAGCCAACTTATAAGTCACCTCTTTATCCATATGTTCAAATTTTTGGAATCATTTCAACGCTCTACTTACTTGTTATGATGAAGGATCTTGCCGTAATTGGCCTTGTCTCAATTTCTGTCCCAGGTATCTTAATCTATCTCTTCTACGCAAAAGGACGCGTGAGTCGAAAAGGTGTACTAGGAATAAGAGGAAAGAGAACGGATCTAGTTAATGAGGCACAATTCCCAGCACCGGCAGCTTCTGAAAAGCTAAGCCTTGATCAGGATGCCAATGTTGTCGTTGCCCTTGTCGGTAATGAGAGATCTCCTGAAATGCTAATTGACATGGGGACAACTCTAGCTGGTGGTGAGCATATTGAAGTAGCCCACTTAACAGAGGCGCCAGAACAAACAGACCTGAATGACTTTACTGATGAAGACCCAAAGCTTAGATCGCTAAGACGTCGAGTAATTGCTATGGCCATTGAAAAGACCACACCGATTAACTTTGATCCTATCGTGACTCACGACTTATCAAAGTCTATTTTTGAAATTGGCCAAAGACTTCATTGCAATTGGCTCTTTATGGAGTGGAAAGGACGTCTTCGTGATACGTTCACAACTCAAAGTCCTGTAGCATGGCTTAGGTCGCACCTAAATTGTCACCTTGCTATCTTTAGAGACAATGGTGTTCGTTATATGAGAAAGATTATGGTTCTCATTGATCAGAACTCTAATGATGTCACTCTTATTCAAGCGGCCCAGCAAATTGCAGAGTCCCATAAAGCAGAGATTACCTTTATCTATCTTATCGATAAGGATCTAACGATTGAAGAAACTTCTCAAGTTGAAAAGTATATTCGCTTAATCAGTGATGATATGACTGTTCGAACGACTGGGCATATTATTAAGTATAATGACAAGGTCGATACCCTAGAGACTCTGACAGTTGAGTATGACCTACTTGTATTTAATTCAAATAAGAAGCATAGATGGTTTCATGTATTTGGAACTGAAGATGATCAGATTATGGCAAAGGCCTCTTGTTCAGTACTAGGGATTCATACAGGAAGTACGAATTAAAGAAGCTCAGATTTTGGTAATGTAATCATAAAGGTTGTGTACTCTGAGTCAGGATCGTAAGTCAGAGTACCACCGTGGTCCATAATAATTTCACGGCTGATATTTAAACCGAGACCAGTACCCTTCTCTTTACTCTTAGTTGTGTAGAAGCGATTAAAGATTTTCTGAGCAATCTCTTTTTCAATCCCTTGCCCACTATCGAGAACCTCAACAATAACATGCTCTGTATCATCAAGAAGATTGATCTCAATCCATTGTTCTTTAAGTCCTGCAATAGCATCATGAGAGTTATTAAATAGGTTAATTAGAACCTGAATAACTTCCGACGAATTAATCGTCACGAGGTCTGAGTCCGCATCATTTGAAAAGACAATACGTAGACTCTCATCCACAAGGCCTGTTTTAAATAATGCAATTGAGTCGTGAATGATCGAAGATAGACTTGTCATCTCACGCATTGAGCGGTCATCTTGAGAGTAGATATTAAGGGAGCTCACAATATTTGCGATACGATTTTTCTGATCACCAATTGAACGAATCTTCTCTAAGAGTTGATCAGAAGTGATCTTCTCACCTCGACGCTCTATGGCCTGAACTTGAAGTTCAATAATAGCAAGAGGGTTATTTACCTCATGGGCGATATTAGCGGCCATCTGTCCAAGAGCTGTCCACTTACTCATTTTATCTATCGTAGCTTTCTGCGAATCGATTTCACGATTTCGACGAAATCTTTCAGTCACATCGGCCGTACGATCAAGAAAGAAGTGACCAAGTTGATTAAAGTCGTGATACTCCATCGAGCACTCAAATACCGACTCTTCATCATCTTCAACTTCGATAAAAACCGTATCGGTGATAATTTCACCTACAGACTTCTTTGCACGTTCTGCTCGTTGATAGAATTTTTTAAGATTCTTACCACTCACAACGTCTTTTATATTTTGGCCTACTAAAGGCCTATCATTCCAAGTAGCGTCAGCTTTTGAAACATAGACAAAATTATAATCCTTATCAAAGACAGTGAAAATATCAGAGCTTTGTTCAACCATTTCTCGAATAAAGAAATTCGTTGAACTCGTTGTAAGATTAACTTCGTGAGGTCGAATTTGCGACAGAACGCGCTTATTTCCCTCATCATCAACAAAGGGATTAAAATCGACATCCCAAGTAATACTTTCGCGGTTTAAGCGATTTGTTAAAATGATCTGCTCACGGCCGACTTCACCAGCTAAGGCCTTTGCGAAGCACTTTTTCACCTTCTTAATTTCACTCTCACTAAGATGGCCCTTGTAATAATCATAGACACTCATGCCTAGATAATCTTCAGTAAAGCCAAACATTGTCGTTGAAACAAAGAGAAAACGGGCCTCTTCATCGAACACAGCAACTCGAACGTTTTGTTCTTCAAAACTACCAAGCTTTAATAAATCGATGAGTTGCTGTGTATTCATATACTATCTAGTTAAGTTCTAAACGAATTTTACCACACAATAATTCTTCTTCCCCTTCTTAAGGATTAGGCAAGACTCACTTGCCAGATCTGAAGTAGTTATCATGTGTTCGATATCTGCATTCTTAATATTATTAATGGCAACACCATTTTGAGTGACCATTTTTCTTGCCTCTCCCTTAGATTTAAATAAAGGAGTGGCCGCTAACATATCTAAGTAGCTAATTTCACCTAATTGAGATTTTTCAAGCTCAACTGATGGAACGTCATCAAAAATACCCGCAAGTTCAGCATCTGTTGTATTTTCGATTACCTTTCCAAAGAAAAAGTCTGTTGCTTTTTTAGCAGCTTCAATACCTTCTTTACCGTGAACAAGAGTTACGATCTCTTCCGCAAGACGCTTTTGCGCTGCTCTTAAGTGAGGTTCAGTTTCAACTAATTTTTCGTACTCAGCAATTTCTTCTAGAGTTAAGAAAGTTAAAGTTTTAAGATACTTGATTACAGAAGAGTCATCAGAATTAAGTAGGAACTGGTACATCTTATATGGAGACGTCATTGTTGCATCAAGGTAGATTGCGCCACCTTCAGACTTTCCAAACTTCTTCCCATTTGAATCAGTTAGAAGAGGAATAGTCATACAGAAAGCAGGTTTTTGATGCATCTTACGAGTAAGATCCATTCCAGCAGTCATATTTCCCCATTGATCAGCTCCACCAATTTGAAGGCTTACATCATATTCTTTATTCAGGTGAGCGAAGTCATAACCCTGAATAACTTGGTATGTAAATTCAGTATAGCTAATACCCACTTCTGAGCTAATGCGTGACTTAACAGAATCCTTAGCAAGCATTTCACCAACACGGAATCTCTTACCAACGTCTCTTAAGAACTCAAGGAAAGAAAATTTTCCAATCCAGTCAATATTGTTAACCATAGTGGCCGCATTCTCGCCTTCAAAATCTAATAGATTCATAAGCTGTGCTTTTTGGCCTTCTAGGTTCTTTAAAACTTGATCTTCAGATTGAAGATTTCTTTCATCACTCTTACCTGATGGATCTCCAATCATCCCCGTTGCACCACCAACAAGAACGTAAGGCTTATGCCCTTGTCTTTGAAGGCGCATCATCGTTACTACTGCAAATAAATTTCCTAATTGAAGAGATTTTGCCGTTGGATCGTAACCACAATAAAAAGAAATTTTCTTATCGTTTAAGATTTCTTTTAATTCTTCATGTGAGTACTGATTTACAATTCCTCTTGCTTCTAATTCTTCAAAAAAGTTCATTACGCTAATCTCTCTTTAATTATTTCAATTGGAGTAAGTGCCACGACAGTTTTTAGATCTGGCCCATGCGCTCGTCCTGTAAGACAAACACGTGTCCCCATAAAAAGTGGCTTACCTTTAATTTTTAATTCTTTCTTTAAGTAGTTCATCCACTCACCAACTTGATCTTCAGTAACGTTAGTCGTTTGATCAGCTAGTTGTGCTTTTAGATACTCTTTAATCTGTGGAGTTGTTTCCCAAGACAGCGCTTCATTATATTGATCGTCCGCATCCACACCAGCATCAAAGAAAATCGGAAGATGCTCAATAATATTGCTAAACAGCTGAATCTTTTCTTTCATAAGTCCTGCAAATTTAACTTTCCATGCAACGTCTTGCTTATGATAGTCGCTCCCCTCAGGAATGAAACGATCAAAACCAGCTGCAATTTCAACATCATCTAGCTTTCTAAGCCATTGCTCGTTAAAGAAGTTAAGTTTTGCAATATCATACATTGCTGATGATTTAGAGAATCTCTCGTAACCAAATTTATCGCTAAGCTCATTAACATCAAAAATATCCGTCTCATCTGGATGCGACCAACCGAGAAGACATAGGTAATTTGCTAGGGCCTCTGGAAGATAGCCTTGGTCCTTATATTGAGTCACCGAAGTTGCTCCGTGACGCTTTGAAAGCTTTTGACGATCGTGACCAATAAGAAGTGAAACGTGACCAAAGTTTGGAGGAGTTACACCCATTGCATCGTAGATCATAAGTTGACGGCAAGTATTATTTAAGTGTTCTTCTGCACGGAAAACATGAGTCATTTCCATCTTTGCATCATCAACAACACAGCAGAAATTATAAACAGGCATTCCGTTAGCTCTTAAGATAACGAAATCCCCTACCATATTCTCAGGAAATTTAACGTGTCCTTTTACAAGGTCTGTAAATTCCCAAGTTTTTCCAGGGTTCTTAAAACGAATAACATACTCTTCTCCAGCATCAATTCTCTTTTGTGCTTCAGCTGGATCAAGGTCACGGTATTGCCCGTGGTATGCATGTGGGTCTTTATTTTCATTTGTTGCTTTTTCAGTTAAGCGCTCTAACTCGATACTTGTTAAGAAACAAGGATAAGCAAGGCCACGCTTAACAAAATCCCAAGCAATATCTTTATAAATTTCAAGTCTTTCAGACTGACGATATGGACCAAAGTCACCACCCTTATCAGGGCCTTCATCGTGCTCAATTCCCATCCACTTAAGGTCAGCAATCTGTGCTTCTTCATACTCACGCTTTGATCTTTCAAGGTCAGTATCTTCAATTCTTAAGATATACTTACCACCGTTTGCCTTTGCAAATAGGTAGCTATAAAGAGCGGTACGAGCGCCACCAATGTGTAGGTAGCCAGTTGGAGAAGGTGCAAAACGAACACGAACAGTCATGTAAATTCCTTTGGGTAATTAAACGTATTTTAAAATAACATAGTTGAGCGATATTATAGCTTTTTAAATAGGAAATGACACTTTCTAAGTCGAATTTTTTAGGGAAAAACAATTGAAATCATAGGGCGTTCAAAATGGAATCCACATGGTCAACATTCTTTAAACGCTTGGACATGGAACGTGACACAATGCAATTCTCACCGTAACAAGTATTGGTGATATTTTTGAAGCAAGAACTAAGTAATTGGAAATAACGTGGCGTCCCAATAACAATACGGCCAGAGCCGTCCTCTTTGGGGATAATTTTACTGGCGTGCAGCTTCAAGCACTCATCAACTCCAAAAGTTGTGTACTCCAATAAATACTGCTTGCGGGCCTTAAGATATCTATTCGCAAGGTCAACTTTTGGACGAGAAGCATAAGAGCTTAGGCCAAACAGCAATTGACAGGATACGAATAAACTCATTAACTTAGTCATAAATTGATTCTAACAATATATTTTCCTTTAGCAATGAGAAATAAATGCGCAGAGAAATTGAATTAAACTCCAATGGACTTGATACACTTGATGACTACTTAGTTGAGTGTGGCCGCCTATTTGATTTCCCAAGCTTTTACACAAATAATATCGATGAACTCTACGAGTTCATTCAAACTTATACAGATAAAAACTTAAGTTTATATTGGACAAATACTAAAGATGCACAAAATAAATTAGGTCAGGATTATTACCGTCTAAAAGAAGTATTTGATTTGATTAGTTCACAATATAGTGAATTCCAATTTCATGTTAATGAGTAAGATAACTCGTCTGCCCTGAGCTTATCTCAATGATTGAAGTTCTTGGACCTTGAGTAATAACGAGCTCACCACTAGTATCTCCATCAGACAAGTAGCCCTTATAGAAGTAGAGATCATCTCTTATGTGAATGAAGCTAAAGCGCATGCCACGTTGAATATTTTTAGAATGAACCCAAATAGGCCCCTTCTCCTTAGTTCTTAAATACACTGCAAATGTATTTATATCTTTCGCATAATTAATTTTAACTTTTTGATTACCTAGGAATTCTTTTTCAAAAATGGCCAAACTTGAATTCTCACAGCGCGATGGTGAAATGAGACAATTTTTTGAAACAAGTGTTGTGGCCGGAGTTCCAAATAGGCGAAAGCGTAAGTGGACACCATCAATATTATAATGAGTTGAAACCTTATCCTCACTTACTAAATTCGGATTGGAGCTCGATGGAGCAACGGCAAAGTCCCCTTCAATATCTAAAATACTCGGGGCCAAGGTTGCAGAAATCGTCACATAATTCTTATCTGCAATCATTTCAAAAAATTCGCGACTCTTAAAATACTCCATGGTCTCGATGACTTTCTTAGAGCCGATCTTCATATTCTTTAATTCTTTCTTTCCAAGAATCGGCAAGATGAATGTTCCCAGAGAGTAGCCAAGATTTGCGATTATTGCCCCGTAATACGGCGTGGCCATCGTCATTATATTCTTCACTCTAAAGTGGATTGGATCTTGGGCCTGATACATATTTCTAAGCCAAAACATGGTAATGAGGCCACCTTGAGAGTGGGCAACAATTGATATTCTAGAGTGACTCTCCTTAAAGCGCTCATGCATGAAAGAGTCAAAGCTTTGAATGAAATCTTCAAGATTTAATTTATTATTACCGGTATCGTATTCAAAGAAGTGTGAGTTTATGCACTCACTTGGATGGTATTTTTTTAAGTAATCGGCCCAATAACCAAAGGCACCTTTATTGCTAGCGATCCCGTGAATAAAGACAACATCGTGAATTTCATGAGAGTCACTAGTGCTACAAGTAGCACTAGTATTTAATGATAAGAGAAATAGTAAAGATAGAACTAAAAATCTCAACTTACTCCATACCTTCTGGGTAGATCTGAATTGCATGATTTAGCGTTGTTTGTACCCAAGCATATTCTCTTGCAATAAGTGGTGCGTTTAAGAAATCTTCCTCACCTTCTTTTACAAGATCGTAATCGTATTTTGGCATATTCTCATTTGGATAAATTGAGTCACGTACGTAGAAAACACCTTTTGAAGCACATCCAACTTCTTCGTAGCGCTTTTGAACAGCATTTCCTTTTTCCATAACTTTTTCAGCATTTGCTAAGTACTTAGCACGCCAAGAATCTGATTTTGTTTTCTCAGCTTTTTCTAACCAGTAGTCACGTTTTTCTTCCATATGTGGTTTAAAAGAAGAAACAAATGGACACCCTTTAGTGTCAGCGCTGTCATTATAACCAAAGATATAATTAGCGTGCCAAAATCCTTTGTGATTATAAATAACTAATACTGGTGCATTTCTTTTATGCAGAGCTTTCTTAATTCTTTCAACAATATCAGAAGGCGCTTTTGCAACGGCCCACTGATCCTTATCTGGATCAACGTGAAGAACTTCTCTCTTAAACTTTGGAAGCTTATATTCAACAGCATTCTTATCAATTGAATCTGTTAGAGAAATCCAGTTAAACTGAGTTCCATATGATCCGTCTTCATCTTTAGCGTCAGTTACAACACGTTTCCCATCTACCTTCTTAAAATTTCCTTTTGTGAAGCGGTAGTCTTTATTTGAGAACATCACAGAACTTTTATTAATTCTTCTGATATTATCAGTTCTCCAATTTTCAATTTCTTCTTGGTTTGTCTTATTTGTCTTTAAAGACATATAGTAGCGTTCTGCAAAATTGATTTTCTTATCACCCTCTAGGTTATTTAGTCGGTTATACCACCATTCAACAACACCAGTATGTGACATATAAAGACATGAACCAGCATCTTCTTGAGAAGGAGCTGCTACAACATACTTCATTAGCTCGTTAAAACCACCAGTTGTAACTTCGTCTTCAATGAAAGAGTTTGGATTAATTGTACTTACGTAATCCTTTGGAAGTGACTGGTAAGTTGAGATTTCGGCCTGAGCTGAGAAAGTAGAAATGGCCGCAGCAATTGCGAGTAAAGTTTTAAACATATTCCCTCTTTTAAAGTAAATTCTTTTCACGTGTGAAGGGTAAAATGCTAGCAAACTTGAACCATAATCACAAAATTTATGGCCAAATGAAGCGATGCGCATGCATTAGCTGCGCATCAAGTACTGAATATTTTGTTAAACACTAAAATTACTTATGATAAGTAAATAACGACAGATGCACCAATTGCCGTCACTGCCAGAAGAATCCAAGTATTCATTGCAGAACTTCTTTTCACTTCTTTGCGGTTTGTTACATACTTCTTATTGCGTTTATTCTTATTAGATTTACCCATTTCATCCTCCATAAATAATCACAGGCAAAGTATTTTATACAAATTTTATAGCGAGTGCATAGACCGAGTGCTCCACTCGGAATATAACACTCATAAAAAAGTATTTTCTACCTAGCGACAAGCGAGTTAAATCACCAAAATAACTATGATATTATAGTATTATGACAGGAAGAAAATTACTTGATCAAATTATTATTGCACTCTTGCTACTGACGACGTTGGCCACAGTTGGTGTCTTCGTTTACACCAATATTATCTACAAGAAAGAGCTGCCAAATAGTGCGACAGAAATGCAAGCACTCAAAGATGACTTCAAGCAAATCAACTTCCCGACAACTTACGTCTTGGATAAAATCACTGTAAACCTAGACTCAGCAACTCGCCGTCTTAGATTTCTCGATGTTCAAATAAACCTCGTTCTTTTCAGTGAGGAAGACTCGCAGCTGCTTGATCCAATCAGACCTCAAATTTACGATATTATTATTGATGTTGCTGCATCAATTGAGCCAGACGAGCTTAACTCACTTTCAGGAAAGCTAATCTTTGAAGGGCGAATTAAAAAGCGTATCAACTACTTAGCGAAGAAAAAAGTTGTTAAAGAAGTATTTTATTCAAAATTCGTTGTTCAATAACCACGATACTCAAATCTATGCTATAGTTTAGAAATCATGAATCTATAATCACTTAGAAATCCATTCCTTTATTTCAATCAATTAACCCGAGGTGATTATCGTGAACACTTCTCACATTTAAAATTCATTCTTGCATTTACACAATTTTAAATTGAGAGGTCTCCATGCGATCTTACTTACTACTATTCTATCTAGGACTAGGGCTTCCTGCATTTGAAGCTCGTTTTGATACACGAAGAGAAAATACGGAAAGTATTTCTACTGAGTACGACTTAGCTGAGCGTAAGCAAAAACTAAGAAAGAAAACTCGTCGATACAAAAAAGGGAAACGCAAACGAAAGCAAAATTACCATCAAAAACACTTTGCACTCAAAGGGAGTCATTCAAAGGATTCGCGCTATAGTAATGGGAATAAATTAAGAAGGATGTTTATTAATATGTAAATTAGAACCAGAATGTTATAAGGCCCGCGAGGGAAGCGGGCCTTAAGACAACAACACATGGGAATTTTAAAAAAAGGAAATTTTTAAAATTACTCGCAACGGCCTTCATTTACATAAATGGCCTTTGCACGATATAATTCACACGAATTTGGAAAGCTAATAAATGCGTCTCCGTCGATACCACTGATGGCACCACAAACAGGAGCGAAAATTTCTGGACATACGTTAAGTTGTCTTGGCTCATCAACCCAATTCTTACAGTTAAGAACGGCCTCAAGCTTGTACTTACCTAGTCCTTCTTGCTTAAGAGCAAATTGTCCATCTTCACAGCTTTGAGTTTCAAAGTACTCATTAACTAATTCAATTTCTTCATTTTGCTCAGTGATAATAACTTTGAAGATTCTTCCTCTAAATGATTGAGAATCAAGTAGATCACCATTAAGAATAATTTCTTTTGCACTTACATTCATTGCTAATACTGCAAGAAAAATAATTGAAACTAATTTACTCATAATCCTTCTCCCTAAACATTTTTTAAAAATTCAAAGTCTTATCTTGTGAAAGGAGTTATAGAACAAAGAATAAATTAGTAGAAATTATATATAATAATCATTATCCATAATTATATGTTATACTTGAACCTATAGAACCAAGCTAAGGTATTGAAATTATGAATATAGACTATATTTCTATTCCTACTCTACGTGTATTCATCGAAGTCTATGAAACGATGAATATGTCTCAGACCGCAAAAAACCTTGCCATGACCCAGCCAGGAGTCTCTCAGCACATCAAATCCCTTGAAGGGCTACTGCAAATCTCACTCTTTGACCGAATCAACAAGAAGGTTCTCCCAACAGAGCAGGCCCACTGGCTTTACCGCGAGTGTCGCCAGATTCTTGAAAATCTAGAAAAGGCCCTCGGGGAAGTTTCGGCCAAAAAGAATGCGCTTAAAGGAACACTTCATATTGGAATGCCAATTGAGTTTGGTAATAACAGGCTCTTGCCTATAATCGCCCAATGGCTAAAGCTACACCCTGAAGTGTCACTACAAATTAACTACGACCACGCTGCAAGACAAAGTCAGCTTCTTTTAAATGGCGGATTAGACTTTGCTATTACTGATAGTTTCAACTTTCCAAAACAGATTGCAACTAAGAACTTATCAAGTGAAAGGCTTATTCTTTGCTGTTCAAAAGAATACGCAAGCGAGCACCAATTAAGTGAGACGACAAAATTTAAAAAGGCCGATGAACTGGACTTCATTGCATACCTTGAAGGCTCACCCGTTATCACCAGTTGGTTTAAGTACCACTTAAATAAGAACTTCCACAAACAACCAAAGGCCCAGTTAATGGACGTTCAAGGGGTATTGCGCCTTACTCTTGCCGGAGTAGGAATCTCTGTTTTACCTCTGCACGTTATTGAGCGCTCTGATAATAAATCAAAACTGATGCTTTTTAAGGGGACAAAAGATCATATGGTAAACGAGCTAAACCTCGCCTACTTAAACGCTAGAAAGCTGGGGCCAGTGGCCTCTAGTTTATTTGAATTTCTGACTGAAAATATTTAAAAAAGACAAAAAAAAAGCCGCTAAGAAAGCGGCCTTTATATAAAAAATTTTATTCTGAATTATTGCTTCATTCCTGGAGCTGTTGACTCGTCAGTTGTCGTAACATTTGACTCTTCGTCATTTAATCCATTTAGGTATTCTTCAACCTGAGCCTTAGTTACTTTACCTTCAGCGATAAGCTTATCTCTTAATCTTAGGTCTAAAATTTTCTCTTGTAACGCTCTTGAAAGTCTCATTGAATTTCCTTATTTAAAAAATTAACGATTGATATATTTATAATAATGTAGCTTTATATCATGTGTTATTTGCTTTGGAAACCCCTAAAAATATCAGGGACTTAAAAAGCTTACTGCCAAAACCTTGGCTCATCCGGGTTTGGACGCTCCTCATCATCAACTAAGCGCAGATGACTCTTCTTTTTCTTACTTGTCTTCTTTCCACCTTGCTTAGGAGCAATGCGAGAGCCTTGGTTGCGAACATAATTTCCAAGGGCCCTAAAACCTAAGACAAATACAGCACCAAAGATCATTGAAGCAATATTTGCAAAAGCCTGTGCTCCACCTGGAGTGAAGAAGCCTTGGTACACATTCATCCCTGCCAGAATTAAACAGAAGTACTTGGCCTTAACCGGAATGATCATAAAGAATTGAAAAATACGATCCGGATAAATACAAGCATAACTCACACACATTGCAGATGATAAGAATGCCATTCCATGGAATGGATAATTAATCGTTGCCCCACCCATAAAGAGTGCAAAAAGTGTGTAAGCAAAAGCATTAACGAGAACAGCAATGATAATATACTGAACGTATCTTCTTGCTCCCCAGCGTGCCTCAAGATCACTTCCAAGAAACCAAAAGAGAAGTCCTGTGAAGACGACATTGAAAAGGCCAGTATTCACAAATGGATAAGTTACCATCTTATAAATCAGGCCGGCCTTAAGTGCCGAAACATTAAGGCCTAAAATATTAACAAGAGAAATATTTAGAAATTGTGCAAAGACTGCGCTAATGACAAAGGATGCGACAATGATCCCGATGAGATACTTGTTTACCTTTGTTAATGGCGGCAGATAAATATTTTGCATTCTTTCTCCTTACATTTTTTGAGCAATCTCGATGAGAACTCCACCAGTTGATTTAGGGTGAATAAAGTTCACTAAACAATTATTCGCTCCCTTGCGTGGCGCTTCATAGAGAAGATTATAACCTAAGTCCCTAAGCTCTTGTGACTTTTTTGCAACATCTGGAACGCGATAACACATATGGTGAATCCCTGGACCTTTTTTCTCAAGATACTTGGCAATTGGTCCCTGACCGTTAATAGGTTCAAGTAATTCAACATGAGCATTTTCATCAATATGAGCAAAAGAAGTCGTCACTTGTTGATCTTCAACCACTTCTCGGTGGTTAAATTCTAAACCTAAGTCACGATAAATTTTTTCGGCATTATCTAGATTCTCAACTGCGATCGCAATATGATCTAGGAAACAATCTTTATTAAACATGATTTCTCCACTTTTCTTACTTAATAGTTCTTAAGCATTATAGAAAAGTCCGCAGGCTTGAGCAACCGTATAAGGATACAAACGATCGCTACAGGTCACTCAAGTTAAATGGCGGTGAATCCAGAACATCCTCACCCGAACAATCTGCAGGCGTTGTTGGAGTCGCTGGCTCTTGAGGTGTAATTGGTGGCTTACAAAGACCATTTACACAATCGCCAAAAGTTGGAACAGAGTAACATCTCTTCTCACAAGAAAGAGCGTTATTCGGGTCGTTGACGCGAATGAGGTAACACTGTCTAACGTATTCGATACGACAGAACTCTTTCGAGACACAACTCTGGTTTGGAACTTTTGAACAAAGAACTTGTTCAAAGTCATTATTAATATGATCACGACATGTATTTGTCGTTCCATCACAACAAAGTGAAGCACAGTCAAAGTCTGAACCACAACTATTTCCAGTTGGAAGGTTTCCAGATGAATCAAAATCATCACTACACTGCCCTACAATTGAGCGAGAAAAACAGCGATTATTAAAACAACACTCTCCTGATCCACATTCACGATTTGCACTACATGACTTAAGTGAATTGAAGTCGTAACCCTCTTTAGCACCAAGACCAGTCTTTAGAAGTTGTAATTTAATTTCTTTCGTTTCTGCAATCTGAACTTCAAAACCATCTTCCATTGTAAACAGTTCAATTGTTCCAGTAACATTACAACTTGAAACGGTCTCCCCCGTAGAGGCGTTATAATTCTTAGCTCTAATATTACAACCATCCATATAGTACGTATCACCGGCCGCATTTAATGTTTGAACCGAACGGTTCGCAAATGGTGATTGAGAACCTAGGTATTGAATTCCAGTTGTTTGATAATTAATCTTGCCTGCACGTGGGAAAAGGTATGCCTGAGTACCTGATGCAATATTTGTAAAGTCTGCCGCACCAGCTAGAGGCGCTTTAAAGATTGCACTTGGAGTCGTTCCCGACTGATAAACTGCTGCCCCTTTAATTTCCCATTCGTCTTCGTTGTGAATACGATATGGACCTCGGTAATCATAGGCTCCACCACCAAGGGCCAGAGCTGTTCCTACGGCCGCTGGGTGATTTACACCAAAGAGGCTTTGAAACATCGCCGAATCTTTCTTATCAGGAAGACACTTATAAAGATTTGTTTCTAATGATTCATTTGCAAGAAGATTACCTTCAATATCAATTTGCTCAAAGACAGGAGTATTTGTTTTTGAAACAGTTTCTGCATTAACAATTTCGTCATACCAAAGAGTTTGATCTTTAATCTTTGCATAAGAGTAAAGACATACATCCCCTGCTTGATTACAGTATGGGTGACTAATTGAAGATGTAAAAGTTGGATCATCTTCTAAACGAAGGCCACGACAGTAAAGACCTGCATTTGTTGCATCACCTTCAATATCTTCGGCCGTATCATTGTCATAATCATTGTAGTCAAATAGATCATAAAGAAGTCTGATATCGTTAAACTTCTTATCTGCTAAATCAAATGTGATAACGTTAATTGTTGAAAACTCAGTAATACCAGATCCTGGAACTTGTCCAACAACTCCGTCTAGAACAATTGGTGTTCTCTCACGGCCAAAGTAGAAACGTCCTTTAACAACACGATTCTTTAGTGAGGAAATATTTAAACCTGTTAAGTGAAGCTTTCCTCTAAAGTCTTTAGGGATCGATACTTTCTTTTTAAAAGACCCTGTATTTGGATCAATGATTTGTGTGATTTCAACGGCCGTCGATTCAGGAATACTTGTTACGACTTCATTATCGCCGTCTGTAGCATTATTCCCTCCTGATGAACCGCCATTCCCATTATCACCGCTTCCAACACCTTCAGATGGATTATCCACAATATCGCGCACAGAGCGAGGCTGCTCCATACAAGAAACAAAAAGTGAAAGTGTGAATAGGTAGACTAAGACATTCTTCATCATTTATTAGGCCTTAAGTTAATAATCTTCACTCCACTTATCGAATTGAGCGAAAATTAAGTTAACCCTAAGTAAATATTAACCCTGAACTTGAAAAATATGCCGATGAAGCGCTAAGGAGCTGAATTTACGAATTAGATCGTAAATCAGCTGCCTTAAATATGTGCAATTTTGAGTGTTTGTGGAAAGAATTAGGCCTTTCTAAATAAAGAAACAATAACCCCTGTTAGGACATCTTGGATAAGAGTCAGTAACAGACAAATTACGTAGATTAATTCAATAGTAATTCCTGCTCCAGGAGCATAATTTGTAACGACCTGAGAGATCCCAGAAATAATGAAGACCATCACCAGATAAAAGAAGTATGTTCCCCCAAGTGTTGAGACTTTCTTCTTTGTAATGGCAAAATTAGACTCCCCTTCTTTATCAAAGAGAATCGCCGTCATGGCCACGAAACTATAGAAGTAGGCCACGTAGAAAAATGGAATAATAAAGAAGGCCACCCCTAATATCATTAAAAGAGATGTTAAAAAGCCATAGAACATATACGTTGGAATATCCCAGAGAACTTTTGAAACTCGATATTGTAATTTCTCAAAAGCAAAGAAAAAGAAATTTAAAATAAAGACTGACTGAATAATTGTCCCAAAGACATTTACTGCGGCGACAGTAATAACTGTCATATCATCTTGGGCATTAAAATAAGCAAGGCCGTAGGCCTTAATCGCAAATGATAGAAAAAATAGTGGTAGATAGTGAGCAAGGTTCCCCTTCATTGCACTTACTGATTCATACATTGAATCAATAAAAGAAAAGTCCTTACTTACTTCAATTGTTTCCTCTTCATGATGCATATCCATTTGCATCCCCCTTTGATCTAGTCTTCAATATACTCAAAAGTTCGTTTCGCATGATTCTTTCTCACACCCGGAACCTTAAATAATTGACCGTGAAAAGAAATATAAATACCTGCATCTGCTATTTTAGCAGCATATAGACTTTCTGTAACATTTTGAAAGGCATCGCTATCAACAAAACCCATAGGCTTCATCGCCCCAGTAAAAATAATCGGCACCTGAAGGTCCTTTGCACCGTCTAGAGCGTCGTAAACAAATTTAGCAGACTTTGCCATGGTATCAGTTCCGTGAAGAACGATAAGTGGAATATTTTTCTCCAACTGTGCCTTAATTGTCTTTAGTAGCACCTGACGGTCATAGTCTGTAAAGTACAGAGAGTCTTTATTGATGATATTTGTAATATGCAGCTTAGTGTATGGAAGCCTTAAGCGGTCAATAATAGTCTGGCGAATAAAAGAGTCGCGATTCTTTAAAGAGCCGTCACTTTCACTATACGACTTCTCGATTGTTCCACCTGTTGAAATTAATTGTATATCTTGAACATGGTTTTCCATGTGCTTTCCTCTCTATAAATTATGAATTCCTATCTTATACCTAATTTTTTCAATGATTTTAAGAATTTAAGTAAATTTTTTACTCTCCACCCTTGACGTAGACACTTTAGCTCCCATCTTTGAAGCATAAGACAATTATCTACTTGATTATATATGAAGGAGTATCGATGACTAATCGCACAGGACAGATTTCCGTTGCTACAAGTGACATTTTTCCAATTATTAAGAAATGGCTTTACTCAGAGCATGATATTTTCATCCGCGAGCTAATTGCCAATGGAAGTGATGCTATCACGAAGAGATCAACTCTAGCTCGCCAAACAGGAGCAGAGAACCCTACAGGAAAAATCTCAGTGGCCGTTGATAAAGAAGCAAAGACAATTACCGTAACAGATAACGGGATTGGGATGACTGAAGAAGAGGTTGAAAAGTATATCGCTCAACTTGCCTTCTCTGGAGCAGAAGAGTTTATCAAAAAGATGGAAGATGCTGGCGGTGAATCAAATAAGGATATCATCGGGAAATTCGGACTTGGCTTCTACTCTGCTTTCATGGTCGCAGACAAAGTTGAAGTTGACTCACTTTCAATGACAGAAGGTTCAAAGGCCACAAAATGGACTTGTGAAGGAGACACTGAATACACTTTTACAGACTCAGATAAGAAAGAAGTTGGGACAACAATCACTCTTCACGTAAATGGTGAATCAGAAGAATTTCTAAACAAGTGGAAACTTAATGAAACTCTTTCTAATCACTGTGATTTCATGCCATACGAAATTTCTCTTCGCGATGTAAATGAGAAGATCCAAGATGGTGATGACAAAGGTAAAGACGTTGAACCAATAATCATTAACGACACTAACCCAATTTGGAAGCGTGATCCAAAAGAATTAACAGATGAAGATTACAAAGGTCTTTATCGCAAGCTATTTCCAATGGACGGCGAACCATTATTTTGGATTCACCTAAATGTTGATCACCCATTTACTTTAAATGGTATTCTCTTCTTCCCTAAGTACAATCCAATGAAGCCAGTTGGTGATAAGAATATTCGCCTCTACTGCCGTCAGGTATTTGTATCTGATAACGTAAAGAATATTATTCCTGAATTCTTAGGACTTCTAAAAGGTGCAATTGACTCACATGATATTCCACTAAATGTTTCACGCTCTTCTCTACAAGGTGATCCAAACGTAAGAAAGATCTCAAACTATATTGTGAAAAAAGTTGCAGAAGCACTTAAGCTTCTTAACAAGAAAGATAGAGCAAAGTATGAGAGCATCTGGAATGATATTGGCCTATTCGTAAAATACGGCTGTGTATCAGATGAAAAATTTGATGCAATCATGCGCGAGCGCGCCCTCTTCAAAACGAACGAAGGAAAATTCGTTACACTTAACGAATACCTTGAATCAGTACCAGCAGAGTATACAGAGAAGATGGCAGGAAAAATCCTATACTTTGAAAAGGATGCTGCCAACCAATCACTTCTAGCTCAACTTAAAGAAGCTGGAATTTGGGCGCTTGAAACAGACAACCATATTGATCCACACTTTATTCAACACTCAGAGATGAAGAAATTCAAAAAAGGTGAAGAAGAAGTTGAAATCAAATTTGTAAGTGTTGACTCAGAAATTGAAAACCTTCTAGGAAATGAATCAACGTCTGAAGACGATATAAAAGTTAAAGAGATGTTTGCAAAATTCCTCGATATCAAACTTGAAGAAAAAGAAGGTGAAGCACCGGCAAGCAAAGGCCTTGAAATTGGTCGCATGGCCAACGCTCAAACACCTGCATACTTCAAAGTTGATGAGTCAATGAAGCGTTTTGCTCAAATGACTCAGTCAATGGGTGGTGATCACCAATTCCCTATCAAGAAAACCCTTGTTGTAAATACATCGAACCCACTAGTTCAAAGTGCATTCAAGATCCACGCAAGTGGTAAGAATGAAGACCTGGCAAAGAAGCTATGTCAGCACGTTGAAGACCTAGCTGGAATCTCTAGCGAAGGCCTAAAACCAGAAGAGCGCGACCTCTTTGTGAAACGCTCACAGGACCTGATTAGCGAATTATCAAACCATATCAACTAATAAAAAAGGCCAGCTTTACAGCTGGCCTTCTTCTATCAATTAATACCATCTTATAAATTTTGCTAAATCCTTATGGCCATGCTCTTTAGCAATTTGCCATGCTTTGTCTTTATTTCTATTCTTCTTATTCTTATCCGCTCCTGAGTCTAAGAGAAACTTCGCAACTTCTTTATTTCCTTCTCGTGCAGCACTCATAAGTAAAGTTTCCCAAGCAGCAAAGTAGTCATAGTCTAGATCAAGGCCTATTGCAATTAACTCTTTTAAAGCAGTTATATTACCTTCTTTAATAAACCTTGATAAAAAATAGCCATTCACTTTACCTTTGTTATCACCCTGATAATAAGAACTAATAAGATTTAGATTATTAACGCTAAATTTTTTCATCGTTAAAAAGCTATTAAATATTGCTTCAGAAATGAAATCAGAGAATCTCAATGAATCATTTGCTTTTATAACCATTAATAGAAATTCTTCTCGAACAACAGGATCAGAAATCTCCTTAAATCTCTCATAAACATCATCTTTCGTGATTCTATCGCTTGAAATGTTCTTAATATTGAGTCTCTCGAAGGAGTTTCGCTTAAATAAATCAATCAACGTAGGAATAGGAAGATATTTCACATAAAGTGCTTTAATATGATCACTACCTCTTTTTGCAACATAATCAGCAAATTTTTCTGCATATTCTAAATAAAGAGATGCCTCATCTCGATATGAAAAATACTCAACGGACCTAAGTAAATAGACATCTGGAATAAAAAGATTTCTTTTCTTAAGGGAATTAACAAAGTGTTCTAAAATACCTGAATATACCTTATGAGAATATTTATAATCATAACGATATCCAAACTCTTCATCAATTTTTTCAGCGTATTCAATATGATAATTATTAGCTAAGAGATTATCTAAGAATTTAATATTCTTTTTGAGGCCTGCAAAGACAGCTTCAAAGTAATCTGCTCCACCTCTTAATCTTTCATAAAGATCGTGCCAGCCTTTTTTAGCAACTAGAAATGAGAATGATTGATCGTCGAGTTTAAAGTAGCTAAAGTTAAAATCGGACTCAGTAAGTAAGCTGGAGTAAAGATTTGATACACTCGACTCTGTCTCATTTGATTCCGGTCTTACCATTTCTCTAAGTTTCTTTATACTCTCATAATCTCTCTTCACTCTTTCAAAACAATTTGGTGCTTCTCTGTAAAAGCCATATCCTTTACTATAAGGATTCGCGTATCCTGGGTCAGCAAAGCGTTCTAGAGCTTTCACATTGTCATTTAAAAGACAGACAATCTGTACAAGATTAAACTTTCCAATTAATGATGGTTTTATAGTCTCTTCATAATCACCTGCATGAGGCGCCACATCCATTAACCAATCAATAGAGTCATATGCAGCAGCGACTTGTGCGGCAGAAACCTTATACTTAGTAAGAAATTGCTCAAATAAACTATACTTCTCAATATATTTTCTTAAGAGTTCTTCATTCTTTAATTTTACAATAAGAGAAATGGGCTGTTCCCACTTCGTCGTCTCTGGCTGTTTTAGCTTCACGCCAATATCAACTAAGGCCAGCGCCATGTCAGTATTCCCTTCGCGAATTGCAGTTAAAAGTGCTCTTAACTCGTCACCATCTCCAGTTTCATTAAAGCCGAATTCTCTTTTTAGAAAATTTACCATGGCCTTGCCACCAACAATCTCCCCTTCATGTAAACGAAGAGATGAATAGGCTTCAAACTTAGTTAGCTTGGCGCCACTATTCTTTAAAGCAATCGCATAAGAAGTAAGTCCTTCACTTATTGCCATCGAAATAGGAGAAACACCATTTAATGAATAGTTAAGATCAAATTTGGCATCATTGATTGCCCATCTTAAAATACTGGTGTCACCCCTTTTAATAATCCTATTTAAAATTGTTTCAGAACCTTTACAGTGAGACACTATTTCTCGAAAACCAAATTCTTCGAATAAAACTTTTAAATCTTCTAGGCTTCCATTACTTGCAACAAGCGAAAATGTATTAGAGCATTGTGACTTTGTAAGTTCTAAATCGGCTCCATACTTCAAATAAACCCTAAGTGTTTCAACGTCTAATGCATATCTTGCAGAATTAATAAAATAATTATTATTAGGGTTAGAGATTAAACCACCGTGTGCAAAGTAATAATCAAGAACTTCACTAAATCCATTCATCGCAGCATAAGAAGTAAAAGATTGATTCTCTTCTTCCTCAATAAATAATTTTACAAAAACAGTGTCCATTAAAAGAGGGTTGATATTGTATATTTCGACAGCTTCTTTTAATGCATTAAGGTCATTTTCATAAAGACCTTTGGCCATTAACTCAAACCCCTTGGCCATCTTTTCAGTATATGTATTTAAAATAATTTCTACTTCTTCATCTTTAATAAGATCATCAACTGTTTGAGACAGACCATTTTCTTGACCAATATTTAAATTAGAGTCGCTAAGTAATAGTTTTACTAAATTGATATTATTAGACTCGGCAGCGTACATCAAAGGAGTGCGTTCAAAGATATCCACATAGTTTATATTTGCACCCTTTGCTAAGAGGGAACGGACTTTACTAATATCTCCTTCTTGTGAATATTGAGAAAGAGCACGGTTTAGTTCAAGTTGTCTTGCTTCTAAGAACTCTTTTTCAGCAGTATTTACAAATTCATAAACATTATAACCTTTACGATTTATACGCTCGATTAATACATCATTTTCAACAAGTAATTTAAACAATTCTAATCTAAGGTTGGTTTCAGATTGTGGAATACATTGCGCAGCTTTTAACAATGCAGTATTGCCAACATTGTCATACATATGCACATCTGCACTACCGTTTATTAGAGATTTAACAGCGTCTATACTCCCTGTGCAAATCGCATTAAATAGTGGAATATCCCTTGAATTAGTTACAATTTCTTTGAATGTAATAAGTGATACTTTGCTATCACGACGACCAAGAACAATTTTTGTACCAGAAGCATTTAGGGCCATATCGGTTACTTGCCCAAGCTCTAGTTCATACTCACTTTGAGACTTATTTAATAAGTTTATTTTATGAATCTTCTTACCCGTTGCAAGGGTTAAAGAAGAGTTTTGAATAATAAGTGCATGAACTTGAGTATTAAAATTATGCTCGAAAACTAAATTACTTAAATCATCGTTGTATACTTTAACTTGACCAGAGCGGTCAGTAACAAAAATATAATTTCCATTTTTACTAAAACCAACCTGTGCAATTGCAAATCCATCAAGTTTTTTGTCTACGAGAACATCTGTACTTGTTAGGTCTCTAACGATGACTCTTCCATCTCTCGTACCTAATAGAACATTTAGAGCACCTTTAGAAAAAATATCGGCACTTCTAACACCGATATTACTATATTCTGTAATGGCACCAGATTCGTCGTTATTAGTATCCACAAAGAAAATACTACCTAGACGATCAACGGTTACAAAATAAGATTCATAAACTGTCGATTTAAGTAATGAATTATCAGATATATTATAGCTTTTTTTATCAGTAAAATCAGATAGATTAATACGTGCAACAATACCATTCCTTGTAGACATTAAGAATTGATCTTCACTTATAAAACTTAAATCAGTAATCTCTACTTCTAATGTATTATCAAAAAATAACTCACCATCTTTTCTTATTAACATTCGTCCACCACGGTCAGTCGTTGCAATATATTTACCGCTGGGACTAATCGCAACACTTGAAATTGCAGAAGTATGCTCTTCAAGTACCTGATTTTCCTCAATTGATTTAGCATTTCCTGATAGTGGAAGTAGTAATAGAGCGAATGCGATAAACGCAAAAAGACCTTTCATAAAATAACCTAGTTAATGTTTGATTTCTTACATGTTATTAAATAGTGCATTAAAAACATATATTATTGTAATTTATACAAGGGCCAATCGAATCTAGGCACTTTTAAGGTATCTTAAGCTTATGAAAATTTTAATCACAACGATATTGATGCTTTTAGCACTTCAAACAGAGTCTTATGCTAGAAGTTGTAAAGATAATACTAACAAAGACTTGATCTTTTTATATGAACATCACATGCCCAACCTCTATGGTCATCCCTCGAAAGGAAATCATCCTCTTGGGGAAATAGAACAAAGAAAGCTCATACGACAGAATTTAGAAGATTATAGAAATCCAAAAACTGGAAAAGAACCAAGAATCTGGGAAAATAGTCATATATTTAATGGTCTAGGTTCCGATTATTATGACGATTTTAATGTGTTTAAACAAATACCAGAATGCACCAACTTCATAGCAATAGTCGATGATTCAACTTACCATAAACAAGATGGAGAATTATATGTAAACTTCGAATGGAGAATGAAGAATACAAATAGTAATTCAAGTTATGTTAGGAGTACCTGCCATTGCATCGACTTAGTTCAAATAGGTCATGAAAATAGTATCTACATGAAGGAACTTGCCTCAAAAGTAAGTGGTGGTTATTGCCATGCAGATACACTTGAACAAACTCTAGAATGTATAAAAAACTTTGCCCCTACTTCTAGTTCTGACAGAGAAAAGGCAACAGGTTGGACAATTCACCTTCCTGATCCTCCTAGGGATAATTCTAGTTCTGACTCTACTTCTAAATACTCCAGCTGGGATGATAAAAATAAAGAATGTACATTCTCGAGAGGTGGAAAAACAGGGCTTAATCAAGTTAGCTCATATGAAGAGATGAAGGAACTAGAACATTATCAATGCTTTGACTTCACTTCTATAGACTTAAATTCAGCTCCGTACAATAAGCTCGATATCTACTCAAAAGACATCACTGGCTCAAAATTTGGTGATACGACTTTTCAAAGTAAGACTTTCAAGCAGTCTGAAGGGATATCAAATGTCGAATTCAATGGGACAAGCTTTAAGAACGTTATTTTTGAAACGAATGTTTCAAACGTTAAATTTTCATATAACAACCTAAATGAAGTTACTTTTAGAAGACAATTTCATACAAATAATCTTACTGATGCCACAATCAATAGAATAAATATTTTAAATAGAGGGTGTGACAACGGAAAAGGTATCAACACGATTAAAGATAGCAATATCACAGGCAGTAAATTCTCAGAGAAATATGGAGGATGCTCTAATCATATCTTAGGGCTGGAAATCGATAATACAAAAATCGAAGATTCAACATTTGAAAACATTATATTCAGTAGGCTAAAACTAATATCAGTCGATATAAGTAATAGTAATTTTTCAAATACAAAAGCTAACTCGACAAATATTCAACATTCAAATTTTAATAAGAATATATTCGAATCAACCTTCCTTTCTAATGGTCTCCTTTATAGGAATAGGTTTCAAAACAACCGCATTAGCCTACTTAAAATTGATAAGATGAGTGAAGTTACATCCAATGAGTTCATAGATGACAAGATATCACAACTAGGATTTTTCCAGGTTAGAAAACTTGAAGATTTTAAGATCAAGGGAAGAAATCCTGGAGATATTATATTTAATGATATCAATGCAGATAGTATCGACTTTTCAAATGCAGTTTATAATTACTCATTCACTAAAACGACACTTGACGGTTCAAACTTCACCCCTGGCCCAAATGGCACATTTAACAGCTCTATTAGCTTCGATGGATCATCTTGCAAGAGCTGTAATTTTTCAAATCAATTTGTTAGTAAAATTAGTATTAAAAACTCCAACCTAAGTAATTCAAAATTTGAAGATTTTTCTACGAAGTCGTTTGACTCAATTAAGTCTAATTTAGATAACGCGAATTTTGAAAAAGCTAATTTAGGTAAGGTAACAATCAAGAACTCAGAATTTGAAAACTCAAACCTGTCAAATGCTACTACGAGTGAGAATTCAACTCTAACATCATCAAATTTCAATGGTGCAAGTCTTAAAGCAATGACACTTAGAAAGGCCGACCTATCAAACTCAACATTTAACTCTGCCAATCTCCAGAGAGTCAAATTCTCAGAGGATACGAAATTCTATAATAACGAATTTTCAGGAGTCGATTTCTACGGAGTCTCTTTTAGTAACCTCATTTTTGATAAGGCAAGTTTTGTCGGTGCTCAAAATATCGGTAAAACAACTTATGGAACGAGTGATCTCACCCTTTCCAATGTCAATATGAATAACGCCAACTTCCATGGTGACTTCAAAGGGCTTAAGGTTAGTAATTCACTCTTCATTAATGCTTCATTTAACGGTGGAACAATTACTGGAAAAATTGAAAGAGCTGACTTTAGCTTCGTTAAATTTAAGGGTACAAATATCGGAAATTCAATTAAGACTGAGATAAAAAACTCAATCTTTGACAATACGACAATTGAAGGAACAATTCAGGCAACCTTTAATAACACAAGCTTTATCAATTCAGAACTTAGTAAGACAAGTATTAGAGAGTCGAATTTCGTTGATGTAAACCTAACTGACGCCAGACTTGGAAATGCCCATATTTATAAGTCTGAGTTTAATAGTTCTAATTTAACAAACACACTATTTGATGGTGCTACTTTCATCAATACTAAAATTTATAACTCGAAGATGATCTACACCAGCCTCTACGGAGCAAGTGTCGATCTTGAGATCACTCAGTCAACTTTGAAAGATGTTTACGGCCTTGATGCAATCACAGGACCGCTACACTACGCGACATTAAATATTAGTGATTCACAATTAGATGGACTTAACTTTGCAAATTCTCATATTCAACATTCTAGTTTTAGGAATTCAAGCCTAAAGAATGTTGATTTTAGTGGAGCTATTCTTAAGAATATTGAGTTTAATGATGTTAATTTAAGTGACGCCAACCTTACAAATACAAGCTTTGAATCACTTGAGATTAAGGGCTCAATCTTACACCGTGTGGACTTTAATGGTGCCGAATTTTCGAGTTTTGAGATTAATAACTCAGATTTAAGTGCTTCTCGTTATATCAATGGTGCCAATTGGTATATCTCAGGGAAAGCAAGTTTTGATAATTCCAAATTAGACGACTTAATCTTTTCTAATCTAAACCTTATTGGCGTTTCTTTTAAAGGTGCAAGCCTTGAATATGCTCTATTTAATAAAGCACTCTTACAGGACGCTGACTTTACTGGTGCAAACCTCTACGAGACAGACTTTACTGGGGCCAATACAACTGGTGCAAATTTTAATACAGATACTAGTTATACATATGGCCTATAAGTATTGAGGATCGCATTTTCTGATCTTTAAAAAATAAAAATTACTATATATATATTTCAAAAGGCCCCTTTTCGGGGCCTTTTTCGTATATATTGGCCAAACAAAAAGACGAAGACGAAGAGAGGACGAATTTATGAAGAGAATACTTCTTACAGCTGCTGCTTTAGTAACGTTTGCAGGTAATGTGCAAGCAATGCCAAGTCTAATGAATGAAGATATGCCATCAACATCTGTTGCGACAGCTTTCACAGTGGCCCCAATCGGACTAGCAATCCAAGCAGTAGGATCAGTAACTCATGCAACATTTCTAGCTTCACTTGCAGTATTTAATCCATCTGAGGCAGTTCAGATGACACAAGAATCTCTAGGAATTTACAACAGAGAAGAAATTGAGCGTGCTATTGAAAGACGCGATATCGATATTATCGACTCTCTAAGAGAGATGGTAAGAGAAGATTTAAAAGCGGGCGGACAAATTGAAAGCCTTGACCAGCTATCTGATGAAGATGTTGATCAACTTATCAACGTAGCACTTTATATACCAAACGAATCTGAAGAATAAATTTGAGGGACAATATGAAAAAACTTACTTTAACAATTTTAATGGCATTAACAATTACTAACTCGGCCAATGCCATTGAAACGACTAGAGATAGCTTAGACACTAGTTCAATGATCACAACTGGTTGGGTTTATGCAGCTGGTTTATATACTGAGATGGTCGCAACTCTAGGATTTCAAATTTCATTTGCAGCAAGTGTTTCTTCCCTACAAGTTACGGCAAGAGCAATTAATAATCTAAATCGTGAAGAAGTAGAAAGAGCGATTGAAAGAGAAGATCAAGATACTCTTGATTCAATTAGAGATCTTATTAGATACGAGCTAGAAGAAGCTGGTGAGATTTCTTCTGGTGACGAATTAACTAATGAAGAAGCAGATATTCTTCTTTATGTAGTTCTAACAAAATAATTTTTCAAATAAAAAAAGGCCAGTTTAAAACTGGCCTTTTTTATATATATCCTTTGCTTAAAGTTATCTTTTAAAATGCTGCATTCTTCTCATCAAAGCTTCTTGCGAAAGTTTCGATTGAGACAACATTTGTATTTTCATCCATTCCATCGGCATGCTTAAAAGCTACGTTCTTATTATGTGCGCTCATTGCATTTCCATTTGTATGAGATCGCTTTTCATATGTACGAGAGTTCTCTTCTCTTTCAAGCTCTTCTTTACAAGAGATGCAACAAGTTGCGATTGGTCTTGCATGAAGTCTTTTGATTGAGATTTCATCTCCACACTCTTCACACTCTCCGAAAGTACCGCTTGCGATTTTTTCAAGAGCACGATTAACTTTGTTCAGTAGGAATTTGTCTCTTCCCATGAGCTTAAGTTTTAGTTGAGCATCTCTTTCATTTGAAGTTTGGTCGATAATGTCACCACTGGTCTGGTTAGTTAGTACTTGCTCGACACTTCCTGTTGCACTGACCAGCTGATTTTTAAGATTAATGAATAAGTTTTTGAAATGTTCTTTTTGTTCATTGTTCATAGTATCTCCATTCAATCTAAAAATTAGTAGTCCTTCACGTCATACCTAAAGTCTTCTTCCTGATAACTTTAGAGAGATTCCTTTCTCTGCTATTTATAAAGCAATGCCCGTGCCAACTTTTTAGTCGGTTATTCGGATAAATTTTATGGAATTAGGTGGTGCAAGGGAGGATTTTGGTGCCAGACTGACTTTTTAAGGCCAGTATTGGCACTGTCAGAACGCACCAGTCCTCAATTTTCGTTGAGTTTACAAGATTTTATACAAGTTTATCGTCTCGCGAGATAATCAGACGTTCATCATCAATCATCTTTGAATAGATTAGCATAACTTCCTGATGGGCCTCTAGGGCCTGAGACTTTGGAACTTTTTTCTGGATAAAGAAAAGAATATCTTCACGAATACTCTTAGGAAGCTTTGCAAGAATCCCATTACGATCCTCTTCTTTTTCAAGCTTCAACGCATTAGCTAAGGTTTGCGTTTTAACTTCCCTTAAGAACTCACTCATCATTTGTGGTGTAATAAATTGTAGATCTTTTAAGCGGTACATACTCGCACGTAACTTATCCGCTAAATCAAAATCCATTTTCGTAATATTTGAAATTAAGGTTTCCTTCTCTTCCTTATTCATTAAAGAGATGGCCTCAAGAATTGCTTCAAATCCAGACTCTTTAGAGTTTTTCGACATATGGATTCCCCTTCATCAGGTGATTCTTAACATAGTCGGCAACACCCTCATCAACAATACGAAACTCAAAGTTTGGAAGAACCTTTCTAAACTTATCCATATCTGCTTGCGTATAGTATTGGTATTGATTACGTAGATGCATTGGCATATCGATGAATTCGACATTAGGCTCTCGTCCCATAGCAATGAATGTTTGATTAACTAGATTAAGGAAACTGTCTGCTCGTCCAGTTCCGATATTGTAAATACCTGAGTGCTTGGCCATCTCCTTCTCAGATAATTCAATCATCGCATTGACCACATCCTTAACATAGACGAAATCGCGAAGCTGCTTTCCATCCTCATAACCTTCTTTATGAGACTTAAAGAGTTTTACCTTGCCTACTTCATTGATTTGTTCAAAGGCCTTATGAACAAGAGAGCGCATTTCTTCTTTGTGGTACTCGTTAGGCCCATAGACATTGAAGAATTTTAATCCAAACCAATGCTTTGGACGATCAGTCTGATTTAGAACCCACTCATCAAATAATTGTTTTGAATATCCATAAGGATTTAGTGGACGAAGTTTTCCAACTTCCTCTTCTTTATCTTCATAGCCAAGCTCACCATCACCATAGGTAGCAGCAGAAGAAGCATAGATATAAGGGATATTTAAATCACAGGCCAAGTCAAAATAGAATTTTGAATGACCAACATTATTAGTCATTAAATAGTCCATATCCATTTCAGTTGTCGATGAACAGGCCCCCATATGATAGATGCAAGAGATTTGCTTATGGACTTCCTCTAATTGAATATCGATGAACTCATCAGCGTGAAAATACTCGGCGTACTTTACGCCTTTTAAGTTCTTCCACTTCTCATTGTGATCAAAGCGATCAACGATAATAATATCATCACGTCCAAGCTCATTAAGCTTTGCAACGAGAACGCTTCCAATAAAACCAGCGCCACCAGTTACTAGAATCACGCCTCACCTTCTTTGCTTTCTAAACGCATTAGACTTGTTAGCGAGACCCCACACATTGTTAAAAGGGCCAGAAGCTTATAGCTATCGAGGCGAACATAGAGCTTATGATAACCTCTTAGTTTATCTTCAAAGACTTGATACTCTTCATCAGTATGAGCATAGTTTGATTTTGCAATCTGAGAGTCACGAATCCCAGGAGAAAGCTTAGTCGTATACACGATAGCAAGAACAAGAGTTGTTACAGCGATGAACTTCATAACAACAGACGCCTTACCTTTTTTCTTATAGAGAAATGTAGCGATGATAAGTAGCACGGCAAAGATCATTTCAATGATATTAAATGAAGTGAAGATGATTCCACCTAGAGTTCCTGCTTCTTTTAAAGAGCTAACATTTCGAAAGATACTAGGAGCTGCAATGAAGTCGATGAAGACAGTTGCAAAAAACCATGAAAGGCAGACGCCAAAAATTAAACTTAATAATACGTGTTTCTTTAGTAGTGATTTCATAAAGAAATCATACCGTCTATTTCATGTGATGACGAGAAAGATATGGGTGAACAATTAACGCAACGGCCAAGATACCTAACTCAAAAAGAGCAACAAGAGGAACCCAAAGTCCCATCATTGTAATCACATCAGGAGGAGTCAGCATCGCAGAGACCAGCGCAAAACCAACGTAAACATAGCGT
Source organism: Halobacteriovorax sp. CON-3 (assembly GCF_043196995.1). Taxonomy (NCBI): domain Bacteria; kingdom Pseudomonadati; phylum Bdellovibrionota; class Bacteriovoracia; order Bacteriovoracales; family Halobacteriovoraceae; genus Halobacteriovorax; species Halobacteriovorax sp. CON-3. The sequence goes on from NZ_JBEBNA010000001.1 coordinate 718,065, forward strand.
CTCATTTTTGCTAGGGACTGCTTTGTTACAATTCCCATAAAACCGAGAATAAGAAGAACATTTGGTAGTTGAAAAATAAGCCCTAGAAAAACGAGGACCTTGCTTGAAAGAACCAGATAATCCTTTAGGCCAATTGTTGCCTCAACATTTTGTACCCCAAATCCCATTAGTGTTTCAAATGTAAGGGGAAAGACAATGAAGTAGCCAAAGCTTACACCAGTGGCAAAAAGAAAGAGACCAATGATGAGGAAAGGCTTAACGGCCTTCTTTTCATGATCGTAGAGTCCAGGAGAAATAAACTTCCAAACCTGGTAAAACCATAAAGGACAAGAAAGAATAACACTTGAGTAAAATGCTACCTGAAATTGAGAAAGTACCTTATCAAGAAGTCCAAGGTAGACAACCTTGCCCCCACCAGAGTCACCTAAAGCATTTCTAAGAGGCCTTAGCAGAATCTCCTGGATGAGGTCACCATAGGCGTAACAAACCACAAAAGATACTAAAATAATGATTAGTATCTTAATAAGTGCAGAGCGCAACTCTTCTAAATGGTCAATTAATCCCATCTCTTTCAAAACTTACCCTAGTTTTCCATCCATACTTAAAGTAAAATAAATTGATACTAATAATTTAACACAGTTAGAACGAATGAAATACCCATTATTAATTTTTATTGTTAATTTTATGATCACTCTTCCGGCCCAGGCAAAGACGATATTGCTATGTCTAGGACAAGAAGAAAGCTACTATGCTAAGAGGCACGATACGGGGCCACGCTATCACTTAAATCAAATTATGATCAATGAGATCTCTTCTGTTGGTAACCCTCAATTCTCAAAAGGTTATTACAATAAGTTTTGTTCTGATCCAAGTAAGTCACCGACTCTGAAACTTCTAAAGGCCCTGACAACAGGCCAAAGAAATATCTTTGATTTTAAAGAAGAAGACGGTGGGATTGGTGTTCAATATTCCATGTCGACTTATAATGAATTTCGTTTGAAATCGATAAAGATCCTAATGGAGTATCTTGCAAAAATACAGGTGCAAGCAAGTAGCGCAGACTGTCTTGAACAGAATATTCCAGGTCTAAAAGAGTTCTATGCTCGCTATCGTTATCTTGAAGGAGAAGTAAGTCTTTCAACTCTAAAAGGTTCAAAAGAATCCCTATTAAAGATTTATGATTCTCTAGAAAATATTGATGCAATATTAAAGAAGTGTAAAAAAACTAAATAAAGAAAATACTTAACTCAGAGTCCTGCGCCGTTATATGAGAAACAAACTCTTGAGAACTCGCGGCCTCTTCGTCACCAATAATATAAAGGTGGTGTCCAATAAGTCCCTCGATACTAATTCCTCCAAGCTTCTCTGCTAAAGGATAAATATCTTCTAATAGGAATTGATATGGCCTTTTGCCTGCCACCATATCTTTTTTAAAGCCATTGAAAGTCACAGCAGGAATAACTTTTTCCTCGCGACTTGTTTTAAACATTGGAATGATATCTGAAAGACAAGACCCACAACCACCAGCGGCTTTGGATAGGTTTGTAATCGTTAAAGGATCACTTGCTCCCCTTTCAATAAGTGCAGCAACTTCACTGCGACTCACACCAAAGCAACGACACAGCGTATTTTCTGTATCAATGGCCATTAGTTGGTTTGGAGAGAAATAATTTAGTACTTCTCTAAATAAGCTAAAAAGCTCTAGAGACTGGCCTGAATTTTGTGCAAGAGCATCTTCAATTTCAAATAATAATTGTGATTTAGAACTCTTTGCTCGTTCAAGAATATTCATAATGAGCTCTTTTAAAGAGCTATCATCACTTTCAACAAAGTACTCACGCACTTCATTGAGCTTAGAGAATCTAAGCTCAACTCGGCATGGATTAGTAATTTTTAAATCTGGTGCAATTAGGCTCGTATTCACTATTAAGGATGAACCTCATAACTTCTAAGAGTTAGAATCTCAAAGCCACCTTCTGTAACTAGGATCGTGTGCTCAAATTGCGCCGACCACTTCTTATCTTTTGTCAGAACTGTCCAACCATCTTTAAGAACTTTACAGTCCTTTGTTCCAAGGTTGATCATTGGCTCAATTGTAAAAGTCATACCAGGCTTCATCTCTGCGCCCTTACCTCTTTTTCCTACGTGAACAACTTGAGGATCCTCATGGAACTCACGTCCAATACCGTGGCCACAATAATCTTCAACGATACCGTAACCGTGATCGTGTGCGATCTCCATAATTGAAGCACCGATATCACCAATATGGCCACCTGGGCGAACTTGCTTAATCCCTTCCATCATACATTGATAAGTTACATCAACAAGCTTCTTAACTTCATCAGAAACATTACCAACTAGGAAAGTCTTATTAGTATCACCGTGGAATTTATTTAAATATGTTGTGACGTCGATATTTAGAATATCACCATCTTTAAGAACATCTTTTGTACTTGGAATTCCATGACAAACAACTTCATTGAGTGAAGTACAAACTGACTTTGGAAAACCGTGATAATTTAATGGTGATGGATAAGCACCATTTTTAATAATATATTCATGACAAAGAGTATTTAATTCCTCAGTGCTCACACCTGGCTTTACGAATGGTTCAATATACTCAAGAGTTGATGCCGCTAACTTCGACGTAGCTCTCATTAATTCAATTTCGCGTTTCGACTTGATCGATATCATACTTTTCCCTTCGGTTCATTCTAAGTGCTTAAATATACATTCCTTTTAACATAGTTTGACCCACTAAAGAATAGACAAAGTTAAAAATTTTACAATTTACAACACGCTAAGTACCTAGAATGGCATAATGTGGCGAAAGAATTCAGAAATTAGGACTTATCAATGAAACAAATTATCGCCATTTTCCTCTTAACTGTGAACGTATTTTACGCAAACGCACAGAGTAAAGCAGACAATAAATTATTTCATTCGACAATGACTCAGATAAATGAAATTCAAGAAAGAATAAATGACACAAGCTATGACCCATCAAAGCTAGGTTACAATATTCGTGAACTTGAGAAACTTATCAATGCAAGTAATGATCTTGTGAGTGTGACAGAAAACTATAGTCGATTAATCTATCGACAATCTGTTGATAAAAAACCAATCCGAGGTGCAGACTTATCAATTATTGGTAACCTCATGAATACAGCTGCACTAATCATGGAAAAATCCAGCCTTTATACGATAAAGGACTTAAGTAATGCCCGTTCATACTCAGAGCTTGAGTTTGCCCAAATCAAGGTAACAAACCTACTTGCAAAACTTAATTACGTGAATCTCTACTTAGTGACTCACGATATTTTTTACAAGAATAAAACGATCAAAGAAGTGACAAAAGAGATCATTAAAGTTCTCGACAACGAAAAACAAGTTGAGATTCTTAAGCAGTTCACAAAGATTGCAAAGAGTAAAAAATTCAATGAAGAACTACAATCAGATCTAAGAAACTTTCTAGAATATCATTACTACTACCTTAAGTTGTTAAATCCTGATCTAACAAGAGGTGTCGTTCTTGTTGAAAAGTTTCAGATCGAAAAACACCTACTTGATAAAAGACTTCCAGTTATTGAGTTCTATAGCATTGGTGATTGGTTTGTTGAGATCTTCAATCGTACGACAAATTTCATCTCAGGACTATTTGGAAACCTTGTTGGTAAACTACGTTTTCGCCATGGTCATATGTATGATAACGAGAGAGCTTTTGACTACCTTGAGACAGTACTAAGGCCACTGGATATTATTGCAGAAAAAACACCTTTTGCAGCAACAGACTTCTTTATCCCTGGTCACTTTGGTCATATCGCCATCTACCTTGGTACAGAAGAAAAACTAAAGCTTGCAGGACTATGGAATACTCCATTCATTAAGAAGTATCATAAAGAGATTCGCCGAGGCAAAACAATTGTCGAGTCCATTCGTCCAGGTAGTCGCCTTGTGTCTCTTGAAGACTTTTTAGAGATTGATGAGATCACAATTATTCGTGAAAAAGGAATCCTAGAAAATAAGTGGAATCGTGAGATGGTGACAAAGGTTGCACTTGAGCAACTTGGTAAGAAGTATGACTTTAACTTTGATGTCACAACTCTTGATAAGGTTGTATGTTCAGAGGTTCCTTACCATGCTTATGGACACAAGAGATGGCCAACAAGTTATATCCTAGGAAGAAATACAATTTCTCCAGACGAGATTATCGAGAATGCTTATCGTAAAGGATCGGGCATTGAATTTGTTGCCTCAATTAAGGCCAACAGGAAGCATGAGCTGTTCAGTATAAGTAAAAAAGAAATGGGAGATAATCTAGATTTTGACTACGATGAATCAAGAGATATGTTCAAAAAGAAAATCAAAGCATGTCGCTTAATTAAAGTTGTTGATCATGATCAGCGCTCAACGATAAATGGTCGATATCGCACATATAAAAAGTGTAAAACGATCAAGAAAGACTTAATTTATAGCGCCTTCTAGCAAAGAAAAGAAAAAGTTGCTAGATTAAGGGTATGAACTATTACTTCTATCGACCAGAAATTTCGAGCTATCAAGGAGAGGCCTTTCGCGTTAAAGAAAGGCAGTCACTAGGGCAACTTGGTATCAAGTGCGTGGACACCCCTATTGAGATTCCAGATGGTGAAAGTGTTATTGTTATCTCAACAAGCTACACAGATAACGAAAGTATCGTAAGTTCACTTAAGCACGCAAATATAGCTCTATGGATTCACCCAAACTCTGGCTATGATAATTTCTCACTTGAATTTGTGAAAAACGCGAAATTCCCTATCGTTTTAGGAAATGAGATCAGAGCAAATGCCGTGGCCCAATTCTATCTGCAGGCCCTCTTAAATCATCAAGGAAATATTCCAAAGCGCCAGCAATGGGATCAGGCAAGAAGTTATAATAGAAAACTTCTTCACACTAAAAAAACTCTTATTATTGGCCGTGGCCCAATTGGCGCAAGACTAGGTAATGCTCTTGAAACACTAAATGTCAGTGTTAGCTACTATGACCCATACCAAAATAAGCAACAAAATACTAAGTACTTAAAAGAAGAACTGGCCAACGCTGATATTATCATCATGGCCTGTTCTCTAAATAAGACATCACATCACATTCTCAATGAAGATATTTTTACACTCTTAAAAGATGATGTACTTATCATGAATGCTGCAAGAGGCAAGCTTATCGACCAGCAGGCCCTCGTAAACTTCTTAAGTAAGAATAAGAATGCCCATGCAATTATTGATGTCTTTGAAAAAGAGCCAATTGACTTTAATGAATTCAAACACCTTTCTAATATAACTCTCAGCTCACATATTGCGGGAGTGTATAAGGGAATTAACGATGCTATTATAAAGTTTGAAAAGCGTGTTGTTAGAGACTACCTTCACGACCAAGAGCTTGACCTTTATAAAACAGCACTCCTAAGCTCTCGTGTTAAGGGTGATTTTTTAATCTAAAATTAAGGACTATATATGACTAAAACAAATGAAACATTATTAAATGATTATCTATGCCCTCCAGGTTTTGGAGTATTTACAGTAAATACGGCCAAGGAAAGAAAAGATAAGCTAACTAAAGTTCTCTATAACACAACAGAAGATCAAGATATCAGAACAGCTTGGACGAATGAACTTTCTAAGCTTGCAGATGTAAACGGTTGCGCTATCTTAGGAGTTGCCTCTGACTGCGGAGGAGGAATTCAAAGAGGAGCAAACTGGGGCCCATTATTTCTTAGAAATACACTAATTGAAGAACATCTTGAAGTATATAAACAGTGTTTTGACCTAGGTGACATTAGAGTAATCCCTCACCTATTACACGATAAGTATTTAAATGATGATACAATAAAAAGTGCTCAAAATGCACTATATGGGGGAAAACAGCTAAGTGTTTCCCCCCTTAGTATTGCAAAGGCCAGCGTTGATGAAGTTTTCAAAAATAACAAAAATTTAAAAATCTTTAGTATTGGAGGAGACCACTCTGTAAGCTTTCCACTAGTTAAGGCCTGGATCAATAATCGCAGATCACTTGGTAAGAAAGTTGGTCTTATCCACTTTGATGCACACACAGACCTTTTAAGAGAAAGGCTTGGTATTGATTACTGCTTCGGTTCATGGCTAACACATGTATTAGATGACCTTGAAACTCCTAAGCATTGTTATCAATTTGGAATTCGCTCAACAGGTAAATCAAAAGAGCACTGGGAAAGTGAATTTGGCCTAAATCAGTATTGGGCAAAAGATGTAAAAGAAATTGGTGCAAAAGAATTGGCGCTTAAAACAATTGAAGAACTTAAGAAAGAAGGAATCGAAGAAATCTATATCAGTTTTGATATTGATGCCCTTGATGAAAGTGTTGCGAGTGCAACAGGAACACCTGAACCAGAGGGACTAATGCCACATGAGTGTGCTACAATGATTAAAGAGTTTACTAACGCCTTTAAACTAACTGGTGCAGATATGGTTGAAATTGCTCCACTAGTAGGTCTAAGCGAAGAGGGCTCTCGTACAACACTTGAAGTAGGAGCAGCAATGAGCGCTCTTATGATGGAGGCCATGATTAGTGCCGATAATTGAGTTTCCCCCAGTCGAGATCGCAGATGAGCAAGGGCTACTAGCAATTGGTGGAGACCTCCACCATGACTCTCTTCTATTGGCCTATCAAAGTGGAATCTTCCCTTGGCCAATTTCTCAAGAGTACCCCCTTGCTTGGTTTTCACCTCCACAAAGAGGTGTGATTCGATTTGACGACATTCAAGTAAGTCGCTCCCTAGCTAAATTTGTCAAAAAGAGTGGCTGGACAATATCATTCAATCAAGGCTTTCTAGAAGTCATCAGACAATGCCAAGAAGTTCACTCTGGATCTTCAGAAGGTACATGGATTACCGATGAAATTATTGAAGGTTATTTTAATTTATTCCATCAAGACCTAGCCTATAGTGTAGAAGTTAGAGATGAAAAAGACCAACTTATTGGCGGGCTCTACGGAGTAAGCATGGGACATTTCCTAAGTGGTGAGTCCATGTTCTATAAAGAGTCTAATGCTTCAAAAGTTGCCCTACTAGCTATTCTTTCAGTGGTTAAAAGAAACCAGATCCCATTTCTTGATACTCAAATGGTTACACCTATTACTAAATCGTTTGGAGCTATTGAATTAGATCGTAGTGTCTTTATTAGCGAAATTGGACAATTATTTACTCAAACACCTATCGAATTTCCGAATACTAAAATACCTGTTAAAGATCTACTTAAGTCTTTTTAATTTTAAATATAATGCGGCCCTCTTAAAAAAGATCGCAATACGCCAGCGGCTTTGATAAATATTTTTAGATAGAATCATTTTACAATTTCCTCTTCACTAATCCCTAAAGCATTCCATTCACATGCAATTTGTGAAAGAGCGAATTTCTTTAGTCTCTTTGAGAAGTATTTTAAATTTGCCATTGTCGGCGACATCAAGTGAAAGCGATCGATCACACCATCTTCTTTAAGATATGAAATAATTGAAACTTCACCAGAAGATACTTGTGTTGTCGCAAGGAATATCCCAGTTTTAAGCGAGTCAGGCTTTAACTCAACTCCTTTTCTAATAATTGGATATTCTTCACAGATTTTAATAATATTTGAATAGGTATTCTTTAACTCTTTTAAACGAATCAAAAGGAGTTCGTAGGTTGATCCATTAAGGGCAAGGTACTCGGTATTTGTAAGGTCACTATATTCATAGAAAGGTTCGTACTTCTTACTATTATAGTGATAACCGTAGCTTTGCAGAGGCATCGATTTAAGTGAAAAATCGAGGGCCCCAAGATTTGAATGAAAGTAGCTTTCTAAATTTAAAAAGTACTTATTCCCCTCTATCGTCTGAATGATATCATTGATAATGTCCTGATAATCATGAATACGATCCCTAATATCGTAAACCCATTTGCGATCTTCAGAATTAATTAGCCTACTAAGCTCGTCTTTCGTTTGAATCTCTGAAAGATTAGTTAAATTACTTAGGGTCTCAAATTGATAGTTTAAAATTTGATATAACTCAGTAAAAGACGAAAGGTTGAAAACCTTTTCTAAGCACTTTAAATTTTCAAGCGCACAAAGAATTTCATAAATGAACATACGGTGAATCTTTACGGAGCTACTTGTCTTTAGGTTTCCAACGAATTCACTTAACTCAAGGCTTAACAGAGATGTAATATTCTTTAGTGGTAAATTTGATTTTAATAGCAAAGAGATGGCCTCATCAAGACTCTTTCCCTCAATTTGCTTTTCTAAAGACTCAGACTTACTAAAGTCAAAATCAAAGAAACTATCACTAATACGGTTTTCATCGATATTAAAACGAATAACTGAACTTGAAAGTGGATTATTAAACTTTTTAACCGGAACTTCGATTTCCTCACCAGTCACCTTAAGGGGCGAAAGGTACGTCTTACATAAAGAATCTTCAAGGTTATCTTTTTCTAAGTGATACTTCCCCGCAGGTGTAACAACCTCATATTGAATACGATCTTCTTTTCGATAGAAGTGAACACCAAAGTTTCGATTAACTTCGGCCTCAAACCAAGTCATTGACTCAAATAGATGAGCAAATGAAAGCGCAGTTTGTCCATAGCCCAATGAAAGGGCGTAGAAGTCTCTTTTATGATCATTTAAATTTTGAAATTGATAGATAAGTAAAAAGCGTGCGTTTAAAAGATTATACTTTTCCTTGAGCTCACCAGCATTTAAGAGATCAAGACATGTCAGGCCAGAGAAAACAATATGCTGATCATCAAAGTGAGAAAGCATAAGCATTGAAAGCTCTGCTTTTGATTTTACCTGAATTTCGTTCGTGATATCAAAAATATTCATCTATTTAATTTTCCAATTACTTTAAATTAAATCTTACGTCGTATGGAAAGATTGGGCCAACTTCTTTATCTGGAGCACAACTTTGTTTCTTACCATTTGACCACACCCAATTATATATCTTTTGATTGAATGTGTCTGCACCACTATCGTATTCAATATAGCGATAGTATGGGGCCCCTGAGTTAGCAGCACTAGATAATAATGTGATTGCTGCAGGAAATGAAGCGGCAATTTCACGGTCGCGACACCCACCAATTAATTTTCTTTGATCGACAACAAATTTACCTTTACTATCTCTCACATTGCGCACCCATGTCTTTAAACGACAGTCAAAATAGTAACCTGTTTGGACTGCATTTTCAAAGGCCGTCAAATACTCTAACTTCCAATGCTTATCCTTCTCTTTTTGAATATTAAAAGGACGCACATACTTTCGACATAGACTAAAACGATCTAGGTGATTGCGATAGAACTCAATAAATCGTTGAGAGATCCCTTCTTCTTTTCTGAAAATCACGAGGGCGTCATCATACACCTTACGACATGACGTTTTTAATGTTTGCAGTTCACTATTTGAAAATAAGTGGCCTGAGTTGATAACATATTTAAGCGCACGATTAGGCAGAATTGGAGATTCTAAACGATAGGCCCCCTTAAGCTTTCTTCCCACATCATTGCGACCCATTGAGTTTTCAATAAAGGCCTTCGCATACTTCCAGTCCACATATTTCTTTAAAGTATTTAGCCCTTGGACTTCTTGAAGAGACTCATCAAGCATACTCTTTGCAATTAGTATAACCTCTGAATTCCAGTCATCATTTAAGTCGCAAAGTCCTGTTAAACAAGATTTTAAAATATAGCCACCAATGATTTGAACTTGAATGGTTTCTTCACGTGGAAAACTACCATCAACAAGATATTTTAAATCACCAAAGACGGCCACTCGCTGAGGCTTTCCATCGCGTCCTAGAAGTCTTGGAATAACGGCCCAAGAAAAATTTGGAGTTGATACGTTTGATGTGTAATCATTCCAAATATCTTTTTCTTTACAAAATTTACGTTCTTTAAAAATTCGCCCACTAACTAAATCAAGTTCGAAGTGAACCTCGCTATCACGGGGCGTTGTAATAAAAACATCCACAAGCTTAGTGCGCATATCCATACGTGGTGCAAAGTCGAAAAATAAATGCGGAACAACCCTGCCCTCATAAGTAAGATAATTAAAATTACCTTCTCCAGAGAACCAAGCCGGCTTAACTTGAGAAGTCGGAAGGACAATTTTTTTTGTTGCACAACCTACAATGAAAATTGCAAGTAAAAGAAAAATGAATTTAGTAGTTTTTTTGAATTGACAAATATACACGTTATAGTCCAAAATCGTTAAACACAAATAGCGGTTCGGTGTTGGAATTGGTAGACAATCTGGATTTAAAATCCAGTGGGGGCAACCCCGTGCGGGTTCAAGTCCCGCCCGAACCACCATTTCCTTTTCTTAATTATCAACGGATACATTTATTTAATCAAGGACTTAGACTGATTCAGTCCGTTTTTTTGAAACGCGATGCAAAATAGTAAATTAAGCAGCTTTCTTAGAGTCGTCGTTATTGTTGAGGATTTCAATCATACGCTCTCCAATAACTTCCATGATCGAATCCGAAACAGACTCAAAGCGCAGCCCAAAGCCTCTAGGACGATTCTTTGATGCTCTCATGATAGTGAAATCAACTGCGAGTGCGCGGCCAAATAGGCCCTCAGAGATATAGATTGTTCCACGAGTATTTTTGTCAAATTCTTTCTCAAATTTCGTCACTTCAACAAATCCTCCACTAAGGGAAAGATTTGTCAGGTAGCCCTTATAATCTTTTTGAACTCCTACAAGTGAGAATGAGACAAGTTCTTGAAGATCAACTCGGTACTCAGTTCTTTCGATTTGATATTTATTATTTTCTGGATTTTCTTTATCCTCTAAAACTAATTGTGCTTGTGTATTAAGCTCAAGACAATCTTTGGCAGCAACCCAAGGTGCACCGGCCTTCTTCTTAACAAGTGTTTCAGATGTAATAATATTCTTTTCTAAGTCAACTAGCATTTCATCAAAACGTAAAGGCCCAACTACCCCGGCCCCCGTATCATATTGCCATGACTTCTTATTTGAGATTTCAAAAGACTTACCATTTTTAAGTCCTTCAATATTTAGTCGATCAAGTTCTAGGTCATCAACTTGAGCACGCGTCGCAATTTCAAGTCCACCACTTGAGATATCAAACTCTCCAGTCGCTTCTTCACTTAAATCAATCTCAACAGTACGATCCTCATCTTCTAAGACAAGTGAGTCACGTGAAATAAGATTAATCTTAGGGCCTGCATTTGTACTTTCTTGTGGTGGCTTAACATCTTCAATCTTCACTTCTTCATTGACTGCAGAAATGCCGATTTTACTATCAGTATAACTTTTGAAATTTTCTAATTCTTGTTCAGCAACTTCTAGCTTTGCATTTAAGGCCTTTGCCTTTGCAATTACTTTTGAAAGATTCTTTCTTGCAATCTTATTTTCAACGGCGAGATTTTTATATTTGATTTTAAGTGCATTGAATTTTGATTGGTACTCTTGAGAACTTGAATTTCCATCCTCCAACTCACGTGCTGTGGATAGAACTTTTGTAATCTTACGATTAACGTCACTGATAAGATGAGTCTCATCTAAGATTGATTCTAGCTTACCGATAATAACGTCGCTGCGATCACTCCCCGATGAACCAATAAGTTGCGTGATATCTCCAATCCTTTCTTCGACGTTTGAAATCTTTTGACCAAACTCTTCTCGAAGTTGATCACCGATTGTTGAAACTTCATCTTTTACAATTTTAGAAATTGCACTTAGTAATTCATTATTATGGGTACTCTTAATCTCTAACTCTTCTTTTTTAATACTGTGTCCATCTGGTGCAGATACAGGTTTTTCAAATACATCAGGACTTGGTTTTAAAGCTTCAGTAACAACTCGAGGCAGACTCATCTTAGATAACTCAAGCCACTGAGACTTCTTAACATCAAAACCAAATTGATTAGAAAAAACGACACCCGAGAGCGCTTCAACGTAGAGATCGTTAATATCGATCTCTCTAAAAGTCGTGAATGTGTCTGCGATGAAAAGTTTTTTCAATATTTCCTCAACTGTTCTATCTAGTATATCGGTAGGATTTAAACTAAAATTTAATAATATTAGTAGTTTACTCTGTTTTTGTTTACAAACTTCTATTTGAGACATGATAAGGTATTGAATTGTGGAAGAATCAAATAAAAACCAATTAGAAAAAAAAGAAGAAGAATTGGCCAAATTAATTGGCTTTCAGGTGCAAGTTGTTGAAAAAATCGAAGCAGGTTTAAACAAGAAAGAACAAACTTCACCAGATGAACTCTATCTTTGTGGCCTACAAGAAGAGGCCATTAATACTTCCCTCTCAGACTTCTATGAAATTCTACTAAGAATCAATGAATTAAATCATGCTAAGGAAATCGTCATCTGTGATATCGGAGCCTCTTACGCAAAGATGGCCTTTGTGGCCAATCACTTCTTTCCAAATATTAGAGTGATTAGTATCGAGCCAGTCAAAGAGCGAATTGATTACGCCTTAAAAATATTAAATAATACGAAGCATATTTTTATTAACGATATCTTTAAAGAAGAATTGATTAAGAACGATAAAATTGATTACTTCTTCCTCTACTTCCCTGTTGGAAAAATACTTGATGAAATCATCCCACAGATCGATGCACCTCTTATCGCCATCGAGTCTCATGGTGAACTTTTAAACCGACTTGGACATAGTTTCTCTCAAAAAAAGAAACTAACTAAACTTGTCTTCCCACGCCATAACCCGCATAGCTACATTTTTTCTCATAAAGAGGAAACGAGCTTATATAAGGCATTTAAAGCACTTCATAATAAAGATGATGACCTTATTATCATCAATGACCAAAGGCCTTGGTTAGCGGATTCAGAAGGCCTAGAGCACTACTTTGACGAAGAAGATAAAATCACTCTTGAACTCAAGTGTCCTCCTCGAACAATCCATTTTAGTGACAACTTAAAAACGATAAAAAGCAGCGAGCTTGATACTAACGTTCAAGAAATCATTTCCATGCGACGTGAAGGTAAACAAATTGATGGGTGCTTTATTCGTAAGATTTTTGTGGATGGGAGTTTTGAGCTTTCGAGTGGGGTGATTAGAAAGTAAGTATTTCCCATTGCTCCTGCGGAAACAAAATCGACATAAACGTCGATTTGTTTAAATAGTATTCGAGCTAAAGACTGGGGAGCTAACACCGCATCATATCTTGCTTCCGCAAGATGCTGCGGATGTTTTCGAAAGATATTTTTAGATGGGAGTTTTGAATTATCTTCGGGTGAAATAAAAAAGGCACCCTAAGGTGCCTTTAAAATATTTGCTTAGATATTCAGTGGTTTTTTATCAAAAGCATCAAGAGCAGCTTCTTTGAATGCTTCAGAGTAAGTTGGGTGGGCATGACAAATGCGTCCAATATCTTCAGCAGCAGCTCTAAATTCCATTGCAGTTACAGCTTCAGCAATTAAGTCTGCAGCACGTGGACCAACAATGTGAACCCCTAGAATCTCATCAGTTTCTTTACAAGCTAATACTTTTACGAAACCAGCTGATTCATTTGAAGCACGAGCACGTCCACTTGCTTTAAATGGAAACTTACCAGCTTTATAAGGAGTCTTATTTGCTTTTAGTTCTTGTTCAGTTACACCAACAGAAGCAACTTCTGGCCATGTGTAAACAACACCAGGAATTAGGTTGTAGTTGATATGTGGCTTTTGACCAGCGATGATCTCAGCAGCAACAACACCTTCTTCTTCCGCTTTGTGAGCAAGCATTGCACCAGTTGTAACGTCACCGATTGCATAAATATGTGGAACGTTTGTTCTTAAGTGATCGTCAGTGATTACACGTCCACGCTCATCAAGATTTACACCAGCGTTCTCAAGACCAAGATTGTCAGTATATGGACGACGTCCAACTGCCATTAGACAGTAGTCACCTTCTAGCTTGATCTCTTCTTCATTCTTTTTGTTCTTGGCCTTAACAACAACTTTAGCGCCTTTTCTAACGACTTCAGTTACACCGTGTCCAGTATAGAATTCCATACCTTGTTTCTTAAGAACCTTAGTCATCTCTTTTGCACAATCTTTATCCATTGTTGCAAGGATTGAATCTGCGTACTCAACAACAGAAACTTTTGAACCAAGTCTTAAGAATACAGAACCAAGCTCTAGGCCAATAACACCACCACCAATAACAATGAAGTGCTTTGGAAGGGTTTCAAGCTTAAGAGCTTCAGTTGATGTGATGATTCTTTCTTTATCAATTTCAATTCCAGGAATTGTCGCAGGCTTTGAACCTGTTGCAATAATGAAATGCTTTGCTTTAAGAATTTCTTCTTTTTCGCCTTCAACTTTAAGAGTGTGAGCATCAACAAATGATCCAAAACCGTGGAAAGTTTCAACTTTATTCTTTCCCATCAGGTATGTGATACCACCTGAAGTATCGGCCACGACACCAGCTACACGCTCGGCCATCTTTTTAATGTCGGCCTTAACTTTTCCAGTTGTGATTCCGTGTGCTTCAAACTCATGAGTCGCCTCATGAAATTTTTCACTTGAATCAAGCCATGCTTTTGATGGGATACAACCTACGTTTAGGCATGTTCCACCAAGTGTATTATATTTTTCTACGATTGCTACTTTCATTCCAAGTTGTGAACAACGAACAGCACTGATATATCCACCAGGACCTGAACCAATTACAACAACATCAAATTCTTTACTCATAATATTTCCTTAATCTTTTTAAATCTAATTAGATACTCTTAAATATCAAGTAGCATTCTGGCCGGATCTTCTAACATCTCTTTAACCATCTTAAGGAATGTTACTGATTCCTTACCATCGATAATTCTGTGGTCATAAGATAGTGCTAAGTACATTACAGGGTGAATAACAACCTGTCCGTTAACAGCAACTGGTCTTTCAACAATATTGTGCATTCCTAGAATCGCTGATTGAGGAACGTTGATAATTGGAGTTGAAAGCATTGAACCAAAAACACCACCGTTAGTGATTGTAAAAGTTCCGCCAGTCATTTCGTCCACTGTAAGCTTTCCATCACGCCCTTTTAGAGCAAGTCTTCTTACTTCTTTTTCAATTTGAGCAAGACTTAAGCTTTCTGCGTTTCTAATAACTGGAACAACTAGACCTTTTGGAGTTGATACCGCGATACCAACATCTGCATAGTCATGATAGATAATATTCTCACCATCAATTTGTGCGTTAACACCTTTGATTTCCATAAGAGCTTTCGTACATGCTTTTGTGAAAAAAGACATGAAACCAAGTCCAATATCGTGCTTGTCTTTAAAAGCATCTTTATATTTCTTACGAAGCTCCATAACGTTATACATATCAACTTCATTAAAAGTTGTTAGCATTGCCGTTGTATTCTTTGCTTCCACAAGACGCTTAGCGATAGTCTTACGGATACGCTTCATTTTTACTTCTTCTTTTGCTCTACTTGCACCACCCATTGGAACTTGAGTTTCAATTGTAGGAGCAGGAGCTGCCTTTGCTGCTGGAGCCGCTTTTGGAGCAGCACTTGCATTCATCGCATCAGCTTTCGTGATTCTTCCATCTTTTCCACTTCCTGCAACAGCACTAGCTGCGACACCTTTTTCAGCAAGAATTTTTGCGGCCGCTGGAGATGGATAATTCTTATCTCCACCTGCTGCTGGAGCGCTTGCTGGTGTACTTGGAGTTTCAACTGCAGTTGGAGCTTCATCACTTGATGCTTGAGCTGGAGCCGCTGCAGAAGTATCTAGTTCCGCAACTACTGCACCAATTTCAAGTTCAGCACCTTCTTCAGCGATAATTCTAATTACACCACTTTCTTCTGCTGGAAGAGGAAGTGTTGCTTTATCTGATTCAACTTCAACTAGTTCATCACCTTCACTAACATAGTCACCGTCAGCTACTAGCCACTCTCCTAGAGCAACTTCTGTAATTGATTCACCAATTGGTGGAATAGTAATTTTTACGATTGCCATTTTTTATCCTTATTTATTTTTTAGCTAAAAGCTTTCTCTACAATTGTTTCTTGTTCTCTAAGGTGTACTGAAGCGTATCCAGTCGCCGGTGAAGCCGAAGCTTTTCTTGATACACAGTCAATATCTCTGAAAGTATCACGCCAACGATTTAGATGCATCCAAGCTCCCATATTTGAAGGCTCTTCCTGTACCCAACGATGAGTTGCATTTGGATACTTATCAAGGATTGCCTTAATTTTATCTGTCGGAAGTGGATATAATTGCTCAAGACGAACAACAGCAACATCTTTGCGGTCATTTTCTTGTTGGTACTTAAGTAGATCGTAGTAAATCTTACCAGTACAAAGAACCACCTTCTTAACGTCTTTTGGACTTACCCAAGCATCGTCAAAAACTTCTTCAAATTTACCATTTGTAAATTCTTCTACTTTTGACTGACATAGAGGATGTCTTAGAAGTGACTTTGGAGTGAAAACAACTAATGGCTTTCTAAACTCCCACTTAAGCTGGCGTCTAAGCGCGTGGAACATATTTGCTGGAGTTGTAATATTACAAACAACCATATTCTCTTCAGCACATTGCTGTAGAAATCTTTCTGGACGACAAGAAGAGTGCTCTGGACCTGCTCCTTCATAACCATGAGGAAGAAGCATTACTAAGTTACTCATTCTTCTCCACTTACTTTCTGCTGCTGAAATAAATTGATCAATAACGATTTGAGCACCGTTAGTGAAGTCACCAAATTGTGCTTCCCAAATATTTAGCGCATGTGGAGTTGCCTGAGAATAACCATATTCAAAAGCAAGTACTGCATATTCTGATAAAAGAGAGTTGTAAATATAGAAGTCACCTTGACCAGTTGTTAAGTGCTCTAGGCCACAATATGCTTCATTTGTTCTCTCATCAAAAACTTTTGCGTGACGGTGAGAGAAAGTCCCACGGATAACGTCTTCCCCAGAGAAGCGTACATCGTTACCTTCAGTAAGAATTGATCCGTATGCAAATAACTCAGCCAGTGCCCAGTCAATTTGATCACTTTCAAAAGCCGCCTTTCTTTGATCAAGAAGCTTTTGTGCCTTTCTTAAAGTTTTGAAACCTTCAGGAGTTTGAGTGATTGATGAAATAATATTTTCAAGTGTCTTCTTATCAACACTAGTATCTGGTGAATTTGCGAAGTCCTCTAGAGTCGAGAAGCGAACATCTTTCCACTCTCTGTGTGGCCCTGGAACCTTTTTAGGAATAACATTTTGCTTAACATTATTGAAACGATCAGAAAGAAGACTCTTGTATTCTTCTTGCATCTCTTTTGCTACGGCCTTATCAACGGCTCCATGACTAGCAAGCTCTTCGATATACATTTCACGTGGGTTTTTATGCTTTGAGATCATCCCATAAAGTTCTGGTTGAGTATACTTCGGCTCATCACCTTCATTGTGACCGTGCTTACGGTAACAAACCATATCAACAAAAACATCACGCTTAAATTTTTGTCTAAACTTAACAGCAAGCTCACAAGCGTAAACAACGTCTTCTGGACAATCACCATTTACGTGAATAACTGGAATATTTAGCATCTTAGCAACTGATGTTGAGTAGTGAGATGAACGAGCATCTGTAAAGTCAGTTGTGAAACCAATTTGATTATTGATAACAAAGTGAAGAGATCCACCAGTGCGGTAACCTGGAAGCTCAGACATTTGAAGAGTTTCATAAACAATTCCTTGTCCGGCAACGGCCGCATCACCGTGAATAACGATAGGGATAATCTTGCTCTCATCACCTTCGTACGCGATATCAATTTGAGCACGAGCATAACCTGTTGCTACAGGAGATACTGTTTCTAAGTGTGATGGGTTTGGTAGAAGCTTTAAGTAAACTTCGCTATTGTCTTCAGTTTTCGTTACCGAAGTAAATCCCATGTGATACTTAACATCACCATCACCTTGACCAGCTAACTGCTCAAGAGAGTTCCCTTCAAATTCAGAAAAGATATACTCATAAGTTTTACCTAGAGTATTTGCTAGAATATTAAGACGTCCACGGTGGGCCATACCGATAATAAATTCTTTGGCCCCTAATCTTGCACCTTCGTTAATGAAAGCATCAAGTCCTGGGATCGTCGACTCCCCACCTTCTAGTGAAAATCTTTTTTGTCCCGTATATTTTGTTTGAAGAAAGTTTTCAAAAACATTTGCTTCATTCAACTTGTGTAGGATTCTTTTTTTCTTATCAACATTAAAGTTCTTATTTAAATAAGTTGTTTCAAATTCTTCTCTAAACCAACGTCTCATTTCAGTATCAGTTGAGTGCATATACTCAACACCGATCTTTCCGCAGTAAAGTTTCATCATGTGGTCCATGATATTTTTAAGAGTCGTTGCTCCAAGGCCAACAAACTCACCACATGTAAATACTTCGTTTAGATCAGCATCTGTAAGATCATAATCTTGAAGTGAAATACGTGCATGACGATCAAGTCTTGGACGAATCGGGTTTGTATCCGAAAGAAGATGTCCTCTTGATCTGAAAGATTGAATTAGTCTGAATACGTTGAATTCTTTACGTAACTTCTCATCACTTACTTCACCACCGGCACCTGTGCTACCTTTACCGGCACCGAACTCAAAACCTAGAAAAAAGTTGCGCCAACTTTCTTCTACTTCCATCGGGTTTGATTCGTATTGTTCGTAGAGAGAGTCAATGTAAGAAATGTCTGAACTTGATAGTGTTGAAAAGTCGAATTTATCCATTTGATTAAAATCCATTTTACCGCTTTGCGGCTATTACAAAATTAATAATTTAGGCACGTTAATATACCTTATATCTTAACAGTTCGTGAAGTTTTCTTTTTGCACAGGCAAGCTTTGACTAGATAAAAATCAAAGTGATAAAGTTCGATCAACTACCCAACTTTTGACAGGAGAAATTATGGATTCAAAGAAATATATGAGTGATGCAATCAGAACAGAATCAAGAGATTTTGATGCGATGAATACTCGCCTAAATGACGATGGAATTAAGAGACTACTTCACGCTGGAATTGGTCTTTCAACAGAAGCTGGTGAATTCCTCGATGCTCTTAAGAAGCATATATTCTATGGTAAGGAGCTTGACCGCGTAAATTTAGCGGAAGAATTAGGAGATCTTTTCTGGTATATGGCCATTGTTGGAGATGAGCTTGGAATCAAATTTGAAGATGTCATGGAGAGAAATATCACAAAGCTTAAGGCGCGCTACGGCGAAAAGTTTAGCGAAGAAAAGGCCGACAAGAGAGACCTTGATAGCGAAAGAAAAATTCTTGAGGAACAGGCGTTTAATTAATGAGACTTAACAAAATCTTTATATTTGGAATGGCCCTATTGTTAGGAGTCTTAACTTCTTGCAATAGTGAAAAACTGCAAATTTATCGTGTCACAGGCCCAACCATGGGTACGACATATCATATCAAGTATCTTGCTCCTAACGGCTTCGATGAAGACACGGTAAAAAAAGATATTGAGATAAGATTAGATGAAGTCAATAAGGCCATGAGTACTTATATTAAGGATTCGGAAATTTCACTCTTTAATAAAATGGCAAAGAATGAAAAATTCTACCCTGGCCAAGACTTTACAAGAACGCTAAAGCACGCACTAGACGTTGCAAAGAAGACTGATGGAACATTTGATCCAACAATTGGAACACTTGTAAACCTTTGGGGCTTTGGGCCTAATGGCAAACGCAAGATCCCTTCTAAAGAAGATATCGATGCGGCCAAGCATAAGGTTGGATTTGAGAAAATCATTTTCAAAGATGGTGTCTTAACAAAAACTATTGACGGTGTTTATCTTGATCTATCAGCTTCTGCCAAAGGCTTTGGAGTTGACGCAATCATCGAACTTCTTCAAGCAAGAGGAATTAAGAATGCCCTTGTGGAAGTTGGCGGCGAGGTTCGAACGATGGGTGAATCTCTGACTCGTCCGTGGCGTATTGGTGTTGAATCTCCAAATAACAAGGATAATAATCCTGTTGTAAAGGTCGTGAAAATCAAGAATGTTGCCCTTGCCACTTCTGGCGACTACCGAAACTTTTTCAAAGAAGGTGGCAAGCGCTATCAGCATACGATAAATTTCAAATCTGGTTCACCTGTAGAATCGCAACTTGCTTCAGTTAGTGTTATCTCTGACACTTGTATGGATGCGGATGCCTGGGCCACGGCCTTAATGGCAATGGGTGCAAAGAAGGCCATAGCCTTTGCTAAAGAAAATAAATTGAAGGCGTTCTTTATCTACCGTTCAGATGATGGATCAGGAAAGTATTTAGAGACATCAACGCCAGGATTTGATAAGGTGACAGAGTAATCTAATCAGATAATTTTTATCGGAGAATATTATGGATGCTAACATTAAACTATTCCTTATTACTTTCGCTGTACTTGCTCTATCAATTACAGGAATGGCAGTTGGTGTGATTCTATCAAATAGAAAGCTACAAGGATCTTGTGGTGGACTTGGAAAGCTCATCGGTGAAGATTGCCAATTCTGCGATAAGAAAGACGAATGTACAGAAAATCCAGAACAAGCAGAAGACTGTCTTAAAGCCTAATCTTAAAATACATATCAAATAATCATAAAGGCCCCATTTTGGGGCCTTTGTTGTTCATAAATAGGGCCAAAAAGCGCCCCCCTTCCCTAACGACACCACCCACAACCAGCTAAGTAGCTGATTGTACGTGTTCAATTTTTGGCACAGTTCATGCTTTTACTATAGCAACAAAGCTCTTAAACAGGATGTTTAAAGCTGAAGGCTTCAGGAAGAACGAACTTAGCGGAAAAGAGGCCATTATGAAAAGTACATTAAGGAGAGCACTTTACATCACTTTAGGATTAGTTATGTTATCGATAACAATCCAGGAAAGAGTTCATGCAAGAACGATGAAGAGAATCACGCCAGAGCAGATTCAAAAACTAGATCGCGCCATGGCAATTGAAACATTCAATGGTGAATTCCTCGACATCACAAAAGTGGCAAAGATCAGAAAAACTTTTGGAAATCTTGAAGGATTAAAAGATGGTGCACAAATCAAATTAGCAAATGGTGATGTACTAACTGCAAGAGATATTCGTTTTCTATATGTAGAAAGACTCAAGCAACAAAAGGAGAAAAAATCAGTAGTGGGGC
This sequence comes from Halobacteriovorax sp. CON-3, assembly GCF_043196995.1. Taxonomy (NCBI): domain Bacteria; kingdom Pseudomonadati; phylum Bdellovibrionota; class Bacteriovoracia; order Bacteriovoracales; family Halobacteriovoraceae; genus Halobacteriovorax; species Halobacteriovorax sp. CON-3. The sequence goes on from NZ_JBEBNA010000001.1 coordinate 739,214, forward strand.
GTACTCCACACGACGAAGAATAGTCGGAAATATTTTGGGAATCTGTAACTAATTTGCTACGTCTTCCTTAGTAGCAATGACCAGTAAGACATCCGGGTCGCTCGAAAGAGCGGCCCTTCTTTTTTTATCGGCAATAATCTTGCGCCCACTCGGAAGCATCAAGTAAATAATACGAAGTCCGGCCTCTGTCACGATTCGCTCATACTCAAGGTAATCTAAAACAGTAACAGATAAATCAGAAAGGATCATCTCCTTACTCTTAACCATTGCTTCAAAACAGAAAACTCCCCCATTACTTAGTTGTCCGTAGACACTATTTATATAGCGAGAAATTTCATCTTGAGATTGTAGGTAGTGAATCTGGTGAGCATCGAAGATAAAATCAAAACTCTCTTGTAATTGCCCTAACTCAAGGCTTGAGAGGCATTTAAACTCATCATTTGGAAAGTTGCTTTTGGCCTTCTTAACGGCGGCTTCAGAGATATCAATTCCTAATAACTTAGAGAAATCGAAGTCGGCCAACTGGAGTCCTTGGCCACAGCCAACTTCCAAGGCCTTTAGGTTTTGAGCGCTAAGAGACGTAAGAGAAAGTGCTCTTTGAGCTAGCTCAATAAGTGTCTGAGATTTGAGAAAGTGGTCGCTTTCTGTATGGGCCTGATTAAATTGATTCACAATTTAATATAACGGCCCCATATCCTTGAAGTCACCATCAAATCCTGTTGAGAAGAAGAAATCATTAGGAGAAAGTCCTAACTTTCCACTTGGAGGAAGTTTTCCACCAAAGTAGATCTCCCAGCCCTTTGGATTCTTATCATATGTCATAGGAGTCGGCTTAAACTTCTCAATAGCGTAAACGCTTTTTAAAAGTTTATAGATAAACTCTGAACAGTAGAGCTTTTCATCATCCCAAACATAGTCGTGATCAAAATCCATTCCAAGATATTTTCTCTTGTAATTTTCAAGTAATTTTCTTTTCTTTGAGAAGTTAATATGTTTTGGGCGAATCACATGAGGAACTTTATTAGAATATCCTAGGAAGGCCTGAAGTGGGATATGGTGAACACTTCCAAGAGATTGGGCCACATAGACTTGTGAACCTAGCTTCAAAACGATTCCCGAATGAGAAAAAGGGCCACCAGTTTCATTTTCAATTAACTCGCAACTAAAGCAGTCCATATCTAACAGGATAATATCACCTGTTTGTAGATCACTTAGTGGCAGTGCCAAAGTTTTAAGGCTTACAAAAGCAAAGAATAACACCAAAATACGTCTAAAATTCACAACCAAACCCCTGTAATAACAGAAACTTAAATGATTAAACAGCAATTGCCCTACTATTAATAACTAAGGCTTTGCTGTTATACTAAGTAAGTAACTAGATTGATAGCCTAAAAAAGCAGGAAAAGTAAAAATGAAAGGCATTATTTTGACACTCATATTTTTAAGTTTTGCACTTGGACACTTCGAAGTCTTTGCGACAACAAACTGCCCGACAGGACAGGTTTTCAACGCGAGCTTAAATCGCTGTATGTATACAGAGGGTTCAATTAAGAACAGAGATGAATATCAAGACTGCGATTCTAAGTCGAGTGAGACTGAGCGTAATGCTTGTATGAAAGCAGCAGCAGATTCCAGACAACAAAAAACCATTAATGAATTAAATGCAGGGCGAGTTTCTGATAGTGAGGTTGAGAGCAAGGGTAAAGGAAATCTTATTACAGGTTTTGCTGAAGCTTGGGGTATTGTGACAGGTGTTACGGCCCTCGTTGTTCCTAAGTTCTTTAATGGTGAAGATGCGGCCAAAAAGCCAGTTGATAATACAGTTAAAGGAGATGGAAACGTACAAGATGCCGGAGCAAAGAAAGCAGAGGTCTCAAAAGATGAGAACCGTTCAAGCTGTAAGTCTTGTATGCTGGTGGGTGCGGTTTCGGCCTATAGCTTCTATCAGACAAAGATCAACAAAGAAGACGTAAAGAAGAAAACAAAAGAATTTAAAGAAGAATACGAAGAGATCTCAAAAGATCCAGAAACAATGAAGAACGCTCAGATTGCAGCATTTGATATGCTTGAGAAAGAGCAGCAATACCTAGCAGATGTCTCTTCAAAGCAGGCCAAGCAGTATAAGACACTTGCCTTAGGTTATACGGCAGCAGCTGCTGTTGCAGTTTATGAAACATTCTCTTCATTTGGAACAAGTTGTATGAATCAGTCACCAGGTGAAGCTGGTGGTGCTTCAAAGTGGAACTTCAGTGATATGGCAAATGGCTTTCGCTCAATCACTAATAATCCTTGTACAGTAATTGTTGCTTCAGCGGTTACAGTACCTGCGGCTCTAACAGTTTCAAACCAAGCGAAAAAGAATAATAAAGATGCCAAATCAAATGTTGAGCAGATCAAAATTCTAAAAGAAAAGTATGTAAAAAGTGTTGCCTCTTTTTGTCCAGATGGAAGAGACAGCTTAAGTAATCCAGCTTGTTACTGTTATACGGCCGAAGGGAATAAAAACCCTAATCGTGAGAAGTCGAAAACATGTCAGGATTATTGGAACAAATATAATGGTTCATTTATTGCCTCAGCAGATTCATCTCGTGCGGGACAAGTTAGTAACCCACAAGGTTGTTTCTATGTTGATGGGAAGTTTGACCGCGAATGTAATTGTCGAAAGCTTAAGAATAATAAGGGTGAGAATGCTTGTAAGAAAATTACGGTTTCCCCCACTGCTCTAAGCTCTCTAGGTGGTCTTGATGTATCAGAGGCCATTAGAGCGGCCAATGCAACAACTCAAGGAAACGGTGGAACTTACAATGCTTCAACAACTGATGCACAAGCGGCCATGGCGGCCAAGGCAATGGATGCAATAAAGAAGAAGCTAGAGAATCCATTTAAGAAGAACACAGGACTTGGGCTTAGCAAGATCAGTGATGAGCTTGCAAAACAAGCTGGTAAATATGGTGACAATAACAATGTATCAATCTTTAATGGAAGTGGTGCAAGTGAGGCCTTTGCTCGTCTAAGACCGACAGAGCCTTCTTTTCAAAATGCAGTTGAAAGTGTTTCAGCAAAACTTCCGGCGAAGGGACTTGCAGCACCGGCAAAGAAAACAGTTAGAAAAACAACAAATAACAACACAAATCGTTGGAAATTTGATGACAGCTCAAGCTCACAAGTTTTAAGCTTTGGAGCAGGCGCAGGTGACGGTGACTCTAAAAAGAAATATGACTATGGTGATAACGATATTATCAAAGACAAGTCGGTTTCTATTTTCAAAGTGATCTCTCATCGCTACGTTCAGTCAGGACTGAAAAAATTATTCTCTGAATAATAATTGGAATTTATATGAGTAAGAAGATAGACAAGGAAGTTCTATTCGGTATGACCAAAGAACACCTCATTTATGATGAGAGTATCAATCGCTACTTCCACAAAGATTCATTTGAAGACTTTAAAAGATTTAAAGAAGATGCGCTAAAAGAAGGAATCGACTTCTATGTCACAAGCTCCTTTCGCTCATTTGATGACCAGTTAAGAATTTGGAATGAAAAGTGCGCCGGCAAACGCCCTATCTATGATCGCACGGGAAATGAACTAGATCACACAAAACTCTCCCCTTCAGAAATTGTAAGCGCTATTATCAACTGGTCAGCACTACCAGGAACTTCCCGTCACCACTGGGGAACAGAGCTTGATGTTGTCGATGGCAATAGTTGGCCTGAAGGCTATCATATTCAACTCGTACCAGAAGAATTTTCAGAAGGTGGGCCATTTTTTGAATTTAGTAAATGGTTGAATACAAAGATTGAAGATAAGTGTAGCTATTCTTATTATAGGCCATATGTTGAGGATCTCGGCGGTGTTGCGCCAGAGGCATGGCATATAAGCTACAATAAGGTTTCATCTGAGTATCATCAAGAATATACTTACGATTTATTTTGTGAGCTACTGGAGCATCCGAAGATGAATGAGCTTACTTATTTGAAGGAAGTTAAAGCAAGCTCACAAGAAATTTATCACCACTTCTTTAGGCTTTTAAAGTAAGTCCTACGGCCTTTAGCCATTCAGGATCGTGGCCCATCAGTTTTCTTTCTTTAAGATCAAATAGACCTGCAGTCATTTTGAATTTAGTGTAAACCTTTCCACTATCATCAAACATTTCCTGCTCGTAAGTAAGAACCTTACTATTCACAAAATTCGTCGCTTTTGAGCGAATCTTCACCATTTGTCTTAGGCGTAGTTCTGATTTAAAAGTGATATTAATATCTAAAACGACCGGTCCTCTTTTCTCACGCATAATGCGATCCATGCCCCAACCATTCTTCGTGATCATATCCCAACGGGCCTGTTCAAAAATCGTCAGGTAGGTTGCATTATTCATATGGCCGAAAGTATCAAGATGAGTCTCTTGAACCTGAAACTCATAGATTGCTTCTTCAATATTAAAATCGTCGATCGTAAGTGCTCTTTTTGCTATTTGTGAAGTCATAGGTCCTACCTCTAAGTTATTAAATTCCCTTAAATGGCCACAATCATGGGCATTCGTAAAATTTAATTTTACATGGCCGGTCCTCAAAAATGAACATATTTTTAAGGACTTATCTTGTGCAACACCCCTCAAATGCCTAAAACATGCTTAAATACTCAACTTTTCAAAGAAATTAACCGATTAGAACTTATAATTTAAGTAAGGAAAACCTAACTTTCGAGTCACTTATGAGCAAGAAAACAACTTTATTAAACACATTTACCTTATCTCTTCTGCTAGCTTCAGTGCCACTTAGCTCTGCCTATGCGTCACTAGAATGTCCAGATAGCGAAGGTAATATCCACAAGTTCAACTACTCTTTCGAAGGGCTTGCCACGCCATCTGATGAAGAGGTGAAAAAGAAATGTGAAGATCTCATTTATGAGAAAGAAAGAGAGCTTGCCAATGGGCTAGCAGGTGAACCAGAACCTCCGCAAGATCCAGGGAGAGAATCTGACAATGGTTCGGATGATCCAAAGCATGCAAACTGGGATGGTTGTTTACAAGAAATGATGACTAAAGAGAATAAGTCACATATCGAGGCCTTTAAGGCTTGTACAAAATCTGTTTCAAAACTTAGCTTCCAAAATGTTGAACCTGACTTTACAGGTAGTAGTGGTGCTATAAAGTGTCAGCGTGCTTTTAAAGTTTCGGGAAAAAATGGTAATGCAAATTGGCAGGATGTTGCCCAAGAAGTTTACCGCAATGGTAGCTCGTCATCTATTGACTACACTAAGGCCGTCGCTGTTTTCATTTATGCAGCTAACCCTGATGAAGTTGATGGTAATGCAATCTCAGCTGCCGTTAAGAATGTTACAGCATGTAACCAAGTTGCAGCTGCATTTGGTGAAAACTTTGCAGAAGATCGCCAATCTGAAGATCAATACTCTAACCCAGAAAAACTTACTTCAATTGATGGGCGTATCACTTGTAAGCTTTCAGGTCTTGAGACAATCGACTATGACGAATGTTCAAACCTAGTTCTAGCTCACAACGCTGCCCAACTTGGAAAGACTGCCAATGCAACTTTTCAACAATTTCAAGCGCAGGACTTTAGTAATAAACAACAAAATAAACTAATGAATATGGATGCGTCAGAAAACGTAACAACAACGGCCCTAAAATCACAAAAAGATGGGCTAGCAAAGCAACAATCAATGGCCGAAACACGTCGTACTATTGAAGTTGCAAGACTTGGTACAATCTTAACAATGACTTCAAGTATTCCAACAAGTGAAACTTATTTCGAGTCAAGTGAACTATGTACTAAACCAGTTGAACAAGCATTACTAGGAATTCAAGGATATGTGACAAACGACGGTGGAGCAGGCTCAGTTGGTTCTCCAGCACAATTATGTCGTATCAACTTTAAAAAGTTTGCTATCTTAAAGAATGGTGGCGCTAAGAGAGCTGGTAACCAAATCGCAGCTGAAGCTGGGGTTGATGTGGCCAAAGAACAAATGGCCGTAAGCCAACTTGGAAAGCAACAAAAGATGATTTCAAATGCCATTGGTAAAATTGAAGGAATGGATACAATGGAACTTCCAGAGGACTTCTTTGAAAACCAAGATGTCTATATGGAGTTTTGCCAGGCCCACCCAACACATGCACAATGTCAGTCAGGTTGGGCAAATACAGTTAATGTTCCATCATTTGGGGACTACTCTGTCGGTGGCTTTGGTACAAACCAGGCCTATCAACATACAGAACAAGATCAGGCAGTAGCAGCAACGGCCGCAAGTACTGATGACCCAACATCAGCTGGTGTGGATACATCAACTGTTGTTAACAAAGCAAAAACAGGTGGTGGACTTAAAGGTAACTTTGGTCCAGTTGCAACAGTATCTGAAGGGGGACAACTTGCACAAGGTGCCGGAGGTGGAGGAAGCTCACCTGGTGGCGGTGGCGGTGGCGGTGGCTCATCGGCAGGTGGCGTAGGTCAACCGGAGGCCCTTTCTGGAAATGCGGGAAGTGGTTTAAAAGGTATCAGCTACGTTGGTGGCCGCGGCCCAAGCTTTGTCGGTGGACGAGGAACTGCTTCAGTTAAAAAGAAGAATAATGGTAACCCATTTAGCAATATGTTTAAGAAGAACCAAAACCGTAACCTAAGTTCACTTAACTTTAAGGGTAAGTCAGCAATTGGTTCAAAATCGGACAATATCTTCCAAAGAATTTCAACGGCATATGATAAGGCCAATGATGCTGGAAACCTTCTTAAGTACGAAACAAAAGCTCTTGAATAATGAACACTTAGAGCACTTATCCAAAAAACGAAAAAGAGATAAATTATAGACACTGGGGCCAATATTTTGGCCCCATCTTATTTTCACCTATCAAATATCAGACAGTTACAATTAAGAATTTTGGCACGTAATGTGTATATGTATAAAGTAACATGTCAACGAGTTGTTGATGCGTCACAACGTAGACAAGATGAATCATAGAGTGCATATTTCAGGGACGAAATATGAATATTCAAGGGAAGAAATCACTAAGATGAATACTATTCAAGAAATTTTATTAAGTGAACTTACACAATCAAGAAGCTACCTAGATAGGATTCTACATGCTGTTTGTGAATTAAGCGAGACTCACCTCGATGCTAAGGCACGCCTTATTATTGAAGAGTTTAGTTCTGAATACGATAAGCTAGTAAGTGAATTACTAATTCCATCTCACTTTGGTGATCTTAGTCTTCTCCACCAAAATAATTTTCGTCAAGGGCGTGAAAACTTAAGGCTCATGAATAACTTTATCGAAAGCTTTATTGCTCTCGCTCCAAAAAATGATGATGAAGTTGTTGGCGTTATCACTCGCCTCATCAACCTTTCATATAAGTACACAAGAGAACTTCACCTAATCTTAATCGAGCGCTCATCACTTGATGTTGCCACTCCGAGAATGGGGCTTTTAAAAGCAATCGATATTAAGGAAAAGAAAGAAGTCGTTGTTGCAAAAGAAATCATTAAGAAAGGTCCATTCACACTTATTGAAGGTGGACGAGTGGATGAAGATGATGAAGATATGGAGCACGAAGAAGACTTCACTCCTCCACTATACTTCCTAGAATCCCTTGAGATCCTAAATCTTGCTCACTCTAAAACGGCACCAATTCTTGGAATGAATGCCAAAAGAGAAGAAAAGTACGAGCAATATATTTCAGATGCCCATGTGCTAGTTTCTAAAAAAGACCTGGCCGGAGCATTAGAGTTATTTAATAAGGCCCGTGGCCATAAAGAAACAGCGGAAGTTCTAACTCTTATGGGTTGGGTAACTTCACAAATGGGAAATATTGAAGATGCGAAGTCACTTTGCCTAAAGGCAATTGAAATCGATCCAGAATATGGTGCTCCTTATAATGATCTAGGAACACTTCTTTTAAATGAAGGTCATATCAATGAGTCAATCAAATGGTATGAGCTTGCAAAAAAAGCACCCAAGTACACAAATCGCGAATATCCATATATCAATGCAGGCCGCGCCTATATGCAGCTTAATAATTTTGATAAGGCCATGGAAGAATTCGAGGTTGCTCTAAAACTAGTCCCAGAAAATCAAGAACTACGCCACACAGTAAGTAAAATCCGCTCTAGTGTAACAAAACCAGAGAATACGGATAAGACTCGTGGATTTGAGAAGTTCAAAGTTGATTTCTCTGGCCGCCAAGGGGATAATGATAACCAACCAACACAATAATTTTAACGGTATGGATATCATTTATGACAAAAATCTCAGCAAGTGAGCTTGGAAAGTTCTTAGCAAAACACCTTAACACTTACGAGTATAACGACTACGGCCCAAATGGCCTACAAATCGAAGGTCGACCAGAGATTTCAAAAATAGCATTTGCTGTTTCAGCACAAAGAGACTCTATTGCAAAGGCCTGTGAATTTGGCGCAGATGCCATGATTGTTCACCATGGGCTTTTTTGGAAATTCCACGGTGTCAGAACAATTACAGGAAGCTTCGCAAAGAGAGTAAAGCCTCTTATTCAAAATGATATCAATCTATTTGGCTACCACTTACCTCTTGATGCCCATCTTGAAGATGGAAATGCAGCAGGAATTGCCAAAGAGTTAGGCCTAAAAGATCTCAAACCATATGGAGACTACAAGGGAATGCCAACAGGTGTTCAGGGTAGCTTTGAAAAACCATTAAAACCAAAAGAACTAAAAGAACTATTAAAGAAAGTTCTAAATCACGAAATAATTCATAGTGAACCTAGTGATGATGAGATTTCATCAATGGGCATCATCACAGGTGGTGCAAATTCAGACTGGCGCTACTGTGTCCGCGAAGGACTTGATGCTTATCTTACAGGTGAAATGAGTGAGCATGACTGGCATGAGTCTCGTGAAGAAGGAATTCACTTCTTTGCAGGTGGCCACAATGCAACAGAAAGATTTGGTGTTCTTGCCCTTAAGAAATTAATTGAAGAAACTTACGGGCTAGAGTGTATCTTTATCGATTCAGACAATCCAGCTTAGGGTTCCAGCAGACTTTTACGTAAGCAATGCGTTGCTTTTAATAATGCTGTGCTTACGTAAAAGTCTGCTGGAACCCTATTTTTATTTTCTCTTTAAACTTAAAGTGATCGTAAACTTTGCGACAGGTTCATCCCCAGATACATCAGGGCAAGTTGCAATGATATCCAGTGGAAGATTGTGACGCTCATCACTTGCTAAAACTTTTTCAACAAAGGCATCAATCTCCTTACCTTGTGTACAAGTAAAGACCGTGTCACCTTCTGCTCTCTTTAAGAATTCAGCGTGAAACTCTTTAAAAGCAAGAGACACTCTCTTCCCCTTATCCATCGTCTTCTTCATTGCTGCAAATCCACCTGCAAGGTCGGCCCCACAAGCAAGAGCACCAAAGTACATACTATTTAAATGGTTTTTAGAACGCCGTGAAAGAGGGATTTTAATGGCCGTTACTTCATCGCTTAATTCAACAACTGTTGGCCTAAGCCAAAAAATCATTGGAACTTTTGTTAGGCCAAAAAGTCTTACAAAGGCCGTATTTCTTAAACCTTCTGGTAATTTATCTAAAACTTTCTTCATTACTTACTTCCTTTTAATTCAAGTGTTCTCTGGTATGCGCGCTCAATTGCACGATTAAACATCTCCTCCATCCCCGATTCTTTAAAAGATTCAAGGGCCTCATAAGTTACACCATTTTTTGATGTGACATTATTGCGAAGAGTTTCAGCATCAGAGTTTTTAGATATCATGCGACCAGCACCTTCTATTGTACCTGCAACCATTTGATGTGCAAGGGCACCATCAATGCCGCGTGCTTTCATATCCTCAATTAAGATACGTGCAATTTCAAAGAAGTATGCAGGGCCTGAACCTGAAAAAGGAGTGATGGTATCAATATCGTCTTCATTTTCAAAAACTGTATTAATTCCACTTGTATTAAATGCCTGCCAAAAAGCGCCCCACTTATCTTGGTGAACAGTCTTTGTTTTATAAAGAGCATTAACTCCAAGGCCAACTTGCGCCGGCGTATTTGGCATAATTCGAATAATTTGATCAGTTGTTAGATACTCTGTTAATGCCTTAGCGTCACTTCCCGCAAGAAGTGAAACAATTGTTAAATATGGGTGCGTAAGAAAATCAATTTCTAGCGCGACTTGTTTTAACTGTTGCGGCTTAAAGCAGGCCCAGAGGTAATCAATATGAGTATTACGTAACTCTTCAAGGTCCTTAACCCAAATCGCACCAAAATCATCAGCAAAGCTTTTTGCCTTATCTCCACTTGGAGTAAAAACTAAGAACTCACAATCTTGCGAGTTTTGGATGAAACCAGGGATTAAAGCGCGGGCCATATTGCCCGCTCCTAAGATTAAGTGACGATACTTCATTATGAGTCTAACTCCATCGGTGCTCCGTGCCTCATGATATTAACAGCGTAGCTTCGCTCACATGAGAACATATGGAATAGGTCAAAGTAAGACCCACTAATATAGTCTTCAAGTGGTGAAATAAATGACGTCATAACAAATTGCCCATTCTGCTCACCAACTGCACTATTGAATTCTTTTATTGATTCAAGATCACCATCACAGATAACCACATCAAAGTTCTCACTTAAAAGTGTGTGCATCTTTTCCTTGCTTACGTGGTAGCAATCGATATTCTTCTTAGAGAAACGATTCTTCTTTAAAATATCAATTAGGTAATTCCACCAACGATAAGCTTCAGCATTTGAACAAAGGATTGTAACACCTGTTCCAGTTGTTAAAGACATCAGTACCGCAAAGAATGTTTGCATATTAATTTCTTCATTTAAGCTTAAATAAAGAGCACGGTCTTTATTGCAATCAAAAACAGAGTAATTGATTTGTCCTGGGATATAGCGATTATCACGCCCCTTATTTAAGAACTCTAGATAATCAACCTCAAGCCACTTCTTAAGTTCCTTAAGAGCATGTCTCTGCTCTCCGAAAGTTCCTGGGAATAATGGGCCAAAGTTACTAATAATCTCATCTAGCGCTGAAAGCATTTTTTCACGTCTTACAAAGTGATCAGAAGAAGAACTACGAGATACAACTGGTTCATAATCACTTCCATTATCAAATTTTGAAGAATTCAGCTCTTGCGAACTATTACGAACAAAGAGGCTTCTTAGGTAGTCAGCACCACCGGCCTTAGGGCCTGTTCCAGACATTTTAAATCCACCAAAAGGCTCGATAGCAACACGAGCACCTGTGATCGGACGGTTGATATAATTATTTCCGATATACATCTCTTTCGTTAAGAAATCGATATCATCTTGAGATTGAGAGAAGACTCCACCGGTTAAACCGTACTCAACACTATTGAAGATATTTAATGCATCTTCATAATCATCATAAGCAACGATATGGATAACAGGAGCAAAGAGTTCACGTGATGCAAAACTATCTTTTTCTAAAGCACGTGACTTTGGAAGTTCAATAATTGTAGGTCCTACGCAATAACCTGGAAGATTTTCTTCTGAACGATTAACGTGAACCACTCCACCGTACATCTTCGCTTCTTCACTAGCTTCTTTAACCTGAGCAATTAAGCGATCTTTCTCTTCTTGACTCACAAGAGGATTGATAAAGCTAGCAAAGTCTGTAGCAGGCCCCACATAGATATCATTAGCAGCTTGCTTAAGACGAGCAACTAATTTGTCCTTTACTTCTTTGTGAACAAGGACACGAGAAGCAGCAGAACACTTCTGCCCAGCATGAGCAAAAGCAGAGTAAAGAATTCCTGAAACTGTTTCATCAAGCTCAGCATTATTTGTGACGATCACAGCATTCTTTCCACCCATTTCAGTAATAACTCGAACTGGATAGTTCTTACCTGTGTTGCGATTCTCATAAAGTCTCTTGGCACAAGTTTTAGCAATATGAACACCAACTGGTTTTGATCCAGTAAAGATCACACCAGCGATACGCTTATCTTCAATAAGCTTTTGCCCAACAGTCTCACCCACACCTGGAAGGTGAATTAGAGCATCCTTAGGTACACCTGCCTCATGGAATAAATTCACGAGTTCGCAAGTAATAAGAGGTGTTTGCTCAGCAGGCTTTAGGATAACTGTAGATCCTGTTAAAAGTGCCGAGGCCGTCATTCCACATGGAATAGCAAGTGGGAAGTTCCAAGGAGCAATAATAGCAAATGGGCCACGGGCCTTGTACTCTTCGTTATCACCTACTTCTGCTAATTTTCTAATATAGAAGTTTAAGAAATCGATTGCTTCATCAACGTCCGCAAGAGCTTCGCCAATTGCCTTACCAGACTCATGCATAATAAGTGCAGAGTAGTAATTACGGCGAAGATACATGATCTCAGCAGCACGGGCCATAACAGCAGCTCTTTCTTGCCATGCAGACTTTGACCACTCACCTTCATAGAAAGACTCATCAATTGTAGCAATTGCTTTTTGCGTATCATCTAGGTTTGCAAAAGTTATTTTTCCAACGACACTCTTTCCATCAGACGGAGAAAGTACTGATTCCGACTCTCCTGCTAGAGAAAAGTCTGTTGCATAATCCTTTCCTGATTCAAATTTTTCAAACTCACTTCTAAAATACTTAAGCTCTTTTTCAAGATAAGTTTTTAGTGGAGGACAGTTACTAAATTGTCCGTGAACCTGAGTTAATGTTGAGTCTAAATTTAGAAGCCCTTCGCTTTGGTGTTTTTCAAAAATCTCATTCGGTGCCATAAGTTTTGCATTCTTCTTATGACTTCTCATGATTGTTAGGACACCAACTTGAGAAGAATTTTCCATAATACGACGAACAAGATAGGCCATTCCAACAATTAGAGATCCAATTGGAACGTAATTTCTTACGGCCCATCCCATCTTTGCCATGGCAGTCGATAGGGCCTCATAAGTCATATGCAGACACTGGTGCTCAATTTCATCAATGTCGTTAAATTTCATTTCTCTTAGTGCTTCAGCGTATGCATGGTCTGCAAAGTTATGAGAAGCAATACAAAGCTTGATATGTGGAAATGCTTTATACATTTCATAGATCATTTGTCTGAAGTTAATATCTGTTTCTTCTTTATTTAAGAATTCAGGAGCATTGTGACCATGGGCCTCGGCCTCAACAGTCTCGGCATCCCAATAGGCTCCCTTAACAAGACGAACAGGCATAATCATGCCACGCTCTTTTGCCAGCTCGACAACATCTTGAAGATGGTCGTAACAGTCACGTAGATATGCTTGTACAACAATTCCTGTATCGGCATAGTCTTTTAGCTCTTCGGTTTCAAGAAGGGCCTTCTTATAAATTTCAAAAACGATATCACGGTAGTGGTAATGTTCAGCATCGATATTGATAAAGACTTGCTGCTCTTTTGCAGTCTTTAGGATTTTAATAAGTCTTGGGGCAACTAACTTGTAAGTATAATCAAATGCCTCAGGTTTAAAGTCAGAACAAAGGGCCGAAACTTTAATTGAAACGTGCGCTCTTAAAATCCCCGCTTTATTGCGACTTCCAGGTGTAATGTGCATGCTAAAACCATTAACTAGTTTTAGAACTTCATTCATATAATTATCAGCTTCTGACTCTGAAACAACGAGTTCTCCAAGCTGGTCTAGAGTAACATCTCTTCCCGTATTAAAGATTGCTGCAAAATTCTTTTGTGCACTTTCAATTGTTTCACCAGCAATAAATCTCTTTGCCATAAAGCGAACTTTAAAACGTACGATATTAGCAAGTGCCTTAGCAGGAAAAATGCGTACAATTAAAAGAACAAAGTAAAAGAGAACAACTAGTTGCGGTGGTAGTGGTTGACGATCTCCTTTCAGATCTAATCGCTTTGCTTTTTTAGAATCGAGAATAAGACGTCTTAATGACTCTCTTAAAATACGCTTAACTTCCTTTCCCTCTTTATCGTGATCAAGAGATGGTAGGATTGCTAAGAATTTTAATAAGTGAATTCTAAGAAGTGCATAATTTGCAGTAAGACCTAGAGCAAAGTCAGAGATCTTTTCAAAGAAGACTGGTTTATAATCATTAAGAAATGTAAGAAGTTTCTTTGTGATTGTATCAGACATCTCACTTACAGACTGGTCCTCGATTTCATCGAGCTTCTTTAGTCCATAGCGATGACTAATGATATTACTCACACCAGGAAAGTCTGCAATCTTCACACTCATAACATTTGTTACGTGTGCTTTGAATTTCTTATAATCTTCACTTTCCTCTCCAACATAGTTATCAAGAAGAAAGATCTCATTGGCCATTTTTATATTACAAAGGCGTAGTACTTTTTCGTCCTTATCAATTCCTAATAAAAATTGAACACCTTCAAGACCTATTTGAAATTTGAATGAAGAATCAAACTCCGTCCAAAATAGTAAATCTTTTTTAATAGACTCTTTAATTTGCGAACCATCAAATAAAAGAGATTCAAAATGATCATAGTAATCTAAGCGAAATGAATCATTTAATTGTGCGCTTTTAACCACAGGTAACTTCACATTAACTCCAATTAAAGTGTGTTTCTCAACGAAAAGTTGATTTCTTTTGTCATTTAATTATCAGCGGGTATAATAAACTAAAGTGAAGGTTTAAAAAACAAAATTCACACATCTAACTCACAGCAATAAATAACTAAAAATTACTTTTGATATTAATTAAGATTTGAGAAAATATATTTATGAATGAAGAGATCCTATTTATCGATGACGATGAGAATATTGCTGAGCTCTTTGCTCTTACCCTAAGCCAAGAAGGCCATGAGACATTGGCCCTTAGCGGTGAAGTTGACGTGGAGCACTACTTCGACAATATTAGCGACAACCTCAAGGTAGTCATTGCCGATAAGAATATGCCAGTTATTAGTGGCGCAGAAGTTGTGCGTCGATTCGAGAATAGCTCGAAAGCTGGTACATTGAAGTATATCATCATCTCCGGTGACGAAGAGCTAGATAATGAGGAACTTCGAGACAAGGTTCACTTCATTAAAAAGCCTTTTAAAAAAGAAACTCTCTTCTCTGTGATTGAGGACATTATTTAAATGCGCATAATGGTTTGTCTATTTATATCACTCCTAGCAGTAAAGGTATCGGCCATCACCTATACGATGGATGACTTGCGTGTGCTCTATAAAGACAAATCTCACCGTGAATATATGAAGCACTTCCTAGATGTTAGGCCTTCTCAAAGAGATTTTGAATGGAAGAAGATGACGCGAGAGATGGCAACTTCGTATGTCGAAGATCTTATCAATAAAAATGAGATTAATAAGGCGCAGTTCTCAAAAATAACAAAGTACATTGAGAATAAGAATCTTAAGGCCTATGCCTTTTTCACTCTTGCCTACTCTAAATACGCTAGACTCTACTTTCAAAAGTGTTCAAGCTGTCAAAAAGACTTAGATACTTATATTTCTCATTCGGCCCGCTATCCTGATATCGACTTTGATATCTATAAGGTGCTATCAGCACCACTCCAGAGCAAGTACGACAACTTAGTCAAGGCACCTTTAAAAAGTAACGATTCAATCTACTACTGTCGCGAAGATCAAGGGCAGAAGGCCTTCTTACAAATTATTGTCAAAGAGATTTCTCGCACAGACACTAAGGCCTCAATCATCAACAAGGCCAAGGATATCTTTAATCCAGATTGTCTAAATGGTTTTGCCAAGGCCGACATTGAGTCACTTCTTAGGCCAAGTGATTATAATAGCGAAATCATTTTTCTAACATTCAATGCATTTGATAAAATTGATGAACAAACGAAATCTGTTTTCCTTACTAACTACCTTTTAACCAATCCAATCCCTGGGCCTGTGATGAATATGGCCTGGAATAAAATGGAAGAATTATCGGCCAATTATGACAGCAGAAAAAAAGTGTTGGACGATCTTCTTAAGTATCACCCTCTAAGAGGAGAGATCTTTCATCGCCGAAACGGTAAGGCCAGCACAAAAACGAAGGTTATTATCAAGAGGTTTGCTAAGAACTTTCCAGAATATATCGAAAGTTACGCTCAAACTTGCCTGAGCTTCTACGATGGTAAGAAGAAGTTTCCACGCGGAAATCCGGCCCGTTATTGCGATGATTTCATGGCAGAAGACGTTGCTGGCCAATGGTTAAGTGACGAAGTCCGTTTACGCTATTCTGGCGCTAAGAAAATCAAGTAGTTACATCCAGTACATTATACAACTCGCCGCACAAAGGCTTGCCTGATAAGCTCAACTATGGGAGGATGCCCGTATCAACAAATAATATTAGGGAATTAGGGAAATGAAAAAAACAATACTAGCATTACTACTTGCTCTACCAGTGTTTGCAAATACTGGGGATCAGGGTCAAGAACCTACACCAAAGCCTTGTCTTGAGTTAACTCAAGAAAAACTAATAGGCCTAGAGAGTAAGCCGGCAAACGAGTTAGTATTTATCTCTAATAAATGTTCATACGCTGATTTTTCAAAAGAGCTAAAAGAAGGTCTGCAAAAAGCAATTCTTGGTGCCGATGACAGCAGACTACAACTACTTTTAAAAGACGAAAAGATCAATGTTATCATGGATACACTTGCCACAGATCACGTTGGTTCAACTCGTTTCTCATATGAAGACACAAAGAAGATTGAAGACTTCTACTCTTCAACTAAAGCTGATTCTCTAAAACAATCAGGAAACCTAGAGTCTTTTAGAGAAGAACAATCTGATGATTTCTACTTAGTACTATTTTTTAATGCTGAAAAAGATCGTCTAATTGTTATCTACAAGAGACTTACAGAGGCACCAGTTAAGACAGAGCCTTCTGGGCCAAATGATGGTTCATCAGACGACCTTCCTTCTGAAGAAGTTCAATAAATCAAAAGGCCCTTGAAGTCATTTTAAGGGCATAAAGTTTCATAATATAAATTTGAATAGAATTATAGAATTAAAAATTTCTTGGCATATAGACTCGCGGCCAAGTCAGCATTTTTGCGATTTCGATTTTCAACTCGGTAACCGATGAAGACACGCTTTCCAGCTTGAAAGCGATAAGCAGGAGTAAGCCTTACAAACTTATCCATATCACCTTTGTAGACAATAAATTCTTCACCAGGCTTTAAGTCTTTGGCGTTAATAAGAAGTGAGCCTAGGTCGATACTCTCAGCACCCCAAGAAACCTTAATCTTTTTAACCTCACCTTTTTCACTTGCAATACTTCTGCCCTTTTCATCTTTCTCATAGGCAAGGCCATTGAACATTTTTGAAATCTCAGATGCATCTGGGTGATTTGTAATCGAAGCCGGTAAAGTTGCTCCAGAACTTTGAAGATTATTTAAATCAATATTTGGTGCCGAACGCCCCGTGATATCAACTACTGTTGCCTTCTTCTCAGGTTGCGTAAATGTTGAACTTCCAGTTGAAGAAGATCCACCGCCACCTGTGGCAAAGTTTGATCCACCACCTGCCCCGGTACTTGCAACATTTGCGATCGGATAATTACCTGATCCGTTTGAACCTCTTCCTCTTCTACCTCTTTGGATTGGCTCAAGAGTTTCAGCATCATAACGTTGGTACTTATCTTGATTCTCACGCGCTATCTTTTCTCTTTCTCTTTTAAGTCTTTTTTGCTGTTGAGTTAGGGCATCGGCAAGACTACTTCCAGCTTGTCTTAATGTTTTAATAGTCTCAACAATCTGCTTCGTATTTTTTGAAATATTTCGATTATTTCTTGTTCGTGCTCCCATTCTTAAACCGCTTCGGCCAGATGCCATCTGTACTGCGCCAGAGTTTACACCATCACTTATATTTGCAGACTCTGCCACTTGTGTTGTTGCCGGAGCCTCAGAAGGTCCAGTCGGTTTAGCTGCTATCTGAGACCCAGTAGGAGCATCATCTTGAGTAGGTACTTGAGCAATTTTTTCATTCTTTTCAGGGCCACCAATATCAAGGGCCTCACCATCTTTGCTGGCAAAGAATTGTGAAACAAGTGAGCCCTTCTTCATCGAGTTAGACTCGATCTTTGCAAGCTCAATTCTTTCTTCTAATTCATTAGAATCATCTTCATGCAGATGACTTCTAAAGAAGGCAATATCATCTTCATTTAACTCACCTGATTTGAAGTCTTTTAATAATTGGTTACCTATTGCTTCTTTCAAAAATTTACAATCCGGAGTCTCAGAATTTTCAATACAATTTGCTTTTTTAAATTCATCTAGTGCCTTATTGTTGTCAACATGACATCCATGTATTGAATAAGGAGCTTCGTCCATGCAGATTTTAGTACAAGTTGGATTTACCGGTGCTTCAAGTGATTGATGAGCATTCTTTAAAGTCGAAAGAATATTGTTAGACATATCTTCTCGATATGGACGATCTTTTATTTTACAAAAGTAATTAAAGTTATCAATATCTGGTGTCGTTGCAAGGTCAAAGTCAAATTTATCAAACTCAGGTCCTGAAAGAGACTCTCCTTTACAAAAACCAATCACTTCGTTTTCAAACTTTCTACAAGAGTCATCAAGCTCTTCTTGTGAAGGTACACCAACCCCTGCAGTATTACCTAAAGAAGATTGACAGATATTTGATCTAAATTGATTAATTGTATTATTATCTGAATTAGAAGATTGAAAGATTTCTAAGTAATCATTACCTATTTCACTACCTAGATCAAGACCCTTATATTCTGGAAATAATTCATCAATCATTTGTTGATCGCAATTCTTAGAAAGCGTATCATTTAAACTACAATTAAGACTTAAATTTGAATTATCATTTTTGATACTTTCTGCTAACTCGAAAATTTTAGCTTTAAGCTGTTTTCCACTTTTTTGTCGAAATGCCACTCGGCTCTGATCGTAGTCAGTTTTATCGCTTTTTGAGATACATTCACAATATGTGTCAGAATTAGCATCTAGACCAAGTTTTTCAACACACTCGCTTCCGACCTTTGACTTAAGACCACTTCCCATTTTTGCAGCAATTTCCTCAATATTATCACCACCAATAAAAATTGCAGCAATTCCTGCACGACATTGAGCATTCGTATAGAAAGAAAAATGAATAGACAGAATAAAAAGTAATACTTTCAACTTCTTCCTTAATTCACGTTAATAGGCATATCAGGGTCTTCCCTTTTAATCTCATCAATTGTCTTTACAGGAAATAAATTAAAGCGTTTTCCCGATCTAAGCCGTCTCATTACGGCCGCATATTCCTTTGCACGCTTAGAGTTTGGAAAGTTCTTTTCAAGGTAAGCAAAGACATGAAAGATAGGACCTTCTACAATTTTTCCCTCTCTTTCAATTCGTATATAAGCATTAGGATCAACTCCTCCAAATTGAGATTTCATCATCGTCCCAAGATAGCTTGAGTAGTTTCCAGAGTAACTTAAATCATCGAAGAAGTTTTTACGAAACGCCCAACAATCCATCGTTAACATATACTTAAAGAAGAACTCTTGTCGGCCCCCTGGGTAGTGCTTATCTATATTCTCCATAATTGAATTATAGCTTGGCACAATATCATTGGCCGAAAAATAGGCATCACATACAGCCCTTACATTTGGCTGCATAATTTCTTTCATATTTGCAGGCCAATCTTTTGGATAATTTGGATTTGCGCCGTACGATCTAACATTGGCAATTTTACGGATATTCTCTTCGTTTACAGAATCCAGAGTTTCGAGAGTCCCCTTCACGCAATTAACACCATCAGATGCAAAACTATGGCCGTTTTGCACTAACAATAATAATAAAAATGGTAAAATCAACTTCCTCATAAACTAATCCTTTGTGAACTAATCGGAAGCAAAATATTTGACTTTAGGGTTTAGTTCACAAAATTTCGCATAATTTCAATAACTTACTTGAGTGAACCTATTCACTAAGTAGTTGAAAACACGTCATTACTAGAGGTAACGCCTCAGCTATTATTATAAATGAACTAGAAATTAAGAACAAAGAGAGGCCGTAAGCACTTGATTGCTTATAAAGTAGGCCCCAATAAAATTTGGCAATAGAGATTGCCTCTACGGCATTGGTAGCGTGATTGGCATATCAGGTTCTTCTTTTTTAATCAGTTCTAGAGACTTTTTTGGAAACTTTGCAATATACCTAGGGTGTTTAAGTCGTTTCACAATAGGTAGATATTCAATTTTAAAGCGCTCAGATTTTGAGTAATTTTTTAGAAGATGATCATAGACAATATACATTGGCCCTTCAAACATCTTCCCTTCACGCCAGATACGAATAAAAGTATTTGGATCAGCTCCACCAAATAATGGCTGCATCATATCACCAAACAAGAGTCCGATACCCGCCCTAGCATTAGCATCATTACCAGACGTAAAGTAATCAAACATATTTTTAGAATAATGCCAGCAAGGAAGAACTAAAAGGTATTTGAAGAAAAAATCTGTATCATCGCCATCTTTGTATTTTTCAGTAATATTATCGCGAATGTCTTGAAAAAATGGATCAGTAGGATTGGCCTTAGCATAGAAATCACAAACAGTTCTTAAATCAGGACTTAGAATCTCTTTTATATTTCTAGGTAGCTTTGGATAGTTATAATCATAATTGATAATAGGCCCAATCGATTGAGACTTTGATGAAGCAAGCATTCGAACATTCTTAACATTTACAGGGTCAAGTGTTTCGAAACTTCCGCCTAAACATTCAACAGAATTCGAGCTTTTAGCTTGAATAAAAGCACAATTAAGCGCAAGGAATAGGTAGATAAAATTTCGCATGACATGTTCCCTCTTTGAACTATCTATACTCATCGGGTGTTATCCCAATGGCCAAAGAAGAAACCCATGAATTTCAAATAAAATCAATTGCCTAGAGAGTTTAGATATTTGAGAAATAATCTAATGTCTCAGGATTTGCCACGGCCTGAACATTATCAAGTGCACGGCCATTGATAAGACGGCTAACGGCCATCTCCATCTTCTTTCCAGAGCGAGTATATGGAATTCCCTTAACTTGAATTACACGTCTTGGCATATGTCTTGGCGTCGTATTTTCACGAATACGCGCTTTAACAAACTTACAGTCTTCTTTAGTTAGCTCGTGACCATCTTTAGTTACGACAAAGAGCCATACCTCAACATCGCCATCGACATTCTTTCCGACACAAACTGAATCTTCAATAAAGTCGATCGTCTCAGTTTGGCGATAGATTTCGGCCGTACCAATTCGGACACCACCAGGGTTTAACGTCGCATCAGAGCGGCCTAGAACCATAGCTCCACCACCTTCAGTGATCTTTATAAAGTCACCGTGATGCCACACTCCCTTAAACTCAGAAAAGTATGCTTTATTGATACGCTCACCATCATCATCGTTTAAGAAGTAGATTGGGCGCGAAGGGAAACTTTGAAGACAAACTAACTCACCTTCTTCACCTGTTTCAACTTTCTTTCCTTGTGAATCAAAGCAGGTTACGTCCATACCAAGGCCCGCACACTGAAGCTCACCTCTAAAGACAGGAAGAATTGGGTTTCCTAAGAAGAAACAACCAATAATATCTGTTCCACCAGAGATGCTTGAGAGTTGAATGTCTTTTTTAAACTTCGAATATACGTAGTCAAACTGCTCAGGAAGTAGTGGTGCTCCTGTTGAAAGAATTGTTTCAAGTGATGACATATCATACTTAGAAAGATCCATATTTGAATCTTCTAAGGCCTTTAAGAATTTTGGACTTGTCCCAAAAATATTAAGCTGTTCTTTTTCAATCAGTGAAACAAAATCGCCAAAAGTAGGATAACCTGGTGAGCCCTCATAGAGCACAACAGTTGATCCAAAATATAGAGAAGAAACAAGCCAGTTCCACATCATCCACCCACAAGTCGTGAAGAAGAAGATTGATTTGTCTTCTTTAAGATCTGAGTGAAGGCCAAGTTCCTTAATATGATTAACAAGTGTTCCACCAACACTATGAACAATACACTTAGGTTTTCCAGTTGTTCCAGACGAGTACATAATATAGAGAGGGTCAGCAAAGTCACACTCTGTATATTCGATCTCTTTATCGACTGGTTTTACAACTTCACTCCAGCTAACTCCCTTATGAATAGAGCTTGCATCAAACCCCTCACCTTTGAAGTCAACAACGATGACTTTCTCAATAGAGTCAACGGCCTGAACAACAGCATTAATCTTTTCTGTTAAATCAAAATACTTACCACCGTACTCGTAACCACTAACTGTTACGAGAACCTTAGGCCTTGATTGCCCAAAACGATCAATAACACCTTCGATACCAAAGTCACATGAAGTTGATGTAAAGACACCACCAAGAGATGTTGTCGCTAACATTGAAACGACTGTCTCAGCGATATTTGGCATATAGCCAGCAAGAACATCACCCTTTGAAATATGAGGTGCGATAACTTCTTGAAGGCCAGCAACCGTATTTTTTAAGTCTTTATATGAAATTTTTTGAGCCTGGCCGTTTTCTCTAATGCTATTTAAAGCAATGGATACGTCACGGCCATTTTTTAGAAGGTTCTTTGCGAAGTTTAATTTTACCTTTGGAAACCATCCATAAGTATCAAAGCTTAAATCTGTGCACACTGGCTCTAAATCACCAGTATAATCAACGTCAAAGAACTTCACGAGTTCTTTCCAAAAGCTTTTAGGATTATCCACCGAGTACTTATGTAGCGAGTGATAAGACTTACAATCGAGTCCTTGGGACTTATTAATTTGTCTTATAAACTCCATCATATTTGATGACTGAATTCGCTCTCTACTTGGCGTATATAAAATCTTATTCACTTCTTCTAACCTCAAATTGCTTAGTTAAAACTAAACTAGTCCCTTTAGAATTTCAGCACTCTCCGCTTCAACTTTTGAGTGCAGAGAATTTCCATGAGCATCCATTGTCACAACAACAGGAAACTCATCAACAGTTAATTCCCAGATTGCTTCAGGTGAACCAAGATCACGCCAATAAACATTGTCTACAGACTTAATCTTCTCAGCTAAAACCTGTGCAGCGCCACCGATACCGTGGAAGTAAACACATCCATACTCTTTACAACCGTCAAGAGTCTTCTGTCCCATACCACCTTTACCGATAACACCAAGGATACCGTGGTCGCGCATGACTTCCCACTGATACGGCTCTTCACGAATTGAAGTAGTCGGCCCCGCGGCCTTAACTTCGTATGTCCCATCTTCATTTTCAAGGACAACAGGTCCACAGTGATAGATAATCTGGTTATTTAAATCAACTGGTGGCTTTGTCCCTTCGTGAAGACGTTTGTGAACAGCATCGCGTCCCGTAAACATCTTTCCAGAGATTAAAACCATATCTCCAACTTTAAGTTCTCTAATTTGTTCTTTTGTAAATGGATAATCTAAACGTTTCATATACGCCTCTTAGTATAGCCAGTTTTTAATTTGGTTATTAGGTTTAAGTGCAATCCCCTGTCTTCTAAATGCCCAACACATGTAAGACACAGAAACAAAGAATGATGCTGGTAAACGGTTAAGGTCAGTAACTTTACAACCTAGAAGAGTTGTCTTACCACCAAATCCCATTGGCCCAATACCAAGTTTATTTGCAGTTTCAACAATATCAGCTTCAAGAGCAGCAAGTTCAGCTTTTGCGTTTGTATCATCTAGCTTTCTTAGGAACTGATCCTTAGCAGCGACGTGTCCTGTTCCTCTATCACCACCGATACATACACCAAGAACACCTGGCCCACATCCCTTACCTTGGGCTTTTTGAACACAATCAAGAATTGCTTTTCTTACACCATCAAGGTCACGTCCAGCGTTTAGCTCTGTATTTGGAAGAGAGTATTGAGCACCAACATTTTCACATCCCCCACCTTTAAGCATAAGCTTAACTTCTAGGTTCTTAGACTTGTGTTGCTCAAATTTGATAACAGGGTGTCCACCACCAACATTCATACAGTCATTCTTACCAGTTAGTGAATCAACTGAGTTCTGTCTTAGGTAACCGATTTTAGTTGCTTCAAGAACGGCCTTTTCACATACCTTTCTGAATGCATCTTGATCAAAGTCTCTTGGATGATAAACCTTGAATACAATTGTCCCTGTATCTTGGCAAAGTGGCTGAGACTTTTTCTCTGCCATCTTGATATTTGCTTGAATGATATTCATTGCGTATTCAGCAGTTGTATTCTTTTCTTCTCTGTGAAGAGCATCAAGAACAACTCGTTGAATATCGTCAGGAAGAACAGTTGAAGTAACTCTAATAAGTTCTAAAAGAGAGTCAAAAAGGTCCTTTGAAGGATTTACTTTTTTAGCTGCTTTCTTTGGTGCTACTTTCTTAGTTGCTTTCTTTGTAACTTTTTTGGCAACTTTTTTCTTAGTCGCTTTCTTTGCTACTTTCTTCGTAACTTTTTTGGCAACTTTTTTCTTAGTTGCTTTCTTTGCTACTTTTTTCTTAGCAACTTTTTTCTTCGTTGCTTTCTTTGCTACTTTTTTCTTCGTTGCTTTCTTTGCGACTTTCTTAGCAACTTTTTTCTTTGTTGCTTTCTTTGCTACTTTCTTAGCAACTTTTTTCTTCGTTGCTTTCTTTGCTACTTTCTTAGCAACTTTTTTCTTAGTCGCTTTTTTAGCTACTTTTTTCTTTGTTACTTTTTTTGTCGCTTTTTTAGCAACTTTCTTCTTTGCTACTTTCTTCTTGGCCATGGCCATCTCCTTAATCTATATAGAAAAAATTTCCAAAATCATGTGCATATTTCTGAGTAATCATTCCATAACCTGGATAGCTTACTCCATCTAACTTAAATCTTTTTCCAAAGCCTTTAACACCCCAAGAGTTTTTAAAGTAATAAACACCTTTGTACTCAAACTCTTGCCACGAACCATCTTCCATCTGCATTCTTGTCTTAACGACAATATCGTCATCATAACCAACAAGAATCATCGAATGGCCTCCGCCATTAGTTCGAGAAATTCGACGATCGCGAGTTCCTACTTCAGGATAGCCAACAATGCCGGCATACCATTTGGATTTATCTCGCTCTTGAATTTCATATGTTTCAGTTTTCTTAGAATTCCACGAACCATAGTATAACTTGGTCCCTAGAATAACTGACTTTCCATCACTTAACCATTTCTTAATTTTAGATAGGTCTTTCGACAGATAAGACTTCTTTCTTGAATATAGATCATTCACGAGAGTATCTCGTAAATAAATTGCCTCTTTTCTAATTGGAATAAAGTCCGGATCAATTTGAGCAATATCATAATCGGCCATTTCAAATAAACGTGGATCACGTTGGCCAAGCAGGCATGACTTTAAGTATTTTGGTAACGCAACTAAGTGGCCACAGGCTTGTTTGGCCATTGTAATCTCTGGATAGTCTTCATCAAGTGAAGGCCATTTCTTACGAGAGTACGGCCATGTCTTCTCATGGACAACTCCCCAATCAAGAATGGCGCGCATATTTCTTGATGTTGTAGAGCCTTCAGTATTCTTATCCTTCATGATGAGATACTCCATCCACTGCTCTGATAAGTCGAGCTCAACAGGAAGAACTCCATGCTTACGAATAAGTAAGTGCTCAACAATTCCAATTGCACTAAACATTGTGCATGTACCTCGTGAGCCTTGAGACTTAACGGAAGTCTGGTGGCCAATTAATGCATGGATATCACTTCGACTAGGAAGCTCAGATGCTTGGGTATATAGCGCACCCAGTAGAATTACTAAATTCAATAAAATCGATCGTAGTTGTGTTGTGTTCATGCATGAAATTCTGACTCTTTAGCTCGGTTTTATCAAGATGCAATGCATTTAAAAAAGTAAGTCAGAATTGATAAAGCGATTGCCTAATCGCCTCTCTGGAGGCACATTATAGGCATGATTTCATTGGCAGGATTAAACGACAAACAACGCGCGGCGGCTGAGACCATCGAAGGCCCAGTACTGATTTTAGCAGGTGCTGGAAGTGGTAAAACACGTACTATCACGTATCGTATTGCGCATATGGTAGATAACCTGCATATTCCAGGTAAGCAGATCCTGGCCGTATCATTTACAAATAAGGCCGCAAAAGAAATGAAGGAAAGAGTCCACGGTCTCCTAGGGAAGAATAAGTCTCGAGGAATGACACTAGCGACATTTCACTCTCTTGGTCTAAAAATTCTTAAGAAAGAAATTACTCATCTTGGTTATCATAAGAATTTCTCTATTTATGATCAAACAGATCAGATGAGCATCATTCGTGAAGGACTTAGACTTTATCACGATAATAAAGGCTCTTTTAAAAAAGAAGTTATTCAATCAAAAATTGGTAAGCTAAAAAACGAAGGGATCACGCCTGAAGACTTTGCTGACTCACCTTTCTTTGACGGTGAGGATCCATACGATCACGCAGTCAATTTTCTCTACGAGTACTATCAAGAGAAGCTTAAGTTTTATAATGCTATCGATTTCGATGATATTCTTCTCCTTACAGTAAAACTATTTGATGAGAACCCTGAGATCGCTCTCGAGTACTCAAATGGTTTTAAGTACATCATGGTTGATGAGTATCAGGATACAAACCCACTTCAATTTAGACTGATTCGTCACTTAACATGTGCACACGATAACCTATGTGTAGTTGGTGATGACGACCAGGCCATCTATTCATTTAGAGGTGCCGATATTGCAAATATTATTGGATTTGAGAGAGACTTCTCCCGAGCAAAAATTATTAAGCTAGAGCAAAATTACCGCTCAGTTTCACCAATTCTAAAACTTGCTAACGCTGTTATTCAAGAAAATACAGATCGAAGAGATAAGACACTTTGGTCAGATAAACCAAGTGATCACAAACCAATTCTTTGGGAGCTTGAAGATACTGATCATGAAGCGGAAATCATTGTAGAGGATATTATCTCTCACCAGTCAAAAGGTGGACACCTTGGTGATATCGCAATCCTTTACCGCTCAAATACACAAGCTGCCCCAATTGAAGAACAGCTAAGACTTTCACAAGTTCCATATACAATTATTGGTGGTCAGAAATTTTACGAAAAGAAAGAAGTAAAAGATATCATGGCCTATCTTTCGGTTATTAAAAACCCGGCCGATCAGATGGCCCTTCGAAGAATTCTAAATGTTCCAAACCGTGGGATTGGAATGAAGACATTAGAAAAATTCTTAGAAGAAAGCGAGGCACACCAAATCGATCTCTTTAGTGCGATGAAAGGTGCACCAGAGCTTGCAGGACCAAGAGCTGAAAAAATATCTGCATTTGTTCAATTGATCGAAACAGCAAAGGGATACTTTGAAAGACAACCACTTAGTCAGGCCATAACAAGCCTTACTGAAGATTTAAAATATTTTGAATATATTGATAAATGTTATGATCAAGTTAAACAGGCCTCTAGAAGAAAGGACGATATTCACTTCTTCATTGAGTCAGCGGCCCGCTTTACAGAAAACTTTAAAGAGCAAGCAACCCTCAATAAATTCATGGAAAAGCTCATGTTACAGGACTCTCAAGACTCAAAAGATGATGAAGAGGATGATGATGTGAGAAAGAATGAAGTGACAATGATGACACTTCACTCATCTAAGGGCCTAGAGTTTAAGCAAGTTTATATGGTTGGAGTTGAAGAAGAAATTCTTCCTCACAAGAGAACAATTGTTAACGGCGAAGGTGACGCGGAGGAGCGTAGACTTTGTTACGTTGGAATTACACGTGCTCAAGAAAAGCTTATTATGACAGTTTGTAAGCAGAGAAAGATTTACGGAAATATGCTTGCGCGCCATCACTCTCGTTTTCTTTGCACAGATAAAGCTAAGAGCTTCTTTGTTAAGCAAGATCGCCAGAATTTTGGTCACCTTGAGTCGCAAGAAGAAGTGGATGCCTATAAGAAAGACTTCTTTTCAGGCCTTATGAATCTTCTAGATTAAAATCAATGATAACAGTATTTGAAGAATAACCAGGAATAAGGCTAATGAGTGCCTCAAAGAACCCCTGTTTAATTGTAACTCGCATTTTACTAACCATGCGACAATCGTAGCTTCTTTGCCTAAAGATATCGCGAATTCTTCTCTCTTCAATTCCAAAACCAGAAATATTTTTTGAAACTTGATATTGAAGCTTCTCTTCAGAACTTGCCCACACTCCATTTCGAGAAGCACAGAATTGGCTATTAAGCTTTACACCACTTGAAGCGCAAGAAGTAATCAATAACAATAAAGGGAGCATGATAAATTTAGTAAACTTCATACTCATTCTCTCCAATATCTGTTGCGGCCTTTACTTCAATTTGTTTTTTTGAAAAGAGTCCGAAGCTTAAAAATTTAATGAATTGATCTAGGGGTGACTCCAGCTCTTGAATTTCGATACGAGAGACATACTCACTTCGACGTCGAAAGAAATCATTTCCTAACTTCACATGGTGTTGTTTTGGAAGAGTTCCATAGAACATATTTTGAACTTCATGATTAGCTTTTAGTGTAATGGCCTCTCGATTAGCATGTTTTGAAATATGCAATAGTCTTTCCCCTTCTCCACTATAGAGAGTATTAGAGCAAGACGAGAGAACTAAAACCATGAAGGCCAAAACGATAAGCTTAATACTAATTTCCTTTGAAGTCTGGATTTCTCTTTTCTTTTAGAGCTGATAATCCTTCAAAATGATCATTCGTTCGCTGAGCAATCCCTTGATAAGCACTCATAAGATTTAAGTGAGATTCAAGATCGTCATGTGCAGCACGTTTCATCGCAGTTTTTGTTAATTGAACCGCAACTGGAGCATTGGCAGAAATTTCATTTGCAAATGCACTAACCGCTAACTCAAGGTCTTCACCAGTTACAATATTATTAACGAGTCCCATTTGCATGGCCTCTTTAGCAGTATAGATACGACCTGTTAAGTACATTTCCATTGCCTTAGTGTAGCCAACTTTTCTCGTAAGAAAGTATGGGCCTCCATCACCTGGAACAAGTGAGAGCTTACAGAAAGTCTCACCAAACTTAGCATCATCACTTGCCACTGCTAGATCACACATTGCCACAAGATCACAACCTGCCCCGATAGCACCACCGTGAACCATTGCTATAATTGGTTTTTGAAGTCTTTCAATGACTCTTGGAATATTTTGAATTCCTTTTGAATAACGATTTCTTAATTCAAATGATTCTCCAGCAAACATTCCCTTACGAGCAACCATTGCCTTGATATCGCCACCAGCACAGAAGTTATCTCCCTCGCCTCTTAAAACAATTACACGAATATCAGGATCACCATCAGCAAATGTTAAAACTTCAGTAAGAGAAGCAATCATTTTATTTGTGATAGCGTTGGCCATCTTTGTATTATCAAGACTTACCCATAGGGCCGCATCTTTCTTTTCGATTTTTAAATGTTCAAATTCGTAGCCGTAAATAGACATTACTTTCTTCCTTTATAAGCTTGAAAAAACTTAGACGGTGCTGTGTGACCGATTTTAGAAATGATAAATGAACTAGCGTCATGAAGTTTATCCATATCCACACCAGTTTCATAACCAAGTTTATGTAAGAGATTAACAACATCATCTGTTGCAACGTTACCGCTTGCCCCTTTGGCATATGGACAACCGCCAAGACCTGCCGCAGATGAATCAAAAACTTCGATACCTTCTTCAAGAGAGGCATAGATATTTGCTAACGCCATACCTTCTGTATCGTGAAAATGCATGGCCATTTGTTTTAAATCAAAATGACTAGCAATGAGTTTCGTTATTCGTCTAACCTGGGCCGGGTTAGCAACACCAATCGTATCGCCTAAAGAGATCTCATAGCATCCAAGATCCAATAATCTTTGAATACCATCGAGAATGGCCTTATCTTCGATATCTTTTTCATATGGGCAGCCAAAGACAGTCGAGAGATACCCTCTAACTTTCATGCCTTCATTGAGTGCGGCCTTTGCCACTTCGACTTGTCTGGCATGGGCCTCCTCAATCGTTGCATTGATATTCTTCTGGTTAAAAGTACTAGATGTTGCCGTGAACATACTAACTTCTTTTACCCCAAGATCTTTTGCAACCTCAAGGCCTTTGAGATTTGGAACTAAGCAAGGTGTTGCAATTCCTTTTTCCTGCGTAAACTTTAGCACCTGTGGATAAAGATCCGCAGCATCCTTCATTTGAGGAATTTTATCTGGACGAACAAAGCTTGTTACTTCAATCGTTGATAAACCTGTTTCACTAAGAAGCCTGATAAACTCAAGCTTATCTTCCGTGGCCACAAAATTCTTTTCATTTTGCAATCCATCACGAGGTCCTACTTCAACAATCTTAATTTTCTTAGTCATAGTTAATCCGAGTTAGTTTAATTCTACGAGGTCAACTCCACCATCAATAGTTTGGCCTTCTTGAACAAGTATAGCATCAATCTTTCCATCACGAGATGCCTTAACTGTATGTTCCATTTTCATGGCCTCCATAACAACAAGAGCGTCACCAATCTTTACTTCTTGACCGGCCTCAACAAGAACCTTCAGGATCTTTCCAGGCATCGGAGAGCTCATTTCATGGGCCTCACCAGTTGCGGCCCCAGAACGTTTTGCAACACTTCTTTTAATTTCAACACGCTTACTATTTACAATATAGGCGTCTTTTTGAGTTAAAATATGAAATGGCACTTCATTAATCCAAAGAGCATCCTCTTCAATATCAACAGCACTTGTAAAGCCTTCAAAACGAACAACTAAAGTACTTACTCCAGAGAACTTAAAGAATGCTTCAAAAGTATTTTCACCAAATTCATAGACTCTCTTTTCTCCAGCATCTCCACTCATTCTAAATGAATCAAAAAGAATATCATCCTTTAAGAAGTCATGAGCAAGTGCCGCAGCGATTTCCTCAGCATAGACTTCTGCAGGAGCGAGATCCGCTTCATATGTTTTTACAAAGTGAGTATATGTATTTCCTGCTAAGAATGCTTCATGTTTTAAGATTCTTACAAGGTAATCATTATTAGTCGTTAGACCTTCAAATGGAAGGTGGTTAAGGCCTGCAATCATAGTTCCAACAGCTTCGTTTCTTTCAGCTCCCCAAGTGATTACCTTTGCAATCATAGGGTCAAAGTTAACAGTGATTGAGTTTCCGTTCTTATAACCAGTATCGAGACGTACGCCATCAATAGCGTCTCCAATATACTCAAGACGGCCAATTGCTGGCATAAAGTCATTATCAGGATCTTCAGCATAAATACGACATTCAATAGCATGTCCTACTTGCTTAATATCATCTTGAGTAAAATCAAATTTCTCACCACTGGCGGCCATAAGCTGTAGTTCGACAAGATCATAACCTGTAACCATCTCTGTTACAGGGTGCTCTACTTGTAGCCTCGTATTCATTTCTAAAAAGTAGAAATCCTCTCCATCAAGAATTAACTCAACAGTACCAGCACCATGATAATCAATTGCAGTAGTGATCTTTACAGCAGCATCAGTCATGCGCTTTCTTAATTCATCACTCAATGCCATTGAAGGTGTTTCTTCAATAATTTTCTGGTGACGTCTTTGGATAGAGCACTCTCTTTCAAAGAAGTGAAAGTGGTTTCCATGAGTATCACTCATCACCTGAATTTCAATGTGGCGAGGGCTTGTTATAAATTTTTCAATAAGTACAATATCAGAGCCAAAAGAGCTTAAGGCTTCACGCTTACAACTTTCAAGTTCAGCAAGGAAATCTTTTGAGTCGTTAACAACTCTCATTCCTTTACCACCTCCACCGGCAGATGCTTTAACAAGAACAGGGTACCCCATCTTATCAGCTTCAGACTTTAGAAGTTCTGGTTCTTGATTTTCACCATTATACCCAGGAATAACAGGGACACCAATTTCGATCATCTTGTCTTTTGATCCCTTCTTATCACCCATTAAAACAATATGTTCTGGAGTTGGGCCAATAAAGATAAGGCCTGCGTCTGTTACTTTTTGAGAAAAAGTAGCATTTTCCGAAAGGAATCCATAACCTGGGTGAATTGCATCACAACCACTCTCTTTAGCGATCTGAATAATCTTATCCATATTAAGATAAGTTTCACTAAGAAGTTTCCCTTCTAGGTAATAAGACTCATCAGCGAACTCTCTTTGAGGAAGATTTCTTTCTTCAAAAGTGTAAAGAGTTACAGTTTTCATACCAAGGTTACGACAAGTTTTAATAACTCTTAGTGCAATCTCGGCGCGGTTGGCGATTAATACTTTTTCAATCTTCTTCATAAATATTATTTCCAGTTTGGTTTTCTTTTATCAAGTAGTGCAGTCATTCCTTCCTGACCTTCATCAGAAATTCTCTGCTTAGCAATAACTTCACAAGTGTAATTCATCATCTCTTCATCATTTCCAAGACGCTCTTTCACACCAAAGATAAGCTTCTTTGCAACTCTTTGTGCATTTGGTGCTACCTTGATTAATTCTTTTGCCATACTAACGATATCTGCATCGTAGTAGCGATCAAGTGATACTTTATGAATTAGGCCAATCTCTAGAGCACGTTTTCCATCAAATCTTTCCCCTGTCAGGAATAAGTGGCGAGCATTTGACTCTCCAATCTTTGCCATAACAAATGGAGAGATAACAGCTGGTACTAGACCTAAATTAACTTCTGTTAATCCAAATTTGGCACTTTCACTTGCAATAACAAAGTCACAACAAGCAACAAGTCCAACACCACCACCAAGGGCAGCTCCGTTTACTCGACCTATCACTGGCTTAGAAAGATTATTAATTGCATGGAATAGTCCTGCTAACTTTTTCGAGTCAGCAATATTCTCCTCCATCGAGTAATCTTTCATTTTCTTCATCCAATTAAGATCTGCTCCTGCGCAGAATGATTTTCCAGCACCAGTGAGAATCACAACGCGTACGCTATCATCGTTTTCAAGTGCTAAGAATTCTTCCGTTAGAGCTGCAATCATTTCATCATTGAACGCATTATGTACTTCAGGGCGATTAAGTGTAATAAAGCAAATCCCACTCTCTTCACCTGTTCTTATTTCTTTTGTAAATCCTGTCATAAAAAATCCTTTCTTATTTCCTACATTCTAAAGACACCAAACTTAGTTTCTTCAATTGGTGCTTGCTTACTTGCTTTTAGAGCTGCTCCTAAGATGTCACGAGTCTTGTGTGGCTCGATTACACCATCATCCCACAGTCTAGCTGTTGAGTAATATGCACTTCCTTCATTTTCGTACTTATCTAGGATCGGCTGCTTAAACTTTGCCTCTTCCTCTGTACTCATTGGCTTTTCACCTTTGGCCTTAAGCCCATCTTGGCGAACAGTTGCAAGTACTCCAGCGGCCTGTTCTCCACCCATTACTGAGATACGAGCATTTGGCCACATCCATAAGAAACGTGGTGAATAAGCACGTCCACACATACCGTAGTTTCCTGCACCAAATGATCCACCAATCACAATAGTAAATTTAGGAACATTTACAGTTGAAACGGCCGTAACCATTTTAGCACCATGCTTTGCAATCCCTTCCGCTTCATATTTTGAACCAACCATGAATCCTGTAATATTTTGAAGGAAAACTAATGGAATATTTCTTTGACCACATAACTGAATAAAGTGAGAACCTT
Organism: Halobacteriovorax sp. CON-3; assembly: GCF_043196995.1. Taxonomy (NCBI): domain Bacteria; kingdom Pseudomonadati; phylum Bdellovibrionota; class Bacteriovoracia; order Bacteriovoracales; family Halobacteriovoraceae; genus Halobacteriovorax; species Halobacteriovorax sp. CON-3. Next base: position 772,742 of record NZ_JBEBNA010000001.1, read on the forward strand.
TAATTGCAGATTCAGAAAATAGAATTCCGTTGTTGGCAACAATTCCTACTCTCTCACCACAAATCTTTGCAAATCCACAAACCAGAGTTGGCCCATACTTTTCTTTAAATTCATGAAAGCGTGAACCATCCACAAGGCAAGCGATGATCTCACGAATATCAAATGGCTTCTTAGTGTCACGAGGAAGGATACCGTAGATATCTTCAGCGTCATACTTTGGCATTTCAAAGTTAAAGTCGTCCTCGTTTTGCACGAAGTTTGTATTTTCAACGATTGATCTCGTAATCGCTAGCGCATCCTCTTCATCTTCTGCAAAGTGATCAGCTACACCAGACTCACTCGTGTGAACTTTTGCTCCACCTAGAGTTTGGGCATCAACCTCTTCACCCGTAGCCGCTTTTACTAACGGAGGTCCACCTAAGAAGATCGTTCCATTATCTTTTACGATAATTGATTCATCGGCCATGGCAGGAACATACGCTCCCCCAGCAGTACATGAACCAAGAACAACAGCAATTTGTGGAATCCCTTGAGCAGACATTTGTGCCTGATTAAAAAAGATTCTTCCAAAGTGTTCTTTGTCTGGGAATACTTCATCTTGCATTGGTAAGAAGGCCCCACCAGAATCAACAAGATAAATACAAGGTAGACGATTTTCTCGTGCCACTTCTTGCGCTCTTAGGTGCTTCTTAACAGTCATAGGAAAGTAAGTTCCACCCTTAACAGTGGCGTCGTTTGCAACAAACATACACCATACACCGTGTACTTTACCGATACCTGTTACGATACCAGCGCTTGGAATATCCATGCCGTACATACCATTAGCAGCTAATGAAGATAATTCAATAAATGGAGATCCTGCATCGAGGATCTTATCAATACGCTCACGTGGAAGTAGCTTTCCACGAGAATGGTGACGAGAAACAGACTTCTCCCCTCCACCCATATGAGCATGTTTAACTTTGTTTCTTAATTCTTCTACATTTGAAAAATGAAAATTGAAATTTTCTCTAAAGTCGTCACTAGAGCGATCAACTTTAGAAACGATAGGTAGCGTCCCTGAAATTGTCATAGAAATTGCCTCAAACTTATGTAATAAAACTGAGCAATTTTATCTATTTATCAGGGATTTTGACAAGGCAAGGCACGTTATAACGCGCCTCGCATCGGTTTATTCTAAGAAATTATTCTGATATTTCTGCTGCATTGAGAAATTTTGAGTAGATACTTTCCTCCGAACTTACTTCTGAAGGCTCAGAAGCTATAGAACGACCTGCGTTATCTAGCTTTTTAATTTGATCAAACTCTAATTGTGGCCCTTCTAATTCAGGTAGCATCGCAACTTCATATAGTGCATCCTTTGACTGAGATAGAATGACATTACCATTATCGTCGTGACCGATGAAATATGTTTGTCCGTCAGCTAGAACGACACGGTTGCTTCCTTTTGAAATAGCATCTGCAACAAGTTTTCGATCTTGTTTGCCAATACGATTATCTGAAACAGATAGGACATCAGATCTTGCACTATTTGATAAGCTTAGCCCAGATGCCATCTCTTGTGGACCAAGAGCACTTGCAGCCGCGGCCATGCCTGTAGAAGCAGAGGCCCCAATACTTGTACCACCACCTCCACGGCCACCACTCGCACCAGCAGAAGCTTGCGCCCTAACCTGAGAATGAGAACTTGCTGGCCCTGCATAACCTGAAGCATGGACTCCATTATACGAAGCATCGTCGTTAAAGACCTGCTCACTTGCAGGGGATCTTTCTCTTTTCTTTGAACTTTCTTCATTAACAGCAAGTGCATTTTTTGCGACATTAGCTAATTGTTCTTTAAGTTCTCGTAGTTGCTTTCTAAGCTCTTGTGCTTCAGTGTCATCGTTAACATTAGTAGCAAGTTGATTTTCAATTTTCTCAACTTGATTTTCGATTTCTCTTTCTACTCTTTCATGTTTTGTATCTGTAGCTGAAGAAATTGTATTCGTTTGTACCTGTGCAACTTGGGCCTGTCCCATTGTTGTCATTTGCGACTCTGGATTAATCCCAGCACCTTGAGTATTTGTATACTTCTTATTTAAGTACTCGGCCGTTTTTGAAAAAGCTCCATCATCCACTGAATCTCTTGCTACATTATCAATACCAGAACTTGCCTTAGCACCATTATTAAAAGCATTTGCGAGTCCTCCTTTTTCATAAGACTCTCTAATTGAAGCAATTTGCTGTCCGTGACTTCCACGTACTTCATCAAAAACTAATGCTGGATCATAAGTCGAAGTAAAATTTCCATAACCACTTGCTACAGTTTGAGAAATTTCTCCCTTATCAACAGCGGAACAGTAGAAGTTAGCCGTTTCAATATTGTTACCACCAAATAACTCATTCGCCTCAGTAAACTCAACGGCAGAAACACTTTTCATTACATCATCAAAATTTGAAGGGTTACAAGTATATTCTAATTCTTCAATTCGACTCTCACACTCACTAATGACTTCTTCTTTCAAATCAGTTAAGTGATTCATTAGGGAATCAAAAATAAAATTCTTAGTATCAACACCCTCATTTTTAATTTCTTTTAATGCCTTCGTTACTTGCTCAAAGTCATCAGCATCACGAACCATTGACTTCATAAATTTTGATCCAAAGAATGATACGTATTGAATTAGGAATTGATCCTCTTCCTCAGCAGTAAAAATCTGATCGGCATAATCAAGACGACCTTCTTTCCCATTTGTTTGATAGTAAAGTGATCGACTTAGTTTATCTGTCTTTGCAATCTCTCTTTCTCTAAAGCTATAAAACTCACGACTAAAAATTTTATTATTATAAACGTAGGCCTTGAGGTCATCTTTGTAATACTTAGAATATCCTTCTCCACCAATTCTTTGTTCATTGAAACGAACGATAAAGAGATCAATGAATTGATTTCTCTTACTACCACCCTTTCCATCAAGGGCCACATTTTCTGCTGCAATTTTTTCATCGAAGTATTCATCGATATCAGTATTAGACCTCGTAAACAACTGGTTAAGGCGCTTCTTAGCTTCTCCTTCAGCATTTGTCTTCAAGAGGTTATCTAAATTATAGCCAATCTTCTTATCAATAGCATCTCTAACCTGTGGGCCAAAACAAGACTCAATCTTTTGACTAATTTTATCAATATCACTCTTTGTACATGTGAATCGATCAAAGTTTTTATCTCTAATAGATAACTTATGACGGTAGCGCTCAAGTCTGCCGGCATTGTCTCTAATGAGATCTAGTAGATTGTAAACTCGACTCGCAACGATAGCAGAATGAAACTTATTCTTATAAGCTTCATCTGAATTAGGTATTAATGACTGCTCCTGGGTAACAGAAGTTGTCACATTACTTACGCATTCACAGTATTGCTTAACTTCAATTTTCTCTTTAGCACCTTCATTAAGGTCAACACTGTAGAGAGTATCTCGACATGCATTACCATATCTCGACATACTGATTTCCATTTGTGTCACTTGGTCAATTTGAGTATCTGCCGGAGAGGAGCTCTTACGATCTCCAACACAACCAGCCTTTGCTAAGGTCTTTTCCATATCGACAAATGGATCACTTGTTCCAAGAATACGATTTTTTCTAATTTCATTAAACGTATCTTCGTTTTGATCAACTTGTTCAAGAAGAAAAGTACCTGCATCGGCCACTACTGTATCGACTTGACTTAACATGAGTAGGTTTTGATGAATAGGTGCTGCGACAGAGCCAGTGCCAATACCAGCACCGAATACGCCAACAGCTTGAGCTGTGCTTTGTAGAGTAAATAATGTCGTTGTAATAAATATTTTAATTAATTTCATTTCCGTCCCGGATACCTGATCCATTTTGTCTATCGGTGGCATTAAGAATTCTCTTAAGTGACCAAAATTTATTGTACCCCTTCCTTTCTTCAATATATTATGGACGCTAAAAATATATTTTCTAAATAGCTTTTTAAGACTTTAGATAGCAAGTGATCAAACTCACTGAATTCACGTGTACATTTGTTCAAAATCAAATAAATATCTTAGAATCAACAAAATACTCCTACGCCAATAATAGTCGTCGTTTCAACAGTTTCTATTTTCATAAAAAAGTAAAAAAAAATAAAAAAAAGGCCAGCATATGCTGGCCCTTTCTATTGTTTAGAATGTGAATTTGATTATTCGTTAATTTCGGCAGCATCTAAGAATTTAGAGTAAATACTATCTTCACCTGGTGCTTTAGTTTCTTCACCTTCAGATGCAATTTCACGCTTTGGTCCATCTTCGGCCTTTGGTGTTGGCAATTGAGGACCTTCTTGTTCTGGCCCAGGTACACTTGCTAGAACCTCCTCTGCAGTTTCTGAAAGGATAACATTCCCATCTTCATCATGCCCGATATAGTAAACTCGACCATCGGCCAGAACAACACTATTACTTCCTTCAGCAATGGCCTTAGCAACTAATCGCTGATCACTTTTTGCAATATTATCTCCTGCCACAGCTCCAGAGTTTGCACGTGAAGACGAAGAACCGGATGTTAGTCCAAGACCACCAGTTGCCCCAAGACGGTTTATTCCACTCACTCCTGAACCCGCAGAAGAAATACTTCCTGTACCACTTGCACCTGAGTTAGTTGGTATATTAGAACCACCTGAAGCCTGCTGAACAGCTCTTGGAGAACCTGAAGCCGAAGTATCACGACGTCCTCCACCAAAACCGCTGTTGGCAGCAATATTAGACATTACTTTATTTCTTTGTGCTGCAATTCTCTTTTCTCTTTCAGGATCATCCGTAGGATCACTACTTTCGTTCTTTGATGTGATAGCAGAGTTAAGCTCCGCAATTTGTGCCTTCAGCGCAGCTAATTCGGCCTTAAGCTCAGCACTCTGACTTGCTTCATCAGTTGAAACTGCAGTTGAGCTTTGATTCTCTTCGATCTCTTTAGCAATCGCCTCTGCCTCATCCTCAACTCTTGATCTTACATCTTCAAGGGACTTTACAGAAGTCGTCGGATTTTGAATCATCGACTGTAGCGAGTTACTATCGATGACATTGGAGCTAGTGAAGCTTGAATTAGCTACAGCTGAGTTTGAACTATTGTAGCTTTCAAGAAATTGCGCAGCTTCATCAAAATTATACTCGCTTGAACTTCCATCATTTGCGACACCTGAGTCTTGTCCATTATTAATAATATCACCAGCAGTATTAGCTCTTTCAACAAAGCCTCCGAGGCCTCCATCTAATTTTGAATCGTCGTCACTCTTTACTTTATTAGTCGCAAGGCCAGTCGTTGGATCATATGAGCCTTTAATTTGCTCTAAGACTTTTTGTGAGTCCGAAACAACAGAGCTAGCAAGCTTGGCCGCATTCTCATTGGTAACACCCATATCTAGGGCAAGACAATACTTTCTTGAATTCAAAGAAACGTCTTCACTATTTGTATCATTAATCGCAACGAATTCTTCTAAAGAAAGAGAAGACATAATCTCTTTAGGACTACTGTTACAATCCTTTTCAAGGGCCTCAATTTTTTGACGACATGTTGCTCTTAATTCATCTTCGTGCTGATTTCTAATTACGTTATACATATCTCCCATCACTTTAGCGCCTTGATCATTTTTCGTTTCAAGAGCATTTAGAGCGTTTGAGATTTCAGATAGAGATGCCTTTGAAGAACCATCAAGTAGTCGTGGTAATGTTTGACTGGAAATTGATGTTGCAAATTGTAACATTAGCATATCTTCCTGAACTTGAGAGATATACATATTATCGACAAAAGAGCTTCCCCAACCATAACTTTTATTTTCTAAATTGGCCTTTGCTCTTAATGTTTTATCCGTTACATCAAGTTCCTGCTTTCTAAAATCTTGATAAGCTCCATACATAACAGGATCACTATAGATATACTTATTTAAGCGTGCCACATATGAACGAGGAAACCCTAAAGGTCCTCTTTTATGCTGGCTATATTCTAAGATAAAAATATTTGCGAATTCTTTTAGCTTTTCTTCATCAGTTGTGAACATCTGTCTTTGTCCACTAACATTTTTATCAATGTCTTCAAAGATTTGCTCGAAGCGATTCTTAGCGCGAGACTGTCTAGACGAGTTACCAAGAGCTGGAATCGTTGTCATAAAGTGTAGGCCAATCATATCATCCGAAGAATCAAGTTCCAGTTTCTTATCAATAGCATCACCAAGCCTTCCTGCAAAACAAGACTTAAGCTTATTACTTAGGTTTTCAATATTCTGCCCAGAGCAACTATACGGGTCATTCACATAGCTGTGCTTGTCAAATTCATCAAAACGAACTCTTGCGCTCTCTAAGAAGTCTTTAAATTCTTTGACTCTGTGAGCGACAACTTTTTCATAAATTTTATCAGAGAAGTTATCAATAACATCCTTCTGACCTAGCTCTTCTTCTTGTTCATCAGAATGAGTTATCTTATTTGCGCAATTACAGAATTTTTGAGGGTCAACTTTTGGTGTTATACTAAATGGATCTTCATCTATTGTTAAATAGTCATCAGAACAGCCTTTAAAACGGCTATCAAGCTTAAACATAAATGACTCAAGGAACTCACCATTCGTCCCTAGACGATTCTCAGAAATTGAATCATCACCAGTACAAGGCCTGTAGGCTTCATCAAAGCGAAAAGCAGTCGCATTATTCCAAGGATTGCCTCCAACGGCCACTGCAGAACTATGTGGATATTGTACTTTTTGCTTAAAAATGAAAGGAGAATTCGATAATCCCTTTAGTGATTTGTCACCATCGTCATAATTCAATTCGATTAGATTATCATAACTAAAGTCGTCCATTGGATCTTCAATACGACTCATAAGACCAGTTTGAAGGAAGCTTGCACTGTAAAACATCGGAGGAACTTTACTTCTAATTCCATCCCCACCTTCAAGCTCTCTAAGCTGTAGACGCTTAAGACGAATCGACTTCTCAAAATCATTATTCGTTTCAGCGATGTTATAGACTTGTTGAACAAGGACTTGTTGAACAGGGTCCACAGCATTGAATTGCCCACTTGCATTCACAACCGCATTACCAACCGCAGCGCCAAGCATGTCACCACTTTGATCAGCCACTCCACTAATAAGACCTGATTGTCCATTAGCAAAGCTTGAGTTAATCGTGAATAATAGGATAATCGATGATTTAACAACTTTCATTTCTTCCTCACATAGATTAATCTTCTTAATTTATCGGTTAATAAGTTTTATTTCTTTACTTAACCGACAATAAAGTTGACCACTCCCCTCTATCATTTTCACTTGAGAAAGGGTGTGAGTGAATAATTTTAATAAATTAGGTGCAAGATAATTTTTAGACCGACTTTAACTAGCTGATATCAAAGAATAATTTTCAATTGTAAAATTACTATTCACCAAAAACTGTGCAATTAATTGTGCCAATAAAATTTGCTTTTTAGCAAAGTCCTGGCCCAAACTCTTCCAATTTATTTAAGTGAGAGTCAATCGTCGCATAAGCATACTTGTGTAGTCTATCAGGAAGATCAGGATATATTGATTGAAAGATCTCTTCACGACTCTTGCCTTCTTCCAAGCAAGCACGGATTTGATTCTCTCTTTCAATTCGATGATCAAGAGTTTGCTTAATCTTATTGGTTCCCCCAAGGCAGATACCATGTGAAGGCATCACAACTTGTGGATTAAGATTAATGACATGATTTAGAGATTGAAAATATTCTCGCATATCTGAGCCTCGGCCACTAATTGTAACTGTTCCAATTGTTTGAATAAGATCAGATACAATCATCCATGAGCCGTCAGCACGAAGAAGTGAGCTCTGGCCAAAAGCATGCCCACCAGTTGTGACAAGCTTCACATCATGGCCACATGACGTTGTGATAATGTCACCGTCTTTATAAAATTTTACATCGTGGCCTTCAAAGTAGTCCTGTCCAAAGTCTTCAAGGAGATGCTCATAAGTTCCCTTAGACATGGAAAAAGGCAGGCTTAACTTTTTTGCCAACTCACGACTAAATTCGTGATGATCTGGATGGTGATGTGTTAGAAAAATTTCACTTAAGCGATGTTCTTTTAGCCCATAGATAAGTTTATCTAATTCTTTTTCATTCTTCGGAGAAGGATCAATAACAATTTTCTTTCCGTTATCATCTCCTATAACAAAGCAATTTGTACGATTTGCTGGAGGAAAAGTATGCGATAGAGGCATGTACTGACGTAGGCCAAATAAAGGCTCAATCATTGGAACTTGCTTCTCTCCGTCATATTTTAAATTAGCATCAAGGAAGTCGACAGAATTAATATCTCGATCAAGATCCTTTAAAATCGTAATCATAGGAGGAACAACTAAAAGATGACCTTTCTTATATTCAGTAAATGCCTCGTGGCAATTCATCCACGTTGCATTGGCAATCTCCCCTTCATCAAAGTGAAAGGCTATTTCATCGAGGGCCTTCTTATCTTTAACAAAGACCTTGAAGTAGTAATTTTCAAAGCGATGTGGATTAAAGTCCGGTGTTACTGCTAATGCATATTGTTTCACATCGCTAATATGTTCAGACTTTAATAGCTCATCAATATTTATATGAAGCTCTTCTTGAATTTCTCTTTTAAGAGCAAATAGAAGATAGTCATCTCCACCATTGACAACATCCTCTTCATCAACTTTTCCCCCTGGAAAAGAAGAATAGCCAGGGAAAGCTCTTAGGTAGTTTTGTCTCTTCATGATAAGGACTTGGTCCTCACAGATAAATATTGCTGAAACTGATTGCTTCAATTGATCTCCAACTCTTTAAATACTCTTTGTGCATTATTGTAGCGAACTTCCCTGTAACCTTTAATATTATCGAGAAGTTTGAGGGCGTGGTATTGACTATTTCTTGCCTCAATTTTTTGGATGCCATTAAATAGAAAATTTCTAACTTTAGCACTAATCTCTCTTTCCTTCTCGTGCCATGCTGGAAGAAATGAGCGTAATAATCTAAAGTGTCTCATAATTTTTAACTGCCAATCTTTTGGTGAAATATCAAATTCTATCTTCTTTCCAAAAATATCAAATGATGGGCGGTTAATTCTCTCTTTTGAATATGACTTTCCAAGGAAGCTATAGATCCCTTCTTCCATTTGTTTTAAAAATGGTGAAAGCATTAAGTGCGCAACCATAACTTCATCTTTTACGATAAAAGTCTTAGCAAGAACTCGTGTCGCAAGAACTCGATTCTCCTCGTTAACAATCGTTCCAATAGCTCTGGCACCTGAAATAAACTCAGTCGTCTCTTTTCCACGATTGTATATATACTGATCGTGAATTAGTTGAATTAAGTCCTTACGACTCATCCAATTAATATCAACGATGGCCTGATCAAGATGCTCTCTAAACTTATTAATAATATAATTAGAATTATGCCATGGAAGTAATGAAGCCTTAATAGACTCGATTGCGAGATCAAGCGGGTCCTTACTTTTGATAACAAGATTCTTATACTTAGCTTCAAAGGCTTCAGTACCAAGCGAGGCCATTTCTCGCCCAAGCTTAAACGAAGCAATATTATTTTCAACCTCTGCAGGTTTCATTGATTTTTTGAGTGCACCAAGTAAATCGTCTTCTCCAAAAGGAACAAGGCCTAATTGGAATGCGTAACCAAGAATCATACTTGAAGCATAAACGGCCTTTCCAAAGAAGAGATCACACCACTTCTTAAGTGGCACAAGAATAATTCGATCATCACCCTTGCTTCTGACTTTTTCAATAAGCTTTGCTCTTGTTAAGCTCTCTTCACTCTCCCCTTTATCAAGAAGAATTGAAAGAGGCACTTGATATGAATCATCAAAAATGGCAACAGCATTTTCAGTCTTTAGAAATCCAAGTTGCCCTATACCATCTAAAAGGTCAGGGCTTAAGAGTACATCAGATCCACCACGTGGAGTAACCGCTCCCATTGACTTATCTTTGTGGCAAATTGACATATGCCCAGTTACATTCCCATTTCTTTGAGCAAGGCCCTTTTGATCCATAAATTTAAAATCAAGATCATTACGGCCGGCCATTTCAACACATGCATTCGCAATAATTTTAGAGATTGTAGTAATCCCTGAACCACCAACACCTGTTACAACCATTCGCCAAGTGTCTCCACTAGCAATGGCATCAAATGTCTTCTTCGTTTCAAACTCTTTAAGATCGTATGTTAAGTGAGAAAGATCACTATCTCGATACATTGTCGGGTGATAACCCTTAACGACAACTTTCTCAAAACTAGGGCAGGCCTTCATTTTTGTACAATAACTATCGGCCACACAAATAGTAGGATCAATTGCCATCTTAGTTCCGTAAGCATCCATCACTTGAGTTAATCCAGGACAACCTGTCTCTTCAATACAAACGCGGCAATCTTCACAAGCAGAAGTATTAATTTGATAGAAAGTTTTCTCAGTTAAAGACCCTTTCTGTTTTATCTGAGTTCTCTCCTTTGCTCTTACCTTTGCTTGGTAAGTAAGAGAACATTCTTTATTAGAAATAATTACCTTCACACCCTTTTGAACAACAAATTCGCGCATAAGGTTTTGGTAAAAGTAGCGATCTGATGGATTGACTTCCTTAGCAACCTTAACGCCAAGGTTTTGAACGATATTTAACATATCTTGCTTTGGCCTCTTACTTCCCTCTACGTTAACTTGAGAAGCAGGAGTCATCTGGTGCCCTGTCATGGCCGTATTATCATTATCTAAAAGAATATAAGTAATATCGTGATCAGCTTGAACTGAATTTGAAATATCTGTTAAACCAGAGTGGAAGAAAGTTGAGTCTCCCATAAGAACAACAGAAGGATTCTTTGTAAAAAGATCCATCCCAGCTCCAAGAGCACCACCTTGCCCCATTGCAGATAAGTTATGCATCTCTCCAAACGGAGGTAAGAATGAAAGCGAATAGCAACCAACATCTCCGTGAGTGATAAGGTCAATATCTTGGGCCTTAAGCCAACGACGAAGATCTTTTAAAAGAGAAAGAGTCTCACGGTGTGGACAACCTGGACAAAAAGTCGGAAGTCTTTTTGGAAGAATCTCTCCGAAATTTCTTTCTTCGAATGCCAATGATTTACATTGGCCAATTTCAAGATAGTCTTTCAGTGCTTCAAGTTTTTCACTGATGATCTCATAACTAAGCCCACCAAATGCAGGAAAGCCTTCAGAGTCCTTAAAGTCTTTACCAACAATATCAAGAGTCAGGCCATGCTTCTGACAAAGAGAGCGAATTTCTCCTTCAAGAAAGCCTCTCTTTTCTTCAACCACAACAAGTTTCTTTAGGCCTTTTAAGTATGGGACTAATAAGTCATCAACTAGTGGGAATGAAGAGGCAACTTTATATAAAGAGAAGTGATCAAGATACTCACCTTCTTCTAAGCATTGTTTAAGTGTTTCAAAAATAACACCACTTGAGATAAATCCAATATCTGCGTTCGGTTTTCCAAAAACTTGGTCAAGGGCCATCTCTTTTAGAACGCTTTGTAGCTTAGGGAAACGCTCTTTAATCATGCTAATATCAGCAAGAAGCGAATTTGGTGGAACCATAACATTCTTTTGAAGATCAAAAGTTGAAGGATCGATATCAATCAATCCGGCCTCAATTGGAGCTTCATCGAAACACTCAACGCGTCCCCCACCTTCAGCTAAGAAAGTAGTTAAAAGCAGCCCCTGATAGAGACTTGTTTTTGATGAAATCTCTTTCGCTTTAGCAATCCAATCTTTTAACTCTTTCGGATTTGATGGTTCTAAAAAAGACATATGAAGATGCTTAAAAAGATACCTTGAGTCTGCTGCCGTTGAAGTAGACATTGACCAAGGGTCATCACCAACACAAATAACTGTTGCCGGATAAACTTCCTTTCCATCAACAATCTTTGGACGTGCAGGATTAGCAAAGTTACCAACAGATAGAGCGTCACTTGCTACATGAAGCCCCATTGACTTCATGGCCACAATACAATCACGTCCCGCTTGCTTTACACCGCTGGCCATCGCAGCAGCATTGGCCTCAGAGTTAGCAATCACAACACGGATGCCTTTATCGTGAAATTCTTTTTTCTTCTTATATAAGATATTAAAATAATCTGCTAACGGTGACCCTGGGTAACCAGTGTAAAGATTAAAACCAGCTTCAAGAGCACCTTGAATGATTAACTCATTCCCATTGAGAATTCTATATTGACTCATAATTCCTCTAAATTTAATTGAGGTGCAAGTATAGAATTTTTATTATGTTTTTTGACGAACCAAAGCGTCATTACTCAATAGTAAACATAATTTTTTTAGTATACGTATTTTGTCTCTTTTGAGGTTTGAATTGCCACTGTTTGGCAACGCTTAGAACTGCTTCATTAAAAGCTGTATAATCAGCTGACTTTAGGATCTTGGCATCGATAACCTTACCGTCAACACCCACCACGAGAGAGATTGTAACACTTCCTCCTATCGCAGACCTTCTGGCAGAACGTGGATAAATCGGCGCTTCAAAGTGTACGATTTGATTATCAAAGGTATTATTTGTCACAACCTGTTGCTGCTCAGATTTAACAGACTTCTTTTTGGCCTGAACACTTTTGCTGGGCTTTTGTTCAAGCTTCTTTTCTTTTATCTCTTCTTCATCTTTCTTACTAATAGCGTGTGCCTTAATTTGAATATCAATACCAATTCGCTCGCGCCTCATTTGCTGCTCACCCTTTCGAATATTTGAAAAGAAGATAACGGCATGAGTCACTAGACTTAGTGCAAAAAAGAAAAACCATAAACGATGCTTCATGCACATATCATAATGCATCTTGCTCCATTTGGGAAAAATCGTTAGTATCTTCCATACTCTATTCAAACAGCAAAATTTAAAGAAGGAAGTTTTTATGAACTCAAAAATTTCTCCAGAGAACCCACTTGGGGTTCTGGCCATTGACCACCTAGAATTCACATGTGACTCATTAGAGACGGCCACGAAAGAATTATTCTATACATTTGGTTTTTCTAAGACATATGAAAAGCAAAGTGAAAGCAAAGAGCTTTTCACTCAAGGGCAAGTTAGATTTCTTCTAACAGCACAAAAAGGTGGCCATGCAGAAAGTTATTTCAAGGACCACGGTGAAGGTGTTTCAACAATTTCATTCTTAGTAGAAGATTGTGAACACGCATATAAGACAGCAATGGAGCGTGGTGCAGAGTCACTACAAGAAGTTGTTATCACAGAAAATGAGCACGGTGTTTATAAGAGTGCTCGTATCAAAGGTTTTGGAGATGTTGCCAATGAGTTTATTGAAAGACCTCGCTCATTCTTCCGTCCAGAATTTACAAAACTTGATGAGGATCCAAAGGCACGTCCACTAGGCTCACGAGTTGCAAGAATTGACCACCTAACAAATAATGTTCCTAAGGGTGAAATGAAAAAATGGGTTGAGTTCTATGACCGTGTTTACGGATTCAAGGTAACTCGTTACTTCGATATTAAAGGTTCAAAAACAGGACTTAACTCAGAAGTTGTTCAGCTTCCAAAGGGTGAAGTTATTATTCCAATCAATGAGCCAAAAGAAGCCGGTGGAAAGGACCAAATTCAAGAATTCCTTGATCGTCACAACGGTGCAGGTGTTCAGCATATTGCTCTAACTTGTGGAGATATTCTAACAACAGTAAAAGATTTAAGAGAAAGAGATATTAAATTTCTCGATATTCCTCACTCGTATTACGAAGGTATTTCAGGACGTGGGATTAATGTTACAGAAAGCCTAGAAGAGCTTGAAGACCGTCAACTTCTAGTTGATGGAGATGAAGAAGGATACCTAATCCAGAACTTCACTGATACATATGTTGGTCCGCTATTTTTTGAATTTATTCAAAGAAAGAATCACAATGGATTTGGGGAAGGAAACTTCCAGGCCCTCTTTGATGCCATTGAAAGAGATCAAATGGCCAGAGGATACCTGGATTAAACTAATTACTTAATACAACTGAAGATGCTTTGTTTTTGAAAAGATCTCGAAGCAAAGCATCTTTTATCAATTGTCATATCTGACCAAGCTTTATAAGCACGATCGCGAATTGAATTGATCACTTCAACAAATCCTTCAAGGACTTCGTATTCTGACTTATCAGAACATTCAAAGAAGAAGTTCTCGCAAATAACTTCTTTAGAAATGATAATATCTTCTCGCTCTGTATTAATAACAATATGGGCCTCATGAAAAGGGCGAAAAGATTCAATTACGTGCGCACGCACATCTCTTGGTGAAACTTCTAAGGCAAATGACGCCTGAATTGCCATTGCTACTAGAATTAATTTGATTAATATTTTCATTTTCCACTCCGGGATTAATTTTTTTAGATGCGGCAATATAGACGAAAATCTAAAGGCAATGTTTATTATTGAAAGTATTTCACATGGCGTCATTAAAAACTGATATTTTCCATTAGATTAAACTAATATATGGTTTTCCTTTATCTAAACCACTGAAAATACGTCAAAAAATGACTCAACTAGCCTATTCAAAAGGCCCTTCATATCCCTACAATATTGATTTAATTAACTAAAATTTAAACAATACGACACAACTTCAAAGAAAGGATACTTATGTACAAGTTAATCGCCATTTATAAAATTCCAAACGATATCGACGCATGGGAAAAGCACTATGCAGAAGTTCACACTCCACTTGTAAAGAAAGTTCCAAGCATGAAAGAGCTACGCTTAAACCGCATCACGGGAACTCCTCGTGGAGCAAGTGACCTACACGTTATCGCAGAAATGGTATTTGAAAATAAAGACGACTTTAAAGCAGGTATGAGCTCTGAAGAAAATATGGCATGTGGAAAGGATCTATTTAATTTTGCTAAAGAGATCGTTTCAGTTCACTTCGCTAAAGAAGAAGTCATCACTCTTTAATAAGGAAAATTTTAATGAGTAATATCCTTTGTGAATTTCCATATAACGGACACGAGCATATCGCCCTAGTGAAGCTTAATCGCCCTAAGGTTTTGAATGCTCTTTCAACAGATCTAATGAGAGAGTTAGTTGATAAACTTTTCGAACTTGATGATAACCCACAAGTTCGTGTCATCATTCTAACTGGTGATGACCGCGCATTTGCCGCTGGTGCAGATATTGCACAAATGGTTGAAGCAACTCCAATTGATCAAATCAATGATAATCGCTTTCGTTCTTGGCAACAACTTGCTCAAATCACAAAACCAATCATTGCGGCCGTAAATGGCTTCGCTCTTGGTGGTGGTTGTGAGTTAGCGATGCACTGTGATTTTATCATTGCAGGAGATAGCGCAAAATTTGGTCAACCAGAAATTAAAATTGGAACGACTCCAGGTGCTGGTGGAACTCAAAGACTAACACGTGCTCTTGGAAAATCGAAGGCCATGATGCTTGCCATGACAGGTGAAATGTTTGGGGCAAAAGAGGCCATGGATTGGGGACTCGTTGCAAAGGTTGTTCCTAGCACGACTCTACTTCAAGAAACTTTTGAGATGGCAAAGAATATCGCAAATAAAGCACCTGTTGCCATTAAGCTTATCAAAGAGTCTGTTAACAAGGCCTTTGAAATGAGCTTAAGCGATGGTGTTGATTTTGAAAGAAGAAATTTTTATCTCACATTTGCAAGTAGCGACCAAAAAGAAGGAATGCGTGCCTTCTTAGAAAAGCGCTCACCAGAGTACAAAGGAAATTAAAATGTCTGAGTTTAAAAATATTATTATCGAAAAAGAAGCCTTCACAGGTGTTATCACAATTGACCGTGAAGAAGTTTACGGTGCTCTATCAAAAGAGGCGAAGTTAGAAATTATTTCTGCGATCCGTACACTAAATAGAGATAACGAAGTTGGCTGCATTATTCTTGCTTCTAAAGGCAAAGGATTTTGTACAGGCCAAGATCTAAATGATCGCACTGTACAAGCGGGTGAAAAACCAGTTGATCTTGGAGTCACTCTTGAAACAGAGTGGAACCCACTTGTAAATGCAATCAAAAACTCAAAGAAGCTTGTTATTGCAGCAGTTGAAGGCGTCGTTGCCGGGGCTGGCGTATCTGTTGCTCTTGCCTGTGACTTAGTTGTAGCAAGGCCTGGAATCAAGTTTGTTTCAGGTTTTTCAAAACTAGGACTTTGTCCAGATGCTGGCTCAACTCATATGTTTACTCAAGCACTAGGGCCAAAGAAAGCGATGGAGTACTTTCTCTTCAATGCTCCCTTAACTAGTGAGCAATTAGAGAGCGCAGGCCTTATTAATAAAGTCAGCGAAGAGGCATTAACTGATGCGAAAGCTTGGGCAGGGCAAATTAATGCCATGGCACCTCTTAGTGTGAAAGCAATTAAAGAGAATATTGGTGTTGCAATTGACAGCACTTCTAAAGAATCAATGGATCGCGAAACCGCATATCAGAGATTCTTAGGAAATAGTGAAGATTACAAAGAAGGCCTATCGGCATTCTTTGAAAAGAGACAAGCAAAGTTTTTAGGAAAATAGTATGAAGGGTTCCAGCAGACTTTTACGTAAGCATGGCATCACTAAGTGACGCTTTGCTTACGTAAAAGTCTGCTGGAACCCTAAAAAAAGGAGGCCATATGGCAGCAAGAGAATACACTCAAGAAGAATTACAATTATTTGAAGACATTCAAAATGGTAAGAAATTTGATAAGGGAGATGAATTACCTCCTCTATATAAGAAGGCCCTAAGAAACCTTCTATGGATGCAACACGATTCAGAATACTCTGGAGCGCTAGGATATGCACCATGGATTGAAAAGGCACCAACGATGCAAGAAAAAGTTGTTGTTGCTCAAATCGTTAAAGATGAAATGAGACATGCTTCTGTTTGTTACAGACTTCTTAAAGGTCTTGGTGAAGATGTTGACTCACATATTGAAAAGTCAGAACTTGGATTCAAGATGCCAGAAGACGAAGCACAAATTGGATTCCAAAGATTAAAAGAAGATTACCGTGTAAATATCTTCTACTACGGTATTAACTTTTGGGAAGACTTCATTCTATTTAACTTCCTAATGGATAGGGCCGCAGGTCACCAGTTAGAAGACACTCTTGATTCAAGCTACCTTCCTTGGAAGAAAGGAATTGAAGGAATCTATAAAGAAGAAATCATGCACCTTGCACACGGAGATAAGTGGATCAAGATTCTTGCTGAAGGTGAAAATAAAGAATTTCTACAAGAAAGATTAAATATCTGGTGGCCACGTGTAATGAATGTCTTTGGTTCGACTAAAGGTCGCTCAAATGACCTATACGTAAAACTAGGTCTTAAAAAGAGAACAAATGCAGTTGTTCGCGATGTTTTTGTAAAAGAAGTAGAAGAGCTTTGTCAGCAAGCTGGACTTGTTCTTCCTGTTTACGACGAAGACGCACAACCACAAAGGTAATAATTTAATGAATATAAAAAGTGTACTAGTTATTGGTGCAGGAACTATGGGGCGAGGAATCGCCCAGTGGTTTTGCCAGCATGGTGCTAAGGTTGAACTAGTTGACCAACACCTAGAGATGGCCCAAGCAAGTGGTGATCTCATCCACTCTTCTTGGGATAAATTACAAAGCAAGGCCAAATTTGACGAAGCAGAAGTTGCTGCATTTAAGAACAATTTAAGCATCGTTGAAATGAAAGATCATCAGGTTGATCACGACCTTGTTATTGAAGCAATTGTCGAAAACCTTGATATCAAAAAACAAGTCTTTGCACGCCTTGATGAAGTTATGAAAGAAGAAACAATATTCTCTTCAAATACATCATCAATCCCAATCACAAAGATGGCAAAGGACCTATCAAAATCTCGTCGAGAGAAATTTCTAGGACTGCACTTCTTTAATCCAGCAACAATTATGAAGCTTGTGGAGATTATCGAAACACCTTGGAGTTCAAAAGATTGTGCTCACGCCCTTTATGATTGGTTTGAACGCTATGGAAAAAAACCTGCTCTATGTAAGGACTCTCCTGGCTTTATCGTTAATCGTGTGGCCAGAAATTTTTACGGCGAAAGTTTTCACCGCCTAGAAAATTATGACCAAGAGCAGGTCGCAGAAATAGATCGTGTCATGAAAAATGTTGGTGGTTTTAGAATGGGGCCATTTGAATTAATGGATCTTATCGGAATTGATGTCAACTATGATGTCACGCAGTCTGTATGGGCCTCATACTATTATGAACCTCGTTTTAGGCCACATAAAATTCAAAGAGAAATGGTTGATAGTGGCCGTATTGGACGCAAAGTAAAAGAGGGGTTCTATCGTTATGAATAAAACAATTTTAGTAAGTGATAACCACCCTCTTTATAAGAATGTTCTTGGAAGTGAATTTCTTTCAATTGTCGTTGATCCTTATAGTATCAACACACTTGATGGTGTTGACTTCGATGAAACAGACTTCGTAATTGACCTAACGTGTTTTGATCGCAATTCAAAGATGGATCTCTATGAACATCTCGACATCGTCTTCGGAGGGCCAATAGTCTCAGATCTTACAGTAAACTGGGGTGAATACCTTATCGGACAATATGAGAATGTACTTGGTGCAGTGGCGGCAGCTTTCTATTCGCCAAAGAGCTGCTTTGAATTCTATATGAAAGACGACGTTATTGAAGAAGCAACATTTGATGTTTTTAAAAAGCTTGGCTTTGACTTAGAAATCGTTAACCACATTGGTATTGGCTTTACTTATCCAAGAGTAATTTCTCAAATTATAAATGAAGCATACTTTGCTAAAGAAGAGGCCCTTGCCTCAAATGCTGATATTGATAAGGCAATGAAGTTTGGAGTAAATTACCCTCTTGGCCCATTTGAGTGGTCTGAGAAAATTGGCGTTGAAAAAATCTTACTTCTTCTTGAAGAGTTAAGAGAAATTACAGGTGATGCACGTTATCGTCCATCACGACTATTAAGGATGAATCTATGAGTTTAAATAATAGAGATGCATATATTGTATATGCCAAGCGAACTCCAATTGGAAAACTAGGAGGTAGTCTTGCTCACCTACGTGTCGATGACATGCTGGCCAACCTATTTCGTGACTTTTCTCAAAACTTTGATTTTGACATGAAAGAAATTGACGATGTGATCGTTGGTTGTGCAAATCAAGCAGGTGAAGATAACCGCAACCTTGCACGTATGGCCGCACTTCTTGGAGGTCTTCCTTTTGAGGTTCCAGGAGTAACTCTTAACCGTCTTTGTGCTTCTTCACTTGATGCTATTATCGATGGTTGGTCACGTATTAACTTAGGGATGGCAGATTGTCTTCTGATAGGTGGAGCAGAGAGTATGACAAGAGCACCTCTTGTGATCTCTAAAGGATCAACTCCATTTGGACGAGACTCGCAAATGTTTGACACAACTTTTGGTTGGCGATTTCCAAATAAGAAAATGGAAGAAATGTTTCCCCTATTAGGAATGGGACAAACGGCCGAAGAAGTTGTAGCAAAGCTTGGAATCTCTCGAGAGGATCAAGACCGTTTTGCACTGGCCTCTCACCAAAAAGCTTGTCAAGCATGGGAGAATGGAGACTTTAACGACGAAGTTCTACCTGTTGAAATCAAACTAAGAAAACAAACTTTAACAGTAGAAAAAGATGAAGGGCCTCGTCCTTCAACGACTTTAGAGGCATTAGCTGGTCTTCGTGCAGTCTTTAAAAAAGATGGATCAGTTACGGCCGGAAACTCGTCAATGATGAATGACGGTGCAGCTTGTGTTGCTCTAGTGAGTGAAGACTTCTTAAAGCGTCACGACCTAACTCCTCTAGTAAAGCTAACTGGTGCGGGAGTGAGAGGAATTCATCCAAATATTATGGGACTAGGTCCTGTCGAGTCGACAAAGAGACTAATGGATAAGTTTGGAAAGAAGATTTCGGACTTTGATGTTGTCGAACTAAATGAAGCCTTCGCATCTCAATCACTTGGTTGTATTCGCGAACTAGGCCTTGATGAATCAAAAATTAATCTACGTGGTGGAGCGATCTCACTTGGACACCCTCTTGGATGTTCAGGAGCGAGAATTGTAACGACACTTACTCATATCATGAAAGACAATGCAAACCTTAAACAAGGTCTTGCATCAATGTGTGTCGGAGTTGGGCAAGGTGTTTCTTTAAGTGTAGAGAATTGTAAATAGGAGCAAGACATGAATGAAGTAAAATTATATATCAATGGAGAGATTAGGCCATCATCAACTGGTGAAATGGTTGATTCAATTGACCCTTCTAACGGTGAATTTGTAGCGAAGGTTCATATCCCTTCAACTGCAGACCTTGAAGAGGCGGTACAGTCAGCAAAGACGGCCTTTTACAATAAAGAGTGGCGTGACATGACTCCTGCTAAGCGAGGAGAAATTTTGTTAAAAGTTTCGGAGCTTTTGAAAGAGAGAAAAAGAGAGTTCATCGAACAAGAAATTAAAGACAGTGGATCGACTTTTAGAAAAGCCGCTGCAGACCTTCACAACACTGCAAGCTTCTTTAAAGTCATGAGTAAGGTTGCAACAAATTTCAAGTTTGAACAACTTGATGAAAAGGCCACAAGAGCTGGCTTTTCTAAGAACACTCGTCGCTATGAGCCGGTAGGTGTTTGTGCACAAATTATTCCATGGAACTTCCCTCTTGTTATGGCGGGATGGAAAATTGGGCCAATTCTAGCAACAGGTTGTACAACAGTTCTAAAATCAGCGATTGAAACTCCAGTAACAGCAATGATGCTTGCACAAGTTCTTATTGATGCTGGTGTGCCAAAAGGTGTTGTTAATATCGTAACTGGTGGGGCCAAAGAAGGGCAATACCTAGTTAATCACAAAGATATCTCTAAAGTTGCCTTTACTGGATCAACGGCCGTTGGACGTGAAATTCTAAAACAAAGTGCACAAGAGATTAAGAACACAACAATGGAACTTGGTGGAAAGTCTGCCAATATCGTTTTAGACGATGCTGATCTTGATATTGCGGTTGATGGTGCTTTATACGCATTCCTCTACCACTCAGGTCAAGCTTGTGACTCAGGTACTCGCCTGCTTGTTCAAGATGGGATTTATGATGAGTTCATGACAAAGTTTAAAGAGAGAATTGCTCAAATTGCTATTGGCCCAACGCCAGAGAAGACAACAGGATTTGGTCCGGTTGTTTCAGAAAAGCAATTTGATACAATCATGGGTTATATCAATAAGACAAAAGAAGAAGGTGCAAAGCTTATTTATGGTGGTGAACGTATCACTGATGGTGACTTTGCCAAGGGTTATTATATCCAACCAACAGCATTTGAGATCACTCCTGATAATACAATTTGGCATGAAGAAATTTTCGGTCCAGTTGTTGGAATCACAAAATTTTCAACGCAAGAAGAAGCAATCTCTTTAGCAAATAATTCAATTTACGGACTTGCAGGTGCTGTATGGTCAAAGAATGAAGAGCGTGCGCTTAATATTGCAAAAGAAGTTGAAGCAGGAACTGTATGGATTAATGAGTATCACCTACTTAATCCAGGAATGCCATTTGGAGGCTTTAAGCAATCTGGTGTTGGACGTGAAATGGGAGAAGAAGGTATCAAGGCCTACCTTGAAGTGAAACACCTATGGGAATCTGACTGCAATACTCGAGAAGGGAAAATGTGGTTTGATGCACTATTCTAGATAGATAATAAAAAAGGCCTTCGTCATGAAGGCCTTTTTTTTTATTAGTATAATACTTTAAGAGCAATATCACCAAAGTCATCATAGATTGAGAATGATTTCTCTAAATGACTTTCTCTAAATACAATATCGAGATTAGCATCAATACAAGTCGTGATAAAGTCACGTCCATAAATTTCATAACTACGATTTAGGTAAGGTTGAAATTCACAAATCCTAACCCTTGGGTACTGATAAGGAATACTTTCATAACTTAGAGCAAAGAACTCACGGTAGCGAATGTAATTATCACCAATTCCTGCAAGCCTAGAAAAAACATGATCAATTCGACGATTATTAAATCTAAATAAGTCAGCTAATTGCTTAGAGTGCTGTGCTGTACCAGGGCGATAAACAGGATCATTACAGTAGCTAGCTTCTTCACCACCCTCATCATCAAGGTTAAATGTTTTCAAGATACATTTAATTGGTGTTGCTAGAGTAAGAGTAGATCCTTTTCTTCCGTGCATAAATCGTCTAAAGGTCTTATCTTCATTAATCGATCCATGAACAAGCCCAAGAACATCTCCTGTTCTTGTATCAACAACTCCACCACCCATTGAATCATCGCGGATATTACAATTCTTCATAGCAACTGCTGAAGAATCATCATTATTACTTGGAAAGAGAACATTATTATTTGTCTTTCGACAGTTATATCTCATGCGGTTAAGTTCATAACCAGTATTATCAAGCTTCTTCTTAATGAACCATAATTGGTAGTAACTAAAGTCACTCATCTTATTATCTGAAATTTCAGCATAGTTTCCAGGAATCACTTCTTTAAATTTGATCGTAGTGAAATTTCCATTATAAGTTTTTTCTTCGTTGAATTGTGATTGGCCAGCAAGAATTTCACCACACTGATATACTCGGCCATTTGTTGTCTTTGCTGCAATAGAACTACATTTTGCCTCGGCCACGCAATGTGATGGAACAACCATATGCTGTTCATCGGCCATATAACCAGTACAGTATGTTGGGAACTCACCTGCGCTATTGATAAAGAGAATGAATGAGTCAGTACACTGTCCCTCTTCGAAACAGTCGAACTTAACCTTCGTTGAGGTCTCTAATTTCGAGGTCTGTCTCGTCACATTCTTTTTAGCACCATCATCTCCGCCAGGAGTTCCACATGAACATAGAACAAGAAGAGAGATAGTTATAAGTGTTAATGCCTTAAGCAAAGTCCGTCTCCAAAAACTTCATTTAGTCCGATTTTTTACCATAAATAGGATTTTCAATAATGATATTGTAATTTATTCAAGAATCCTCGACACACAGTGGCGAAATCGACGATTTTAACGTATTCTTGTTAAATATGATGATCGTAAGTGCATGCTTGGCCGGTAAGAAGTGTCGATATGACGGTGAGCACAAAAAACAACAACTTATAAGTGACCTAGTTGCTCAAGGCAAGGCCATCGCTGTATGCCCAGAAGAGCTTGGAGGACTTCCCACTCCTCGTCCACCAGCAGAAAATGTTGATGGAAAGCTCATTACAATTGACGGAGAAGACGTCAGTGTCAACTATGAACTAGGTGCCCAGAGATCTTTAGAGATAGCATTGGAAAACTCATGTACCAAGGCCCTCTTAAAATCAAAGTCACCAATGTGTGGAGCAGGTCTTGTCTACGATGGAAGTTTTGCTGGTAACCTCATCGAAGGTGATGGTGAGTTTACAAAGAAGCTAAAAGAGAACGGTATCCAAGTTCAAGCAATCGACTAATCCAAAGTTTTCATACATCTAACAAAGCTGTAACAACTCAATTACAAAATCAATTAAGATAGACCTACTAGAGCACTAGGAGGGTCTAGATGAATGAATTAGAACTAAAGAAATTTCAAGCAAGAAATTTACAAGGACGAATGAAGCACCTTAGTCATCAACTTGAATACTTAAAAGTTAATCCTGAAGACTGGGAGAATTTTCAATCAATCATTAATATGAAGTTTAATCATCTTATCAATGATTCAATTTCACTTGGAAGCGTTGAGGCGGCAAACTACCTTGCTCTCTTACAAAACCATTTAAATGAAAATTTTAATAGTGAGACGATCACAATCGTAAAAGATCAATTTGATGAAGTTCTTGATGCCTTGGATGGCCTTGGGGTTGAGCTTTTAATTAACTCAGAGATTCAATCAGAATTTACTCACTAGGTGGATGGCAAGTAAATAAGCCCCGCATTCGCGGGGCCATCCTTTTGCAGTAATTATTGTGGTTTTAATTAACCAATTAGTTTTAGAGCTGCAGCACCTTGAGAATTAGACTGAGCAAGTACTGAAGAACCAGCGTTAACAAGAATATCATTCTTAGCTTTCTTCGCTGTCTCAGCTGCGTAGTCAGTGTCTCTGATACGAGAGTTCGCTGCACTTAAGTTTTCTGAACTGATTTGTAGGTTGTTAATTGTAGAATTTAATCTATTTTGCTTAGCACCTAGCTCAGCTCTTTGTCCTGCAATACTTTCAATTGCAGTGTCTAGGTTTGCAAGTGCAGATTGAGCACCTTCTTTTGATCCAACTTCTAGATCAGCAACACCTAGGTTTTCAAGAGAAGAATTCAGAACATTCGTATCAAATTGAATTCTATCTTGGAAATCATCATTATTAATACCGATTTGGATATCAAACTTATCACCAGTTCCAGTTAGAAGTTTCTTTCCGTTAAACTCAGTAACTTCTGAAATTCTTTGGATCTCTTGCTTAAGGTTTTGATATTCAAGATCTGTAAACTGTCTCTCAGTGTCACCTACTGTGTCCGATGCAGCTTGTACAGATAGTTCTCTTAGTCTTACTAAGATGTTTGATACTTCATTCAGACCACCTTCTGCGATTTGAATCATTGAAATACCGTCACTCGCGTTTCTTTCTGCTTGATTAGTTGATCTAATTTGCCCTTTTAATTTCTCAGAAATTGCTAGACCTGCAGCATCGTCAGCTGAACGTACAATTCTTGTACCAGATGATAGTTTTTCTAATGACTTTGATTGAGCTGAATTTGATTGACCTAATGATCTTTGTGCAGCTAAAGACGTTACATTTGTGTTAATACGCATACCCATTGTGATACCTCCGTGATCTATTTCCCCCCCGTACTCAGGGTTGTCCCGACCATTGGAACAATGAGCATACTGCTCTTGTGAATTTTATTAACTTTTTAATTAAGTCTTCTGACCTAACATGAATCTTCTCGGAGGTGAAAATGAAAGCTTTAGGAAAATATTAAATTATTTTATATTTTTTTTTACATTTTCTAAAATTTAGAAAGCGTTCCAAAATCCCTAATTTTTTTAGACTCTATAATGATAAGTTTATAAATAAAATAAATAATTCACCGATAATGACCTATATGGAAGAAGGGAAACCACTCATATTTCTCGAGCCTCTTACAGAAACTGTAAAGAAGCTCAAGGAAACGATTGAAGCATCTGCGGAAGCAGAAGGTATCGAAATCTATGAAGTTGAAAGTCCCGAGGAATATAATCAACTAATTCCCACGATTGGCCAGTCACTCACTATTGCCAGTAGTCCTAAGAAGACCGCTCAATGTATTCAGCCCCTAAGAAAATTCATTCATAAGAATAATGTTAAGGTGCTTTTAATTAACTCAAAATCTATCCCTCCTAAGACTTTAGAGAAGTTTAGAAAGATTGGCCTTACTGAATATATTCAAGAACCTGTTCCCGCAAAAACATTAGAATATAAAGTAAACCTTATTCTAAGGTCTCTAAAGAAAGCCGAAGAAGCCGCAGAAATGGAGCTTAAAAGTGGAGAGGAAAAGGCCCTTGCTCCTGAAAATAATTATGAAGATAAGAAAGAGGCCGAACGAAATAGCAACGGTGGTCACCTAAAGGGCAATGTCGCAAAGTCTGCAGCTCAAAAAGATAATAAAGATGTCTTTGATGATAGTACCTATGCAGACTATAGCGATGGGGAGGAGATTGAAGAGCGAGGAATGTCACTAAAAGACTTAAGTGCTCATCAAAAACAAAATAACCAGGCTCCAGGTCACCTAAAAGGTTCAGTTGATAAGAACAATAAGGAAGGTGCCTCTCCAGAGATTAATTTTGAAGAGGATCTCTTTAAAAGTCTAGAGCAACAATCTAGTAAATCAAATAAAGACCTTGGTGGAAACCTGAAAGGTCAAACGTCCCCTACTTTAGATGACGTAGACAAAAATAAAGATGATTTTGGAGATGACCTTCTTAAAAGTCTCGATAATGTAAAAAAGAGTTCACAAAAATCTGATGAACTCGGTGGCCAACTAAAAGGAAGCCTAACTCCTACATTAGAAGATGTTGAAGATGATGAAACAGAAGAGGACCTTTTTAAAAGCCTTGATAGCGTAAAGAAATCATCAAATAAAGCAGATGATCTCGGTGGTGCTCTTCAAGGAAATGTCTCTCCAACATTAGATGATATTGAAGATGATAAAGATGCGGACGAGGATCTTTTTGCAAGTCTAGACAAGGTTAAGAAATCCACAAATAAAGCGGGTGATCCTGGAGGATCACTTGAAGGTAGCGTCTCCCCTACATTAGAGGATGTGGATGATGAGAAGAGTGCTGATGAAGACCTCTTTGCAAGCCTTGATAATGTAAAAAAATCTAACTTTAATGAAAAGAAGAATGCCCCGAGTTTAAAAGGCAAGATTGATCCAACACTAGATGATATTGACGATGATGACGATGGTTTTGATGACGACCTCCTAAAGACATTGGATGAGCTACAATCCAATCAAGGGATCGCTAGGCCAGGAGAGAGACTAAGCTCTAGAGGCCCAGTAAATGATGAGCTTATTGATAATGAAAAGGGCCTAGAAAGACAGCAAAAAGAAGGCGCTAAAGCAGCTGGTGCAAGAAAAGGGGCAGCACAAGAAAAAGACAATAAGAAAAGTGGCGATGAGGATCTCTTCGCTTCCCTTGATGCTCACTCGAAAGAGAAGAATAAAAGATATGATAATGTTCACAATCTTGACCTCAATAGAGGAAATAAAGAAGAACAAGACGAAGAGACAAAGGCCGGCGGCCCGAGTATTGAATATAAGAAAAAAGGTGATCTCGGAGAGCAGACTATCGACTATAGTAACCTCGACAAGCAGCCTGAGTATGATGGTGGCACTAAGGAAGAGCTTGAAATTAAGTTCGCCGAGGGCGACGATCCCCTAGCGGCCAAGAAGAAAGAAGAAGCCGAGCGCCTTGCCCTAGAACTAAAGTTACAACAGCAACAGGAAGCAAAAAGAAAACAAGAGGAAGCAAAGCAGAAGGAAATTGAGGCCGAACGTGCCAAAGCACTAGCTGAAGCGGAGGCCGAAAGGCTTCGAAATGAGCAAGAAATAGAAGAGGCCCTAGGCGCCATCTTTGTTCCCGATCCAAAAGATATGAACTTCTTTATCGAGGCCATGAATTTTGTCATTGATGGCGATGGTATCAAAAACTTCACAAATGAATATATTAATACTTTCTGCCATGGAACTGTCGTTGTCTATAATATTCAAAATGAATGCATCCTAGGTAATGAGGATGTGGATGATCGTTTTGATGCCATAAAGAATGTCTTAAAGGCCAAGAGGAAACCAAGTTGGAATGATACAACTTTTCAAAGCGAGCTTCTCTATTATCACATCCCTATTATAGAAAATGGAAAATATCATAACTTCCTCCTCTTTCTAACTTCAAAAGATGAAATTGCAAGATCTAGTGAGAATCCAAAAAGAGTCGAATTATGCCTCCAGGTCTTAAAAGGGAGCTACCTAAGTGGAGAGGATCGTGCCTTAACAAAAGTAGCATCAAAAAAGAGTGGTTCTATTTCTGAATCAGTTAGTGGACTCTTTAAAGGAATCTTTGGAGGTAAGAAATGAGAGCGTACTTCTTTATTAAATTAAGCTCCCTTAAGGATATTAAGACTTTTGCTTTCTCACTCTATGTCTATAACTTAAAAGATAAGACCTATAACCTATCTCTTAAGGCCAATACGCCTTTAACAAAAGATAGCTATGAGCTACTTCGCTATATTGAAGAGAGTAAAAAAGGCAAGATCGCTGTCAAACTATCACAAAGGATGACCTACCTCGCAACAGTGGGCGAACTTGAAGAGATTGAACCTAAGGTTATTGAGGAAACGAAACAAAAAATTGAAATACTTAAAGAGTACGAAAATATCATCGAAGAACAGAGAATTAGTGAGCATATCGCACTACCTCCTCTTCGTAGTATGGTTTCAAAGGCAATTGATAAGGATGACTTTCTTCCAATAATCTTAAGGGCACAAAAAGAAATTATGCTTTTTTCAATCGATATTAGTCATACTGTATCCCTTGCACGTCACTTTGCAGGTGTTCATCTTAATAAAGATAATCTGACCAATCGTATTGTTGCCCTAAGCTACTTCTTTGCTAAAAAACTAATGATCGACAAGACTAATGACTTGGCAGATTTAGTTTGTGCTTCATTCTTAGCAAATATTGGCCTGACTCAAATTTCTCCTAATATCACTCACGGCAATCACACCGAAATTACGCCAGACCAAAGAGAACAATATTACAAGCACGTTAAATACAGTCGTATGTTCATTGATCAGAGTGGAATTAAACTTAGTGACACATGTAAAAAGCTCATCGATAGTCATCACGAAAAATATGATGGCTCAGGTATGCCAGACCAAATATCACAAGCAGGTCTAAACCTTAGTAGCGAGATCCTAGAGTTCATCTCCCATATAATGGAATATAGCTACGGATTAATCACAGGAGAAAAAACATCACTAAGTAGTGTTGTCTATATGATTGATGCGGGGGCCGGCGTAAATGGCCTAAATGTTAACTATAGTGGACGAATTAGGCCTCATGTTACGAGTGTCTTAAATCTCTAGCTAAACGTTCCATATGGAAGAGTATTACGTCCCATCCAAGTATGAAGGTTTGCCTGAATCTTTACATCCTCATCACTCTTGCTATCCATCACCTCAATCTTTGCAAAAGTTAACTGAGTTGTTCCAGTCCCTTTCCCAAAATCAAGATTATACATACGAGTCCATGTTCCCGTATTGATAAATGTTTTACCGTTAGAATATGTACGGCAAATCGGCTCATGAGTGTGACCTACAATGAGAACGTCTGTATCCTCGGCCTGTTGAAGATAGTCAAAAGTTAGAGATTCATAATCTTGAAATAGTGTAAGCTCTTTAAAGAAAAGCTTAAGCCAATCACCAAAGTTATCACTTATTTTAAAGAGAAAAATTGAACGTACCATAATGAAATAGATTACATTTGCCAGCATAAATCTAAGCGTAAAGAATGTGTCGTAAATTAGCCCATTGATAAGAAATTTATTAATTGGCCTTACTGCATTAACGTGGTCACGTTCTTCCTTAAATTTATTGATAACCCTTGTTACATAGTATGATCCCCAAGGAGGATTAAAGTATCTCTTCCCCGACTCATCTTCAATAATACAATGTTCTTCATCAAAGGTGTGAGCTATCTCGTATTCATGTCCATGCTTTAACACCACTCGATCGGCCGGGCGATACTCGTCATTTAGGTGACGAATTTCAAAGCGTGAGCGAACACTCTCATCAAAACATTCTAGGACTAAATCCTGTAGTGATTTAAAGACTAGCTCAGCATCGTGATTTCCAATGATAAAAGTTATTTTCTTATTCTTTGCTTTAAGAAAATCATTAAGGCCCTGCATAACTTCTTTGTGAGCTTCAAGTATCATCTTTAGCTTCTTTAAAGAAGATTCTTCTGACCAAAACTCATCATCATAAACTTTTATATAAGGTACGGCCAAGAGATCAAAGAAGTCACCGTTAATAATTAACTCGACTTCCTTATTGGCATATTCCTCTTTACTAAAGTATTCAAGAAAGTCCACGAGCTCTTCATCATAATGAAAGTCCTCTAGATAATTTCTTACACCATCAACATACTCTCCTGCTCCTAAATGAACATCAGAAATAACAATAATGGTTTTCTTTGAATTATTTTTGCGAAGGAATCTCATACGCCGACTTACCTATATTCAAGACTACTTTTTGAAAAGCAGGGTCTAGTGGAACGAAGAAAAATTTCTTCTTAGTATTAAAATCAAATTCAACACTAACTTCCATATCAGACTTAACTGTAATAAATTTTAAATTCTTATCATACTCATCAATAAACTTCCCACGGATAGGAGTGAGAGTTTTATTCTGAACAATAACCGCGACCCTACCATTCCTCGTCTTGGCAGGAGAGATGACTTTGTAATAACTAGGCATGGCCGTCACAATAAATGCTTCGGCCCTCTCCATTCTCTGTTGAGCATAGACATCATTAGATAATAAGAAGCTAAACATAAGGGAGAAAAAGAGGCAGGTTAATTGTTTATTATTCATATTTATATTGTAACTATTTAATATTTTATCGATTATAGCTGGCAAAGCTTACCTAGTAACGGCCTAATGTACTCTGAAACTGATGTCACGAAAGTTTCGATCCGATGAAGAATGTATGATAAACGCAATAAAGAAAACATTTACAAAGAATACTGAAGAACAAAACCTACCATTAGTGGACTTTTCTGATCCAGCACACCATTGGATTGTTTCAAACCCACATATTTTCAGATTCTTTCAAGATATACTTGGCCAACTTGATGATGAGGAATGTGAAAGCTTAGCATCTTATGGACAACTCGTTTTTTTAGAAAGCCAAGGAATGTACTCAAGTGTTATCCCATCTCATGGTGATAAAACTTTTGTTCTTATCTACCCTCAATTACTCAAAATGATTCGTTCCGCAGATAATGAGATGGCCCAAGCTGTCATCTTCCACGAATTAGGACACCTCTACTATCGTCACTTTACGATGAGGTCACAGTTAAGTGAGATGACAAAACAAATTGAAGCAGATGAATTTTC
Organism: Halobacteriovorax sp. CON-3; assembly: GCF_043196995.1. Classification (NCBI taxonomy): domain Bacteria; kingdom Pseudomonadati; phylum Bdellovibrionota; class Bacteriovoracia; order Bacteriovoracales; family Halobacteriovoraceae; genus Halobacteriovorax; species Halobacteriovorax sp. CON-3. The sequence continues at coordinate 803,326 of NZ_JBEBNA010000001.1, forward strand.
TATTCGTCATGGCCATGCCCTGGGACTTTTTAATTTCTTAAAGAGCATGCCGATCACGACTGAAGTTAGCCAAAGACTAGAAATGATTCGTTTAAGAACTTAATTTCATCTCGTATCTTAGCAGCATCTTCAAAACGTAGATCTTTAGAAGCTTCTTTCATTTCAAGCTTAAGCTCAGCAATACGCTTTTTAATCTCATCAGGAGACATCGTAACTTCTTTTGGAGCGCTCTTTTTCCCCTTCTTCTTATTTCCACGAAGAGTCTCAATAACTCCACCAGATACTTCTTTTAGAATTGTCTGTGGAGTAATCCCATTGGCCTCGTTATACTCCATCTGAATCGCTCGACGTCTCTTTGTCTCGCCAATTGCACGCTCCATCGACTTCGTCGTCTGATAAGCATACATCAGAACCTTACCATCACTATTTCGAGCAGCTCGTCCGATTGTTTGAACAAGTGATCTTTCCGACCTTAAGAACCCTTCCTTATCTGCATCTAAAATAGCAACAAGTGAAACCTCTGGTATATCAAGCCCTTCCCTTAATAAGTTAATTCCCACAAGAACATCAAACTCACCAAGCCTAAGATCGCGAATAATCTCAACTCGTTCAATCGTATCAATATCACTATGGAGGTACTTAACCTTAATCCCACTACCGTGATAAAAATTAGTTAACTCTTCGGCCAACTTCTTTGTTAGTGTCGTAATTAGAACTCTTTGACCTTTTTCAATAATCTTCTTAACTTCAACTAAAAGGTCATCAACCTGATTAGTTGCATCCCTTACTTCAATGATGGGATCAAGAAGACCAGTTGGCCTAATAATCTGCTCAACAAACTCTCCATGTGTTCTCTCCAACTCATAATTTCCCGGAGTCGCAGACACATAAAGAATATCGTCTAGTTTAGTTTTAAACTCTTCAAAGTTAAGAGGACGGTTATCAAGAGCAGAAGGAAGTCTAAATCCATAATCAACAAGATTCATCTTTCTTGCTCTATCTCCCCTATACATTCCACCAACCTGAGGCACAGTGATATGGGACTCATCGATGATCATCAGAAAGTCTTTTCTAAAGAAATCAATAAGAGTCGGAGGAGGATCCCCAGGCTCACTTCCAGTCATGTGACGAGAGTAGTTTTCGATCCCTGAGCAAAAGCCCATCTCCTCTAGCATCTCAATATCCAGAAGAGTTCTCTGCTCAAGTCTTTGCTTCTCAACTAATTTATTCTTCTTCTCTAAATCCTGTAGTGTTTCTCGAAGCTCTACTTTAATTGTTTTTAAAGCATGCTCCATTCGCTCTTCACCAACGACATAGTGAGACTTTGGATAGATTGTCACTTTTTGAAGTGCTTGAATCTTAGTTCCCCTTAAAGGGTCAACAATTGTAATACTTTCGATTTCATCATCAAAGAATTCGATTCGTACAACATTTGAATCCTCGTGGGCCGGAAAAACTTCAACGATATCACCACGTACACGAAAACAACCACGAACAAAGTCGATATCATTTCTTTCGTACTGGATGGCCACAAGTGACTTTAAGAATTCATCACGATCTCTCTCATCACCGACAAAGAGAGTCTCCCTCATATTTGCATACTCATCAGGAGAACCAATCCCATAAATACAACTCACAGATGAAATGATGATGACATCATCTCTCTCTAATAGTGAACGAGTTGCAGAGTGGCGAAGCTTATCAATCTCATCGTTTACTGATGAGTCTTTTTCAATATATGTATCACTACCAGGAACATAGGCTTCTGGTTGATAGTAGTCATAGTAAGAAACAAAGTATTCAACAGCATTATCGGGAAAGAACTCACGAAACTCAGCATAGAGCTGTGCTGCAAGTGTTTTATTATGAGCAAGAATAAGAGTTTTCTTTCCAAGCTTTTGAATAACATTGGCCATGGTAAATGTTTTTCCAGAACCTGTTACTCCAAGTAATGTTTGCTCTTTAGTCCCACTAGATAACTTTTCAACAATTGTTTTAATCGCCTCAGGCTGATCTCCACAAGGCTTAAACTTTGATTTTAAATTAAATACATTTTCACTCATGTGCCTATTTTATCTCATTATCTTAGTTTAAAACAGTGAAATTGAGGTATCATTAATATAACCAAGTTAGATTTTGTAAACTCGATAGAAAGTTTATATGATAGTCAAAATACGAATTGTTATTAGGATTTAAAATGAGTGTAGGTGAAACACCTAAAGGTGAGAAAAGAAAGACCGCGATCATTGAAACAGCAATTGATCAGATGGCGCAGAAAGGTATTGATGGTGCATCCTTTCAAAAAATTGCAAATACTCTTGGAGTTAGTCAGTCTGCAGTTTTTCACTACTTTAAAAATAAGTCTCAGCTCTTTCTTGGGGTTCTTGAGTATATCGTTACAAAGAATCACGCTAGAGTCATTAACACAATTTGCGAAGAAGATACTTCTCTAACAAAATTAAAAAAACATTGTCTCGCTAATTTCCAATGGCTCATTGACCGTCCTAACGAGGCAAAAACCATTCTCTATCTATACTATCGGGCCTCAATTGATCAAAAGGTCTCACAAACTGCAGCTAACCTCATTCACACCGGTAGAAAGAGAATTATCGAGCTCGTTCGTAGTGCTCAAGAGGATGGAGAGCTCGTAAAAGACCTAAACCCAGAGCTTGCTGGTCAGGCCATTCATGAGTTTCTAACAGGTGCCATCATCCAGATATTAAGCCTTTACAATGTAATTGATCCAGAAGAAGAGGTTAAGGCCTATACAAAAAGGCTTGATACGATCATTAACCGACTAAATAGCTAAAGAATAATCCTCGAAATTCCGAATAGATATTGGTGAAGGTTTTAATATCTTGTGTATTTTCCATTCTAGTTATTCTTAGTTTTTTTCTGAGTAAGGATGAAGTTGCACGTCGTTCAATCGCAAGTGTTAATAGGCCTAATTCCTGTCTTGAGGCCATCTCTGAATTTGTTAATTTTGGAACAGATCCTAAGTATGACACAAAGACTGCACAAATCATGAGATATCTGAAAGATAAGTATAAGGGCATTAACCTTTCTTATATTCATCGTTCAGGACTAGATCGTAAGATAGAAGATGGCCATTTAGTTTTTACTACTTTAAGAGGTAATAGAAAAATTCCTCTTAATCAGCAGCATCTTATTAAGGCCGATAAAGTAAAGGCCACAACTCCCCTTTCACAGCTAAGCGATTATCATCAAAAGCAATATGAGAATAATATTTCCAAACTTTATAAGTATCAAAATGATATCAGCACGATTATTTATGAAGCTCATAAGAAAGATGAAAAAGAAGTAACCGATTATCTTCTTGGTGAATATCAACGAATCAATACTCTTATCAAATTTTACCGCGGAGAATTGGACTACGTCCCATATGCACAGCTTGGAGATAACTCTTATAAGTTACACGAACCAGTTCATGTAGACTCTCACGGCAGAATAAGAACTCTTGTCCATTTTGATAACTCGACCTCAACGAGCAATTCAATCTTTGATATTTCTGCAAATGAAAGTGAAGAGATAAGTTACCAAACGATGTTTGCAAATTTTTTAAATAGCTTAAACTACAATCAAAACTTCTTCACCGCTCAAAGAGGTGTAAAGAAAGTCCAAAGCTTTACCTATATGAATGATAATGAAGTGAAGGCATCCTTTCATATGATTGATGCTGTAAGAGATCATGAATCACGCCCTGAGCTAGTTAATACCGTTAGAGACTTTCTCTTTAATGAGTATAAGAATCGCCTAAATATTGAAGACCAAGACTTAGATAAGCTAAAAGAAATTACGGAGCAATTAGAGGGCCGAACAATCGTTCTTGCAGCAGCTCGAAACTCCTATATGAAATACTCTTTTAAAGGATATGATGACTCTGGTATTCGCTACCTTTCCAGACAAAAGGATGAAATTGATATTTCGGGAACAATTTCAATTACTCTTTCAAAAGAAGTCGATCAAAAGCTTCCTCTTGAGATCTTTACAGGCCATGAAGTAGAAAGACAAAGGGGCGAAATTATCGCAGAGATTGGACGTTTTGCTGTTGATGGTAATGATTCCATTTTCAATGCGAATGACCTCATAGCAGCAGTTACCTTTGCGGCACAAAAAGTCGAAAACCTTGATCGCATTGTCATTGAAGCGGATAAAATAAGGGCCCGATCATTTAAGCGCTGGGGCTTTAAACCAATTCATGAAAGAATCAATTACGAAGGCAACACAGAGTACATCATGGAAGTTACACCAAAAGAACTTCTAGAGAGCGTTGAAAAAAGGTATTTTGAAAGTCTGTAATTTGATGGTATCGATACAAAAAAATAAAGCGTTTGTAAGTTACCCCACAAACGCTTATTTCACACACACAACACAAGAGAATAAGTTCAAAAGAACCTTGAACTTATAAAGCTATTAATTAAAACAGCTCTCAATTTGATTTTTTACTTCAGTTTTCTCTGCCCCGTTCTTGATTGAAATCTCTTGAACAATTAAGTCTCTACACTGCTCAAGCATTTTCTTTTCACCAAACGAAAGATTCTTCTTATTCTTTAATAAGAAAAGTGATCTAAGGACATCAGCAATCTCTAAAAGTGAACCAGTCTTCACCTTTTCCATATAGTCTCTATAGCGACGGTTCCAAGTTGAATTATCAACTGTTACATCGTGATCGTTAAGAAGTTCATATACTTCACTGATCTCATTCTCGTCGACGAGTACTCTAATTCCGTCTTTGGAATTCGTAGGAACCATAACAGTCATTCCATTTGCTACAACTTTGATGATGTAGAATGAAAGGTTATGTCCTCCCACCTCGCGATCTTCGATGTCCACAATTTGTCCCACACCGTGGCCAGGGCAAACTGCGTAATCTCCAATGTTAAACATTTCTACCTCCATGGGTATTTTCTCTCCCATTGAATATACTACGACGCAGCATCAGTCTCAATGAGCCTTGTAAGATTTACATATGATCTTTGATTTTTAGACAGTTCGTTGTAGAGAGCAGGCCCTATGATTTCAATGACTTATGTTTAGAAGAATAACGGTAGAGAGGTAGCATTATTTCAAATGTCGTATTCTTCTCTTCATTAAGGTACTTGATATGGCCATTCATGGACTCAATAATCTGGGTACTAAGGGCCAAACCAATCCCCATACCGGCTTCAGGCTTGGTTGTATACATATAAGCAAAGAGCTTCTTTTGATCCTTAAGCTCAATCCCTTTTCCTGTATCAACAATATGAATGATCAGCTGATTCTCACTATTAGATTTATAGCGAATGGTAATTCGTCCCTTCTCCATCTCTTCAATTGCGTCAACAGAATTGGAAACAAAATTTGTTAGCACCTGAAGAATTTGAACTTCCTTTCCCCAAATCTGGCAACCATCGCAGTCACCTTCGATATTTAAAGCAATATTATTTGCGCTACATTTATGAATTACCAGCTCTTGTAGTTGATCAAAAAGTCGATCTACATCAATGGCACTATTGTTGAGATGATTTGAATTTTTAGAAAGAAGTTTGATCCCTTTAATAATTTGATCAATACGCTGGGCCTGATTCTTAATCATATTAAAGCGCTTCTTCTCCTCCTCATCGACCGTGTTCTTCTCTAATCTCTTCACACTCCACAGAAGTACAGTAAGCGGATTATTTATTTCATGTGCAACGTTGGCCGCAAATTCACCAAGGTTTGCCAGACGATAATTATTAACGAGCTCGACATTCTTTTCTTCAAGCCTTTCATCACTTCGAATCTTTAGCACAAGAATAACGAGGAAACCGATAAGGCAGATCGTTAGCCCTGAAAAAGAAGCAACGTAGACAGCACGCTTAAAATCAAAAGAGCTAGTGATATCACCGTAAACATAAGCAGAGATCTGCCAGAACTCACTTTCAAGCTCTAGGTTTAGATCACTTAAGCGCTCTAAGATAACAATCGACTTAGCAATTTCCTTAAAGTCACTCTCCTGAAATTCATAACCATCTGTACTTTCGGCCCTGGTGAGAACTCCTTCAATGATTCCTCGAGCAGACGTGAGTATTTTATTTGCGACTTTTAAGTAGTCTTGAAACGACTTCGTCTCAAACTCATCTAAGATGAAGGCCTCACTCTTAAGAGCACTAATTTGCCCAAAGCTAGCATCAATTCTTAAATAGGCATCTTCTAGGTTCTCAATTGTTGGTGTATCTTTGAATTTAATGAGTTTTTTATGAGTATCGTGAATGGCATAGGCCACATGAAAATAAAGCCTAGCAACAACTCTTGAGTTAAAGAGTCTGTGTTCTTCCTTGTCAAAGATTCTAAGACCTGCTCCAAATCCAGCTGAAAGCATAAGGACAAGGATAATTAGAAAGCTATAGAATAAGTGCTTATTAGAAAGCTTACTAGTAGACGAATTCGATCTCATTTATCATCCAAATCCAGTCAGCTCCCTCTTCAGTAATTTTATCTTTAGCAATGACCCCTAAGCCTTTTCTTATAATTCGCATAGGGCCTAGCTCTGAATTCTGAAGCCACTTCCCATCTTGCTTATACATAATATAAGTCGTTTTCGAACGCTCGACGTTCCTTTGTATATGTACCTTATAAAGGTTAATCGCCTTAAGCTTCACAGAGGTAGCACTAGGAGCAAAGTAGACAAAGAGACTTTCTAGAGAAAGTGCCGTGACTTTAATTTTCTTATGCTGTTGATATGGGTCGAAAAAATCAAATTCGACACTTGGAATTTTTGTGAAGTAGTCGACTTTTACAACCTTATCTTCCTTATGAAGTTTTTGATTGAATATCTTAATTCTCTGCCTAGGTACTTTATTAGCAAAAGCACTTAGACTAAAAAGTGTGGCGATTAATATCAACGTTCTCATAAATAATTTTTATCACGATTAACACAATATGACCAAGTATAAAAGATAATTGAAGATGTGCGTTAATTTCATCTTTTTCGAAGAAATTGGTAAGCTCTCAAGGAACTAAAGGATTGAGTCGTTACGATACCTAATCAGCGATAAATAGGTAGCATGATTTCAAAAGTCGTATTCTTCTCTTTATTTAGGTATTTAATATGGCCATTAAGGGACTCAATGATCTGTGAACTAAGGGCAAGTCCAATCCCCATACCTGTCCCAGGCTTACTCGTGTACATATAAGCAAAAAGCTTCTTTTGGTCTTTAAGATCAATTCCCTTACCAGAGTCGATAATATGAATAAGGAGCTGATCTTCAGAGTTAGTTTTATATTTGATCGTAATTTTCTTCTTAGTCATTCCTTCCATTGCATCAATAGAGTTAACAATAAAGTTTGTGAAAACTTGAAGAAGTTGAACTTCTTTACCCCAGAGCTTACTTCCTGGGCAACTCCCTTCAATATTCAAAACAATATTATTTGCGACACATTTATGAATAATAATCTCTTGAAGGTGTTCAAAGAGTTCTTCAATATCAATTGAGCTATTATCTAAGTGATTAGAGTTTTGAGAAAGTAGCTTAATCCCCTTGATGATCTGATCAATCCTCTCGGCCTGGCCTTTAATCATCGCTAAGCTTTTCATTTCCTCATCTTTGGTATTACTTTTTTCAATCCTTTTTGCGCTCCACAATAAAACAGTAAGAGGATTATTGATCTCATGAGCTACATTTGCGGCAAACTCACCTAAGTTTGCGAGTCGATAATTATTAAGCAGCTCAACATTCTTCTCTTTTAGCTCTTCATCGCTCCTACTCTTTAAGATAAGCATAAATAAGAACCCAATCAGACAAACAAATAGGCCAATTATAGAAGAGAGAAAAACTATTCGATTAAATTCAAATGAAACTGCGGCATCCCCGAATACATTTGCAGACAACAGCCATGATTCACTCTCTAGTTTTAAAGTCAGATTATTCAAGCGATCTAAGACAAGAAGAACTTCATCAATTTTGATCAAGTCACTAGGAACATAATAATATTGCTCTTTTGACTCTACTTTTAAAAGAAGTGCCTCGATCTTTTCTCTAGCTGTGTTAAAACTACGATCGACCTCGCTCAGGTATTTAAGAAACGAGTCTGTATCATATTCGGCAAGAGAGTAAATTTCACTCTTATAGGCCATTGTGTGGCCTAGGATCGCATCAACTCTAAGAAAAGCGGACTCAAGAGTTTCAGAACTAGGGCTTTTCTTAAATTCTTCAAGATTCTGAGAAGTAGCATGAATACTTGCGACCACTTGAAAATACAATCTCGAAATAACACGAGCATTGAACAGCCTAGGCTCATCTTTATCAAAGATACGAAGGCCGGCCCCAACTCCAGCAGCAATAACAAATATAAAAATTACGATGAAGCTGTAAAATAAATGCTTATTCGAAAATTTACTCATAGATGAAAGAAATCTCATTAATCATCCAAATCCAATCTATTCCTTCTTTGGTAATTTTATCATTAGGAATTATACCTAACCCTTTTCTGATAACTCTTAAAGGACCTAAGTCAGAGTTTTCCATCCAACTACCATCTTGCTTATACATGATGTAAGTTGTTTTGGCCCTCTCAGTACTTCTTTGGATAATGACTTGATAAAGATTAACGGCCGTTAGCTTTACTGACTTTGCATCAGGCGCAAAGTGTTTAAAAAGACTCTCTAGGGAGAATGCTAATGCTTTATTTTTTTTATTCTTTTGATAAGGATCGACGAAGTAGAATTCTTCACTTGGAATATTTGTAAAATAATTAACTCTTACAACTTTATGCTCTTTATGAAGTCGTTGATTCACTATTTTAATTTTTTGTCTTGGAATCTTAGCAAATGCTGAAATACCGAATAATGCTAAAGACAGTATAACAATTTTCATACGTAAACTTAACACGACAAAATCTTTTTATAAATATAAAAAAGGCCCTGTCAAAAACAGGGCCTTCTCTTATTATGCTTTTAAATTAAAAGATAATTAGAAACGTGGGCAAATTTCATCTTTTTCGAAGAAATAAGCAAGTTCTCTTTCCGCAGAAGCTAGAGAGTCAGAACCGTGAACAGCGTTTTCACCGATTGACTTAGCATATAGCTTTCTTAGAGTGTTTTCAGCAGCTTCAGCTGGGTTAGTTGCACCCATGATTTCTCTGTTTCTTTCAACTGCGTTTTCACCTTCTAGACACATAAGTACTACTGGTGCAGAAGTCATGAAAGCAACAAGCTCACCAAAGAATGGTCTGTCTTTGTGCTCGATATAGAAACCTTCAGCTTTCTCTTTAGAAAGGTGAGTAAGTTTAAGTGCAGCGATTCTTAGACCTTCTTCTTCGAATCTCTTAATGATGTTACCGATGTTGTTATCAAGTAGTGCGTTTGGCTTAACGATACTAAAAGTTCTTTCCATTTTAATCTCCTTAAAATTATCTTGTGGAAAATTTCCAAAATTCTTTAATTAAAGGTTCTTTAAAACCTTCTCCATTGTCTCACCAAGCTCAGCTGGAGAACGTGATACAGTTACACCACATTCTTCAAGAATTCTAAACTTAGCTTCTGCAGTATCATCTCCACCAGAGATAATTGCACCAGCGTGCCCCATTCTCTTACCTGGAGGCGCTGAAGCACCTGCGATGAAAGAAACAACTGGCTTACTCATGTTCTTTTGAATCCAACGACCTGCATCTGTTTCAGCAGAACCACCGATTTCACCGATCATGATAACTGCATCTGTATCTGGATCTTTTTCGAAAAGTTCTAGTACGTCGATGAAGTTAGTTCCGTTAACCGGGTCACCACCGATACCAACACAAGTTGATTGTCCGATATCTCTTTGAGTTAATTGGTAAACAGCTTCGTAAGTAAGAGTTCCTGAACGAGAGATAACACCAACACGACCTGGCATGTGGATGTGACCTGGCATAATTCCGATCTTACACTCACCTGGAGTGATAACACCTGGACAGTTAGGACCAATTAGTCTTGACTTTGAACCTTTAAGAGCTGCTTTTACCTTAACCATATCAAGGATAGGAATCCCTTCAGTAATAGCAATGATAAGTGGCATTTCTGCATCGATTGCTTCAAGGATTGAGTCAGCTGCGAACGGAGGTGGAACCATAATCATGGCCGCATTTGCTTCCGTCTTATTCATAGCTTCTTTAATTGTATTGAAAACAGGGAAACCTTCGTGAACTGTTCCACCTTTACCTGGAGTTACACCACCAACAAAGTTAGTACCGTAGTCTCTTGATTGTAGTGAGTGGAAAGTACCTTGCTTACCTGTAAAACCAACAGTAATTAGTTTTGTATCACGATTAATAAGAATGGCCATTACGCCTCCCCTTTTGCTGCTTCAACTGCTTTCTTAGCAGCGTCAGCTAGATCTTCAGCAGCGATAATTGCAAGATCTGATTCATTTAATATTTTCTTACCTAGAGCAACGTTTGTTCCTTCTAGACGTACTACTAATGGAACTGTTAGTTCTAGTTCTTTTGCAGCAGCAACAACACCTTCAGCAATGATGTCACATTTCATGATCCCACCAAAGATATTAACTAGAATTGCTTTTACGTTCTCATCTTGAAGAATAAGAGAGAATGCTTTTTGAACAGTTTCTTTAGTTGCTGAACCACCAACGTCAAGGAAGTTAGCTGGCTCACCACCGTGAAGCTTAATGATGTCCATTGTACCCATTGCAAGACCTGCACCGTTTACAAGACAACCAATATTTCCATCAAGCTCAATATATGCAGCACCAAATTCACTTGCCGCAAGTTCTTTTTCACTTTCTTCAGTTGGATCTCTTAGTTCTTGAACTTCTGGATGTCTGAAAAGAGCGTTTGAATCAAAGTTTAACTTTGCATCAAGTGCTAAGATATCACCTTGCTTAGTTTTTACTAATGGGTTGATCTCTGCAATTGAACAATCGTACTTCATGTATAGATCATATAGACCTTTAAAGAAGATTGAAGCTTCTTTCACTTCTTCTTTTGTCTTAAGACCAATTCCGTATGCAAGCTTTCTTGCAACAAATGGAGTAAATCCAGCTGCAGGATCGATTGCTACTTTAATAATTTTCTCTGGAGTTTTGTGAGCAACTTCTTCAATTTCAACTCCACCTTCTTCAGAGGCCATCATTGTAACTTTACCAGTTGCACGGTCTAGAACAACACCAGCATAGTACTCGTGCTCGATGTCACAACCTTCTTCGATGAAAAGAGTGTGAACTTTCTTTCCTTCTGGACCAGTTTGGTGAGTAACAAGAGTCTTACCTAGAATATCGTCAGCGTGTAAGCGAACTTCTTCGATTGACTTTGCAAGCTTAACACCACCTGCTTTACCACGCCCACCTGCGTGAATTTGAGCTTTAACAACCCAAATATTTCCACCTAATTTTTCTGCCGCAGCAACTGCTTCATCAACAGTCTTTGCAACTTCACCTCTAAGAACCTTCAGGCCCATATCTCTCATTAAACCCTTGGCCTGGTACTCATGTACGTTCATTAAAACTCCTAAGTTTTTTGTCTATGAAATATTCATGATTTTACTGGCTTATAATAGAGGGCAAGACCATATCTTTCTAGGTGAGTCGTGTCATTTTCCCCAAGTTTTTTGTGCATTAAATGATTAAGATTTAGAACATAAGAGTTATCCACAATATAACGCTCACAGTCTTGAAGCTATTTCCAAACTTTCGCACAATTATGGCATGGAAAACATACTGATTAGCCCTGGTAAATTTAGATTAGACGGTGGTGCCATGTTTGGCATTATACCAAAACCATTATGGAACAAGGTTCATCCTGCGGATGATTATAACCGCATTGACCTTGATCTCAGACTTTGGATTATTAAAGACCAAGATCGTATCATTATAACAGATACAGGAATTGGTGATTATCACGGTGAAAAGTTTGATCAACAATTTGATGTTCGCCAAGAACACTCGCCTCTCGTTAAGGCCCTTGCAGATAAGGGAATTGATTGTGCTGATGTGACAGACCTTGTGATCTCTCACCTTCACTTCGACCACGTTGGTGGAATGGTATGTAAAGATGAGAATGGTGAATTTGCACCAGTCTTTCCAAATGCCACAATTCATCTTCATAAAGACCACTGGGAGTATGCACTTAATCCAACAATAAGAGACAGTGGCTCATTCCATACGCAATATTTTAAAGATACAATTGAGAAATTTGATAAGGCCGGACGTGTTCATTGGCTTACAGGTAAAGAAGGTGAAATTTTAAAATTAAGTGATGATAGCCTGCGCTTTAAATGCTCTTATGGCCACACCCCTCACCTTATTCATCCTTATACTAATGAGTATATTTACTTGGCCGACCTTATCCCAACGTCTAATCATGTCCACGTCCCATGGGTTATGGGCTACGACATTGCTCCAGGGCAGACAACAATGGATAAGATTGAGTTCTTAAAGATGATTGTGGAGAAAGATCTTCGCGTAATCTTTGAACATGACCCAAAGTATGCTAGTGCAAAGATTACGCAAAATGAGCGCGGTAAGTATATTCCAGTTGAACTAGAATAAACTTAAAGCAACTCGTTGATTTGTTTTTGAACTTCGTTCTTTGAAGCCTGAAAGTTCACGCGATCCTTATCCATGAATCTTCTTAGATAAAGACGCTTCTTCTTATTAAGCATGCCATAACGAGAAAGCTTTTCAGTCAGCTTCACACTCCAAGCACTAATATCCTTACCAAGTGAATGAATCTCATTTTCAAGCTTTCTTTCTTCATTAGATAACTTTGTATTATTGAGGTCATAATTTGATAAAACGATGCTCTGTAAGAGAGGTGCTATATTCTTAGCGTAGCGCTGTTTAAATTCCTTATGAGCAAGCCAGCCACTTTGTTGACTTAGAGAGAGTCGATAGTGAATCGACATTGAAGAAATAATGGCCTCTAAAGTTCTAAGCTTTTCATTGATAGCGGCAATATTCTTTTTAGAAGCTACTGTTTTCTTCTTTTCAACTTTTGTAATCTTCTCAATATATTTTTCGCGAGTTTCAGGAACAAGAAAGACTTTCTTTTCTAAGACTTCACGATTTGAGCCACTACCAAATTTACTTTTAATATTATCTAATAAACCTAAGTAATCATAAATGAATGTGACTGCGTATGCGCCTGGAATAAAGTTTTGACCTTCTTCTAGTGTTAGGTCCTTAAACTCAATAATTCCACCCTCACCAATATTATGGGCCTTAACAAGAACATCACCACGGTGAAACTCATCAGGCTTTCGATGGAGGATTAACTCTACACTCACTCTCTTTTGGAAAGGAAGCTTGATATAGAGAGTAGACATATCCTTATTTACAATTAAGTGAACATCATTAGGACTAACAGGCTTTTTAAAATCATTTAAAGCGCTAATTGAAATATTTTTTAACTCGACTTCTTTTACCTTAGGGCCTGCGGCCATATAAAAGCTCACAACCACAACAACAGCAATAATAAAGCTTGCCACGACAGTTGAGTAAATCGGGAATTTACTAGGCATCTGTGCCTCTAATTCGACTTCAGTATCCTTGAAATCAAATGAAGAAGTAGAGCCTAGGGCATCTTGGTCATATTCCTGATCGAGTTCTTCACTTAACTCTTCTTCTAAAAGTGGCGGAATATCGTCATCATTAAAATCATCATAGTCATCAAAGGACTTTGCTTCGTGAATAGGAATCTCAGGAAGATCGTGATCATCATCTAATACCTTAGATTCATAATATGACTGGGCCTCGTTGCGGGCAACTTGTATGACAGCAAATACGGGCTTCCAATTCTTGGCCCCTTTGCGCCAACAAAGTTGATAGGATTTAATTAGACCTTTATCATAAAAGTCGATAATATCTTGAGCGTTGAATGGTCCCTTGTTTTTACCGGACTGATTAATATACCAATTTTTTTGCATAGTTATACTTTAAAGGAAGTTACATGGGCTGGAAAGAAATAGATGACAATCTTAACAAAAGAAAATCACAATCTATTGCCACTCGCTTCAAATTTGATGATTTTAAGACACAACAAGCGCTTCTTTTAAGTGAGAATGATCTTGGAGTCGTTAGAAATGGTGGACGTCGTGGCGCCTCCCATGGACCGAAAGTCATTCTTTCACAGCTTAAAAAATTTGCCGATCATAATAATTTGCAAGAACTTGGTATCATCAGCGTCGCAAATCAAGGACAATTAGACTTTGATAAAATGCAGTCACAGTCGATTAAGACGATAAAGAATGTTACGGCCAAGAAAATTGTTCACCTAGGCGGTGGCCATGACCATGTCTATCCTCTGGCCATGGGAATTGAACTTAAGAATCCACTTATCATTAATATTGATGCTCATCTCGATACAAGAAGTGATGATGTCTATCACTCAGGGACACCCTTTCGCCAAGTGGCCAATCAAAAAGAAGTAAAGATTCTTCAAATTGGAATTCACCAATATGCCAACGTTCCTCAAAACTACGAGGGCATGAAGATGGATATTATTGATACAAAGAAGCTAAAAGAGCTATCACATACTTTTAGTGATATTAGTTTTATGGATGAGATCTATAAAGATCACGATGGAGATATCCTCTTTAGTATTGATGCTGATGCTATTGCAGCAGCAGATATGCAAGCAGTAAGCGCAGTAAACCACGACGGTATTCCGCTTGAGTTTTTAAGAAAGCTAGTTTCTCAATACAAAGAGAATACTGTTAATAAAAAACAAATTTTAGGAATTTACGAATACAATCCGTTATTTGATGAGCTATCAGCAAAGGACGCACGCGCCCTCGCCTCACTCATTTATGATTTTTTAATTTGATCTTAATTCGATTGTTTTATTCAAGTCAGTTTGCTCATCAGTGATTTTAATAAGCTTGTCTGAGATATCCCATTTTGGGTTATCGACCTTCTTAGATCCCTCTTGTGCTTTATATGCCCACGGGTAGTCACCTATAAATTGATTTTTCTTTTTATCAAAGATTACGGCATAGTAAATATCGATTAACTGAAACGTTCCTGCTGAACCTGAATAATAAATAATAAGTTCATAATTCTCACCTACTGACTTTGTTTCAGTGACCTTACTCTTACCAGTACGCTTTGTAATCTTGGCCTTAAGTGTTTTTGAGTCCTTCTTCTTTAACCAAAAATCACCTTTGATATTAACAATTGACCAGTCACTCACACCTGCGAATGCAATTGCTTGAAATAAAAATGTCGAAATTAATAATAGCTTTTTCATTATGACCTAAATGGCTTTCTTACCGTCCAATGCCAATCGTCGCCATCAACGATCTTTCCATCAGTATCAATCGGTTTATAAAAAATATGGCGTTGTCTTTTCCAACTCTTTGCAATCTTCTTGCGATCACTTGCATTGTTTTCATTATACATCGGGTTTGGTTGTCTTAGAAGTTCTCCATCAACCTTAACATTTAACTCCCAATTATCTTGGTTTGCTCTAAAGTTGGCCCCCCAAGCATCATTTGTCGGAAGCATCCAGTTAGCATGGTAATGATAAACATGATCAACATCTGGCTTAGGCTTAAAGTCGGCCGTTCCAAACTTCATATAGGCATCAATGGCCGTATCAAACTCCTGATTACGTCCTGGAAGCATCATCTGTCTCCAGTTATCTTCATTATGATTGTACATTGAGAATTGCCAAGGATCTAAAGCAATATCAAGAGCTCTTGTATCACCTTTCTTTCCAGCTCGCGTCGCATCTTCATTCGAATTACGAACACGATTGTCGATAACCTTCATGATCATCATCATCTCTTCAGGATGTCTTTCACCACCATTAATATCACGAACAAGAATCCCTGCTTCACCTTGAGCAGTAAAAACCATTGCTGCAAAATGCTGCTCTTCTGGCCTTAGGTATCGATAAAGATTCTTAAAGATTTGCCCACGATTCGTAAGAGTTCCTTGGCGAGTAATAGAGTTTTGAATACTCTTCATACATTGAGCAAGCTTCGACTTTGACTCACTATCTTGTGCTGATAATGACCCACGATTTTCTAGCACTTCACAACCTGCTTTCCACTTCTGATTATTCGTGATGATATTTTCAGGCTCTTCAAAGATCTCATCAACATAAACAGGGCGTGGCCTAGGTCTAAGACTTGTTGATACAGTATTATCACCACAAGGCTCAACAGGAGGATTTCCAACCTCACCAATTGTGCGGTTTAGACGAATATAATTATAGGCCGTTGCCATATCAAGGGCCTCTTTAAGGTATCTCTTTGTTACGTGATAAGTTTTTTCGTGTTCAATTCCATCAACTTCGATCTTAATTTTATAGGCCCAATTATTTTGGCCAACAATACGAACCTTAATACTCTTATCGCCACCTCTTTTTTGGGCATCAATACGGTGAGAATAACCAGTTTCGGTATCTAGAACATCAAATGAACGAACAACATCAAATTGAACATCTGTGATTTCCTCATAATTAGGATCTGCTGTACCTGCATATGTACTTGAAATTGCTAGGATACTTAAAAATAATACCAACTTCTTCATCAACTTCCCCATAAGTTTAACGCGACAATACTTATTGTAACACGTTGCGGGAATATTGGTGAAATATGGGCGAAATCTGCTTGTTTATACAAATTTCGCTACCAATTATTTAAGGCATTATTTTATCGAGGTCTTTTTCGTCAGTTAATCCATACTTTAAGAAGTAGACTAAATCGCTTTTTTGAGAATTATTAAGGCGAATAAGGTGATCTTTTAAGATTGTATCTGCGGCATTTTTCTTCTTAAAGTTCATATAGTTATTAGTTTCAACAAATAACTTACGTCCAAAATTCTTAAAGAATGTATTCTCCACCCAAGAACTATCATAAGTATCAATAGACTTTATTCCATTATTATAGTGATCCACTACCTCTTCTAATGTCCCGTAGGCACCAGCGTGAAAGTACGGGCCAGTGAGAGCAATATTTCTTAGAGGCGGAACTCTGAACTGATAACGATCAAAGTCACGTTTTGTTATATTGAATCGACCTTCATCATTCTTTCTAGGGTCATTCTTACCTGGACCAATCTGAGGAGAGGCAACAGAGAAGAACCCGCGACCACCTAGGAGATCACCAGAATGACATGAAAAACAACTACCATTTTCAAAAAAGATCACAGCTCCACGCTTTGCCTTTTGGTTAAGGGCCATACGCTCACCCCTAAGGTACTTATCCCAACCAGTGTTATATGCGGCAAACTCATGCGTTTCAAAATGGGCAATGGCCTGTCCAAAGTGACCAATATTAAGCTCGGCCTTTGGAGTTTTTGGGAATGCTTCTTTAAAAAGCTTTTGATACTTTGGCATGGCCAATAATCTCTTCATGACGATCTTCCAAACAGCTTCTTCATTTACAGCGTTGGCAATGTCATTGCTTCCCTTAACTCCTCTCATTTCTTCATGTGAAGTAATTGGAAAAAGAGCTTGGGCAGCAAGGGCACTTCCTAAGTTTTCTGTAATATCCCAACGTTCAGGGTAATCACCATTAAGGGCCTTAACAGGTGTCGTATAAACATCCCAGTCCTTACGGTAGTGAACTCTCCCATCCCAAAAAAGAAATTCGATATTCTTATCCCCTAGGTTATAAAGAGGCTGAGAGTTTCTTGGGATCGCATGGCCGTTAACAATTAAGCGCTCACCTGCTTGCCACTTTCCACCTTCACCAATTCCAACAGGAAGCTTATCACCACTTCCAAATTCAGGCCTATGACAATCAGCACAGCTGATATTGCGATTACCAGAAATTTCTTTCTCATTAAAGAGTTCTTGTCCCAATTTGAAAATTTGAGGATTCCTCCCCTTAGGTTTTTCAACGGCCTTTAATCTAAAGTCACTAATATAGCGTTTTAGCTTGATATCAAGTTGATCGGCCTGGGCCGCAAAAGCACCCAGAACGATTGTGAGGATAAATAATGTTTTCATTTTGTGTGTGTCCCAAAAAATTAATTTTCAAAATATTAGGAAAGAGTGTTTGATACGTCAAACTTTTAACTTCCTAAATCTTACACGACTTAAACTTATCCTTAAAAAGAAGAATTAAATCGTGTGGCATAAGTCCAAAAGATAAAAGAGTATCATTAAAGCACTTAAGCTTAATTCTTCCGTAATCCTTTTCAATTGAAGCCTTAAGTCCCCTAATTTTTTTTAATCCGTGGTAGTAAGCCGTTGCTTGCCCCGGAGATCTATATGCATAACGCTGAAACTCAAGCATTGACATTTCTTTTGAAACACCAAGCTTATTGTGAAAAACCTCAACGACATCTTCAGCACTCGCCATTCCAAGTTGTACACTTGGGTCAAGAAAGTAGCGAGCAATACGCCAAAGTCTCATTTCAAGGCCTGCAAATTTCTCTTCTAAAGTTAGATAATCATAAACAAGATCTTCCGCATATAATGCCCATCCCTCTACATTCACAGAATTCATTGCATAACGTGCGCGAATTAAGGAAGTCTTCTCTTCAAGCATACGACTAAATTGTAGATCATGCCCTGGTCTCCCCTCATGTGCAGTTAGAATAGTTGCAGCACTTTCATAAGAGAAGTCATCAAAAGGAAGGCTTCCTGTTGAAGACGTCGGTACAACAAACTCAGGCTTAATACTTCCGTCGTTTCCAATTAGTGGCGGAGGATTTAAGTGAGGAACAGGTTGCGCTCTCGATTCAGCATCCCCGGCCATTCGAATCACTAACTTCTGCTTAGGTAGTGAAACAAGATCATTTTCTGCAATTATTTTTTCCAACTTATCTGCAGCTCTTTCATAAAGCCTCTGAACATCATCAAGCTTTGTTACCTGCTTCTTCTTTAGAAATGTAATAACCGAAAGAGGATCTTCTTTTTTTAGATTATTTTTCTTTGCAATTTGAGATGCTAATTTCTGGTATTCTTTATAAAG
Source organism: Halobacteriovorax sp. CON-3 (assembly GCF_043196995.1). NCBI lineage: Bacteria > Pseudomonadati > Bdellovibrionota > Bacteriovoracia > Bacteriovoracales > Halobacteriovoraceae > Halobacteriovorax > Halobacteriovorax sp. CON-3. The sequence continues at coordinate 822,224 of NZ_JBEBNA010000001.1, forward strand.
CTCATCAAAGTCTTTCTTTCCAATTTTAATTAACTCATCCGCACCAATATCAACACCAGCATCACCTAAGGCAATTTGATATAGCTCTTTTGGTAAATTTGGATTTTGTCGTGCATATGGAAGAATTTCGCTTCTTATGAATGCATCATACTCAAGAACTTGTTTTTGAAATAATTCATATTCCTTCTGCCAATCAGTACGGCCACTTGATTCAAGCAGTTGCTTTACTCCTGCAACGTAGGCCGGAGAATTTTCGAGGTTCTTTGTAACTTCCCCTATGAATGGATAAATCTTATCTTTATAAAGAGCAAGGTATCGCTTCTCTTCACTAAGCATTCCCATTACATAAGACTTCTTACCTTTTTCAGACATATAGTATTTAAAGCGATCAACCCCTGCTTCCTTTCGATGCTTTGGAGATTGAGGATTAATTAGGCCAAAAAGTGATTGATAGATTGATTCAGAAACATTAGAAGCACCGATAACTCCAAGACGTCTTGAAGTATCAACTCGATTCTTCATTCTCTTGATAACACTTAGAAGAATCTCATAATCTACCTTAAGGTTACCTAACTCAGTTTTCTCTTCTAGTTTCTCTAGTTTTTCAATCCACTGAATAAACAACTTATCATAAGCTTCATCCAGCTCCATTCGGGGGTTTGTCCCTAACTTATCATATTGTTCATAACCAAATGATGAGCCTATTTCAGGATTTAAATCAGAAAGCGCAAATGTAAACTCTTCGGCCAGTTTATCTGACGTTACTCCCCAGTCTTCTTCCTTTTGAGAAAAGCACGAAGTAATAATTAATAAAGATAGAAAGATTAAGTAGGTAAACTTTTGCATTATGGCCCTTAGGGAAATATTTAGATTAGAAAAGTTTAATTGCTAGGTACTGGAGTGTCTAGGTTCGGTATTGGGTTTGTTGGTTTGCTGGTTTACTGGTTTACTGGAATTGCTAACTTCACTTCGTGAAGTGTTGCGGTTGGGTGGTAGGAGTTATTGGATGGCCAAAGTTGCTAACTTCACTTCGTGAAGTGTTGCGATTGGGTGGTAACTTGGTAAGGGTGATTCCTAGATTGCAAAGTTGGTTCACCTGACCTCCCATACTGGTCGGTCGGCGTTGCTCAGCGTCATTTTGCCATCGTGGCAAATGCCGCTTCCAAAAAAAAAGCCGGATCAAGGATCCGGCTTCTTAAAGAGAGACATTTTGACGGAGTGAAAAAATCCTTTCTTCTGCTCCAACACACACACGTTTATATATAAGCAAGGCCCGTGCCAACTTTCACAAGTCATTGACGCGTCGAAAAGGCTCTGATTTTATATAAAGATAAGAAATGACGGTGTCATATTCATGACTGACACACATTGTCTTTGTGTTATTAAATTGACTTCACTGACTTTAGAAAGCGAGAAAGTTTCATCATGCCAATGTCACAAGCTTCCGTTTCATCCTCTGCGTTAAAAACTTGATCCACATGTTTGAAAATCTTTTTTGTTTCTTTATAGACGATTGCAATATCTGCATTGAATCCTCGAGATGTTTTATTAACTTCAATCTGGCCAATGAGATTGTCATTATTTTGTAAAGTTACATAAAAATCTTTCGGATAATCGTTTTGTTTCATATACTTGATTTATCTAATTCAAAGGAGAAAGACAATGAAATTTATTATTGCTGGGCTCCTCTTTTCTAGTATGACATTTGCAAATTGTTACGAAGTAAGTAATGCGAATACGAAGATAAAGTGGGAAGCCTACAAGACTGCTAAGAAAGTCGGTGTAAAAGGTGAATTTAAGAAATTCGACATTAAGGCAACTAAAAAACAAGGTAAGATCGAAGAGCTTATTCGTGGTGCACGTTTCACTATCGACGTAAACTCTGTACACACAAAAGATAAATCTCGTGATGCTAAGATTGAAAAATTCTTCTTTCAAGACATGAAGATTTCAGGTGTTGTAAATAAAGTAGATAGCAACTACCTATATGTTGATATGACTTTAGCAGGAAAGACTGTGAAGGTTCCAATGAAGTATGACATTGAAGATGGTGAACTAGAAGCAGAAGGAACAATTGATGTTCTTGACTTTGCTCTAGGGAAAAATCTTTCGGCCATTAATAAGGCATGTCTAGCTCTACACGAAGGCAAAACTTGGAACGTTGTTCAGGTTGAAATCGAATCTAAGTTCTCAAAGTGTAAATAATATACCCGATTGTGGGTAAAGAACGTGAACCCTCACTAACTTTGCCCGCATCTTTTTGTGATTAATTCAATTAACTATCATACTCCCTCTAAGTTCAGGGTCGAACCCTATTTAAGTAAGCTTGGAGGCATATTTGAAAAAGATAGCAACACTATTACTTTCACTAGTAATAAACCTTACCTATGCACAGGTAAATGAAATTTCAATTGAAGAAGCTTCTTTTCTTGATTCCCTATCAAAGAATTTTAAATTTCTTTATTTAAATTCAACTTATACAGAGATGAATGCAAAGAATAGAGATGGCTTCACAATGGATCACCTTTTCTACTTTCGTTACAACTTAACAAAGAATCAAAATATTCGTTGGGTTCCTGTATACACTCAATCAATTGGACAAGAAGGAAAGAAAACTCTTCAAGGTGAGTACGCTTACTCTTCATTAAGGTGGTATGTAAACAACATCCTTACAGAAGATAAGCATGGTATTAACTTAAACTTTCAAAATAGAAATTATATTTTTGATGGCGAGGATCGCAACGGTGGTTATGACTCTTATCACAGGGCCTACTTCCTATCATCAAAAACAGTTGCGGACGGAAAACTAACTCTAGAAGCAAATACTTACTTGCAGGTTTATAACAAGAACGGAAGGAATCCTAATGCAAACACATGGCGTACAATGTTTGGAACTTTTGCTTTTTACAACTTTAATGACAACTGGTCTCTTGGCTTTGGTGGCGAGTGGTATACTGACCACAGAGACGGTGAAAGAAAATCAGGAGACGATCGATTCGTAGCTTGGCTTCCTTATTTAAGATATGCCAAGGGTGATGGCTTTGTTGAACTTTATGCAACATATACAGCTGCCCAATCAGGAGATAATGACCACGCTCTTATCATTGATGACTTTCATAAAAATGGAACATTAACTCTCGATATCGGTTATTACTTCTTCTAAATCTTAACAGAATCTCAACTTTGCAAGTGGGGAGGATCTTGTTATTTTCTTTGAGAACACAAGAACAATATCCTCTCCACTTAATTACATATGCATAGAGTAATCAGGTTTAGAGAACACACTCGCGGCAAGACCCCTGAAACTTGCCGCGATTCCATTTCAACTTTTCTCTTTTCATTCGGTCAATTAATTGTTACTACAAATAAAATTTAGATATATCTGTAGGGGGATATAAGGTTTACTTCACTAGAGCGTTCGCTTTTAGTGTGCCGTTATATACTTAATCCAACTACATATTAAATTACATATTCTTTTTAGAGCTCAGGTACGCGAGCCTGAGTTCTATTTCTCTAAGTATCTGGCGTGGCACTTGTGTCACGTCTTTTCTTCAAGACAGTATTCAAATCTTAACAGAAACCAAACTTTTCTTTTGAGTCTTTGGTTGGTACTTAACCAGCATAAACAAACTTGGAGATTATTATGAAACTTGTTATCGCATTATTTGTTACACTTTCAGCTTTCGCTAACACTTACCAACTTTCAAACACAGTTGCTTCTGAAGCTAGCTATGACTACAAAGCTCTTGAAACAATCACTCTTACAGATGTTGAGCACCTAAACTCTGACATCTTCGCAAGAACTGTAACTTTTAGAGCAGTATTTAACGGTGAACTAAAGTCTTTCACAGGAAAGATCGTCGAGCGTGAAGTAGTTGGTTCAGATTACCTATATAAAGTTCAAGGATCTCTAGATAGAGACGTTGTTGCTAACGGTTACCGTTGTGACGAATTCGAAGCATTCAACTATGTTTTCGATGCGCAGCTTGAAGTTAACTTTGAAGCAAAGTACAGAGAAGTAAAAATCACAAAAGTTTCATTACTTAGAGAGTATAGCTACGACATCTGTCACGACAGAAAAGAGTCAACAATTACTCCATACATCCTAAAATAATTCAATACTTCTAAGCGACACTTCGGTGTCGCTTTTTTTTTGCGATGGGCGCAAGCCCTAGCAGCGACGAGCGCAGCTCAAGCAAAGGCGATGGACGAAGTCCTAGCAGCGATGGGCGCAAGCCCTAGCCACCGGCGAAGCCGTAAACAAATTTTGAAATGATATTTAATTCTTTAAGGCTTGCTTCGGATGCTAGCGTAAGACGAGGGAAGGCGTAGTTTGCTACGCCGACCGAAGTCAGGCGCAGCAGACGGAGTGAGACCTAAAGAATTAAAAGAAGCCACCGCCCCATGGGCCGCCTTTTTTGCGTTTCTTCTTAGGTTTCCCACCAAGCCCAGGAAGATTCGGCATTCCACCTCCCCCCATTCCTGGCATACCAGGCATCCCCGGCATTCCTCCACCTTTCATCATTTGAGAAAGTCCACCCATCATCTGCTCCATCTGCTTAAACTTAGCAATGAAGTCACGAACCTGAGCCTCAGTATTACCTGAACCTTTTGCAATTCGTTTAATGTGAGAGTCTTTCATGATCTTATAATTGTCGCGCTCTTTCTTTGTCATCGAGTTGATGATAACGCGCATTCTTTTCATTTCATTTTCAGCAGGTGTTAAGTCACCTACTTGCTTAAGCATACCACCCATACCAGGGATCATTTTCATGATTGATGCCATCGAACCTAAGTTCTTCATCATATCCATTTGCTTCATGAAGTCGTTAACAGAGAATTTTCCTTTCTCTAAACGCTTCATCATGCCTTCAGCATCATCCTTATCAATTGCAGCTTCTGCTTTTTCAACTAGAGTTAGAACGTCTCCCATATCAAGGATTCGCCCAGCAAGACGATCTGGGTGAAAGAGTTCAAGATCTTTCATCTTCTCACCAGTTGAGATGAACTTGATTGGAACACCTGTTACGTGCTTGATTGATAGTGCGGCACCACCACGAGCATCAGAGTCCATTTTTGAAAGAACAACACCAGTAAGTCCTACCGCCTCGTGAAAGCTCTTAGCTACGTTTACGGCCTCTTGACCAGTCATTGCATCCGCAACCATTAGAACTTCAGGATTAAGTCCCTCTAGGCTTTGGCGAACTTCTTTGATTTGTCCCATTAGCTCTTCATCAACGTGAAGACGTCCGGCCGTATCAATGATAACAACTTCTTTACCATGCTCTTTTGCGTAGGCCATGGCATCTGCAGCGATATCTTTAGGGTGCTTTCCAAGGTCTGAATCGAACCAGTCCATATTCATTGACTTAGCAAGAGTGATTAGCTGGTCCTTGGCAGCAGGTCTGAAAGTATCGGCAGGAACAAGAAGAACGTTCTTCTTTTCTTTCTTTGTTAGGAAAAGTGAAAGCTTACCAGAGAAAGTTGTCTTACCTTGACCGTTTAGACCAACAACAAGAATTGGAGTGATACCGCCCTCAACATAGTTAAGCTCAGTATTCTTATCCCCCATCGTTTTTGCAAGTTCATCGTGAACGATCTTAATGAATTGCTCTTCAGGGTTAACACCTTTGATAACCTTTTCACCAAGAGCTTCTTCTTTAACGTTGTTGATGAAATTCTTTACAACCTTAAAGTTAACATCAGCTTCTAGGAGCGCAGTCTTTACAAGTTTTAGAGTATCTTCAATATTGCTTTCAGTAATCTTTCCCTTACCCGAGATATTCTTAAACGCTTCTGAAAACTTATCACTTAAATTATCAAACATTCTTGTCGTCCTTATTTTATTTTATTCAAAATTATTTCTAAACATTCACTTGGGTGCGTGGCCCAGTAGTCAGCACTATGATCGCCAAAGCCATCTTTCGTGATTCCACTCTCCCAAAGAGCGCCAATTGATTCAACACCAAAGCCTCTTGCACCTTGCGTATCCGTGTAGCTATCACCAATCATCATAATCTTATTCTTTGGCAAATCTTCAAGCATCTCACTTAGCCCCTGAGGGTGTGGCTTAGGAGTCGTATCATCAAGACAGCGAAGTTCCAAGAAGTGCTGAAGTACATTTTGGTCATCTAAGATTCTAAGAGTTGACCTGCGATCACGTGCCGTCCAAACATAGAGTTGGAATTCGTGATCGAGAAGATCTAAGATTAGCTTCTTCATCCCGTCAAAGAGCTTGTAGTTATTGCTCTGCTTTGCTGTCACTTCTTTCCAAGTCGTCATAAGCTTGTTTCTCTGTAGCTCAGAGTTGACTGGATCAAGGCCAAATTGATTTGCCGTATAAACAAGGTCTGGTCCATATTTTGAACGGGCCTCATCAATCGATACCTCACGATTTAAAATAATCGTCATCATCTCGGCCACGGCACAAATAACGGCCTCTTTAGATGAAACTAAAGTTCCGTCACAATCAAAAACAATATATCCTCTTGGATTCTCAAAAAACATTAGTAATTATTTCCAAATTATTGAAATATGTTGACCTAATTCTAGCTACTTGCTAAATAAACGCATGGCCAATAATCGCACTTTTTCACCATCTCTTCAAGCTAAGATTGACACTCTAATGGCACGTCGCCCAAAGGTCAAACTTGGTAATATTTCATTTGATTCACCACTTTTATTAGCACCGATGAGTAGTATTTGTACCGCTCCATATCGTTTATTGATGGAAGAGCTAGGATGCGGTGGGACAGTAAGTGAGCTCGTAAGCTGTCACGGAATCAATTACAAGAATGAAAAGACGGTGAAGATGCTTGAGATTCACCCACGTGAAAAGAATATTGGACTTCAACTCTTTGGTGAAGACGGCTCCGCAATGGCCGAGGCCGCAAAAGTGGCCGAAGAAAGAGAGCCAAAGTTTATCGACATCAACATGGGTTGCCCAGTTCGTAAAGTTGTAACAAAGGGTGGTGGTTCCGCTCTTCTAAAAGATACATCAAAGCTTGGAAAATTCTTTAATCAAATGAAGAACGCTATTGAAGTTCCTCTTACAATTAAAATTAGAACTGGTTGGGACGAGAATTCAATTAATGCCCAAGAGGTTATTCATATTGCCAAAGAAGAAGGTGTTGAATTCGTTGCTATTCACGGTAGAACAAGAACTCAAGCCTATAAAGGCTCTGCTAATTGGGATCTACTTGAGAGTATTGCCGAGACTTCTCCCCTGCCAATTATTGGTAACGGAGACCTTCACTCTGCGCCTCTGACAAAGCAGCGCCTCATGGCAACTCGTTGCCAGGCACTGATGTTAGGACGTGGACCTCTTAGAAATCCATTTATATTCCTAGAAAGCTTCTTAAATGAAGATGATGATATCAGCTTCACTCCAAGTGACTACCTTGAAGTCATCGAGAGATTTCGTGATTATATGGAAGAGTACACTGATCGCGAAAGAACAGTTCTTATCACCCTTAGAAAGAATATCGTTTGGATGGCCGCAGGCTTCCCAAATGTAACTCACTTTAGAAATGTAATGTTCCAAACACCTGATATCGAAGAAACGATGAAGGTAACACGTGAATATTTCGATGCCATAAAAAATGATCATAAGAAATTAGATCTAACTCAGGCCTTTATGGCCGGAGGACACGGCTAAGACTCCGAAATCACTTCTCATACTAAAGTTTTCCACTTGAAATGTCGAAGAGGCGTAAGTGGAGATAGTGTAAATTACTTTATACTTAATTTTAGAGATGAAGAGACTTTTCAAAAACATTTTCAATACAGTACTCATTAGTACGTTAGCCTTCAATGCGACGGCTTCAGATATGTGTACAGACCTTGAAACTGAAATCTCTGCCATTCACGAAAAACAAGACCAAATGAAGAAAGACGATAAGGCGGACTCTCCTACTCTTATCGAACTCAAAAAAATTCGCGACGCTCAAATGGCCCAAGTCGTTGCCCTAAGAGCACTAAAGAAAATTCGCAATGAATACCTAAGCTTTAAAAAAGAAGCAGAAGTTCTAGATGTCGCAAAGTTATTTGATACAAATACGGCCGAGGCCTTAAAAGAGCTTGAAACTCATACTCAGGCAGTCACAAAATATGCTGTCATTCATTCGACAGTGTCAGCACTAGCAAAGAAGCAGGCCGCAAGTATTGCTGAGAATAACAAAGAAGAGAATGCTTTTGTAAAACTCTTTAATCACCTAAAGGACGGAAACGGAAAAGATCTCTTCTCTTATGTTAAGTCTGCGTGTCGAGGAAAGGACGCTAGTGTACAAAAAGAATGTGAGGTCTTTAATGATTTTACAAATAACTTCGAAATGGACCAAGGCTATGAAGATATGGCCAAGGATACGATTAATAATTATGGTGTTATCCTGCAAAAGATTTACGCCGGAAGCGCAACTGAAAATGATGCAAATGATTTCCTAGAGGCTCACCTAGAAGCTCTTAAGGACGATACTGTAAACATTGCCTTAACAACGACAAAAGAAGGAACACCTTCAATAAAAATCAACACATCAGGAAATAGCTTAAATCTCCTCTCTCATAATGATCAGCTTAAGCACTACTATGAGAATACTATTTTAAAGCTGTACGAAGAAACTTTTGACCATAATGATGACCCTAATATTTTCAATACTCAACAAGGTTCATACGCTTCATTCTACTTAGATAGTGGAATCTCTGATCAGTCATTTAGTGATCTATCAACAGCACTAACTGGCCTTAAAAGTTGTCGTATTAAAATCAAAGAGTGTGATGCAAGTGGTGACCTTGAAAAAATCAAGAATGCTATTAACGACTCTAGGGCGGCAATTGGAAATTACAATACACTTGAAAGTATCTCTCTATACCCGAGTGAAGAAGAAAAGCAGGCAGATAAAAAGAGAAGAGATGACCTAAAAAATGACATTCACTCTTTCTTAAAAGATGCTAGTGACAAGGTCGAGGCCTTAAATAAAACAAGTAAGAGTAATCACAACTTTGGTCAAATCTTAGCGGATAACCTTGCAGAGCTTTGTCCTGGAACACCAGGAGCTTCAACAACAGATATTCTCTATGGTTGTGTTGAAAGTGAGTTGAATGACGAAGCTTTAAATCAAAAAATCAAAGAACGTGAAGAGGCCCTAGGCGACGTTGAAAAACAGATAGCGACGATTTTCACAACAAGGCCAATGAAGGATTTAGAAGTTCTAAAAGCCTTAAACTTAAAAACATATAAGCTAAACTGTAGTGGCTTTAAAGAAGCTAATATCTCTTGTATGCCAACGCTCGAAACTGGTAATGAAGGTATTTCAATTCTCACAAAATTAAGTGATGGAATGGATGACAAGTTAATCACAGAGGACTACTCTCGCTACTTCTACGGTGAGCAAGAGCCAAATGATTATCGTATGACAGATCGATACCTACAAGATTACTGCCACAAGAAGAAGAATAAACGCTGTAATGGTGCTGTGGTTGAGAATGGAGCTAATGGTAACGACGAAGACAATCGTGGCGATGAATTCGATTACGCCTGTCGTGCCCTACACGTTCGAACTTGTAACCTAAAGAAGAACTCATTTGCTCATAGTAGTGTTCAACTTGAAAGTAACGAGTATTTTGACTGGGATCCAGTCTCTGAAAGAATGGTGAAAAGAAAGCATAGAAAGAGCTTCTGGCCTCAAGTTGCCATGTATGCTGCTCAAAATTCTTATGCCTTCATCGGTCCGATGATTTCAACACAACAGCTTAGGGCCCAAATTCCAGGCCATATCTACACAGGTCGCGTGCAACAGCAACAACTCGCCTACCAACAACAATACTATGATTGGTATATGAATAAGCTCGACCTCTCTAGACAGAGAATGTTTAGTGGTAGCAACAACCCGTTCTATAGCTCATATGATTTCTATGCCAATTATGGCTACAGCTTCTAACTGGCCCTAAATCGCACAAATTCTTGTCGTCTAAATTAGTTTCACCTCTAAACAAGAGGGTTTCAAACCTCGTCATATCAATAACTTAGAGCGAACTAGGTATTTCTTACCTTTTCTTTAATATCAACAGGTTAATATAAAGAAAGGCTTCGAATTTCACGAAAAGTGAATGGGTAGGAAAATGTAAACCAATGAAATTTAAAATAAGTTTACTCACATTCATAAGCACACTGATGCTCCTTACATCTTGTATGGAAGCGGCCAATAACCGCCGCTCTAATCTAGATTCAAACGACTCGGAACAAGAGTCTTCAGATTATATTGTCGAAAATCCTACAGACCCTTCATGGTATGCCAAAGGCCAATATGTTGATGGTGCCCTAACCCTTAACTCTGAAGATACGGGAAGTATCTATCTTGTTGGTGGAATTGTTAATAACTACATTGTTTCACAAGATAAGAAGAACTCAGTTTTCTGTCTAATTGGATCAATTAATACAGCAAGCTCAACGGGAGTCGATAAGAAGCCTCAAGTAAGACTTGTGGCCACTCCTATTAAGTCGAGCAAGTCGCAAGAGACAAGTTTAAGAGTTAATATTGCCAATGCTGCTGACAACGCTGCTTTTTGTGGTGGAAACAATATCGTAAGCTATACTTCGACAGGCTCATCTGTTTTAGTTGATGCAAATGAAGCGGCCTATAGCCTTGCGACGATCTGTCCAGAATGTTCAACAAGTTTTACAACGATAACTCTGACACTTCATGAGTCAGTTTCTGGTATCTTAAAACAAGCACCAGTTTCAAGTACATCTGTGAATCTTTCGGGCCTATCGATCACAACGAATGTTAATGGATCTTCTACAACACCAGGTGGTAGTTGTACGAATACTTCATGTCAGCAACAAGGTTATAATTGTTGTCTGAATGGCCAATGTGTTATTGATGGTGAAGTTCGCCCAGAAACTGATCAAAATAGCTCCCAGTACAAAACTGCTCTAGCTGAGATTCTAGAAGATGCTAATAGCTTCAAAAATTATCCTGAACTATTCTATGTATGTCCGATTAATATCGACCCAGATGAAAATGATGATGACGGTTCTGATGGTGACCCAATCGACGATGCTAACCAACAGCTATTAAAAGATATTGAAGACTATAAGTGCCTACTTGGACAACTCGATAGTTGTGATCCAGATCTCGATAGCGTTCGTGTAAAAGTATGGCAGAAGTGTGGATGTTCATTTGAGCCAACTTATATCGGTGGTGAACTACAGCTTGACTCTCGATGTATTGATTACGGACTAAAGGCAGAAAAGAATGCCAACGGAAATATTTTAAATATTCAATGTGATATTCCAGTTCTAGAAAATGAAGATAAGCCTTTTCAAAATTTATCAGTTCTAGTTTCAGGAAAGAGTGCCCCTCACCGCTTCTTCTCTCTTGCGGGAACTCCTTATGATGACCTAACTGAGATTCCAGAAGGAACAAATCAAGAGGGAGATACATTCTACTACCTAGATGATGCCAATAAGGCAGGGCCTTTAGAAACTTCATATAATATGAATGCAGTTATTGGTCAGATGACACTTGATCTTCAACAAGCACAACCGGCCAAGGCCTTAGATGTCGAAGTTGATAAGGTTTATATCGTTTCAGTTACAAGTGGCTACGCGACTCCTTGTCCATACTGTCAGCAAGATGCTTGGCAAAAAGTATTTAGCTCACAGCCTGAGACAAGTAAGGGTTACGGTCTAACTTGGCGTGGCTATACAACTGACCGTGCACAAATTGGAAGTAATACAACATACGGAAACTATGAAGATACTATTTTTGGACGTGCATGTTGGGTTCCTCCAACGATGCTACCTAGTTCACATATTAGTTATGCAGATGCCGGTGTTCAAAGAAGAAATCGTCTTGAAACTCAAGCGGCCATGTTTGTTAATGGTTATCAAAGAGATTGGTATGGTTTTAATCAAGGAGCACTTATTGGCTCATTTGATGGAGTTTCGTGGTTCTCTGTTGGAGCAGGAAGACGTGTTCGCTCAACAACTCAAAAGCTTTTTCTAGCAATCAATGCTCCATTTGCAGACCTTGCTCAGAATACAAATTATACAGTATCAGTGATCGAAGACCTTGGTGGACAAACAGCAGCAGATTACGACTGGGACTTTTCAAAAGACCCATCAGCGGCAGGACAAGGCTATGGTGCTAGTTGCCAGTATATGCATGCCTGTAATGTTGATAGTGACTGTGTTGCCAAGCTTGGCTGGGAATATGCCTGTGCCCAAGTAACGGATGTTAAAACAAATTGGCCTAAATTTGATATTGATGCCTTTGAAAGAAATAACTATTCGAGAGAAGGTGTTTCACTCTCTTCTATCCTAAATACAAATATTAGTAGTGGGCAAAATAAGAGATGTGTTTACCGTGGAGCTGGTTCTCTTTGTAAACTAAGTCCAACAACGAATGTAAAGAAATCAACTCATACAAAGCTTCTAACTTGTGCGCCAAATTTTTACTGTGCGGCGCTCGATTCAGCAAGCTTTTCAAAAGAACTTATTCGCTCACCTAATGAGCCAACAGCAATTCTCTATGGACAAGCGGCCAGCATTTTAGGTCGACCAATTACTTATAGTAACCGCGGGGAAGAGTTACCGACAAATATTCAACAGGCCATTGCTGCTAACCTATCGATTTACGCAGCATCTGGAACATTTGGCCCAGGTGATGTTGGACTTTGTGTTCCAGGACGATCAACTGATACAACAAATGGCTTTGAAAGCCGTCACGAGTCTGAGGATAATAAGAATCGTACCGACTATATCTCTCAAATCGCTTCTTGTAATGAAGATGCAACAGGAGTAAATCGTACACGTTCATGTCCAGTATTTGATACTGATGGAAATTATGTAACAGTTGAAGATGCTTCAATCAATGTACCTTCTGTTTTACAAAATATGTGTTCAGCTGCTTCAGTTGACACTGACGAGTCCTCTTCTTTCAAATCAATTGAAGCAGGACTTGTCCAAGATATCCTTCAACTACAAACAGAAACACTTGCAGCAAATGCCTGTATTAGAAGAGCAGGAGCTGTTTGCCATACAAATTTAGACTGCGGACCTAACCGCCTTCATGCAGATGTTGCCAGAGGGCTCTCTCCTTCTAGCTTTGGTGACACAATAGCAGAACAGAAATTTTGGGAAGAAGAGCTAGTATGTGGTCAAAGCCAACAAGAGCCTCTACTTAATACAATTCTTGCTGGTAGTTATTATAACTACGACATGGGACAAAACCGTTGTTGTCGTGAAATCTCAAAAGACTTCACAATGTACACACAGGTTGAGACAAATACGTCATTCCCTGGTTATGACTCACAAAATGAGGCCTTAAACACAAGAACAACATCTAATGACTCTCCAGATGCAACAGGACGCTATTCACGCTATATTGCTTCAGAGACTTATAACACTAGTTCAATTGAAATGAAGATTGAACCAGGAGCTCTACCAGATACTGGTCAGGCCCTAATCATCAACGAAACAGGACAATCAAATTGTTGTGGTGGTGGTTTCATTAGAAAATTTGAAGATGGAACAAATAACTGGACTGCTGGTGGACGCTTAAACCTTTCACCGACAAAGTTAGCATGTCTTAACTACTCGATGAAGTCTTGGCGTGAAGAGCTTCAACCACTCTATCGTAATAATTGGCTAATGGAGTACTCTTTCATGAGCTCAATTGGTGGATACCGTACTTATAATGGTGAAGTTGGACAGCCGTTTGTATGGCTTAGACCAGGTGATCCTATTGGAAGTATTCAAGCAAATATTGATCCAAGCTCTAGTGCAACACCTGAAAATATCAATACATCTTCACCTATTGATGGGCGTATTAGCTTCTACCCTGCTGATGAGTCAGGAACGCTATTTAATACGAAAATCGCATTTGGACTTTATCAGAACACAGGTTTTAATGATACATTCAATGCACCTTACTCACCAGTCGTTGTGAAGCCAGCTGGTTTCAATAACCCTATTGCCCCGGCACTTGGAGCTGATGATCTTGAGCAACAAACTCTTGCCATCTATATTCCTGACTACGTTAATAGTGCAACAATAAATGATGTTATCCTGAACTATATTACAGATCCTGATGCGACAGACTTTTCAGATCTATCAACTCACGATGAAGCAGCCATGACAGAAGTTATCTGCCCATCGGTTGCAGGTGCAGAACTTGCTCTTGCATCAATTGGTCAACCTGCCTACTGTACAGTAACTGAGAATAATCTAAGATATATGTTCTTTAGAATTAATAATGACTTACTTTCTGCGCCGACACCGATGCAGATTGGTTGGGTTTCTTTTAGATATGACTTCCCTGCTAGTGCCTTTGGAACTATTCCTGGTGGTCAAAAGTACTACGAGAGTATCTTTGAAAGATATGAACTTCTTGGTGTACCTCAAGTAACGTATGAGGCCATTCGTTGTAATGATGAAAAGGCAAACCCATTAGCACATACTTCAAATGAAGGACGCCTTGTTGAAGGTATCTATAATGAAGTAAGTGATCCATTCTTTACAGATCCTGATCGAATTCCTGCAACTGATCCTAATATTGGAACTGCTGATGATATTGATAACCAAGTCTATTACAAGACTGATGGATCAACGATTGCCCTACCACAAATCTTTGCGGCAAACGATTTTAAGTGTTGTTCAAAGCTTGGAACAAATGTCACAGATCCAGGTTCAATGTGTTGTTCAGGTTTTGGTGTCTTAAACGAAGATAATACATATGAGTGTCGTCTCCCTAGTGGGACAAATATCAACACATATCTAAACCTATTTATCTCATCAGAGGGTATCGTAACAGAGAGTGCGGATATGTCACTTGACCCAGAAAAGCATTATGACTTAAGAACAGGGTTTCCACTTGTTGAGGGTGCCAATGCTGATCAAGTAAAATCAAAACTAAATCAAATCGGTAACCGTTTCTGTCAGCTTGGGAAAGTGAGAACAGGTAGCGCCTTTGATAATTACTATCCACAGCCTGCTGCTGGTTATTTTACAGAAGATACACAGCTACAAGGCTATAACTCAATTGTCGATTCAATGGATGACTTAACAGCAGATGATGCGAATTACTCAAGCTTCATTAAAGGTTTCCGTTGGAATCACCACTTCTACTGTGAATAAGATTCAGACACTGTTCATTTCTTAGACAGCACAATCTTCACACCTAACTAAAATTCAACAACTTGGCCTTTCCGTTTTTTGGCACACCTATTGCTTTATACATAGTATCTAATTTTAAAAATGAAAACCAAATGGGGAAACTATGAAAAAGCAAAATCTATCGACACTGATTAAAGTTGCCATCTTCACTGGATTAATTCCACTTTCGACTTATGCAAATATTTGTACGATTGTGGAGAGAAAATTTGAAAGAAAAGGTTTTGAGAAGATTAGCGACTTCGATAAAGATTTCCAAGAAAGGTACAATAAATATAAAGAAAGATGTGATCTAGAAAAGTATAAGATCGCAGAAGAGAAGTTTCAAAAGAAGCAAACGAATATTGCAAAGGATGAGCAGAAGCATGCTGACTTCATCAAAGATCGTGAGTCAATTGAACTGACAACAGAAGACCTAAGAGACTACTATGATAACTCACCTATTATCGCTTACCGTGCATCACTAAAGTATAAGGTGTTTGACGGTAACAAAGAAATCTATCTGCAAAAGATTTCTGATGCAAATGCAATTTGCCAAAATATCTTAGGAGACAAGAAAGCAAAAGCAAAGAGTGCACTCGTTTCAATTGCTGAAAAAGAGCATATGGGACAAGTTCACACACCTCAAGAAGTTAGTGATCAACTAGAATCAAGATTTGATGGTGCTGGTTCTTCAGCGGCCTTTAAAATCACAAAAAGAGGAATCTTTGATCTTGGTGACAATGTAGAGTCAGGAACTGTTACAGAAGACTTTGAAACATCAAGAAAAGAGCGTATGGAATTTAATGCAGACCTTAGAGTTCTACAGGCCAACGGAAAAATTTCAACATTTGCAAGTGATATTAGAGCGCTTGAGTTCTCGAAACTAGAATGTATTAACAACCCAGTAAATGAAAAAGATACTTTAGATGATATTGAAACAAAGACTACGATTGAAACAAGAGTAAACTCTGCAAAGATTGATAGCGATGAAGATGAGCAAAAAGTTATCGTAAAATTTGAAGCTCAAGAAAAGCAAAACTTCATGGCCCAGAAAGGAAATAGTGATCGTGTTAATCCAAATCAGCCAACGATCAATGATATCCGCAGAGGTGAAACAACAGAAAAGTACACAGTTGATGATCAAATTGACTTTATCCTTGGAGGAAAAGTTAACTCAAGATCACAATAATAAAAATACCCCTCCCCCCTTTAAAGGCCCGCATTAAGCGGGCTTTTTTATTTTGAGAAATATTCAAATTCCATATACAATTTAGATATGAATAAATACTTAAAAGCACTTCTCATTACTAATATCGCTCATTTTTCGATTGCGCTAAGTCCTCAAGTTCCACCAAATGTGATTGAAGAGGTTGAGTTTAAACCTCATATGGTTGAACACCTTATACAAGGGTGTCCTGAAAATTCAGAGTGTACAACAAAAATGGGTAGTATATCAGAGAAGTTTAAGAAGACTTTCTTAAAAGGCAGTCTTAAAATGAAAAAGGATTTTGCAGCTAAGCATGGCCTTCCTTTCACTTTCTGGACAACTCTCCCAAAAGACAATGATACGATCACCTACCAATCCAAGTGTAATTTTCATCGTCCCCAAAAAGATAAATTTGGAAAGATCATAAACGATAGACAACCAATCTACGAAGGGATCAGATTTCTTAAAAGCACAAAAGAATTAAAAAGTTCTCAAGATATTCTGCCTAATATTATGCTTAAAGAAGGACAAGAGAAGCCTATTATTATACCTCGTCACACTCTTCCCTTTTATACAAATGGGGACGCAATCTTCTTTCAACAAGAGTATCGCGGGGTCGATTTTAAGTTTAAAGTTGAAAATGAGAAAGTCTCTCTCTACACACAAGCTTTTGTGAATCATGAAATACAAGGTGCCGTTTGCAGTGAAGAGCTCTTAACTAAGTTTAAGGAAATCAATAGTCAAAAGCTCTACCAGAGTGCATATTGTAAGCTTATCTATGATGTAAGAGCGAAGAAGTACTTTCGCTATATTTTTGGATGGAGCTGTTAATTGCAACAGAAACAAATAGAAGAAATTGAGCTTTGTGTTTATAACCTAGAGAATCTCTTTATCAAGGATGCTTTTGATCATCCACCAAACCTCAACTACTTCAAGTCACCATTAAACCTTAATCAGCTTCGTACTGTTTTTAATGAAGTTAACGCTGATATCTATGCACTAACAGAAATTGGCTATATTGAAAGCCTCCATTACTTCAATGATAATTACTTATCTAACGAATATGAAGTCTATCACAACCAAGGCAATAGCGACCGTGGAATCGAGAATGCTTTTCTTGTAAGGAAAGGGCTTCCTTTTTATTTTGAGCATCTATCTCATACAGAAAAGGAAATCGAATTTAGCTTACACGATGAAGATGAGACTAATTACTTTCTTTCAAGAGACTTCTCTCACCTGCGAATCTTTAAAGATCAAGAAAAGACACAACATATAATGAGTCTATTGAATGTTCACTTAAAGTCACAACGTGATGATGACACCGGTCATGACTTTCGCTCAGCGAGACGAAGAAAGGCCGAGCTTGAATTATTAGTTCACGTCTATAAACAAGAGTGTACTCTCTACAATGAAACCCCAGTCATTCTATGTGGTGACTTCAATGGCAATGCTTCAAGCGAGAATACGGACGAAGAATTTTCTTCACTTTATAGTGAAACAAATCTCAAGGATGTTTTGGGAATCTTCCAACTCCCACTTGAATATCGAACGACCTTTTATCAATTTGTCGGCCAGGCAGCACACCCACTACAACTTGATTACCTCTTTATCGATGAAAGATTTAAATCTCAAATTACAGATGCGGCCGTTTACCGCTATCGCAATTCTGTGGGTAAGGTATTAGGCCCGCCGCGCAAACGCTCTGATATTTGGAATAATCCTTCAGACCACTACCCTGTTTATGCAATTTATAAGCTATTGAAATAAGATTGAAGAATCTTAAAATTACGCGATGCAATTGCAAGGATGAAAAAGATCATTTAAAAAATTTTCTATGCATCAAATTACACAACACATACTAATCTGGCTTATTGCGTTACCAACTTTTGCAACATCTGTTGTTGCTATTAGTGATAATCAAATTGATATCAACCATGTTGATCTTAAAGGTCAACTCTATACAAATCAACTTGAGTATAGCAATGGCAAGGATAGCGATCACAATGGCAAAGTCGATGATCTTAATGGGTGGAATTATATTCAAAACTCGGGAGAGGTTTTTGATTCAAGCCTAATTGGTACTTTTGATCCAAGAGTTTTTGAATACTACGAAGTTAGAAAAAAGAAGACTCTTAAAACGGCCACTGAGAGTGAACTTGAGTGGTACAAAGAAATTCGTAAAGACGATGATTTCATGGATAGCCGAGATGACTTCTCTTCATATACTCACGGCTCACACGTTGCTTGTTTGGCCATGAATACAAAGGCCCTGCCTTACGAAATAAATTCTAATGATATTCAATTTCTACCTATTCGCTATCTCGGAGATGATCCAGTTGGTCTATTTGCAAAGAAAGATTTTGTTCCTAGCAAGTATAAGAAGTCATATCTTAAGATTAGAAATATTGAAAACTATCTTACTTATTATCAGGACTGGATGATCGCTAAAATGAGTGAGACAGTGAAGTACTCATCAAAGTTTTCTCATATTTACCATGCCTCTTGGGGACAGAGCTGGGAGCCTGCCTATGATATGATCAATGGCCACTTCCAAGAAGAATTCGACCTGAGTGAAAAAGAAGTTAATAAAAAATACGAAAAGCTCATTACTCAAATGCGTGATGACTATATGAATGGATTGATGAACAAAGGCCTGGCAGTTGTAAAAATGTATCCAAAAATGCTCTTTGTTTTCTCTGCTGGAAATAAAAAGGATGATACCGATACACTTCTTCACTACCCTTCGTCGATCATTGCAGACAATGTGATCTCAGTAGCAGCAATTGACGAACACAATAAAGACAAGGCCTACTTTTCTAATTTTGGAAAGAAGACTGTGACGATCTTTGCACCAGGAGTTGCTATTAATTCATGTACTCCAGGAGATCGCTATATTCCAATTAATGGTACATCTCAAGCTGCACCACAAGTGACGAATACTGCAGCAATGATCTTTGCCATGGCCCAATACTACAAGAAAGACATTGAAGCATCTGTGGTTAAAGACATACTGGAGAAGTCGGCCAAGAAGCTGACTACTTTAAGCAACCTTTGTACAAGTGGTGGAACCCTTGACCACGAAAGAGCTTTAGGGCTTGCTCGTTATTATTTTAAATAATATCTAAGCTAAATATTCATCTAAAATGAGCATATTTTGCCTAAACCTCTTATCTATTTTGACGATAAGAATAGATAAGAGGTGGATCATATGAACAAATTAGCAACTTTAATCTTACTATCTTCATTAATGAGCTGTGCTACTGGCACACATCATACTGAAACAATTGAAAACAAAATTGCAGGTTTTGAAGACCGCTCTGATAGTGAAATTAACCCGATCCCTTCTTATAAAATTAGGACCTTTAAAAAGAAAAGTCGTGGCCCAGCAAGTGTTGGAGAAGAGCCTACTAAAGATATTTCAAAACTTGATAATAAGAAAGTTTACTTTCTTTCGCTCTATGAACAATACCTAACATTTTCACAGCTCTATCCAAGCTTCAAAAAAGAAGTTAAGACCTGTGCATACTTTCACCAAGAATTCATCTCATACAATGATAAACCACGTATTTGGGATTATCAGCTAAAAGAAGAGATTGATGACAGCATTGAAAATATCGTTTGGCATCTACCATATGATGGAGAGCGTGCGACTAAGAGTACTCTCCCACTTGCGATGCAGGAGCATATGGATCGAACTCACTATGAACTAACGAAATTATGTGACAATGGCTTCTCTGATAACTACTACGTTTTTGAGAACTACATCACTCTTGCAAAGAGTGATAAAGTTGCAGCTGGTACAAGTGAAGGTGCGAACTCTTTAGTTAAGACGAGTTTAGTTTTCAATAAGCTTCTAATCGACAACCTCTCAACAAAGAAAAAAGTTAATGTTGGACGAGGACTTGCCTCAAGTACTGAAGAGATCGAATATACAGATATTTCATTTAGACGTATGCAAGCTCTTTGGTTTTAGGAATCTTTAACTAAATTAAGCCTTACCGACCTTTAAATTAAGATTAAGTAGAACCTATCATATTCCTATGAAAGCTCTACTAATCATTCCCTTACTCTTCCTAGTGGCCTTATCTTGTACTCAAGAGCGCCCTAAAGAATCGCGCCTATCCGAGATAACGAGAAGTTTCTATGAAATTCCTAACTTCTTCGATATTGAAATTGTCTCCATTGATGTCCAGAGTGAGGTCATAGACGAGAATTATAATTGTTATGAGTATAAGTTAGACATAAACTTGCGGGCGAAAGAAGACCTCCTAACACTTAGGCCAAATCGGCCATTTGGAAAGTATCGTATTAGAACGACAAAGGGAGAAGAGTTTATCCCCATTACAAATACAAAACATGAGCTCGAAAAAGAAATTCAATATTACGAAAATCAAATTGATCAGGTTGCTCTTATAAAGCAATGTGTTCGAATGCGAGGAAAGAAGTGCATTCGTTACCGTAAAGTTAAGGCCTCGCGACGACACAAGGAAAGTATGATTGATCGAAAGATTGCCTCGACAAAAAAATTCTTTCCCTACGAAATAAATAAGAATCAAAACACAATTGTGAAAGAGTTACCAATTATTGTGTGTAAGAATGAATTAACTAATAAGTGGAATTAAATAACACCTGTTAGGAGTAAGTAGACCTCTCTAACATTTGCACGTACTACTGAAATCGATGTCATCATATCTGAATAATAGATATGTTTACGTCCATCCTCTTTATGGTGAACTTTCGCAAAGTCCTCTCTTTCAGTCATAAGATGTCTCTTAAGTTCACGAGTGCTAACAACGACTTCATTGATCTCTTCTTCAGTTGCAACTTGCCCCTTATAGACAGCAATGCTTCTTTGGTAAAGGGACTGTACTTCAGAAAAGTAACTTAGTAGACGGTCTGTTTCATCAGCAGACAACTTCCAATTCTCATAATACTTAGTGAGCATTGTTGTAAGCTTATCGAGGCTATCTGCTAATTGTTCAAGATCCGAGGCAATTTGCATAAGCTTGATGGCATTGCGACTCTCAACTTCTTCAGCACCATTAGCAATTACTTTTGAGATAAAATCATTAATTTCTAATTGGATATTATCAATAATTTTTTCGTAATCTTTAATTTTTGCTAGAGCTCGAGCACCTTTAGTAGGGCTCTCAATATACTCGTGACATTTTTCAAACATTCTTGAAACAATATCCAGTAATTTCCCAATCTCTAACTCGACTAAAACATAGGCCATTGTTGATGAGATATGTCTTCTCTCCCCCAAGAACTTTAGTTTTGGGCGATCCTTAAACTTCGCATCTGGATACATTCCTTTAATCAGTTCAGACACAATATTCTTAAAGAAGAAGTAATTTAAGATTGCTAATGAGATCACAAAGAATTGTCCCACTATAATGAGGCCAAGATTCCCCACAGTTGTTTCAACATTGTGGTCAATAATGACAATAAGTAGGAAACTAGCAAATGTAGCAACTAAGTAGTGAACAAGCGGGTGAAGAGAAAGTCGTATCGCAAGAGGCCTGGCAACCTTTCGTGCAGTATTAAAATTAATAAAGAACGAACTTAGTGTTGAGGCACAAATAATTGAGAAGCAAACACTCGCTGGAAAGACTCTTGTAAATATCATGACAACAGCAATTGCTAATGTCATAGTTTGACTTCTTAAAATGAAAGAGATCACACTTCCGATAACAAAACCAATTAAGAGATTTGTAAATAAAGAGTAATCGACAAGTCTCACCACAAGATCTTGAACGAAGTTCCAGGTTAAAAGAGACACAAAGCTTTCATGCATGACTGAGATCCCTAAAAATAGAAATGCCAGTCCAAAGAGTAACTTAGTAAGCTTTCTTACAAAACGCTGAGAAAATATCAATCCAATAATAAGAGCAAATGCCATTAGATTAAGCGCCAGCTCTTGCCTTGAAAGCATTAATATAAGAAAGATAGCAACTGCACCAATAACTGAACCAAATAACATTGGTATCACACGATTCTTTCTTATTAGATTTGCATTAACGAGGCCCACCGTCACGATATTGGCCATCGTCGGAGAGAAGGCCAAAAGACTAAGTCTTGCCCCATTCCAGAAGTTGACGACAAAATTCTTACCATCAATATCTGAGGCAATATGCTTAATTGCACCAGAACCCAAACTCTGAATACCAGCAGAGATAATTCGTTGTCCGTAATAGAAAATAGCGAGTCCCGAAATGAAAAATAAAATCGTTTGCAAGTATTCCATGACTTATTAGATACAAATCCTTATGTGATTTACGAAGTGGCCTTGGCCAGCCAAATAGGGATAATAATATAGAGTATTGTATCTCGGATCAGATAAAATAGGAAAAAATAAATAAAAGCTTTTGGGCCTTTATTCCAAAGGCCTTCAATACCTAGATATTGAATCTTCTTTGACATGGCCACCATAAATTTTGTTTTACCGTAGTGAGCAATAAAGAACGAAATAGCACCGTCGACCTTGCGATCAAATGCCAGGAATGGAGCCTTTAGTCGCTCCAGAAAGGACTGTAGCGCAGTTTTCTGCTCTGGTTTCTTCTTATCTACTTCGTTTGCATTATTAGTGATTGAGCTCATGATAGGCACAAATTAGCAGAGAATTGTAGCTGTGAAAAGGATTTTAGGCATCTTTGAACAAGTATTGATGACACCATATAGATTTTCTATTGGCGCCCAATCCAGATATATAAGATAGTAATATTATGGAAGAAGATATTGACTAATACACTCAGACAATACAAATTAGGGCAATATCACATAGAAATTATAAAGACGGATAAAGAAAAACAGGGTCTACAATTCCATGACACTTTTAGGTATCGATTTCGGTAATCTTAGTCACAGGGACCATAGACGACACAGTGCAAGGACGATTTTTTGTTACAAAAAATACACCTATTAAACATTCAAACGAAGAGTGAAAATATACCAACTCACCTACTGAAAATGCCAGGTGCGTTTGTTCTTATTACATGTCAAAGAACAATTATCTTAACGACATCAGAATTTTCTCAAGAAGACACTCAACTAGGTACATACTACTTTGGTAAAAAAGCATATCACTTTCTCTTAGAAACAATTTGCGGCCTACAAAGTAAACTCAAAGGTGAAAGTGAAATCGTTGCCCAATTCAAAGAAGCTTTTTCAAATTACCTTAAAGAAGATATTCGTTCTTCACTTATTCTTAGAGTTTTAGAAAAACTTTTTAAAGACGCTAAGGAAGTAAGAAAAGAACACCTCATTAAGATTGGACAACAATCTTATGCTGGTATTACAAGAAGAATCATTCAATCAAAGTACGACTCTGGTGATGTCCTTATTTTAGGATCAGGACAACTCGCAAGAGATTCAATTAAGCACTTAATGAAAAAATACAATGTTTACATTAGTGCAAGAAACCCACAAAAAGTACAAGAAATCATCAACGATTTTCCTAATATCAATATCACGGCAATTGAGTGGAAGAATTATAGCGAATACTTCAAATTCAATAGCTATGTGAATACAATTGGATGTTCAGGAAAGATCTTTGCTGAAGAGTTCTTTGCTGGTCACTGTCCAAGCAACTCAATCTTTGTCGACCTTGGCTCACCTTCTGTCATTGATACTCAATTTGATAAGAAACAAGGTGTTTACCGTTTAGGAGATATTCTTAATCACGGTAAAATGTTAGATGAAGAAAAAATTGAGAAGCTAGATCAAGCAAAATTGGCTATTGAAACTCTTGTTGAAAAAAGAGCAAAGCATCTGGCAAACGTTCGCGCAAATCTTTAGTTTTAATTAACTCACAAGCACCGATAACTTAGTCGATCAGTCATCTACAGTAAATTACTGTAGGAGACGTCATGGAAATAAATATCCCAAGCAGTGTCGGTCATATTCCATCCACTACACTGAAATGGATAAGAGAGAATTCAAAAGTCTTTAATAAGGATCTTATTTCTTTAAGAATCTTATTAACGTTGAGTCTAGTCATAAGTACAACATCCCTGGCCTTACCAGTTGTTCTAATGCAACTCTTTGATCGTATCATTCCAGGCCATAATACAGGTAGCACCATTGTCCTTCTCTTTGGGCTTACACTCTTTATTGTGGCCGAGTCAGCACTAAAATACTTACGCTACTACTTTGTAACCTTCGCATCAGCACGCTTTGAAAACAAGCAATCGCAAGAGTTAATAAAGAAAATAATTACCGACACTGATTTTTATGATGTTGGAGTTTTCCAATACTCACTAAAGGAAATTCAAAGAAATAAAGATTTTTTTGCGGGCAAAGGTTTTGTCACATTATTAGAACTTCCATTTCTATGTCTTTATTTTGGTTTTCTCTTCTACCTTAATCCATTAATGGCCTTCGTGCCCTTTGTTGCATTCTCACTCTACATGATGGTTTCTTTTTACGCCTTAAAGAGAATGACTAGAATCATTCAGCTTAAACATATAACAGATATTGAGCAAAACAACCTACTTTATAAGATCTTAGATAACCTCACTCTCCTAAGAAAATTTGGTCGAATAAATCTATTCAATAATCGTTTCAAAAAGAAACAGGCAGCGGTAACTAAGAATAACTATTTGCTTGGTCGTTACGCATACTTTCAGTTTAATCTGAGTCAACTTATGTTACAGCTCACATCTGTCGCAATCATAGCGTCGGGATCTTACTTAGTGGCCAATGGCCTGATGAGTATTGGCGCCCTTGCAGCGTCACTAATTTTGGCCAATCGTTGTATCGCGCCAACAGATAAAATATTTAAGGCCTTAAGAAAGATTCATGAAGTAAAAGTTATGACGGATATTATTGTTCACCCAAGAGGAAGATCGCAGGAAAAAGAAAAGGTAAATATTGATAAGATTTACTCAATGGTAATCCCCATTTACATCAGAGGAAGGAAGCATGAGATTCCTTTCATGAAGGGTGATACTATCTCTTTGAAGAATCAAGACAAAGACACAAAGGAGTTTCTCTTTGCTCCAAATCTTAGGTCTATTACAAATAAAGTCTATGTCGATGATTTAAAATTATCAGATATTGATGATCTAAGCCTTTATAAAAATATCGCCATTATCAATGCTAGGCCAAATATATGGAATGGAACAATAAGGGATAACATTACTTCATTCGGGCTTGTTAATGAGAAGAAGGCCCAGGGCTATATCGATACCTTGGGACTAGGTGAAATCATAAAAAAACTTCCTCATGGACTCGATACAAAGCTTACTTCTGAAGTCGAAGATAATATTTCTGATGAAGTGAAATCGCTTATCTACATTACCAGACAACTTGCACTTGAGCCTGAAGTCATCGTTCTAAATGAATTTGAAGCGGGAGTTGATCGTGAGAATTACATCAATATATTTAATTATATAGCAAGTATTAGAGAGTCCCGAATAATCTTCGTAAACACAAGAGATAGAAACTTATTAAAACTATGTAACCGTGATCTTCTGAACAATCGTATCGGAGAGATTGATACTTACTTAGTCTAGGGAGAGGTATGTCCAATATAAAAATGATCTTTCATAATTTCATGGAACTAAAGTATCAAGATGACTACAGTGAAGATGTAAATGAAATACTAATGTCATATCGTCATATGAAAGAAATTGACTTGATAAACGCATTAGCAACGATCGGCCTTGAGGCAAAAAAAATAGAGCTTGAATTAAACAATATTGAAATCGACGCTCTTCCCTGCTTATTAATATCAAATATCGATCTTGAAGATTTCTGTGCTAAGAATGATCACCTAATACTTACTTACGAAAAAGAAAAAGATGAAGAAAAAGGGAAATTCTATCTCATAAATGACCATGACCTTAAACGACAAATTGATATTGATAGCTTCCCTATCAAATATACACTCTTAATTAGGGAATTTAATGAAGTAGAGCTTAGAAATGAAAGGATATTTAGAAATACAAATAAAAAATATTCTTCTTGGACAAGGGCGATTACGAGAAGGTTTAAAAAAGAATTTTCGAAGCTAATCATCCTATCTTTAATCAATACACTAAGCACACTGGCCTTTGCTATTTATGTTCTTATTATTTACGAAATGATCACTGGAGCTAGGCCTTTAGAAGTCCTCATCCCAGCAACATCTGGAATTATCTTACTACAAGTAATTAGTTATTTTGCACGTGGTATTAGATCAAATATTATCAATTGGTGCACAAACCGCATTGACTATATTCTCGAGATAGCAATTCTACAAAAAATATCCACAATGTCAGATCATCAAAGGGAGATCGAAAAAGTTGACTTTCAAGTTAACCGTTTTGAAGACATTAAAGATGCTGTCAAATTCCTTTCATCTGAAAATAACCTGAAGCTCATTGACACAATTTTTAATACTCTTCTTATTTTTCCAATTTTTTTCTTATCATGGGAGATGGCCATCCCTCTCGTTTTTCTCGCACCAATGGTAACTTTTCTTTATTACTCAGAGCTTACGAAGATAAGAATCAAGAAAGAAACCTATGATCAATTACATGAAAATAAGAATAATCTAGTCAATGAACTTAAAAGAGGTTCTGAAGAGATCTATCTGGAGAACTTATTTCCAATATTTTCAAATCGTTTATCATCCCTTAGCTCAATGTCTTGCTTTAAGGAACAACAATATAAGATGAATGCCTACCGAACAGAGTTCTTCTCAAAAGTCATCACCATTACGATTGTCTTGGCATCCACAATCATAGGCCTGCTACTTGTTTGGAATCAAGAATTAGCTATCGCTAACTTTATCGCTGTTTTAGTTTTAGTTTGGAATATACTCACAACAGCACAACAAATACCGAGTTCAATACAAAGACTAGACTCTATATCTTGCTCATTTAGAAAATTGCACAAGCTCTTTTGTGAAAGTAGTGAGACGCGAACATACCGCTCTAGTGAGGATCTTTATACGAAAAACTTTGAAATAAATTTTAAATCAGTCTCTTTTCAATACCCAGATACACTGGAAAATGTCTTCAGTGATATCAATATAAAAATAAGGCCAAATCAGGTCTATGGCATTCATGGTGGTGCAAGATCTGGTAAGAGTGCTTTTATAAAACTACTCAACAAAACCTACCTTCCTCAATCAGGTTCGATTCTCATTGGAGGAATCGATCATAGACAATTCGACACACTCTATCTTAGACAGCATATCCTAACGCTAAACTTAAAGAAGTCATTATTGAAAGATATGAGTATTTACGAAAATATCAAATATATTAATCCTCTAATCACTCGAGATGATATCATGATATATTTGGGATTCTTTGGAATTGGAGAGCTTCTTGAGGAAAATGGACTAACTATTGACACCCCTCTTAGCGGAGAATCGAAACTAAAAATCACAAATGAACTATACTCTGCAATAGTTTTAGCAATTCCATTTTGCACTCAGGCAAAAATCGTTCTCATTGAAGATATTCCCTCAAGCATAATCAACAAACAGTTCAAGCTATTAAAGAAATTTTTAAAACTATCTAAGAAAAACTTTGCCGTAGTTTTCTGTAGTGAACACAAAGAAATATTGAAAGAAGCAGATAATATAATCTATATGGCACCTAACAAAGAATTCACTTCCGGGACAAAGGACAAACTCTTTGAATACCTCGAAGAGAACGCCCTCATATAAGGAGGATAATGATGAAGAATAAAAGAAAAAGATTCTCGTTTGGTAGTAGTCTTGATTATGCTAAGCAAACAGACTATATCGGACAAGACCTTCTCTTAGAAGAAGCAAGAATCCCATATGTATCCAAGTCAATTATCCTTCTTTCATTATTTACGGTGATAGCATTCTTTGCATGGTCTTCCTTCTCAACAGTTAACGAAGTCGTCCAGGCCAATGGAGAAATTGAAGCAACCACAATCACACACCTTATCAAGCACAATAAATCAGGAATCCTAGATTCTCTTGAAGTCATGAATGGACAATACATAAAGGCGGGTGATTTACTCTACACCCTTATTGATGAAAAAAAGAATAAAGATAATAATTCAGTCAGTAAAGAGATCCTCTTAATTCGATCACCTATTACTGGAATTGTTAATGAGGTTGACTATAAAGCAGTTGGAACAAATGTAAGTAAAGACAGGAATATTGTAAAAATCCTTCCAATAGATGATAGGCCAATCGCGACCGTAAGAATTACCCCACAAGACTTAGCGCCTCTTCAAGAAGGGATGATAGTAAAGATAAAAGTCACCTCTCATCAAACCCATCGCAATCAAGTTGTTTCCGGATGGATTGAGTCCATATCCCCAAGTGTATTTTATACAAGTAATGGATCAAGTTATCATAAGATTAAGGTGATACTTTCTAAAAACTATATTGGGCAGAACCAGGAAAGAAACTTAATTCTTCCAGGAATGAAAGTTCACGCAGATATACAAATAGCGGAAAAGAGTATCCTACGTTACCTACTTCAGCCGATCGATACTTCACTAAGTTACGCATTAACGGAGAGATAATATGTTTAAAAGAATACAACAGGCGGTTCAAGAAATCACAAGTGAAGCTAGTGCAAGCAAGGACTTAAAAGAACGAGAGACTCAGTCAGAGAAGTCGAAAGTTCTCATTATAAGTAATAATGAAAGTATTACTGAACGACTATCGACAGTCCTAGATGATACATATGATATAGTACAACGAGATAGCATTTCGATGATCATGCAAGTCTTTGCTAATGTTAAGAAGAACGATATCGACCTTATTCTCTTTTATGACTCAGACTTAAATAAGGATCTTTCAATCTTTTCAACATTAAGAAAATATCCACGTTTCTCAAACATACCTATTATTGTCTTAGCACAAGAGATTACAGAAAAGCGTAAATCACATTATCTTGAAAATGACTTGAATGACTTTATCGATCTTCAAAGCTTCCCTCTCATTAAACAACTTGCAAACTCAAAAATAAAACTTCAATCAAGAATTAACTCGATCATCAATTACTCTATCGATCATAATAGTGGCCTTGATATCGTCACCAATGCGCAAATGCATCTTAGGACATTGGCCGATATTGCAAGCTGTGCCAGAACTTTAAAACTATTTACCAACGCAACGATTACGCAAGAAAGGGCCTTCTTTGAAATCATTTTAAACTCCCTAGAACATGGACAGTTAAAAATTGATAAGAATGAGCGCCAAAAAGTAAAGGATAATGGTGACTATGAAAGTTACCTCGACATACTTTGCGATCGAAACAAAGAAGCGGTCATTGTAACTTATGAAAAGCTAGAAGATTCATACCGTATCTCTGTTATCGATGGTGGAGATGGTTTTAATTTTAAGAAATACCTAAGACCTAACCTAAGTAACTCGATTAATGAGACAGAAAAAGGCATTGCAATAGCTAATAGTACGAAAGGAATAGAGTTAAATTATATTGGCCCTGGCAATATTGTTGAGATCAATATCCCACATCAAGAAAAATTTAAGCTTTGGCATTAGGACGAAATGATAAGAGATAAAAAAGGCCCTAGCTCTAGGGCCTCTATAAATTAAAGACTTTCTAAAGCAGAATAGAGGTCAACAACCCCACCTGTTAGGATGTCACCATCCATTGAGGACTTTGTTGTCACACTATTCATTAATACATTTTTTAATTCAACGGCAGTTAAATAAGGATGTCTTGAAAGAACTTCAGCAGCAACTCCTGTCGTATTAGGAGAGGCCATGGAAGTCCCTGACATATTTCCATAACGATTCCCTGGAGTCGTTGAATAAATAGAAGAACCTGGTGCTGCAACATCAACGTTTACAAAACCGTAATTTGAAAAATAAGAAAAGCGTCCATAGCGAGTTGAAGAAGCGACAACTAACATCCCCTCACTGTCATAAGAAGCAGGGTAAGTTAATTTTGTATCAATATTTTGAGAACTATTACCTGCACTCACAACAACCAGAGTGTTATAAGTTTTAGCGATATAGTCGATTGTCTCTTTTACTAACATTCCGCCTTCATTATGAGACTTACCAAAAGAGCAGTTAATTACTTTTGCTCCATTTCTTGCAGCATAGAGAAAACTTTCAGCGATATCAACATCTGTCTCATCACCATAGCTAGGAACTGAGCGAAGTCCCATGATGCGAACATTGGAAGCAACACCAGCAATACCAACTCCATTATTTTGAGTTGCTGCAATTGTTCCAGAAACGTGAGTTCCATGCGAATGGCCATCCATCATATCCCCTGTCGCATTTCCATCACTGTCACGCTCTAGAGTATTGATACCGTGAATATCATCAATATAACCATTGCCGTCATCATCAATTCCATTGCCTGGAATTTCATTTACGTTTGTCCACATAACATCTTTTAAGTCTTCATGGTTGTAATCAACTCCAGTATCGACAACTGCAACGATCACTGGTTCGTTAGACGAGGCCAGTCCACTTTGTTCATAGACTCTGTTAACACTCATTCCGTGCTTACTTGCATCTTTAAACGCCCATAGCTTTGAAAGTTTAGGATCATTTAAAACAGAGCTGTAAATCTCATCACCTTCCTCAACTGATTCTGATTCAATCGCTTCAACAGGTGTTGGAAGTGGCTCACGTTTTGAGAATGTATCAAACTGAGCATCTTGAATATCTTGGTGAGACCTTAATTTATCAAGAAGGGTTTCATCACCATTTGTGTAGAGAACATATGTAGTTTCAAAAAAGTAAACTGATTTCTTTATTCCGTTTATCGATGGTACTTCTTTACCATTCTTTAACTTTACAATAATTCGTTTTGGGTTGATGCTAAGAGACGATGCCTTAGCTGTGATATTTAGGAAAAAACCTAATAAAATTAGGACTGTCCCTATTAAGATCGATCGATTCATTTGCAATTCCTTTTGCTAATAAAATTTCAATGACTTAAGTGTATATATAAAAAAACGATATAGAAAATGTCTTTTTCTTACATTTTCACTCGGAGATGGGACCAC
Source organism: Halobacteriovorax sp. CON-3 (assembly GCF_043196995.1). NCBI lineage: Bacteria > Pseudomonadati > Bdellovibrionota > Bacteriovoracia > Bacteriovoracales > Halobacteriovoraceae > Halobacteriovorax > Halobacteriovorax sp. CON-3. The sequence goes on from NZ_JBEBNA010000001.1 coordinate 853,555, forward strand.
TTCAGTTAAAAATCAAACAATAGACTCGTCGCGCATACTTGGTTTTAATGACAATTTCATGACAAAAAAGTAAGTTATCTAATGTATTTTACGTTCACACCATAAACAAGGATTTATTTTGAAATACATCATCGGAACACGTGGCTCTTTATTGGCCCTGACTCAATGTAATCAAGTAAAAGATCAACTCGAAGAACTAACTGGTGACGAGTTTGAATTAAAAGTAATTAAAACTCAAGGTGATCAAATTGTTGATAAGCCACTTTGGCAACTTGAGGGAAAAGATTTTTTTACAAAAGAATTAGATGCGGCCCTGCTTCAGGGAGAGATCGACTTAGTCGTTCATTCGTACAAGGACCTAGGAAGTGATAGGCCAGAAGGTATTAAGTTAGCTGCAATCTCTAAAAGAGCATACGCTTACGATATTCTTTTAATTAAAGAAGAAACGGTTAGTAAGCTTATGGCCAAAGAACTGACAGAATTTGTTGTTGGAACATCTTCTCCACGTCGAATTGTAAATATTGAAAGTTCTCTTTCTGAATTTCTACCTTACGGAGATAACTTAAAGGTATCGACTAAAATGCTTCGCGGAAACGTAAATTCACGTATTCAAAAGCTTAGAGAAGATAATTACGATGCCATTGTACTTGCTATGCCAGGTATTGAAAGACTTGCCATCACAGAAAGTTCAAGAAAAGAGCTAGAAGTACTACTGGCAGGAATGACTTATGCTGTTCTTCCACATAGCCAGTTCCCAGCAGCAGCTTCTCAAGGAGCTCTTGGAATCGAATGCCTAGAGAATCGTGATGACAATGGGGCGCTAGAAGAAAAGCTTCAAAAACTTCAAGATAAAGATACTGTAAGTGAAGTAAGCCGTGAGCGTAAAGCATTTGCAAGCTACGGAGGTGGTTGTCACCTAGCAGTTGGTATCAACGTTACGAAAAAGGGCGACTACTATATTCATACTCACAAAGGAAAAGTTGACGACAAGGTCATCTATGAAAGACACCTTGAAGGAAGCTTTCCATCACCTGCTTCAAAAGCGAAGGCCTTTATTGGTCTTCCACACGCAGACCACAGAGAACAAGAATATATCTATTGTGAGTTAATTCACAAAGAAGCGCTAAAGAATGCACGCGTGCCAAATAACGACATTCTTCTTTCTGCACGCTATGGTGTAAGCCTTCTAAAGAATCACGGAAAATCTGTTTATACTGCTGGTACTTCTACTTGGAAGCTCTTGGCACAAAACGGCCAGTGGGTTCATGGATCATGTGACGGACTTGGTGAAGATGTACTAGATAAGATTCGTGATTCAAAGGCCATTGAAGTACTGAATGGGCCAAAAGAAGAGCTAACTATTTTAACTCATAAAGACTCTTACTCTGACTATGGCCAAGTATTTGAATCATACGAAAAAAGCGACAAAGAAGTACGTGAGAACTTCTTCGATGAGCTTAGACAGTGCGATGTATTCTTTTGGACAAGCTACTCTCAGTACAAAACTTATATTGAACACCTACCAGAGCTTAAAGATAAGTTTCATGCATGTGGACTTGGTAAGACATTTGAACAACTTTCAAAAGAAGATATCACAGTACGTCCATTTGCCAGCATGGAAGAGTTTAAAATTTGGCTAAAAAAATAAGATTATTAAATTAAAGGAATATATATGAGTAATATGCACACAGAAATTTTTGAAAAGAGTAAGAAGATGGTTCCAGGTGGAGTTCACTCACCTGTTCGTTCATTCAAAGGAATGACTTCAACTCCTAAATTCTTTAAGAGCGCTAAGGGTGCTTACTTTACTGACATTGAAGGTAAAGATTATATCGACTTTTGCATGAGCTTTGGGCCACTTGTTCTTGGTCACCAAAACGATACTGTAAAAGAAAAACTAACTGAGGCCCTAGGTCGTGGTTGGAGCTACGGAGCATGTGAGCCATACTCGGTAGATTTAGCAGAATACTTACTTTCACGTCTATCACACGTTGATCAAATTAGATTTGTAAACTCAGGAACAGAAGCAGTTATGACAGCTCTTCGTCTTGCTCGTGGTGTGACTGGAAAGAATAAAATTATCAAGTTCAATGGTTGTTACCACGGACACGTTGATGCCATGTTAATTAAAGCGGGTTCAGGTCTTGCAGGAGCAGCTGAATCTTCTTCACTTGGTGTTCCTAAAGGTGTCGCTGATGACACACTTATTCTAGAGCTTGAAGACCTAGATGGTGTAAAGAAGTGTTTTGAAGATCACAAAGGTGAGATCGCAGCAATTATCATCGAGCCTCTACCAGCTAATAATGGTCTCCTTATTCAAGACCAAGCATTCCTTGAAGGCTTAAGAGAAATCACAAAAGCAAATGATGCTCTTTTAATTTTTGACGAGGTTATCTCTGGTTTCCGTGTTGCATTTGGTGGTATGGCAGAGCTTACAGGAATCACACCTGATATCGTAACTTACGGTAAGGTAATTGGAGGAGGTCTTCCGGTTGGTGCAATTGCCGCTAAGAAAGAAATCATGGAACACCTTGCTCCAGTTGGTGGTGTTTACCAAGCTGGTACTCTAAGTGCAAACCCACTTGCGATGGTTGGTGGACTTGAAACACTTAAACAGATGACAAAAGAAAGCTACAAAGAACTTGAAGATAACACTCTTAGAATTGTGAATATCTTTAAGAAGTGGCTTGCAGAATATAATGATGGCCAATTTTCGAATTACAATATCATTCACCACTCTTCTCTATTCTGGATCGTTCCAGGAGATAAGATTAAGTCAGTTGGAAATATTCCAGGTAATATCGGTGAAGACTTTGTTCCATTATTTGAATTACTTCTTGAAAAAGGAATCTACCTATCTCCAAATGCATATGAAGTAGGATTTGGTTCACTTGCACATAATGAAGAAGTTGCTAAGGATTTAGAGAACAGACTTTGGAACTAAAGAAATCTTCTTCTCCATTCTTTCTGATCTCGACAATAACGACGGGATTAATCGGGCTCTTTGGCCTGTGGTGGCTCTTTTTAATTTTTAAAATGAGTGATCGCTTGGCAAAACTAAATAGTACAGAGGGCCCAGATATTGGCTCACTTATAAAATGGGAAGGAATTACATTCTTAGTTCTGATACTCATTCTAGTGAGTTCACACACTCTCCTCTTTATTAGAGATCAGAGAAAAAATCGCTCAATTGCAGCTTTCTTTGCTGGTCTTACTCATGAACTTAAGACCCCACTAGCAAGTATCAAGCTTCAATCAGAAGTGATTAAAGATGAAGTTGAAAAAGACTCTAATCAAAGACTACAGAGACTTACGACTCGCCTAATTGACGACACGATTCGTCTTGAGAATCAAATGGATAAAATCCTGCAGCTTTCTCGAATTGAACGTGGAGGGAATTTAAACTCGACAGATATTGAAATTAATCACTTCCTTGAAAAAATCATTCAAGGGGGCTACCAAGACAAGTTACAGGTTACGATAAATAAAGACGCCGAAAATATAAGCCTACAAGCAGATGAGTTTGCTTTAAGTATTATTTTTAAGAACCTTTTAGAAAATACGATTTCCCATACAGATTCAAATGAAGTGGAGATTCACATTAGCACAAAAGGCGAAGCCGTTCATATCAGATACCATGATTGTGGCAGCTTCAGTGGAGATGTCAAAAAGCTTGGAAAACTTTTCTACAAGCATCAATCGACGAAAGGTTCAGGGATTGGCCTCTACCTGTCTAAGAAGCTTATTGAAACGATGAAAGGACATTTTGATATTACTTTAGATAAAGGCCTTATCTTCAATATTCAGTTACCAATGTCTGAACAAAGTGACGGAGGAAAGGATGAGTAATTTTGGTAAAATTCTTGTCGTTGAAGATGATAACAATCTTGGAGATACTCTAAGTGAGTACTTAGGCGATATTGGCCATGAGTGCCGACTAGCAAAGAACGTTAAAGATGCTCGCTATTATTTTGAGGACTTTAAACCAAATATTATCCTAATGGATATTGGGCTTCCTGATGGAAATGGGATTGATCTTGCTAAAGACTTTAGAAAGATTAGAAAAGACTTTATTCTCCTTTTCTTATCTGCCCTAAATGACCCTCAAACAAAAGTTGAAGGATTTGAAGCAGGTGGTGAAGACTATATTACAAAGCCATTTGCTCTTAAAGAGCTAACGATTAGGCTTGATCGACTCTTAAGCTTTAAGACTAATATTGACTCACTGGAAGAAGAGATTCTAATTGGTGATTTGAAGATTTGGCCAAAGCGTTTTGAAGTGCAAGATGGCGATGGAAAAATTCTAAACCTGACACAAAAAGAATGCGCCATTTTAGAGATCTTACTAAAGAAGAAGAATGAAGCAGTAGAAAGAGATTTTATTATTGATGAAGTATGGGGTGAGGATAAATTTCCATCACAACGTACTGTAGATAACTATATTGTTAAACTTAGAAAATGGGCCGAAAGCGACTCTAAGAACTCACTAGAGATCCAAAGTGTTCGTGGAATTGGCTACAAGCTTATTATAAAGGAATAAAAATGGGATTATTTAACGATCGCAAAAATGAAAATGGAAAAGAATTTGTACCTGTATGGTTCATGAGACAAGCTGGGCGCTACCATGACCACTACCAAGGTATGAAGAAAGAAAATACATTCATGGAGCTTTGTAAGAAGCCTGAGCTTGCCTGTGAAGTAACAATGGGGCCAATCAATGATTTTAAATTTGATGCTGCTATTCTTTTCTCAGATCTACTTTTCCCACTAGAACAAATGGGAATGGGTCTAGAGTACGCACCAGGACCAAAGCTTGAAATGAAGCTTGAAACAGTTGCAGATGTAAAGGGACTTAAATTTCTAGACTCAGCAGAGAATTTCTATAAGTTCCAAGGTGAAGCATGTACTCTACTAAAAGATGCTCTTCCAAGTAACAAAACTCTTCTAGGATTTGTTGGAGCTCCATTTACTCTATATACATATGCTGTTGAAGGTTCACACGCTGGAGCACTTTATAGCTCAAAAATTGGACTATACGATGGACGTTGGGATGCATTTGTTGACCTACTTATCCCTGAGCTACTTGGAGAAATGAGAGCACAGGCAGTTGGTGGTGCAGACGCAATGTGTCTTTTTGATACAGCCGCTGGAGAACTTAACTTTGAAGATTACACACAAAAAGTTCTTCCTGTTCTAAAGAAAGTAACAGCTGAATTCAAAAAAGAATTCCCAAATAAAAAAGTAATCTACTACTCAAAAATGACTCACCTGAGATACCTACAAGCTATCGAAGATGACAATATTGATGTTCTAGGAATTGATTGGCGTCATGACCTTGGTCATGTTTTAAATACTCTAGGAAATGACTACTATATTCAGGGGAACCTTGAACCAGCATACCTAGGACTTCCTTGGGAGACTCTAGAGAAGAAATGGATGGATCTATACGAGTCAGTACAAAATGCCAATGCACCGATGAATAAATGGATTTGCGGACTTGGCCACGGTTGTCTTCAGTGGATCGACCAAGAAAATGTACGCAAGAGTGTCGAGTTAATTCAAACAAGATTCCAATATTAATTATTTGGGCGCAAAGCGCCCAAACTCCCTTCCTATAAGCCTTCTCCACCATCTATGTAAGAAGATAATAGAATCTATCTCTATTTTAATTAACTGATTGCCCCTAAAATAATTTAGTTACAGTTATATAATAACCAAGGAAGGTTAGATGAAAATTACACGCAAGATTTGTTTTCAGTTACTAGCAGGACTCTCACTACTAACATTTAACTCTTATGCATTTGAGCACAACTACATTGTGACAGGAAAGGACTTATTCCAATCGACACAAAGTCTACACTCAAATCTACAAATCGATATTATCAAGGTTGAAAAAGACCTTGTTATTGCAAAAACAAAAATAATGAGCGAGCAGGCCGAAATCTCTCACCTTGCTCACGAAGAGCACCAAAGATGTGGTGGTTTCTTTGCATTCCAAACAAAAGAAGAAGCACTTCAATTTGTTAAAGAGCAAAAAGAAAACTCTAACATTAATGCATTCTTAGCTGATTATACAATCAATCAAGAAGACCTTGTTAGATCGGCCATTGCAAATACAAAAGAAAGCTCAATTAGAAGTGTTATTGAGAAGCTTTCAAGTTTCAATAATAGATACTACAAGTCTCAAACGGGTGTTGACTCTCAACAGTGGCTTAAAGACCATTGGACAAGCCTAACATCACACCGTTCTGATATCAGTGTTGATTTCTTCAACCACTCTTCATATCCACAGCCATCAGTTATCGCGACAATCAAAGGAAAGTCTGACGATGTTATCGTAATCGGTGGTCATGGTGACTCAATCGCAGGTTGGTGGGGACGCACAAACGCTCACGCACCAGGTGCCGATGATAACGCTTCAGGTGTAGCAACTGTTACAGAAGTACTAAAGACTCTTGCTCAAAGTGGATACCAACCAGAAAAGACAATTATGTTCATGTCTTATGCAGCTGAAGAAGTTGGCCTTCTTGGTTCAAAAGAGATTGCACAAACTTTTAAAAGACAAGGTAAGAACGTTGTTGGTGTTATGCAACTTGATATGACAAACTTCAACGGTTCAAATGATGACATCACAATCATTACTGATTATACAAATGAAGCACAAAACAATTTCCTAGGTTCTTTATTAGATAAGTATCTTCCAGAATTATCTTGGGGACGTGATACTTGTGGTTACGCTTGTTCAGATCATGCTTCATGGACTGCTCAAGGCTTCCCTGCTTCAACACCATTTGAAACTCGCAAACGTGAAATGAATGGAAAAATCCACTCTTCTCGTGACACTCTAGATAATATGGGTGGAACTGCTGATCACGCTCTGAAGTTTGCGAAACTTGCACTAGCATTCACAATCGAACTTGATAGATAGGATATCTCTCGACTTTGATCAGATAAAAAAAGCCAGCTTAATGCTGGCTTTTTTATTACTTAAATTCAATTGAAAGTGGACAGTGATCACTACCCATCACATCCGGCTGATGCCAGCAGTTCTTTACTCGAGAAACGAAATCATCCGTTGACCAGAAGTAATCAATACGCCAGCCAACATTTCTTGCTCGACAGTCTCCACGATAAGTCCACCAAGTGTAGTGGCCATTTTCTTCTGGAGAAGTGAATTCGCGGAAGAGATCAGTAAAGCCTTGGGCCTTAAACTCATCCATCCATTCACGCTCTAAAGGTAAGAATCCCGTTGTCTTCTTATTTGTCTTTGGATTTGCAAGATCATTTTCAGTGTGAGCAGTGTTATAGTCACCACAAATCACGACCTCTTTCTTTGTCTTCTTCTTAAGTGCTAAGGCCTTATCAGCAACCGCACGACAGAAGTCCATTTTATATGGAACACGTCCGTGATCTCTTTGCCCATTAGGAAAGTAGCAATTAAAAAGAATATAATCGTCAAATTCAGAAATAATCGTTCGTCCTTCACAGTCAAACTCTTCAATCCCAAGTCCAATCGTGTGCTTAACATTAACACCCTTTCGAACCCAAGTTGCTACTCCTGAATACCCTTTTCTCTCGGCCGGTGCGATAAGCACTTCGTGATGATCAGGGTTATTTAAGCGATCACTTAATTGTTCAGGTAATGCCTTTGTTTCCTGTAGGCAGATTACATCTGAATTATCTTCTAAATACCAATCGTAAAAACCTTTCTTTTCGCAGGCCCTAAGACCTGCGACGTTCCAACTAGAAATTTTAGCCAAAACTAAGCTCCTAAGATCGAAATACCAGAGTCAACGTAAAGCACTTGTCCAGTTACACCATTTGCAAGGCGTGAACCTAAGAACACAGCTGCTCCACCAACATCTTCTTGAGTTACGTTACGACGAAGTGGCGACTTCTCTTCAACATCATTTAAGAAACCTTTAAGCCCTGGAACACCAGAAGCTGCAAGAGTTCTAATTGGACCTGCAGAAATACAGTTTACACGAATTCCCTCTGGACCTAGATCGTCAGCGAGGTATCTCATTGTTGATTCTAAAGATGCCTTAGCAACACCCATTACATTATATCCGTTAAGAACCTTTACTGATCCATGATAAGTAAGAGCGATTACAGAACAGTCTTTTGCCATAAGTGGCTTAAGCACATTACATACACCTAGTAGAGAGTATGCTGAAATATCTTGTGCCATCTTGAAACCTTCACGGCTTGTTTTATGGAAACGATCCTTAAGATCTGTTTTATCTGCGAATGCTAGAGAGTGAACAATAACATCAACCTCTCCCCATTTCTCTTTTACGATCTCTGCCATTTGAGTCATGTGATCTTCATTTTGAACATCTAATTCAAATGTAAACTCTCCACCAATCTCTTCACTTAGTGGTTCAACTCTTTTTTGAAGAGCTTCGTTTAGGTATGAAAATGCAAGACGTGCACCTTGTTCTTTCATTTGCTTTGAAATTCCCCATGCAATTGATTTGTCATTTGCAAGGCCTAGGACTAGAACTTTCTTTCCTTCTAAAATTCCCATTTATTACTCCATTTTCTTTTATTATTTAATAAATTTGTAGCCGACAGAGCGGATACTAATTATGTGTTTTGGTTCTTTTGGGTTTTCTTCAAAGTATTTTCTAAAACGTACGATGAAGTTGTCAATGGTACGAGTATTTGAATCCTTTTTGTAGCCTAATAATTCAAGTAACTCACCGCGCGTCACCACTTCACCCTCATTTTGAGTTAAAAGTGTCAAAATCTTCACTTCCTGCTCTGTGAGAGTATACTCCTCCCCTTGTGAGCTGGCCTTAAAGTCCGAAAAGTTAATCTCATTCGCACCAAATTGATAAACTGACACATCCTTCTTCGTCCAACTTGAGCGCTTTAAAAGACGCTTTACACGCAAAATGAACTCATCCAGATTAAAGGGTTTTGATAGGTAATCATCTGTTCCCAAATTAAAGCAGCGCACTTTTGACTTTGAGCTATCCTTGGCAGAAAGGACAAGAATAGGTGTTTTCTCATTAATCTCACGAATTTGTACGAGAATATCCTCACCACTTAAAACAGGTAACATAAGATCAAGAACAACGAGATCAAAATCTTGCTCCCGATAAAAGTTAATCCCCAAGTCCCCGCGACTTGCATGAATGACTTCGTAACCTTCGAGTTCAAGATTTAAGATAATTCCTTTTGCAATATTTTGCTCATCTTCAATAAGTAAAATACGACTCATACTAACTAACCTTATTTTTAAATAATAGTTTTAAAGTTGTTCCATGGCCTACGCCTTCACTATCTGCACTAATGCGGCCACCGTGTATTCTCATAATCTGCATCGCCATATAAAGGCCAACACCACTTCCCTTTGAAGACTTACCTGCTTGATAGAATTTTTTAAAGATATTCTTGATATCCTTATCATCAATCCCATCCCCATTATCGACAAAGAATAACTCACTAAAGCGTTTGCCTTCTTGGAAGATAATCTCCATTGTCTTAACTTCTTTGCTATTGTAGCGAATGGCATTTGTCAGAATATTCATTAAAAGAATATCAAATAGCTTGCGATCAAACTCGATTGACTCCTCATCATCGAGATGGACAAAAGAGACTTCTAGTTCCGAGAAATTATGACGATTGCGATGAACAAACTCTTCAATTGTTTGGCGAATGTTAATCTGCCTTAGATCAGGCTCAACCTTCTTTTCTTCAAGTCGTCCTAATTGGAGGATTTGCTCAATATTATCTCCCAATCTCTCAGTATCATGCCTCATGATATCCAGATATTCTAACTGCTTTTCTCTTTCAAAATTGTGGCGCTTTAGCGTATCGATAAAGATAGAAATCGAAGCAACGGGAGTCTTTAGCTCGTGGGTAAAGCCATTAATAAAGTTCTGCTGCATACGATAGAGCTGGCGAAGCTTCTGGTAGTAATAGAAAACCATACTGAAGCCCACGATTATCAATGACACAAGGATCGATAAAATGAGAATCATAACCCATGTCTCAGTCTGCTGAAACTGAACAAGAGGGATATTAGATTTCTTCACAAAGTCCGTTAACTTTGCGTTTACCTCTAAATAAGAAGAAATATAGAGATATAAAGAAATCCCTAAGGCCACTAAACTCGATATAAAGATAAAGAGTGGATGGATAAAAAATGGTCCGCGTTTAATAAGTGCCATATTGCAAATATTAGCAATTATTGGCACTATAAGTTAAGGAAATAATCTCAATAATATACCAAAGAATTTAAATCGAGGAATTTATGCAAGACATCGCTCAATTTATTGACCACACTTTACTAAAGCCTGAAGCAAGTAGCCTACAAATTAAGAAGCTATGCCAAGAAGCAAATGAGTACGGCTTTAAATCAGTATGCATAAATCCTAGCAATATCCTTGAAGCAAAGAAACACATTGATCCAAGTAAGTCTCTAATTTGTACAGTGATTGGATTCCCTCTTGGGGCCATGACAACAGAGACAAAAGTTTTTGAAACAAAAGATGCCATTGAAAAAGGTGCTGATGAAATCGACATGGTTTTAAATATAGGAAGATTAAAAGAAGGCAATCTTGAATATGTTGAGCAAGATATTGCAGCAGTCGTTAAGGCCGCCAACGGAAAAATTGTAAAAGTTATTTTTGAGACATGTCTTTTAAATGAAAAAGAAATTCGTTTAGCGGCCAAAGCATCCATAAGTGCTGGAGCTAGCTTCATTAAAACTTCCACTGGATTTTCAAGCGAAGGGGCCAATCCTGAAGTGGTCTCAATAATGATTGATGAGGCTCAAGGAAAGTGCGAAGTCAAGGCCTCTGGTGGTGTTAGAAGCCTAGAGGACGCACGTAAATATCTAGAAATGGGTGTTAAAAGACTGGGAACAAGTTCTGGCGTCGCGATCATGGAAGGTGAAAAAAATATCACAACTTCTTACTAATGTGTAAGTTTGCATCTTAGTGTGCTATTGATAGAACGTGGATGAGAGAGAGGGACTCGCACAAGGAGTTTTCATGAAGTCTATTTTGCTATCAGCAACTGTTACTTTAGTTTCAATCAAGGCGTACGCCAGCCTGCCATGTGAGCAGCTCGACCAAAATCTCGCTTATGAAAATACTCGTGAATTCATAAGCATCAAAAAGAAAATCACAGAAAATTCTCAAGTAAATGATGACATTCGAAATCGAATTAAATCACTTATTAAGAACACAAGAAATTACTACTTCAAATCAGGGTGTCAAAACCTAAGACATCAACAGCTCGGTATTTTATTAGAGCTTAACGAGCTAAAGAAGTTATAAGATTTTCTTTACCCTTGCCTACCTACTATTGCGTCCAACAAAGTGCCACAATGACTTGAGAGTCATTTGGGCCAAGGCCAGGAAGGTTATATGGAGAGAGTCACACACCAATTAACAATTTCAAAACATGCAAAGAAGAGACTGCTAGAGCGCCAAATTCACTTTAGCGAAATTGATTATTCTCGCTTAAATGAAGCTGCTCATAAATTGAAGCTAAAAGGTTCAAAAGAGTCCTTAGTTATTACTGACGAAGCTGCCTTTATTCTGGATATCGACCGCTACTGTCTTATTACAGCAGTAAATAAAGATGAACTCAGTGATAATATCTTTACTAAGATTGATGCAACAATGATCTTATAGACTATTCCAGTAATTAGTTGGAAGCTCACCTTTTTTCGCTAATTCATTAGCAAGACTTGGTACCGCTCCACCAAAAACGAGTTCACCGTTTTCGATTTCAAGAACAGAAGTCGTAAGAATATTATTTCCTTCCATGCTATTTACTTCCATCACCTGAGTGACCTTTCTTCGGCCATCATCCGTTCTTCCTAGCTGAATAATAAAATCAACAGCAGTTGAAATATATTTTCTTACAACATGGTATGGAAGATCAAAACCGGCCATTAAAAATAATGCTTCAACTCTTTGTAAACACTCCACTGGAGAATTAGCATGAATCGAAGTCATGCTTCCATCGTGTCCAGTATTCATGGCCTGAATCATATCAAAAACTTCGGCCCCTCTTACCTCTCCGATAAAGATTCGATCGGGCCTCATTCGAAGAGTATTCTTAACAAGCTGACTCATTGAGAGCCCTTCTTTTCCACTCGTTAGGCCGGCCTCAAGCCTTACACAATTTGTATTACCCACGACAAGCTCTAGCGTATCCTCAATTGTGATAATTCTTTCGTCTGGAGATACTTCCTTTAGAAGCATATTCATAAAAGTTGTCTTCCCAGAACCTGTACCACCAGAAATGAGAATATTCTTTTTGGCCTTAATAAGTGACTTAAAGAAAGGAACGTATTTTTCACTAATACCAAATAGCTGAGAATGCTTATCTAATTCGAAATTATTAGAAAGGTATTTTCTAATAGTAATTGATGTACCTTGAGAAGCGTATGGTTCACTAATAATATTAATACGTGAGCCATCGGGAAGTCTTCCATCTAAGATTGGGTTCTCATTTGAAAACTTCTTCTTATTAAATAGTGCGACTTCATTTGAAAATTCAAGAATATCTTTCTTATTAAGAGGAACATTAAGTCCAATAAACTCTCCGCCTCTTTCAACAAAAACATTCTTTGATCCGTTTATCACGATTTCAGAAATTCCCTTCTTCGTCGAAAGGTCTTCTAACATTTTCCACACACTATTTTCTGCCATATACTTCCTTCTTCACACTAACTTAAACTGTTTTTGACGCAATCAAGTCAGTGTCTCCAATACTTAAGGCGTAATTGATTATATTTTTTTGTAATTGATATTTTTGATCAGTGCTTAACATTGACTCAATTGTATCAAAACTCTGTTTCGCTCTAATTAATCCAAAAAGCTTTTCTTCACCTAAGTATTTTAAAAAGTGAACAAGCATTAGTATCAAGATATCAATACGAATATTTCTATTTTTTGATTGAGCTAATAATTGATCAATTCTACGATCAGGGAAATAAGGGTGATCCTCAATATTTTCAAGATCAGATTCATAGCAAGAAACTTTGAGGTACATTCCAAGTGAAATTAAACGAGAGTAGCCACTTACCGTTTTATCGCGAAATCGTGATTCAATTTTTTTAATATCCTCAACCTCTTCTGTCACAACCGCATGAGGGTGATTACTATTGTAGAGAAAGTTCATATAGTAGGCCAAGAGACGATCACGAATTCCATGCCAACCATACTTCTTCACAAGAGAAGTTAAATCAGTCTCCTCCCCGCCATTTAAAATACGATAAAGAATCCTGGCCATCGCAGGTGATTCAAAGAGATATCTTTGTAAATCGACAGATGTGTTACTAGAGCTTGAAACATCACTCAAAAGTAACTGACAAAATCTCTCGGGAAGTTCTACATAATCTAATTCCATAAAACTATGATAAATGAGATTTAGGTGAGATTCCAGCTTTATATTAATAAGCTGCTGCTGTTATAATAGATCTATGAAAACACCCATTTTAGAAGAATTTAAACTCAAGGCCATTGATAAAGAAGAAATTAAATTGGCGATGAAAACTTACCGTGTTGGTCATCAGCCACTTTATCTAGATGCATCGAAACTCCAAAGAGATCGACTCATTAAATTACTGGGACTCTTATCTAATGTTTTAGAGGAAGAAAATCTTTCTCCAAAGTTTCCTTACCCTTTCTACATCATCTCAGATATTGAAGATATTTGGACTCGTTTTCCTATTTTTAAGTCACTTGAGGATCTTCCCAAGTACTACCAATTTGAAGCGGCCAGGCCTACAAACAAGGAACAGAAGATATTGGACTTCATTGATATCTCAGCTTCTAATATAAGAAATGAAGATGTACAGTTATGTCTTGATGAATTCGGACGCACGATCTCTTCACAAAGAATCATTAAAGCACTTGCCAAAGAAGGTGCAAAACTTGAAAAATTAATTTCAATCATGGAAGACGAAAATGTCAGAAGATAACGGTAATGACGAGCTAAAAAAAATTGATCAGCATATAAAGAAGGTTCTAGGAGATGAGTTTGCCCCACCTCCTAAGAAGCAGTCTGCCGGCAGTGAAGAACATAAGCTGACAAATTTTCTCGATATTGAAAAGAATCGCATCAAGCAGCTAAAAGACTTCTTTCAAACGAGAGTGCCAAATGTTATTGAATTAAACCAATTTGATGAACTAATGCAAGAGCTAGTTGAGTATAATGACCAACTTCGTGCAAAAGTGTTAAAGAAGACAGTTCAAAAAGACTCTAAATTTAGTCTAAACTTAAAACAAATATTTAATAAAACTTTTATCGAATAGGAGAAGTGAATGAAGAAGATTTTTATGATGGCACTATTATGTGTATCGACTTTAGCAATGAAGCCTGCAACAGTTGAAATTTCAGGTGAAAATGGTGGTCGCCTAAATGGGAAGGCCTGGTCTTCATCAGAGCTAAAAGATAAAGTTCACGTTCTATTCTACGTTGACCCTGACGAGAAAGACTTAAATAATCATGCATCAGAGGCCCTAGCACGTGAAAAGTTTGACCTTACAAAGTATGCTTCTGTTGCAGTTATTAATATGGATGCAACTTGGCTTCCAAACTCAATTCTTGAGGGTGCTCTAGAAGACAAGCAAAAGAAATATCCTAACACTCTTTATGTAAAAGACCTTGAAAAAGTGATCGTTAAAAAGTGGAAAGGAATCGTTAAAGATGATGACTCGAATATCCTAGTTTTCAATAAGAAAGGTAGCCTTGTTTACAAGATCAATGGAAAAGCAAGCGATGCCCAAGTGAAAGAGATGATCTCAATTATTAAAAAGAATATGTAGGTGCCATGCACCTTTGGTTTCGCACCTGCTAACAAGCGGGTGCATACTCTCCCCTGTTTTCACATACGAAATATTCAACAAAATAATCCCTTTTTTTATTTTATTCATTCTTAAACTCAGTTATCAGTGCTGAATGCCAAGAAAACCAATCATTAGAACAAATCTTTGTCCATACCACATTTATATCAGAACAAATAATAAAGAATGGTTTGACATTCCCATGCCTACCGTTTGGAGCTATTGTTTAAAATCAATTAAGTATGCACAAAATCACCACCCAGTAGAGATACAAGCATTTGTCTTAATGACAAACCACTATCACCTCTTAATTTGGACACCAAATTGTGATATCGATCGCTTTATGTTCTTTATGAATTCACACCTAAGTAAGCTGATTAGAAGAGAAACAAGTCGAATAAATCGTATCTTTGGAGATCGCTATAAGTGGTCAATTGTTAAGGACCAAAAGTATTATCAAACTGTATTACGCTATATTTATCAAAACCCCAATCACAAAGGGATTACACAGCTGTGTCAGGATTATGAATTTTCGACTCTATCTTATGTTATTAATAACGAAGATTTAGGATTTAAATTAAAAGAACCAATAATTGGTGATCCTATAACTTTCCTAGAGTGGGTAAACCAAGAAGACGAAAAATTTTCATCAAATAAAATTAGAGATGGTTTAACAAGGCCTGAATTTAAAATTAAGAATAATAGAACTTCCCGGCGTATTTAGCAGGTGCGAAACCAAAGGAGCATGGCACCTACTCTTTTATGATTGTCGTTGCGTTCATCAAGACAGGATAAGTTTTTCTAAGCTTCTTCCCATTTTCTAATAAATAAGGCCATTCAACGACAACTTCATTAACCTTCTCATCTCCAAGACCAATGTGAATATAAGATGAATTTTGAGGTTGGAATTGGCCAAAAGATGGGTAGTGCTGGCGAGTAAGAGTATTGCCCTTATCAATATCTGCGATTACCTTCGCACCATAGGCTTCTTTATTAGACTTTTTCCCAATGAGCTTAAGCTTGATAAAGTTCTTTTGCGGAAGCTGATTTTCGAATAAGTAAACTCTTGGCGTAATTCTAAAATCACGAGTATTCGTTTGAATCGTTAGAATATCCATTCTTCCGTCATCGTTAAAGTCTAGGACGACAGTAGAGCTTGGATTGACAATATCAATTCCAAGATCTGACGCACGGTTAACTAACTCATGATCATTTTCCTGTACAAATGAGACAAGTCTTGAGTGAGGAGGAAAGCCAGAGTTATCAACGATTAAATCAATAAGCCCATCGTTATTTAAGTCACTCCAAAGTCCTCTCATGTCACCTTGGTTCCAATTGGCCTTCGCCTCATCGTTTGTATATTCAGTACGAATGAATGATATCTTTTTAACACCTTTGTTCGTCAAAATACTTGAACGGTCACGAGAAGCTAGATCAAGAGAGTGAGAGATTTCTCCCATGGCGATATCGTAGTAGCCATCATTATTATAATCACCGCAAATTGCAAAAGTAGAGTTTCCGCCGTTATAGCGGCCACCACTAGTGATTGTATCCATGCTGTAACCAGAACTCTGGCCAGCATCAGTGTAGACAATATTTTTCCCACGTTTTGTTGAAAGCCAAAGCTTATTTGGATGGCCTGCAGAGTTACTCGTTAAGATATCAGGAATGCCGTCATTATTGATATCACAAATACTTGAAGAAAAAGTGGGTGCAATATTTATATATGTGCTACCACGTTGATCAAGCTCAGTTGTAAGCGCCCCTGAGATTTCAAAGACCTTGCCCTTCTTATAAGTAAAGAGGCGATTCTCAATTGCCTCCCCTTCTTTATTACGATCAAACCAATTAGCGACAAAGAAGTCTAAGAGTCCGTCATTATCGTAATCAAAGAGGTTAACGTTTGAAATAGGAGCAATGAAGTCAAAGCTTGTCTCACCAAATTTCCTGAAGACGATACCATTATTGCGGGAAGGGCTTCCCTTATATGAAACAAGTGGTTTTTTTGTTAAGGCCGACTTCTGGTTATGAATCCCAGTAACAACATCGACGATTCCATCCTTATCAAGGTCTGCAAACTGTAAGAATGTCACCTGAACATCATCTTCAAAGTAGATATTCTTTGCTTTAACAAAACCTTCATCTGTGGCCAAATAAAACTGAGGCACAGAATAATTTCCATTTAAGAAAACAAGGTCTTCTCTTCCATCGCCGTTAATATCATAAACGTAAACACGCGATGCCTTAATACCACTTAGTCCAAGCTTTTTTGTCACATCGACAAATTTCGAAGATGACTTTGTTGGCCCATAGTTGAGCTTTACTTGTTTAGCTTTTGATTTCTTTTCTTTCTTTTTAAAAACCTTACTAGAACAAGAAGTTACGAGTATGACCGAAGAAAGTAGCAGGAGAGAATATTTCATATCAATATTCTAATAGGCCCCAGCATTTTTTACTAGGGCCTAAGAGATTATTTTTTAAATTGTCTTGAAAATAATTAGAAGTTGATGATATCTAGGCCGTAACCATCATTTGCACAAACTTGATCAGAAGTTTCTTTAACAACTTTATCATCATGTGAAGTCATTGCCTTAAGATTTGTTACAACAACAGCTCTTGCATCTTTTAGTGCGACACGAGCAAGGTTAAGAGCATAGTCTTTCTTGTCTTGTTCGATCTTGTCACTATTAAGGATTGAAGTTGTACGAGAAATTACAGCAAGCATTACGTAAAGGTTCATCGCCATTTCAGCAATTCTCTTTTGTGGAAGCTCATTTCCAATAATATTCTTACCGTACTTCATTAGTGTATTTTCAACTTGAATCGCAAATTGACCAAGAAGAGAGTTAAACTTCCCTGCTTCTTTATCAAGCTTAGCATGATGCTTAGTGATTAGACGTTGCCCAATCATCTTTGATAGACGACCTTTTGCGAAGTTTGTTAAAACACCGACTGACTTAATCGGATCTTGAAGAGCTTTAGAAACGTCTGCCGCCTTACCAAGAGCTTTCATGCTTTCAGACGGGTTTCTGATACCAGAAAGAGCAAGGAAAATTCTTAGAATTTCGTTTGTTCCTTCAAAGATCATATTAATACGAGAGTCTCTCATAATTCTTTCGTATGGATACTCTTTCATATAACCATTACCGGCCGCAATCTGCATCCCTTGGTCAACAACTTCCCAAAGAGACTCAGAACCATAAATTTTACAAACAGCAGTTTCTAGGTAGTAGTCGTTTAGACCTTTACACATATTACCAGTTGTCATGTAAACAATTGATTCTGTTGCATAGATTCTTGCTGCCATTAGAGCAAGCTTATCTTGAATAAGACCAAATTCAGCAATTGGCGCACCAAATTGTTTACGTCCTTTAGCGTGCTCAGTTGCAAGCTTAAGAATTGTCTTCATTCCACCAACACATCCTGCACCAAGTGAAAGACGTCCAGAGTTAAGAACGTTCATGGCAATCTTGAAACCTTTTCCAAGCTCACCAAGAATATTTTCTTTAGGAACAATTACTTTATCAAAGTAAACCGCACGTGTTTCTGATGCACGGATTCCCATTTTGTTTTCTTTTTCACCAAATGAAAGACCTTCCATTCCCTTTTCAATAACAAAACAAGAGATCTTCTCTTTTGTTTCACCATCTACTTCGTGATCTGTCTTACAAAATACTGAGTAAAATTCAGCTGTACCAGCATTTGTGATCCAAAGCTTCTGTCCAGTGATTGTATAAGTACCGTCACCATTATCAACGGCCTTTGTCTTAATCGAATATGCATCAGAACCTGATCCTGGCTCAGTTAAACAAAATGCTGCTAACTTTTCACCTGAAGCAAGTTGTGGAAGCCACTTTGCCTTCTGCTCTTCAGTTCCTTCATTAAGTAGTGCACGGTAACCAATCGACTGGTGAGCACCAATCATTGTCGCAACGGCACCATCAAAAGAAGCAACTTCTGCAAAAACGCGACTATAAAGAGTATAGTCAAGGCCAAGACCACCTAGGTCTTCATGAACACCCATCCCAAAAAGCCCAAGCTCAGCTAGACCTTGCATTACTTCTGGTGGGATCACACCTTCATGATCCATTTTCTCACCGTCTAAAGTCCCCTCACAGAACTTATTTACAGCGTTCACCATCTCGCGCCCAAAGTCTTGCTGCTCATCAGTAAAACCAGGATATGGAAATACATTGTCTTCTTTAACTTCACCAAAGAATAGATCTCCAACAATGGAGTCCATCATTTGCTTTTCTTCACTCATCATTAAGTCCTTTTTTAAATCCATCTATGTGGGTAGAAATTTGATTGACTAGAATTCCCTGACATTTTAGCACGACATACGTCAAATAATCAAAGCAAACACTTACTAAAGTTTGTCCGACAAAAACACTCGGTCACGAATAAAGAAAATTCTTACCGAATATATCAATGGTTGATGCTTTGGGTAAACAACCTTAAAATACTATAAGGTATTAAAATATAAAAACTTTCAAGAAGAAACTTAATGACGAAAAAGAAAGGATTCTTTTCAAAAATTAAATCGAAGTTATCCAAGGAACAGGATGACAGTGAATTTATTGAGCATGAAGAAACTCTTCACGATGGCGAAGAGTATGAGGAAGAGTACGAAGGCGACGAAGGCGAAGTCTACGAAGAAGATGTCGACATCCCTCTTCCACCCCCTCCAACTGCTCAACTAGATAATCATCAAGAGGAAGATCAAGACGAACATCAAGAAGATGACAACGTGTTGGAAGACCCAACTCTAGAAGTCTACATTGATGACCTTGAGGCACACTCTGAAGAAGACGCAGGCTTCTTATCAAAACTAAAGAGTAAGCTCTCTAATAAATCAAAAGATGACACTGAAGATGAAGACTCTGAGGAATTTTCAGATGATGAAGAAGACGAGCTAGAGGCTGAATCAGGCAATAAGTACAATGTCATGCAACGTATGCTTGATAAGATTAAATCTAAAACTGAAGACTTTGATTTATCAAAAGTTGGCGCTGGAAAAAGAGGAAAAGGCCACCAATCAGGTGCCCAATACTTCCTGCCTAACCTTCTAAGTAATGAGTCTCGTCCAAAGATTCATCACTACTTCTTAATTCTCTTAACTTGTGCCTTCTTATATCAGATTGGAAAGTTTGCCGCTCTTTTTCTAAGTGGAAAAGATAGCAGTGCAAAATTTCAAACAAACTTTAGTCGCCCTACTACATACGACCACAATCCATCGATTGCTAATATTAGAAATTACAACCCTTTCAATATTCAAGAAGATGAGAATGAAAAAACTGAAACAAAAGTTAAGCGTCCAAAGAATGTTGTTAAGGTTTGTCTTTCGGCCGATCAAGAATCAAGACTTGGCTTTAAGCTGCTAAATACGATCGTTCTACAAAATACAAAGAAGTCAGTTGCTAGTGTTTCTAACCGTGGAAAAGTTGAAAATGTTCGTGTTGGTGGAAAGATCAATAATATTGCAGAGATTGGAAGTATCACTCGCCAAAAAGTTATCTTTAAAAACTTAAGAACTGGTGAATGTGAATTCATTGCAAATGTTGACGAGAAAGCGAAACGCTTTGCACGCAAGGCCAATACAAAGATTCTTCCTCCAAGTAGAGCGAAAGAAGTTATGCCGGAATTCAATAAAGATATTAAAGTTGAAGGAAATAACTTTAAAATCAAGAAAGAACTTCGTGACTCTCTTCTAAGTAATATTGGAGACGTTCTTACGCAGGCCAAGGCCATTACAATTAAGAATCCAGATGGATCACTTTGCTTCAAAATGACTGAAGTTAAACCTGGTTCAATCTATTCATACTTAAATGTTCAAAATGATGACATAATTTGTGAAATTAACGGCGCAAAAATCGAGAATATGAATCAAATTATGGGAATGTTTGGAAAAATTAAGTCTACGGACTATTACGAACTCGGTATTAAGAGAAACGGAGTTCAGCAAAGCTACAACTACAATTTTGTCGAATAATTATAGGGATCATGGATGAAGAAACTATTTTTAAATCTCTCAGCACTATCTTTACTATGTCTGGCCGCAGATCCGGCGCAGGCCCAGTTTAGACAATTTAAATCAAAAACGAAGGTTAATCGTGATGCGACTCCTTCCGCTGCCAACCTACTCAATAGTGGGAATGCAGAGTCAGGAAGTGATGCATTTGGTAGAACAGCGACTCAACCAAAGAAGTCTGACGATGCTTACGTTAACTTAAACCCAGAAACTGCTTTTGGGCCAGAGATTGTCACAAGCTTTGATTTTGAAGACACTTCCCTACAAGACCTGACAAAGCATATGCAAAAGCTTACAGGGCTTAACCTTATTATCGACAAGGACCTCAAAGGAAAGATTTCAATTTCAGCACCAACTCCAATTACAGTTGGTGATGCATGGAAAGCTTATTTAGCAGCGCTTAATATGAATGGTTTAACAATGGTTAAATCTGGTGCTTTCTACAAGATTGTACAAGCAAGAGATATTCGCTACATCCCTACAAAGATCTACACAGGTAACTATGTTCCAGAAACAGAAAATTACCTAATGAAGATTATTGCTCTTAAGAATATTGATTCAACAGAAGTTTCTCGTTCATTTAGACCTTTCATGTCTCGTTACGGGCGTATTATTGAGATCAAGCAAACAAATACAATTATCATTCAGGATACTGGTTCTAACATCAATCGTTTAATGAGTTTAATTAAGTTCATCGATGTTCCTGGACACGAAGAAACTCTTCAAATTATTCCTGTTAAAAATACTTCCGCTTCTGAAATTGCTAAGCTTCTAGATAAGATTCTAAAAGATGATACATCAAAGAAAACTTCTTCAAGAAGAAGTTCAGATGGAGGTGGGCAAATTATTTCTAAGCTTACTGCTGAGCCACGTACGAACTCTATTATTGCCATGGCCAATTCAAGTGGGGCAAAGAGACTTAAAGAGCTTATTAATAAGCTTGATGTTGAGTTAGTTGCTTCAAATAACGAACAAATCCACGTTTACTACCTTTATCACGGTGATGCAGAAGATATGTCAAAGACATTATCTGAGCTAGTTAGTGGATCAAAGTCGAGATCATCATCGAGCACGAGAAGGACTTCTCGTTTTTCTAGAACTTCAAATGATGACAATAATGAACTATTCAATGCAGAAGTAAGAATTACTGCAGATAAATCAAATAACGCTCTTGTTGTTACGGCCTCACCTACTGACTGGCTTACACTTGAAAAAGTTATTAAGAAGCTAGACCAACCAAAAGACCAAGTATTTATCGAAGGTCTTGTGATGGAAACAAATATCTCAAAGTCTCGTGACCTTGGTGTTTCTATTGTTGGGGCCTACGGTTCTGGTGCAGCTGATAGAGCTGGTTCAATTAACGGAACTTCAGGTTCAATCCTTACTCAGCTAATTTCTGGAACATGGACATCAATTGGTGGTCTATTTGCAGGTGTTGGTCTTGGTAACGAAATTGAAACAGAGATTAATGGTCAAACTGTTAAGATCGACTCTGTTAATGCTCTAATTTCAGCAATTGCAAGTAACGGGGATACAAACGTTCTCTCAACTCCACAACTACTCGTTCAAGATAATACTGAAGGTATATTTGAAGTTGGTGAAAAGATCCCTGTACCGAAGGAAACTCAAGCATCAAATGGTTCGACAACGACATCACTTGAGACACAAAACGTTACGTTAAAAATGAAGATAACTCCTCAAATTAACAAGGTAACGAGATATATCAAACTAAAAATTGACCAAAACTTTGAAGATTTCTCAAGTAGAGCACTCCCATCTGGTGTACAAGCAGTAGGTGTTGGTACTGTTGTAAGAAGTGCAGTAACAACTGTAACTGTTCGTGACCGCGACACAATTGCAATGGGTGGTATGATGAGAGATAAGACAACTGATTCAGTAAGTAAGGTTCCCCTACTTGGTGATATCCCAGTTCTTGGTTGGCTATTTAAAAACACGACGACTCAAACAGAAAAACTTAATATGCTAATGTTCTTAACACCAAAGATTCTTGATAACTATCAAGAAGACGTTGCAAGTACTGTTAAAGAGAGCTTAAACCGTCGTGCTTCTCACCTTAAAGAGTTCCATG
Source organism: Halobacteriovorax sp. CON-3 (assembly GCF_043196995.1). Lineage (NCBI taxonomy): Bacteria > Pseudomonadati > Bdellovibrionota > Bacteriovoracia > Bacteriovoracales > Halobacteriovoraceae > Halobacteriovorax > Halobacteriovorax sp. CON-3. The sequence goes on from NZ_JBEBNA010000001.1 coordinate 876,494, forward strand.
GTGAAAAAGATCCATTTAAGTCAACAGCTAAGGGTCTTTATAATAAAGCTCAAAAACAAGAGCAAGGTCCTCTTTATGATGAGCAACGTAATAAGTATTACAAGCAACAAAATCAGGATAGCGTAATGAACGAATCAGTAATTGAGCCAAGCTACAATGACGTCGTTCAAAAAGTAAACGCTAAGAAATCTGCAACGAAGAAGGCCCCTGCTGTAAAAGTAAAGTCTGCAAATAAAGAAGTTGTGATTAAGAAGTAATTTAAAAAGGCTTGATGTTAATGAGAAACCAAATGCTAGAAACATTTGAACACGGTAAAGAAAAGATTGGTGAGCTTTTAATTAAGCACACCTCTCTTACACGTGAGCAATTAGATGAGGCGCTAGAGATTCAACAAGAATCTGGCATGCTTATCGGTGAAATCTTACTTAAGAAGAACTATATTCACCCTCACGATATTACAAAAGTAATTTGTCACCAAATTGAAATTCCATATGAGTCTGAAATTGACGTGGACTCAATTGACCCGGAACTTATTACAAATATTCCAATCAATTATGCAAAGACTCAGGAGCTTATTCCAGTGATGGAAACTCCCCGCTTTGTTTCAGTGATTATCACTGACCCTTTCAATTTTGATGCTATTAACGATTTAAGAGAGATCTTTAAAAAAGATATTCATATCTCTGTTGCCCAACCTCTAAAAGTTAATGATGCCATTAACCGTGTATATGAGAAGGCCAATAAGAATATGGTTCAGTCTCTTGAAGATGAGTTCGATGAGTCTCTTGATCTCGATGGGCCAATTGATATCTTAGATGCAGGAGCTGATGAGGCCCCTGTTATTCGCTTCGTAAACTCAATTATCTTTAGAGCAGTAAAAGAGCGCGCGACCGATATTCACATCGAGCCTTATGAAAAAGAATCGATTTATCGTTTTCGTATAAACCGAGTTATGACGGAAGTTTTAAGACAACCTCTTAAAACTCACTCTGCTGTTGCCTCACGTATTAAGGTTATGGCAAAGCTAGATATTGCAGAAAAACGTCTTCCACAAGATGGGCGTATTCCTATTAAGATGGCCGGTAAGGATATTGATATTCGTCTTTCGACGGTACCTGTTCAAAATGGTGAGCGTATCGTTATGAGGATTCTTGAAAAAGATAATAATATCCTTCAGCTAGACCACCTTGGTTTCCATGGAAAGGTTCTAGATGACCTCGATGCCCTCTCGCAAAGAAAAGATGGGATTGTTTATGTATCAGGTCCAACAGGTCACGGTAAGTCGACAACTCTATTTGCAATGTTAAGTCGAATTAATACACCAGATAGAATGATTATTACAGTTGAAGATCCGGTGGAATATGAAGTACCAGGAATTTCACAGATTCAGGTAAATCATAAGATTGAACTTTCATTTGCCAAAGCACTTCGTGCCATTCTTCGTCAAAACCCTGATGTTATCATGGTTGGGGAAACAAGGGACTACGAAACTGCAGAAATGGCAATTCAGGCTTCAATTACAGGTCACTTTGTTCTCTCGACAATTCACACCAATGACGCTTCTTCGGTTCCAAACCGTCTGATTGATATGGGTGTTCAGCCATTCATGATTGCCTCTTCTCTTTCTGGAGCACTAGCGCAAAGACTTATTCGAACTCTTTGTAAAGAGTGTAAGAGGCCAAAAGATATTACAGATTTCGATCTCGAAGTTTTAGGGATTGATAAGATACCAGAAGGTTCAACAGTTTACGAATCAGCAGGTTGTCCAAGTTGTGACAATAAAGGCTACTCGGGGATGACTGTTGTTGCAGAACTTCTAATGATAAACGATGAAATTCGCTCGCTGATTATTAACTCTGCCCCATCTGGACAAATTAAAAAAGTTGCCCAGAAGTACGGAATGAAAACTCTTAGAGACGATGCTATTGAAAAGGTTCTTATGGGAATTACTTCAATTGCAGAAATGAACCGTGCTATTAATATTGAAGGCGAAGACGAAAGTCAGGAATAACAAAGAGTAAAAAGAAATGGCCATATTTGATTACAAAGGTATTGATCGCACCGGAACTGAAAAGAAAGGTAATATCACAGCAGAGAACGAACAGGCAGCAAAGGCCAAGATTCGTGCTCAAGGTATTATGCTTACAGCGATTAAAGAACATAAGTCTTCTAGCAAGACTTCTTTTGAACTAAATTTCGGTAGTACCGTTTCAATCAACGATCTCTCTCTTATGACAAGACAGCTGGCCACTCTTGTCAAAGCAAGGATTCAAATTGTCGAGGCCTTTAACGCCCTCATTGAACAGTGTGAGAACCCGAAGCTTAAAGTTGTCCTTTCAGAGATACGCCAAAAAGTTAATGAAGGTAGCTCCCTTGCATCAGCATTTTCTGATTACCCTAAAATCTTTGATCATATCTATGTCAACATGGTTGAAGCTGGTGAACAGTCAGGAACATTAGACATCGTTCTCCTTCGTCTTGCAGAATTCACAGAAGCGCAAGTTAAATTAAAAAATAAAGTAAAAGGTGCCATGATGTATCCAATCATCATGCTTCTTGTTGGTGCCCTTGTTATGGGTGTCATTCTCGTCCTGGTAATTCCAAAGATTACAAAAATCTTTGTTTCCATGAAAAAAGAATTACCACTACCGACAAAAATTTCAATTTGGCTATCTGGTTTTTTACAACAATATTGGTGGGCCGTAATCATTGGAGCTTTCGGGCTTTACTGGCTATTTAATCGCTATATTAATACTAAGAATGGTCGTGCTAAGTGGGACTACGTTACTCTGAAACTTCCAGTCTTTGGTTCACTTATCACAATGGTGAACGTATCGCGCTTTGCTTCAACTCTAGCAACACTTTTAAATTCAGGTGTTCCAATTCTTGCTTCCATGAAAATTGTGAAAAACCTAATTGGTAACGTTCATATGCAAGATGCCATTGAAAGTGCTCGTGTTAATATATCGGAAGGTTCTTCCATGGCGGCGCCCCTTGCACAATCAGGATACTTCCCTATCATGGTTACCCATATGATTAGTTTAGGTGAGAAATCAGGTGAACTAGAACCAATGCTTAACATCATTGCAGAAAACTACGAAGATCAGGTAGAATCTAAATTGAGTGGGTTAACATCTGTTCTCGAACCTATTATGATGGTCGGTATGGGTGGAGCTGTTGCCTTCATTGTTATGTCAGTTGTCGTACCGATGATGGAACTAAACTCAATCAACTAAGCTTTTTTAGAGGATATAAAGAAAGAAGACATTTAAGGAGATTTTAAATGAAGAACAATTTTTTTAAGCGCCAAGTAATGAAGAGTCAGGCCGGGATGACATTAATTGAAATCCTAATTGCCCTTACTCTAATTTCATTAATGGGGACATTTATTGCAGGTAAGGTTTTCGACTCACTAGAAGAAGGTCGTGTAAAATCAGCAAACATTCAAATGAAGTCACTAGAGTCACTTCTTAAAGACTTTAGAAGAAAATGTAACTTCTACCCAACGACAGAGATGGGATTAGATTCACTTATCTCAAAGCCGTCTGGAGGACGCGAGTGTAAGAACTATCCACCAAATGGATTTATCGATGCAGATGAAATTCCATTAGACCCATGGGATATGGAGTATGTTTATACTTCAGATGGAAAGACTTACAATATCATGTCTTATGGTAATGATAACGAAGAAGGCGGAGAAGGTTTCGCTGCTGATATCTACCTAAGAGATAAGAAGTAATTTAAATTAAAAGTCAGGGAAGTTATGCATAAGGCACATGGACAATCAGGTTTTACATTAATTGAAATTCTGGTATCCATGGCCTTAGCTTCCCTACTTCTCTACATGGTTGCAGGATCAACCTTTTCCTCTCGCCGCAACCTCGATGACACGATTGAAAATATAGAACGTATTATTCGCTTCTCAAGTGATGAAGCTAGTCTAACAAATAAGTTCTTACGAGTTGGTTTTGATATTGAAGATATCGACCAAAAACTTTCCCTAGAAATGGCCCAAAGTAATGACTTTGTTATCGATATGGACTCGACAAAGAATTATGATGACCTGACAGAGGAAGAACAAAAAGAAGCAAATAAGCAAGGAAGATTTATGCCACTTCCAGACTTTGATGCTAACGAGTTTCGTCCAACTGGTGGAGTTCGTATTGTTGCCATAGGCAGCACCCTGACACAAAAATTACACACAACTGGCAAACCATATGTCTACTTTTACCCCACAGGTGAGAAAGATTCTGTTATAATTATTCTTGCAACTGAAGATGAAATGGTCGCACTATCAACTGAGCCCTATACTCAAGTAATCAATCGTGAATACGTGGGCCTGGAAGATGTGAACTTTTCTAGTGACGACTATATTGAAAAACTAACAACTAAAGCAGAAGAACTTTATAACGAATGGTTAAGCAATTAAAAAATAATTCAGGTTTTACCCTCATTGAGGTTCTTATTGCGCTCGCAATATTCGCAGTCTTTATCACTTCATACATTACTGCCCAAGGCTTAAATATTACTGACTCAATGGAGATGCGCACAGAGATTACTCTACGTGAGTATGGCATTGAGAAAATGAATGAAATCTTAGCCTATCCACCAGAGCTAAAAGATAGCATCACGCTCAAGCCAGAGTCTGGAAAATTTGAAAGCAATGACAATATTAGCTATAGCGTCGAATGGAAGAATTTTACTGTTCCAGATTTTGAAAAGATCTCAGGGGCTGAAACACCTGACGATGGTGATGATAGTAATAATGCTATTCAAAAGCAGATTTTTGGTGTTGTAAAAAAGAATCTTGAAAAGCTTCTTTGGCAAGTTAGTGTCACAGTTAAAGATGATACAACTGATGAAACATATACAATTAGTACATGGTTATCAAATGATAAGTACAAGGTGCAGATAAACGGACTCTAGGTTTTTAATGGAAAGCATTGAAAAAAATCATATTCACAAAACTGAAGATGGCTTTACATTAATTGAAGTTCTCATCGCTATTGCTATACTCTCTGTTCTTATGACGGCCATCTACACAATTGTCGATAGTAGTGTAAATACGAATGATCGTGTCACAAAAGAAGATCGTGAAAGACTTCAGTTAGAAATTGGTATGATGCGAATAGAAAGGGATATCGAGTTAATCAACTCTCCCCTTTACTATGAATCATCTAAAGCCGATGACAATAAGGCCTTTGCTAAGGCGTATAACACATCACAGTCCCAATCTCAGTCTAGATCAAGACTTGGTAGTTCAAGTCAACAGCAGCAACAACAGCAGCAATCAAAAAAATATGTCATGACGACTCATCTTTATAAGAATAAGAATTTTGATAACCTTTCAGCTGGCAATGTTCCTATTCCAATTCTTTTAAATGAAGAAAAAGGCTCTCTTGTTTTTCTATCATCTGCCAACCGCAGGCTTGTAAAAAACATGAAGCAGTCTAATTTAATGTGGGTACGTTACCGTGTTGTGACAACTTCGACAGAGGGCCAAGACGAAGAAGAAAAGAATACAGAGGCCCCTTACTCACTTACCAGAACAGTCATCCCTGTTGATATTTACAATAAAGATCTCGACTGGGGTAAGGCCAAAGAATATCCAGTAATTGAAAATCTTAGAGATTTCTCCTTTGAGTTCTACAGCCCTGAAAAAGAAAAATTTGTTTCATCTCTTAGAGAGTTAAATAAGCTAAGAAATACCCCACGCCTAATTCGTATGAATATTGATTATGTTTCGAAAAATGGTGATGAGCTTCAACTTAACCGAACAATACGTGTTATGTGGCCAGAATTTAATTCTAGCGAAGACTTAAAGGAAAAGTATGACTTTAAAAAATAAGAAGACAATACTTAGAAATGAGTCAGGAATTGCCATTATCATGGTAACGACCGCTGTTGCTATTTTAACAGTACTACTTGCACAGTTCACTTACGAAACAAAACTTAATAAGATTAGAATTCAAGGACAAGTTGATAAAGTACAAGCGAAACTAAACGCTGAAGCAGGACTTCACTACGCTCTTTCTGTGCTAAAAGTTTACCGCGAAGCATGGAATAAACTTGAAGATAATACTTCTCTTCAATCGACTATTTCAAAAAGTGATATTGAAGCGATTGCCACTCAGCCTTTTATTGTTCCTATTCCAGTATCAACAGAGCTCAATGCACTACAAAAGAATGCCATTGCAGAATTTGAAAAAGAATCTCTCATTCAAGGCTCAATTTCAGTGAGCCTAAAGCCAATCACAGGCTTTCTCAATCCAAATACATTAAGAGTTATTAAGCCTGTCAACGGAAGCTCTTCTCAGTCATCTTCAAGTCAAAGTGGTCAAGATGGTTCAACAATTACGCCACACCAATTTATGGAGAAAACGTTTACAGATATGCTTGAGAGAACTTTTAGAAATGAGATTGAAAATAATGAAGACTTTGCCCTTCACTATTCAAACTTAGACCCAAAGCTACTTGTTAAAGAATTAAAATACTATGTTTCAGGTAAAGAAGATTACGATGAACCTGAAAAGGCCGATATCGAAAGAACTTACCAAAACCTTGGTGTGGAAGCAAAGCATGCGGCCTTTGAAACTGCTGATGAACTCTACTCTCTTGCAGGTTGGGATGATGAAATCGTGAACTTAATCAAGGATCGAATTTCTATTCACAATGTCTCGGTAATTAATGTAAACGAAATTACAATTAATCAGCTTAAAGTTCTTTTTCCAGAGATGTCAGACGTTGCCCTTGAAGAGTTCTTTAAATACCGCGACGGTGATGAAGAAAATGGAACTTCACCAAGTTCATTTAAAAGTGATAAGGATTTTAAAGAGCTAATCACAAATCGAATTGGTGCAGTTGAATCTTCTGACTTTGATAAGAGAATCAAGGAATTTGCCGATGCCGATATCATTATTGGAACAGGTGGAAAGTTATTTAAACTAGAATCAATTGGTAGCTATGCTGATACGATCTATAAGTTGACTGCTTTTATCGACTTACCAATTAAGCCCCAAGCTCCATCGACGACATCCCAAGGCCAGAGTGGACAGCAGGCCGGCGGCTCCCAAAATCCAGATGAAGATGATGACGGTGGTAACGGACAACAACAGTCGGGATCTGCTTCTCAAGGACAAAAGCCCACAGGAAAGAGCTATCTCTTACGCCCAAGGGTTGTTGAAATTCGCACTTATTAATGGCAAATTTTTCATTCAAAAAAAAACAGCAAAGTTATTGAAATTTGGTAAAATAAATTTATGAGTATTTTAGTAATAGACTGTGGTGCCTACAGTATTAAATTTGTTGAAGGCCGAGTACACAAAAAAAGATTCATTATTGATGATATTGAAGAAGTTCTACTCGAGGATGTTCGTGGCCCTAGTGACCAAGAAGTCTCTGTACACGAGCTTCAACAAAGAATCATCTCTGGTTTTCTAAAAGACCAACACTATAACGGTCGAATTATTACTCAATTACCTAACGAGTTTTTAACGAATCGCTACCTTGATCTTCCAGCAAAGAGTAAGAAGGATGCGGAACTAATGATCCCTTTCCAACTGGAAGAAGATCTACCATTTAATATTGCTGATACTCACTATATTGTTAATCTTTATAAGAAAATTAATAGCCAATTTTCTGCTATTGTTCAAATTGCAGAAAAGAGTGTTTTTGCAACTTATCGAAACTTTCTACAGGCCTATCATACTGTACCTTCAAACTTAACTTCGGAACTTAGTATTTACCAAAGCTTTGTCGAAGAAAAGAAGTTAGAATCAAATGTTTGTATTCTCGATATCGGTCATCAAACAACGAAGGCCTATTTAGTTTATAACGGTATTATCTATACTCACCATATTTCATATGTCGCTGGTGCGGCCATTGATGAGGCAATTTCTAAAACTTATAATATCGGTCCGGCCGAAGCTAGAATTTTCAAACACGAAAATAGCTTCTTCTTAACAAAGTCACAACTGGACAGCGTAACAAAAGAGCAACAAGACTTTGCTCTGATGATGCACCATACTTTTAAAGACCTACTCTCTCAAATTGATCGCTGGTTATTAGGTCATCGAGTTAAAACTGGTCAAAGCATTGAACATATCTACTTAACAGGTGGCTGTGCCAATATTAAGAATATCGATAATTATATTACAGAAAGACTACATGTTAGTGTTTCACAATTTATGACTCCAGGTCTTGAGAGAATGGTTTCTCCTCAGGAGTACAACTCTCTTACACTCGCCTACACAATGGGTGCTTCAAACACATATAGAGAGCCTGCAAAAAACTTTTTCACAAAAGAGTTTGCATCGGCATTAAAAGATGGAATTAAGTTAGAAAATACAATTTTTACTTTCTATCGTCTTGCTCTTGTCTGCCTAATTCTTTGTGCTGGTTTTTTAGTAGAATCACTTTATTTCGTAAACCGCGACATTAAGTCCACAGATAGAGAGATTAAAAAGCTTATCAAATCAAGTGATCTTAATATTACAAAAAAACAGGAAAGATATCTTAGAAAATCACCTGATAAATTAACAAAGATCATTAAACAAAAAAATAAAGCAATCGAAGTTGATTTAAAAGTATTAGCAGGTGTGCCGAAGTCGAGTGCTCTTGCAAATCTACATACTGTTACAAGTGCAATTAAAAGAAATGAAGAAGTTTCTCTGACAAAATACAAAGGTGATCTTAACTCTGGTTTTGCACAATTCCAAAGTAAGAGTGATCGCGATACAAAGCAATTACTTAAAGTTCTTAAAGGCCTTAATGTAAACGACGCTAATATTGACGACTCAAATAAAGATAAGATTACAATTAGCTTTAAAGGTAAATAATGACACAGAAAAGCGTATTTAAAGAAATTGATGTCGCTATCGATAAGCAAATTGAAGAAGCTAGAAACTCTGGTGTTTTTCAATCATTTGCTGATCAACTCCGCTCTTTTTCAGAAACAGAGCAGAAAATTATTAATCAGGCCCTTTCTGGTCTTGTCATTATTATTCCAATTATCGCTCTTATTGGTGTTTTTATCTTTAGAACCATCAAAGTAAATGATCTAAATACAAGAAAAGAATTAGAGCAAACAATCATTAGCTTTAAAGAAGGCAATATTAAGCTTAAGGCCCAAGAAGGCCCTATCGTAATCAATGAAGCAATTTATGAAAAGTCTGACTTTATCAGTAAATTAAATAACGCAACTTCAAGGCTTAATATTAAAGGAAATCAACTTAATGTTGATGGCTTTCAAAAAGAAAACCTCGGTGGTTCAATTAACCGCATTGAAACAAGTATCATGATTGAGAAGTTCACAAATAAGGCGTTTGTTGGCCTCTTAAATGAACTTCATCGCAAGTTTAAGATCATCATCACAGAGATCGACCTAGAAAAAACAGCAGATGGAAAATTCGTTTCAGGAAAATTCCTTGTTGAATTTTACGCAAAGGTTAATTAATGCAGGAAAATTTAGGTAATCAAAAGAATAATATGAGTGAAGCAGCAGAACAAACAGATGTTTATAAGATCAATAAGAAGACAATCTTTCTAATTTCTATTTTCGCCTTCTTGTCATTGTTTTTTGGTTTTATCTTTAACTTCTCTGTCGAAGACAAGATTATGAATCTTGTTTACGATGGCCTACGAAAGAATCGTAGCTGCCCTATCTACTATCAAAGTGCTAGTTTAAGCTACTTTTTACCAGGGATTAATTTAAAAGAGATTGATATTTCATCTCGCTGTTTAAACTCACGCTCTGGACTTTTAGTTTCAGAAGCAGATATTTCTCTAGGACTTCCAAGTATTGCTCCAATGGGACTTACTTTCAATACTGAAATTAATAAGATCGCAGGGCTTGATAATCAGATCAACCTCAAATCAATTCATAATTTTTCAACTCAATACGTGAAGGTTGAAAATACAGTTATTAGCTTTGATGCTCTTGCTCCACTAATGAATAACTTTAAACTTGATGGAACAATCAATCTAAATGCTCTTGTTAGCACAGACCTTAAGGCCATTAAAGACCTTGATATCTATCTAACGTCGAAAGACTTTACGATTCCAACACAAGTTATCCAAAGCTTTGAGCTACCTACTCTTGCAATTAATAATCTTTCTTTCAAGGCCCACTCTGAAGACGGCGGAGCAGTTGAAATTCAAGAGCTTATTATTGGGGACAGTAACTCACCTATTCGTGCCAATGCCAGTGGTACTATCACTCTTGATAAAAGAAATATCAGAAACTCTCGTCTAGATATCGAAGCACAGGTAAAGTTCACGCCAGAGTTTATTGAAAGTTTCGCTATAATCAATCTTCTTCTAGGCAATGGTACTCCTGATGAGCAAGGTTTCTATCACATGAAAATTGATGGTACTCTTGGACGTCCAAACACACCGAAAATGATTAAGCGCTAGTTGACTAAAGGCCAACTTTAAAGCATCTTAATTCAATGCAAAATCAATCTGTATTAGAGCTTAAAGAAGCAAGGCAGCAAATTGAAGCTGACCTAAAATTATTTATCGATCAGAATAATTATCAAAATTTCTTTAGTGAGATTTATGATTATTCCCTCTTACCAGCTGGAAAGTTATTTCGCCCTATGCTCGCTTATGCAACAGCTAAAGACTTTGGTATAGACTTTAGTGATGAGAGGCTTAGAAAGTCAGTTAAGAGCTTCTCATGTGCATTAGAAATTCATCATACATATACACTAATTCACGATGATATGCCTTGTATGGATGACGATGAATATCGCCGTGGACGACTTTCAACTCATGCAAAGTTTGGCCAATGGCAAGCACTCCTTGCAGGAGATGCACTTCAATCTCTTAGCTTTAATTTAATTAATAAGATTAACGTAAAGAATAAATATGAGATTCTAAATTATGCTCATTGGTGCTTAGGAGCAAAAGGTCTCATCCTTGGGCAGGCCTTAGATCTTGGTCACCACATGACAGAGAGCTTTAAGAATCTAATCCTCACTCATAAATTAAAAACTGCACGTCTTATCCAACTTTCAATTGTTGGCCCTTATCTTTTCAACGATGATGCAAATTTAGAGACGGCCAAAGCACTACACCGCTTAGGTCACCATATGGGAATTGCCTTTCAACTTCTTGATGATCTTTGTGAACTTGAAGATGAAGTATTAAGTGAGCACGAAGAGGCCATTAACCCATGGAAAACAAGAGGACAGGATTGTTTTGCAGAACTACAATCTAATCTTGAATATATGAAAGTATTTTTTGAAAAGTACGCGTGCGAAAATATCCGTTTAGTATACGGAGAATATCTTGGAAAGATACTTAGTATTATTGAACCTAATAAAGAAACTATAACTGGTCATTTAAATGTAGAGACAGGCGCTAGGCCCGCCTCTTTAGATCCAATTATTTCTTTGTTGAATACTTTGACTCTTTAGGTTCAATTGATTAAGGATGCTCTTTGCTTGCTCAAGTTTATCTAAATCAATATTGTAATTTGCAACTTTTGATTTAGAAGACTTTGCAGGCTTTGTATTTAATTTCTTCTTAGAAGCTCCACTAGTGTCTTTAGAAAGATCAAGTTGACCTCTTAAAACTAGCTTAGCTTTCTCAATAGTCATTTTCTCTTCAAATAGAAGGCCTTTAATTTTTGCCAACATTTGAATATCTTTTTGTTCAAAAAGTTTTTGACCAGTTGAAGAAACGAGAGGTGAAATTTCATCAAATTCACTTTCCCAAAATCTTAAAACGTATGGCTTTACACCAACGATTGAGCAAACTTCATCAAGTTTAAATAACGATTTCTGTGGAATCGATAATGTTTCTAGCATTTAAAATCCGTTTTCGCTCTCATAGTCATCATCAGTATCATTTCTGAATGATGTTAGTGCTTTTGGAGTTCCTTCCTTAGGTGCAATTGAAGTGTCTTCCTTACCTTTATCGTCGATACGGTGTACGTAACGTCCAGTAATATCTTCCTTTAAAACCTGTGATGGTTTAAAAGTAAGAACACGTCTTGCAGAAATTTCCATCGCCTCACCTGTTTGTGGGTTACGGCCAACTCTTGATGCTTTATCGCGAATTGAGAAGTTTCCAAAACCAGAAATTTTTACTTTTTCCCCGCGGGCCAAAGTATCTTTAATTACCTTAAAAACTAAGTCAACAAGATCAGAAGCTTCCTTTTTAGAAAACCCTGCTTCCTTATAAACTCGTTCGACAATATCAGCTTTAGTCAAGCTCATTGCATTCCTCCATGAATCAAAAGAACCTTTATATATTAATAGGTTAGCAGAATTATGAATATTTCACAAAAAAAATTTTGTGGGAAATATATTTCATTTTAATAACTTAGCCTTTTATGGCGTTAACCCGTCAATTAAGCCAGTTTTAAGAAAAGCTTAAGTTGAGCAACTAAATAAATACCATGTACTATGTTTATATCAACTTCTTCTTGTCAAATTGGCGTATTGACATGAACAATCCCCAGCACAAGTTCTTACTTCTGCTGGGGATTTTTTTTTACATATTTCCGACTTTTTTACTTAGACTTTTTCTTTACGGCCTTCTTCTTGGCCTTTTTCTTACCAAGCTTTTCCTGGTCCTTGGCAATCTTCTTTAGAAGCTTGTGCTTTTCAGCATCTTTCTTCTTAAGCCAATCAGTTAACTTTGTATCAACTTCATTTAGCTCTTCCACAAGTTTCTTAGCAACAAGCTTTGGAGACTTTGCAATTTTAGTATACTCATTTAGTCTCTTAGTCTCATCTTTAACAAGTAACTTGCGCTTCTCCACTTCATCCTTTGTCATACGATAAATTGGCATATCTGCTAGATAGTCAGAATAGACATATTTTTTCTTATCTAGGTATTCAACAAATGACTTTCTATTCTTAGACTTTGTCGCTTTTTCATATTCTTTATTTTTAATGAACTTAATGATTTCATTATTCTTCGTAATCGAGTCCTTAAGGTCAAGACATAGAAGTTCATAGCGACGAGTAACGACCTTAAGTCTTTCACCAGTAAAGATCTCAATAATCTCTTCGGCCTGATCAAAGATCTTAACTCCTCGCTCAGAAATTAGCGTGTAGTTTGGTGATAAAGATGAAGTTGCTCCAACTGTATCCTGAACTTCTTTAAGAGTAACTTCTTGTCCTTTCTTAAAAAGAAGCTCAATATTGATTTCGTTATCAACTGATGCATCAACGAAATCCTTAATGAATCCACTATCAATGAATTTTGTCAGGTGACGATAGATTTTCTTAGCATCATATCCACGTGGAAGTTCTGTAATAAAAAACTTTCCATCTTTTTCTTCGATACTCATTTCAAAAGTTAGCTTACCGCTCTTCTTATCAACATGAATAGGAAGTGAGTAATTATGAACATATGGCTTAAGCTTTTTCACTTTTCCCGTTTCAATAAAAGAGATCATCGATTTGATTAGATCTTTATGATGAAAACTTGGAATCGTCGAAGAGAAACCTGTCCCAATTCCCTCTGCACCGTTAAGTAACATCAGAGGAAGTTTAGGAAGAAGTCCAACAGGCTCCATTGAACGTTCATCATAATTTGGAACCATTTCAACTTGGTTCATATCATCAAATAATAAGAGATCTGACACCTTACCTAATTTACACTCAATATACCTACCGGCCGCAGGATCTGTTTCCATTCGCTCACCGAAGTACCCTTTCTTGTCAATTAGTGGATAGTTATTTGAGAAGGTATAGTCTTGGGCCATATTAACAATCGCCGATTCGATTGAAGCTGGACCGTGGGGGTGTAGAGTTAGAACTAAACCAGTTGCCGCAGAAACTTTTAAAAGTCCCTTCGACTGATTCTTCCATAGAGTATAGAGAATACGTCTTTGACCTGGCTTAAGGCCATCTTGAAGATATGGGATCGCTCGATCCATAAGAGTATAGATCTGATATGTGCGATACTCATCTCTTACGATATCTTCTAAGTTTACTGATTCAAGTGAATGAAGATAAGTTTCTTGCATTATTTATTTCCTTCCTAATACTTTTTAATCAAGGTAATCAATCATGTCCGCTAGGCCACCAGTGGCCGCTTTTTTAGCGACGGCCTTTTTGGCCTTTTTCTTTGCAGCTTTTTTGGCCGTTTTTTTTGCGGCTTTCTTTGCAGTTTTTTTGGCAGTTTTCTTTGCTGTTTTCTTTGCCGCTTTCTTTGCTACTTTCTTGGCGGCCTTAGGCTTTGTTACAACCTTATCTTCAGAAATCGCTTCAGACATTATTTCAGATTGATCTTCATCAAGAAGTAGATCTTTTCTTAGATTTGTATCCTTACCAAAACAGATATTAAGCATCTCCTTGGCCTTAGACTTCTGGTCTATTACAATCTTAGTGTACTCATCCTTAGATAAAACATACTTCCAGGCCTCTGGTGACATCTCACCAAGTCCCTTATTTCGATGAATTTCTTTAATCTTTACTTCACCAGCATCTCTAAATTCTTCAAGTTCCTTATCTGACTCAAAATATAGAGTCTTCTTATCTGTCACGACTTCAAAAAGAGGAGCTTTAGCAATTTGAATTGCACCCATCTCAAATAATTCAGGCCAGAACTGGTAGAAGAAATTAGTTAAAAGTGTATTAATGTGTCCACCATCAACATCCGAGTCGGCAAGGAAGACAATATTTGAATAACGAAGCTTCTTTTCATCAACTTCTTGTCCTAGAACAAGACCAATTGATGCCATGATGTCAGAGAATTCCTGATTATTTAGAATATCTTTGATACCAGCTTGAGCAACGTTCATCGGCTTACCGCGAAGAGCGATTCCACCTTGATATAATTTATTACGAGCTGACCTTAGACCACCGATGGCCGAGTCCCCCTCACAAATAAATAGTGTACACAGCTCACGCTTCTTTCTTTCGTTAGCATCAAGAAGCTTTTCAACTCTTTGTCTTTTTTGCTTACGGCCTTTTGAAGCTGCTTCTTTTAGAACCTGATACTTATGGCGAGACTTCCCTCTTTCAATAACGACTTCAAGATAGTCCTTATTTTTTCTCATGAACTTATCCATCGACTTGCTCATTAGTTCTTCAAGGGCCTTCTCAAGATGTACATCACGAACGAGCTTACGTTTCGTTTGTGACTCAAATCTTGGGTTTGGCATTGTCACACCAAGAACGAAAGTTAGGCCAGAAAGAACATCATTATCAACTAACTTGATTTTCTCTTTCTTTGCCTGACGCTCTAACTTGTCTTTTACAGCATTGATAAAGATTCTTCTTACACGATCATGGTGGAAACCACCGTCATATGTAGGAGTAGAGTTAACAAAAGAGATAAACTTTTCTCTTTCCTCGCTTCCTTTATCAATTGTTAGAGAAAGAGACATATCGATCTTTCCCTTAACTTTTTTCTTTTTCGTATTTATTGTCTCGTAGATATAGGCTGTTTCACCAAAGTCGTGAGCATTTTCCTCATCAATTCTTTGAGCTAGCTCATAGAGCCCTTTTTGATAGTGATACTTTTCACCGTTAAAGTAAAAAGCAAGACCAGGGTTATTATAGGCAAGGTCAATGATACGCTTTCTTAAAAGGTTTTCATCGATCTTATTGTCTTTGTATACCTCTTTGGCCAGTGTTACTTGGATTGAAACACCTGAAGCACCTTTAAAGGTCTTCGGCTTAGTTTGTGAAACCTTAAGAGCACCATCGATGAACTTCGTTGTTTGCTCTTTTTTTGAGTTATAGTGTTTAATCGTAACAAAAAACTCATCGGCCGTAAGACAAGTTGCAGCGGCCCCTAGACCGTTTTGTCCAAGAGTTCGATGGAGAAAGCCTTTCTCATCAGTTTCTTCATCTTTAAATTTAGAACCAGTTCTAAACTCAGAGTAAACTTGTTTCACTTTATTTAGTGGAAAACCAATTCCGTTATCAGCAACAGTAACTGTTTTTCCGTCTTCACTTAGTGAAGTATGAATTTCTGTAACGTGTCCACGATAATATTCATCAATACAGTTATCTAAAAGCTCTTCAATGGCCTTTGACTTTGCTTGGTGAAATTTTACCGTTTTAAAATCGACTGACTTATCTTCGTAGACATATGTCTCTAAATCTTCAATATCATTAGAACCAAAGACGAGCGTAATACGGTTTCGACAGTGCCATCTTTGATCTTTACTCTCAATGACAGCGTCTTTCGTCTTACCTTTACGATTCACTTTTTCAATGCTGCGTCCCATGCTTAAATTTTCCCCTATCTTAGCTTCGTGCTATAATGAATTTACTATAAAGAATAAGGGAAACTTAAAGGCCTTGAAAGTTACAACGCGTCAACCATTGATAATTACAGTAGTTTTTTACTTGATTTTGCTATTTTCAAATCTCGCAATCGCCTCTGATTTCAAGGGGATTGATGCAGACATCAAAGAAATTTTAGTTGATAAAAAAAGAATTTACCGAAAGGCCATCGTTAAGACCGAAGAAAACAAACAAAGTTTAGATTACCAAATATATGGAATTCATCCAAATAAATGTAAAGTCGCGTTAAGGAAATTGTCGCGCTACGAAAAATTCAATGAATATATCGACCTAGTAAAACTATCAGGTTACTCAGAAAAGAAGAAAGAAATTTATCTCTATCTCGATCACACTTTGATGCCATTTCCCATGTCTCTAAATTTTAGAATCCCACGCATCACTAAACCTGGAACTTATCCGTTCACATTTGATAAGGGATTTTTAAAAGGACTAAAAGGTGAAATAAATGTTCGACAACTTTCAGACGGAAAGTGCCTCTTCTTTTCTAAGAGTTACTGGAAGGGAGAGAAATCTTCTATCCCAGACACACTCTTTGAAATGTTTTCTGAAACACTGGGAGAGCTTGCGATGGAAAAGCTATTTCGTGTATCTCGCCGACTTTAGTTCTTCGATAAAAATTTTCTCTCTTATTTGCCAGAAACGCTGCTTCTTACGAGCAATCACAAATTTCGGTTCTCTAAAGTATTTGCGATCTTTCAAAATTTTATCGAGATCATCAATATAGTACTTAAGCTCTGGGGTTTTTAAGTGTTTTTTTACAAAGGCGTGATAGAAGGCCATCTGTTGCGACTTATTATTTAATTGAAAGTATTCCTTGAGAGACTCTCCATTTACATCAAAGTAACTCACCTCAAGCGAGCGCCCCTTCTTACCTTGATATTCGCTAAAGATCATCTCCTCGACGCGCATAATGTGAGCATCTTTAAGCTGCATGGCCTCTTTTAATTTCTTATCAGCATCTCGTAGCTCATGCTCACAATGAGCACAAACGTGTGCACTAATATCGTTACTTTGACCGCAATTATCACAATTTTTAAAGCGAAAGAGAAAACCACATTCCTCGACACTCATATCACTTTCATCAATATGAATCCCTTGGCACTTTCGGCCGTAGTGTTCAGTGATTCCACCCTCGCTATCAACCTTTCCCCAGAAGATATTGGCATGGCCACAATCAGGACACATCACTTGTACCTCTTGAGTTTCACCATGAGGTCGAACCTCACCGACTTCCGGCTTAAATATATCGTGATCATGTCCAGTGTAGTCGAGAATCAAACAGTCTTCTTTTCCTTCATAAAGCCTAAGTCCTCGGCCAACAATTTGTTGATAAAGACTAATGGACTCAGTGGGGCGAAGGATAGCGATCAAGTCCACATGAGGAGCATCAAAACCTGTTGTTAGAACAGAGACATTTACTAAGAATTTAATTTTTTGATTCTTAAAATCTTCGATTATTTGATCGCGAATTTTTTGATCAGTTTCACCTGTTACAATTGCACTCTCCCCTTCAGGAAGAAGACTCAAGACTTCATTGGCATGCTTTACAGTTGATGTAAAAAGCATGACTCCATTTCGCTCTTTTGCCTCTTGGACGATATGCTTTACAATCCCTGGTGTAACGCGTGCACTATCATTTAAAATCTTTTCAATCTCTTCAGTTAAAAACTTTCCAGAATTCTCATTTACTTCAAGTTTTGAAAAGTCATAACAAGCAACAGGAGAATCTATCTTAATGGGCCTCGTTAGATGGCCATTCTTAATCATATAGCTTAAAGGTAGCTCATAGATACAGTGCTTAAAAAAGCGCTCTTCTTTTGTTCTTAGAATTTCATGGTAATGGTAATTATAAATCCACCCCATTCCCAGACGATATGGCGTGGCCGTAAGGCCAAGAAAGAAAACCTTTTGGTTCATTTCTTTGAGCTTATCAAATACTTGCTGATATTGAGACTCTTCTTCTAGAGAAATTCTGTGACATTCGTCGATGATAATAAGAGAAAAGTCTTTGAAGAAGTCCTCGGGTGCACGTGCAATCGATTGAATAGAACCAAAAATAACTTTATCGTCCTTATCTTTTCGATTCATGGAAGCTGAGAATATCCCGGCCTTTAGGTCATAGGACTCATACTTTGCATGGTTTTGTTCGACTAGCTCTTTTACATGGGCCATCACAAGAACTCGACCTCGAGCAATGCGTGCAAGCTCAGCAATTACTAAACTTTTTCCAGCACCTGTTGGGAGAACAATAAGAGAAGGATCACCACATTTTCTAAAGTGAGACACAACCTTGTCTACAGCTTCAACTTGATAATCCCTGAGTTTAAACTTCATCTCTAAAGACTAGCAAAAGAGAGCTAATCAATGAAGAAAAATAAGCTAATAAATACAGATAGTTGCTGTGCTATCACCCTAAAAATTTGGCACTTAAATCAAAAACAAAAAACATTTACACACTACTTTCACGCATTTAATACAACAAATAAAACTGACAATAAATTTCAGTTACTATGTATCAACTAACTTAACGAAGGACGTAGGATGACAAGTAAGTTTGATATTTATGAAAAAGTTAAAAATTATCCATGGGAGAATGAGTGTTTTGTAGCAGAGTATCTGGCACAGACATACTTTTACGTATCCCATTCAGAGAAGTTACTCTGTTTAGCAATGGCACGACTTGATGATGACAAAATATTTCGTCGTTTTAAAGAGCATTTAAATGAAGAAAGTGCTCACGATAAATTGGCCATAAGAGATCTACAAAGATTTGGGTCTAATATTGAAAGTCATCAGGAGCACTCTTTAACGAAAGCATTTTATCAAGGCCAATACTATCAAATTGAGTATAAGCACCCTCTTGCTTTAATGGGCTATATATTTTTCTTGGAAGACTTAGTTGCAAAAGCTGGCCCATACGTCCACGAGAAAATAAGTGCTTCAAGTGGCAAGATTTCTAGTTTTATTAAACTACATTACGAGGAAGATGAAGATCATGTTGAAGAAGCGAGAAAATTAATCGAATCCCTACCTAAAAATATACAAAACTTTATTGCTGAAAACAGAAGATACTCACAGGAGATATTCTTCAATATCCTAGATGCAATTGAAGCAAATATCGAAAAACAAGATAAAACTGCAGCATAAGTAGGAGTAAAAATGAAGAGTATCGATATAAATGACTTAGAACTTATTATCCTATCACCAAAAAATACTGATTTGAATGACCCTCTCTATTGTTACTATGAGCAATTTTATAATGAGTGGAAGCATACGTGGACTAGTGCATATAAGAAGCTAGGACTTAGGGAGGGAGATATTGAGCTTTATTCAGATGAGCTCTACAAACAAGATGAGCTAGTAGCAATTTACTACAAGGGAGAATTTGTTGGAGGAGGGGCCAATACAGTATTTAACCTTGAAAGTAATATCGATCAAAACTCATCATATTTTAAAAATTGGAATGATCTTATCAAAAAACAAGTGCTGAATAAGATTGAAGGAAATCATATTCTAGCATGCGGTAACTTTACCATTACTTCAAAATTTAATACCAAGAGTGATGAATTCCCATGGAAGGCATTAGTACTTGTCACACTAATGGAGAGATCATTAATGCAAAATAATGGGCCAATCATTTCCTGTACAAATTCCAATAAAAAGGTATCCCAAGCAAGTATATCAGTTGGAGCAAAAGTATTAGTGGAAAATCAGCTATTTAAATTTTCAAATGGAGCTCAAGACTACGTTGATATTCTCTCAACAGATGCAAGCATAATGAGTAAACTTCGCTATGCACATCCTCTTTTTAAAATAACAGAGCAATTATTTAAAAAATTCAAATCAAATAGTGATCTGGAATTAAACTTGAATTCAATTTATGAGGAGCTTAATGCAGTAGCGTAGAGTGTACTATTTGATCATCAGACTTTAGACCATTAATTAATTGAGATGCGACTGTTGGTATTTTGATATCAATAGTCGTTCCTTTATTCTTTCGTGACGTGAATTCAATTTCACCTTTGACACGGTCAACGACGAAACAAACAATTCCAAGCCCCATACCAGTACCCATTTCGTGATTAGTCCCAGTACTAGAAGTAACTTTACTATAAGTTTTGACCTCATTTACAATGTGCTCAGGGATCCCCTTCCCCGAATCAATGACTTGTATATGCATCATATCCATACACACATCTATACTTAAATGAACCTGAGCGCCTTGTGGCGAAAACTTTAGTGCATTTGAGAGTAAGTTACCGAGAATTGTTTTAATTAAAACTTCTTCGCTTATAGGAATATTAATGTCATCACTCTCATTCTTTATTGATTTTACGAGCTGAATTCCTTTTAATCGATAGAGATCCAAGAAGTTATTTTCAATTCGCGAAAGAATATTAATCATACTAACTTTATGACTGATACCCTTATCACTTTGATACTGTTTTCTTATCTCCGTTTTAAACCTTATTAACTCATTTAATCTTTCATTGGCCTTTTCAACGAAAGAGATATCATCTCTTTTAATTGCTCGACTTAAGCTAAAGGACAAATAATTCAAATCATTAGATGTATCGTGAATCAAAGTTTTATAAAGAGTATTGGTAAGCTTCAACTCATCTTTTAACTCAGCATCAAGAATAACTTTCTTATCTAGAATCATCAGAAAAAAGCAGTACATGATTAAGATATAGTTTAAGACGGCAGAACTCCATCCCCATAGCTCAGTCCCAGGAACAAAGCGAAATACAGAAAATGAAATAAAATTCAATGCACCAAGTGACATAACAAAGACATAGAAGAAATTTGTAAGTGAGCTTTTTCTTTTTAGAATATAGTATATCGCTGCAAAGCCAGGTGAATATGCACTCAAGACCAAAGGAAGACTAAAAGCTGTAAAGTTTTGTGTCCAAAAAGAAAGAGCGAAACTAATGCTGATCCCAGTTAAGTGCAAAAGACCAAAGTAGCGAAGGCTTAATCTCTTTTGTCCTGCTAATATATAATTACTTAAGAAAAATATTGGAAAGAACTGAAGGCAGAAAGAGCCAGCGGCCAAATGAGGTGTCACACCGACAGTGAAATTAATAAAGTACGCCAAAATGACTGTGACCAGAAATTTCTTAAAATCAAGATAGTCTTGATATCGATCAACGGCAGATACGAGAAATACACTCGCAGTACATAGTACTAGGAAGCCTAATAAAATGGCGTATAAAATTATAATTGAATCCACGAGTGTTCAGTACCATAAACAAACAGAAACAAATATACTTTATTAAGACAGTGAATCTTTTTCAGCCTATAAATATCTGATTTTACAGGCTTCCTAAGGGGTGGTTAATTTAATTTAAGAATAATTGTCATTTAAACACATTATTTATTTACATCAACTTTTTTAAGTAACGGCCTAAGTGTAATTCTCATACCTCAGGCCTAATTTTTAAGTTACTAAGCTATCTTTTCGATCTCTGTGTGCTCATTTAGTTTTCTCTCTTGGCCATAGTATTTTGGTGGCTTTTTAAAGTGTAGAAAAAGACTTGTAAGTAGGTAAGTCTTTAAAAATTCCAGATATCCAGATTTTGAAACTTGTACTAAATCTTCTTCATTTTCATAGTCAATGATACTATGGCAAAAATTTTGATATTCAATATTATTTGCTCGACTCATCTGAAACATATTCGTTTTAAATCCCATCTTCTTACATGGAGACTTAAGAACAAAGCGATAAGGGTCAATACTGCACTCTTTTGGGTCCTGAAACCACTTCTTAATGTAAAACTCTTCGAGGAGTTTTACAACGTTGATATAGTCCTTTGGAGGCTTCTTAATTTGACTCTTTGGAGATGGCCAAACTTTGTGACTTATTTTATCGAATGCTTCAATTGCAGCAGGTGTAGCAGATATATTTGTCGTATAAAAACTCTTATGTTTTTTGAAATATTCTAACTTATTGAAACATGCCAACATGGCCATTGCATCATTACCTGTATATGAATTTGCAACCATAATTCCAACATGAAGAATATTAACAGCACCATCTTCAATTATATAATTCATCAAAAAAGAAATATCCTTACCACGTGTATGAACAACTGAAACAATAATATGACTCAGAAAGCTTTTAATTTCATCCATATCCTCTAATTGAAGATATCTAATATTTACTTTTTTCTTAGAAGTATTATTAATTTCTACAATTGAACGGTACAAGCGCTTTAAGTTAAAATCATCTAAGTGAAGACCTGGCCTAAAATATGTTCTAAAGGAGTAACTCCCCCATTTAATCTCGTTCATAAATGCTCCCTAGGCAGCTTTCTTTACTTGTTTCCCTTTCTTACTCTTTGTCCCCGCTTTCATTAGCTGAAACTCATATTGGTCAAAGAACACACCTAAGTGGTCAGTGTGGGGAAGTCCACAGATAACTTTATAGGCTTCATTTGCCATTAATACACCAGAGAGCCAAACAACAGGCGTAAAGCTTGGTCTAGTAGCCTCTTTAGTTACAATTTTATCAACGAGATCCTTAGATATATATTTATAGGGAGAAAAGTGACTAAAGGTAAAATCGACCTCTTCCCTAACGGCTTGGTTACACAAGTCAGGAGTTAAGTCTTCAATAGCAACGTCTCTAGTACATAAATTAAGATAATCTTCCCAGTGGGGAGAATCAGGAGTCATTACAAATACCGACGCAAACGGAGTAATCCAGGCATCAACAATTATAATATTTTTTCGACGGGCAGCTCTCTCCAAAATCAGTGAATAAAACATTTCGTCCATACCATTGATAACAATATCAACATCATCTAGAAGTGCTTCAATATTATCTTTTGTAACACCTTCGTTAAATGATTCAATTTTAAGATCAGGGTTTATACTCCTGAACTCCTCTTCTAAAACATCGACTTTGTATCGATCATAGTTCTTTGCATTACAGTGAATTTGGCGATTTGAATTGTGCGCTTCATAACGATCAAAGTCCGCTATTTTAATTTTTCCGATTCCCATACGAACAAGAACTTCACTAGCGACACCTCCCATACCGCCAACACCACAAACTAAAACTGATGCTCCTTGCAACTTATCTTGATCTTCTTGAGTAATTAATCCAATATT
This sequence comes from Halobacteriovorax sp. CON-3, assembly GCF_043196995.1. Classification (NCBI taxonomy): domain Bacteria; kingdom Pseudomonadati; phylum Bdellovibrionota; class Bacteriovoracia; order Bacteriovoracales; family Halobacteriovoraceae; genus Halobacteriovorax; species Halobacteriovorax sp. CON-3. Next base: position 899,890 of record NZ_JBEBNA010000001.1, read on the forward strand.
TCTTGAAAACATCTCTACCCTCCAGTTAACGTGAGAGTATAAATTAAAATATTTTTTTTGGAGAATTTGGGGAGTTACAACCGGGCCTTTTCAAGACCTCAGCAAAAATACTTGGCACACTCTAGTAATACTTGATACTTACGAGGAAAAATTAAGACTTAGAACTTTGACTATCGAGGTAGAGTACATTGTTAAAATCAGTTTCTTCTTGAGAAATATTCTTCAATAACTCAATTGAGGTTCCATTACCTAGGCTCGAAGAAATATTGACTTTGAATCCAAGTGCATTAGCAGTATCCATGATGATACTCATTCCATGACCTGATCCCTTCTCACCATTAGTTCCTTTTGTAGAACCAATTAGACCAACATTCTTTTTAATTAACTTAAGCTTCTCTTCTGGGATACCAACACCAAAGTCAACGATTCGTAAGCATAGATTCTCATCACACACAGATGCCGAGAAAACGATACTATCATTCATGTGTGAGAACTTAATCGCGTTATACATAATATTAGAGATTAAATTATTTTGGAGTGCGATTTTATTTGTATAGATAGTTAAGTTTTGATCAATTTTAAAATCATGAATAATACGAACACCTTTTTGAATTGCAATATCGTCATATTCAGTTACTGCCTCAATTAAAAGGTCGTATAAATTAATTTCTTCAAGTTCAAAAAGTTCACCATCAATATGAGTTGTAACAATTGAATTTTGAATGATTCCTTTAACAGAGTTTGAAAATTGATTAATCTTATTAACCGCTTGTTCATACTCTCCATTTTCAATTCTTTTCTTAGCGACTTCAAGACTAAGAAGCTTATTGGCAACATCATGATGAAGTGTACGATTACTCAGATTTAACTCTGTATTTAGTAACTCTAAGCTTTTTCGATACTCTTCAAGCTCTAAATTCTGCTTTTCTAGAAGATTTGAATATTCCACATTCTTCAAAATAACTTCGTGAAGTTTTTTCTTTGTGAAGAAGAAATTATATAAGAGATTTGGGATACTAACTTTTGCAAAGGCTGCATTTCTTACAGAAAACACCACTCTATCTTCAACAATCAAATATTTCACTTTCGAGTATGTACGACAGCCGATGAAATTTACAGGAATCGTTTTAAAAAGTTCAACATACATATTGATGAACTCATGAAAGATATGTGCAGGGTCTGAAAATTCAAAAATAATTTGAAATGAATCTGAGCTTAACTTCTTTGTATCAATCTTGATATTTGTATAAAGCATTTTGAAAGATAATTTCAAAAAGAATTCATAAAGTAAGCTATAACTAATGAAGTAAGTAACGATGTCAAAAAATGGTTTAATAACCCTATTTGAAACACCAGTATTACTGATAATCTCGGTGTAGTTTGGATACTTCTCAGAAAAGAAGATAGTAATGTCTTTAAACTCTTGCCACGTGATGCGTGACTTTACATCTAAGAGATTTTTATCTTTAACAGGAAGTTCAGATATAAAGTCTTCAACGGAATCCCCCATTGAACTTACACCATCGAAATATGCGACTAATGCCTTATTACTTACTTCCAATTAAATACACCTTACCAAACAATAAATACTGATTATCACTATAAGATTTAAAATGGCAACTTAAGTTATTTCTTTAACTTTACACCACAATATATATTGTAACCTTTGGCCAAGATTCTTAATAGCGATGCAGAACTTGCCGACAATCCAAACAAAAATAAAAGTATTTCTATTTAGAAAAGACCAGGTTCAGATATCCTCAAAGCACTTTTGTAACAAATTACCATACTGTCTTCTTGCAACCTCTAACAGATCTTGGGATGAAGAAGGTGCATGGTAATTTTCAACAAAGTGGTGATAGACTTCATTTCGAAAAGATTCTGGAAAATTCTTACCTTTGATATTGATATCCTTCCCCTTCACAAAGATAGTATTTGGAGTAAATTCCTTTGCAAAATTTGGAATATTTAATGTGTCTTTAAATTGAATATCACCATCAGGAAAAAGGCGTTTCTTTATTCGCTTTAATCCCCTTCGTCCAAAACAGGTATTTTTGTAACTATTAATCCCATGTGCAAGATAGAGATCTTGAAGCTTACTTTTAATTCCTAAAATTAAATCAGAGGCCGTATAGCCAAAGAATTCATGGGCAGCGATATGAGCATTAACACCAGGAATATTTTGCGAGAACCAGCGTTGAGTATTTTTTAGAGCGATGTCTGAACGTGTGCGACTCCCCTTTATTAGAACGTCAAAGTCTGCATGCATCAACTCATGAAAGATCGTTGAAGCAAGGATTGAAAATTGATACTCCTGCCCTTTAAGAAAGTCTGATAAACTTACAATTCGACGACCACGCCAATTCTTTTCCCGTAGAACGATGGTGTTTGTCTTATCATTATATGTTGCTTCCGCCCCACTCTTATTCATGAGCCATTTTTCAAAGACATTAGGCTTCCTAACTCTAACTTTTTGTACCACATCATCCAAACGCGATAATTTTAGACCTAACTCATCTTCTAATGAATTTGAAAATTCGGATATTGTCACAGGCGAAGAAGCCAAGACGTAAGTTGAGAGTAATAATATAAGTATCGATTTCATATCCATAATTAGACCTAATAAACCTTCATAAGACTAGTTTTGTAAGAAAAAGATAAGATTCTTTATATGTGTGATATGACGTTATTACCGCGACTATCACGTTTGTTATTCAACGATTCAGATAGTTGAGTTGAGAAAGGAATTTTAACGATTACCTTAGTCCCACTTTTCATGCTCATGAAGTTAATTTCACCGTCAATTCGTTTGATGATGTAGCAGAGTATGCTAAGGCCCATTCCACTCCCCAATTCGTTACTAGTACCACTACTCGACCTCACCTTTGAGAAATTCGTTACTGATGAAATAATATCGTCAGGGATACCGCCACCTGAATCAATAACACTAAAGTACACATGAGTTTTATCGTGAATCATTGAGAGATAGACTTTTGAACGTGGCTCAGAGAACTTCAAGGCATTAGAAACAAGATTACCTAGTATCGAGTTAACTAAACTCTCCTTACTAATTGGTAGCGATGCCTCGATTCTTTGATGAGGATAAGTGACAACCAATTGAACTCGCTTCTTGTTAAAGTCGTCTTGGTAGTGAGAGACAACAGACTTCAGTATAGTCGTAAGCTCCACATCATATGAAAGGTTTTCCTTATTAAATTGCTTACGAATCTCTGCTTTAAATTTAATGAGCTCACTTAGTCGATCATAGGCCAACTTAACATAGGTCAAGTTCTCATCTTTTAACGCCCTTGAAAGACTCAATGACAAAAAATTTAAGTCATTTGAAGTATCATGAATAACGGCCTTATAAATTGCATTAATTAGTTTGAGCTCTTCTTGTAACTTGTAATCCCCATCAACCTTCTTCTCTAAGACCTTAACAAGAAGCCCTAACATAATTGCAATATAAGTGATCACACCCGCACTCCAACCCCAAATCCCAGAGCCTTTAATTGTAAAAGTAAATGGATAAGAAAATGTGACCATTGCTGCGATTGCAAAAATAGTAAAATAGAAGAAATTTACAACATACTTTATTCGCTTACCAAAGTAGGCCAATGCATAGATGCCAGGAGTGAAACTTCCGACGGCCACGGCAAAAGAATAATATTCAAAATTAAACCCAGCTAAATACAATGAAAGACCAGCAATTCCACTCAAAACAAAAAGACTCATCAACTCAACTCGATACTGATTTAAGCGATTATTTAGAAAGAAATTACATATCAAATAAAGTGGAATGAATTTTAGGCCAAAGAATATGACGTCGAGTTCCCCCCATTGAACAAAATAAAAACGTGTAGCATAGAGGAAGAAATTAAGTATTAACGCTATCTTAAATTGCTGGTAGTCACTTTCTTTATCCACCATTGCAACAACATAAGTACTGACAACACACAGAAGTAGAAATGATAAGAGTACGATATAAAGGGTTGTCATATTATCCATACATCAAAACTAACATAGTGGAATACATGAACAATTGAAGAAAGGATAACTTAGCTTAACTTAAATTTTCTTCATATGAGACTGGTTGTCTTTCTTCAATAGTCGCAGGAGCCAAAGTAGACTGATTCAAGAAAGCTAGCCGCAGGCGCGGCTTTCGGTTTAAGAAGATTTGGATTTTATTACGAAGACCTTCCCATTACTCCTGAGACGAACCGCTCGGGAATTGCCCCTCGCTCTCGCTCCAATTTTCTAGCTGAAGAGATGGGGAGCTAGCACCGCAAACAATAGCCCGCCTTTGGGCGGCCAATTTTGCAGATGCTTCCCTTTGCGCTTGAGACAACAGTCCGCTCTCGGCTCCTGCCTCCGCGGACATACCGTCCATCCTGGACATAAAAGCCAAAGATTGAGGCAATCAACCGGGATAAACCTCAGAACATCCTGCGGTAAAAGTGCCCCAAAGGGCAGTTTTGAAGCAGAGATGGATGTGATTCAAGAAAGCTAGCCGCAGGCGCGGCTTTCGGTTTAAGACACAGAAGGAGCTGGTCCCTTTGCGCTTGAGACAACAAAGCCAGCTTAAAAGCTGGCTTGTTGAAGTTTAATTTCATTTCAGGCGATGGGCGCCCTAACTGCGTCATATCTTCGCTTTGCGAAGATGCCGCAGTTAACCCCCAAAATCGTCGAGCATGATATCGTCTCTCTCAACCCCTAGGTCAAGAAGCATATCGATAACACACTTGTTCATGATAGGAGGACCACATAGGTAGTACTCACAATCTTCTGGAGCTGGGTGCTTAGCAAGATACTCATCGTGAAGTACTTGGTGAATGAACCCAGTGTAACCTGTCCAATTATCTTCCGGTAGTGCATCTGAAAGTGCAACGTGCCATGTGAAGTTATCATTTTCAGACTGTAGTCCGTCGAAGTCTTCAACATAGAACATTTCTCTAACTGAACGAGCACCGTACCAGAAAGTCATCTTACGTTTAGAGTGAAGTCTCTTAAGTTGGTCGAAGATGTGTGAACGCATTGGCGCCATACCAGCTCCACCACCAACAAATACCATTTCTTTATCTGTTTCACGTGCAAAGAATTCACCGAATGGACCAGAGATCGTAACTTTATCACCTGGCTTACAGCTAAAGATATAAGAAGACATTTTCCCTGGAGGAGTTCCTTTTGGAGCTCTTGGAGGAGGAGAAGCAATACGCACGTTAAGCATAATGATTCCCTTCTCTTCAGGGTAGTTTGCCATTGAGTAAGCTCTGATTGTTTCTTCGTTTACTGTAGAGTTGTATTGCCAAAGATTGAAATGATCCCAGTCTCCTCTATACTCTTCTTCAATATCGAAGTCCTTATAATCGATTGAAAGTCCTGCAGGTCTTTCAATTTGAATATAACCACCAGCTCTAAATGGAACTGACTCACCTTCAGGTAGCTCAAGAACAAATTCTTTAATGAAAGTAGCAACGTTGTGGTTAGATCTAACCGTACATTCCCATTTCTTTACACCAAAGACAGACTCTTCAACTTCAACTTCCATATCAGTTTTAATACCAACCTGACATGCAAGTCTCAAGCCTTCACGAGCTTCTTTCTTTGAGATATGTGACATTTCAGTTTCTAGGATTTCACCGCCACCAGAGTGTACGTGAACTAGACACTGACCACATGTTCCCCCACCACCACAGGCAGAAGATACGAATAATTTTTGATCAGCAAGAGCATTTAGTAGCTTTCCACCAGCTGGGATGTGAACTACTTTCTCACCGTTAATTGTTAGCTTAACGTCACCACTTGATACTAGCTTTGATTTAGCAAAAAGAATTACTAAAACTAGTGCTAGAACCACAACGGTAAACATTAAAACACCAAGAATAATTGCATTCATAATATTTCCTTTTTATTACTTACCGTTACTAAAGTTGGATTCCTGAAAAACTTAGGAAACCAAGTGCCATTAGACCTACAGTGATAAAAGTAATACCAAGACCTTTTAGACCATCTGGTACATCACTGTACTTCATTTTTTCTCTAATACCTGCAAGAGCTGCGATCGCTAGGGCCCAACCAAAACCAGAACCTAGACCGAAAACAACAGACTCTCCAAAAGTATAATCTCTTTCAACCATAAATAGTGAACCACCCATGATGGCACAGTTTACAGTGATTAGAGGAAGGAAAATCCCAAGAGCGTTATAAAGAGCTGGCATATACTTATCTAGGAACATCTCTAGGATTTGTACCATCGCCGCGATAACACCGATGTAACAAATTAGACCTAGGAATGAAAGATCTGTACCTGGAATACCTGCCCACACAAGAGCGTTCTCTTTTAGTAAGTAGTTATAAAGTAGGTTGTTGATAGGGATTGTAATTGTTTGTACAACAACAACCGCAACACCAAGACCTAGAGAAGTCTTAACCTTTTTTGAAACCGCTAGGAATGTACACATACCTAGGAAGAATGCTAAGGCCAAGTTCTCAATGAATACTGCTTTAATAAATAAACTTAAATAATGTTCTAACATATTTCACCTACCCTTACATTTCTTCTACTTGATCTTTCTTCCAAGTACGTAGTCCCCAGATGAAAAAACCAATTAAGAAGAATGCAGATGGTGCAAGAAGTGCCATACCATTAGTTTGGTACCAACCACCTTCTCCAGTTGTTGCTAAAATAGACATTCCAAAAAGTTTTCCTGATCCAAGAAGCTCTCTGAAAAATCCAACAAATACTAGTACAAGTGAATAACCGATTCCGTTACCAATACCATCAAAGAATGACATGATTGGAGGGTTCTTCATCGCATATGCTTCAGCACGTCCCATAACGATACAGTTTGTAATGATTAGACCAATATAAACTGACATCGATTTTGCAACGTCATAAACGTAAGCTTTTAAAACTTGATCTGTCACGATTACAAGTGAAGCAATAATTGTCATCATAACGATGATACGAATTGCACTTGGAACGTGGTTTCTAATTAAAGAAACGAATAAGTTAGAAAATGCACATACAACAGTTACGGCAAGACACATAACTGCTACCGATTCCATTTTTGTTGTAACCGCTAGAGCAGAACAAATACCAAGGATTTGAAGTGCAATTGGGTTATTTTCAAATAATGGAGAAACTACTGTTTCTTTAAAGTTCATTATTCACCCCCACCTTGTGTGAATTTATCAATGAAAGGTCCAAATGCATCGTCACCCATCCAATAGCGAACAGTTCCTGTTACACCATTTGCAGTAAGAGTTGCACCTGAAAGTCCATCAATATCAAAGCTGCTTGCTTTGCTAGCTTCGCCTTTAATTACTTGAATTTGTGGTTTACCTGCATCACCAAAGATTTTCTTCCCTGGCCATACCGATCTCCAGTGTGGGTTATCAATTTCACCACCTAGACCTGGAGTTTCTCCGTGAGAATAGAAACCAATACCTTTAACAGTATTAAGATCTGTCTCAAGAACTAAGAAACCATACATTGTTGACCAAAGACCTTTACCGTGGATTGGGAAAACAACAGACTTGATTTCTTCACCAGCTTTAACAAAGTAAACTTTAGAATACTTTGCACGGAACTTGATCTTCCCTTTGTCTTCAGACGCAGGAATTGCATAGTTCATTTTTGAATCTTTAGCAGCTTTTACAGCATCGAATTTTGTCACATCAATATCAGTAACATAGTCACCAGTTTTAAGATCAACTAGTTTTTCTTCGATTTGCTTATATGCTTCTAAGATTTCTTTCTTTTGAGCTGTAGCTTTTACAAGACCAGCAGTCATCAGAAGATTTTTCTTAACATCTAAAACTTTATTCTCATCTTGAAGTGGCTTCAGTGAAACCGCTGACCAAGATACGACAACTGAACAAACAACACATAGGATTGTTGCTACGATCAGAGTTTTTGCAGTACTATCATTACTCATCACTGCCCCCTTAAACCGTTTTGTATCCATTTGCACGTTTCTTGATATTTCCTTGAATTACAAAGTAGTCAATTAAAGGTGCAAAACAGTTTCCGAAAAGGATTGCAAGCATAGTACCTTCTGGGAAAGCTGGGTTAATAACACGAACAAGGATAACCATGAAACCGATTAAAGCACCATAGAACCAGTGTCCTTTGTGTGTCATAGAAGCTGATACTGGATCAGTTGCCATAAACACTGTACCGAAAGCAAAACCACCAATAACTAAGTGCCAAAGTGGAGTTACTGAGAACATCATATTTGTATCAGAACCGATAGCATTTAAGATTCCAGAAGTAACAACTGCTCCAAGAACCATTGAAAGCATAATTCTCCAAGAACCGATACCTGAGATGATTAGAACCGCTGCTCCGATTAAACAAGCAAGAGCTGAAGTCTCCCCCATTGAACCTGGCATAAATCCTAAGAATGCATCTTGCATTGAAGTCGTGATTGCTCCAACACCACCAAGTGCCGCTTGAGAAAGAGCTGTTGCACCAGTGAAACCGTCTACTGCTGTCCAAACTGCATCCCCTGAAATTTGTGCAGGGTAAGCAAAGAAAAGGAAAGCACGAGCAGTAAGAGCAGGGTTAAGGAAGTTTTTCCCTGTACCACCGAAAACCTCTTTACCAATAAGAACACCGAAAGAGATCCCTACAGCTACTTGCCATAGAGGAATTGTCGGAGGAAGAGTTAGTGGGAAAAGCATCCCAGTAACAAGGAAACCTTCATTAATTTCGTGACCACGTACGATCGCGAAAAGAGCTTCCCAGAAACCACCAGCAATTTGTGTTACTAGAAAGATTGGGAAGAAATAAAGGAACCCGTGTAGAAGGTTTGCTACAAGGCTATCTGGAGAGAAGCCTGCACCAAGTGCTAAGATGATATCAGCACGCCAACCTTCAGGAGTCATACCAGCTGCTGCTAAAGCAGAGTTGGCCTGAAAACCAGTATTGTACATTGCCATAAACATTGCTGGAATAAGAGCAATAGCAACTGTGATCATTAATCTTTTTAAGTCAAGTGCATCTCTAACATGAACTGAACCTCTCGCTACTCCACCTGGAGTATAAAGGAAAGTATCGATCATTTCATAAACAGCATAAAACTTTTCGAACTTCCCGCCTTTGGCGAAATTATCATGTTGAGAATCTAGAAGTTTGCGCAACATTGTAATTATCCTTCTTTCTCAATAGTAGTTAAACTTTCTCTTAGAGCTGGACCGAAATCAACTTTACCAGGACTTACGAAAGTACAAAGCGCTAAATCTTCTTCATCTAGCTCTAGACAACCTAGTTCGATTGCATAGTCATCATCTTTCGTTACAAGTGCTCTTAAAAGTTGAGTTGGTAGCATATCAAGAGGCATTACTTTTTCGTATGACCCAACTGGAACCATAGCTCTATCAGAACCGTGAGTAGCAGTTGTGAAATCAAAAATCTGCCCTGGCTTTAACCAGTGTAGGAAAGTACGCTTAACAGAGAATTTATTAAGACCTGGCTTGTGCCATCCTAAGAACTCTCTTTCACGTCCTTCAGTAAGTAGAGAAATTTGGTTATGGAAACGTCCTAGGTAAGAAAAAGTTCCAACCATTGCACGTCCACTGAAAACAGAACCAGAAACAACTCTCACCTCACCTTGTCCAACTTTACCAGAAGTAACTTCACCTAAGTGAGCACCTGGGACAGTTTTAACAAGTGTTGGGTTTACAGATGCTGGACCTGCAATTGAGATAATTCTTTCTGTTGATAGTTCACCAGTTGCAAATAATTTACCAATAGCAATTACGTCTTGGTAGTTGATTGACCATACAGTCTTATTTGCACTTACAGGATCAATAAAGTGAATGTGAGTTCCTGCGTTTCCTGCTGGGTGAACACCTGCGAATTCTTTTGTTTCAACTTTAGTCGTTGAAGGCGTTGGAATATTTGCACCAGCTGCCTTACAAACGAAAGTTCTTCCGTCAGTCAGCTTTGAGATTACCTCAACACCGTTTACGAAATCTTCGCTTGCTTCAGCAATTACTACTGCTGGATCAGCTGCAAGTGGATTTGTATCCATTGCTGTTACGAAAATCGAATGTGGCTCAGAAGCTAAAGCTGGTGCTTTAGAAAATGGCCTTGTCCTGAAAGTAGGCCATAGACCTGATTCAACTAGAAGTGCTTGAACATCTTCTTTTGCTAAATCTTTTACTCCCGTCCCTTTGTAGTTTTCAAATGTAACTTGCTCGTTACCTGAAACTTCAATTACTAAAGTTTCAAACGCTCTTCTTGCACCACGGTTAATTTCAATAACCTTTCCGCTGATAGGTGCTGTATAAAGAACACCCTCAACTTTCTTACAAGAAAATAACGCCTGACCTTTTTTAACTTCGTCACCTACTTGAACAAGCATAGTTGGCTTCATTCCAACATAGTCTGGCCCAGTAAGCGCGACTTTAGTCACTTGAGGTCCTACCTCAATTTTTTGTGATGGCTTCCCACTGATAGGAAGATCCAATCCTCTCTTAATGTGAATCATAGCGACAAATCCCGTTATCTTGGTTTGTTAACAATAAAATATTTATGAAATTATTAGTTTTTTAACAGAAATACATAAAGTTGTAACCCTAATTTTAACTAATCACGTACTCGATTAAGAGACCATAACGCGTTAAAACAAAGGCTGTTTAGTCGACAATTATCGACCACAACATTTCTTGAATTTCTTACCTGAGCCGCAAGTACATGGGTCATTGCGTCCAACCTTGGCGCCATCTCTCTTTACCTGCGCTACGATTGGCTCACCGTCAACAAAGAACCAGTCTCCATCAACTTTAACAAATTCAGAACGTTCATAATGCACATGGTCTTGTCCGCCTAGGCCAAAAGTTGCCTTAAACTCAACCATTCCCCAGTCGTCCCTCTCTGTCCCCTCTGCAGTGTCAACGATCTCAAGACCCTTCCACTCAGATTGCGATGACCACGCCTTGATTTCATTTACATCCATATCCTCTCTATGATCTGGGTGTGTTGAATCAACGATGAAATCAATATTGCCGATTGTATAAGCAAAGTAACGTGCACTCATAAGTTGAGCTGCAGTTTGGGCCTTGGCCTCACCCTTAACAATTGCTTCACATGTCTTTGTATCAAGACCAGAATTACTCATAATAAACTCCATTTAATATCGATATAATAAGTCGGTAAAATTTGTGTTTGTTTCATCAAAATATACCTTGCTTTCTAGTAGTCGACTAGAAATAAATGTAAAATGCTCTCTTAGCATTTTCTGGTATTTTGTACGACTTCTGCGAATGGCATATTCGTCTTTAAACTCAAGATCTTCAATCTGACGATCCAACTCTTTATCTGTTGGAACTGTTAGATAAAAATACTTTAATTTGGAAGCTAGAATTGGCAAACAGTACTCTAGCTCTTCATCTGTGAGGTATTGAAAAACGCTTGTGCAAACACCAAGATCAAATGACTTCTTAGTGTTTTCATTCTTTCGACACCAACTAACAATATCTGTTTTTTCTAACTTAAATTTCGTTGATTCGATCTTATTGATTTCGCGATCTTTAACAATTTTGTAAGCGTGCTCACTTGGCTCAATACCATGGGCCTTATAGGGCTTAAATTCCTCTAAAAGTGCCTCAAATAAGTGACCAAGGCCAAAACCTAAGTCAATGATTGAGCTGATATCAATATACTCTAAACCAAATAAATTTTTAATATAGCCAACGTGTTGTTCCACATTACCTATTCCATCCATTTGATCAGCTTCCTCGTAATTGACGTCCCAATAGTCTTTTGAGAAACCTTGTGATCCTTTTTCTTTCATGTTGATTTAACCTTTAATGTCTTTCCGATTAAGTATGCATTCGAAATAAATCGGTAGATACCCACCGAGAAAATTGCCCCCCAAAGGAGCAAGAAGGATTGATTCAAATAGCTTAAGTAGGCCAGAGGAAGAAAGCATGTAAAGAAGGCGATCACCATATGGCGTCCTAAGAAATCGAAACGATTGATACCAAAGACAAGGCCATCGTAGACATAGGCAATCGACACCGGAATCTGGGCAATAGCAAGGAAGTAAATAATCCCCTTTATCGTTTCATGAATGCTTTCATCATAAGTAAAAAGTGAGATCAGAGGACCGTTAGCAAAGGTGAAGATCAAACAAAAGATAATCCCGATAGCTCCCCCCATAACAAGAAGTTTATGGAAGATATCTTTTAACTGATCATGGCCTTCATTTTTAAAGAGTGTTCCACCAATAATATTGCCAGACGTGGCCACGCCATCTGTAAAGAAGGAAGCAAATAGCCAAAGATTTAATATAATTTGATGGGCCGCAAGAGCTTTTAAAGAAATGGAGCTTGCTACTTTTGTGGCCAAGAAAAAACTTAGCGTCAAGAAGGCCGAACGCATGAAAACATTGATCGAACTTTTTCCCATATGAAAAGCATCGGCCAGAATAATTTTTTGCGATAAGAAAAGATGGCGAACCTTTTCATGTGTAAGTATGTAGTAGAGACTAATAAAGAAGCCAATTGCATTAGCAATAATTGTTGCGGCTGCAACACTTGAAAGCCCCATATTAAGTTGATAGAGCCCCAGGTAAGACAAAATAATATTTACCGAAGTGGCCACACCAATAATACCTAGGACAATATTAACCTTTGCCATTCCTCTAAGAACAGATAAGGCCGACATGAATAATAAAATAAAAACATGTCCATATAGTCTCGTTAAGAAATACTCATCACATAAAGAGTAAAGTTCTTTCGTTACGCTTAAGAAGTCATAAACAAAGTGACGTGCTGGAACAAAAATCAAAACCAGCAAGAGTCCAATGGAGAAAGCAATTAAAAATGTTACCTTAATAAGTGAGACAACATTTTCATACTCCCCCTTGGCAAGCTTTTGCGAGATCGCTTGAATAGGCGCATGTACTAAGAAATTAAACATCCAAGTGATGGATGACATAATAGAAACGCCGATGGCCATAGCGGCCAGCATATTCGTATCAAAATTTCCAACAAGAGCAGTATCGACGATTGAACTTAGTGGCTCGAGCATCGATGCGAGGATGGAAGGAATAGAAAGGGCCCAAAGGCCCTTATATGTTAACCAATTACGGTCCAAAATTTCTTCTTTAAAATTTCTTAGTATTTAGTTACTGCAGAAAAGATTGCAACGAAGATTAGTGCAAGAATTAAACCTAGACCTGCAAGACGATTTGCTTTCATGCGTTTTGCAAGAATTGGCCCAAGCGCAGAAACTGCAACCCATAGTCCAACCTTAACCTTAACCCATAGAGGCCAACCAGCACCATGACTAACACCGATACGAGCAAGAAGCCCCATACCACCTACGAAAAGTAGGAAACTTGCAATACCAGAAGTAATTTTAAATAGCTTTCTGTTTTGCGCTTCAGTACTTACAAATTGAGGTGCAAAGGCAGCAACCATAAGGACAACCATAAACACGTGAAGTACTTTGTAAAATTCATAACTCATTTCTTTTCTCCATTTCTCTCTTCAAGACTCGTCATTCTATCATTTAATATATTTAAAGTTTTATTTAACTTAGCTAGTTCTCTTTCTAGCATTAAATCTTCTCTATGTAGACTTGATTGCATCCCTTCTACATTTCTTTTTAAGACTTGTACACGTCTTCCGATCGTAAGAAATTGGCGCCCAAGCATGACATTAGCAAAAATTGCGGTATAAGTGGCAAATAGCCCCGTTCCAAAGATCATTAGAACAATTGCAATAACCCTTCCCCATAGTGTTACAGGAGTAATATCTCCGTAACCAACAGTGGTTATTGTGGTAAAGGCCCACCAAATAGCATCTCCAAGCTCAATAACTTTTGGATTGTGCCCTTTTTCAAGGTGTAAGAAGACGAAGGCGAAGATAACAACACCGAGGTTGCCGATGATTGTAATAAACCAAAAAGCAACGGTTTTGAATAAATAGATAAAGCGTTCAACAAATACGCGAAAGCCGGAGCGCAAAACTAACCTCTTCTACAAAATTTTAATTTACTATATAATATTTAATATGAGCTATTTTGGAAACAGCAATAAAGGAGAAAAGATCTTTCGCGGTGCATACAACTACTCCCGCAAGGATAATCTCTATGCTGAAGAAACATTTGAAGTCTACCGCAGGCCAAAACTCCACCAAATCTACTTTGAAGGAGAAATGCTGGCACGTGTAATGACCGGAGAGCTCTTAAAAATCAATGTCGCCTACACTGTTGATAAGGAATACACCCCAGTCAAAGTGCAAATCATTAAAAGTCTTGGGGAACAGATCTCTAAAGAAATTTTCTTATTTGATCATTCGACGAGTGAGCTCAAGTATCAATTTGAATGCGATGGTGAAGTTAATCAAGAATCCATCACGACTTCTCCAAAATTCTATGTCACCACTCCACTAAGCTGTTGCAGTATGCTCTTTCTTTGGTCAAAGAAATTTGATTCCGTTGGAAAGAACTACTACTCATTCTTTTCTTCAAATAATCAGTGGAAGTATGAAGGCCCTATTATCAATAATAATATCGTTGTTGAAAGAGCAGCGCAAACTTCTGAGTCAATCAAGATAGCAGGCGCAACAGTAACGGCCGTTCAGTACAAGTTATTTGAAAAATCAGATTCTGAAGACAGTAAGGATATGAAAGTGGATCCAGAGTTCCTAAGTATCTGGCTATCTCAACACCAAACCATTCCCTATATTATAAAAGATAAGCAAGGGACGAATATTTCGATTAAATATCTCAACAACCTCGATCGAACTTAACGATGAAAAGGCTTTGGATATCAACATTTATGTTAATTTTGATATCTTCTTGTGCTGGAAATATCTGGGTTGAAACGACCAAACCCGACAGTAACGCCATAAATAGTGTCTTATCAAAAGATTATGGAGAGAATTCAAGTCTTGATTTAAAACTTAACCAATTAGATAAAGTCGAGTTCTCGCAAAACTTTAGGCCATGCTGTGCTTTTGGGACAAATTTTAAAATCAAACTTTTATCCATTCCAATCCCTTTTTTTAAAGAACGAAACACTGTCAACTACCAATCACTTGGAACACATATATACAATATTAATAATTTCTCAAAAGAAGAGATGGCCTCAATTGGCAAAAGAAATCCAGAAGTTAATGGGCTTATTTATACGAAAAGAGGTGGCCTAATTGATACTGCTCACATCAGGGATACAGCGGATATCACATTAACCCTTTTCTATAAGATTTATCCCAAATTAGGTACTGACTTTAAAATTGAATTACCCGAAGAAATTGGTAAGCGAGTAATTATTTTCAAAGCATTTGATACTAGAAAATTACAAGGTAAAGAGAAGATTTATTTTACTTCGGCACTTGCTTCAAAGCTTGCATATGAAATGGCCATTTCTCATGAATTTGCTCAATGGCATGGCTACAGAAATGTCTCAATATTTTCAGAGGAACCATCTGCTTATTCTCCAGAGGATCTCTATTCAAATATTCTTGGCGCCAAGATCGCTTCGGCTTTAATCAACGAGCACCTTACCTTTTCCAGTATACAATACAATTTGAATATGACTTCCTGGCTTGAGGAGTCGTTAAAAGAGTTAGAACCAGTCGATAAAGATGAGACGCAAAGGCTTCTTATGACAACCAACAAAGTGTGGTGGGATATCGATATTAGATTGCCAGAGAAATTCATGTTGAAAAAAAGAGACTACGGCCTATCAATGAAGCTGGCACCTCTTGAGATTGCGGCCTCCCCTCTTAAAAATCCAGTTGTGCTTGAAATGAAAAGCTTTTTTAAGAGTTACAATTTAGACGAGATTGCAGTCATTCAATTTGAAATCGATTCATCATATGAAAAGACATTTAAGCACGTTCCAAAACACCTTTGGAATAAGAAACTCACAATTAAAGATTTTAGAAAGATCGCTCAATACGATAAAGAATTTGACGAAAACTACCTTAAGAATAATTAACTTCAAAAAACGTATAAGATAGCTATATGAAGAATTATATTTTTATATTTAACCTTTCTTTACTCTTAATCGCGACTTCCTGTGCGAAGCTTCCTGCTAGTAGAAGTGATATAAGTAAGAAGAATGAAATCCATCTTTCACAGCAACTCTCACCTTTTATGTCAGATGGTTGTTCGAAGTGGCCGGACGGAACGATTTCAAAGCCAGATGCATGGCTTAAGTGTTGCTTTGTCCACGACCAACATTATTGGCTCGGAGGCACAGAGGCCCAGCGCTTTAATGCCGACCAGCAGTTGAAAGCATGTGTAAAAGAAGAGTTCACTGATTGGATGTCCATAGTCATGTACCTTGGGGTTAGAATTGGCGGTGGCCCTCAGTACCAAACATCTTATCGTTGGGGCTATGGATGGAGTTATGACAGAGGCTATATCCCCCTAACCCAAGAAGAGATCGACTATGCCAAGACAGTCGCTCCAAAAGAGTTTGATGATATTAGAAAGTATATAAGGAAGACAAATTAATGAGGATCATATTCTACCTACTTATTCTTCTTAGTCCCTTATCAACTTTTGCCCAAGAAATGCCGGTCAATAAAGTTAGTGAGGAAAAACCTCGCTACTTTCCAATTTGGGGAGAAGAAGCAAAGAAGCGAGGCTACACTCTACCTCGTCCTTATGGGGTTAATGTTTCTAGAATAGAACATGATGAAAAATTTGGTGTTGATAAGGCAACTTTAAATGGTGAAGACCTATTTGCAGCACTTCCTGTTACTGGTGATGTGAAAGTCGATACTGAAACAAAAATCAATATGATTCGAACTGATTTTTGGCTACTCCCTTTCTTTAATCTATACCTTGGCCTAGGTCAGATTCACTCCAATGTTCAACTTGAATTTAAAACCCAGCTCCCAATTGTCGGTGCCCAACAACATAAGATACCTTTTAAAGCAAAAGGTACTGTCGCAAATCTTGGAGGAGTCTTAGTTGCTGGCTACAATAACTGGTTTGCCATGACTAATTTCAACTTAACTGACGTTATCATTGAAGATGAATTAGATGTAAATCTCTATAGTATCGCTTTTCGAGGCGGATACAATGCAGGGAAACTTCAAATCTTTACAGGGGCCATGTATATAGACAGCAATATTCAAATTACCGGCTCACGCCAAGATATAATTCTTAACGTAAGCCTTTCATCTAGTGGATGGCACGGACTTGCGGGCCTTAACTATGAAATAAATCGCGAATTTGGTTTGACCACAGAATTAAGCTTCGGTGATCGTTATATGTACTTACTCGAGTTTGGTTACCGATTTTAATCCAAAGTATTCACAAAATCCTTAGAAGCTTCAAGTGCTTCTTTAAAATTCGTGCGGTGAATTTGATATGGCTCCATCTGTTTTGTAAGCTTTGCCATTGTCGAGTTCTTCCACTTTTTTACACGTGAGTCGATAACAACGACCGCACCTGCATCAGTTTCAGTTCTTAACAGCCTTCCAAGTTTTTGATGTAGGTTTCTTGTTCTATGGGCAAGATAGTAATCTTCAAATTCGTTACCAATATTTGTTTCATAGTACTCACGGCGAAGACGAATAACCTGCTCCATTGAAAGGTCTGGAATTTTATCAATAAAGACAAATCTTAAGGCATCACCAGGAACATCAATCCCCTCACCAAAAGACTCCATTCCAATTAGGATTCCGTTTCCACTCTCTTTAAATTCTTCAACAACATTGGCCCCCATACCTTGAACAAAAACAGGAAGCTTGCCTTCAAATTTATCAAGCATATATTCCACGGCCTTCTCAAAGCGAGCACGAGCAGAGAATAAGAGTAAAGTTCTTCCATCGATATCTTCAATAAAAGGAGTTAGGCGATCACAAATTGTTTTCACAAAGTCCTTATCATAAAGAGATGGTGTATCATCGCATAAGAAAACTTTTGTACGGTTCTTATAATCATATACTGAAGGTAGATAGAGCCCTGTTCTAAAGCGCCTCTCAGGTTCACTATAAAGATAACCTGTCGACCACTCCATCCCGCGACTTCCTTGATCCCCATGCTCATTTCCTAGCGTTGCAGAAGTGTAAACAACCGATGAAGAAGTTTGTAGTAGTTGGTCATGTAAGATGCGTCCAGTATTGATTGGCCCTGCACTTAGTAGGAATCCTTGCTGCTCATGATACTTCATTGAAAGAGAATGAGGCTGAGAAGAGCTTTCAATCTTTAATAAGACCGCAAGAGCATTCATCACATCCTCAAGTTGCCCCACAAATGCTTCAAAACGAGTCCAAGCCGTAATTTCACCTTGGCCTTGCATATCGCTCACCTGCCAGCGAATCGTATATGGATATAATCTTTCATAAACTGATTTAAGAAGATAGAAAATACTCTCCAGATGGTGGAAGACACTTAGGCGAAGGGCTTCCTTTTCTGTTGGCATAATCATTGGAAGCTCATTCCAAAACTTGTCAGTATAGCGAGGCATCTTTTTAAAGATCATTTCAAACTTCTCAGGAAGCTCAAATAAGTGATCCCTAAGCATTGAGGCCGTATCAATTGATAACATTCGAAGAGATGAGATCTCTTCTTCTTGATTCTCTTCAATCAATGTATTGATTAGGTAGAAAAGAGAACCTAAACCTTGTAGATTTTGAAATTGCTTGTGAAGACTTTCAAGATCACTCTGTGCCACCTCTGCAGAGAATGCCTTAGTCGCCTCGCCTTCAATTTTATGGGCCTCATCCACCACCACGTAAGCAGGCCTAGGAAAAGACTTTGTCCAAGAAAACATCAGAGCATGATTTCCGATAATGATATCTGCTTCCTTAGCATCTCGAAGTCCACGAATATAAGTACAATTGGCATAGAATGGACACTGCTTACTTGAGCAAGCACGGTAATCAACGGCCAAATCTTTTTGAGCTTGTGAAAAGTTTTCAAGCTTCATACGAAGAACAAATGGTAGATCATCTTTTGAGATCATATGCTCTAGCGCACTATTTGAGTTGTGATAAAAAAGAGATTCAAAATAGATATCTGCAAATTTATCTTTTAAGTCATTACTTTGAGAAAATAGGTCCTCTTCATTCTGTCTTTGGGTAAAAAGAAGTTCACAAAAGTGATTGCTTGAACCAACAAGTTGTCGAATCTTTAAGTCCTTAGGAGAGACTCCTAAGAGCTTATGAAGAGCAGGAACATCCTTATTCATGGCCTGGGCCTGAAGAGTCTTAGTTCCCGTTGCCACAAGAACTTGCTTTTGTTCACTAAGGGCAAATAAAGCACTTGGCACTAAGTAGCCAAGCGTTTTCCCCGTTCCAGTTGGCGCTTGCACCATGGCGTGAATATGATTCTTGAAAGACTGACCAACTTTTAGGGCCAAGTCTTCTTGAGACTTACGGTAGCGGTAACCATTAAATAGAGTTGATACTTTATCTTCGTCACTGAAGATATTCTTCACATTCTGGCCATTGAAGGTCATATCAAAATTTTGCTCATACACTTGCTTATCTTCAAGTGTTTTAGGATATGCCCACTCTAAGGCCATCTCAATATGAGCTGCCGGATCGAAATCAATCTGTTCAGAGATCTCAAATAATTCTTCTTCATAGAGACATAGGAATCTAAAGAACCAATAGTCCTGAAGTGAGTATTTATGCATTAAAGACATCATGAAGTTATACTTACCAGCATCTTTCTTCGTCATAAGAGCTGCAACAATCACAACTTTTAAGAGGTCAACTGAATCTTGAAACCCTCGGTGCAATTCTTTTTCAGCTAGCCCAAAACCAACAATAAAGTTTTCAAGCTTCAGTGAAGACATATGTGGAAAAAGAAGTGATAAGAAGTAGAGCGAGTCTTGCCAACGATGCCTTTCTCTAAAGTCGAGGGTTTCAAAGTGATGGTCTAAGAAGCCGGCCTCAAAATCTGCATTATGAGCAAGAATGTCATGGCCATCTAACTCAAGAACTTCTCCGATGACATCATCAAGAAGTGGAGCACGCTTTAGCATCTTATTATCAATACCAGTTAACTTCTGGATGAATTTGGAAATTTCAAAACTTGGACGACACAGAGATTCATATTTATGAACGAGTTTTGTCCCTTCAAATTGAAGAAAACCAACATCTATTATTTCATCAACACTACAATCTGCACCCGTTGTTTCAATATCAAGAAGTGCCCATTTGCCTAGTGTGTTATTTTCTGTATTCATCGTATCCATGCTTGTTTACTGCTCCCATTGGCGCTAGGCCTTTATTTAATTTATCATTGTTAAATCGTATTGATAATCACCTTTTTATGTCTTATTCTAAGCTACATATTATTAATATTTTTATTACGTAAGGGTGCGCCATGTCTTCTGCGACATTTTTTCAAATTCAATCATTTCTGATCCTATCTTTAATGATTTATGGAGTAACCCAGAGCAAAAAACGCCAAAAGCACGTAAAGATTATGTCTGCTGCGATGATTTGGGATGTTATCTTAATTCTACAAATTGAATTAAGCCGCAGTGCTATCGATAAAGCAATGGAAGTTTTCCAGTCACAAACAGCACTTAAGATTCACCTATTCTTTGCGGTATCAAGCGTACTTCTTTACATCGCAATGGTTATCTCTGGCCGTATGATTCTAAAAGGTAATTCTAGCTTTATTAAGAAGCACCGTTACCTGGGTATCACGACTCTAGCGTTTAGAATTTTAACTTTTATCACAAGCTTCTATGCAGCTTCTAAAGTTGTACTATAAGAAAGAGCAAAAGCAGAAAGCGAGTTATTTATGTTATTTGAACAAGTAAAAACAATCATCGAAGAAAATATCAAAGATTCACAAGTAATGATCTACGACCTAACTGGTGGCGGCGATCACCTAGGTATCACAATCGTTAGTGACGAATTTAAAGGCAAAATGCTTCTAGCTCAGCACAGAATGGTTATGGATATTTTAAAGCAGAAGTTAAGTGAAGACTTACATGCGGTACAGCTAAAAACTCTAACTGTTGAACAGGCACAAGCACAAGGCCTTATTTAAAAGACATCATACCTAACATCAATAAATGGTAGAGATACATCCTTTCTTACAAAGGAAATTTCTTTAATTTTATCGCCAATTACAAATTCCTTGTACTTACCATCAGGTAGCTTGACTGCCCTTAGGAGCTTTGCCATTAGAACACCCTTTTCCTTATAGGCTTCTAGCCTATATCGAATAATTCTGGCCCTCGCAACATATACAGTATTTGATAATCCATAGATAAAAGGAATATTTCTTAAGAAATCATCTTCAGTAGAATAATAATTCATTGTACGAACATCCCAATTGATAAAGATATCCTCTTCTATATTTTCTGTAGTGAGATATTTTGAGTTTTGATTCTTTACCCATCCTAGATAATTATATCTTACAGGTGGACTCTTTTCCGGCGTCGAAGGCTTTTCTCGAACAGAGAGATTAGCATATGTATAAATCAGCGCATTTTGTTTCCAAATAATATCTTGATCCTCATCATCAACATTTTCTTGTAAGAGTTTATTATTGAGGTTGTTATTATAATTTAATCCCTTAAACTCTCCCCCCGTCGAATAAGCTTCACTTGGGTTTAAGATTACCTCTTTATCAAAGAAAGGATCTTGAATAAGAAAGTACATCTCTTTCGAATACTTACCTTCTGCACCAGGAAGTTCTAGTTTGATTTCTCTTTCACAAGAACGTACACATGAGACGTCATAGAAGTAATCAAAGAAATTATTCCCTCTAATATCATCTTTCAAATTTAGTGATCCAAGGGAAAGTTTAGCGAGAGAAATATCTTTTTCTAAGAATTGCTCAAATTGGGTTAAGTTGATTGTTTCCAAAATTTCTGAACTAACATTTTTATTCTTTTTCTGATAATCACTAAAGAAAGATGTCGCTGCCAAAAGAATCACTCCCGCAAGTCCAGACGCAACAACAAGCTCGGCCAAAGTAAAACCAATTTCATTCTTCAAATGTGACCAGATCGCAATCTTTTTCAACTTATTCTCCAGAAATAACAAATTCAAAATCTTTAAAAGTTTTAATATATTTACGGTGCGTAACTCGAATAATTAACTTATAAAGCCCTCGATAATCAGGATGTGGAACTAAGATATACCCCATTCGCCCCGGACAACTTAAACAATCCTCAGTAGATGTCACTAATTTATCATTCCAAGCAAGTGGAAGTTTTTCATTTAAGTCCTTTAAGCTTGTCATTGAAAGAAATTTTTCACTATCTAAGTCAACTTGAAAAATAGCACTATTTGATGCGACTTTTCGATATAAGGAATGCACAATATTGTATTGGATAATTTGACTTCGTGACTTCTTACTTGCTGATTGAAAAACATTTTGTCCTCCTAAAAAAGCATAGACAGTAACACCAAATAGCCCGGCAGCAACAACAATCTCTGCCAATGTTAATCCTTTTTGATTAGATAAAAGTTTATTTCTTCTAAACATCACTTACTCCCTGTTGCAACCCAATAGGTCTGTAAGTTAAAACGTCGATATCGATTTGGGATTTTAGACTTAGTCACAATCCCACCGTCATCAGGTAAACCAATTTCCGGGTCAACTGTAGTCCAGTTATAATTATTAGGGCCTTCTAAAACAAAATGAATCGGAGAACATGTTTTCATGTCATACATTTGCGAATTAGTTAAATTCTTATCCCAAACAGTAACATCATCTTTACACTTACTTATATTACCTTCATTATCTCGACGAGCTAACCAATTCATTTTTCGTAATTTTTCAACGGCCACTGGATGCCAGATATTATAAAAATCAATACCAGTATTGATGGCAGTATTTGAAATATTAAACTTATTAACAAGTAATGTACCAACAAAAGTAAGACGACTACTTCGCCCCTCAATAACTAATTCATCACATGCATAAAAGCCGAAAATAAAATCGACATTACTCGGAATAACACACTTTTTAGTAATTGACTGATTAGGGATACCTCCAGCATTACCTGGATACATATTATTTTCATTAAATGTATAGAGGTCCTGCATAACCATTTCGCCAGTTAACGTAATCCCATTACCTCCAACGTCATACATCCAAGAATGGAGGGTATTTTTTGTAAAAGAGATATCCCATTGAAAATTATCGTTTGTAGGAACACCAGAACACTTCTCTTCTAGCTCCTCGCTTTCACTAAGAGTTAGGCCATCTTCAGGTATATAAATTTCATTACTATATCGCCCAAATGATCCTTCTTCTAGTTTATGAGGAGGCTCGTTTCGGCCAAAATCATTCTTTAATAATGTCCAGCTGTTAAGATCTTTGCCTTCACTATTTTTCAACGAAACACTTGAAAAAGTTCCATCTAGCTCTCTATTAATTTTCAATTTTATCACATTCGGATTAGAGGCATCATTTGGTCCTGGCTTATGAGGCTCAGCATGGCGTCGTCCACTAATAGGGTTTGAACTATTTTCTACAGCAAAATCAAAGGCCCAAAACCTTAACTCAATATCCTGAATATTTCGATAACCATCTAGTTTTAACTGTTCAGGATTTTTCACATCCATTGCAAAGTTTGTAATATTTGTAACTCCAGCAGATAGATCAAGAGTGATACTTGGTTGCTTTGCAATACTATTTTCAATTTCAACAAGTGATGCATTTTTTAAATCTTGATAATCATCATAGCTTTTCTTAATACCATCAATTCTCTTTTCACAAGACTCTTTTCTTTTTGGTCTTTTATCGTAGGCTTGAGCGCAACTCTTATCCTTATGATCATTAAATGAACTATTCACCAAGGAACACTCACCAACTCTAACACTTTGATAATTAGAGCTGAATGATGAACAATTTTGAGCGTGTCGATCATATGCATTTTGAAATTCATTCTCTTTGTAAAGATCTTCAAACTCGTTTCTTTCTACACTATCTTTTTCTAAAACCTCTTTCGATTTAATAAAATTAATATCAGAATTCAAATTTATATTTATGCTTGAATCTCTGGCCAATAAGACTTCCGCTGATTCATTATTATCCAAGACCTTTATGTCCATTTTCATAATAGGTTTCTTTGAATTCCCCTTATTAATATAAGAGACTGTATTAGTTGGGTTAGATAGAAGTTGAATATAGCCTGCTTCTTCACTTACAAATTCACTTGGATAAGCGTATTCTCTGAATTCATTTGATATGGCCAATTCCGTTTTAGAAAGACCAATGCTAAATCCTCCACTATTTTTACGGCCAAAGAGCCTCGAATCCCTTGTTTCCGCCATATTATCCTCAAGCTTACGCCAAATATCACATTTCTTAGCTAAGCTTGTATCCACATAGTATTCATTTCCAAATAAGGCTGCAATTCCTTCATCGACTTCACCTTCAAGAACAACCCCACGCTTCAAACTTTTAACGTGTTTATATGTCGAATATAATTGATCATCATTGCCCCCAAATGATTTTGGTGAAAAATCTTTTCCAGGAAACTTAACGCCACCTCGCCCAACGTAAACATTAGAATATAATGCAACTGGTGAATATCCACTTTTAGGAACAATTAAATTATTATCGACGTAGACAGGTGCATGAATATTTAAACCACGTGAAGATTTGGAACCATTAATTTTCGAGAGATCAAAATCTCCTCCTTTAATAACGGCAAATTGATTAAGTGTTCGAGGGAATAAGCCGACTAAACTTTTCCCATAAGGAGAACTCTTATAATTTGAACAGCTCTTATCACTTTTCATTATTCCTTCGACGTATATTTCGATAAATCGGTCATCACCACTAGAATATAAAGAACTATTCTCAGCTTTTTTTAATCGGATAAGAATATCCTTCATGCAATTTCTTAATGTATTAGTAAGTGAAAGATTTAAAGGATGACTCTGTCCCAGAGATTCAAGTGATGAGATCGAAATCTTGGCTTCTATCTTTTCAAGTGAAGGTTCAAAATTAATTTCTCTATTGTACTCATTATAATAAGCTTTTTTAATTGCGGTAACAGAAGCACTAGACCACAGAAGTCTTTCAAGGTTAAACTTATTACTAATTACCTTATCCATATCTCCTGTACAATCATCACTTCTTGCCCAACTATTATCCATACACCATCTCTCTTTCAGAGCATATGATGTGTATGCGATAACCCCTCTTGTAAAGGTGTCCATCTCGGCATTTAAACGCCCTTCTTTCTTCTTCTTTGATACGATATCTAGAAGAGTATTTAAATTAGTGGCCAAAAATGCAGCACCAACCGAAGCGAATAGGATAAAAGCAATTGCTGCTCCACCATTTTGATTTCTAAATATTCTCATAAAAGTCCATTTTACTTAAATAACTTATTACCTTTCTATTTTCATTAACTAGCGCGCAGGAGAAAACCAAATGTCATATACTTGACCAGTCTTTCCATCCTTCATAGTAAACGATGACATCTCACGTGCCTCAGCTCGTCCTTCAAAAGGAATATTTCCATGTTTATAATTTAGATTAATTTCAGAAACTTCTTTGCTGGCCAAAGAATAAAGCTCCTTCTTCTCACTAACTCCGTTACCGTTGATATCGTTCCATAGAATTAATCGGCCATAAATATCGTCTTTATTATTAATTAGACCATCACCGTTAGAATCATACTTCGCTAGCGCTTCAAAACCATTACCTGATTCGTTTTGATTCCCAAATAATTCAAGCGCACTATCAATCTTTCCATCATCATTTCTATCAAGAGCAAGAAAGTAAGCTTTTGAGTTAGGTTCAACCCAATGAATAACTGGAACGTCATTTATTAAAGGAAAAGAACTTCTTCCTAAAAACTGTGGAAGTTGAGAATTAAAAATTAACATTAGTGGAGAATAGTAAGAACCACAAAATTGGTTACGTCCAAGGAATGCGGCCTTAACACTTAAACAGTCTTCAAAGTCATTTAAACCGATACTGCCTTTATAATCTAATTTAACCCATTGATCTTTAGCTTCATCTTTTTGAAAGAACTCTACATTAACATCACTTGAACTACCATTGAAGAAAACACGGCCGGTACTCATTTCACGTACACCAACCCTCTTTTTAATTGTTAGGTTTGGAATTAAAACATTGATTTCACCTTCGCCAATCTCACTCTCAGTATTATCATCTGCACCACTTACAATTTCAGTACTAACTTCCATTGTATTCTTTCCGCGAATACCACAGTTAGCAATTCCGGCTTTCTTCGTATAAGATTTTTTCGCAGCATAGCCTGTTCCTTTCCAATTATAAAAGAACTTACACTTTACCTCTTTATTCAAATCAGATTGAGACAGAGGGTCACCAGATCGCTTGCAATCAAGGAAATCATCTAAGAAGAACTTTTGCTTAGAATAACTACAATTATAAGTTACGTTTGCAGACGAATTGCCATTAGTAATTAAACAACGAATTTTATTCGTGTCCATATCCCATGCACATGACTGTCCATATGTGTTTGGCCATGTGACTTCAGGAGAGAAAAATGTGTTACTCTCAAAGTGCTCTCCTCCATTTGTTAGCTTTACATTCATTTTGATGTCGCCACCATGTGGATCAATCGTGCTCTTTGCGTGTCTTAAGTTAGCACCGTAGCAAGTTGGAGTAAGTGTAATATTTAAATGTGTAGAACGAAATTGATCGCAACTATTTCTCTTAACAATATTTCCGACCTGATTAAGCTTTACGCCTACAGGAGAATTATTAGGTATAACAGAAATCCCCTGTGCTAAGACTACCTTCGTTAACAACAAGATTACTAAGTATTTCATTTACCCCTCACTTAATTAAAATAAAAAAATTTCACTTAGTTTATCACGACATATTTTCAATAATCGTGTCACGACTAATTTCAACATGATAGACATTACTCAACTCTAATTTACCGAAATAAGGTGACGATAATTATTGGTACTTCCCTTTATTGACGTCATTTTCACGATCTACAAGTTCATTAAATGAGTCCTCTAGTTCCTTAAAGTAGTCACCTTTTCTAAAGCTAACTTTTTCTAAAACCGGGATCTTGTCTGATGAAGACAACGATTTTAAATGTTGATTTAAGCGATATAGCGGGCCTGCGATCTTATGCGACATAGTCAGCCCAAGATAAAGAAATAGAAAGAATGTTAGTAGAACAACGACAAGCAGAGAAAAGCTAATAACTTGAATTTGAATATCCCAAAAATTTTGAAATACTTCACTTTGAAAAAATCCATTCTCTTCGGCCATGGATTGTAATCGAACTAAGAAAGAAAAGGTCGTGGCGATAAAGAAGCCACAAGTGATCAAATTAAGAATACCAAACTTCACTAGGAAGTGAGTTTGAAAACTAGGATTAATCCATATTTGTTTTAAGCGACGGCGATTTTTGGCCATATTAAGCGTCTCCCACAATGTTTATTTATTAACATTATAGAATCGCGCCTAACTATTTAATACCAGGAAATTCTTTACAAAATAAAAGACTTCTTAGTGATGATCGTCCATCATTGCATCGTCAAAATCTTTACAAGCAATTGCAAGAGAAGCCGGAAGAAGTGCCCAGAACCCTACTAAACTTAGTGCTACAAATACTTCTAAACTCATATGTATATCCTTTATAATTGAAAATTATAGACCATTATAGGTCATTTAAACTTTCCTGACTAGAAAATTCGACTTCTGGCGCCTGGCCCTTGTCGATTTCAACTTCCATAATCCTCTGAAATCTCTTAGAAATCTTTCCAGTCGTTATATTAATATTATTGACATCTTTAGTAACCGTCGCTAAGTGCTTAGTTAGATCGCCCCATCTCTTCTCATAGAGGCCAAAATCAACTCCTAGCTTATTGATCTCTTCGTGAAGAATCGACATATACTTAGAGCGCTCCATATTCATCAGGACTGACTGAACTGTAGTTAATGTGGCCATAAAAGTTGTCGGTGAAGCAATCCAAACATTCTTCTTTTGTGAGTAAGCGATAATATCTTCGTGATAGGCATGGATCTCTGCAAAGATTGCCTCAGCAGGAAGAAATAGAACGGCCTGCTCAGAAGTTTCACCCTTAATAATATACTTAGAAGAAATATCATCAATATGCTTTTTAACGTTCTTCACGAACTCGCGGCGAGCAACAGTCTTTTCCTCAACCGATCCCTCAAACATTCTCTTAAAGTTCTCTAATGGAAATTTCGAGTCCACACAAAGTCTTCCAATTGGCTCAGGCAGATCAAGCATGGCATCCACAAGCTTGTCATTACTTAACTTATACTGAAGCTTGTAGTACTTATCACCTTCTCCAAAAACAGACTTCAGAAGAGAAGTTAGCTGAACCTCTCCAAAAATCCCACGTGATTTCTTATCGGTTAAAACCTCTTGTAGACTTACAACATTCGTTGAAAGAGATTCGATCTTCTTTTGGGCCTCATCAATTTTAGCAAGACGAGCAATAATCCCAGTAAAAGTTTCGTTAGTTTTTTTGAAACCTTCATTTAAGTTTTCTTGAACCTTATTATTGATCTTTTCAAGCTTTTCTTGAATAGCATGATTAGTCTTATCAAATTTCTTTTCAAGGTCTTGCGTTAACTGATCCTTAAAACTAAACATGTCTTTATTAAGAGCACCTTTTGTCTCCATTAGGCGCTCAACCACGATCTCACGAAGATTTGAAAAATTCTCCGCTAGCTGATTATTATTTCTAAAAAGCGTCTCTGTTATATCATCTTTTTGAGAACGGATGAGATTTGTGACTTCATCAAAGTTAACAGTGTGCTCTTTCTTAAAAATTAGAAATAAGAAAGCTAGGATCGCTATTTGTAAAACGATGACAATAATAATTGGAGTCATTAGTTCTTCCCTTCAACTTGTGGCGTAACATATTTTTGGGCCTTTTGCTCTCGCCCTTTTTCTTTAATGAACTGAAGGCCATCAATCCATTTACCTTGAACACGAACACCCCAGTGTAAGTGTGGAGCGCTAGAGCGACCAGTATTACCACTTAAAGCAATGATTTGACCACGCTTTACTGTGTCACCTTGATTAACCTTGAACTTTGACAAGTGGCAATACATTGTTATGACACCAGCTCCGTGATCAATGAAAACAGCATTTCCATTAAAGAAGAGGTCCTTAACAAGAATAACCTTTCCGTCATTAGAAGCCTTTACCGGAGTCGGCCTTCTGGCGCGCATATCAGTTCCTGAGTGCCAGCTATTCTTCTTATTATTGAAGACACGACGATTTCCGTAATAGGCCGTGATTTTAGAGTCGAGAGGCTTAATAAACTCTTTATCCGTTAGTGATTTCTCCAGCTCAGCTGTAGCATAAGCGTCTTTTTGTAACTTTACTTCTTCCTGCCAGCGTTTGACGGCCTCAGGTGATAAGTCGACATGCTTTTTTGAAACCTTGATATATGATTTCTTATAATCAAACGGCTTAATTTCAAATGTTGCGATATGGTATTGAACCTCTTGGCCATAGACCTCAGATTTTAAATAGCAATGAACTGAAGTTGGCGCATTCGTTTCTTCGCCATCTTTTGTCTCAAAGTACCAATATTTTGGTGCCCATACCGTCTCAAGCGTATTTCCCGTTACATTGTGCCCGAGAGTGTCTTCTCCACAAAGAACGCGAAATTTCTCACCAATACTTGGCAATTCCAAGACAATTTTATTGACCTTACCAGGATGGGCAACTCGCTGTTCAACTTCGTAAGTCCCAAGCTGTGGTAGTGGCCTGATTCCAGCACATGAATAGATAAATAGAATAAAGAAAAGTGGTAATAGCTTTGTGTGTTGTCTCATAAGAAAATTATGGCAAAGAAGTCACGTTTTTTAAAGGCCTATTGCTTTAAAAGTATTAAAAATCAGGGTATAAACAAATATATTTATTTCGAAGGGGTAATTTAATGGCGACTATTAAGCCGCAAAATGCAAAAGGTACAAGAGATTTCGGACCAATCGAGTCAGCAAGAAGAAATCATATATTTGAAACAATTAAAAAAAAGTTTCAATCTCATGGTTTTATGCCACTTGAAACACCGGCCGTTGAAAACTTGAACGTACTGACGGGAAAGTATGGAGAGGAAGGAGATAAGCTTCTTTTTCGCGTTCTGAACTCTGGAGACTTTTTAAAGAAAGTTAAACCTGAAGATCTTCAAGAAAAGAACCTTGGTGCAGTTTCAAGTAAGATGTGTGAGCGTGGTCTTCGCTACGATCTCACAATTCCATTCGCTCGTTATGTGTGTGCAAACCTAAATGACCTCGCTCTGCCATTTAAGCGCTACCAAATTCAGCCGGTATGGCGTGCTGACCGTCCTCAGAAAGGACGCTATAGAGAATTCTACCAGTGTGATGGAGATATCATCGGAACAGAATCACTTCTAAGTGAAGTATCACTTGTTGAAGTCTATCACGATGTATTTAAGGACCTAAAAATCGACGGTGTTGAAATCGTTATTAATAACAGAAAAATCCTACAAGGAATTGCAAGTGTTCTAGGTGTTAGTGATAAATTAACAGATATGACAATTGCCATTGATAAGCTCGATAAAATTGGCGCTGAGAAAGTTGGAGAAGAACTACTTAATCGTGGCTTCAATGAGGACCAAGTAAGTCGTCTTTCAACTCTTCTAACACTTGAAGGTAACTCTGATGAGAAACTAGCAAAGATTAAAGACTTTCTTGGTGAAGATGAAATTGGGAAGCTAGGACTTGAAGAGCTGGAATTTGTTCTTTCAAATGTAAGAGAGCTTGGTATTGAGAACCTTGTCTTTGATCCTACACTGGCACGTGGGCTTGATTACTACACAGGCTGTATCTTTGAAGTAAAGCTAGTTGATGGTTCAATGGGAAGTATCGGTGGCGGTGGACGCTATGATGACCTAACAAGTATGTTTGGCCAAAAGGAGAAGCTTTCTGGTGTTGGAATCTCTTTTGGTGCAGAAAGAATTTATGATGTGATGCTTGATCGCGGATTATTTGAAGATATTAGCGCAAGCGTTGATTATATGATCATCAACATGGATGACAACGATCAAAAAGAATACCTACAAATTGCTCGCAAATTTAGAAGTGAAGGCCACTCAATTGAAATCTACCCTACTTCGGCCAAGATGAAGAAGCAGATGACTTACGCCAATAAGCGTGGGGTTAAAAATGTGATCTTCTATGGTGAAGCCGAGAAAGAAAAAGGTGTGTTACAAATTAAGGACATGCTCTCAGGTGAACAAACAGAAATATCAAAATAGTCGATCCTAGACATAAAAAAAGGCCAGCTAAGCTGGCCTTCTTTATTTCTAACGAAATTGATTCGTGTCGATTATCCTAGGATATCGTATGGACGAATTGTCTTTCTACCGTTAGCTGTACATCTCTTTTGAGCTTGATCAACTAGCCAGTATACGTACTCGTTCATTGCTTCAAGAGCGTCTGAAGATACGTTGTATCCTTTACCCTTAAGAGCTTCTTTAGTTTTTGAACCAACTAGAAGCATTTCTTTTTTCTTAGTTGCTTTTTTAGCTGTTTTCTTAGCTGCTTTTTTTGGAGCTGCTTTCTTTGCTGCCTTCTTTGGAGCTGCTTTTTTCGTAGCTTTTTTCTTTGCCATTTTAAACCTCGTGTTTAGTGTTTTTAATGAAAAATTTGTAATAATGTAATTTTAAGTACCTGGCCTGAACTACGTCAATAAAAAAAACGGAATGCCTCTTTAATTTGTCGATAAAACACCCTGATCTCAACTAAATAAGTGGGTAAAATGGTCACCTTTGCACCAATTCCAAGCTTAAGCTAATCTTTAGGGATGGATAAACAAGCTATTAAAATTGCTTCAGAAAAAAGCAATAAATTTATATTAGCGTTTGAAAATATCACAAGTAATACAAACGTCTACGATACAGAAAAAAACCAAATACTCATGCTGGAATCACCTAGTAGTATTTGTGCAATTATACCTAAGAAATCATGTGCTAACGGACACAAGATCAACCTCTACATTATTCAAAGCTCGCAAGTACCAAAAGGACAGCTCGCTAATATTACAAAGCTTGCAAATGTCATAAAACTGGCAAGCGAGGTTATTGAGATTGAAGAGTATGGGCCAGAGAAGAATAAAGTTGTTTTCCGCTTACTTGAAGACAACCTAAAAGAGCATAAGAAAATTGAGGCGGTGATCTTAGAAAGACAAGAGCGCTTTAATGAACTTTTAAATCAATATAGAAACACACACAACGAATAAGAATAAAAATAAGAGACAGTTACGGAATTGAAGAAATGAATAGAGAAGCATTTTTTAACGACATGGAAGTTTTGGTAGTCGAGTCCATAGGAAACGCACGCGTAGCCTATGAAAATGCGTTTAAAACTCTGGGCGTCCAGAGAAAGAATGTACGATTTGCCAAAACTTTTGAAGATGCCATTAAGGAGATGAGAAGCTTTAAGCCTACTCTTGTATTCTCTTATGAAGTTCTCGCCGAAGGACGCTACAATCAAGTATTAAAAGAACACTTAAAAATTCTTCCTAACCGTACAAAGAATAGCTTCATTCTCTTAACTCAGAATGACTCAATTGATGCCATTTCAAGAATTGCCCAACAACAAGTTGACCTCGTTCTTCCAGTCCCATTTACCGTTGATAGTATTAAGGCCTTAATGGAAGAGCTTTATAAGATGAAGTCTTCCCCTAGTGAGTACAGACAACTGATTAATGAAGCTTATGAGTACGTGGGCACAAAGCATGAGAAGGTTTTTGAAATAACACAAAAAGCACGTGAACTCTCAAAGAACCCATTTGAAACACACTACCTTGAAGGTCTATGTCAATTTAAAGAAGAGAAGTATGATGATGCTATCAAGTCATTAGAACAAGCTTATTCACTAAACCCAACAGACTTCAATACATTAAAGTTATTCTTTAAAACATATAAGCATTTAAAGAATTACTACATGGCACTTCAGTATTCACTAAAGCTTCATGCGACCTACCCTATTTCTCCGGATATGCTTAGGGATCTTTCAATGGTTGCTGTTGCGGCCAGAAAGCATGAGTTGATTTTAAATTACTATGAAGCCTATAAGAAAGTTAATGAACCGGCCGATGATATCAAGGATGCCATTGCCGCAGCTTTAGTTATTTATGTTCAATGTGAACTTGATAAGTTCGATTTTGAAAAAATAAAGATCCAAGATCTTGCAGTAAATAAGAAGTACAGAGAATCACTTAAACTTTTAGAAGAGGCTTCAATAATCTGTACAACAAAGCCAGCAATTCTTGAACGTATGCTTGTTGTCCTTGCCCACACACCTGATAATAGGACAACTAAATATATTCAAATTAAGCAGAAGGAGAAATTTCCTCAATATGAGAATGCTCCTCTCATGGATGCCCTCGTTTGCGACAAAGACTCCACTGCTTCTCAATCACTAAAGATGGCCATTGATACAATCAATAGTGGCTACTCTTCAGAAATTCTTTACGAAATCATTATTAAACGATCTGTAGAGATGAAGCGTAAGAAAGAAAGTACTCAAGAGTGGTATGAACAGGCCCTTAAAATCTATCCAAATATGAAGGTTAGGCTCGATAAATTTTATAATGCCTGATGTGATTACGAACACTTCGCCCTGCGCCGTACTATAAAGACCTTTGCATAGGCCCACCAAAATTATATAAGAATAGGAAATTTTTGGGGGTATTTATGTTTAGAGCAGTAATCTTGCTAGCTGCTATTGTTTACTTAACGAGTACAATGGCGCAATTTCAAGCACCACAAATTCCAGCTCATACACAGGCTCAATGTGTAGAGAAGCTATGTGCAAACAATCCAGGTGAATGTAGTTCAAGAACGCAGCATCGTATGATCTTTGATGCGTGTTCAAGACAACTAGATCTAGGATGTCTTGATCTTTCAATGAAGCTAATCTCAAGCTATGAGCAAAATGAAATTGAAGAAATGGTTTCAATTGCTCGCTCTTGCCAGTACGTTTCAGGATACGCTCACCAAACGGCCATGAAGAATATGTACCGTTATGATCGTGATGAATTTTCAGAAATTACATTTATTAACTCAAGACTTTGGCTTGTTCAAAACTCTTGTCTATCAAGTGCTCTTTCAAGACTACATCCAAGAGACTTTGATGGCCTTGAAGATTTAAAAGCAATTACAAACCAATGTACTGGTACTTTTGATGTTGCCTGCTTTGAGACGCAGTGTAAGTCAAAATACTCATGCAATGATCAAGAAGAGGTTGTGGATGCACTTAGAAGCTGTATTTCAGGACCAAGTAAAGTTGATCGTCGCAGACTATAAAATTTAAAAAATTTAAAATTAAAAAGCTAAAAAAATAAATACACACAAGAACACAACACACAGGTTTTTTTAATGATTAAAATTATAATTAAAATAGTGGCCATCACGATGGTGGCCACGTTTTCTAAGGCTCAATTTAATAGCTCAATACTTTTTAGCGGACGTCTTGCAAACTCATGTCAATTCGTAAGTGATCAAGCGGTCCTTGAAGTTGTTGACTCCCTTATCACAGCAATCAAAGATATCAATGACGAGCGCTACCGTTGTCAGTCAATCTATGCCAACTCTAAAGCATTCCTCGCCTCTTTAAATGAGCAATACCAATCAAGCTCAAGTGAACTTTCCATCATCGACTCAAATCTTGAGACGATCTCAAGTGAAGTCTACAAGCTTGTGACGGCCAGTTCATACGCGGGTGAGTATGATCAAGAGATTCTAAGCCTTCAGCGCAGAAGACAAGAACTTCTTGATGCTGACAATAATCGCAACAATGGAGTCGTTGATTCATTGAGTATGGCCACAACAATCCTTGATGATCTGAGAGCGGCACCAGAGTGTGATGAAGACCTTGGAACAAAGATGATTCGTCCAACGATCATGCTTATGGGTCAGGTTGCGGGAGCACTTTATCCAGGTTCAAACCTTTTTACGGCCGCAGCTTCAACGGGCCTAGCAAATATGGTGGACAGCCTTGTTTCATACGTTCAGTTTAAAGGAAATGATGCCAACCAGGCATTAGAAGACCTGTTCAGTAGTCGTAACTACTACGTTTCTTACAAGTGTGCCTATAAGAATATCAATGCCATGACTTGTAACCTTCGTCGCAAGAATGCAACAAGAGAAGAAGCAAAGTGGCTCTACAATTATATTAAGGAACTAGATACTCCAACAAAAGACTTTGAACGAATCAAGGACTTAAGAAAGCACTACCCTCGCCTTCAGCGTATTCTAAGTGAGCTTCGTGACATTTACGAAACTGCAAACCAGCAGGACACGATCGTTACAATTGCAACACTTCAAAAAGAACAGGCAAAACTTAGACTTTATCAGCCAAATCCTTACGAAATTGAGGAATGGAATGATAGCTACCAAAATATTCGTCCATGGGGCGAATGGGCCCATATGCTAACTTGGTATTCTAATATCAACTCTAAGCTAAAAGTTTATTGTCGTGAGTTCCAAGATGGTAAGTACTGGGTAAAAGAAAGTAGTGATTGTCAGGAAGGTGCTATTGCACGTGATGAAGACCGTTCGCAATATATCCAAGAAGTTGTTAAGCCTGCTCTAGCAGACCTTTCAGCGGATAAGGAAAGACTTTCTGAAAAGTTAAGAAACTCAGTAAATGTCGAAAGACTTTATAAAGTCATCGAGGCCGAAGATAATTGGCGCGATAATAAGAAAGACTTTTCAATTACAGAAGTTATTCAAATCTTTGAAGAAGACTTAGAGAATACAACAACTAGACCAGAGGCAACGTCACTCTTTTCAATTAGAATTAGAAAAGCACTTAAGGCCCTAAAGGCATTAGTTAATTTTGAAAATGTTGTGACAGACACTCAAGGCTTAACGCCAGAGGATTGTGACATCGACAATCCAACTTGTCAGTGTGATAGCTTCAAGGATCTTTCTCAAGCTGCGTATACTTATTTGGCAAATAACCTGTCAGATGGTGATGTACTTTCAGTTGAGACAATTGATGCAAGTTTTTACAACTATATCCGCACAGTAGAAGAATACTTCTTATATGGACTTCCATATGCTGAGTCGCCAAAGCTTACGTACCAAGACAGCTTAAATTACTCGAAGTATATCTTCCTTGTTCCAATTTACCGTGGAATGCAAGAAAGTCTTCTACGTGGAGATAACGTGGGAGCAAGTAATATTCCTCTGATGAATACTGCGCGTGAAAATTTTGAAAAGGTATTTGCAAAAGAAATCATCAAGGTTCTAAACAAGAACGTAAAAGTGGCCCTGGACAAAGGAAGCCGTCACGATATCTACCGCGACACTCTCCACTCTTGTGCCATCTACTACCCAATGATTAAACAAAAAGGAATGGGCCTTAGAGCTAAGTATGTTCTAAAAAGATGTAAGAAGCTCCTCGATAAGAGCGGTGGTATCCCTTACCTCATCCAAGGCCAAGAGCGTTTCTCAACAAAGAACGAAGCTTACAAGAACCAGTGTTTCTACCGTGACTACGAAGAGGCCGTAAGCACAAAGAAAGCAGAAATTGCTCGCGAGCTTGACCAAAGTGGTGATTTACCAGAATTATAATATTGCCAACCCCAAGCGGGTTGGCCTATTATACTTTATACCATTTCATATGGGCCTTTAGCTCAGCTGGGAGAGCGCTTCGCTGGCAGCGAAGAGGTCAGCGGTTCGATCCCGCTAAGGTCCACCAAAACAAAAAAGCCCACTCGAAAGAGTGGGCTTTTTTGTTTTTGTTGATTTTAGTGTCAGATCTAATTGCTTTTGGCGGTCGACTCGATCCCGCATAAGCCCCTCCCTCCATTTATCTTTAACTATTACTCAAAAATTGAAATAAAAAAGAGCACCGTAAAGTGCTCTTAATAGTAATGTAAATATATTCTGAAATTCTTCAATTACTTTGTATTCATTAATTATTCAAGCACCCTTTTTCACTGAGCATTCGGTTCCAAGTCACTTTTCGTTAGCCGTGCGTAAAGAAAAAGCGCGTAGCTAAACTCTAACCACTACGGCCCTAATCCCTCTATCCCACATCTGAAATATTCATAGGATCTCACAGTTTAAAGATAGTAATTGAAAATAACGTAAGTTAGTAAATGCTTAACTATATGATTTTATATATTTCAAACACATAATTCATATCAAAAATGATATGAAAATCGACTTTATACATCATATATGATAGGATTTATATGTATTCCGTTATAAGAACTGAAGAGTTTGAGAAGTGGTTCAGCGAGCAAACACCTAAAGAAAAGGGACAGATCAATTCAAGAATTGCTCGGATAAGAGAACATGGTTACTTTGGTGTAGCTAAAAACCTAAGTAAAGATCTCGCCGAACTTAAGTGGAAGAATGGAAGAAGAGTATATTTCACTATCGCTTATGATGAAAATTGGGGCTTAATTATTCTTTTACTTGGAGGCAATAAAAACTCACAATCAAAAGATATAAATATAGCTAAATCAATATTAAAAAGATTAAACAAGGATGATTAAATGAAAGAGTTTGATATCAAATCCCTTGAGCCAATAAAACTAAAAAAAGGGATAAAACTCTACAAAGATACTTCTGTAGAATTTTTCAAGAGCAAGAAAGCTTTATCACAAGCATTATCTGAAGCAATTCTTGATGGTGATAAAGAAGCCTTTCATGAAATCATAATTGGATTTCTTAGTGTGATAAATAAAGAGGAACTTTCGAGAAGATCTAAAGTCCCAATTGCTACAATAAGAAGAATGGCCGCTGGTGCAAACTTCAATGTCGACAATATGCTTAAAATCACTGCTGCTATCAACAAAGAACTCGCAGCATAACACAGGAAAAAAAATGAATGATCAAAAAAATCGCAAGAAAGAGCACCTGGAACTACAGTTTCTATATACCACACAAAAACGAACGGACAGTAACTTAAAAGACACATAGTATCCAAACAGTCATAATAATAATTATCGATATTACAGCTTTTACAGCTAAAGATATCTTTCGTGCTTTTACACATCTATAATCATCACATTCCTTTATAAACTCAAACATATTAGATGACTTTGAAACATCATAGTCCTTTTTCAATCTAATAAAGAGCATAGAACTATATGTAGACAATACGCCGAGTACAAAAAATAAAAATGCATAAATGCTAATAAATACTATATTCATATATCACCTCTCTAAGAACAAAAAACTGCTGAATATTTGGCATCTTGCCAACTTAACCAAGAAATAAAGTGTAAATGGATGTATAACACTTTATAAGTTACCATATCCTAAATAATATAAAACCAGGTAAGAAAATGAATGATCAAAACAATCGCAAGAAAGACCCCTTAGAGGGCGTGACTTTAAAGATGATGCTAACAGATGTTATTAACCTCTTTGGCTGTAAAGAAATCTATGCAATGACTGAGATTAATAGTTTCAATGATGAGCCTCCCATGTTTAATAAAATTTTAAAATTTATTAGAAAAAATCCATGGGCCATTCAAAAGATTGAGAAGATGTATCGTGGAAATTTAGAAACGATAGAAAAAATGAAAAGCGATGGAACAGTATCGAAAAAAGACCTTGCTCTTGGAAGTGGAACTGGTGGACGTAAAACAAAGTATTGAGATGCATAGGAAGATCATGTGTGAATCAGGAAACGTTTCTCCATCATTATTTTTTCTCGATCAAAACACAAGACAAGTTATTATGTACGACAATCAGAAGTAAATTAACTGCAAACATAATACTTCCTAAAGTTTCATTAGCAAGCCAAAGTGATAAAAAACTAAAAACGAAGGTATAGAAAATAAAAATCCCCCAATTATAAACTGAGTTATTTACCTTTATCATATTAGTTTGACCACATGATGGACATTTTATAGCCTTGCTTAAGTTTAGATAATTTAAACTAAAACCAGCATGACACTTTACACAAGTCTTTTC
Organism: Halobacteriovorax sp. CON-3; assembly: GCF_043196995.1. Lineage (NCBI taxonomy): Bacteria > Pseudomonadati > Bdellovibrionota > Bacteriovoracia > Bacteriovoracales > Halobacteriovoraceae > Halobacteriovorax > Halobacteriovorax sp. CON-3. The sequence goes on from NZ_JBEBNA010000001.1 coordinate 938,779, forward strand.
ATTCGTTATTTTCATTGTGCGGTATTCCCCCACTCAGCATTGAGCTCTTAGTTACTTTTCGTTGACTCATTCTATAAAAACATTAATTCATACCTATTCTTCCATCACTACTTAAATTGAGCTAACACTCTCTCGTTACATTTTTTTACGCTTATCTCTTGATACTCTCTTTTCTTAAATTCTCTATATATAGTAGGCATTACATAACGAATACCTGAAGAAGGTAGCTTAAAATCTTGAATATTAGTAAAAGGTGTTAACTTCAAGACAAACTCTTCTTCATCTGTACAGACATCATAACCTAAATTCTTTAGAAGAGATGCCATAGTTGCACATGCAGAATAACAATTCTTATTAAGAAGTAATGTAATTTTATTACGATTAAAAGTAAATTTTGAAAGATCTTCTTCTCGATTAAATCTAAACTCGATCAAGTCTGGAAAATCTTCAATCTCAGTAAAGCCTTCACTACCTACGACATCTTCCCTACTATTAAATTCAGTATCAATAACAGTTCTAGGTTTAAATAGTTTTTCATTAACTGTTATCTTTTTTAATAATGCAAATGATAACAATCTATCTTTTGGACAAATATCAATAAGTAAAAGGCTACATAATACTCTATTTAAATCCTTATACGTTCCACCTTTATTTCCTCTCATATCAATATAGATATCATTAGGAGCTTTAATCAACGCTAAATCCTCTTTATCAATATTATAGAAGATGGATAATTTAAAAAACAAATAGTCTTTATATGATTTTACAAAATTCTCATATTCTTTGCCCGGACCTTCAGTAAGAATATAAACATGTTCATCTACAGTCTTCATCTTAATACTCATGCATTTTTTAAAAGCAACCTTATCTGTAGCTTGAATGCACTCGTCAAAGCTCGATACAAGCTCTTTGTTTATTTTTCCTGATGTCACATTATATTTTAATAAATTCTTAATTGTATTTACATCCTTTTCATAATCATCATTTCTATGATTAAAAGTACAAGATGATAAAAACAACAGTATTAAAAACAATTTCAACCATTTTTCCACATAAAAATACATGCCAATATCCTATAGCACCAATTATCGATTTTAATTCCCACCGGTGTTACTAACTGAGTAATGTAGTTCCAGACACTATTTCGTAGAACGACATTACTCGCACTTTCATTTTCATAACTACTATTCGACATTATACATACTAAAGCTTAGTCGAATCATTGACTTAAGAATTAAGATAGAATTGGGAGCTATATAGTTAATATCATGCTATAATTTTGACGTTAATGACAAATACAGGTGAACAAATTTGAAATTGAGAAATCAGATTGAATGGGCAATACATTGCATGGAATTTTTAGCGAGAGTTCCAGAGGGAGTATTTATCCCAACAAAAGTTCTCGCCAAATTTCATGGAATACCAAAGGAATACTTATCTAAGGCCTTACAACTTTTGGCCTCAAATGGATTGATTGAAGGGACCTTAGGTCCAAAAGGTGGCTATCAATTAGCAAAAGATCCTTCTCAAATTAGCCTTTTAGAAATTGTTGAGGCCATTGAAGGAAAGAAAAGAACCTTTAATTGTCAGGAGATTCGATTTAACAATCCTTGCTTGAAGAAAAAAGACAAAGATAAAAGTGTAAAGTGCACAATTGCAATTGCGATGCTTGAGGCCGATGAAGCTTGGAGAAATATTCTTAGAGAAAAGAAATTATCTGACATTGTCTCAGGAATAAATTCTCAAGTTCCAGCAGAAATCTTTGAATTATCAGAACAGTGGGTAAATAAAGAGATGTCCTAATCTGCGTCTCTTTTAAGTCTCCAAAACATGTATCCATTTAATAAGGCCAAGACAACTGTAAAGATAATAAAGTCGTAAACCATTTCAAACCCTACTGAAAAAATCATGCTGAAAGTAAAAGTTATCAAGAGTAGAAAACTTGCTAAGAAGGTTTCTTTTAACCTTACGTTAAAAATAAAAAAGACAGCTAATAAGACTTCAACGATAGTAACAATATATCCAAAAAAATATGAAACACTTTCAGGGAACCATGGGTTTAGACTAGCCGTGTAGCTTAAGAAAGTATCAAAATCACCCCAAACAACTCCCATATTTCCAGCAGGGCCTAGTAGGCTTAATCGATCCGCTACAACCCACAAATACGTGATTGCGAGAAGATATCTAATCACTAAAAGAGCTTTTTTAAAATACATACTTTTTTCCTTGAGCTAATTAAGGACACAATATATCCTTAATAAGAAAATTGCAATATTTTTTAAAAGGATAGATATGAGTCAGGAAAAAAGGTGGAGATTATTTTTCTTTTTATTATTTCTAGGAAATTTTTTAAGCGGGATATGGATGTTAGTTGGCCCTGTACATTGGTATGAAAACTTTCCTGGAAGAATTCCTGACTTTGGCCCTTTAAATGAGCATTTTGTTCGTGATCTAGGATGTATTTTCTTAGTGCTAAGTGTGATTTCATTTAAATCAGTTATTGATAGTTCATGGAGAAAGAATACACTTTTTATTTTACAGGTTTGGTTTACAGCTCATGCCTTTGTCCATCTCTTCGACACTCTTCGAGGACTGGTTGCGATGGAGCATTTATACATGGATATACCTTTATGCTACATGCCTCCTGTATTAGTTGGTTTCATGCAGTTTTATTATTATAAGGAACAAAGATCACTGAAAGGGAGTAAGATTGCTTAAAGATTTAATTTTTGCGTTGGTTGGAATCTATTTAGGACTCTCCCCTTTTTTAACATATTACTTTACGCATGGACCGGCCTGCCCATGTCATGCTCTCGTAAATGAAAAAAAAGTACCTTGAAAAGCTCCCCTATTTTAAGCTTTGAAAAAATCAATATTCAATCCACAAACAACTTCTGTTCCAGATTCCTTGATGTCATCTTGGCCAGATTGAATTAGCTTTAGAATTTTCTCCTTCAGAGGCAAGAAATCTTTTTCATCAATCGTAAATGTAGATGAATAATGAATATTATTCGGCTCTTCTTTAGCAATGATGTCTAATACTTGTATTCGCTTTGCCACCTGGTGGGGAGTGTTTAGCCAAGACTCAAATGGAAGATGAATAGACATACCACTAAAGATATAATTCTGATCCTGCTTCTTAACGAGTCCAAGCTTTTCTAAGTAAATTAGAGTGGACCTAACCTTTTTCTCACTTAGTGCAAATTGATTAGCGAGATTAGGAATTGTTTGTAATTTTGGACAACTTGTTGCGATGTGGATAGCAGAAGGTATCCATGAAATAAAGTAATCTTTATATTCCTCATTCTCATCGTCAATAACCATTGAATTAACTCTGGAAGCGAGATTGCCTGCTTCCTCAGCAATCTTTTCGCCCTTATATTTCAAATAACTTTTTAGTTCGTGAGTTGAGGCCCTTGAGTAGCGGATTAGATTCAAGAAATATTCTGTCTCAATTTTAGAGAAATTAAAAAAGACACTTAATTTAAACGCTTGGTCTTCGCTTAGATCGGCCTTATCCTTTAATACTTGAGAGAGATACGCGGCCTGACAGCCAATTGCCTTTGACAACCTTGCTTGTAGTCCCCTCTGAGCATAGGCCTCGAGAACTAAGTAGCGTAGATATTTATGATAGTTTTCAAACTCGAATATTTCCATTTGCGAAGACTAGTATATTAAAAATAAACATTCAAGGGTCAAAATATATATAAATAATATATACATATATTTTATTGCTTGTTAAATCTGCTCTTGTTCAATATCAATTTAAACCACTTTCCAAAGGGAGTACGTATATGAAACTTAAAATTGAAATCATCGCTTTTTTCTTAATGGCATTAAATCTTATTAACCCAGTAGTTGCTGGCCCAATCGTAAGCGCAGGCCCTATGGCCCACCCAGCGATAAGCACAATGCATATTGATAGCTCTGTAGCAGGTATTGACTTTCCAACAGATGCACCAGCTCCTCAATACGGCTACATTCTTGCTCTTTATAATGGAGTTAGAATTCCTGTATACACTGACCATGCTGAGCTAGAACTTGCAGAAGCTGGAACAGACTATCCAACTGATATTCAAGCACCATATTGGACAGTCTTTCAAAGAGTCTTAGTATTAGAAAATAATCTTCGCTACCCAGTAAGACTAACTTTTGATGTTAATGAAAACCTATTATGGAAACTAACAAGCGGTGAAGTAATTAACGTATCTAACGTAGTTAAAATTGTGAGAGCAGAAGCTGGAATTGATTATCCTTCAGATGTTCCATACTTCTTTAATCGTGACTTCTATGTTGCAGTCATGATTGATGAATCTAGAATCAGACTTTAATTAAATATCATCTTGGCCGAGAAGGACTTCTTTTCGGCCATGTTCAACATGTACTTGCTCATCACGTTAAATATGAGTAAAGTCGACTCCTCTGCAAGCTTGCTTACCCTATTTATAAACAAGGCCAGGAGTCCCAATCTTGAAAAAGAATAAAAGAAAAGAATTAAAGGCCCAATACCGCATTCTACACGACGAAGCCGTTAAAAATGGCGATGACTATTATAAAGATCCTGTCACAGGCGGTATCGTTTCAACAGAGGTACGCCTTAGACGCATGAGAAAGTGCTGTAAGTATGGCTGTCGACATTGCCCTTGGGGCTTCAAAAAAAGAAGTTAATCCATCACTTTTTTAGCTTAGAGGAAGAACCAATTTAAATCGCGCCCCTTGATTTTCACCGTAACTAACGGCCGTCAGAGATCCCTGTAATTGTTTAGCAAGGTTCGATGAATTATGTAATCCATAACCTTTTCCAAAACGGTTTGATTGTAGGCCCGCTTTAAAAAGAGTTTTCTGGGCATCTTTACTAAAGCCAACACCATTATCAAAGACTTCGATAACAAGTGACTTATCTTTCAAAGATGCGTGAATATCAATTTGTGAAGGATTTTGTGATCGATCACAAGCAGTTTTAGCATTATTAAGCAGGTTCATTAAAATAGTAAGAGTATTTCCGAAGTCAATCTTAACCAACTCTTCAAAATCGACGTCTATATTAATATAGTCGAGGTGATCCATTTCTAACATCGAAAGGGCCTGCTCGATTAATTCTTTAACATTGACTGACTCAATTACATTCTTAGTTATACCATGCTCTAGATGAGTAACAAGAAGCTCTGAAACAGACTCCCCTTTCTTCTTTAGCGCCTTAACATCATTTCCTAAAACCTCATAAAGCTCTTCAGGAGATAAGCTCTTTTTACGAATTCTTCTATCCATACGATAAATAACAGTCATTATTGATGTAATAGAATTTCCAACATTATGTAGAATATTAGACATGATATCGGCACGACCAGCGCTTCGAGCTGTATCAATAAGTTGTCTCTGAGCAGTTCGTAGCTCGTTACTTATCCCCTCGGCCTTTTCCTTTTCACTCATAAGCTCGATCGTTCTCTTTTGAACTTCATATTCAAGCTCAGAATTAAAGCGAGAAAGTCTCTCATATAATTCTGAGTTCTCTAAAGAAATAGCAAGCTGACCAACAAGCATATCAAGCAGTTCGAAGTGGCCTTTTGTAAATGCACCATTGATTTCATTATTTTCGAGGTAAAGAATTCCTTTATCAGCAATAGGGACAACAAGAACAGAAAGATTATCCTTACTTGAAAAGTAGCTCGAATTTTCAACTAATTGATTCGCAAAGAGACTATCCCCATAAAGGATAGGTGTCTTCGTACGCCAAACATAATTAATAAGAGAATGTGGAATTTCCCTGTAGTCATCTAGGGAAGTAGGAAGCGAAACAATAGTCTTTGCACCGCTCTGAGAACTGACAAAAAGTTTCTCACCTTTATTTAAAACAATGAAGCCCTTAGCTGCACCAGTATTAATAACCATAATATCAAGCATTGCTTCAAGTAGGTCTTCCTTAATGAGATTTTTAGAAATAACTTGAGATGAGAGAAGAATTGATTTTATGTCAAAATTTTCCCAAGATGTTGTTATTGTCGTTGTTTTCTCAATATCATCATCTTGATCACGAGTTGTTAAAGCAAATTCCGTCTCTAATTGAGAACTCTTTCCCCATGCTCCCCAAGCGCGGTAAAGACCTGCAGCTTTTTGAATCTGCAAGCGTGCAAAATCATCATTCATAAGGAGCTTCCAAACTCTTGCCATTCTCTCACGAATAACAGACTCGATATTGACGTATTCACTCTCCTGAGCATAAGCAGCTGCTTTGTCATAAAGCTCTAAAGACAGGTATGTATCACCTTTATGTAGCAGTCGCTCCGCTTCAACGAGGTAGTACATATGAGCAAAGTTTTCTGGACAATTGTCCATGAATCTCTTCATCTTCTCTTGGTTCGACTCCACTATTGTCATTAACGACTCATCAAAGTTTTTATTTTTAGCAACTGCGAGAATCGCCAGTGATTGAAAACAGTAATGTGTAACATTAGTAATAACAGAGAATGAATATGGTAAAAGCTCTTGTGATTTAAAAGATGCTTCTAAACTTTCATCAAAACGCTGTAGTATGTAGTCATTTTGAACCTTAAGAGACATATACATACTCAAAGACATTAAACTTTGATTCTGTTGGCATTCTTCAATATAGCGAACTTCATTTTCTCTCTCAGCATCTTGAAGCTGTGAAATTGCAATACTAAGTCCCCTTAAAGTATCGATACCAATTTGATTTGGGTGTTCTGTACAGAATTCAATTCCAGTATGAATATCTTTTTGAAGTTCCTCAAGATTTCGGCCACGGAAGAATTGATTATAAGGTTTAAATAGCTTGATAAACCCCGCCCATAAGTGTTCGCCAGCATCATGTCCTGCCTTAAATCCTTCCTCATTATAGGCATCCCCTTCCTTAATATGTTGAGTCCAGAACTGAACATGGTTTGCCATTGTGTGGCACGCTCGACACTTCTGTCCAAGATGAGAAAAGCGTTCTGCGATTTTAATTCCAAGTGCATTGAAGTCGAATCCTAAAGAGAACTCATTAAATGAACACAGAACAATTCCATACGATGCATAACCTTTTGCAGACTCAGGAACTGGCCCATAAGTAAGTGACAGCTGTACGATTTTAGCGACCACAATACAATACAGGTCAATATTACTTAAGTAACATGGAGAATCGAGGTTGATAAGAATTTCAACCGCAACACGATTCAGCTTATCTTCCATTTCAGGGGCATCATAGAGAGACTCAATTCCAGTAGATGGAATAAGCTCTCTTACAGCTGCAAGTTCCTTCGGAACAATATTTTTTAAATTTTCACTTGGTAATGTAATACCTAGGCATCTAAGTGCCAAACGGCCCTCACTAATCGCCTTATCGTATACACCCTGTGCAGTGTATTGGATAATTAAGATATTATGTGCCTCAGCTTTTTCGATCGGGTCTTCTAATTGATCTAATAGCCATCTGACATGCTCTTCACACTTGTTATAGTCTCCAGAGAGATAGTAAAGACTTCCTCTCTCCTTCTCTATTTTGAAGAAAGTCTCATGATGTGATTCATTGGCATTACTAGGAAGGAACCTAGATGCATAACTCAAAAAAACACTTGCTTGATCAAAGGCCGTTGAAGACTTTGCTTTTTGAGATGCCTCAAAATTCATTTCTGCAAGTTCAAGTCTAAAATCACTATCATCAATAATACTCTCACAGTGATTCAAATGACTAACAACAGTGATCGGTTCGACACTTCCATCAACAATATGTGATAAGAGTTGTTTGCCAATATTCATGTGCATAAGTGAACGCTCTTCTTTCGAAACGAGTTCGTAAGCTGATTGTTGAATCTTATCATGTGCAAATTTATATTCACTATTGTTAAGAGGTCTAATGAGTGATGCAGATACAACTGAGATCAATTCATCATGAATTTCGTCTTCACTAAGATCAGTAGCATTTTTTAATAATTGTAAGCTAAATCGATTCCCAATACATGCAGATAGATTAAGTAATTTTTGGGCCGATTCAGGTAACTCTTTCATCATCCCTATTAGGTAATCAACAACATTATCGCTTATTTGACTTTTTTGAATTTCAGAGACATCCCAGTCCCACTGGAGTTCCTTATTATTAAAAGTACAAATCTTTTTCTGATAAAGTACTTTAAGAAATTGGTCGACGCTAAACGGATTACCAGCAGTTTTTTGAAGTGTTAGCTTAGCTAATTCTGATGAATCTCTTTTAGACGTGAAAGTTCCATCGATCATGTCTTTAATATTGTTTTGGTTTAGAGGTGCAAGCTTAATTTCAGATTGATTAATACACGAATTTGAATCGATTAAGGCCGAAAGAGGATGATTCTTATCAACTTCATTATCCCTAAAAGCACCAATAAAGTAGAGAGGCTTAACTTTTTCGTTCGTCAATAGAAGTTCTATCAAATGAATACTTCTAGCACTTGCCCACTGAAGATCATCAATAAACATAACAATATGTCCGAGCCTTTCGCATAGAACTTTAAACAATTCGACGAAGAGTAATTCAAATCTCGTTTGGGCCTCAATAGGGCCTAACGGTGCTGGCTCCTTTTGCTTACCAATAATCATTTCCAACTCGGGAAGAATATCAGTCATTACTTTTGCATTAATCCCAAATGCATTAAGTAAGCTCTCTCTTAAATGAGCGATTTCTTTATCACTTTTAGTAAGGGCAAGTTTTAAAATATCAGAAACAGCGTTTACAAGGGCAATTCCAAGAATATCACCTTGAAATTGGTCGAATTTCCCAGTGACAAAAATTCCATTTTCTTTTGTAATTGGCCCTAAAAGTTCATTTACTAAAACTGTTTTACCAATACCTGAAGGGCCAGAAATAAAACTCACCTGCTTCTTTTCATTTGATAGGAAATTATTAACTAAAAGGTTGATTTCTTTTTCGCGTCCATAAAGAGTCTCTGGAATTGAAAATGTATGTTTCACATCTTGTGAGCCAATTTCAAAGTCTGGCTCAGCTTGACCTGCTTCAATCGCATCCAGGCACTTCTCAAGATCAAACCTAATTCCAGATGCGCTTTGGTAGCGAGACTCCGCTTTCTTTTCTAGTAAGTGATCAATAATTCTTGCAATTATCTTTGGATATTTTGCTAAACGACTTTCAACATCCACCTTTGTCGCAATATGGTGATAAACCCAAGTTAGTTTATCCTCTACCATAAATGGATACTCTCCGGTTAGAAGCTCAAAGAAAGTAATCCCTAATGAATAAAAGTCCGAACGATAATCAATCGATCGATTCATGCGTCCAGTTTGTTCAGGAGACATATAAGCAAGAGTTCCAGCAAGCTTATTTACTGGAGAGAAAGTGATAAAATCACTATCTCTTAATGAACCAAGCTCTAAATCAATAACTTTAACTTCGCCACTTGGATCGACAATTAGATTCGATGGGTTAATATCTTTATGCGTAATTCCCTTCGAGTGAATCTCTTCGATCACAGAGGTAATCTTAATTGCTAATTTTAAAAACTCAGTCGTTGATAAATTTGCATTAAGGGCCTTCTTATCGAGAGAGACCGACCCGTCATCGTCTAAGACTAGGACCCAGTCACCTTCTGATTGAAAAAGGTCAATACAATTGACCATTGAATCGCTGTGATATTTAGACAGGATATTATATTCATTTTTTATGAAATCGATTTTATTACGAGAAGGCTTCTTATATACCTTGATGATAACTTTCTGATTACTACTTCTATCTTTTGCACGATAGACAGTAGAGTTCTTACTGCGATGAAGCTCATTCGAAATTTGAAAATTTGAAATCTCTTGCATGATATTACATCTCTATCTAAGGTTTATAATAGATATTTGTCTTCAATATTTTGCTCAATTAATTCTGGATATAGTAGGCCTGAGGTTAGGCTACAGAAGTTTTTCATCGTAAATGGCTTAGGGAGATAATAAATTTTTCGTTCTTTTGACGATATACGCCCTATCATTTCTTCCAATGTATAATCACTATACGCCGAACAGATAACAAAATTTTGTTTTGGGTGTTTTTTGACAATACGTGAAATGGCCTCAATTCCGTCAATTCCTGGCGGCATTCTAACATCCATAAAAATCACGTCGTATGGCCCTTGATCAAGGTAGGCCTTGTTGGCCATTTCCACGGCCTCTTCACCTTGATAAGCACTGTCTATTTTAAGTTGGCATGACTGAAAAGCACTATTAGTCAGATCTTCTTTCAGATCATCCTCTAGATCGATAAGACACATAGACATAAGCTCGTGAATATCTTCATTATCATCAACTATTAAGATGCGTCTAAGCATTAATTCCCCAACAAAGCTTGTTTGAATACAGAGTCATCCTCATCAGAGCTAAGTATTATTTGTATAAATAACTTATAACGCACACAAATAATGTGGTCAATAAAATCTAGCGATGCGACAAGGCCCTAAGTATCTAATAAGACGTCAGTTCAGGTTAATTTTTTATTAATTTCCAATAATGAACTGTATTTACTTGTCGGTCTTGAAAAATGAAGCCTCTGTATACTGTTATCAAGTTCATGCGCCCGGAAAGGGCAAAGGTAATCACTTAGGTCGCGCAAGCTTTGGGTATGAGTGAAAGTGGTGTTAAGAAGATGATTACGAGTAAAGATATCTCACTATCAAAACTTCAAAGGGATCTATGCCCATGGATCATTAAATCTAAGTGAGCAGAACTTAGAAAACTTCAGACTCGATTACTTCAATCTCTTAAATAAGTACTACGACCTAGAAGAGAAAGAAGACAGAGCAGAGAGTAGAACTGAATATGCCTACCTATTTGTCAGTGTACAAACAAAAGGGCAAGAAATTCACCGATTAAAATAATTTATCGAGGGGTCAGAAACACTAAGAAGAGATTTAGAGATGGATACAACTTCTTTGGAAAGCACCCAGAGAAGATCCTTCCATTCTTTGATAAATATATGAAGTAAAAATAGACCAGGGCCCCCAGATGACTTTCCTTTAACATAAATAGAGAGAAGTTATATGGGTGCCCTTTTTCTTTTAAAATTCAAGAACTTAAGAAGTACTTTGATATTATATGCAAGTAAACTTTTTTAGTTTTCTACCGAAAAGAAAACATGTTCTATCTTTTAAGCATTCTTATATTTGCCGCCTCTCTAACTACTATTGCAGGTGATCTTGATACCTATTATGAATTAGAATTGGAGATCAATCGACTTCATTCTCAATTTAATAAGAATCAGGAAGAAGTAGCTAAAAAAAATAATCTCTTCTATCGCATGCTAAAGGCAGAAGAAACCCAAGCGCAAATAACAAAGCTACAAAAAGAAAATCAAGAAATTATAAAAAAACTAGGGCCTTTAAAAGAAGAACTTCAATCACTAGAAAACAAGCTTGTCGTCAAGTCCATCACCGGTGAACTTAAGGAGCTCACAGAGGTTAAAGACAAAAATCTTTGTATCGATAACGAGCTACACTACTTTTCAAATGATAGAGAGTTTGAAGGCTGGAATTTAAAGTATGGTAGTAAAGAAAGAAGAATCTCATACTACGCTAATAAAAGCACATATATTAAAAGCTGTCTGGAAAATCGCCCTGAAGACTCTATTATTGAGGTCGATTATAAATCACAATCACTTTGTAATGAGAGTATCGACATATTTAAATATGTTGGTACAAAAACGAAATATAAGACCTACATAAAAGAAGGGCTTGTTAATATTGATGTCTCTCTTTACTTAACGTTTGATGGAAATGAAAAAGACAAAGAAGAATCAATGGCCCTCGTGAGAAAATCAATGCCTTGTGTGAAAGACTTCTACGCAAGACACGGGCTCAAACTTAATGTCGATTTAAAAGAAGAGACTGGTATCATGGATCGATTCAAATGCGATCACACGATTACGATCTCTAAGGAGCATAAAAGGCCAACGGCAACAGAGTGGGCCACTCACAAATTCGCAAACGTAGCAAATATAAATGATCAGAAAAGATGTAAACTCTACATTCATGAATTGGCCCATAACCTAGGCTTAGCGGACGCTTACAAGGATCGAAAATGTCCTGATCGTAAGATCATTTTAGATGATAAGAATATTATGGGAGATGGACCAAGTGGTTACTCACCTTATCAGGCCGAGTTAAATGGTAGTCAGCTTAGAACAATCCTGGCCCCACTTTGTGATTAAAGTGGTATTTCAATTCTAAATGTGGTTCCATTATCAATTTCAGACTCAATAGTAATTGTTCCACCATGTTCCTTGATAAATTTTTTAGAAAGAGAAAGTCCTAGCCCACTGCCTTTGCCATATTCTTTGGTTGTAAAGTAAGGTTCGAATATTTTTATTTTATTCTCATCACTAATACCAGGTCCACTATCTGCTACTTGAATTATGGCCTTGTCATCACTAGTTGTAAGAGTAACCTTAATCTCCTTAACCTCACAATCCTCTAGAGCATCTTTAGCATTAGTAAGAAGATTCATGACAACTTGTTGAATCTTGCCTGGACTTCCTTTGACCTGTAATTCTCCAACTGGATTCTCAAAAGAAACACTGATTCCATAGTGCTCATAAATCTCTTCAATCATCAAAATACAATCATTTAAAACTTTGGATAGATCAAATATAATTAATGCTTGGCCATCCTTACGAGCAAAGTTCCTAAGCCCTTTTACGATATTTTCAATCTGCGTTGCCGATGATTCAATCTTATCTAATGATTTTAAAATATAATCTTCATGCTCACTGGCCTCATAATCTTCCTTCTTTAATCTTGAAAGATAACCTTTGATAATTGTAAGTGGCCCATTAATTTCATGTCCAACACCAGCAGCAAGTTCACCTATTGCCGCAAGTTTTGAACTATGTGTGATCACTTGATCTTTTTGCTGTAATTCTTTTACTTGATTAACGAGCTTTCTTTTAATAGGAATTAGAATTTTGAAGAACTCGTAAATTAATAGAAGAATGATTAACGAGAATAGAATTAATTCAATTTTACTTAAGTTTAAGATTTTTGATTTTGAATAGTCTGCGGACTCAAAAACAATCTTATTCATATTTTTTAAAAATACATCAGTCTCTTTAACGATGCCTTCAAGACTTCGTTTTTGATCATCACAGAAATTAACAATACAATTAATATCTTTACTGATATTCCTTAAAACAGGATCAAGATCTGTATACTGTTTTTTTATGTTATCTGTGAATGCGGGTGCAACCCCATTTTCTCGACTTCCATTCTTTAAATCCTCGTGAGTCAAAAGGAGTAAATCCTTGGTTACAAGAATCTCGTTCCTTAAAGAACTCCTTGTGTGATCACTAGTATTAAACGAATAGATTAAGGCCTGCTTGGCCAATCTTTGGCTTAGCATACGTTGGCGGCCGGCCAAGTTAATAACTTGCGAGTAACTTTCCTGTTGGAGAATGAAAAATTGCATCAATGCCTGAGCAATGATAGTGAATAAGACAATCGATACGAAAGCAATAAGATACTTATATGTAATTCCTCTTTCATAATCAATTTTCATGAATAAAAAATAAACCACATCATAGCATGTGAAAACTTAAATTTAAAAAAACATAGAGAAAGCTAATGATATTATATTACTTTGCGAAATAGCCATTACTAGGACAATATGGCAAAGATAAGTGAAGATGATGCTGATGATCGTCATCCTCGTGACCGATAGAACCCTTGTGTGAACTTCCAGGGCAATCCGGTTTATAATTCTTTATCTTATTATGCCAACAACCTCTAAATGCTTCAAAGAATTCTTTTGTTGGACTTTTCTTCTGATCAGTCACTTTTAGAATTTTAGTTTCACCATTTTGAGTAATCTTAATCTGCTTAATATCAATTGCCCTATTTACAGAGTGGTAACTTCGATTTGAGTGCCTTGGATCTCCAGATATTCCATTATGTGAAAATGATATTTTTTCGACATCGGCATTGGAGTCAAAACCCATTGCCGCAACTTGCACACAAGTCCCAAAGTTTTCGTTAAAAAAATCGAAATACTCTTTAGATAGGCGTCTTTTTGTACAACCAGCTCTTACTTCCCCATTATCATAATTACTCTTTATACCTTTACACTCATCCCAAACAATTTGCTTTTCACCTTTGATACTTCCACCATCATCATTCGCTATAGTTAGTGGAAAACCAGAAAACTCCTCATCTTCAGATATATCATTCGGATCGTAATCTCCTTCGAAGCTGAGGTCACAAGCATCTACCGTAGGGCCCTTTAACAATCGATTAAGGTTTTGAACAATTTTAATACCATTAAAACCACCTTTATTCTTACCTGTTAAAGTCTTTCGAAAATTATCATATGATGGAGAAACAGGCCTTGGACCCTGCCCTTGTTGCTGCTCACAGGCAATAAAGATGAATATAGATAATAAAAAGACTTTTCTCACATTAATACCTATCGACAAATTATATTTCTTGTTAAACTTATTTTAATTATAGTGGAGTTACGGTATTTTATGAATTTAGCATTTCGCATTATCAGTACCTTATGGGCACTACATTTTTATACTTTTTCAAATCCCAATGATTACGGGGTATTACAGAAGTGTTCGATAGCCCAAAACCTAGAGATCAGCACTTATACAGCGCAAGATAATATTGGCATTATTGAGTATTCAACGAAAAAGCCAACACCACAAATGATTCAAGGCCTCCTGTCTTGCTTACAAAAAGGCCTTCCCTCAACTCAAGACTTTATCTACAAGGGCAAGAAGCTCTTAATAGAATTGAACGTTAGTAGCAATAAAGTAGACAGTTATATAAGGACAACGAGAAGTAGGATCATTTCGTCAAAGCTCGAAGTTACAGGTACTTGTAGTATCAATGGTGCCCAGATCAAAATTAAAACTGAAAACAGTATTTTCCAAACAAAATGTCATCAGAATAAGTGGTATTATTTAAGTAAGAAGTTATCGAAAAAGCCTAATTTCTTGATTATTACTCAACTATCCACGAAAGGAAAAAAGAACATCGACCTAGTGAGGCTTTAGGAGAATAATATGAAGTATTTAATCTTTTTAATAATTCCATTAAATATATTAGCAATGGAAAAAATTAATGAAATGGATATTGAAATATCAATTGAAGATAAAACCCTTTCCATAACTAAAGACTATGTTGGGGAACCAGTGAGTAATAGTCGTTTATTAGTTGTACAACAAAAATGTCGTGGAATTAAAACAAATCAATATCAACTGTACAAAGACAAACAGTGTGATTTCACTAACTTTAAGTACGACAACAGCAAAGTTACTTTTGATATAAAGTTTTATAATCCAGACAACGGTATGTGCGACTATCCAAAGAAAAAGTCAATCGTTGTAAAAACAAAGAAATGCAATTAAAATCATTTTTAATGGGGGCACTTCACTGCTCCCTTATGCTGCCGTTTTCCTAGTGACTTTGGTCTGATTGTCATAAATATTCTCTAAGTCAAATTCCTCTCCAAAAGTAGCAACCGTTGTTCTTAAGTTTAATTGGGACTCAAGCAATATTTTAAGATGACTCGATGCCTGTTCTTCGCCGTGATTTAAGATAACTAATTTTGGAGAGATACGTGATTCATTTATCCATCCAATAAAGTCAAGATAATCACCATGTGCAGATAAGGAGTCGATATAGAAAATGCTGGCCCTTACAGGAAGCTTTTGCTTATGCATATGTAGCTCTTTTTCACCATTAATAAGAATACGGCCTTTAGTCCCTTCAGGCTGAAACCCAACTAAAATAATTCCGCTATTTTCATCAACAATATGCTTCATGACATGGTAGACAACACGCCCACCATCAATCATGCCTGATGCACTGACAACGATTCGCGGGCCGCTCATTTGAGTCAAGGCCTTTGAGTCCTCGACGTCTTCAATTTCAACAAAGGTATCAGGATAAATATCGATATCCTCAGTGACATGTTCTTTAACGTGGCCTTTATGAAAACAGTCGTTAAAGATGCGATTGGCCTTTTTGGAAAGAGGACTATCTAGATGAACAGGAACACTGGGGATCGCCTCATCATTCATAAGCTCTTTAATAAGATAGAGAATATCTTGTGTTCGTCCAACAGAGAAAGCCGGAATAACGGCCACTCCTCCACGCTTTAATATCGTATTAAGGTACATTCCGAGTACTTCTTTAGCAGGTATTCGTGCATGAAGCTTATTACCGTAAGTTGACTCTAATACGAGGTAGTCTGTTTCACAGATATCTTGCGGTTCATTTAAAAGGATATTTCGTTTATGGCCAATATCACCAGAAAAAACAATCGTCTTTTCTTCCCCTTCATTTGTTTTATAACGAATGCGAATAAAGCTTGCTCCTAGAATATGGCCGGCCCAGAAAAAAGTAATCGCAATATTCTTAGAGATAGTTAGCTCTTCTTCGAAGTCCACAACTTCAAAGTGCTTAAGAACAGCTTGGGCCTCCTCGGTTGTATACAAAGGGAGTGCTGGTTTGTGTCTTGAAATCTTTTTTCGATTTGCATACTTTGCATCTTCTTCATGAATACGGGCCGAGTCCATAAGTAAGATTTGGCAAAGCCTAAATGTTTCTTTTGTGCAGTAAATCCTTCCACGAAATCCATCACGATAAAGACGAGGAAGAAGGCCTGAATGATCAATATGTGCGTGAGTTAGAAAGACCGCACTTAACTTACTTGCACCGTGATAGCTCATCCAATTTCGTTCACGATTTTCCTTTGCCCCTTGATAGAGTCCATAGTCAACTAAGTATTGTTCTTTGTAGTCCTTTCCTACTTTAAGTAACGTCTTTGAACCGGTTACACCTCCGGCAGCACCAAGAAAAGTAATTCTCATCGATAGATCCTTTTTATAATTAATTTTCGTGTACTACCTATCGACGTTTTAATAGTTAAGAATGTTTAATATTGACTAAAGAATGGTAATCATAGTTGATCATTCAATTCGACTAACACAAACCTCACAATCACTTTGCAAAAAATAGACCCGAAACAAACCTTTAATTATTTTTAGAGTCGTATACTTATTTCATAGGAAAACAACTCAAGGAGAATATTATGAGAACTACAGAAAAAATTAATCTAACAACAAAAGGGTCAGTTTAATACTGACCTTTTTTACATCATTACACCACGATAAATCATTGAACCACTAAACCCTACCATCACAACCTTCGCAACTTTTACAAAATAACGATCAGACATCTTTTTTAAAATCATTTTTCCTGTAACAGCACCGAGAAGCGGAGTAAAAATTGCCACAAAATAGAATGTATATGGCATTTCACCTAGATTAAATTCATAAAGACTTATGAAAAAAATAGTTTTAGCAAGATGCCCCAGCATTTGTGTAAAGGCCTTTGTGGCAACAATTGAAAATCGCCCTACTCGACTTGAAAGAAAGAACAAGTCTAAAGCAGATCCAGATACACCACTCAAGGCCTGTGAAGATGAAACGATTAATCCACAAAGGAGTGCACGACCTCTTTTTTCAATATCAAAATGAATAGCTAAAGGTTTTAGCAATCCAATAATTGGCAGAATACCCAATATGATAAAGATAACCTTTTTAGAAAGTTTCAACTCTATCCCTTGAAATACCCCATAAGCAATTGCTGTCCCTAGCAGATAAGGTAAAACTACCTTAAATTCAATATTCTTATAGTTAACGGCCGCCCTAAAGCCATTTGAGCTTGCTTGTGTTATTCCTTGGAGAATTAGGGCAACAGGTAGAGGGAGGTAGACTAGGAAGATGGCCATCAGAATAATTCCACCGGCCATACCTAGGGCCCCTGATATAATACTTGTAAATAGAATATAAAAGAATAAGCTCTCTAAATCCATATCCCCTCCCATTGACTGTATTATCGACAAAAACATATAATGAAAAAAGCGAATATATAGAATACAATATATTCAAATATCGAATATATGGAGAAAGCGATGTTAGTCGAACTTGAGACTCTTAATGCCCTTGCAAAGTATAAAACAATGGGAAAGGCCGCAACAAGCCTAAGAGTCACTCAATCAACAGTGAGTAAGAGAATTCAAAGTCTAGAACAACAAACTAAGAAGATCTTAGTTGTAAAAAAAGGTCGTAATGTCGAGATCACTACGGCCGGGCAGAAGCTTCTTTTTGACAGTCTCCCTCTTATGCAGAAGTTAAAAGAGATTCTCGACCAAGACTATGAAGAGATGTCCAGACTTGCCATTGGTTTCTCTGAATCGATCCTTTCTTCATGGGGCGCTAAATTTATTACAGATTTTGCCAAAAAGAATAAAGAGGTCATTATCGAGCCACACGCCCATCGTACACCAGTGTTGGCAGACAAAGTCGCAAGTGGAGACTATGCCTTAGCTGTTGTCGGTGGCCGTCCAAGAAATATTCCAGGAATTCATGTTGAAGAAGTCGCCAAAGAAGAAATGGTCATCATTGGCAAGAAGGGGCGTTTATTTTGCGTGGAAGAAACAAGTGGGACATGGGCATCCATAGCCAAGGATGTAAATAGGAAGAAGATTATTATCGATGAAAGAAGTGAGTTTCTCTCACCGATAGCTCAAATGGCAAAGAGTGGCTTTTGTCGTGGTCTTGTTCCAGAAAGTATCGCCAAAAGTGTTGGCGTAAGAAGTGATCAGATGAAAAAGACTGGGATTTATCGCCCCATCTATATTGTTGCAAGAAAACGTAGCTTTGAGCGTGAAAATGTTAAATTATTTATAAAAGCGCTAAAAGAATTATAACTTCATTCTTTGAGCGACTCCTCTTTGATAAGGATCTTCTGAGCTACTAAGAGCTGATATCACTCCTTGTCTATTCTCAATTGGTTGGTTTTGACTAAGCTTCCACTGGCCTTCAAGAGAAGTCACTTCAATTTTAACTCCCACAATTGCGGCCAGAAGCTTTTGAGTATAATCACGAGGAGCATCTTCAATTTTCCAAGGACTGTGACTTCCCTCTTCCTGCTCATTTGTGAGTATCTCGATGGAATTAAGAATCCACTCCTTGTCTTCAATAAAGGAAATTTTTCCACGAGCGTGAACAACAATATAATTCCAAGTTGGAACAGCTTTACCAGTCTCTTTCTTTGTTGGGTAATGATTTGGCGAAATATAACAATGAGGTCCATTAAACGTAGCAACGACTTCACTAGCATCAAGTGTTTTCTTCCAAAGGCCATTAGCTTTTGCAATATGGCCAAATAAAAAGAGCTTCCCCTCTTCTTCGACAACACAAAGAGGAAGATGATTAACCTCAATCCCTTCATTTCCGTTTGATATCAAATTCGCAAATGTCGTCTCCTTCATCTGCTTTATTAACTCGGCTTTATCTTCCTGTTTGAATAGCTTTGGTATATGCATTCTACTACCTCTAATTCATTTATTAATGCTACAATGATAACTCAATAAACACTGGAGTTAAAATGCCTTATATCCTAAGCCCAATTATTACAGAATCAATGCCTGGAATGTGGTTTGAAGGCCAAGGCTATAAGCGAGAGAATATTTACTCGATGAATGACCCAAAAGGTCCTCCAGTAAATTATGACGCCCACCTTCTGAAGCCCCATAGCTTAACTCACATGGAAGCTCAGTCTCACACCATGAAAGATGGGATGAGCGTTGATGACTACTTTAAGAAGCAAGTAAATTCATTTTTTGGGCCAGTAACTGTCGTGAAATTAAAAGGACAAGATTGGAGACCTGTAAAAGGACTAGATGGCGTTTATCATTGGGAAGTCTCACTTAGTGAGCTAAAGGCCGAGCTTGGAGATGAGATTCCAAGTAAGTTAATTTTGTCAGTTGAAGAAATGCCATTAAACGAATCACAACTTCACGATCCAAATTATGTCTTAACACTTTCACAAGAAAGCGCTGACTACTTATTACAAAACCCTAACTTTAATATGTATGGAACTTCTTGGAAGTCTTCGGACTTTAATCCAGGGAGTAGAAATAGACCAATTCACAATACTCTCTTTAAGCAGGCCGCAATCTTTGAAAACTTAAAACTTCACGATGTGCCAGCTGGAAAGTATTTCTTTTCAGGATTTCCACTCCCCCTTCACTTAGCTTCTGAATCACCAGTTTGCCCGGTGCTATTTACTAAAGAAGAGATTAACTTCTAATATCACTTCTCTTATAAGCATCGTCGACAAAGACTTCGACAAGAGCATTAAGTGCATCTGTTACTGTAAAGATACCGTAGACACGATTTCTATTATTGAGAACAATTGCAGACCCAACCTTGTGACTTGCTAATTGATAGGCAACTTCACCTAAACTATCGTCCTTATTAACAGCAAGAACAGATTCATTCATAAAGTCCTTAACAAGAACACCATCACACCAGCTCTTTCCATAAATCGACATGACATCTCTTTCAGAAATGATTCCCACAATTTGATTCCCGTCACTTACAGGAAGGTGCCTAATTCCATTGTCTTTCATAATCTTAAAAGCAATATCAATACTGGCATCCTGATCCACAACGTGAACAGCAGGAGTTGTAAATTCTTCGACTGATATATGTTTCATATATGCCTCCTAAATTAAATTTAGATTAGCACAATGGATTAATTGGTAACTGACAAGTGTCAGTTTTTACGAAAAAAATTCTTAATTTTTGCCTTAAACATATGGCATAGGATTTAGAGGCCCAAAGCTCACAATCTTTAGCTTAGGGAGCTAACTATATAGAATCAAGAGACACTTAAGATATCTCCCTGGCTCCCATTTATGCGTTTGCATAAGGCCAAAAGATTACATACAATTTTTATATATGTTAGCTAAAAAGAGGGTCCTGGTTGCCGAGGACGAACCAACATTAAATGATATCTACGTCGAAACCTTTGAGTCATTTGGTTATGAAACCATTGGTGTAAAAGATGGTGAGATGGCCCTAGACTACGCTAAACGTAACCCAGTTGACTTCGTTATTACTGACTTAAAAATGCCAAAGATGGATGGGCTTAAGCTCCTAGAAGAGATTCGTAAACTTAATACTCAAACCCCTCCTGTTCTAATAATCACAGGCTTCATTGATGAACTAAATGCACAAAGGGCCAAAGAACTTGGTGCCGTTGATCTTATGACGAAGCCCTTTGACTTTGATAAGGTCATTCTCTATATCGAAGAGAAGTTAAGCCAACAAACAGAATCCTAGATTCCCCACTCTTTTGAAAGCTCACCGATTCTCTTTTTAAATAGAAGAGACAGAATCATTGAAACAATTGTCAATCCAATAGCAAGTCCCGCCCATAAACCAGCGGCTTCCATTCCATGCTTATAACTAAGATAGACTCCAACAGGAATTGCAATTAGCCAGTAGCCACAGAATGAATAAAGCATCGGTTGTTTACTCATTCCAAGACCTCTTAGAACTCCCCACATGGCAACTTGTAGGCCATCAGGAATTTGAAAGAGAGCAACGTATAGGAAAAGCCCTGAGCCGTATAAAATAACGGCCTGATCAGTTGTAAAAAGTCCCATTAAAAATTTATGGAATAAGAAATAGCAGATTGCAGTAAAGACCATGTAAGAGACGGCCATAAAGATACACCCATACGAGTAGTTCTTTATCATCTCCATATCCTTACGCCCTAGAGCATAGCCAACCTTAACACCGGCAGCTCCATTAATTGCGAGAGGAACCATAAAAGTTAAACCTGCAATTGTTAAAACGATATTATGAGACGCAGAGGCAACAAGGCTCATACGGCCAATTAAAACCGTAACTGTTGAGAACATGAGAACTTCAATAAATGTTCCAAGTCCAACAGGGATTCCAAGCTTAATAAGTTCTTTAAACGACTTCTTATTAAAGTGTGTTTCAATTGGAAGCACACGGTAAGCATAGACGTAAATGATAATAGCGAGAACAAAACGAGTTATAACAGTTGCAACAGCAGCTCCCTTAATTCCCATTTCAGGAATAGGACCGATACCAAACATTAAGCAGTAATTCATGATGAGGTTAACAACATTCATTATGATAATAAGTGAGTTTGCAAAAATCGTTTTATCAAAGGCCTGTAGATATTCCTTAATCATCTGAAAAATCAGGGCAGGAATAATTGAGATATTAACCCAATAAAGATAGGTCTTAACAAGTGGGACAATCTCTTTATTTAAACCGATGTGGTCGACAAAATATGTAAAAATATAAAGGGCCGTACAAATAACACTTCCTAAAAGAAGCGCTAAAGTCATTCCACTCCCCCATACACCATTCTCATGTGGGTTAGTCTCTTCACCACGCATTCTTGCGGTAACGGCACTGACAGAGAATAGCGTTGAGATTCCAATCATAATAAATGGAGATAATATTCCTGCCGCAACACCAATGGATGCAACTGCTGATGTTGAATAACGTCCGGCCACAAAAATATCACCAACGTTAAAAAGCATCTGACCAACTTGGCCGATAACAAGTGGAATCGTAAAATAAATGAGTTCTTTGAGTCTCTTACTCGTTGTTGCAACTACCATAATAGTTAGAGGTTATACCTCAATTTTTTAATAGATGGCATATAAAAATTGTAACCAAATATACTTTAAATCTCGGCCAAAAATTCGTAGAATATGAACACAAAGGAGTGCTTGTGAAAATCGTTTCAAATGCAGCGGAAGCTTTATCAATAGTCTATTCTAACTCAAACATTTTTATTCACGGTGGAGACTCAACACCGCAGGCCCTAATCGATGGCCTACTTGAAAATGCTCATAAACTAAAAGATGTAACGCTAACTCACCTCCACACTCATGGTGATGCAAAGTATGCAAATGAAGAATATTGTGAAAATTTTAAAATCATCAATCTCTTTGTTGGTGGTAATGTAAGAAAGCATATCGACTATCAAAGAGTTGATTACCTTCCTTGCTTTCTATCAGAGATTCCAAATCTATTTCGTAGTGGAAGGATCCCACTAGACTTCGCTCTTATTCATGTCAGTCCACCAGATCAACATGGCCACTGCACTCTAGGTACTTCGGTTGATGTTGCTAAGGCAGCAGTAAGTAGTGCCAAAATTGTAATCGCACAAATCAACCCAAATATGCCTCGTGTTCATGGTGATGGATTTATCCACGTCAATGATATCGACTATGCAATTGAAATTGATGAGAAAATTGTTGGCCATCAAGAAGTATGCTTAAGTGAAGAGGATTTAAAAATTGGTCAGCTAACATCGACTCTGATTGAAGATGGCTCAACTCTACAAATGGGAATTGGCTCAATTCCTGATGCCGTATTGGCCAGCCTAACAAATCACAAGAACCTGGGAATTCACACAGAGATGTGGTCAAACGGAGCTCTTGAGTTAATTAAAAGTGGTGCCGTTAATAACTCTCTAAAAAATGTTCACCGAGGAAAAACAGTTAGTGCCTTTATTGTTGGAGGCCAAGATGTACATGACTTTATTAATGATAATCCAAGTGTCATCCAACTAGAAGCAGACTATGTTAATAACCCAAGTATCATTAAGAGAAATCCAAAAGTATGTGCAATTAATAGCGCTGTTGAGATTGATCTAACAGGACAGGTTTGTGCAGATTCAATTGGTCACCGAATTATTTCTGGTGTTGGTGGACAAATGGACTTTATGAGAGGAGCTTCTCTTTCAGAAGGTGGTAAACCAATCATTGTTATTAATTCACGAAGTGCAAAAGGTTTCCCAAAAATTGTTCCAACGCTAAGATCAGGAGCGGGAGTTGTAACAACTCGTTCACATATGCACTATGTTGTTACAGAGTATGGAATTGCTGACTTATATGGCAAAAGCCTTAATCAGCGAGCACAAGAATTAATTAGAATTGCTCATCCAGATGACCGAGAAAACTTAGAAAAGATGTGGCACGAAACGCACTGTAGAACATAATCTACAGTGCAGCTATTGGGGATTGGCATAATAATTCTACCATGCCACTTCCCTCATATTTTTCTTTTGCAACTTTTAAATCGACTCTCTTAAAGATCATATACGAAATAAATGATCTTAAATTTAATAAGAACGGATTCTCTTGTCCGTGTACTGAAACATATGAATCAGAAACATAACCTTCATAGATATCTCTAAAGCCAGGAGAATCAATGACAAGAAGCATGACACAAATTGCGATAGCTTCCTTGCCCTGCTCGACTCCTTGATTAATGGCCTGATTCAGCTCTTCAACAGAATCAAATGTTTGTTTTGAAATCTCTTTAATTTGTTCTGCAAGAAGATTGATACAATGTTCTCCACAAGTCGTTATGAACTCTTCTTTAGAACCAAAGTGATAAAGAACTGAAGACACATTAATCTCGGCCTTCTTTGCAATATCTCTTAGGCTCACACCGTAGACACCATTTTTGGCCATTAAAGGGATTGCGACATCAATTAAATTCTGTTTAGTCTTGTTCATCTACCTACTACCTTTTGTTAACTTACTGTCAAATCGAATAATCTTCTTGATTCAATTTGGTTAACATGTTAACCATATAGTTAACACATTAACAAATTTGGAGAAAGAATGTCAATAATAAAGAGTGAATATGTACAGGAAAGCATTATCGGACGCATGATCCGTACAACTCGAATCCTCGATAAAATGGTATCTGAAGAAGTTTCGCACTTTAAACTAACGAAGCCTCAATTTGATGTTCTTGTCATTCTACACCTAACAGATCAAGAATCCGTTACGACGACTGAATTAGCAGATGAACTACTTGTTTCAAAAGCAAATATCACTGGAATCGTTAAAAGACTTGAGGCGGCCAATCTTGTCAAGAAGGCCATTGACGAAAATGATACGAGATCAAAGAAGATTACCCTAACTGAAGACGGCCTTAGTTTAATTAATAAAGTACTTCCACGCTACTTTAGTATGGGCCAAGAGCTGGTATCAAGATTCAGCCAAGAAGAGAAATCTAAACTTCTTTGCCAACTTGGAATGATTGAAGAGTTCTATCAATCGAAGAGATAAATCACCTAAGAATCAAAAAAGAGACAGAATAGACAGGAGAACGACACTCATGAGAAGGATCAAGACCTATATCGTCTTGCTTGGACTGGCCAGTAGCGTAAGCGCTGCTCAGTACAAACTAAGCGAACAATCAGTAGTTGAACTTGCTACTAAAAGAAATGAAAATGTTGGAATTGCAAGACAAGAACTAGAGCAGGCAAGAGAGTCACTAAGCAGTGCAACCTCTAACCTATTCCCTGTTCTCTCAATATCGGCCGGCGTATCGAAGAATGATGGTAAAGGAAATATCATGCCACATGGATACGACTGGAATCACAATGCGAGGGTGCAACTAACTCAACCACTATATACTTTTGGAAAGATCTCAAGTGGTGTCGACATTGCGGAATCTGCAAGTCGCATTGGCGAGCTAAAGACTGTTGTCACAAAAGCAGAAGTTGAAAATGTTGCAAGACAGCTCTACTACAGAGTTCTCTTTAACCAAGAGCTAGTTAGAATCACAAATGACTCTTATAAGAATGCTGTCAAGAATAAGAAGGCACTTGAAGAGCGTGTTTCATACGGTCGTATTTCGAGAAATGATAATATTAAGATGCAAGCAGACCTTGCGAGTCGAAAGCCAAATTGGATTATTGCAAAGAAGAACCTAAAGAATGCAATCTTAGACTTAAAAAACTTTCTAGCATTACAACCTGAAGATGATGTTCAAGTTGTAACTGATAATTTCAATGCACAAGATAAGATCGCAACGATTCCATCAAACCTAAAAAAGCTAGATGAAACAGTTGATGTTAAGATTTTAAAAGAAAGTATCCAACTTTCAGACTTCACAGTAGAGCTTGCAAAGAGCCAACGACTTCCTGATCTAGGGCTATTTGTTGCCTACTCTCCTCTTACTTATCGTGTGGATAAACCATTTACTGGTGATATTTCACACAACCAAAATGATCTTTCATTTGGACTTCAATTTACATTTGACTGGGATCTGGGTGGAAGTAAAAACTCAGAAGTTGCCATTAAAAGAAGTGATGCAAATATCGCACGTTTAAAGTTCAACCAACTTAGAAGAGAAATTAGAACACAATATTTAAAATTTGAGCAAGACTATGAAGGGCTACAGGAGAGGTTTGAAGCTGAGTCGGAGGCCGTTAAGCTTGCCGCTTCATCTTATAAAGTAGCACTTAGTTCATTTAAGTCAGGTGGAGTTTCACAACTTCAATTAAATGATAGTGAAATCCAACTTACTCAACATCGACTAAACCTTGCCCAAACAAAACTTCAGCTTAAAGTAACTCGTGCAGAAATGGATAGACTTCTTACGAGTACAACGAAGGGAGAGAAATAATTATGAAGCAAATAATCTTCGTACTAGTTGTAGGTCTTCTTTACGCCGGAAGCTTGTATGTGAAAGACCTTGATCTTCAAAGAAAAAAAGGAAAAGAGACGGCCACGATGTATACGATTCGTGCAAAGTCAGGAACTCCAGTCAACACAACAAAAGTTACAAGAAGAGCGTTCTCTAATTTTGTTATTGTAACTGGTAGTAATATTGGCCCTAAGATTCACGCTTCAGTCGCTCCCAAGGTTGCTAATTTAATTAGGCCAGGCGCACTTGTTAGTATTCGCGTAAAAGATAAGAAAGTTTACGGCAATGTTGTTTCAGTTGATGCCAAGGCCGATTACCTTTCCGGTCTACATAAGATTGTTGTCTCTTTTGCCAATAAGAAGATTCCAACAAATCTCTATATTATGAATATTGAAACTCACAAACTTGAAAATGCTTTAACAGTAAGAAGAGAAGCTGTTTCAGAGCGTGGTGGTTCACATAATGTCTTCATCGTCGATCAAAACAATACGGTTATGAAGCGAAACATTGAAGTCAGTGATAGCAACGAGAACTTCTTTGTTGTGAAAAGTGGATTAAGTGAAGGCGACACTGTTGTGCTAAGTGACCAACGTTATCTAAGTGATGGCGAGAAAGTTAATATCATCGAAGCACAAGTGGATCAGGATTAAGGAGTTAGAAGATGATTGAAATATTTGTAAAACGACCTGCCACGACAATCATTTTCATTGCTATTTTTATGGTAATGGGACTTGTTTCGATTGGTAATTTAATTATTGAGCCTACACCTAAAGTAGAGCTCCCACTGATTACAGTACAAACAATCTACGCTGGTGCTTCACCGGAAGAGATTGAGTCTCAAATTCTTAAGAAAATTGAAGATGAAATTTCAGAGGTTTCTCAGATTAAGAAAATCAAATCTGATGCCCGTGATAGTTTTGGTATTGTTATTATTGAATTTGATATTGAAGCGGATGCCAATATCAAGTCAATTGAAGTAAAAGATAAAGTAGAAGCAATCTTAAATGAATTTCCAGATGGAGCCGATCGTCCAATTATTGCAAAATTTGACCCGCTCATTCAACCGATTGCCACACTAGCTCTTTCAAGTACAAAGCATGACCTGACTCAAGTATATGAGTATGCCGATAAGAAGCTTAAGTCTCGCCTCTCTTCGATTAATGGTGTTGCCTCTGTCGATATCTTTGGAGGGCGTGAAAGAGAAATTAATATTGAACTTGATAATAACCTTCTCATTCAAAACTATCTTTCAATTGAAGATGTACTGGCCGCAATTTCAAGAAAGAACTTAAATATTCCTGGTGGTTCAATCAATACAACAGACTCAAAGATCAGTGTCCGTTTTGTTGGTGAATTTGCCAATGTTGACGAGATTAGAAACCTAGAAGTCGTTTCACGCGAAGGACAAGTCTTCAGACTTCAAGAGATTGGTAATGTCTCAGATAGTTTTAAAGAAGTTGAAACAATGGCACGCTTTAATGATAAAGAAGTTGTTGGTTTATCTGTTTTAAAACTATCAGATGGTGATGCCATCAAAATTGTTGAGAACCTAAAGGGATCACTTGATAAAGTTCAAAGTGAGCTTCCTGAAGGAATGAAGCTAGAGCTAGTTGTTGATACAACGAGAATTACTCTTGATGATACAAAAGGAACAATTAACTCGATCTTTATGGGGATCGGTTTAACGATTGCTATTCTTCTAACTTTCTTAGGTGACTGGCGAGGGGCCTTAATTGCAAGTATCGTAATTCCAACTTCGATTATCTCAACTCTCTTTCTTATGGATATGTCATCGTTCTCTATTAACGTTATGACTCTCCTTGCGTTTGGTACGTGTCTAGGAACACTTATTGCCAACGCACTTATCATTATTGAAAATGTTTACAAACATCTTAAGATGGGAAAGGATTCTCAATCTGCTGCCATTGACGGAACAAAAGAAGTTTTACTTGCCGTTATGGCATCTTCGGGAACAAACCTAGTTGTATTTACTCCACTAGCGTTTATGGGTGGTATCGTTGGTAAGTTCATGCTGCAATTTGGGATGACAGTTGTATTTGCAACGATCTTCTCAATCTTAGCATCTGTTACATTAACTCCAATGCTTTGTGCCCTTCTTCTTAAAGACCCTGATACTTTAAAAGGGCCATTTCCTAAGCTTGCAGGCCTTGTTGATCGCCTTCTTGCATGGGTAACGAAACAGTACCGTTGGTTCTTTGACAAGTTTATGAATTGGCCAATTACTTCGATTATAGTTCTTATGGCCCTATTCTTTACGATTGTGTATCCAGCAAAACGTGTTGGAAACGAGTTCCTACCAAAATCTGACCGTGATGAGTTTAAGGCGTTCATCCTGATGCCAGATGGTTCACCAGTTGAAAAAACGGCACATATCACAAAGCAAGTTGATGAGATTATCAGAAAGTATCCTGAAGTTGTCTCAACTCTTTCTGATATTGGTTATGACGGTGAGGAAAGATCACGTATTACAGTTAACTTAACATCAGCAACAAAACGTAAGAGAGACTATAAAGAAATTATGGATGACCTAC
Organism: Halobacteriovorax sp. CON-3; assembly: GCF_043196995.1. Lineage (NCBI taxonomy): Bacteria > Pseudomonadati > Bdellovibrionota > Bacteriovoracia > Bacteriovoracales > Halobacteriovoraceae > Halobacteriovorax > Halobacteriovorax sp. CON-3. The sequence continues at coordinate 967,651 of NZ_JBEBNA010000001.1, forward strand.
TTCCTAAAGTTTCTAATATACCTGAAGCAGAGATTACTCTTACAGGAGGTAATCGAAATGCAAGTAATGATGGTGATATCACGATTAACGTAACTGGTGATGATTTTGATAATATGGTTATTGCATCAGAAAAAATGCAAAAAATCATGAAAGATTCGGGCTATTTTAGTTCAATTGAAAGTTCATATCGAATTCCAAAAATGGAAATTCAATTTGTCTCTGAGCCGCAAAAAGTTATTCGTCAAAACCTTTCAAGTTCACGTCTTGGTGGAACGATTCGCGCCCTTGTAAACGGGAACGACGATGCCGTTTATAAAGAAGGTGGCGAGGAATATGATATTAACGTCACTCTTGCCCCAGAGTTCAAAAGAAATATTTCAGACTTTGATAAGTTTCTCATTCACGGAAAAGATGGACTAATTCCTATCTCAAGTCTTGGTAAGGTTCAAGTTGTTGAAGCGACTTCACCACTTAAAAGACGTGATAAGGAAAGAATCATTCAAATCAAGGCCTTCGTTGTAAAAGGCGTTGTAGGTGCGATTATGGGAGACCTCGGGCAAAAATTTAATCAGGCCGAACTTCCACAAGGGACAAAGTTTATGTTTGCTGGGCAAGCAGAAAGTCAAAAAGAGTCTCAGCAAGAGATGGGTAAGGCCTTCATGCTAGCGGTAATCTTAACGTATATGCTACTTGTTGCAATTCTTAACTCTTTTGTCTTCCCTGTATCGATTGGGTCTGCAATTCTAACGTCCTTTCTAGGATCATTTTTAATGATGTTCTACACAGAGCAGACGGTTAATATTGGTTCCATGATGGCCATTGTAATGGTTGTTGGTCTGGCAGTTAATAATGCTATTCTTATGATTGAATACACCCAGCAAAAACTCGATGAAGGTGTTGAAATTAAGGAAGCTCTCTGGTTGGGAGCGCAGGAGAAGCTTAAACCAATTCTTATGACTTCTATTGCAATTATCGCTGGGACTATGCCGCAGCTATTTATGATCGATAAGATGAAGTCGGCCATGGGAGCTGTTCTCATTGGAGGGATGTTGGGATCAATCTTCTTCACTTATACCCTCGTACCAACGATTCACTTGGTTATTTACCGAGTGAAGACATGGTTATCTAACCTACTAAATTCAAAAGCTTAAAGCACCATAAAGGCCCCGAAAGAGGGGCCTTTTTTTATGTCTAAAATTCAGGCATGGCCTGTAATTCTTCCCTCCTTGAACAAATTCACCTCAATAAATGTTATAAGTGTTCATTATTTATTTAGCCAAGACCAAATAAGAGAGAGTTAAAGATGAGATCAATTATTCTTACTTCAGTTCTATGTTCAGGAATTTGCCAAGCTATGCCAATGCCTTCAAAGGGTGTTGTTAAAGTATCCGATGGTGCCAAGGCAAATTGTAACTCAAAGAAAGACTTATATCGAAATAAGCTTCAAGCTTATCGAATTAAAAATTATAGCTCACAACAAAATGGCGAAAATATCGAGTTAACACTTAATATTCAAATGGTTCAATGTAGTGAAACTGATAAAGGTTTTGCTTTTAAAGATAAGAATATTTTCGATTTATTTACATATAAGACATATCGTAATCTTGAAATGGAAGTTAGAACTAAGAGTGCTAATATCCTCTTCTATCAAGATGGTGTTTACAAAAAACTTTCTCAGGTTGATATCACTGATAACCAAGACCTCTCAAAAATCACAGCAAGCTTCAATGTGAAGGACTTACTAACAAAAGAGAAATACGAGCAGTATCAAAATGGTGAAAATGTGATTACTAGCTTAGACTTCAGTCTTAAGCGCCTTATTGAAATCTCAGGCAATGATTTCAATGGTGTTTATGATCAAAATTACGGTGGATTTAGAATATTTTTTGAAATTAAATAATAAAAAAAGGGCCTCAAAAGAGGCCCTTAATATTTGTCTTATTTTTGGTTCATACCTTTGAACTTATCCTTAGACATAGTTGTTACATATGCTGCAACATCTTTAATGTCTTGGTCTGATAGGCCACGAACTTTTGTCCACATCATTGATGTGTTCTTAGTCTTTCTCTTTTTAGACTTGATTGCAGTTACTTGCTCAATAATGTAAGCAGCATCTAGACCAGCAATTCTTGGACCTTTAACGATCGCAAGCTTACCATCTTTTGCCTTTCCCATACCATCAGCATTGTGGCAAAGAGCACAGTTAACTTTTTTGTAAATTGCTTTACCTTTAGCAGCGTCACCAGCGTAAGCAGTTACACTTAGTAGAGCAGCAACAACAGTGATTTTAAATAAATTCACAATATATCTCCTTTATATTTATAGCGTAGCTATACTTTATGCAATTATCGTCAAATCGTCAGTAAATTTAAAAGAAAATATACCCCCCTGGCCATTTCTTGAGCTATACTCTCTTGCACCTAGTGACTGGCCCAAAAAGCTTAATAGTGAGTTAAAAGAGAGTTAAGAATGAACACAAGTGTCATAAGCCTAATTTTAGGAACAATTTGCATCGGACTGGCACCCATCTTTGTCAAAAACCTAACTGGCGACCTCTCACCAAGCATGATTGGAGCACTCCGTTGCGGAATTGCTGGATCAATTCTTCTTATTTACCAACTTCTTATTAAGAAAAATTATATCAAGGACAAACGCTTCTATACTATGACGGCCGTCATAGGTTTCTGCTTTGCGATGGACTTATTTGTCTGGCATCGCTCAGTCCACCTCATTGGCGCCGGGATGTCCACAATCCTAGGAAATACCCAAGTCTTCTACTTACTTGTTTTTGGCCTCATTCTTTATAAAGAGAAAATTACAATAAAAAAACTTTTGGTCTTTTTCTTTGCCTTCTTTGGAGTCTTTCTCATTCTCAAGGGGCAAGTTGAGTTTTACCAATCTGAAGAATTCTTCTGGGGAGTTCTCTTTGGACTAACCACAGGGCTTTGTTACTCTCTTTATACGACCTCAATTAAGAAAACATCTCTTATGAGCTTTAAAACGAAAATTACGGCCTTAGAGATCATCACTTACTCTTCTCTTGTGACAGGAGCACTACTCTTTCTAAGTGCTCAATTTGAACAGGGATATAAAGGCCTTAGCTTTTCACACCTACCTTCGGTTCTAGGACTGGCCATACTGTGCCAGATTATTGGCTGGTCTCTAATAAGTTATGGGCTTAAGTCGGCGCCTTTATCTGTCTCAGGCCTCATTATTCTGTTACAACCAGTTATTGCAAAGACCCTTAGTATCTTTCTATTTAACGAACCATTTTCGTCACTTGAAATTATCGGGGCTTCAATTCTTCTTACTTGTATTTATCTTGGGACTCACCTGTCGCGTCCTAAGAAACCAAAACCAAAACCAAATGACAATTGAGGTCTTTATTAATACCATATTCTAAATATTTTTAATTAGGCATGGTAATAATGAAAGCACTCTCTCTATTTACTCTTATAAGCATTCTTCTTTTTAGTTGTTCAAATAGTAATGACTTAGAAACTCTTACTCCAAAAGATCAAGTGATTCATCAAGAGGCCACTAAAAAAGCGCTTAAGAAGATCGCTAATGAAGAAGTTGTTTTTACTCAACAACAGGCCAATCATTGGAATGGTAAGAAGAAGGTCGATTTCAATAAGGATGTGAAGCCTATTTTTGATAATCGCTGTGTCGTTTGCCATAGTTGCTACGATTCTCCATGTCAGCTTAAACTGACTTCAAAAGAGGCCATTCAAAGAGGTGCCTCCAAGAATAAGGTCTACATGGGCGAGCGCCTTGTGGCCTCATCACCCAGCCGCCTCTACATTGATGCCACGTCAACTAAGCAGTGGAGAGACAAAGGCTTCTTCTCTGTCTCAAGTAAGCATATGAACGAAAGCGTCATGGCCAAAATGCTTAAACTCAAGGAGATCGCTCCCCTTCCTAAAACAAAACTACTGCCAAGCAGTTTAGACTTTAGTCTTGAAAATGATCGTTTCTGCCCTAAGAAAGACGAGTTTGAAGACTATGCACAGGCTTCTCCATTTGGAGGAATGCCATATGGCCTACCGGCACTAAGCGATAAAGAGAGCAAAACAATTACAACTTGGATTGCACAGGGGTCAAAATTTAATAAAGATCTTCCATTACCAAAATTTGATAAAAAGCAGATTAGACGTTGGGAAAAATTCTTAAACAAGGACAGTAAGAAAGGCCAACTCATGGCACGCTATCTCTATGAGCACCTCTATCTTGCAAATCTTCACTTTAGCAATAAAGCGAATTCAAACTTCTATAAATTAGTAAGATCAAAGACTCCTTCCGGAAAACCGGTTGAGATCATCGCAACTCGCAGGCCATTTGATGATCCAAAAGTAAAAAGAGTTTACTACCGTTTAGTTAAGCAGAAAGAAACGATCGTCGACAAAACTCATATGCCTTATCTCTTTAACCAAGAGAGAATGAATTGGTATTCAAATTTATTTCTTAAACCGAAGTATTCGGTTAAGGAACTACCAAGCTATAGGCCACATATTAGTGCGAATCCATTTCTATCATTCAAGGACCTCCCTGTTCAGTCTCGTTATGAGTTTCTTCTTAAAGAATCTCAATATACGATTTCTAACTTTATTAAAGGGCCAGTCTGTCGAGGTCAAATTGCACTTAATGTGATTCAAGATCACTTCTGGGTTTTCTTTATCAACCCAAAACTCTATCGCGACAGAAAATCTTTTCCGCTGACAAATGAATTGGAACGAATGAGTCTCCCTGCCCAGTATGCTAACGCTGGAGGAATTCAGTGGTTTAAGTATAAGAATGAAGAAGAGAAGTACTTAGAAAAGAAATCGAAGTTTATCGACGAAAACCATAATATTTTAAATTTAAATTCGATTTGGAATGGTGGAAAGAATAATCAAAATGCCGCCCTTACGATATTTAGGCACTTTGATAGTGCGACAGTTTTAAAGGGCATGGTTGGGCAAAACCCAAAAACAGCATGGATTATCGACTACCCTTTACTTGAGAGAATTCACTATTTATTAGTTGCAGGTTTCGATGTTTACGGCAACGTCTCTCACCAGCTCAACACTAGACTCTATATGGACTTTCTAAGGCTTGAGGGTGAGTTTAATTTCCTTACACTCTTACCTTCTAAGCAGAGAATCAAAGAAAGAGATCATTGGTATGAGAGGGCATCTGACGAAGTCAAAAAACATATTGTTGGCCGTTATGCTTGGATTAATAAAGCCCCGCAAATTTCGTACAAAACAAAGGATGCAAAGAGTGAGCTATTTGAGCTAATTAAAAAAAGAATAGGCCCTTCCTTAAATAAAGAATACCAAGTGCACAATGAAGGTCTACAAAGTCTAATGAACAATCAAGAGATGAAGCATACCTCTGTTAATCTCTTTTCTCAGCTTTCTTTTATCTTAGTTGAGGATACGAATGAAACTTATACATTAATTCATAATAATGCTCATTATAATATCTCTCACCTCCTTAAAGAAGGTAGTCAGCGAATCACCCAAGAAGATAATTTTACTGTGACAAAAGGAACAATTGGGAGTTATCCAAATACAATCTTTCGCATGAAAGAATCTCAAATCCCTAATTTTGTGAATGCAATTAAAAATACTAAATCAGAAGCAAGTTATAGCAGGCTTCTTGATCGCTATGGAGTAAGAAGAAGTGATAAGAGGTTTTGGCCAACTCTCGACAAGATTCACGACATTGCTTTAAAAACAAAACCTATTGAATTTGGTCTCTATGATTTAAACCGTCTCGAAAATCGTTAAAGACACCAAATTTTAGTTAATATTTTAAAACGATCCTCCGACAGTTAAGTCATGGATAAAGTATTAATTTCGTGGGCGGGAAATGATGAGGTTGAATCCTTCTCTCCGTATTGTGCAACTATAAATAGAATTTTTTCATATTTAAATATCGATTTTAAACTCAAAACAGTTCACGTGAATTCTCAAATTCAAGGTGTGCCAGCTAAGATGAGTAGCCTACCTGCAATTATCGACGGCGAAAAGAAATACCTCGGCCTTAGAAATTGTATTAATTACTTTAAGGATCTACGTGGGCAATCAGACTTATTTCTTTTAACAAGTGAAGAAGCAAGACAAGAGCAAGTCATACAGGATTGGTGTCTTAATTCATTATGGGCAAGTATCATTTACTTCTCATACAAAGATAATAGTGGCCTTAATGCCATGAAGAAGAAATTTGCTAAGCAAGCAAAGTATGTTCAAGACATCAATGAGACGCCGGAAGAAGTGATCTCATCAATAAGAGATGTTATTGTGAAAAAGATTTCTGAGTATGAAATCTTTCATAAAGATCAAGACAGCGCTCTTGATCTCCTTGAATCGCAAATTATCTATATCAACGAGATCTTAGGTACGAAGAATTTTATTTTTGGAAATGAAATTAAATACATCGATATTCTTCTGTTCTGTCACTTAAATCGAATACTTATCACAGGGCTGGCCCCTGCTGACTTAATTAAGCAGAAGTACCATCGTATTATCAAGTGGCTACAAAGAGTTGCAGCACAAACACGTTCAAAAGATAATATCTATCCAACTCACTTAGAAAGTTAGGGGCAATATTTCTAATTATGTTCTTTTTCTATTAAACTTAGATAATAGTTATTAAATGGAGACATTATGAAGAATATTGCCATCGTCATGGCCATGGACTCAGAAGCGGCGCCACTTCTTGAGAAACTAGGAATTGACTTCCAAGATAAGAAATTAGACCCAAACCTTCCAATGAAGTTATATCAGTGCGAATATCATGGGCACAAAATTTCAATCATCATTAGTGGTGAGTGTAAACATCACAAGGTACAAAATGTCGGTACTTCTCCTGCTGTTGTTTCTACCCTTCTTGCTATTAGAGAGCTTGGAGCAGAAATGATTATCAATGCAGGTACTGCCGGTGGTTTTAGAAAACGTGGTGCAGAAGTTGGCGATGTCTATACGGCCGACACAACAGTATTCCATGATCGTAGAATCCCAATCCCTGGTTATGAAAATTACGGGGTTTATAAGACAACTCACGCTATTGCACAAGAATATGGAAAACTCCTGAATCTAAAGACTGCAATTATTTCAACAGGAAACTCACTTGATATGAGTGCAGAAGATGAGAAATTAATTGAAGCGAATCAAGCTGTTCTAAAGGATATGGAAGCAGGAGCTATTGGCTGGGTAGTTGATCAATTTAATATTCCAACACTCTTTTTAAAGTCTGTGACAGACATTGTTGACGGAGAGCATCCAACAGAGGAAGAGTTCTTTGCCAATTTAAGATTAGCATCGGATAATTTAGGTAAGAAATTAATTGAGTTAATCGAAAAAATCTAAGGAGTGATTTATGAAACTACTAGCTGCGATGCTTTTTATCCTTCCAGTATTAGCTGCACCATGTACTGGCCAAGAAGGTCAATATTGGATCAATAACGATGGGACACAAGGTGGATTCGTTGCTGATACTGCATATGTATCAAAGAATGTTTACATTGGGGAAAATGCACAAGTTTGTGATAAGGCCCAGGTAACAGGATTTGCAAAAATTACAGGAAACGCAATTATTTCAGACTACGCAAAAGTATGGGGAAATGCTCACGTGTATGAGAATGCACAAGTCTACGGCGAAGCGTCTGTATGGGATAATGCTGAAGCTTTTGGTGAATCTCGCATTTACGGATTTGCAGGCCTAAAAGGAAATGTAAAAGTATACGGAAAAGCACGTATGTTTGACGCTACTTACTCTTCAGGTCGTTATTACTAGGAATCAATATGAGAAAAATCTTTTTATTTTCACTGTCTCTTTTTCTAATTGTAGGCTGTAAGGAACAAACACAAGTAAAGCTTCGTGTTATTGAGACAACTGACCTTCATGGTTATTACAAAGACTACGACTATTATAAGAACAAAGAAAGTAAAAGATTTGGACTCGTTAAGACGGCGACACTCATTAAGAAGTATGCCGCTCAAGCAGATAATTATACTTTAATTGATAACGGTGATCTCCTTCAAGGGAATCCGATGGCCGACTTTGTGGCCACACATGGAAAAGAAGGAGTTCACCCTGCTTTTAAGCTAATGAATCATCTTAAATATGATGTTGGTAATATCGGAAACCATGAATTTAACTATGGTCTAGAATTTCTTGAGGCCTCTCTTAAAGACGCAAAATTTCCATATATTAATGCCAATGTCTACAAGGATGAAAATGGTAAACCTGGTCAAGCCTACTTCAAACAATATGTCATTTTAGAAAAGAAAGTGAAGGACACCAAAGGCCTTCCTCATAAGATTAAAATTGGCTACATAGGTTTTGTTCCGCCACAAATTATGATTTGGGATAAGAATAACCTTGAAGGAAAAGTTGTCGCTCGCGATATTGTTGAAGTCGCAAAAGAATTAACGGCAAAAATGAAAAACGAAGGAGCTGACGTTATTATTGCAATTCCTCACTCGGGAATTAGCACTGATGAATACAAGCTCTACGCAGAAGATTCGGTTTATTACTTAAGTCGTGTTCCTTATATTGATGCCATTGCCTTTGGCCATACTCATGCCCTCTTTCCTTCTAAAGATTATGAAGGGATTCAAGGTATTGATGCTAAGAAAGGAACAATCAACGGTGTGGCCGCAGTTATGCCTGGCAAATGGGGTTCACATGTTGGAATCATTGATTTAAAACTAAATTTTGATGGAAGTAAGTGGCATGTCATAGACGGCCAATCATCTGTTTACTCAATATACGATAAGGAATCAGACTCTAGTGTAAAACCAGATCTGGAGCTTGCAGAAATCATTGAAGATGATCACAAAAGAACAATTAAACTGGCCGGCGAAAAAGTTGGTTTCTCTAAAGAGGAGTTTTACAGCTTCCTATCGCTAATTCAAGACGATGCTGCAACTCAAATTGTTTCAAATGCACAAATTGATTATGTAAAAAGAGCAATCCAAGGAGATGCGAACCTTAGCGGCCTTCCTGTTTTATCGGCCGTTGCACCTTTTAAAACAGGTGGGAGAAAGAATGACCCTAATGGTTATACAACTGTTGAGAAGGGAGTTCTTACTTTAAGAAATGCAGCTGACCTATACCTCTACCCTAATATGCTCTATGCTCTAAAACTTACGGGTAAAGAAGTGAAGATGTGGCTTGAATGCTCGGCGGGAATGTTCGCTCATATCGATCCGAAATATAGTAAAGACCAGCCTCTTATTAATTGGGGAAATTTTCGTTCGTATAACTTCGACATGATTGATGGCCTAACGTACGAAATCAATATCACAAAAAGAAGACACTACGATGAAAATTGTAAGGTTTTAAATAAGGATTCATTTAGAATCGAGAACCTAAAGTATCAAGGCAAGGCCGTAAGTGATAACCAAGAGTTTATTCTTGCTACAAATAGCTTCCGTGCAACAGGTGGAAAATTTCCAGGAGCTAAGAAGTCCAATGTCGTTTTCACGGCACCGGATAGTAATCGCCAAGTTCTTATTAACTACATTAGAAAAGAAACAAATGAGAAAGGCTTTGTTGATGCACGGCCAAATGAAAATTGGAAAATCAAGCCAGTTCCAAACGCAGAAAAGCTAAAAGTTTACTTTGAAACTTCACCGTCAAAGAAAGCAACAAAGTACATAAGAAAGAATTCTAAATTTAAGCTTAATCGCATTAAGGGCCTAGATGATGAAGGCTTTGCAAAGTACTATATAATCCTCAAATAGACACATTGCTTCCACGAATATCCAAGGCGTAAGTCACTGAATTTACGCCTTGACGTATTAATAATATGACATTTACGCAAAGTTTAGATAAAATCTACGGTCCGAGGATTAAATTCTCAAACGATTTAAAAGGATTTTATATGTCAGTATACGTCAATAGAACATTGAATATGAAAAAGATCAAGGCCATTGGTTTTGATATGGACTACACATTAGTTCGCTATAAAACAGAAGCATTCGAAAAATTTGTTTTCGAATTAGTACTTAAAAAACTAGTGGATGTTAAAAATTATCCAAAAGAAGTAACAGAATTAAAATTTGATTTTAACCAAGTTATTCAAGGTTTAATTATCGATCGTCTTCGTGGAAATATTCTACAAACAAACCGCTACGGAAAAGTGAAGATTGCAAAGCACGGTACAAAACCAATGGACTTTCATGATCAAAATGAAATCTACGGAAATAGTATCATTGATCTAAACTCTGATCAGTATCAATCACTGGATACAAACTTCTCTATTTCAAATGGAGCAATGTTTGCAAACCTTGTTGATCTAAAAGACCAAGGAATGAAGCTTCCTGATTACGAAACTCTCTCTCACGATATTAAAGAAGTTATCGATATCGCTCACTCAGACAATTCTCTTAAGGGTTATGTTGAAGAGCACCTTGAAGACTTTATTATCAAAGATCCAGAAGTAGCAAAACTTCTTGAGAGATTTAAGCGTTTTGGAAAGAAGCTAATTCTTATTACAAATAGTGAATGGTCTTGGACAAAAAGACTAATGGAATACACAATCAATCCATTCTTAAAAGAACATGAGACTTGGACTGACCTATTTGATATTTCAATCTGTCTTGCATGTAAGCCAAGATTCTTTAACGTAAGTAATATGTTCCTAGAAATCCAAACGGATACAGGACTTATGACAAATGCCGAAGGACCTCTTGAGCAGAATAAAGTCTACCAAGGTGGATGGGCAGGAAAGCTTCAAAAAGATCTAGGCCTTGAAGGTGAAGAGATTCTTTATCTTGGTGACCATATTTACGGTGACGTTCTTACATTAAAGAAAACATTTAACTGGAGAACGGCCCTTATTTTAGACCCCCTTGAAGCAGAGATTGAAGCTATCAGACAGTCAACTCCGACACAAGCTCTAATTGATGCTGAAATGGAACAAAAAGAAAAACTGGAACATGAGCTAAACAAGCTTGAGCTTCTAAAGCACGAAGACCCAGAAAAGTATAATAAAGAAGATATTGGTAAAATCTTTAGCGAGATTGATAAGATCAACTCAAAAATTTCACATCATCTCGATACATATCGTCAGTTCTTTAATGCCCATTGGGGTGAGATGATGAGAGCAGGCCTTGAAGAGTCACGTTTTGCTGATCAAGTTGAGAAGTATGCATGTTTCTACATGGCAAAAATCACGGATCTTCTAGAGTACACACCACGTACTTACTTTAGGCCAAAGAAGAGAATCTTGGCCCACGAAGATTCGACTATGCTTTAAATTTAGATTGTACAAATTGTTGAAAGACTCGGTAAACTTCATCACCGTATCCCCCGGCCATAACCCATGCTTGGGGGATGCCTTTCGACTCTAATAATTCATACATATAGTTATCCCTTTCAAGACATTGCCCTAAACTTAGCTGAATTCCCTTCGCACTTTCAAGAATATCTTTTTCATAAACATCTGCACCTTGAACGACAATACATAGATCGTAATCTTCTTTGATAAAGTCCCCTATCTGCTTGAGCTTCTCAAGATAGTTGTCTTCAGGTGTCACCGGAATATCAAGGGTACTTGGGATATAACTAGAGTTAGTTTTATCAGGGTTATCAAGAGGCCATCCATCTTTCATATGAATTGAGACACAGTCAATTGATTCATCATTAGCGACAATTTGTGCCGTTCCATCACCCTTATGCGCGTCCATATCCACAACGAGGCACTTCCCTAATCCTTTTTCCTTTTGAAGTTTTCTAATCGCAATAACAATATCATTAAACATACAAAAACCACCTGGCCCATCACTCTTTGCATGGTGCATACCTCCACCTAAGTGATACGAAAAACCAGATTCAAGAGCATTACAAGCAGCAAGAAATGTTCCTTCACAATGAGAAAGCGCACGATTAATAAAGTCACTTAAGGGTTTCGTTGCGGCCATTGGATCATAACGATGGTAACTTCCATCATCATTAATAAGCTCGTAGGCTTCAAGGACAAGTCCGGTTGGGTCAAGCTTTGTTCGTGCACAAAAATCACGCTCATGAACAAGAGCAAGGTCACTTAAGAAAAAGTGAGTTGATCTTCTGCGCTCAAGAAAGGGAGAATTCTTAAATTCTTCTAAAATTTTTGTCACTCTTTCATCTTTTAAAGGAACACCAATACCGTAATCAGTATAGCTTCCAAGGGAGTCTTCCATATAATAGAGTCGACTTTTTTCTGGATGGTATTTCATAATCATTCCTTTATTAATGAAACTTAGCTTGCTTGATTATCCTAATATTATATAGTTATACCTTAAAATCGCCTGTAAATCTTACAAATTTAAGTATGAGACAAGGCCCTTTGCTATAGTAATCTATTAGCTTTGCTATAAGTATACGATTTTTTTGGGAGATTAAATTTCATGACAAATAGGACAATCTGGCTTCGCCATGAAACAAAACCATTTGAACAGCGTAGTGCTCTTACGCCACAAGCTGCCTTAGAGCTTAAGGAGCTTGGTCATGAAGTAATTATCGAACGCTCACCAAGTCGTATCTTTAAGGACGAAGAATTTGAGGCCCTAGGGCTTAAGATGATGCCGACAAATTCATGGATAAACTTTGCACCGGCCAATGCTTTTATCCTTGGACTAAAAGAACTTGATATTCACGAGTTCCCTCTAAGTCATCGCCATATTCACTTTGCTCACGTTTATAAAAACCAAACAGGTTCAAAGGAAATGCTTGATCGCTTCATTCAAGGAGACGGAAAGCTATACGACCTTGAATACCTTACTGACAGCAATGGAAAAAGAATTGCGGCCTTTGGAAAATGGGCAGGTTTTGTTGGAGCGGCGCTAGGACTTAAGAATTGGATTTGTCAGCAACGAGGAGCAGACTTCAATGAATGTGCACCTCTAAGCTCGTATTCATCTCAACATGATCTCGTAAACGAGTTATGTAAAGAGTTTGATGAACTTGGCTCAAGGCCAAGAGTTTTAGTCATTGGAAATCGAGGGCGTTGTGGACGAGGAGCAAAAGAGCTTCTAGAGGCCGTTGGTGTTGAGATGACTGGTTGGGGAAGGGCCGACACGAAAGTTGCTAGGCCAATCAAGCAGATACTTGACTATGATATTCTCGTTAATTGTACTTTAAATAAAACACCGGCGGAGCCATTCTTAGACTTAGATATCCTAAAGAATGAAAGAAACCTCTCTGTGATTTCAGATGTTAGTTGTGACCCGACAGGACCGTGTAACCCACTTCCTATCTATCCAGATATCACAACGATTGATAAACCTACTTTCAAAGTTGAAGAACTAGATCAACTTCTCGAAGTTACGGCCATTGACCACTTACCTTCACTTCTTCCGAGAGAGAGTACTGAGGAATATGTAGAGCAACTACTTCCTTATCTAATTAATTTACTTAATGGTGATATTGAAGACTCTCCGTGGGAAAAAGCACTTGAGATCTTCTATCAAAAAACAATTGAGCTAGGATTAGAAAAAAAATTAGTGGAAGAGCCTCAGTTACTGATGTAATTTTCGATCGCTCTGACTTCATCGTAATTTTCAAAATTCTCGTACTTTTCGTACCCTTTAATCAGGTATTGGCACTTCTTTAAGCAAAGCTGTGTTAGCACATCTACTCTTTCTTGCGAAAGCTGGCGATTTGCTTTGGCCCAGGCCATGGCCTTGACTCTCCAGTAGTCCATCGCAAAGAATTTAAATGACAGTTGATCGTCATGCCCAGCATGCTTAATAACGAAGGCCTCTTCTAAGAAAGCGATTTCATACAGAGACGTAATCTTAAGCCAGAGATCATAATCTTCACAAACGATAAAGTCTTCATTAAAGCCACCCATTTCTTCAAATAAGCTACGCTCCATTAAGACACTTGATGGTGAGATTACACAATTTTTTAAGGAGCGAATAAACATATCCCCTCCAACTTTTTGATGTACTTTCTTTTGCTTTACAACCTCTCCATCTCTTAACCAATGCTCACCCGTATGGCAAAGACGAAGCTTAGAATTCTCCAGTAGGCATAGTTGACTTTGAAGCTTGTTTTCACTCCACTCATCGTCTGAATCAAGGAATGCAATATAGTTTCCTGATGATTGACCTACACCTAGATTACGAGCAGCAGAGACTCCTCGATTTTGTTGAAAGATATATTTGATACGCTCATCAGAAAAAGACTCGACGATATCTTTTGAATGATCACTCGAACCATCATCAACAATGATCAGTTCAAAGTTTTGAAAGCTTTGTTTTAAAACTGAGTTAATTGCACGGGCCAAGAAATTGGCCCTATTATAAGTGGGAATAATAACACTAACTAACACTATTAATGATATCTTCCAGCATCTCTTTGGTTACTTTCTTTTCAAGAGAGTTTAGAACTCCATCTAACTGATCATGATTTCTAGCACCACATAGCACTGTACTTAATTCATCATGAGAAAGATTAAAATGAATTGCAAAGTCTAATCCGCTAAGCCCATGCTTCTCAAGTGCCGGCTGCATTCTTGCAACAATATCATAGCGACTCTCTTTATCCATCGCCTTCCACCATGGTGCCCATGAACGGCAGTCACTTTTGTCAAACTTACGATCTTTTGTCACTCTTCCTGTAAGGATCCCCTTATCAAGAGTTCCCCAGCTCATGAAGCTTATGTCTTCACTTTTAATGATTGGGAAGATGTCATTTTTTACGTCTTGTTCAAAGAAGTTAAATTGAGATTGAATCACTTCGATCTTATCAATTTCAGAAGCTAACTTAAACTCTTCTGGCGTTGTATTACACAGGCCAATATGCTTAATTTTGCCTTCATGCTTGGCCTTCGCAATGACCTCAAGAGTTTTTCTTATATCCACTCTCTCGTCAGGCCAGTGAACCATATAGAGATCAATATAGTCTGTATTTAAATCCCTAAGAGACTGTTCAATCATTTTTTGAGTAACGACTGGATCATTAGTCATATCCACGCGTTTATTCTCATGCCAAGTCACTCCTGACTTAGAGACAATAAATACTTTTTCGCGATTATTTTTAAAGGCTTCACCAATTCTCTTCTCACTCTCACCAAAACCATAAATTGGTGCTGTATCGAAGATCTTAACTCCACGATCAAAGGCGTATTGTAAGAGACTAATAGAGTCTTCCTTACTAATATCACCAAATCCATAACCTGCGCCCTCTCCAGAGATGCTGGCGCCACCAAATGCGAATTGTCCAAATTGATCTAATATTTTCATAAGTCATGAATATCTATTTCGCCTAAATGCGTAAAGACTTGACGCACCGACAAGATAAGCGTTATCTCCTAGTTATGGATTTACTTGTATTTGCCCACCGCGGCGAGGCCCAAACATTTTTAAAAGAGATGGATTTTAAGTCCCATCCAGAATTTAACGACCTCTACCTAAGTGGTGATCAGAGTTACGGTTTAGTTCTCACAGGAGAGGGCCCACAGAATGTCATGATGGCACTTACCTATGCGATGGGTGTTCTAAAGACACAGGGAATTCAGCTAGGCCAACTTATCAACCTTGGAATCTGTGCTTCTTTTAATAAAGATCTTCAACAAGGTGAAATATTTGAGATTAGAACAATCTATGGGCAAAATGAATTCAAAAGCTTTCAGTGCCTAGGTGAATCTTCAAAGCTAGATCTTATTACCGCAAATGAACGAATTCTCGATACTGAGCTTGCAAAGGAGCTTTCTCACTTTGCCCCCCTTGCTGACCGCGAGGCCTGGGCCATTGGGTTAGTGGCCAAGAAATTCCAAACACCTTTAAGAGCTTTCAAGTTAATTTCAGATCACGTTACGGATGCACCAATTTGTGAATATATCAAAGAGCATGCACAGGATTACTCTCAAGAGCTCTACCGCTACTTTGTAAGTTCGGTATCAAAAAAAGAGAAGTCCTTAAATGGCGAGCTTCCTCTTCTCGATGATAAAGACTTCTATTTTACTCTTTCTCTAGAACGTGAAGTGAGAAACTTAACAGAGCAAATCCTTGTTAAGTATGAAATGAATCTGAAAGAACTTTTAAACTTAAGTGCCATAAAAGATATTAAGGCCCTTGAAACAACGCCAAAGAAGAAGGCATTAGAACTTAGAGACTTCTTAAAAGAAAAGCTCTATCCGACTCGAACAAAAATTATTAAACAACTTGATAGCTTTGTTAAAGACACAGGCTTAGAAAAGAATGAACTAACTTATGATCCTTCACTTGAAAAAGTTATCCTTAATATACGATCAAAAATATCTTCTGAAAAAGAACTGGTGAATCTGCAAAAGAAACTCTCTAAAATTGACTGGCAAAGATTTAACTCCCTAATGAATGGAGAAGAGCTTTGAAGATAGAGAAGATCTTTATTGAAGATTCAATTAAGGATGCCATTGTCGCAGCTCAGTTACCATTGAAGTTTCCAAAAGCAAAAGTCGAAATTATTTCAAACTATGCTGATATTTGGGGAAGGGTAAAAAAGCCTTATCTGCAAAAGAGAGACTCACTAAACCTCTTTATTGCTCGAAAGCAAGGCCAACTTGTAAAAGAAGCTCCTAATGCCTATGGTATCTCAGGAGAGCCCCACTACTATTTTATTCATGCCTATAATTGTATTTATGAATGTGACTATTGTTACCTACAAGGTTATTTCAATACTCCAGATCTCGTACTCTTTGTAAATCATGAAGAGATCGTTAATGAAATGCAGAAGCTGGCAGATAGATCCCCAGAAAATATGTGGTTTCATGCGGGAGAATTTAGTGACTCTCTTGCCCTGACTCACCTTACTGGGGAGCTAAATTATTACCATGAATTTACGAAGAAGAATCCTCACTGCTATATTGAGCTAAGAACAAAATCGGCAAATATTAAAGAGCTTCTCAAGCTTGCACCACTGCCAAATTTTATTACGTCCTTTTCTCTTTCACCAAAGAGTAAGGTTAAGTCTCATGACCTAAAGACTCCGAGTCTCTCGGCCCGTCTTAAGGCCATTAAGAGTCTTTATGAAGCAGGCCACCCTATTGGTATTCACTTTGATCCTGTCATTCACAGTGAGAGTTTTGAGAGTGAGTATGAAGAATTAATTAGTGAACTAAGTGAAGTCATTCCCCTAAGTAAGGTTGAGTATATATCAATTGGAGTTGTTCGCTTCACAAAGGATGTCTATTCTCAGGTGAAGAAGAACTACCCACAAACAACTTACTTTCATTCTGAATTAACAAAGGGTGAAGATGGAAAGATTCGTTATCCAAGGCCTATGAGAATGTGGATTCTAGGAAAGATAAAAGACCTTTGTCTAAGAGCAGGTGCCAGCGAAAAGAGTACCTATCTTTGTATGGAAGAATAATTACTCGTTTAAGAATTCTGGATAATTAAAATAGAGAATCTCAACCACAGAAGAAGAGAATCCTCGTTGTCTTTCACGATAGTTGCGATAAACCTCTCCAGGGTTTACAACCTTAGCGTTCTTAGCTGAAGCCTGATCAAAGCCTGCTTGAGACGTCGACATCTCATCATAAATTGCTTCAAGTTCAGAGAAGTACTCTTGGTTCTTACTTGATAAACTTCCTACGGCCTTTAAAAGAGTAAGAGACATAAGAATATTGTCTTGCAAGCTATCGGCCTCAAGACTTACGACAAGCTTATTTACAGCACTGTCTACGATCTCCGCTCTTTGTGCATCCGTTAGCTTACCTTCACTCGACATTTCAATAATAGTTTCAAAGAGAACTGTGATATTGGACTGACGGCAAACAAGAGGTGCTCGCATGATCGCTGCCATATCCTCTTCACTTATCTCATCAACACTATCAAGGGCCTCTTGCGCGTACTGAGGAAAGCGCTTTGCTATCGCTCTTCCTTCAAGATTCATCAGTAGATCTAAAGACCTATTTACCAAATTTACGATGCTTTCATCTTGGGCGTAGAAGCTAGAATCAGGATCAATAATTTGAGCTGGGGGCAAATACTCATTAAAAGTAACTTCACAGTCAGAATTACTTTTTTTTAACTCTTCAATAGTTGAACTCAACTCAGAGAAGACGCCACTATCAGGTCCAAGCCCATTAAGTGCTACAACCTGATCATCAGACCTCTTATAGTCTGCCTGCTCATGGAATTGCTTGCGTGGAACAAATTTCTTCTTAGGTAGTGCGCGATCTGTAAAAGCGATTGGGGCATTCTGAGAGTACTGCTCCCTCAAGGCCTCTGGGTGGTATTCATCATTATAATAAGTGTAGAAATAGTAACCGAGGGCCATTAAGACCAAGACCGACAAAAACAATAATATTCGTTTTTTCAAATCTCTTCCCTCAAAAAAAGTTCTAACTAGCTAGAATTACACTTAATAATAACTATATAATAACGACATTCCGCTGCTATGTCCAAATAACTTTGGTTTTTTGCAGTAAAAACCGTAGGATATTACGCAATTTGTACAAAAGTAGTTGCACTTTTACGACGTTATGTTTATATTCTACAACCTAATAACCCATATATTAATGTAGAGTTTATATAAATAAATAAGGATGAAGTGATGGCACGTACATGTGATTTAACTGGAAAAAGAAGACTTGTTGGTAACAAAGTTTCTCACGCTAAAAATAGAACTAAAATGACTCAAAAACCAAACCTTCAAACGAAGAGAGTTTTTGATCCTGTAACAGGTGAAACAATCAAGCTTAGACTTTCAACTAGAGCAATCAGAACTCTAGATAAAGTTGGTTCACTTTCTAAGTTCCTTAAGAAGTACAAGCACCTTTGGAACGCTTAATTAGATTATAATCGATTTAAGATAAAGAAAAGGCCAGCATTTTGCTGGCCTTTTTATTTGGGTAATTTTAATTTTTCTTAGTATTGAACATCTACTTGATCAATAGCAAATCCCCACTTCTGAACTGAACGATCAGACTTGAAAATAAGCTTAAGCGTATCACCTTCAGCGAAGAAAGAAGTATAGTTCTCACCTGAACCTGTAATCTTCTCAACTAGTACACCTCTGGCATCTCTAACTTCGATAAAGTCATAACGATTCTCAAGATCAAATTTACGAACTCTAACTCTCATAAATTTTGCACCTTCAACAGTGTAAGTCGTCTCAAGAGTTTGGTTCTCTAAGTATGGGTGCTCTGACTCAAAAGAAGAAACATTTACTGTTTCCCAATCTTCTGGGTTCGGCTCATTTCTTTCAGGAACTGTATCAGTTAAAAGGTTGTAAGCATTGATACGACCAGCGTTGATTGTCTTACCTCTTAGAGCTGCTACAGGATCAGAAGTAACCATTACCTTATTTCTAATTTGTAGTGGAGTAAGTCCTTTGTTTTCAGAAAGGAAAAGACCAATTACACCAGAAACATGTGGCGTTGCCATTGAAGTTCCAGAGTAAGAAGCATAACGTCCACCCTTAACAGTTGAAAGAATTTCGTGTCCTGGAGCACCAATATGTACCGTTGAACGTCCGTAACAAGAGAAGCTTGCTAGTTCATCTGCAGCAGTTGTTGCTGCAACAGAAATTACGTTATCAACATTGTAGTTTGATGGGTAGTGTGGCTTAGAATCATTGTCTGTTGAAGAGTTACCAGCAGCTGCAGTGAATACGATCCCTGCTTCATTAGCTCTTTCAATTGCTTCTTTAAGAGCTTCTGAGCGGCCACCGCCTCCCCAAGAGTTTGACATAATATCAACACCAATTTTCGTTGCATAATCAATCGACTTAATTGCAGCTTCAGTTGACCCTGAACCACTATCAGTTAGGAATTTAATCCCTACGAATTGAACATCTCTCATTACACCAGCAACACCAATTGCGTTATGTGAAGCACCGATTGTCCCTGCACAGTGAGTTCCGTGAGAGTGACCGTCCATTGGATCACCATCATTATTTGCGAAGTCATATCCGTGGATATCATCGATATATCCGTTTCCGTCATCATCAATTCCGTTACCTGGAATTTCACCTTCGTTTGTCCACATTTGATCTCTTAGATCTGGGTGGTTGTAATCAATACCTGTATCGATAACTGCAATCTTAATTGCACGATCACCTTGAGTAATTTCCCATGCTCTTAGTGCATCAACGTCTGCACCTTCAACACCAGAAACACCTCTTGGAGCATTTGAACCAGTATTTTGTAGTCCCCATAGTTGCCCAAATTTTTCATCAGCTGGCGTGTAGTAAACACCTTCATCTGAAGAAGTGTTATAACTTAAG
The DNA here is from genome assembly GCF_043196995.1 of Halobacteriovorax sp. CON-3. NCBI lineage: Bacteria > Pseudomonadati > Bdellovibrionota > Bacteriovoracia > Bacteriovoracales > Halobacteriovoraceae > Halobacteriovorax > Halobacteriovorax sp. CON-3. The sequence continues at coordinate 987,844 of NZ_JBEBNA010000001.1, forward strand.
ATTTCTTCTAATACATTTGTGTGTACGATTGGCTTAACGATCTCATAGATAAAGTTTGGCTCTGCATACTCTACCTCTGCTCTTTCGTTCATTTGCTTTGCAATTGCATCAATTGATACAAGAGACTCATTAAACTTAACAACATATAAGTCACCAGACGTTAGTTCGATACGACGGTCAAGTGAACTTCCATGTAATGATTGTCCAAAGAAACTTTCAACAGATACATCTTTCTTTAACTTTACGATTAGTTCACCTGGAACGTAATCAGCAGCTAGTGGAGAAAGGGCCATTGCTGAAACAACAGCGGGTGCTAAAAATGCTTTTAATCTCATTAGATCCTCCTAATCTTTTTGTCTCCCTTCCATGGGAGACCCTATGCTAAGACTTTTGAATAATTGTCTATCAACTAGTTTAGCACTCTTTCAGAGGCAAAAATTTCAAAAGATACAAAATATTGAAAATGTGAGAAAATGTTAGTTAATGATACACGGTAAAAGTAGCGACCCAGTCCTAATAAAAAGAATCAAAGTTAACGTTTGGACACTTCGAGATGAAGTGGAAGCAGCGGTAAAACTAAGATACAAAAACGGCGAAAAGCCTAATATTGACGACCTCATCGAGATTTACAAGGATAAGGGCGAACTACCTATCAACGATAGCATTGAAGATGAAGAGGCAGCTCTTGATCCACAAGCTTTGGCCGATGCTGCCATGGCCGGAGACAATGTTACGCCTATCAAAGAAACAAAAATCATCAAGCAATTTATTCCTGATTTACCTCCTGCGAAGGTTTACGTAGGAAATATTCTCCTATCTGAACTCTACATGGATGGTATGTATTTCTTCTGTGAGAAGCAATTTACTCAAGGTCAATCAATTGTTGTTGATATTCAAATTCCAAATCGAATTATTCTAAATGGTGTCGTGATCTTCTCACGTACCTACAATATGAAAAGTCGTATTATCTCACAAACGAGCATGCCTTTCCGAACAGGTATCAAGTTTACATTCCTTAAAGAAGGTGAACGTACCCTACTTAGGAATTTTATCAAATCTATTGAGCCAGAAGTTAGAGAAGAACCGACTGCTCCAGCTGCGGCCAAAGAAAATAGCTCAAATGGTGATGATGACTTCGATCTCTTTGACGATCTCGAATAAGAATTCTAGAATTTCTTATGCAAAATATTAAACGTAATTACTTTTCAGCTAGCCTTGTCTCAATACTCTTTATTACTCTCCTATTTGGAGCAGTTATCAGTGAGTTTTTTCAAGCACCAGTTATTACATCTAAAGAACTTTCTAACCTCCAATTTCTTTTCACAAGTGATCAGGTTGATAAAGTTGATAATATTTCCCTTCAATCAAACCTTGGACGCTTTAGCCTCGCTAAAAATAAGAACCAATGGATTATTACAAAGCCTAGAAGAATTAATGCCAATGAGGCAATCATTAATAAACTCTTAGACTCACTAAAGAATGTGAAAATTAAAAAGATCTTTCCAAAGGATCCGATTAACCTTTCTAACTTCTCTCTTGATAACCCAACTTCGATTGTTACACTAAAGGGTGAAGATGGATCAGATGAAACAATCTCATTTGGTTTGATCAATCCTATTGATAACTCGACTTATGTTGTAAGTGATAAGGACAATGCTATCTATCACGTCAACGCAGTAAAGTTCTCTCTTGAAAAAATTGACCTTCCCTCTCTAATTGACTCACGAGTCTTTAGTTATGCACCAAGTGATATTAGAGGTGTTACAGTTATTAACTCAGGAAAGCTTCGTTTTGAATTTAGCCGTAATGATAAGGATATTTGGGTTTCAGGAAATAAGGCCCTTGATGATGAGGCGGTACAAGAGTTCTTAGTTAAGCTAACAAGCTTTAAGTCAAACTCTATTCTTGATAAGAGAACAGAGAAGATGGATAAGGCAATTGAGCGCTATCTGGCCAAGCCATACTTTAAAGTCATCGTTAAGATCAAAACAGGTGAAGAAATTGAGTATGACCTCTCTTGGGTTTTAACGAGCTTACCTGACCTTAATATTGAGAAAAAAGAGAATTTTATTATTCGAGCATCAAATAGAGAGCACCCTTTCTTAGTAAGCAAAGAGTACTTAAATGTTTTATACAAAAGGCTAAGATCTTTTAGACCAAGCCCTTTGAATAAAATTATTTATTAAGCGATTAAATTATTAAGGATATCAGAAGCCGCGCCTTCAACTTCATCAATGACGTGTTGAATGGCCTTACCGATACGGTGATGTTTGATTGGAAACTTCGCAAAAGGAATGAACATATAGTATGTCTCACCTTTGCAAGTCTCAAGAGCATTTAAGTCCTTAAAGATATTTTCATCAAAGTCAATTTTTACAGATTTTGCTTTTGTGCAATTTCCAATGACCTCATCAAACTCTTCGAATTTTTTCCCTGTAGCGCTGAGGAGTCCCCCAACCTCAGCACTAAGAGATATTTGGTCGGACTGCGATAGACTTAAGAAGTTCTTATGACCTTCAATTGATACAAGGATTCCCTTGCGACTCAATTGAACAATCTGTCCATCAACAGGTTTTAAAATAGAATTCCAAAATGAGAATTTAGCTTTTAAATTTGTATTCATTCTAAAGTCACGATGACTTAGAGAAAGATTATTAAGCAGGCGATCATAGACAAATAATTTGTAGATATCATAATCAACCCATCTCATTGAATGAAGATGCATGAATGGCCCGGCCTTATGCTTTAGAGAAATAAGCGTTTGCTTATTCACATCAAACCATAGGTGCTTAAGCCTAGGATCAATATAGAAGTTATACAGATCAAAGAGAGTTGTCTCCATCTCCCCTTTCTTATTAACAAGCCAAACTGGAATTTCCTTGAAGGTTTCAAGTTCTTCCTTTACTTCCTCAATACTCATTGAAGAATCACCATTTAAGTGTCGCTCTTTCATTGCACAAATTAGCTTTGACCAATTCGACCAATGTAGACTGTATGAACTGTCATCAAATAGTTGAATTGATTCAAATAACTTCGGGTCAGCAATATAATCTTCTAGATTCTTTAGCGCACTCATGGCCTTCTCACTTGTCAAAATTAGCTCAACATTTGTTCTATTCATTCAATATAGCAACATAGTTAATTAATTCGAGACTTATTCAAATTAGCCTTTAATTTCTATTAATTTCGAGTGCTTAACTTATAAACTAGGGCTTTCTCCAATAATTTATAAAATTGCGAAATATTGCCTATTATTCTTGGTATTTAATGATTTTAGCGACTTAAGCTATAATATGAACATATGAAAGCAGAGGATATCTTCCGTAAATCACATTTGGCCTTAAACTTGACCCCTTTTACTATTAGGGAGCTTTTTAACATTCCAACAACACCATGTGATGTTTATATCTTCGAAGATGGAATGTTTAAGCACAACCTCTACCGTGGCACTTATGTTTCAAATGACACACTTAAAGAGATGATTGAAAAAGGTCATACGATTGTCTTTGCAACAACAGAGCAAAGGCAAGAGCTTAAGGAATTACAACAAGATTGTCTTAGACAAGTGACTCGCTCATTTTCCATGGGTGATACTTACCAAAATTGTAAGAATCAATTGAATCTGATTACCATCAATCTTCGTTATCTTTTTGAAGATCCAACAGATGATAATGCACTTAATTTGCAGTATCAAAGTTTAAAAGTTCTGGCATCTTTCTTGATAAAGAACCCAAAAATGCATGAGGCCCTTTATCGCTACTTTGCGGCACAAGGACATCACTATATTTTTGCTCAGCCCCTACTTTCATCTATTTTTCTCGTAGGGATTTTAAAAACGTCTCAGCTTTATAATGATAAGGATATTGAGAACTTTTTTATCACAAGTTACTTTAAAGATATTGGGATGTCGGCCATACCAATTGATAAGTACGATAAAGAGAATCTTTCAGAAATGGATAAGGTGCTACTTGCAAAACACCCTATTATTTCAGCGCGAATTCTTCAAGGGCGCATTCAATTAAGCCCTGCTCATATGAAGGTTATTGAAAACCATCACACGTTCAGTATTTTAGATAAGTATGATTCAGATAACCAATACTTAAAAAATTTAACTGTCACAGGCTTTGAAACAATCATGGTAAATATTTGTGATATTGTTGCGGCCATGATCTCTCCACGCCCTTACCGAGAGGCCCTAACAATCTTTGATGCCTTAGAGAAAGTCCGTTCACATATTAGTAAGGACTACCCTCACGAGTTTAAAATTATCATTAATTATTTTCGTAATTTCTTTACAACTTCAGTCAAGTAAAAAAAACTTTTCATAACGTTTTAAATATTTCACAATTATAAGTAACCAAGGACTGAGGTTAATATATTTTTTATTACATATATTTAAATTCAACATTTGCCAGATTCTAGGGAGGGAACATGGCCAACGAAGTAAGCCCGGTAACGGGAATTATTGCAGAAGAAAACGTCTTTATCGATTTTGGTGAACACGAAGGTAAATCAATTTTAGAAATTCAGGACACTCTACCTGAGTATTACGACTTTCTCATTAATAAAAGAGAAGAAGGAATCTGTACGATCCGTCGTAACCAAGACAAGTCCTTCAGACTTTACGTATCAAATACATTACAATAATCACGCAGGGCGACATTGTCGCCCATTTTTTTAACAAAATCTTAATAAACACCATATTTACCATGTGCTAAATTCAATAAAACACTGAATTTAGGAGACACACATGATTAAGAGAATAATTGCACTTTGCTTTCTACTGGCAAGTTCAAGCACATTCGCTTTAAAGATTAATGCCGCTGGAGCATCTTTTCCATACGCAATTTATTCAAAATGGTTTTCAGAGTATTCAAAGCTTCACCCTGAAGTTCAATTCAACTATCAACCAATTGGATCAGGTGGAGGTATTCGCCAACTTCTAAAAGAAACTGTTGATTTTGGAGCTTCAGATGCTCCAATGAAAGCAAAAGATAAGAAGAAAGCTAAATGGCCAGTTCTTCACGTACCGATGGTGCTAGGAGCAGTTGCTATTGCTTATAATCATCCTCAAGTTCCAGATCAGCTAAAGCTTGATGGGCCAGCACTTGCAGATATCTACCTAGGTAAGATTACAAAGTGGAATGCAGCTCAAATTGCAGCTCTTAACCCAGGTGTAAAACTTCCTTCAGATGATATTCTCGTTGTTCGCCGTGCAGATGGTTCTGGAACAACAAAGAATTTTGCAGACTACCTTGTGGAAGTAAGCACTGAATGGAAGCAAAGAGTTGGAACAGGAAAGTCACTTCGATGGCCAACTGGTGTTGGGGCCAAAGGAAACGATGGTGTAACTTCAATAGTAAGTAACACTAAGGGATCAATCACTTATATGGATCTTGCTCACGCAAGAAAGAATAATATTAAGACAGTTGCTCTTAAGAATAAGTCTGGTGTATTCATCAATCCAACTGTTGAGGCCGTATCAGCATCAGCTAAAGAGTTTAAAACTGATGGAAAAGAGTTAACAGGTTCACTTATCAATAGTAGTGCCAAAGACTCATACCCTATCAGTGCCCTTACTTATATTCTTCTACCAATGGTGGAAAAAGATCAGAAACAAGTTGAGATTTACAAATTTGTCGAATGGGCAATCAGTAAAGGTCAAAGTTATGCTAAAGAACTTTACTACGCTCCACTACCAACTGAACTTTCCAAAAAGGTATTAGAAAGGGTAAAATCTCTTTAATGAACCTACTTAAAAAAATAGGGCCAGCTTCTCCTTCAAAACAGGATAAGTTGGCCTATATAACACTTCGATTCTTTTCTCTTATTGTCATTGTCCTACTAATACTTATGATTGGTCAGCTATTCTACGCCAGTCGTGAGGCATTTAGTGAATTTGGTTTTAAATTCATCACTGATGATTTTTGGAACCCAATTGATGATGAATTTGGTGCGCTACCATTTATCTTCGGTACAGTTGTCACTTCTCTACTAGCTCTTCTCATTGCAGGGCCAGTTAGTATTTCAGTGGCACTCTTTATTACAGAATATCTTCCAAAAGGTATTTCGAGTATTTTAGGAACTTTCGTTGAACTTATCGCTGCCGTTCCTAGTATTATTTTTGGGCTCTGGGGCCTTTACTACCTCGCTCCATTTGTAAAAGAAATGCTTACTCCGGCGCTTAAAGCAACACTTGGTTTCCTCCCATTCTTTCAAGGGCCAAGCTTTGGAATCGGTATTCTTACGGCCTCAATTATTTTGGCCATCATGATTATCCCAACAATTACTTCTGTTGCTCGAGAAGTATTTCGATCAGTTAATATTCTCCACAAGGAAGCGGCCCTAGGTCTTGGTGCAACAAAATTTGAAATGATCAAGATTGCAGTCTTAAGACCAAGCTTTTCGGGAATTGTTGGTGCCCTCGTTCTAGGACTTGGACGTGCTCTTGGAGAAACAATGGCCGTTGCTATGGTTATTGGGAATACACCACAAATTTCAAAATCAATCTTTGCCCCGGCCTCAACAATGGCCTCAGTTATGGCAAATGAATATGCAGAAGCAGAAAGTGATCTTCACCTTTCGGCCCTATGCTTAGTGGGTTTACTTCTTTTTGTTGTCACATTTGTCGTTAACTTAGTTGCACGTACAATTGTATGGAAGCAAACAAAGGGAGCATCAAAATGAAACTTCAAAAAAGTCGTATCATTAAGAACCTAGCCTTTAAAGGTCTACTTGTTCTCTCAGCATTACTCGTCATTCTTCCTTTAATTCTTGTCTTCATCTTCCTTCTGCAAAAGGGATCGACTTCAATTAGCTTAGATTTCTTTTTAAATGACCCTAAACCAGTTGGTGAAGTTGGTGGCGGAATGAGACATGCCATTTTAGGAACACTTATTATGGTTTCAATTGGCTCACTCATTGCTGTCCCGGTAGGAACACTATGCGGTGTCTACTTAAGCGAATATGGAAAGGGTAAAATTGCAACTTCACTAAGATTTACAATTGACCTACTAACAGGAGTACCTTCTATTGTTGTTGGTATTTTCTCTTACCTAATCTTTGTTGTAAGCTTCAAGTCATTCTCAGCACTGGCCGGAGCATTTGCTCTAAGTATAATCATTCTACCAATCGTAACGAGAACGACTGAAGAAATCTTAAAGCTAATTCCGAGACACGTAAGAGAAGCAGGTCTTGCCCTTGGACTTCCAAGATGGCGAGTGATCTACAATATCATTCTTAAGGGTTCAAGAAACTCTCTTATGACAGGAGTTATACTTGCAATCTCTCGTGCGGCAGGAGAAACAGCTCCCCTACTTTTTACAGCATTTGGAAGCATGTACATGAGCTACAATGTAACGGGCCCAATGGCCTCGCTTCCGGTACAAATTTATAACTATGCAATTAGTCCGTATAAAGAATGGCAACAACAAGCTTGGGCCGGATCTTTTACACTTATCATTATTGTTCTAGGACTAAATTTAAGTGCAAAGTTTTTATTCAATTCAAAGAAACTTAAGAAATTCTTTGTGAGGAAATCATAATGTCTAATAGCGATATCATTTTAGAAGTTAAAAATATTCAAGCATGGTTTGGTGACTTTCACGCCGTGAAAGGAATTGACCTTAAGTATCATAAGAATACCGTGAATGCGATTATTGGGCCTTCAGGATGTGGTAAATCAACATATATTCGAACTCTCAATCGTATCCATGAAGAAGTACAAGGGGCACGAGTTTCAGGAGAAGTTCTACTTGAAGGAAATGATATTTACGCGCCTTCAGCAGACCCTGTTGAAATTCGCAGAAAAATTGGAATGGTATTTCAAAAGCCAAATCCATTTGCGGCCATGAGTATCTATGACAATGTCGTCATTGGCCCAAGACTTTGGGGTAAGAAGAAAAAGAGCGAACTCGATGAGATCGCCTACAATTGTCTTTCAAAAGCTGCTCTTTGGAATGAAGTTAAGGATAAGCTACACCAAGAAGGAACTTCTCTATCTGGTGGTCAGCAACAAAGACTTTGTATTGCAAGAACACTAGCGACAAACCCTCCAATTGTTCTTATGGATGAGCCTACCTCTGCACTAGATCCAATTGCCACAGGAAAGATTGAAGACCTAATGAGTGAGCTAAAAAAAGACTACACGGTAATTGTGGTAACTCACAATATGCAACAAGCTGCTAGAATTGCAGACTATACAAGCTTCTTCATTCTAGGAGAGCTAATTGAGCATGGATTAAGTAGTGATGTCTTCACTAATCCAAAAGAAAAGAAAACAGAAGATTATATCACTGGCCGTTTTGGCTAAGGAGCATTCAATGGAATTAACTGTTGAAACACTAAGAAAAGATATTACAGAAATGGCAGCAGTTGTGGAAAAAATTCTCCACGTTGCAGTTGATGAAAAATCGAAAATGGAAAATCTTTATGAGCTTGAGAATGAAATCAATGAATTTCACAAGCTTGTGGATGACCATGTCTTTAAATTTATTGCTCTAAAGTCTCCTACTGCAATTGATCTTAGAACGGCCCTTGCCATCATGAAGATTAATTCTGAGTTAGAAAGACTTGGTGATGAGGCCGTTAACTTAAAGCGCTACCTAATGCGAATTTCAAACCAAGAAAAACACTGTAGCATCATTCAAGCTGAAGTCTTTGAAATGGTTAGAAAGAGTTTAATTGCCTTTGCTTCAAATAATATTCAAATGGCAACAGATGTTATCAAGGCCGACCACGAAGTTAACTCTCTCCACAGAGATCTTGTTAAGAAGTTCTACCAACTTCTAAAAGATGGGAAAGCAGAAGTTGATGAAGGTTTTGCAGTTATTCGCGTTTCAAAAATCTTTGAGAGATGCGGAGATCACGCAACAAATATTTGTGAAGATATTATCTTCCTAGAGTCAGGTAAAGACGTAAGGCACACAGAGGAACAGTAAGGCAAGTAATGAAAGCACTTATCGTAGAAGACGAACAATCTATTGCAAAATTAATTGGGGTTAACCTCAAGGCCATCGGAATTGATTACGATATGGCAAACACAGGAAACGATGCCATCTCGGCCATTGAGAATAATCAGTACGATCTCTTTGTTCTGGACCGAATGCTACCGGATCTAAGCGGTGTTCAAATTTGCCAATATATTCGAAATACTAAGAAGCTTAAGAGCGTTGGTATCCTATTTGTTACAGCATTAACTTCAAGCGAGTCAATTATTGAAGGACTCGATGCGGGAGCTGACGACTATATTACAAAGCCATTTGATATCGGTATTCTAAAGGCAAGAGTTAGTAGTCTTAAAAGACGAGTTGAAGGCCATCGCGATAGTTCACCTATCAATAATAAGAACACTTACAATCATATGGGTATCAAAGTTGACGTCGACGGAGTGAAGACAATTATTGATGATAAGGAAATTAAACTGACAGTTTCAGAGTTCAAAATTCTTTGTGTCTTAATATCTTCTCCAGGAAAGGTTTTTACGCGTAAGCAAATTGTTGATCTGATTAAAGGTGAAAATATCTACGTTACTGACCGAACAGTTGACACACATGTATTTGCCTTGAGAAAGAAACTTGGGAGCAAATCAAAAGTTGTCGAAACAGTTCGTGGAATTGGATATCGAGTAAAGAGTGAAGAATAACTTTTTCAATTTTCTAAAAATAAAGTTCTTGAATGATATCATTTTTTATCAAACGATAATCTTTTGTTTATCCCTACTCTTTTTAGGGACATTCTTTATCATTAATTTTAAAGATAATTTTATCCACTCAATTGTCGATCAAGAATTAAACTCGCTTCGCCAAGATGGTATTGCTCAGATATGTGACAAGCAAACAAAGCGCACACAATTCTATATTTTAAATGCAAATCGCACAATCAGGTGTGCTGCTCCAGGCTTTAAGATTGAAGACTTCAAAAATATTGTAATCGGTGGATATGACAGTGATGATAAGTATGTCTATCACCATCGTGTTCTTCACTCAAAAGGTAAAAGCTATACATTATTTTTAAGAGTTGAATCAGACGCGCTGAAATTAATTTCAACAGAAGTATTTTCAAAGCTCTTTATGGCAATGGGAATCCTTGGGATTATCTTTATTGCTGGCCAATTCTTCCTCTTTCGTCACTACTTCACACCTCTCTATGACCTCTTTCATATCTTTAGAATGAAAGGAGTTATCGATACGACGGATAGCCGTGATTATTGGGACTATATTGAGTCCAAGTCGATAAAGAGCTTTAATAAAAGAAGAAGGTTACAAAGAGACCTATTTAATACGAAACAGTACTATTCCGTTATTATCAATTCAATTGATGACCCTGTTGTGGTTACTGATTGTAAAGGCAAGATCATCTTCTGTAACAATGCCTTTAGAAAGTCATTTGCATCTTTTAATGGACGCTACCGTGGAGCTGAGCTCATTAGTATTATTAGAGACTATGACTTTATCAACCTAATTAAAAAGCATGGCTATCAAGCTAATCTAATTCACAACACACAGATGGCCCTGACAAAAGTAAGTGGTAAGACAAACTCTTTCCAACTTAAGATCAGTGATATTGAATCTAAAAATAAGAATAAAGAAATCCTATTCTACTTTAGTGATATTACAAAACTTCAAGATGTAAATAATATGCGAAGAGACTTCTTTGAGAATGTCTCTCATGAAATTAAAACACCTCTAACTTCAATTAAGGGCTACACTCAAACTCTAAAGTCCATCAATACTGATGATGACCAGCAAGAGATCATGGATATTGTCATTCAAAATGTTGATCGTCTTGATGAGCTTATCAATGGTATCCTCTCTCTTTCAAAAATTGAGAATGAAGGAAAAATTGAAGTGGAAGAAATTAATCTTCCATCATTTATTAACGCTCTTATTAATGATCAACAACTTAAGATCAATGCCAAGGATATGAGTGTCAACTACTCTCAAACTGGCCCAGAAACGATTGTGGCCAACGGAAAGCTACTCTATCACTGTATTTCAAACTTAGTTTCAAATGCCATCAAATACTCAAAGGATAGCACTCTCATTACAATTGAAAGTGGTCAAAGGGATAATCATCAATATATTGCTATTACCGATGAAGGTGTTGGAATCCCAAATGATAAGATCGCCAGAATCTTTGAAAGATTTTACAGAGTCGATCAATCACGAAGTATTAACACGGGTGGAACAGGTCTAGGTCTTGCAATTGCAAAGCACTCGGCACAAAAAATGAAAGCTTCTATTGAAGTTGAGAGTATGGTTGATAAGGGAACTACTTTTACGGTTCTCTTCCCAATTAAGTCTTAATCTATTTCAAACTTAATTGGTGCATCCATTAACTTCTTTAGCACTTCTTCGACATTGGCGTCATTGTAAAGAACATCGTAGAGTCCAGTAAAGATTCTTGCGCGGATATCATACTTTTGGGCCAATAAGAAAGCGGCCTTTGTCGTCTTATAACCTTCAACAACAGTACGTTGCGAGTTGATTATATCAAGAGGCTTTCTTCCCTTTGCAATTTCAAGTCCAAAAGTTTTATTACGTGAAAGGCCACCAGTTGTCGTTAGAATGAGATCCCCCATTCCACTTAGGCCATAGAAAGTTTCAGGACGAGCGTTAAAAACTTTACCGAAACGTAGCATTTCAACAATCCCACGAGTAATCATGGCCGCACGAGTATTGTGGTTATAGCCTAGGCCTTCAACAATCCCACCGGCAATGGCCAAAACGTTTTTAAGAGCACCACCTAAGAGCACGCCTTTAATATCATAATTAGGAAGCGCCTTAAAATAAGGTGTTTCAAGCTTGGCCGCAACATCCATTAAGACGCTTTTAGAGCGTCCTGCAATTGTGACAAGAGTGATCTGTTTTTCCATAATTTCTTTTGCGAAACTAGGGCCAGATAAGAATGTGATATTATCACGATATTGTGGGAAGAAATCATTTAACAGATCATCACTTAACTCAAGTGTATCTGGATCAATCCCCTTAGAAAGACTAATTAATGGAATTCCTTTTCCAAGGTAACTATTAAAGCGAACAAGGTTCTCACTAAAGAAAGTTCTAATTCCATGAGTCGGAAGACCTGAAACAATAAGTTCTAAACTCTCTTCTTCTTCAGCTTCCAGCTCACTCCAGTCTAGAATGGCCTTAATATTAGCATCTAGCTTAATTCCAGGAAGATAGACAGAGTTGATACGATCGTCATTTATATCCTTGTAGATATCCTCAGAACGTACCTTAAGAATTACGTTTTCAAACTTATGTGCCAGAATTGATGCAATAGAAGTACCAAATGCTCCGGCACCAACAACTAGTGCAGTCTTATATTCGAATTTTTCTTTTGTCATAGTGCAAGTATACCATGAAGACGTCCGACTCGTTCATAAATCGTTAACACTTCATCTGAACTATTGCATGTAACATTGAATGTGAAAGAAATATACTTACCTGTTTTAGATGGTTTTTCATGGTGTGGTTTTTCACCTACGGCCATAATTAACTCATCACGATTTGAATCATTTCCAATAAATTTAAAATTATAGACTGCTGGCCACTCGTATTGATCGTCTAATAGGGCCTTAAGTTTTGCTAAATCCATTTTTTATCAACTCCTACTTTGGCCATGAATGTTTGAAATCAATCGGCTTTCCATCAAAGTCTAAGACTTCTGGAACAATGCCGTGTACATAGCGGAAGATATCGATAACTTCTCTAACCGCACCATGGCCACCTTCTCTTTGAGTGACATAGTCACAATAAACTTGAATCTCATGAGACGCATGAGGAGTTGTCGCTGCAAAGCCTGCGGCCTTTAATAGCGGAACATCAAAGAACTCATCTCCCATAAAAAGAACTTCTTCTGGTTTAAAGCCAAGATCGAGAACTTTATTGAAGGCCACTCTCTTATCCTCATCACCAAGGAAGGCGAAATCAAGTTTTAGGTTATTCACAAAGCGCTCTTGAACACCTTTTGAAGCACCTCCAGAAATGACTCCTACTTTAAATCCTGCTCTCATAAGCAGTTTTAATGCGTAACCATCTGAAGTATGCGATGAGCGGTTAAATCCCATCTCATCATCTTGGTACCATACATGTCCAGGAGTTAGTACTCCATCGATATCAAAAGCAAGAACTTTGATATCTTTTAATTTCTCTTTGTACTTTTGTGCTTTTGTAAATAAATCCATTAATTATTCCGTAATTGCGTTTTTAATTCTTAATAGTCTTTGGATAATCGCTCCTGCCTGATCAAGCGGTAAGCTTGTTGCCGCATCAGACTTCGCTTCAGCTGGGTTAGGGTGAACTTCCATAAAGATCCCATCAGCACCTGCAGCGACTGCAGCTTGAGCAAGTGTTAAAATCTGCTCACGTTTCCCACCAGTTGATGTTCCAAGCCCACCAGGTCTTTGAACACAGTGAGTAGCGTCGTGAATTGCACGAACTCCAAATGACTTCATAATTTGAAAACTTGCCATATCAACAACAAGATTATTGTAACCAAATGAAGTCCCTCTTTCAGTTAGAAGGATTTTATCTTTTGTAATAAATTCTTCGGCCTTCTTTACAATATTTCCAGTCTCTTCAGGAGAAAGAAATTGTCCCTTTTTAATCTTAAGTTGAGCATCGTGCTTCTTACAAGCTTCAGCACCAGCTAGAATCATATCTGTTTGACGACATAGAAATGCTGGGATCTGGATTGTATCAACAACACTTGCTACTGTATCTGCTTGTTCAGCAGTGTGAAAGTCAGTGATAAGTTGAACTCCATATTGTTTCTTAACCTTTTCAAGAATCTGTAGACCTTTTTCAAGTCCAGGGCCTCTGAAAGAATCAATCGAAGAACGGTTGGCCTTATCGAAACTTCCTTTATAAGAAAAGTTGATTTGATCCTTAACAGGCTCAAGCATTTCTAAAAGACGTCCGCAAACGTCCATACACATTTGTTCAGACTCGATTACACAAGTCCCCATGAATAGATCAAATTTTTTATTTTCCATATTTATCTGCCTCTTTAATAAATTCGCTAAATACTGGGTGGGCCGCATATGGCCTCGATTTAAACTCTGGGTGGTACTGGCATGCAAAGAAGAAAGGATGATCCTTAATCTCAATCGTTTCAACAAGATCAAGCTCAGGGTTCTTCCCACTGATAACTAGCCCACATTCTTTTAATTGCTCAACGTAAAGGTTATTAACCTCTAAACGGTGACGGTGTCTTTCATGAATAAGTTTTTCACCGTACATTTCAATAGCACGGCTGCCATCAAGAAGTTCACACTCATAACTACCAAGGCGCATACTTCCACCCTTAGCTCCGTCACGAGTTTGTCCTTCCATGTAGTGAATTAAGAGATCACCACCATTATTAAATTCTTCCGACGTTGCGTCTTTTAATCCACAAATATTTCTCGCATATTCAACAATTGCCAATTGCATACCAAGACAGATTCCAAAGAATGGAAGCTTGTTTTCACGAGCGTATTGAATGGCAGAAATTTTTCCTTCTGTACCACGCTCTCCAAAACCACCTGGAACAAGAACACCTTGAACATCTTTTAATAGTTTTGCAGCGCCCTCTTTTTCAATATCTTCTGAGTCAACGTAGACAGGAACAAGCTTAAGCTGGTGAGCAAGAGCTCCGTGCTTAAGGGCCTCATCCAGTGACTTGTACGATTCGACAAGCTCTGTATATTTTCCAACAATCCCGATCTTTACTTCTCTTAAAGGGTGATCGAAGTTGTAGGCAACCTTTTCAAGGTCATCAATCTTTGGCGATGAAGACCAGATTCCTAAAATCTTTGTAATCTTCTCGTCTAAACCTTGTGAGTGAAAGTTTAGAGGAACCTTATAAATTGAATCCAAATCTAGTGATTGGAATACATTGTCTTTTGGTACGTTACAGAAAAGAGAGATCTTATCCATAATCGACTGATCAATCTCACGATCACTTCGACAAATAATAATATGTGGGAAGAGACCTTGTGAGCGAAGCTCTTTCACTGAGTGTTGAGCTGGCTTTGACTTTAACTCTCCAGCAGCTGAAAGATAAGGAATTAAAACAAGATGAACAAATAGAACATTCTCTTGCCCTACATCGTGAGCAAATTGTCTGATCGATTCAACATATGGAAGTGATTCAATATCACCAATTGTTCCACCAATTTCACCAATGAGAATATCTGCATCTTCTGCTGCAATATGAATACGACGTTTGATTTCATCAGTAATATGAGGAACAACTTGAACTGTTTTTCCTAAATACTTCCCTTCTCTTTCGCGTTCAATTACCTCGAGATAAACTTGACCAGTTGTGAAGTTTGATTGCTTAGAAAGTGTTAGTGAAGTGAATCTTTCGTAGTGGCCTAGATCAAGGTCTGTTTCTGCACCATCATCTGTCACAAAAACTTCCCCATGTTGAGTCGGACTCATTGTTCCTGGATCAACATTGATATAAGGATCCATCTTTAACATATTGATACGAATTCCTCGTCTCTCAAGTAAAGATGCAATCGATGCAGCAGCTAGTCCCTTACCAAGAGAACTTGCAACACCACCAGTAATAAAAATATACTTCTTTTGGCTATTTGCCATTTATCACTCCCTCCACGAATGGAATATCTTCTGGAGTATCAACTCCACATAATGTCATATCTGTAATTGCTGCACCAATAGTGTAGCCGTTATCTAATAGTCTTAGTTGCTCAAGGCATTCAATCTTTTCATTAGTCGACTCACCTAGTGAGCAAAAGCTTTTTAATACTTCAGGCCTAAATGAATAAATACCAATATGGAGATACCAATTAAGTCCTGGTGTATTTTGTCGATTGAATGGATGCGGGCTTCTTGTAAAGTAATGACAAATATTCTTTTCTTTTGAAAAGACGGCCTTTACCTTATTTGGGTTTAAGTAATCCTCATGATCATTATCAATCGACATCTCCTTAATCACCGTGGCCACATCAAAGCCTTGAGAGCTGTGAATTCTAAGAAGTTCACTCAGTAAGTCTGCTTGAATTAGAGGCTCATCACCTTGCACATTGATAACGAAATCAAATTCTTCTTCTTTGAAGAAACGATCATAGGCCAAGAAAATTCTTTCACTTCCCGAAGGCACATCATCATCGATACGAACCACATTGCGGCCCGAGTCTTTTAACATATTTTCAATTTCATCATTATCCGTTACGACACAAACTTTTGAACCAGGAAAATTTTCTACAATACCAGCACATCCATCATAAACATGAGAGACCATTGCCTTGCCGGCGATATTTGCTAGAGGTTTTCCGGGGAAACGAGTCGAGGCGAATCTTGATGGTATTAATACCAAAGCTTTTAAGTTCATTATTTACCTTTTTGACAGTAAATAATAACAAATACCTGTGCTACTTGCAAAGTGTGATATCATAAATCTATGAAATACTTCGCCTTAACACTCAGTGCCATTGTTTTTATTTATACGGCCTTAATTGAGCATAGACTTAATGCGCAAACGATTTCAGATTCCATCATTACCGACCCAAGTATTTCCCGCCGATGTGACTCTTTGATGAACCAACGACAAGAAAAAGTTGAACACCGTCAAAGACTTCTCTTCTTACTTGATCGAAATAAAAATCTCTTAAAATCGACTCCAGATAATAAGAAATCTATTGCCTCAAAACTGCGCGATAATCAATACCGCGTCATTCAAGAATTAAAGATTACAAATCTCAAAGTTATCAAACTCGAAGAACAGATTGTTCGTCGTGGTTGCCCAGGACTCACTCTCTAACGAGCAAGAGTTGCCATCTCATATCACGCAAGTCATAATTTTAGCAGACGCACAAAATTAGCAATTAGCTAAACGAGAGGGACTTCATTTATGACTAAAACAATAGGCTTTGTTTGCGCCTACCTATTTCTATCAACCTTTTCCTATGCATTAGAACAATCTCCAGAGATCTTCATTCAAGAGGCCAGCGAAGATAAAGTTGACGAGAGTGCTTATCGCCCCCTTGATATCGGAACTGTCATCGAGCAAGGAATGCGAAGCTATCAAGATAATATCATTCGTCGCAAGAATATTGAGATCCTTAAAAATCGACTTGAAGATACAAAAGAAGAATTCTGGACACCAAATCCTAAGATTAACTTTCAGTTAAATCCTCAACGAATTGGTACCCTTAAAAGTGGTAATAACGATCTAACTCGCACGGCCCGCACTGCAAGTGGAAGCGTCGGACTAGAGCTTGGGGAATACACTCTATTTAACTGGGGTAAGGATTACTTAAATTATAAGAATGAAAAGGAATCTCTTGAGCGCCAAATTGATCGCGATAAGGAAACACTTCGTGAATTTAAGCAAGAGCTTGTTCGCGAATATGTGAAGCTTATTCATGCAAAGGATTTAAAGATCATTGCTCGCCAATATCTACAAAGAGCGACACTTGTGTATCGTATGAATCGTGAAAAAGTTCTTCAAAAGAAAGTTACAAAGCACGAGTACTACCAGTCACGTGCCGAATACCTAAGAGCACAAGAAGCTTATACAAATGCAAAGACTAATGAAAATATTGCATCTGAAGACATGGCAAAGCGCTTAAATGATCCCCCGGGAACACTCTACTTCATTAAGGATGATTATCAGTATGAGAAATCAACTTATAGTAGAGACAATGCCATTGCGACAGCAAGAAAAGTCTCACCTTTTATTCTTGATAAGAAGGTCGAGAGAAATATCAAAAATCGTGAATACGAAATTGCGGTAAGAGACAATCTTCCTCTACCAAAGATCACTGTTAACTTTGGAACGTACTCTCAAATTTTTGATGGTAGCTCTGTGACAAATGACTACTACACAACGTCAGTGGGCAATTCTAATATTGACCTTGTGGCAAGCCTAAACGCCAGCTGGACTCTATTTGGCGATGGCGGGCTCTTTAATCGCAGAAAGCTTGCAAATGCAAGACTTGAAAAAGAGAAGGCCATGTATGACCTAAGCCTGACAAGAAGAAAAGTTGAAGAAGCTATTGTTAATATTTTCAACTTTTTAAACTCTTCAGTTGAGCAACTTAATATTATCAAGTCTCGTAATGATTCATTAAAAAAGAGAATGGAGACGGCCCTGTATCAATATACAAATCGCAAGACGCGCTACTTAGAATATCAGCTGGCCATGCAAGACTACTTTGACTCACTTACTAGAGAGTCTATGATAAAATTTCAATACCTAGCTAAAAGAGTTGAACTTGCTCAAATTGTCGGTATCGAAAATCTCCCGGACCAAGCTTTTGATAAGGCGATTATTAAAGGAGGAGGACGTTAATGAAAAAATTAAGTTTAATCTCTACTCTACTTTTAACTTTAAACTCTTCAGTATTTGCACAAGACTTAACAAGTTTCGAAGATATCAACGTCGTGGATGAAGACTATGGCTACGAGACTTCTCGCTACAATATTAAGGATGATAATTTCTCTCTAGAATTTAATTATGGTGGAATTACAAACCTAAGCGAATTTGCTTCGACAAATACAATTAGTGGAACACTTACTTTCTACAGCGATAGGTACTCTCTAAGTCTATACGGTGCCCTAAATACTCTTGATGTTGCAAGCGTAA
Source organism: Halobacteriovorax sp. CON-3 (assembly GCF_043196995.1). Taxonomy (NCBI): domain Bacteria; kingdom Pseudomonadati; phylum Bdellovibrionota; class Bacteriovoracia; order Bacteriovoracales; family Halobacteriovoraceae; genus Halobacteriovorax; species Halobacteriovorax sp. CON-3. The sequence goes on from NZ_JBEBNA010000001.1 coordinate 1,006,447, forward strand.
CTCAATTTGACAACCTCGATGCAAGTCTAAGTGTTTATACAGGAGGCCTAGGACTTAGTAGGCGCTCAATTTTAATTAATGACTTCATTAATATTAAGTCTATTTACGATGAAATTCATGCCCATATTACTTATAATATGACAGACTCTGAAGCCTTTGGAACTGAACTATCTGGACTTGGGTTTAATGCTGGCTATGGTTTAATTTATCGAGCTAGTAGTGGCCTTCATTTTTCAGCAAGGCTTATCTATAACCTGATGGCCTTAAAGAGTTCTGATGACACAATTACAGCAGAGGCATCGGCAAGTTGGGTAAGTGCTCAACTTGGAGTAGGTTTTATTTTTTAAAAGAATTGGATAAATTATGATTGAAAGATACGAAAAGAAAGAGATTAGTGAGATTTGGAGCGAGCAATTTAAGTTTGAGAAATTTCTCGAAGTCGAACACTCTTTAACAAAAGCTCTTGAGAGTGCAGGTATTATCAAAGAAGCATTCTCTAATAAGCTTAATCTTGTCACGGTTAACCCTGAACGAATCAAAGAGATCGAAAGAGAAACAAGACACGACGTCATTGCTTTTTGTACTTCTATTACAGAGCAACTAGAAACAAATGAAGGAAAGTACTTTCACTACGGGGTTACATCATCAGATATCATTGATACGGCCTTAACTCTGCAGATAAAAGAAACCCTCAAGCGTATTCTTCCGGCTTTTGAAAATCTTTTAAAAACCCTCGATGAAAAATCTCAAGAACATATCGACACAATTTGTATTGGACGCTCACATGGAATTTTTGCTGAGCCGATGAGCTTTGGACAAAAACTTAGAGGTCATCTTTGTGAATTTAAAAGACGCTATAACGACCTAAAGGACTTCTATGAAAATGAGTTAACTGGTCAAATGTCTGGAGCAGTTGGAAATTACACAATCCTGACTCCAGAGATTGAAGAAGAAGTTTTAAGCTTTCTCGGCCTAAAAGTAGAACCAATTTCAACGCAAGTTATTCCACGTGATCGAATTGCAAAACTAACTAATATCATCGCTCTTTTTGGGTGTGCCTTAGAAAGACTATGTGTCGAAATCCGCCATCTTCAACACTCTGATGTTGCCGAAGTTTTCGAGGGCTTTAAAAAAGGCCAGAAAGGGTCTTCCACAATGCCACATAAGAAGAACCCAATTTCTAGTGAGAATCTTACGGGTATGGCAAGGATGCTAAGAACGTATAACCAGGTGGCAATGGATAATTGTCTTCTTTGGCACGAAAGAGACATTAGTCACTCAAGCGCTGAGAGATTCTTTCTTCCCGATATGTTTGGAATCCTACTCTACTCGATTGAGCGCATGAATAGCACAGTCGAAGACCTTGTCATTGACAAGGAAGCGATGAAAGCTAAGGTAGTCCAAAACTTCAAGCACCTTTCAAGCTTTGTGTTACATAAGTTAATTGAGGTTTCAAATAATACAAGAGAAGACCTTTACCGTGTGGTTCAAAAGGCATCATTTGAAGCAAGTGATCGTCAGAGCTTCTTTGCAATTTTAGAAAATGAGCTTACAGCTAATGACGACAAGAAGCTTATCGGGCAACTAAAAGACCTCAATGATCTTGAAATCTATAGTGCCCATACAAAAAGAGTATTTACTCGTAGCTAAATCTAAACAGTAAATTCAGTAAATGGATGCGGAAGAAGTTCTTTAAAAAGAACTTTTTTCGTAATCCCTTTAAGATTCCCCAAGTAAACAGGAAAGTCTGCTTTTACGAATTCTGACATAACTTGAAGGCAGAATGCACATGGAACGGCCGGATCTTCTTGGTCTGTCACAACGACGATAAATTCAAAATCCTTTTTTCCAAATTGTGCGACACTTGAAAGGACACTTCCCCTTTCAGCACAAATTGTTCCACCGTAACTTGCATTTTCAACATTACAACCTGGGATAGGATCTTCAACACCACTAATCTTTAGGGCCGAACCTACTTGAAATTTTGAATACGGAGCATGAGCATGTGAACGTGCTTTAATAGCAATGTCATATGCTTGCTTAACTTTGTCTGATACTTCAATTTTATTTTCCATAAGATTTATTATAAAGGAAAACGCATCGAAGTCTATTTGAAAAAAACCGGCCCCCTTTTTACGTAAATTGAAGAGTAGAAGGCCGGCCAAAACCTGGAGGAGTTTTGATGAGATTTAAAAACTTAAGCTAATATTACCGATGATATCCTTTTGGTTAATAAGGCCATGGCCTTGCTCCAATGTCTCAACTGAAATCTTTCCCAGATCCATGCCAACAAGAGGAATAAGGGCACCGGCCTCAACCAAATGAGTAACTTCTCTTAAATAATTTCCATAGTCCTCCTGATCTATAATCCCGGAAGATGACACTAGGACAAATTCTTGCTCAATATTTGGCAAGGCCGAAATAAAGTCGTTAGGAAAGAATTCATCACGAACAGTAAAAAGAGATACCATACGAGTTTTCTCATTTACTATTGCTCTTAACCTACGGATATATTGATTAGGAGTGCTTGCACAAATAATATAATCAACCTTATCAACACCAAGTCTCTTTAATTGAGCTGCAATAGGAAGAGATCCATTAATTGTAATATCTGCCCCCATCTTATTTGAGAACTCCTTAGACTTTGCATCACCTGCCGTTGTCACAATTGTTAAATTAGTCAGTTTGCTGGCCAACTGGGTTGCCATTGCACCAATACTATTAGTTCCATCGATAATTAAAATTGTTTTCCCACGACTCTGCTCAGGATCAATTTGTAATTTATCAAATAAGCTATCAAAGGCCATAATCGAAGCAAGAGGTAGCGTTGCAGCTTGTGAGAAATCTAAGTTCTCAGGCTTAAGGGAAACAAGTCTTTCATCCACAATTTGAAATTCTGAATTGGTTCCACTTCTTTTCATGTCGCTTATATAGTAAACCTCGTCACCCACCTTAAAGTCTTGAACACCTTCACCTACTTCCGCAACAATACCAGAAGCATCAAAGCCGAGAGTCTTGCCCATATGAGTTGGTCTCATCTCATTATCATAAGTTCCGACCGAGACCGCCTTTACCTGGATAAGAAGATCTCTTCCCTTTGCCTTAGGGCGATTTACTCTTATCTGGGAAAAGCTCATTGGATTAATTTCGTTTACAATAAATGTTTTCATAAAAAAAGTCTCCATGTAGTAGTTGTGTGATTACCACATGCTTATTATGGAATTTGACTGCGTTAAGTTTGTGGAGAATTGGTCAATTCGCCGTAAATAATAATTTTTATTGTAACTTTAACGAAAAGATAATTTGATTTAGTGAACAAAGCCTTTAAATGTTGCGTCAAATACTATACTATTTAGCCTTACACTTAAATAGGAAGAGAGACATGTCAGCTGATAAAATCAAGCATAGTGAAGATGTGAGTGCTTCACTAAAGAACCGTTTCATTGATCTAACAATCAAGAAACCAGAAAACTTAAAAAATGATTTCCTTTCGGGATTAACTGTTGCTTTAGCACTTGTTCCTGAAGCAATTGCATTTGCCTTTGTTGCAGGTGTTCACCCAAAGGTTGGTCTTTATGCGGCCTTCATGATGGGACTTATCACGGCAATCTTTGGTGGACGTCCTGGGATGATTTCAGGGGCCACAGGAGCAGTAGCTGTTATCTTCGCTCCCCTCGTTTATAAAGTCATGGAAATGAGCAAAGACAGTGGAATGACTTTTGATGCGGCCATGGACAATGCTCTAAGCTATCTTTTTGCAGCTGTCATTATCATGGGTTTAATTCAAATTATTTTTGGATTACTTAAGCTTGGTAAATTTATTCGACTTGTTCCACATCCAGTAATGCTTGGATTTGTTAATGGTCTTGCCATCATTATCTTCCGCGCGCAATTTTCACAATTTACAGTTGGTGGAGAACTTCTTCCTTCGACTCAACTCTTAGTAATGTGTGGGCTAATTGCTCTTACAATGGGAATTAGTGTTTTCCTTCCAAAGTTAACAAAGGCCGTTCCAGCAACTCTTGTGGGAATCGTGGTTTCAACAGTTATTGGATACCTCTTAAATGAAGCGAACCCAGGACTAGTTAGAACTGTACTCGACTTTGTTCAAGACCAAGATAAGACAATCACTACGATTGCAGCAGGTCTTCCGTCTTTTAAAATTCCATTTGTTGAATTAACGATGGATAACCTAAAGCTTATTATGCCATATGCCTTTCTTGCAGCGGCCGTTGGTCTAATTGAATCTCTTATGACACTTCAGCTTGTTGACGAGTTAACTGATACTCGCGGAAAAGGAAATCGTGAATGTGTTGGTCAAGGTCTTGCTAACCTAGTAAACGGATTCTTCGGTGGTATGGGTGGTTGTGCCATGATCGGTCAATCAATGATTAATATTCGCGGCGGTGGACGTGGGCGCTTCTCAGGAATTACAGCAGCAATCCTACTTCTAGGTTTCGTTCTATTTGGAGCACCACTAATTGAGATGATTCCACTTGGAGCACTTGTTGGTGTTATGTTTATGGTTGTTATCGGGACTTTTGAATGGTCAAGCTTACGCCTATTCAAGAGAATTCCACTTTCAGACTTCTTAGTAATTGTCCTAGTGTCAGTTGTTACAATTCTTGCAGACCTTGCAGTTGCAGTTCTTGTTGGTATCATTGTTTCGGCCCTTGTATTTGCTTGGGAGCATGGAAAGACAATGCATGCTAAGAAGAAAGAAGAAGATGATAAGACAATCTATGAATTAGATGGGCCACTATTTTTTGGTTCAGTAACTTCATTTAAAGATCTCTTTGATTTTAAAGAAGATAAAGAGCATGTGTATATCGACTTTGATAATTCACGTGTTTGGGATCACTCAGGAATTGAGGCCCTACAAAATATTACTGAGCGTTACGCACAGCAAGGTAAGAAGTTACACCTTCTTAATTTAAGTAAAGACTGTCTAGTATTACTAGATAAAGCATCAAATATAGTTGAATTATCTGTGATTGAGGATTTAAATACTCATATTGCAGATGATCGACTCGATGGGTAATTGATTTTTCTGTACAAAGAAAGTCTTTTCCTAAACAATTATTAGAGACACTAATTAAAGGATTAAATTATGAGTGAAGAAAAAGGATTAAAAAAACCAGTTAAACTTAAAGCAGATCTTGCAGCAATGCTAGGTGAAACAGAACTACCAAGAACTGAAATCACTAAAAGACTGTGGGATTATATTAAAGAAAAAGGTCTTCAAACTAAGACTGAAAATGGAAAGCCAGAGAATGCAGGAAAGTTCATCGTAGCTGACGCAACTCTTCTTTCAATCTTTAAGCACACTAACTCGACTTCTAAGTCTGGTAAAGTAACTGACCTTCGTAATATGAAGGAAGGTGAAACAATCAACATGATGCAAATGGCAGCTGTTGTTGGTGCAAATATCGAAAAATAATTTGCAAAAAATTGTATAAAAAAGAGGGCCTACTTAGTAGGCCCTTTTATATGGATATCAAGTCCAAGTTCTTTTTGAATTCTTTTAAAATAATTTTCTTCACTAGGTGAAATATAAGAGATGGCAATCCCTCTTCTTCCCCCGCGCCCTGTTCGGCCAATTCTGTGCGTGTAATTTTCAATCTGCTGTGGCAGATTAAAGTTTAAGACATAGCCCACACCATCGATATCAAGCCCACGAGCTGCAATATCAGTGGCCACAAGAACGTGCATACTACCTTTTTGGAATTCCTTTAAATTATAAATGCGTTGGCGCTGATCACGATCAGAGTGAATTGCACAGGCCTTAATATGATTGGCCTTAAGGTGTCTTTCTAACTTATTGGCCTGAGACTTAGTCTTTACAAAGACAATAATACTTTTGATATGACGGTCTTTTAAAAATTTTAAAAGAAAATCGGCCTTCTTTTCCTCTTCCACGAGGTAGGCCATCTGGCGAATCCCTTCATGCTTTGCTTTAACTGGTGCAATCTCAATTCGATGAGGGTTATTAAGAATTGTGTTGGCAATGACCTCAACGCCTTTAGGCATTGTTGCTGAAAAGAGCAGGCATTGCTTATTCTCAGGAAGTCTTTTCAAGACAAATTCTAAATCGTCTTTAAAGCCCATATCTAACATACGGTCTGCTTCATCGAGAACTAAGTGTGTGACTTCATCAAGAAAGATTTTATCGTCTCTAATTAGATCAACTAAACGTCCAGGAGTTGCAACTAAGACTTGAACACCCTTAGCAAGCTTTTGAACCTGAAGCTTCTTTGCGCTCCCACCGTAGACAGCAAGAGTTGAAAGGGCCAGCCCCTTACCATACTCTTTAAAACTTTCTTCAACCTGCATCGCAAGCTCACGAGTTGGAGCAATCACAAGAGATCTAATATGGTACGGCTTAAGTTTTGACTTACTCTTAGAGATTAAATCGAGAATAGGCGTCGAAAACGCAGCAGTTTTCCCACTTCCCGTTTGAGAAATTGCAAGAAGATCCTTGCCTTCTAAGACAGCAGGGATTCCCTCTGCTTGAATCAGAGTTGGTTGTGTATAACCCTTCTTTGAAAGAGCATCTTCAATAGTTTGGGATAGACCCAATTGCGTAAATTCTGCCATTCGTCATTTTTAGCAGAGTTTATAGGGGCCAGTCAACGAGTAATCCATTATACTAAGCATATGGAAGTTACATTCGATAAAGAACATCTTTTAAAATTCGTTCAAACGACAATGCCTTTTGGTAAGTACAAAGGCAGACTTCTTATTGATCTACCAGATGAGTACCTTGTTTGGTTTTCACAAAAAGGCTTCCCTCAAGGTGAGCTCGGCAGACTCCTTGAAGAGCTTGCCGAGATCAAATTAAATGGACTTGAATTTCTATTCAAAGACCTACGTTAGAAGCAATCTTCACCGACTCTATTTGGCATTTCATGCGTGAGAATATGCATAAACTTAAAGCCACGAATATCTGCGAGAATCTTCTCTTCAAGAGAAATATTGCACAGGCCTTCTGAATTCTTAGAAAATCTTTTTGTGAGAGTAATTTCAAAATCAATATCTTCGACGCCAGGGTTGTCACCAACAACATCTTCCAATTTTCTCGTGCCGTGTGTAAAAAGGCATGGGCCATCCTCACCTACGTTACGGTGATTCATAATTGTTTCACCTGCAAGCTCTGGCACAATAACCTTCACAAAGTGAATGCTTCCATACCCAAGATTTGTCCACTTAAGTTTTGCAGTACTTACATCAACCGGTAAAGTTACTGTACGCTTTGATAAAACTTTTTGATTAGCAAATGTCATTAATGAAAATAATAAGACAAATAGGACCTTCATTTCTCCTCCTCGATTCCTTTTGATGAAGAAAGAATGGCCTTTTTATTAAGATAAATAAAATAAGAGTTCTAACCTACTGTGATAAGAAATATTTATTATAAAGAATCGTGCTCCAAAACGCTAATCCTATAATATTTAAGACAATAATTTGGGTAACGCGAAAAATTTTAAACTGTTCTTTGTTCTTAATTCCTAATCCAAATTTATAAAGAGATAACAGATTGAGGATGACAGGAACGAAGATCATGCCAAAGATAGCAAGCCTTAGAGAGTCGTGCATATAATCCACTTCTTTATCTGACTTACTCTCTTCAGGGCCTAGAACCTCGATGCCATTCTTTTCTAAGATATACTTAGCGTCCACATAGTATAATTCCTCAACAGAGATCGTATACTCTTGCGCGGATGCTGAGTTTAAATAGATATGTTCATTTAGATGGCCACTTGAAGATTGAACCTTAATGCCGGCCTCTTCTAATATCGCCCTTACTTGCTTAGCATCTTCTAAAATTAATGTTGTGTAGATTCGCTTTGTTTTCATTTAGTTTGCAATTAATCCCCTTATTGCCTCTGCACAATTTGTCTTACGAATAAATTGCTTTCCACCATAGAAATTCGGATTAAGAGTATCACGATTAATTTGACCTTGCTCAGCGGACTCAAGACGAAGTTCTTGAAACTCAAGTGCTTCTGGATAAATTGGCCCAGTATAAGCTCTTGCCTCTGATGAAATCGCGGATTGTTTCCCTCTAGGTCTCACTGCTTGCTCCCATCCATCAAAAACAGGATTATTCACCAATTGGTCTTTAAGAGGACGATAGAATTTCATCTTTGTATATTGATCGACGTTTGCAAGCCCTTCACCAATGATTGGACGATACTCTCGCATTTCAAGTCCTAAGTCATCTGTCATTTTCTTAAGATCTTCAATAAGCCTTGCTGGATTCTTAAGATATTCTTCATGACTAACGCTTTGTAATGTACCGGAAATTTCATCTGTCGAATTTAAGGCCTTATTTAAGATGGCCCTGAATAACTTCATCTGCAGCGCACTCTCATATGCATCACGTGGTGCATTCATCAAACGAACTTCGGCCTTTCTAATTTTTGGATTAACTCTAAAGGCCGGACGCCATGGTACTTTTGGATTAGAGATATCAAAATCATCACTAATATATTTTTCAGGAATGACATCTTGAAAATATGCTGACACATCTAAGTGTGTATAACGGGCCTTACGTCCAACACGCTTATTAAAGTAACCCTCGTTATAAAGGGCCTTCTTAAGCTGCGTTTCTGTTCCATTCCAATTTGCAAGTTTTTGGGCAAATTCTTCAGAGATCGCAACAGGCTCAGCACTCTTCACACGATTTAAGTCTTGAAACATAAAAGCAATCACTGATCGATACTCATTAAAAACAGCAAGAAAACGAGCAAACTCGTGAGGCTTGCCGTCAAAAACAGTGAGGTCAATATTTAAGTGACCTCCCCCTGCTTTAATATACGGAAGAGCATTATTCTTTTGAAATGTATCAAATACGGCCTGCATCTCATCCATATTCGGCTCAAACTTTGGAGTGACAACTTCGATTGAGCCGGCCCTTACAGAATCAATAATCACATCTCCCGCAGGTGTATAGTTTCGGCCAATACCATCCCACTCAACTCTCCAAGAGCGATCCTTAGAGTCACGAATCTTAAAAGCAATATCAAGTCCGTGACCATGGCCATCTTCATAAAGTCTTTCGATTTGTGCTTCACCACCTAATCGATCACGTAGATCAGTTGCAAGCTTTTCAAGGTATGCTTCTTTCTCATCTGGTGACATGTCCACACGAGTTTGTAGCCACGACATCTTACCATCCATTAACCTTTCTCGGTTATAACCACCATCTTCATTTTCAATCATTGCAAAATCACCTTGATACTTAAGAGGAAATTTTGCAGAGTATTCAATACCAAGATCCACCTTATTAACATCAATTGGCATATTAGTACCTGGCCTAAATTTATGAAAATTTTCGCGATCAGAAAAACTTCTCTGTGGCATCATATACTTTCTTATATCTTCAGTGATATTTGATGAGGCAACCCACTCTCTTTGAAGAGAGATGATAGCCTTTTTTAAGTTATCTCGATTGGTGTGCCTAAGGCCACCAACATCTATAAGAAAGTCTCTTGTTAAGTTTTTAAGAATCGTTTTCTTGGTTTTTCCAAGCATTGGACATTCGTTATACCAATTCCAAAGAACGACATTGTAGCCACCAAGTGCAGCTTCATTAAGTTTATCTGCGGCCCTCTTTGCTTGCTCCATTGTTAAACCAAATCGATGCTTTAAATCTGATGCCTCTGCATAGTGCATTGTTTGATCGTCAATTAGAGTCCAGGAGCGAATCTTTTCAATTCCACTAAAGTCATTGCGAGAAAAGCGAGAAGCAAGGGATGCTTGAATAAAGCGTGCAACTCTTGCGTTCTTTGTTCCCGATCGAAATTCAATTGATACCGAGTTATTGACAAAGCGACCTTCATAATCAACTCTTAAAGGACCTCGGTCTGTTTCTTCACCGTCGATAATACCATTTGAAATTTCCCAGTCGTCTAAGATCTCTTTATAGTCGGCCGTTTCAATACCTGAGCGACCGGCAATACCTTCAAGAACAATTAATGCTTGGGCCGCCTTCGTCAGCTCTGCCGCTTTTTGGCGATTAAAACTATCTCCAATAGGAACCACCATACGTTGATGACCAGGAGCTTGAAATAACTCTCCATTTCTTCCCATGGTCTTTTTAAACCATGCAATCATCTCTTGGAATTCACCATAAGACTTTTGAGGTTTAAAGAGAACTTCCCAGCCAACAGAAGTTGACTCGATCCCATCAATATATTTTTGAGCAGCGCCAATATTTGGAATCATGCTATGATAGGGTATCAAATCCCCATCAGTATGAGGAAAGTCTCCCTTAAAAAATTGTCTTCTCGTTAAAGGCGAAAGATAACTAAATGGACTGTTATTTGTTTTACTTCCCCATTCATTCCACATTTTTTCAAGTTCATCCAAAGACGCTTCTTTTGGATTAAAACCATTTAGAAAAGACATATTGATGGCCTTATTTCTGCCCTTCTCATCAAAGAGTTCTTTAGCTGGATCGTGGAGAACACCCTTATCATCAACCCAAACACGTATCGACTGTCCAGGAGTATTATTCATCCATCTTGAAAAGAATTCTATTAAAAATTTGATTCGATCTGCCTCATCAGCAGGAAGTATATCAAAGAATGCCCCAGCTTCAGGACCTAGAATTCTCGTTACATACGAAGACGAGCCTTCTTTCTCTGCCCCCCAAGTGATAGAGCGTCGGCCAGAGCCTAAAACACCAGTGGCCTTTGCACTATAGCCAACCGAGGCCTCCATCATCTCACCCCAAATTTCATAAGCACTCTTTTGAGTTGAAGCAGGTGTTCGCCAATCGATTTCGGCCAAATTATTTTTAACAAAGTAAACTTGTGGGAAGACACCAAGTAAGAGGGAGAAGATTAGGATAAAAGAAGGGTTCTTAAAAAACTTCATGAACGTCCTTAATAAAGATTAATTATTCATTCACTTTTCGGAAAACTAGTAACCTTACTTGACTAAAAGACTATTTTTAAAATAATTACGACCACTTACAAGTTTGCCTAAGTAAGATGAGATACATATAATCGCGCCCATGAAAAATAAAAAACCACTAAATTACTGGCGTATCAGTTTCAAATTAGTCCTCCTAGTTCTAAGTATTTACATTTGGTTTGTGCTCTATCAAGGGATGACTGGTAAATAATGAAGGCCCTACTCATTGGACTCTTTTCATTAAATATCTTAGAGGCATTACCAGCTCCGGGCCTTTGCCTTGCAGACTACGCAACAAAGAGATACATCCAAAATGACTTCACAGCGCCTTATCCAAAGGAAGTGATCTTTAGTTGTCAGTACACATGTCGCGATATGGAAAGTGAATTAACTGAGAAGATTACAGGGATCTCAAAAGTAGTTGTTACAAGTCTTTCTGATGATGCCTTAAAAGTTGTTTGCCAAGGCGTTGTGGTAAAGAAGTCAAAATGGGGATACGACTACGACCGCACCGAAGAGTTCTATGCCCATCAAACAAGGATTAAAGAAATAAAAGAATGGGCGAAGCTCTATATCCCAACAGAGAACGAATACACAGTTAAGCTTCTCATTAAGTTCAAAGAGCATTTAAAGAAGGTCTACCCTAGCTATAAAGTAGCGGGCCAGTCTAATACCGAAGTGGCAAAAGAATTTGCTAAAGCGGCACATACCTTAGAAGAGATGGCACAACAATTACCAGAGAGTAGAATTTTATTTGATGAATATCGTCTTATGCTTCAAGAAAGAAATGGAGATTCGGGAAGTGAATTAACAGCACAAAAGTTAATCATGGACCAAGTACTCTTTGGAGCAAGTTGGTCCATGAATATTTAAAATTAATCGCGACTATTTAATTTTGAAAGAAGTCTTAGAACTTCAATATAAAGCCATACAAGAGTTACCATTAAAGAGAATCCCGCATACCACTCAAGATATTTAGGAGCACCTTGATCGACACTCTTTTCAATAAAGTCAAAATCAAGAATTAAACTAAATGCAGCAACCCCAACAACGATAAGGCTGAAACCAATTCCAACTGGCCCATTACCATGAATCATCGGAATCGATGCTCCAAAGAAAGACATAATAAAGCTTACCAGATAAATTCCCATAATCGAGAACATTGCCGTCATAATAATCTTTCTAAACATTCCTGTCGCTCTTACGAAGCCCCAACGATAAAGGAAGAATAAAGTGATGAAGGCCGCAAAAGTGATTGTTACGGCGTTAAAAACAATTCCTCTAAATTGGAATTCATAGATAGCTGAAATCGATCCCAGAAGAAGCCCTTCACATAGAGCATAGGCAGGAGCTGTAAACATCGCCAATCGAGGCTTAAAGATTGTCACCATAGCGAAGATAAACCCACCAATACCACCAATCATTGGATACATTCCCATTTGTGGCTGCATTGAGTTCTCTAGCGTTCCAAGCGTTACATTCCAAGTATAAATGAATGTCATAAGCATTAATGCAAAGAGAATCATCCCCTTATTAAATACTCCAGAAAAAGACATTCTTTCGTCAGATAAAGTTCCCGTATTGAATACGTCATTTCTTAGTGTCGGGTTAGTCGACCTCATAATTCCTCTTTTGTTATAATTTTAAAATATTATATCAAAAGCAAGGAGCTTTGGTCTAAGAAAACAGAGTCTTTTTAAATAACAAGGAGAATTGTGTACCGTGATTGTCAGGTGATACTTCTTTAGTCTTTGAATGCACTGAGATCGTACCGTGACTGAGTTCAACAAATGTCTTAACGATCGACATCCCAAAACCAGTTCCCTTCTCCCCACTTGTTCCAACTCTTGAAGGGATGGAATTATTTTCAAATAAGACTTCTAATAATTCCTCTTCAATACCAACACCTCTATCAATTAGATGAACTTGAACACCATCACTTCTTTCATCAACAGAAATTTCAATTTCCTGTCCTATTTCTGAAAATTTGATCGCATTAGATAAGAGGTTTCCAAAAATCTGGTATTTTAAGGCCGTTGAATTCCCCATAAAATAAATATGCTCATTAGCAGCATAGTCATATTTTAATTTAATATTCTTATCATGTAGTTTTGATTCAAACACTCGATACAAGTACTCAATAACTTGATTTAGGTAAACTTTTTCAAACTTAAGTTCAACCTTTCCTTGCTTAATTGATTGCAGGTCTCGAATTTGAGTCAAGATATTACTTATTCCAGATGTACATGAGTTAATACGAGTTAAGCACTTTTGGATATCAGGGTCTTCATTTGTGGATAGTAACTTACTCAGTCTTTTTGCGGAAAGGTTAACAACAGTAAGAGGATTACTAATATCGTGTCCTACTAATGTTAGAAGTGTATCAATCTGCTCTTTCTTTTCGACAATTGCATGATAGAAGCGATCGCGATCCACCATGTAGGCAAACATGAAAAGAGAGTTTAATAAAATAAAACCAATCATGATTAAAACGCGCCCTAAGACTTCCCCCGTTTCATTTAAATAACTTTGAAGAACGATGCCATTTAAGTGCAGAATGAATAAATATGTAGCGGCCACAATCGATAAAATAAACCAAAGAAGAAGATCCCTCTTTGTTCCAATAAGGCCAGCAATCATAGGTAGGACGGCAAACCAAATTGGTGAAACACTAAAGAATCCACCTGTTAAAATTGACCAAGAAAACTCATGGATAAACCCGGCCAAAATAGTAATATTTAGCGCAAGGGATAAGGACCCAAAGAAGTAATAAAGAATTGGACTAAAGAAATGAATCAGACATGTCCCAATTCCGATTTGATAAAGTAGCGGGTTGTGGCAAAAGAAGTATGAGATAACCAAGTGTCCCCACATTAAAGGTGCAGTTAAGAAAACTGTATAGATATACAGACTGAGTTGCGATAAATCGCGTACAGACATATCCGGCTCCCTCAGGGCCAGAAATCTGATAATCTTATTAATTGGGTTGACTGGATTCATAACCATTTATTAATACCACAAACATAACTTTTATTTAGATGATTTAATCACTTTTAGTAGATAAGCACTTAAAAATAAAGAAAAAAATAAGCGCTTCCATAATTTCGTAATTTTTATAGAAGCGCGATGCAACAATAAATATTGCCCAAATATTATGGCAAATTAGAATTGGATACTGGCCGAGATTTTTTTCAGCGGCATATACTCTATCCCCTCTAATTTTAAAGATTTATCCAAATTTCTTAGCTCTTGCTTGAAGTTTTCTGCAATTTTTCTTTGCTTTGGATCTTTAAACTTGTAGCGAGCATTAATTAGCTTTGTCACTGTTGTGGGAGAAAAGAATAAGTTATCGGCCATGGAATACTTCATCTGATCAATTGCATTTACAAGCTTTGACCTCTTTATCATTTTTGTCTCTTTATACGGTGGAGCTTGTCTTAATCGTAGAGGAACTTTTCTCTTATCAAGAATTCCATAATTATAATGATCTGTAGCATGCGCCACTGTAACAGTGAAAAGATAAGTCGTAACAGCACGAATTAATTTATCATCTTCGAAAATTTCTTGACTTGAAGGAAAATCATTTACGTGTTGATTACAATAGTCGGCCCATTTACTTATCCAAAAATCATCGACGCTAACATCGGCCAAGATACCTTTTACAAATTTATAAAATACTTCATAATAACGACTCAAATAAATCCCATACTTCCCTTTTACACTTGGAGACTTAAGAGAGTAAGAGAAAGGAGGGTAAGAAAGATTTCCTTTGATACCTTTATAGCCTTCCACAAGTAGGTCTCTTAGGCCCTCAGGTCCCCCAGGATATGGAGCATAGGTCATCCACCACTTCTCCTGTAAAAGAGAGCTCTTATAATTTAGAACTGCGTTCTCTAGTGGCAGAGTAAATCTGAAGTGTGGAGATAGAAGTCTAAAGAGAATATGATCTTTTGGTAATGACGTTTTTGAAATGGCATTAATTGAGTCAAAAGGAAAATGCAACAGAGGGTGAACAACAAGAGTTGCACATAAGGCCCCGCCTTGAAGAACAAAGTACTTTGCTAACTCCAGGCCATCACAAGGATTAGAAATATCAAAAACAGTCTCAGTCTTTTGAACATAAATCGCTTGAACCTTAAAGCGCTCTCCTTCTTTATAAAGAAGTGTTTTTGTCGCACTTACATGAATTCCTTTTAAAGGCTTAACAACACGAACAGCGTCGAGGTCTACAATAAACCAATCCTTTTCGTCTTTATTATAATCACTAAAGCACTGCCAATCTTCTTCATCTAGCTTATCTGTTAAGAATTTACTCATCATGGAGTAATTCAAGAGGTCTTCAAATTCATTATTTTCTACTTTTTTTAGGCCAGGAAAAATAAGACCTTTGATAAAGTAATATGGAGACAGAGCAAGTGTTGCGACATAGCGCGAACCAATGAATAGCCACCAATCGAGAGTTTCCCTAAGAGGAACATGGATAACAGCTGGAGACTCTCCCCATGGGTGAACAGGAGAAGGTTGTGGCCATGGGCCTTTCCTCTCATACATGAAATCTTTTTGAGAATAGAGGTGCTTCGGTGAGGTTGCACTATTGATTTGAGAACGGATTTTATCCTTAACTCTTACAGAGAACTTTCCTTGATTCTTCATTTTGCCTTCCTAGCTTAAAAAATATTATTCGATTTCAATACCAAAGGGACTCAATAGATTGAGAACTTCAGGCATTGAAAACTTACAGTTTTTTAAATTTGTATTTGCAATATCAATATAGAAATTACGTGCATTAAGAAACTTAGAGCCCTTTAAATTTGCTCTCGTAAAATTTGTTCCTTGCAGATCGCTATCAGAAAAATCACCATTCTCAAAAGTGCCTTGAGTAAAATCAGTCTCTCTAAGAGTTGAAGAGATAAACTGCGCACCATAGATTGTACAATCTTGAAATGAAGCATAGTTTAGAATACTACGATTGAACTTAAGTTCAAAAAGAGTATTACAGTCACTGAAATTTAGGCCAATACATTTGGAATCAACGAATGTCACATCACGAAAGCTTGTCCCAAGTAATTTTAAGTTACTCAGGTTACTATTTTTAAAAGTACATTCGATGAATTTTGCACTCGAGGCATCGAGTTCACTAATATCAACGCCACTGAATTCACAGCAGATAAACTCACTACCTCTAAACTCACTAACCTCGTTAATATTTTCAGTATCAAAAACTTCATCTTCAAAATATGGCATACGAGTATCTTAAACTAAATTTATTAACGAGGCTATTTTAAAATTTATGAGAAAATTGGTACAGGTTTTCGATCATCGTTGATGGCCACTAATGTAAAGCTTCCCTTCACTGCCTCAACCTGTCCTTCTTCATACATTCCTTCTAGCATAAGCCTTACTTCAACCACGAGGCTACTATTACCAACCTTTGTAATTTCACCGACTAGTTCAGCAAAGTGTCCGCCAGGAATTGGCATATTGAAATCCACTCGGTCACTAGAAACTGTCACAAACTTTTTTCGGCCAAAGCGTGTTGCCGTAATAAAGGCCACTTCATCCATCCATTTTAAAGTGTTTCCACCAAATAAAGTATCGTAGTGATTTGTACTATTAGGGAAGACGGCCCTAACTACCGTAGTCTTTGCGCGTGCAATCGCTTCGCTTAATTGCGCTTCATTCATTGATTCCTCCTCGGGACTTAAAGATTTCACTAGCTTGGGATCGGACTTTACCGTTGCGGGACAGTGCTGGAATCTCACCAGCTTCACCACCTAGCGCTAACCATCCTAAATCTCGAAAAACTTAAAGGCAATAAGAATTACAATTAAGCTGGCTAATTACCTTGGACGTGGTATTGAGAGTCAACAATAATTAATTAAGGACACATATTATGAAGAAAATACTATCTATTGCGGCCTTACTTCTTAGCTTTAACGCTGCGGCCGTTCAAACAACAGCAAGGCCATTTAGCTTTGATTTTTATGCTCCAACTAATGAGTTAAACTTTAAAGTAACTCTTGAGCAAAGATGTCGCTATGAAATTCCAGTTTGGGGAGATAGCGCAAAATTTGAAGAGAAGAATAAGTCGACACCTCTAGTAGAAAAGAAGTCTAATCAATCAAGTGGACTTACTCGCTACACTTTCTCTTTAAAGCAAACACAAAGCTTAGAAATGGGTGGATTTTTTAAATACGGAAAAGAGTGTACAACGGGTATTAAGATTGTTGTTCAAAGTGCAAAGTATGCGATTGGTTGGGCAAATCAATTTAGCCGCCCAATTGAGTTTAGCTTTTTAAATGAAATGTATGCTTATAAAGAATATGACACAGTATTTGAACCAAGGGATAATGAGAATATTAAGCGATTTGAAAATAATGAAATCTCACTTGCTTTTAAGACTTTCCCTAAAGGGAATCAAGTAAATGTAACGATTTTATCAAATGGCAAGAAAATACCAAGTACCTTTAGTACAGGTGTTGCAAAGAATCCCGAAACAAACTTACCTTACAAATTAAAGTAATAAAAAAGGCCTCTTAGAATACTCCAAGAGGCCTTATATTTTTAGTATCCTAATTTATCGTAAACAACTTCTTCTTGCTCAGTCACACAATCAGTAACTGCAAAGTAAAAATCATTATTTAATCTTGGCCAACCATTGCGAGAAACTTCAATCATTTGATCATACTTAGTATATCCTTTGATTTCGCAAGTTGCTTCATACTCAGTTGCTGAATAAGAATCATCATCTCCCCAAACTTCATCTAGAATAACAAAGTCTAGAACACAAGAATTTGTTTCAGCATTACATTTGAAAGTATCAAATCTAAAATTGAAATCACCTTCACACCAAGTGTCCCCACAGATATTATCAATCTCTGTTACAACTCTACTTTCTTCTTGTGCCGTTAAAGTATTTGCAAAAATTGATGATGCAAAGAATGCTAGAATAATGATTTTTTTCATGACTGATCTCCCAAATAATGATTTTCCGGGAATATAGGACGTGGAAGAATGTATGTAAATCCTATTAATAGTATTTACACGATCTAAATATTAGATAGCTTAGAATAACTGCTCAATCATCTCAACTCCACGTGCAAGCTTACTAGAAGCTTCAGAGTCTCTTTCATTTCGATCCGCAATATCTCTTAGGTCACTAGATTTAATCTTCTTAGAGAGCTTAAATTTGGCCGTCGTGGCCTTCTTATCCACAAAGCCTGTAATCACGGCCGAAACATAGGCTTCATTCACTTGCGCGATGAAATTATTAACTGGACGGTATCTCTTGGCCTCTTTAATAAGCTTCTTCATTCGAGCTCCATCTTCAGAAACCTTAAGGCCTCGCTCCTTCATTTGTCGCATAAATTCCTGCATAACCCCTGCCCCACGAGTGGCCAGTCCAAGAAAAACCGAATCAATATTTTTTTGATTAACAGGAATACGACTTATATTTTTATAAATAAAAATTTCGGCACTAACTAAACCAGTCTCACTTGAGAGTGTTGCCATATCTCTTAAGTAGTTCGGGTCAATTTCATTTTTAGGATCATAGGCCCCTAGACAAATATTACAGGCCGAAACCTTTGCAGACTTATTCTCAGAGAAGCAGCACACTTCACAACCATAACTCACATCGATCCCATGTCCATGGCGATAACCTAAATTATGTAGTAGCTCATGAAATACAATTCCTTCGAGTTCGTCTCTAGGAGGGCCATTTTTAATTGAGTTTAGAAAGCCCGATTTCATTTTTGGATTTAGTGAAACATAGGGCCCATTGATTCCCAAACTCTTTAATTTGTTACTACCGACAGATGCGTTGGCAATGGTTCCATCCCAAGAATAATCTTTCTGATGACAGATAACTGATGTCGGCTTTACCTTTCCGCTTAACTGAATATTTAGAAGATTTATTATATTTGCAATCTCACCTTTTGCACCAGTCTCTTTATTATTAGTTCCCAGTTCTGAAAGACAACTCATTCCCTTATCGAGAGAGTTTCTCATAAGAGTTTCAAAATTTTCATCACCAAAGTTATCAAGACAACTTTTATGAATATTCACTCCTGGTGTGAATTCATAGAAGCCATTATTAAGCTTTTCAAGAATTGGATCAAAGTCAGAAATTAGGCCATCAAGTGAGTTGATCGAATTTAAAAAGCTTTCATACGAACACATATTTACAGCTTCACTGTGCTGAGTATTTTGAATTCTTTTTTCAATGGCCAAAACACGCTTACCATTTTCAATACGGTAGAGTTTGTAAATAGACTCTTTCTCAAGTTTCTCAATTAGCTCTACTCGATCAAACTTTGAATCGAAATTATTATCAGATTCAATCGTCGTAAGCTCTCCCACGACCTTCATTTGATAATCAAATTTTCCATCGTAATTACGATCATTCAAGTGTTCAACTAGACGCTGGTTTTGATAGCGAAAGATATTATCAATTTTTCCATCTTTATTATCATCAAATTCAAAGGCCTGCCTATCTTCTGACCTGGCCAGAAGGCCAAAGAAGGACAAAATAAGAAAGATAAGAATTTTTGAGTTTGAATTCATCATGATATTTATTTATCGGAATAATCATGAAAAAAATGACAAAAAAGGCCCACAATTGTAGGCCTTAAGTATATGAAAATATGTTGTCTAGATTACCAAGTGTTGTAACAACGTTGACGGCTTAACTTCTTTTGAGTTTGGTTATAGTAGATTGTACAGCTATGGTACTCGTAGTGAAGCATCAGCTTAACATGATGGTCCTCTTCCTCACCTACTGGCCAAAAATTTGGTGCATGTGAAACCTGAAGGTCCCATAGACGATCTGCTGTACAGAAAGCTTCGACAGAGTCGTAATTTAAAAGATCAGCAGTGAATTGGATTGCCTCAACCTTAACTGCATCATTTTCAAATCTTAGGCATTCATTTGATCCGTTGATTGCAAATACTTGTGTACTAACAAATAGCGCCACTAGCATCATAAGTGTGTTTTTCATTTTTCCCCCTTATAAAAGTGAGGAAGTTTTACCTATCAAACAATAATATGACAAAACATATTGCGTTAATTAGGCAGCATTAGCGAGAAAAGTGCTATCAAAAGTTTGGAAGTCACTAATAATAGATACCAGCTCGATATTTTTGAATTCTGGTAGCTCTATTGGATAACCTCCACCGATAACAACTTCTATCTTTCGCTCAAGCTTTTCATCAATTTTTTGTAGATAAGGCACGATGCTTTTGAAATAGTCCCAACTATCAGAAGAGACAGCGCCTAGGATAAGTCCTTTGCAATTAAGCGCATTAATGGCCTCAGCTAGGCATTCAGCAGGGTTTGCGGCACCAAGATAGAACGTCCCCACTCTTCTTGTTCGACAAAGAATATCTGCAATCATAATTGAAAGCTCGTGAAGATTTCCCTCCGGTGTGGCAAGGACGTAGCGACCGTTGAGATCATTATTAGGCAAACGAATTTGGCTCATTTGATCACGTATGATCGTGGAAATAATATGCTCTTGAGTAACGCTGTAACTTCCTTCAAAGACAAGTCTTCCAATCTTTTGCATAACTGGAAGAACTACTGAGAAGATAAAGTCTTGGGCACTAAGACTTAGCCTTAGAAACTCTATTTCATTTCTCACGTTTTCAATTTCATATTTAGCTAATGCCGAAAAGAGCTTATCAATCGATTGATCAACCTTGTCTTCTTCCGACAGGCTTGACTCACTAATGGCAAGACTCAACTCTTTGAGCTCATCTAGTGATAGCTTGGCCACCTTAGAGATCGTTTGTCCTGACTTTATAAGAGAAGCAATCATCTTGGCACGGGCCAAGTCTTCTGGGCCATACAAACGTTGACCGGCCTCATCGCGAATTGGGCTAAAAGCATTATATCTCTTCTCCCACATGCGAATTGTGTGAGGCTGAACATTACAAATACCTGATATTATTCGAATTGCGACATTTTGCTTCATTTTTAACCTCAATATCTTACAATTAAGTGTTTAACTGTTGTATATTATATTATATATACAAGACCTATACAAGGAGTAATTAATGGGAATTCTAATTACTGGTGCAACAGGGCTTATCGGCCGTGAATTAATTCATGAATTGGCCATTCATGGCCATGAAGATATTCGAGTGCTGAGTCGAAATCCAGAGAAGGCACAGGCCTCTTTTAATATTCCAATAAAGTGTTTCTACTGGGACCCTGAAAAAGCTCAGGTTGATAAGGCCGCATTTGATTCAGTTCATACTATCATTCATCTTGCTGGTGAAAATATTGGAGCAAGAAGATGGTCGAAACAGCAAAAAGAAAAGATCATTAACTCACGTGTGCTATCAACTCGCCTACTTGTGAATACCATTAATGAAAATAATACTTTGAAGATTAAGAAGTTTATTAGCGCAAGCGCCATCGGAATCTATGGCAATCGAAGTGGAGACCAAGTCTTAGACGAGCAAGCAGATTATGGAAGTGACTTTCTCGCTAAGACTTGCATTGCTTGGGAGAAAGAAACAGCTAATATCCAAAATAAAGAAATTATCGTCAATCATGTAAGAACAGGTATAGTCCTTGCCCGAAATGGTGGAGCACTAGAGAAGATGCTTATTCCATTTAAGCTAGGAGTGGCAGGAAAACTAGGAAGTGGTGAGCAGATGATGAGTTGGATTCATCTTGCGGACATGGTTTCGATTTATCGCTTCTTAGTGGAAAATGACTTTGGTGAAAATGTATTCAATGCAGTAGCACCTAAGGCCCACTCAAATTCAAATTTTACGAGAATTATGGGGAAGGTTTTGAAACGTCCAACATTACTTCCGGCCCCAGGTTTTGCATTAAAGATCGCTCTGGGGGAAATGGCCACACTTGTGCTTGATGGACAAAATGTATACCCAAAGAACTTTCTAGAAAAAGGCTACAAATTCAAATTTGATCATCTGGAAGACGCACTTACAAACCTCGTTGGCCCAGAACAAGAATTTAAGCAAGTACAATGGGTGGAGCATCCATTAGATGAAGTTTTTGACTTCTTTAGTGACGAAAGAAATCTTGAAACAATCACACCCGACTCACTTAGCTTTAAAGTTCTTGGAAAAAGTACTGAACAAATTGAGGCCGGTACAATCATTGACTATAAATTAAGCCTCTATGGTTTACCATTCAAATGGAAGACTGAGATTTCGAATTTCAATCGCAATAAAGAGTTCACTGATACACAGCTTAAAGGGCCATATAAGAAGTGGGTTCATACTCACGGCTTTAAGAAATACGCCAATGGAACATTGATGACTGATAATGTTTCTTACAAAGTTCCTATGGGTGAGATCGGAAGTATCGTTGCGGGCGCCTTTGTTAGAAAGGATATTAATAAAATTTTTAATTATCGTAGCCAAAAATTATACAAAATTTTTGGTGAGACTAATAAACATGTTGAATAAAATTATAAAGGAGAAAAAATGAAGAAGCTCATGTTACTTATTGCCGTTTTATCAAGTTCACTTACTTTCTCTGGATCTTCACTCCCCCTGGATACAGTTGATTATGTCGAGCTACAAAAGTACCTTGGTAAATGGTATGAAATTGCACGCTTTGAGCAAAGCTTTCAAAAAGGTTGTGCCGCAGTTACTGCTAATTACAGTCTGAGATCTGATGGAGATATCGAAGTTCTAAATACATGTCGCCAAGACTCTCCATCTGGAGAATTGAAAACGGCCAAGGCAAGAGCTTGGGTTGTTGATAAAGAAACAAATGCAAAGCTTAAGGTTCAATTCTTCCTACGTGGAATTAAACTACCTATCTTTGCTGGAAATTATTGGATCTTAGACCTAGGTGATAATTACGAATATGCCATGGTTGGAGATAAATCTAGAAAGTATCTATGGATTCTATCAAGAACTAAAGAACTTGATGAAAAGATCTACCTTGAGCTAGTTGCCAAGGCCAAGGATCTTCACTTTGATACTTCTAAACTAATAAAAACAAAACACTAGTCACTAATAAGGAGAACCCAATGTCTTTGCGACCAAAAATTGCCATTAGCTCTTGTCTTTTAGGTGAGAATATTCGCTACAATGGCGGTCACTGCCGTGAAGACTGGGTTTTCTCTGAACTTTCGAAGTTTGTAGACTTTGTTCCAGTGTGCCCCGAATTTGAAATGGGCCTAGGAGTTCCACGAGAAGAAGTACATTTATTCAAAGTTGATAAAGACTCTAACGAAGTTCGCTTAAGGTCGAAATTTTCTAAAAAAGACCTCACAGAAGAGGCCAATGAAGTATATCAAAAGATTCAAGAACGAATTTCACATGAAAAAATAAACGGCCATATATTTACAAGAAAGTCCCCTACTTGTGGAACTGATAATGTAAAAACAATTACCCTTAGTGATGAAAATTATGTCACAAAGTCCACAGGTCTTTATGCTCAATATATCATGGAGGCCATGCCAACCCTTCCCTATATCGATAGTGGAAGAATAAAGAACCTAGAATTAAGAGAGAATTTTGTAAAAAAAATCTTTTCGCATTTAAGATTTCAAGAACTTGATGGGTCAATTCGAGAGCTTCAACTCTTTCATCAGATGTATAAGTATTCCATCATGGAGCATAATCAGAATAATTTAAGATTACTCGGAGCAATTGCGGCAAATCACGACAAGCTAGAAGCGAAAGAAGTCTATGTGAAATACTTCAACCTCTTTATGGAAACACTAGATATACTTCCAACGAGAAAGAATCGCCTCAATGCCTGTTTTCATGTATTCGGTTACTTTAA
This sequence comes from Halobacteriovorax sp. CON-3, assembly GCF_043196995.1. Taxonomy (NCBI): domain Bacteria; kingdom Pseudomonadati; phylum Bdellovibrionota; class Bacteriovoracia; order Bacteriovoracales; family Halobacteriovoraceae; genus Halobacteriovorax; species Halobacteriovorax sp. CON-3. The sequence goes on from NZ_JBEBNA010000001.1 coordinate 1,030,148, forward strand.
AAAAGATCTAACTTCTCATGAAAAAGATATCCTGATAAAAATGATGGAAGACTATAAGAATGGTATCTCTAACTATCTAACAGTGAATTCCTTTTTAAACATTCTCACAAATACACACAAGAAAACTTACCTTCAAGATCAATATATTTTTGGGCCTTACCCAAAGGACTTGAAGCTACTTAAGAATATTGCGTAAGATGAAAAAGAAAGAAGAAGTTAATATATTTTGGTTTAGAAGAGACCTAAGATTAAAAGATAATCGCGGACTTCTCTACGCACTCCAGTCTAAAAAAACAGTCATACCTATTTTTATTTTTGATAAGAATATTCTTTCTAAATTAAAAGATGAAGATGACCTGAGAGTAAGCTTTATCCATGATGCAATCAAAGAGATTAAAGATGAGCTCAATAAGATGGGGAGCGATCTCTTAGTCTTTCACTCAACTCCTGAAGATGCATATCAAGAATTATGCAAAAGTTATCATATAGAAGAAGTCTTTACTAATGAAGACTATGAGCCCTATGCAATTAAAAGAGATAATAAGGTAGAGCAAATTCTTAAAAAGAACGAGATAAAGTTTTCTCGCTACAAAGACCACTGCATCTTTGCCAAAGATGACATTCTTAAGGAAGATGGCAAGCCTTATGTCGTTTACACTCCTTTTAAGAATAAATGGCTATCAACTCTATCTCCCAAAGATATTGCGACAATTGAGACACATAAATACTTCGATAACTTTCACAAATTTAAAGCGAAGTATTTCCCAAGCATAGAAAAGTTAGGCTTTCTCTATAATGAGAAGGCAAAAGATCAGGTTAAAACGATAAAGGGCAAAGTTATTGATAGCTACGATAAAAACCGTGATATCCCTGCTCTTGATGCAACTTCTAAGCTAGGCATTCACCTACGTTTTGGAACAGTTTCTCCAAGAAAGTGTGCACAGGTTGGTTTTAAAAGAAATCAAGTTTGGCTAAGTGAGCTTATCTGGCGAGAATTCTTTATTCAGATCATGTATCACTTTCCTCATGTCGTTGATGGGCCATTTAGAGAAAAGTATAATCAAATTAAATGGGACAATAATAAGAAGCTATTTAAGAAGTGGTGTGAAGGAAAAACCGGCTACCCTATCGTTGATGCAGGAATGCGAGAGCTAAACGAAACTGGACATATGCATAATCGCGTTCGCATGATTGCGGCTTCATTTCTTGTCAAAGACTTACTTATCGACTGGAGATGGGGAGAGGAATATTTCGCCCGTAAGCTTAATGACTTTGAACTGGCCTCTAATAATGGCAATTGGCAATGGGTTGCTGGAACAGGCTGTGATGCTGCTCCTTACTTTAGAATTTTTAACCCTTATACTCAGCAGAAGAAATTTGATCCTGACTTTAAATATATAAAGAAATGGGTACCTGAATATGGAACATCAGAATACCCAGATGAAATTATTGATCATAAAATTGCTTACCATGAAACGCTTAAGGCCTACAAGGCCTGTAGTTAAATGCTAACACATGGACCGATATTACGAGTCACACTGAAGTCTGATCCATAGTCATCACTTAGCTTATATTCCACAACGATTTCGTCGTTTGAATACTCATCTGTAGCAAGATTTTCAACACAACTTAGTATTTCGATACGATCGTGTGAGCCTTGGTAATAGCGTCCATTCATGTCATTAGCTGCTTGGTAGATCTGATGACAAACTTGAGTTGCTTCGCCTACAAAACAAAATAGACGTGCCCTGATTTTATCATTCTCATTGTAGTTAAAACTCGAGTCACTAAAACCAATAATGGCCCCAAGCTTTAAATCCGATGTAACGATAAAAGTAGAATTTGGTGAATTTGCAAATGCTGAAACAGCACTCACAAATATGAGTGTTTTTAAAATGTTTTTCATATTGAGCTCCCTAATACTAAATATGCTTGGCAATTTCTAGCATGGTAAACTCAATAAATAAAATATTAATACAATCTTAACGAAATCTAAAAATTGATAACGAAAGTAGTATTCTCACTTTCATTGTCGATAAATAGCTTATATCCGGAACGTTCAATAATCTGCTTTGTAATGGCAAGTCCTACACCATGGCCCTTACCGCTTTTCTTTCTTGTATCACCTAATTCAAAAATCCCTTCTTGAACTTGCATAGGAATACCTGTTCCACTATCAATGATCTTAATAAAGCGCTCTGTGGAAGATGTAACAACCTTAATCCAAGGTGAATCTGTTGTCTTTATCTCATCTAAAGAGTTTTTAATTAAGTTAACCAAGCAAAGACTTAACTCAGTCTCATTTCCTTCAATAGCAAAGTCATCTATTTCAATATCAACCCTCACACTATGTCGTGCAATCTTGTCGCCAACAAGCTCAAGTGCTTCCTGTGTGATATGAGAAATTGAAATTTTTTGTTTTGAAGATGAGTAGTTCTTTTTAAAGATATTCATATAGAGGTCAGTTACCTCAAGAATCTTACCGATGTGGCGACGTAGCTTTTGCGTATAAGGAGAAAGATCTTTATCGATCATTTTATCAAGTCGATCATTTGTCGTATTTAGAACAAAGAGATGATTTCTAATATCGTGAGCAATACTTGCAGAGGCAAAACCAAATTGGGCGACCTTTGAAAGCTTAACCATATCTTTTTCAAGGTTATACATCTTAGTAAAGGCCAAGTCCTGGTAGTACATATTAAAACGCATCGATTCAAATACATAACCAAGATAATAGATCGGCACAAGGTAACCAATTGTTTCTGTTCCAATCATCGTATCCCAGCAAGACACAAATAATGTGAGAAGAATACCTGCCTTGAAAAGATACTCCTTGCCTTCTCTCTTATTAAGCTCGTTCCAAATGACAACCGTTGTATAAAGAATTGTAATAATTCCGAAGAGTCCAACAACAACAACTAAATTGCTTGGGTATATTGTTAAATTTAAGGCCTGAGTAAAAAGAGTTGCTGGTGGAGTTGCGCGAGGAATAAACATAAGGTCAATATCAGTGAGAAGGTAGAGGAAGCCTCCAACGACCTGGAAGATAGAATGACCAATACAGAAAACCTTAGCTGGTTTTAAGAGCTTTATATCATGGCCAAAGAAACCTTCGATTGCCTTGATATAACAATAGTAAGTAAAGTATGCGAAAAACCAATAGGTAAGAAGTAGGAAGTTTGAAAGCTTGATATCTGTAATATGAGTATTAAAAGCAATTAAGATGGCGTATGAGCCCGCACTTAAGCACATAGCGATATGCCAGAAGACCTTGCGACTAAGCAACTTCCTAGAGGTATAAACCCCTATCGAAGCTTGGTACAAGAAAAACGCAAATGCGAAGGTCGTTACATATCTAGTAAGTACCTTGTATTCTTCGATGCTCATAAATTAAATATACTATATTTAAAATAATTAAAACACCTAAAAATACCCGAATTTATTAAAATTATCTCAAGACAGTTGGTAAAGGTCTTATCACACCAAATTTTGACTCAATTGAGTTCTTCTTAATACTCTGTTTCTTCATTAAATCGACAATTTCTAAAGCGCTCATATTCGGATTTTGTTCCTTCAGATGAGCTGCCATATTAAGTGCCATTGGTGATGCCATCGAGGTTCCAGAATGACGAATATTCATATCTCCAAGAAGAGCGGCCTCAACTTTTGTACCAGGGGCAAAGAAGTCAACATAGTTAGAGCTATAATTTGAAAAGTCGGCCATCTCATAATTTTCATCACGACGCCACTCACTATCAGTTGTTGCTCCAATCGCCACAACATTTGGATAAGAGTAACAAGCTGGGTACATACAATCACGACTACCATTTAAGAAACGCCCATCATTTCCTGCGGCAACAAAGAAGACCACATTAGGGTTATTTAAAAACATATTTTGAAGGCTGCGATAAGTCTTACGATCCACAAGTCCTAGGGATTGATGAGGAAAAGAAAAACTCATATTCACAAAATCAACTTCTGAATTTTGTAGTTTTTTAGAAATCATATCCAAATACTTCGACTCTCCGAAGTCTCCAGCAAATGCAAGAAGTGAAGCTGATTTAAGTCCTTTTAGAGCAATTGAAGAGACATGTGTTCCGTGAGAAGTAATTGGGCCAGTTGTCCCCTTTGCTTTAATCGTCTCAAAAGGAATACCATAAATACCGGCCTTCTGACTTGATGCACCTCCTGTACGAGGAAGGAAACCAGAAAAAGGATTCATAAATTTGATATCGCTGTCTCCATCAAAGTGGACACCTAGAATATTGTCGACAAAGCCGTCACCATCATTATCCTCTTTATTAAAAGATTCAATGGAGTTGATGAGGATATGGTCTTGAATATCTTGGTGATTATGATCAAAGCCAGAGTCAATAACAGCTATCTTAACAGTTGCATCACGAGGCCCGCCAGCGACCTCTCCTATTTCATTCTGAATATAATCACCAATCTTGACGTCATTATTATTGAAGACATCAAAACCGATAATGCGTTTATCATCATAGATAAACTTATATTTAAAGTCCTCTCCATCAGGGTTAATCACTTTTCTTTCAACAATTAAGTCATCAGAAATTGTATCGATATTTTCTAAAATATGAGTTCTCTTATCAAATCCATACTCTTTAAGGACAATTTCTTGTTCACCGATTTTTTGAATTAAAACCTTAGATTGGACGTGATTATTTTGAGTGTTAAATACCGTCTTATAAAAAGTGGAGTCACTTTTGTACTCATAAGTAACTCTTGAGATCTGTTCTCCTTCTATCGTGTAGAAGTTTTGCTTTATCAGTCTATTATTTAAAAAGAATTCTTCGGATGAAATTTTATTATTCTTTTCAAAGTATTTAGAAATACTTTTCTTAGTACCGTCAATACATGTTTTGACATTACCATCAAGAGTGCATGACTCTGTTGCTAAAATATTTGTAACTGAAACAAGGGAAATAAAAAAAGGGATTATTTTCATAATCCCTTTATATCTTAATTTTGAATTTTATATTTGAACTTTGAAAATTCTATGTCTAAGTTTAAAATTTAGACACTTCTTAGTTTAGCTCACAAGTGTAGTTAATTTCATTCTTCTTAAATAGAAAACAACGGTAGCTAATATCAATTGAAACAGAATTTGCATCGATAATAATTTTCTCTTTGTAATTAGAAGCTCCACCGAAATCACCACAAGCATCACCACCTGGACGATTAGAGTTTGTTGAAACTAAAAGTGTATCATTATCTAAAAGTTCTGCGCGATCAAGAAGAGCAACAGAAACTGGATTTGCATATAACTCAGGAGTATCAAACTCTACTCTTACAGCGTCACTATCACTCTCAACAAGAACAGTACAATTACCTCTTTCTTCACCATTCATCATAACCTTTCCAGATTTACCATTTAGGTCATTTAAATCTGAAACGAAGTTATCTAGATTAGAGTTTGCTGATACGTTTGCAGAAAGTGCAATTAAGACTGCTAAAGATAGTAATTTCATATGATTCTCCTTCGATTTTAATGTTTTATAGAGAGTCTTATACCGAAGAAATAAAATTTAATCAGCTTAATATGTAATATTAACCTACCTGTCAAAAGTTTATGATAAAGGTTGTATTGGGCATATTTCGGTCCAAATCCAGCTCAAATCCGGCCCGTCCTAGTAATTCCTTAGTGATAGCAAGTCCAATCCCATGGCCACCATCGTTATTCTTAGTTGTATAACCTAATTTAAATAGCTCTCGTTTACTGACATTCTGTATCCCACTTCCACAATCAATAATCGATAGCTTCCTCTCTTTAGAGACTGATTTAAGCTTAACCCAGGGAGATGTGTATTTTCCTTCATTTGAAACTTCCTCCAATGCATTTTTTAGGATATTAACCAAGCAAATTGTCACTTCCGTCTGATTACAACTCAATTCAAAGTCTTCAACTTCTACGGTTAATTCCACCTGTGCTTTTTCAAACTTTTCCTTCACCAACTCTAGAGCTTCTTCAATAACGACATTAATCGATGTCAGAGCTTTCTCATTATTCGTATTTTTCTTAAAAACATTCATGTAGAGATCTGTAATTTCAGTGACTTTGTTGGTGTGCTTATCAATTGATAAGTAGGTTTTTTCAATATCCATTGGTCTCTTTTTAATCAGCCTTTCAACAGATGTTTTTATGATGAAAATATGATTTTTGATATCATGAGCAATACTGGCCGCAGCAAAGCCAAATTGCGCAATTTTAGAAAGTCGAATAACCTCGCTTTCAAGGTTGTACACTTTTCGATAACTAAGATGGCGATAATAGACATTGAACCTTACTGCCTCAAAAGCATTTCCAAAGTAGTATAGTGGCAAGATCGCACCTGTTACCTCAAGCCCAAGAAGAGAATCATTTAAGACCACAAGAAAGCTTACTACAATACCTATTCGTAGGAAGAGTTCTCGCTTTCTTAAGCGATTTAATTCAAGCCAAATCATCGTACACGAGTAGAAAACGACAATAGCACCAAGTCCTCCCAGGAGTTTTCCTAAAAGATTAGGAGAGACATTAAAATGCATTGTTTTGGCAAAGAGATTATCTTTTATGTAATGATGATTATCAAAGAGAAAGTTATAGTCAAAGAGAGTCGTAGAAAAGGAGCATACTAGAAGGATAGAAACAAAGCTTAAACAGTACAACTTAGCAAATGAAAGTCCTCTAACCTTGTGACCAAAATAAACTTCAACCGTTCGCAAATAACAGTAGAAGGAACTATATGCACAAATCCAAAATATAATTAAAATAAAGTCAGAGAGCTTTTGATTTATAAAATGAGTGTTAAAGGCAAAGACAAAGCAATAGCAGGCCGTTGATAAACACATTGCTGCCGGCCAGAGTATATTTCGATCTCTTATCTGATAATAATTCGTTAGACTCGCAAAGAATTGATAAACGAAGAATGAAAAAACAAAAGTCGTTAAATATCTTGTAAATGATATATATAAGTCAAGTTCCACAAACGTTCCTCAAAAATTAATGACTTACTTCTTAGTATAGTTGCTATCAAAATACAATTTATCAGAATAACAAAAAGAACTTGAAAAGCACTAAGGATATTAACCACTTACAATAGATTTATTCACTCAGATCAATCGTAAAGGTTGTATTGGGTGATTTATCATTTAGCCACAAATTAAAGCCGGAGCGACTTAAAAGCTCCTTAGTAATGGCAAGCCCAATTCCATGGCCACTGCTCTCCTTATTATAGGTGAAGCCAAATTCAAAAATATGCTCAGCAGTACGAGGCTCGATTCCACCTCCACTATCAACGACATGAATAGATTTATCATGCCCTTTAAAGATAAGCTTCACCCATTTATTTGTACCATCATGACCTTGAACAGCTTCGAGAGCATTTCTGATGAGATTAACCACAGAGATGACTATCTCTGTTTTATTACAGTGAATAGTAAATTCATCGGCCACAATTTCAAGCTTCACATTGGTGGCCTCAAACTTAGGAGACACTAATTCTTCAATTTCTTGAATAATTTCTAAACTAGAATAGTCCTCTTTCTTTGAGGCAATATTATTTTTAAAAATATTCATATAGAGATCAGTTATCTCAAGAAGCTTATCATTGTGTTTTAAGATTTCCTCATAGGCCCTCTGCTTATCTTCGATTTTATTTCGAAGAAGCGAGCTAATCTTTACCTTGATAACAAAGATATGATTCTTTATATCATGAGCAATACTTGCAGCAGCGAAACCAAATTGGGCGACCTTGGAGAGCCTAATGACTTCATTTTCAAGATTAAATAATTTTTCAAAGGCTAGCTTTCGATAAAAGAAGTTAAATCTAACGGCTTCAAAAGCATTTGCTAAATAATAGATTGGAATGAGGGCCCCTGAAACCTCTAGACTTAAGCATGTGTCATTAATTACTGATAAAATCGTTAAGACAATCCCTATTTTTAATAAGTATTCTTTCGAGTTCGACTTCTCTAACTCTTTCCAAATAACAGCACTTGCAAAGAAAACAGAAAGGGCACCTAGGCTGCCGACAATTTGTCCAAAGATATTCGGAGACATTGCAATCTGGGCCGACTGATAAAAGAATGACTCATTTACAATGCTCTGGCCTGTAAAGATAAAGCTATTATCAAAGATGATATAAGATCCCAAAGAAATGAGTTGAACAATAGTAAGGACTAAAATAACAACTTTTGGAATCTTTAAAAATCGTAAGCTCTTGCCCAAGAATGCTTCAATTGCATGCATATAACAATAGAAAGCGATAAATGCAAAAATCCACAAGAGATTTAAAATGGCATTTGACGTCTTAATATCTGTAACATGAGTATTTATAGTGAAGAATAGACAGTACATAGCAGAGAAGAGACACATCTGCGTGTACCAAAGACTAGAACGTTCCTTAATAGTGTAAGAGCTAACCAGTCCTGAAAAGAATTGATAAGTGAAGAAGGCCAAGAAAAATATCGTAAGATAACGTGTAATATGAATATAGATATCAAGGCTCACGCCATCTCCCTCTTAGCAGAATACACAAATATTATGTACCTTACGTATCAAACATTCAAGAATTACTGTAGATTCTCACCCCCATCATCCATGTGTTCAGGACGCTTCCAATAACTATACTGCGGAGTCCAGTCACTTGAAGAGACTCCGGCCAATGTTAGAATATTCCACATTGAACAAAATTCATCCCCAGGACCGAAAACCGCAGAATTCTTTCGATAGACCTTAGTGCCAACTTTTTGATAACAGACAATTCCAGGCATATTCACCTCACCCGCAACGACGCTTTGTTCTTTTATATAATCTCCTCCCCCATGAGATAATATATTAAAGCGCCACCCTCTCTCATTTGCAAAGCGACGTTGAATTTCTGGATCATCCTTAGAAACCAAAACCAACGAACACACACTCTCAATATGAGAAACAAGGCCGTTAATTCCATCTCCCCACAACGTGCAATAACGGCATGCTTGTCCCATATTATGAATCATAATAAGTTGATCTTTATCCCCAAAAAGATCATATAAATTCACGGCACCAGTTGTGCTTCGAAAAGTGTAATCTTTTACTTCTTGAGCTGGTTGATCTTTACGCAAAGCTGCAACCTTTTGAGTTAACTCAAATAGCTCTTTTTCTGCTTCTTTTAGTGCTGAAACATTTCCCATATAAACTCCAATCGAATGAAGATATATTCGTTTGTGGATACGGGGCCGTCAATTTACGAAAAGGTAAAGAATTGGAAATCTATTTTAAACAATTGATTAGTTCTGTAATAAGCTTTTTTGTATCTCTATTTTCAAGATAATTTTGCCTGACACAAATATAGATACCATGACTACTTTCTTTCTTCTTATAGATCTTTAGCTTTTTAGATTCATTAAAGCTTGATGAGGGAACAACACAAAAAAGACCACCAACTTCACAAAGAGTCAGCATTGCCTTGTGAGAGTTTACACAGCCGACTGCTTCAAATTTTGATCGCCAACTCTTTCCTAAAGAACGAGACAAAAAATTTTCGGTATAGAGATCTTCTTTACGATAAGTAACAAGCTTTCTTTTTTGCTTGCTATCTTCATTTAGAGGGCCAACTAAGTATGTCCCATCACGACAGACTTCAAAGGCGGCCAAGCTTTTTTGCGTCGGAATAACATGGGTCATAATAATATCTAATTCACCTGCTTGTAGCTTTTCAATCAGGTTAATGGCAGAGTCAAAGTGTAAGTCAAAATGACCAATATTCTCCCTATCGTGTAATACATTTAAGGCCGGCAGTAAAAACTTCTCTCCGGCTTCAAAAATACTTCCTACCTTCAAATCAATTCTTTGTGCTTTATTTTGAATAGCCCCACTTATTGTATTAAAGCTTGGAAGAACTTGATCGAGGAAAGCCTGACCTTTAACTGTTAAAGAAGTTGTTTTATTTGATCGAACAAATAGCTCATAGCCTAGCTCATCTTCTAAGAGCTTGATCTTACGAGAAATCGCAGGCTGAGAAGTATTAAGCTCTCTTGCCGTTTGCGAAAAATTTAAGTTCTGCCCGAGATGGCAAAAGACTTCAATATAGTTGAGATTTATATTCATGCCATTTCATACCATATCATTATGATATTTCAAAACAGCATCCATACTCTTTCATTATTACATGTAAAAAAAGGGAGCATGAAGCTCCCTTTAAATTTTTAGTAGCAATAAGCGTTTTGAGTAAGTAGAACTTTTTTTGAGTCCACTAGGTAAACCATTTCCTGCTCGCAATCTGTTTTTACAGGAACATAAATTTGCTCACCTTCATCATAGTAAACATCAGTCGTCTCTTCTGACCATAGGACATTGAAGAAGACTTCTTTATCTTCTGCACTACTATTTGAGTAGTATACGTAAGTTTTTGGACCAAAATATGCTTTTGCAGTTTTTTCAACAGCTTTCTTTGCTTGTGCAATTACTGAGTTTGAAACAGGTGCTGCAACTGAAGTAAGTGATAGCATCGCTACCATTAATAATTTTTTCATCTTATTCTCCTCATAGGTTTTTTGTCTAAATAACAATTTTTCTATTTAAACGTCTACGAGTATTCGTAGGTATGTAATTTATTCTTCTAAATATTTTAGATACTTATAGTGTCTACTTTTTTGACTCCCTCATGATTATTTACACTTATCACCACTTATTTCACCACTAAGCTATATTGCACGCATGAAAAATATAAGAAAGATCGTAACTAAAGGTATAATTTTATCAACTCTCGTATCGAGTGCTTTTGCACAAGAGAATAACTACTTCTGGCAACAGGAGTCTTTTAATCCTCTCCAACATAATTGTGAGTGGCGCTATGAAGGCTGTGTATCCGTAGATGAAAGTCAAATTGATATGCGCTCTCAAGCAAAGAGGATGCTAGATGAAATCTATAGCTGTAAGAATACTATTCAAGGCTGTAGTGATGAAGAACAAAAACGCATTGATGATATGGAAGGTATCAAAGGGCGTATTGGTAATGAAACCATTCGTGGTGGAATGAACCCAAAAGAATTCTCTGAATTCCTAAGAAAGTATGATCCTAGTGATAATAAGAAGGGTTACTTTATTCCTCTAGGTCTAAGCGATAAAGAAGCACTTATGCTTGCCGCTTCCACTTCTCTTGGACTTGTTATGTTTGCTTCTGATGAAGAAACAATGGACTTCATTCAAGATCATAAGAATGGCTTTACTGAAAAACTAGTATACCCAACTAATAATCACGAGCGTCTCATTATGGGAGGTGCTGCTGCAGGTTCTTACTTCATGGGAGTAGTCCTTGAAGATGGAAAGCTTAAAAAAGCAGGTCTCTATGTTGTCACATCTCAAATTGCGACACAAATTGTAACGGAAGGCTTTAAGAAAACTTTTGGCCGTCAAAGACCAAATAAAGATCTTGGAGCGTATGCATTTGGAACGGAAGGAAAATCATTCTTCTCAGGCCACTCTTCAGGAGCATGGTCATTTGCAACTGTATTTGCTGAAATCTACAAAGACAATAAAGTCGTCCCATACCTTGCCTATGGTGTTGCGGCCCTAACTTCATATGGACGTCTACACGACAGAAAGCACTGGTTATCTGACGTATTTGCAGGTGCTATCGCAGGTCACCTCATCACAAAGCTTGTTATCAGAATGCACGAAAGTGATGATAGCGAAGGTGGACTAATGGTTTTTCCAAGCTGGAATGCTGAATCAGGAACATTCATGGTTAATTTTGAATGGACTCCTAAGAGAAAGAACTCGCAGGGAGAATTTCAGTGTAAAAAGATGCCTGAAGGAAAAGAGAAAATCCGTGCTTGTATCTATGAAGCTTACTTAAGATCACAAAACTAAAACCCGGGCCAGCAAAGCTGGCCTTTATACGTATAAATTTTATCGACTAACTATGATAAATTTCGATATCCCCCTATAATCAGGCAACTTGGAGATATTATGAAGAAGTTGAAATCCCTAGCTCTATTAGCTCTTATTGGTATTAGCGCTCAAGCTCAAGCGGCCCGTATCTGGTCATCAATCCCCTTTGTAAGAGGAGCGGATCTTTGCGCCTATAAGCAAGCCTACTCGCAAACTCGCTCAGAGTATATGAGTGAGATGACAGGTTTAGCATCAGAGCTTATGCAATCAGGAGCAAAAGGAAGCGAGGCCTTACAAATGCTTGTTACTTTCGATGCCTTATACGACAAGAACGTAAGACTTGCCACTCAACATAAGTATCTTGATGTGACGCTCGAAAATACATTAAAAGCATATTTTGATGGTTACTATCGTGACTTTCCAGTGGTTGATAGAAAACTAGAATTCGTCCAAATGAATAATATTCGTTATATCTTTAATTCAATCAATAATGGTCAAAGACCTGGATGGATTCCTGATAATGCAGGAGAGCTTGTTGATTATATGGCCTATGGTTCATATTCATTTGCCCCTAATTGTCGAGGAAATATCCAAGTAACTCTTACTCTTGTAGGATCAGATGGATCGACAAAGAATTATCAGGGAATAGGACAACCTTCAGTTGTGATGTCTCAAATTGCTTCACGTATGTTTGAGGACTTTCAAAGAACTCAATTTCCATCAACACTTAGAGTGAATGGAAGAAAGCTTACAATTATTGGAACTCATAATGGATCAGTCGGAAGAGTAACATCATTAAGACAAGCAGAACGAGCTTGTGACAATATGTATGCAAGACTTCCTAATGGATCTGAACTTGAGGCAATTGATGCTTACGGTGATTGGAACGGTGGAGTTTCAATTCATCAAAATATCTGGGCACTTCGTGGTGGAAAGGTATATCACCCAGGACTTATGAATCCCTCACCAGTACGTGATCCATGGTCAGTGAATGCAAAAGTCTTGAATTACTACTGTGTTCGCTAGAGCTTAAAAAGTTTTTTAATTTCAGTGTCGGGTTTAACCTGCCCGGCACGATAATCCATAACTTTCTTTCTCTTCTCATTAAAGTAGTGATGAAGATGAATAAGAACTCCAAATTTATCGTCAATTTCCATTTTAGAAATAAGAAAGCCGGCCTTAAGCTTTGGGATAATAACCGCATTATTGGTAGCGCAGTGGCGAGAATAAACCATTTGAAAGCCCTCTGCCTCTAAAATAGCGAGAGTCTTATCAAGCATGGCCCCATAAATACCATGGCGACGATACTCAGGAAGAACGGCCGAGTTACACATATAATAAGTTGTACTATTTTCTTGGAAACCCCAACTCCAGCCAATGAAATTCTCATCCTTATCGAAGGCCGCAAGACAGAGTTGATATGGACTGCCCATATTCTCTTTTAGTCTTTTAATATTAGCTAATTCTTCTTCTGAGAGAATGTCCCAAAGAACATAACTATGGTCTTCTTCAAAGACTTCTTCTTTGTGTGCTTGATAATATTTATCAAATTCTTTGCCTTCTAGGATTCTAATTTCAAATTCCATCATAGAGAAATGATACAGGAAATACGGATGGGTGCAAATGAATTAAGCAAGATTTAAAGAGGAGGCTACGCCACATAACCTCCCCCATTTTAGAGTCTTAGAATCTAAAACCAATACCGACACCAACAAGGAGAGGATCGATATCAACTTCAGCATTCACAACTCCAGATCCAGTATCAACTGTTGCATCTGTTTGTAAGTAAAGTTTTTTTACGTCAAAGTTTAGATACATATTTTGTGCAACCTTGATATCTGTACCAAGCTGTAATGCATATCCAAATGAATCATCGTACTTAGTTGAGGCCATGTCTCCAGGAACTTCTCCATAAAAGATTGTGTAGTTGATCCCTGCTCCTACATATGGTTTAAAAATACCAAAGTCCATATGGTACTGAGCAAGTAATGTTGGAGGTAGAAGAGAAACACTTCCAAGGCTTCCTGTTCCATTTAGATTTACGTCATGAGTTGCTGTTGCAAGAATTAATTCAACAGCAAAGTTTGGATGGAAGAAGTAAGAGAAGTCGACTTCAGGTACTGATTCGTTATTAATTGCAATATTACCACCGATACTATCACTAACATCAGGGCTTACACCAAGCGCTCTTACACGCACCATCGCGTTTTCTTGCGCGAATGAAAAAGAATTAAACATTAAGAAAAATAGAATTGAAATGATTGATGTTTTTTTCACAAAAACTCCTTATGTGTTTTTTTATATAAAAAAAATAACAAAAGAGTTTTTAAATTTTTATGAGACAGATCAGAGATAAAAATAAAAATAAAAAAAAGCCTACTTTTGTAGGCTTTCATTTTTAATTCTTAGTAATGGAATCCCCACTGTTGCATGAATGCATGATCTGAATCATCAAACATTGGCCACCAGCCTTGAGAACCTAGCTGCTCACCTGTTTCATAATCGATCGTATGGTTGATCCAACCTGTTGGCTCTGGCCCAACAAAACGACGAAGAACAATTCTTCCATCAACAATATAATCTGAGCGGTGATACGTTATAGTGAAGACAGAACCGTCGGCCTTTCTTCTAAAGAAACGAATAACTTCACGATCAGTTAGATTATCACCAAGGTTCCACATAAGAGTTGTGTCACCAAAGTCTTTTGCCTTATACCAATCACCTACTAGGTAATCGTGCTTCATTGTTGAAACCATCGAACGAAATTCTTGGTATTCAGTCATAAGTGTTTTTGCGTCTGGGTGGTTATAACCAAAAACAAGGCAAGGCAGCATTGCCAGCATTAGAATGATAGATTTCATTAACTTCTCCTTTAAATTGAACGAGTATTTTCGCAATAAAGATCATGGAATGGCAATAAATGACAACTTAAGAAAGTTAAATTTATTGATTTTCACATACTTACAACACCATAAATGGCAGTAATTCTTATAGGATTGAAGAAGGATAGGGCCATAACATACCTATTTATGGTAGTTATAGCGCTATGCAAGTAAACGTAAAATACCTCGACAATTTAAAAATCGAAGCCAGCTTCGACGACTTCAAAATCATTTCAGACCAGCCTGTTCGCTACAAAGGTGACGGTACAGCTCCTGGCCCATACGACTATTTCCTAGCATCATCTGCCATGTGTGCAGCCTACTTTGCCAAGGTCTATTGTAATAGTCGTGATATCCCGACAGAAGATATTCGTATCAGTCAGCAAAATATTGTGGATCCCGATAATCGTTACAAACAATCATTTGTGATTCATGCAGAACTTCCAGCTTCAATATCTGAAAAAGATAAGAAGGGAATTCTTGCATCAATGAACCGCTGTACTGTAAAGCGTGTGATCCAAAATGAAATCGACTTTAAAATCGAGGCCAAAGAAATCTTAGGAAATGATGTCAAACTTGAATATGAAGTAAATGACGCTAAGACCATGATTGCAGGAAAGGACTGTTCTCTCGAGGAAACAATTGAGAATATGACTTCGCTTCTTGCAGATCTGGGAATAAAGATTGAAATCGCCTCTTGGCGTAATCAAGTCCCTCATGTTTGGTCTGTTCATATCAGAGATGCAGACTCTCCAATGTGTTTTACGAATGGTAAAGGAGCAACAAAGGACGCTGCCCTTGCCTCGGCCCTTGGTGAATATCTTGAACGTATCAGCACGAATTACTTTTATAGTGATTACTATCTTGGTGAAGAGATCGCTAATGCAGACTTTGTCCACTACCCTAACGAGAAGTGGTTTGAAATACCAGAAGATGACACACTTCCAGAAGGTCTAATGGATAATACCCTAATTGCTGCTTATGATAATGATGGTGAGCTTTCAGCTTCTCACCTAGTTGATACAAACTCAGGAAATTATGAGCGCGGTATTTGTGCACTTCCTTATGAGCGTCAATCAGATGGTCAAACGGTTTATATCCCGGCAAACCTTATTGCCAACCTATTTGTAAGTAATGGGATGAGTGCCGGGAATACAAAGTATGAAGCGCGCGTACAATGTCTTTCTGAAATTTTTGAAAGAGCAGTAAAGAAACAAATTATTGTCGATGAAATAACTCTTCCAGATGTACCAAAAGCAGTTCTAGAAAAGTACCCAACAATTATGGAAGGGATTGCAAAACTTGAAGAAGCTGGCTTTCCAATTGTCATTAAAGATGCTTCTCTTGGTGGCCGATTTCCTGTCATGTGTGTGACGCTAATGAACCCAAGAAACGGTGGAGTCTTTGCTTCTTTTGGGGCACACCCTCGTTTTGAAGTAGCACTTGAGAGATCATTAACAGAACTTCTGCAAGGAAGAAGTTTTGAAGGAATGAATGATACTTTCCCACCAACATTTAACGAGTTTGCAATTCGTGAACACAATAATATTGTTGATCACTTTATTGACTCAACAGGTGTTATCTCGTGGAAGTTCTTTGGGGCAAAACCACAATATGAATTTAACGAGTGGAACTTCTCAGGAACAACGCAAGAAGAATATAACTACTTGATGGATATTCTTAAGCAACTTGAGAAAGAAGTTTATATTGCCGATTACAATGAACTGGGTGCGGCAGCATGCCGAATTCTCGTTCCAAATTATTCTGAAATCTATCAGCCAGAAGATTTAATTTGGGATAATCATAATCAAGCTCTCGACTACCGAGAAGCGATACTGAATCTCCATGCTCTTGATGAAGAAGACCTGTCTGAACTCGTTGGCCAGCTAGAAGAAAGCTCATTGGATAATTACATGCCAGTATCAGAGCTTATCGGTGTGGCCTTTGACGAAAGTACCGTATGGGGACAACTTGTAATTGGAGAACTTAAGGCCCTGACTTATCTTGCACTAAAGCAATTTGAAGATGCCAAAGAACTAGTTGAAATGCTTGGAACATTCAATGACAATACGATTGAGAGAAGACGCTTCTATCAGGTACTTAATATCGCTCTCGATATTGAACTTGGTGAAGATCTAGAAATCACCGATTACAGCGAAAACTTAACTCGTATGTATGGTAGCGAATTAATGGAGCGAGTAACTAAGACAATTACTGGAGAGAATCGTTTTGATGGACTTACACCAACAGGAATGAATCTTGAAGGAATTGATAAGCATTTAAAGTTAATTGAAAGTTATAAAAAGCTTCAATTAGCACGCCACAACTTTCTAAAATAAATCTTTATGGTAACCTCTTAAAAAACTTTAGGAGGTTACCTATATGAATCTAAATACAATTCACTTTAAAGATGGCAAAGGACTAGATAAGACACTTAAGGACTTTGATGCCAAGGCTTATCTTATTGTTAATGTTGCTTCTAAGTGTGGACTGACTCCACAATATGAGGCGCTACAGAAACTTTACTCTGAGTATAAGGATCAAGGCCTAGAAATTTTGGCCTTCCCAGCAAATGAGTTCCTTGGGCAAGAGCCTGGAACTAACGAAGAGATTCAACAATTCTGTAATCTAGAGTACAACGTAACTTTTCCAGTAAATGAGAAAATAATAGTTAAGGGTGAAGGACAGCATCCTTTATACAAGGCCTTAACAGAAACAAAGAAGGAAGCTGTTAGAAATGACAAACCGGACTTTGAACAACTTCTCATTAGTAAGGGACTTATCTCTGGCCAATCTCATGACATTCATTGGAATTTTGAAAAGTTCCTTCTCGATAAGAATGGAGAGATTGTTGAAAGGTTCTTCCCAGATATCGCACCAACAGATGAGAAAATCACATCTAAGTTAAAAGAGCTTTTATAAGTGAGACCTGCACTAAGCAGGTCTCTTTCTTATGTCACTAACATTTTTATTCATCAAGAAGCGAATAAAATACTTATAAAAGAATTTTCTTATTCCTTTCGGATTTGTTCCAAATTTCTCATAAAATTCATCCGGTGTTTCATATAGCCCTAAATCTCTGACAATACCTTCTTTTTGAATATAAGTTGAGTTTCCACCTTTCCAGTCAACTTCGGGATTTTGTAAATCCTTACAAGCAACTCCATAGCCGCAAAAAGAGCGTACATTTTTTCCGGCCATCTTTTGAATTGCTTCAAGATAGTCAGTGTCGAGAATGAAGCCTTCAAGGTTATACCACTGCCCCTGATATTTCACTTCTACCCAGCTATGAAGAATTTCACGAGGGGCAATTTTATAAAAGATTCCTGTAATGGCCCCATATTGTAACTTCTTATCAATTGTAAAACCGTGTAGTCTATTTTCGATCCCACAAGCCGTTAACAGACTCATTAGCAGCGTGGCCTTTGTATTACATTGGCCATAACCATCACGTAAGACCTCAGATGCAGTCAAATCATCACTCGAATTATAGCCAAAATTAATCTCATCTCTAACATAGCGGTAGCAAGCTCCAATGATTTGAGACTCATCTCGAGAAAACTCGAGAATTTCATTTTTTAATGCAACGATATCGGGATGGTCAAGATCGAGTAATTTTGATTTCATATATTCTCCTTAAGAAGATCATACGAACTTTTGTTATTCTATTCTTGTATAAACTGGCTATTTTTAAAGATTTCCTTCGGTGATAGGCCAAAGCTTTGTTTAAAAAATTTTGAAAAATGAGCAGAGTCACTAAAGCCAGCAGCGATAGCGACATCCGTAATACTTCTTCCTTGCGCTTGAGCTTCCACTGCCCTTTTTAATTTTTGCCAAAGGATATACTTTCTAAATGTAACCCCTACTTCATCCTTAAATAAGTGTAGTAGCCGACTTTCTGAAAGGGCAACTTTAGTGGCCACATCCTTGAGCTTTATTTCATCGAGGTTTTCATAGGATTTAATGATATCAAATAATTTAACAATTCTTTGATCCATCTCGTTATCTGAAAGAAGCCCAAGCTCCTTTAGGAATTTTTCAACACTATTGTGATTGATATCTTGAAGCTCTAAGTCCCTAAGCTCAATAACCTTAGGATCTAATTTAAAACTAGCTTCATCATCTATGAGAATATTTAGATTGTGGCATGCTTCACTTAGAAAGCGATGTTTTTTTAGAGAAGGAAGATAGACGGCCATCTCTTCGAATACACCATCTTCTGTTTCGTATTTTAAGGGGCATGAATCGAGAGAGATCGAAATCTGTTGAGCAATATGAGAGTGAAACTCAACATTTAATGATTTAGATTCAATAACAGTGAAATAGTCGAAGAGGTAAATTTTACGATTCATGGCCCTATTATAAGGGCCATTTGAATCAATTGCTAGTTTGTTATGCTGCGATTTTTTCTAATTTTTCAACAGCTGTTTTAATTTGTTCACTCTTTTTAACAAGGTCTTCAACTTCACGAGCAGAAGTCTCTTGCGAACTCTTTAGTTGCCACTGAGATTCATTAAGAGTGTTAATCGATGTATTTACATCTGCAATACCATTTTCTTGCTCTGAAAGTGCACCAAGAATTTCATTACACATGCTAGAAGATTCCATTGATTGGCCAACCAGCTCCTCAAGGGCATCACGACAATCAGACATTAATTTCTGACCTTCAAGTAAATCCTTTTCTGTTACCTGAACAAGGTTTTCAACAGTCTTAGTCGTCATATCTGTTAGCTCTTTCACTCGACGAGTTGACTCTTCAATGATTGTTGCAATTTCAATGGCAGACTCGCCGCTGACTTTGGCAAGGCCTCCAATTTCTTCGGCCACAACACTGAATCCCTTACCATGCTCACCTGCTCTCGCCGCTTCAACAGATGCATTGAAAGAGAGAAGTTTTGTTTGGAAAACGATATCACTAATGACTTCAGTCTTTTCTTGAATATCATTAATTGTATTTGAAATATCATTTAACTGAACACTATTGTCACGAATAACTTGAATAACTTCTTCATTATCTTTTTTAATAATATCAAATGATTGAACTAGTCTTAAGATTTTCTCTTTAGATTCGTTTGAGATATTTGCAGTATGTTTGGCAAGGCCACTTGATCGATCGGCATTATCTCTTGTTGAGTCAACCATTGACTTGATTTCAGTGATGGCCGCTGCAACATTGTCCACAGAGTCTGTTTGCTTACTGGATACATCAAGGATTTGCCTTGAGCTCGAATTAATATTATTCGCAATGCGCTCTAGTTCAACATATTCTGTCTTAAGATTTCTAATCACGTTTTTAATTGGCGAGATAAAGTTTGCATACATTGAGTGGGCATTCCATAGAGATAGCCCCAGAGCAATGGCAACACAAATCATAAGTCCAATAAGAGTACTCTTTTTAGCTTCAAAGACGGCAACCTTTACGTCATCAATATAGACACCAGTTCCGATAACCCATCCCCAAGGAGCGAAGTATTTGATATAAGAAGTCTTTTCAATGACATCACCTTCTTTCTTACGAGCGCGGTAATAAGTGAGAGGCCCTTCCCCCTTTTCAAGTCCAATTTTTAGAAATTCTTTATAGAGGTAAGTTCCCTTCCCATCTTGGTACTTGGCCATATTATTTCCGACTTTATAAGGATCAGCACCATGAGCGACGACATTTAAATTCTTATCACTAACAAAGAAGTAGTTTTTGCCATCATAACGAAGGGCCTGTAGTAAATTCTTTGCATGTAGCTTTGCTTCTTGTTCTGTAATCTTTCCGGCCTGTGACTCATCATAAAGATACTTCACCATACTATAGGCGTTGTGAATTGCGACCTTTACGCTCTCATTCTTACCATTTCGGGCAGTCGAGTTAATCGATGGAAGGGTCACAGCAAATAGTAGGACAACAAAGACTGCCGATGACAAAATTGAATAAACTGACGCAGAAAAGAAGTATTTGATTCTCTCTCTTAAACTAACCATTAGTTTTCCTCCTAAATACCTCTTACTCCTCGTCAGTTTACAGAACAAATTAATGAACCAAACTCAATTATTTTTATGATTTTAATCAGGGTTAGAAAAATGTAAACTTTAATGAAGTTGATGCTTATCCCTAATGGAATTATCTTAAAAAGGATGTTTTTAATGAAAAAGCTAGTTTTCTTTGTCCCAAAGGCCAATGCAGAAATCGTCAAAGATGCGGTTTTCGATGCGGGAGCAGGGACAATTGGTAATTATGACCGCTGCTCATTTGAAGTAGAGGGTGTGGGGCAATTTAGGCCAAATCAAGAGGCCAATCCACATATTGGAAGAAATGGTGAAATAGAGAAAGTTGTCGAATTAAAAGTTGAGACAATTTGTCCAGATAATAAAGTCAAAGAAGTCTTGGAAGCGCTCAAGAAGGCCCATCCCTATGAAGAGCCTGCTATTGACCTCTACGATCTCGTTAACTTTGATTAGTTTGGAGGAGAATAGATGACAGCACTAAGTGAGAAAACTTGTATCCCATGTCAAGGAGGAGTTCCTCCCCTGCCAATGGATGAGAAACTTCAATTAAAGGATCAACTTGATCCTCGTTGGAGCTTTTCTAATGACAAAAGAAGACTCAGTCTTGAGCTCTCATGTGACAAATTTGATCAACCTATGGCCATAGCAAATGAGATTGCAAAAGTTGCAGACGAACAGTGGCATCATCCAGACCTCTTCATTAGTTTTGGAAAATTAAAGGTTGATCTATGGACACATAAAATTGATGACCTCGTTGAGAGCGACTTTATTTTTGCCAGCAAGATTGATCAGATTTTAAAGTCACATAAGCTTTAGTGCTAAGTTATAAACAAATGGTATAACCTCGATCGCAATTAGGATGATAATAATGATCTCCATTAAGTGGCTTTTGCGGTTATTTACTTCTGCCATATACATCTGAGAAACATCTAGAAGGTTCTTAAGTTTCTGGTCAACAAGAGATTGCCATTGTTCTACTTGTAAACGCTTTAAGCAGATTCGAAATAAGCGAGCATAGTAGATATCACCAATAACTTTTACAGAGTTCTCAATTCGATCAACTAACTCACTTGTCTCAAAGTACAACTGACTGGCATCCTTAGCAAGCACTGATACCTTACTAAAGATGGATGGGTTCTTTTCAACAACTTGTCGATATAGCCCAGATAATTTCTTATCGAGAAGATCATCGAAATAACGTAGTTCAAGAAGCTGAATATTTGCAAACTCAATAACATCACAAATATCATGGCCATCAACTTCAGAGTAGACAAAGGCATTATCCCAATCAATTGCCACAAGATCGTCAGGTCCATAACTAACAGTACAATCAACAACAGGTGCTAACATTGCCGGACTCAACTTTACATTCTTTTCCATCGCCAATAATTGATAGACGAAAGAATCTTCTAGCCAGTAATCTTTATTATGATACTTAGGAGAAGTGACAAAAATACTATATTCTTCACTTTGCTCCCATATTTTAGGCTTTACGAGTGACTCTCCTAGAGACTCAATAAAGAAGCTTATTCTTTCGCGACAAAAATTCTCAACTGAATCCCCTTGAGACCAATTCTCAACCCATTCAATTAATTCTTTCTTGTCCACAAAGAATGGACATTCGATATCCACAGAAAAAGAAAGAGCACCATAGCTCCATAATTTTGCCGTGACGGCCACTTTCAAATTCTCAATCGAATGCTCTCCTAAGAAGACCACTAATGGTGGATCCTGAAAAAGCATATTCTTGGAAGGCCTATTTAGACTAAATTTTTTAAGAATAGTAAGGCTTTTAAGCTTTTCATAGGCCTTGTCTAATAATACCTCATGAGCAATATCAAAAATTCGATAAACCTTAAGGACACCCATCTTCTTATTCATAAATCACCGATACCAAGATTAAGAAAAAAGTGAAATAACACATTTAAGCTGTCCACTTCCATACTTGGCCATTTTTTCAAATTCATTAATCCCCACGGGGATATTAATATTATCAACCTTGTCCTGATTATCTTTCAAATCAGAGTCGTTAAAATAAATAAATTCATCATCGATATTCGTAATAACAATCCAATGAGGTACCTTCGTTTCAGTTAAGCGATAAGCACTTATTAGAACGAGGGCCAATCCTCCGCCTTCTATTATCTCACGAATTTTAGCGATGCCATAATTTTTAAAATGGGTTTTTACACTTACTTCTTTGAGCTTTTTTTCAAAATTTCGTTGAACGAGCTCAATAACCTCTTTCTTCTTTTTATCCCTGACAGAGTCTGTAAAAAGCGAAGACTTGCGATTAATATAAATCTCCGTTTTAAGCCCCCTCTTTGCTGCGGCCAGGGCAATCCCATGGGGGCCACATCCGCCATGCCCTGAGGCCATATAAATAGTTGTGGCCTCACGCCAGAGGTCTAGCTCAAGTTCTTGATTTAACTTTATCTTAGGTTTTAAAAATTTTAAGGCCATCATTAAGGCACTTGGCCCGCAGGTAAAGTCCGTCGTTTGCTGGTAGTAGGCAATATTTCTTTTGGCCTTGGCCGGAGCCTTACGGATACGCTTCTCATAGCAAAGAGCATCTTGGTGATCTTCATAATAATCTTGTTTTATTTTGAATTCTTTATAACCAAGTTTTTCATACAATGAGATAGCACCTTTATTCGTTCTCTTAACTTCAAGACGCAGGTATGAACAAGAGTGCTCTTGCCCCACCTTTTCTGCCAATAACATAAGCTTCTTGGCAAGGCCCTGTCCCTGAAAGCCACGACTAATAGCAATCGAGTAAATTCTCCCTAAGGATGTCCCACGATGGAAGAAAATGAGAACATAGCCAGCAATAACCTTGTTAACAAGGATCAGTTTTAGGGCCCCATGGGACTTAGTAATGGCGTATTTAAAATTCGTGGCGCTCAGGCGATCGCCATCAAAAGACTCCTCTTCAATTTTAAGGAGTGCGTTCAGATCTTCTAAGGTTGCATCTCTAAAAATATGCATAAAAAACTCTCGCTTTTTTTTTATAATTTATATTATTCTTAGATAAAAAAATATCTTTATTTTTATGTGGAGATAAAAAAAGATGGAAAAACTTGTTGTCATCGTTGATCGTCTAAAAGACTGGCAACCCTACTTCCCTACCGACCAGGTCATTACGGCCAAGGACTACCTATCAAAAGAAGAGTATCATCAACTTAAGAACCTTAGGGTTTTGAATTTATGTAATTCTTCCAAGTACTTATCCCTTGGTTACTATACTTCTCTTATTGCTGAGGCAAGAGGCCATAAAGTCATGCCCACAGTAAAAACCATTAATGATCTTTGCAAGAAGAAGCACTATACATATGATCTTGACGAGCTTCAAAGCTTGGCCCAAGAAGTGGCCACAAAGTATATCGACAATAAAGAGGAAGTCCGCTCAATTGCTTTTCGAGTATTCTTTGGAGAAACAAAAGAGAAGCTCTTTAGAAATATTGGCAAAGTAATATTTAATAACTACCCTGTCCCTATTTTTGAGGTACGTTTAGTATTTAACAAAATATGGAAAATCAACTCCATTGTACCTATTCACATAACTGACCTTAATGAACATCAGGAGACTTTCTTTGCCCAACATCTTGAACGTTTTAATAATCGTATCTGGCGTCTTCCAAATACCAGAAAACAATACAAGTATGACCTTGCAATCCTAGTGGATGATAAGGAAAAGCTTCCGCCGAGTAACCCTGAGGCGATAAGAAAATTCATCGATATTGGAAATAAGAACGGACTCTATGTTGAAACTATTTCCAAATATGACCTTGCACGAATCAATGAATTTGATGCACTCTTTATTCGTACGACAACTTCACTGGTAAACCCAACCTATGCCTTTGCAAAGACAGCTGTTGATGAAGGGCTCGTTGTTATTGATGACCCCAATGCAATCTTGAAATGTACGAATAAGATCTATCTTCACAATCTATTCAAGAAGAATGGAATTAACACAATAAAGAGTGAAATAGTCAGCGACTATAGTGATGCAACACTAGATCTTTTAGAAGAGAAGCTTAAGTTACCAATGGTTCTAAAAATCCCAGATGGAAGCTTCTCGATAGGAGTTTCAAAGGTTGAAACAAGACAAGAACTTAAAGAAAGTCTTAAGGAATTCCTACAAAAATCGGCCCTAATCCTAGTTCAGCAATTCCTATATACCGATTTTGACTGGCGTATTGGTGTTATTAACAAGAAACCATTCTATGCTTGCAAGTACTTTATGAGTAAGGAACATTGGCAAATCTATAATCATGCCAGTGGTGAAGAAGACAGCTCAGGGGATTCACAATGTTTAGCAATTGAAGATGTCCCACAGTATGTAATTGATACTGCGACTAAGGCCTGTACAAAAATTGGTGACGGACTCTTTGGCGTTGATATTAAAGATGACGGAAAGAAGGCCTATGTTGTGGAGGTTAATGATAATCCAAACTTAGACTTTGGTGTGGAAGACGAGTTAATTGGCGACGAGCTTTATGAAATTGTCATCAAGCATTTCATTCACAAAATTGAACAAACTAAGAATCTTTATTAGAACCATAAGTGTGGCCTAGCCACACTTTCTTTAATGCTTCATATAGAGCTTCATTAATATGCATTAACCTAGCATCTGAACTTTGCCCTAAGAGATATATTTGCTTAGCAAAATCCCCGATAACAGGTGCTTCATTTGGATCAAGTGTCTTTACTCGCTCAGGATACGCTTCTTTTAAGCGCTTACATATACTCATTGTTTTGCTCCCGTTCTTGTCACGGTAAGCAGCAACACCAAATGAGCGACAAACGGCAGGCCTTGTTAAATAATTCATACAATAACCTTTAGTCCCATCTTCAGAGTTACGATGATAAAAGACACAAGTTTTAGAAGGAGTCCCTTCAAGTTCTTCTAACAACTCTTCGACTCTTTCAATTCCTTCGTCATTAAGAAGACGAAATGCACTAGGTAACATTTCTGAAGTTGAAGCAGATATCTCCTGACTCAAGCAACATGCTCCACATCCACTAAGGCAAGGAAGTTCCTTGGTCAATTGATAGCTAGAGAAAGTCCTTGCAGACTCTTCAAAGATTGATTCAATATGCTTAGAGATCTCTTTATTTAAACTCACAAAACCTTCAACATGTAAAAACCGAAGGCCATTCTATTCATAAAAACTTAATTGGCAATAAAATTCGACATGCAAAACCACTTAAACAATTTCAACAACTTAACATTTAGTAATTTATACAACATAACTACTCTAGATAAATTTACTAGAGTATAAAGCATCCATGAAAATCTTAATCGCTACCCTACTTCTAAGTTTCACAACTTATGCAAAAGTCTTTAATGTTATGGCCCCATTACTTGTTGGTGACCCTAATAATTTAAATTCTAATTTTTCAAAATACCAAATTGAAGACTTTAAAAGACAGCTTCATGAAATAAAGGCCCTGGGGGCAACAGGCGTCAGTACAGATATTTGGTGGGGATTAGTTGAAAAAAATGATAACCAATTTGATTGGCAATACTATCAGCTCTTAAGTGATTTAATTATTCAAGCAGGTCTAAAGTGGGTTCCAATTCTTTCATTCCATCAATGTGGTGGAAATGTTGGAGATACATGTAACGTCCCTATTCCAAATTGGCTTTGGAAAAAATACGGACACGATGCCATGTCAAAATCAGAGCAAGGTAATTACTCAAAAGAATTCTTATCTGTATGGACAACTCAATATGCCATCGGAGAATTTTACGATGTCATGCACTCATTTAATTATCACTTTGGCCACAAGATGAATCATATATATGAAATCAATGTAAGTCTTGGGCCGGCTGGTGAACTCCGTTACCCATCATACAACTCTCATGACAATGGCACAGGTTATCCGACAAGAGGTGCAATACAAGCTTACTCAAGGCCCGCAATTGAAAGTTTTCAAAATGCAATGAAGTCAAAGTACAAGAGTGTGCAAAACTTAAATCAAGCTTGGGGCTTTGGGCTTCAAAACTTCGCTCAAGTTTTTCCACCAAATCCAAATTTCTTCTTTCAAAATAATGAACAGTATACTCAATACGGCAAGGACTTCTATCGCTGGTACTCTAATAGCCTTAGAGAGCACGGGAAGCGAATTCTATATGCGGCCATTGATGTCTTTAGAATCCATGTACATATTCAACTTGGCTTTAAAGTTCCCGGTATACACTGGCGAGTTGCCCCAGGAGGAGACCGTCTAGCAGAACTGAATGCAGGGCTCATTTCAACAGATAATGATATTTATAGCGACCAAACTGGCCATGGCTATAACCGTATTATTGGCCTTGTTAACGAATTAAAGGCCGAAAAGAATTTTTATAATATCAACTTTCATTTTACTTGCTTAGAAATGGATAATTACGATGGGCCAGATCATGCTCAAAGCTATGCTAAGGCACTCGTTTTTTGGGTTGCCCAAGAAGCAAATCGCCAAGGCGTTAGAATTCTTGGAGAGAATGCACTTGCTGGAACACTCTACTCACAAAGAGCATGGGATAATATCGCCGATGCCCTATATTTCGGAAATTATGATGGTGTGACCTTTCTTAGAATGGGAACGATCCTAAGTAGTGGCCTTGCCAGAGATAATTTCTATCGACTTACTCATCCACACTAACTTTCTTTAGAAGAAAGTCCGTTCTTGCGCTAAGAGTATCGTAATTTTCTCTTGAGAGCTTCCCTCCCAAAAGAGAGAGCTCTCTTACGCTATCACCTAGAACAAAATCACTATACTTATTATTCAAGTAAATGACACTTGAGTTGACCCCTAAGACCATTTGATCGCGTCTTGTTATTCTCATGGACTGATCGATTGAAACCTTTTCTAAGTTTTTAAAATATCTTAAGAAATAATAATTCCCAACAATTGACCATTTCCCTTGAATAAACTCGGCCTTACTACTTGGTTTTTCAGAATAATTAGTCTCAGAAGAGAACCAATCATTCATTGAATCGCATTTAAAACTTCCAATAACACGAGAAGCATAGGTATAGAGTCCTTGCCAACGAGCGATGCTCAAAGACTTTAAATTATCACATTCCAAAGAAGATGAATTTTCACTTTCCGTTTGCGCAAATTCAAATGGATGATAATCAAAATTAGATGGACTATATTCAGTTTTATTAATGACACTTACGATCCAAGTTTTATAATCCGGTAAGAATGTATACATCCCTTTTCCAGAAGAGCAATCGAGGTCCTCAACACCATCAAATGCAGCCTTAGCATACCCTTGAGTTGCACCAATTAAGAACGTCTGATTATCAATTGTAATTGTAGCAGGACCACCTGAATCCCCACGGCATGCTCCACTCTCATCTTCGTATAGAAGAATTGAGCGCTCTAATAGATTACGCCTAATGGCCGTAGCTGTAACATCAACTTTTTTAGGCTTACCAACAACGCCGTTTGCATCTTGACCGAAGCCAATTAGCTTAACTTTCTTATTTAGAACTTCATGACTTTCTGATGCCTCAAGAATTTCAATAACCTCAGCACTCTCCGGAGCAGCTTCTTCTAATTCTAAAATCGCAATATCAAAATTGTGACCAAAGTCTCCTCTTACACTTTCCAGACCATGCATCTCTAACAACGCATCCTGTGCGAGGTATGCTTCTTTGATATTAATAAACTTAGGCACCTCAGAAACAAAGGCCACCTGCATATTTTTATAAGAGCTACCAATTAAGCAATGGGCCGCCGTAATAATATGATGTTTTGAAATTAAACTTCCTGTACAAAATGATTTATCAAGATCATTTTCTTTAGTAATGGCAACTGTATATTTGAGTTCATTGGCCTGAACAGAGAGTTTCTCTCCACCAATAATGGCACCTGATTGTGTGTTAACTTTCAAGCCCCTTTCAGAACAAGAAATAAGTGATAGAAATAGGACAATAAATAATGGGGCTTTTCTCATGCTAAGAATGTAGCAAAACAAGAGAGTGACATGTGAAACTTGGCCTAATTCAGATAGTAATTATATGTAAAAACCTTAGTCAGAACTAGTCATTTCAAACAGTTAAGAGAATAACGAGATAAGTAAATCTTATCCACTCCCTATTCATAACTACTTTATTTTACTACAAAGCAATATGAGAAAAATAAAACTTCTATTCCTAGCACTTATTCAATTATCAATCTTTGCCATCTCGTTTGAGGGTCGAGTTCTGTATATTCACGATGGTGATACCATGACAATTTATAGTGACTTTCTAGGAAAGAAGAAAAATATTCGCATGCTAGGAATTGATACACCCGAGGTCGACTTCAACGGAAGTACTCAAGGGCAGATCTCCCTTGATGCCAGAGACTACCTCAGAAAGCTTGTTCCAATTGGAAGTACTGTTGTCATTGACTTGGGAAGAGATGGAGACCTAAACACGCGTCGTCTACTTGGTACAGTTCTATACCAAGGCCAAGATATAAATTTAGAAATGCTAAAATCAGGATTAGCTGTACCTTACTTTATTGAACCTTTTGATAAAGACATTATGTACGAATATATGGCCGCTTCTGAAAAAGTCTTCCTTGAAGAAATTGGAATTTACGCTCTTAACGTCCAGCTGCCATATGAATTTCGCATGAGTGTTCAAAATCGTATTGGAACAAATTACGTCGGTGACTTAGAGACAAAAATTCTTTATTCACCTGAAGATGGCCACATGGTCCCACCTTACCGCAGGCTCTTCATCCGATCTTTTGAGAGAGCAAAGCAGCTAGGTTATAAGTTATTTTCAAAATAAGTTATTCACATACGTGTCTAACAATTTCACTTACACCATCACCTGATTCAACTTCTGTTGTATAGATGAATTCATTGTCTTTTGGCCCGTATGCAATGGCCTCTTGCTGATAGAGCTTCTTAGTCGTTACGATTCTAAATTCACTCTTGGCATCTAACTTTCTTGCATTGAACTCTTTTAAAGAATTGAACTCAATATTAAATTCAAAAACAGCTCCATAAGTTAGAACAAGAAGTGTTTTACCGTCTTTCGAGATATCCATTGCCGTCGCAATTCTTCCCCAAAGGTTGTAGTTATATAGATGATAAGGAAGATCAACTGTAGCGACTTCCTCTAATTCGGCCTTCTCATTTTTCTCGATAGCTTTAGCAACTTTCTTTTTGCCTAACTTAAAAAGCTTTGCAGGCATAGCACGGCGATTTTCTTCGTCCACAATCTTCGTTAAAATATAAATATCACCACTTGGATGAACAACCATACTCTCAGCATCGTACTTTTCTTTATTAGGATAAACGAAACGTAAGACAAACTCTGGCCCAACTTCAGTAGTATCAGCTTTCAATTTCATCTCATCGATGGCGACAATTGAAAGAAATTTTCTCTTCTTACGATTATCTCCAATATCTGCAATATAAACACACTTAAGATCACCACATGGACCTAAAGACATATCTTCCATATCATAAGGCTTGAAATTGTTGACCTTAACTTTCTTTGTATTCTTTCCAGAAATCGTTGTCCAAAAAATCTCCGGCCCAGAGCCAGAATCATTTAAGTTATACATACGATCATCATGAACTTGAGAGATTGCAATCCCAGACGTCTCATTTAAAACTGAAGTATCAAGGCTTCCAATAACCTGTGGACCAGACCATTTCTGACAAATAGCAAAAGTTGAAATTGACACTAAAGTAAGTGTGAGTAGACGTAACATAGCTCCCCCAAATTGTTGCTGGACTATTAAATCACTCGTCGTTTACTATGACAATACACATGCATGGAGAGATTAAATGCTAGACTTTAAGGCAAAACCAATAATTGCAGTTATTTATCTACGCCCACTACTTGGCTACGCGAGTCATCCAGGAATAAATCAGGTCATTGATTACGCCCTTGAAGACCTTGAAGTTCTAAGAAAGTGCGGAGTCGATGCGGCCCTCTTAGAAAATGAGCACGACAGGCCTTATACAGTTGAGGCCTCTAAAGAAGTTATTGCAAGCATGAGTGTTGTGGCCAACATGGTCCAAAGACAAGCGGGCAACTACCCAATTGGCTCAGAGTTTTTAATCAATGATCCAGAAGCTTCCCTTGCAATTGCGAAGGCCGGTGGCAATTCTTTTATCCGTACTGATTACTTTGTTGATCGCATGGCACGCGAGGAATACGGCGGAGAGATGAAAATTGATCCTCAAGGTCTACTCAATTATCGCAAAAAAATCGCAGCAGACGATATTCAACTCTTAACAGATATTCAGGTTAAGTATGCAACCATGTTAGAAGAGAAAACCCTCGCCCAATCTGCTCGCGAAGCATACGAGTTTAAAAGTGCTGCGGCCGTTGTCTCTGGCCGCGAAACAGGAATCGCTCCAAGTATAAAAGAAATCATGGAAGCAAAAGAAGGCGCACCAGAGCTTCCAATTATCATTGGCTCAGGTCTTTCTCATAATAATCTAGATGAACTCTATCCTGCTCTTGACGGCGCTATCGTTGGAAGTGCACTTATGACAGACACTCGTATGGATTATGAAAAAATTGCACCATTTATGGATATCGTAAGAAGGCTTAGACAATAATGTATACCTTCATTGGCGATGCAGGTTTTGATGATTATACATCCGTACATGAAAGGCATCTTGGTGGTTGTTCTTTAAATGTGGCCACGCATTTTATGCGCAATTCAAATTCAAAGGCAACACTAATCTATCCCGCAGCAAGTGATGGCCAAGTAATTATCAACCATTGTCAAAAAGAAGGTATTCAGGCCGTTCCACTTTTTCGAGAGGGAAAGACTCCGGTTCAATTTATCGAGACCTTAGAAAGTGGCGAAAAGAACTTCACTGAATACAAAAGTGGTGTGCTTGAAAACTTTCAATTCACCAAAGAAGAACTTCAATTAATTAAAGAACTTGAAGGTCATATCGTCTGCCCTCTCTACTCACAGATCCTTCCATTCGTAGACCAACTTATTGAAGCGAAACCTAGGGCAAAGTTTATTTTTGATTTTCATGATGCTCAAGGCTTTGAGATTGAAAAGTATTTAAAGGTAGCCGAACTGGCACTCTTTGGACTAACACCAAGTCATGATCTTGAATTTTATCTTAGGGAGTTTGTAAAAGCTCATAAAATATCAGTACTCATCACAAGAAGTGCTGGTGAAATTTCTTTCTTTAATAAGAATGAATCGATTAGCTATACTCCTCAACCGGTTGATGTCGTCATCGACTCCACAGGAGCTGGCGACGCATTCCTTGGCGCATACCTCGCCCACAAAAATCTAGAAAAAGCCTCTCATTACGCAAAATCAATTTTATCAGTTAGGGGCGCGGGTACGAATCGAGATTTCGAAGACTTATAAATCAAAATCTGTATAATTAGCCCTCTTTTGCCCATACCCTATGAGATTTTAGCAACTAACTACTGGAATTCTCGATTCGTACCCGCGCCCCATTTTGAAAAATCTTAATATCAAAATGAAATTTAAATGCGTAAAAGATCTTAGACGCCTATTACCTCTACAAACAAGTGAGGTAAATATGAATCAACTACTAATTAATTTTAAAGAATCAAAAACAATAAATGAGTTATCGGAAGTTTTAGATACTGGATGGCAAACGTATAAAGACAATGCCTTAATATACAGTGGCTTTACACTGGCCTTCACTCTACTAGTCTGGATACTCTCCGCTATTCCATTTTCTTCGTGCCTTATCACACCATTTTACTTAGCAGCAACTTACACAGCGATCACAAGATCAGAAACACAAAAACAACTTACGATTTACGATTTTCTTTTGATACCAAAAGAAAAATTCAATTTGATTTTTATAACGGGCTCTTTATCGACACTGATTACTTTCTTTGGCGTTATTCTTTTTATTATTCCAGGAATTTATTTCTTTGCTTCTTATCTCTTCGTTATGCCTTTAAGTCTTGAACAAGATGAACAAAATACAAAAGCATGGGAACTACTTGAGAAAAGTAGAAAAATCTTTTCAGAAAACTATCAAATTATATTAGCAGCAACACTCATCTACCTTGTTCTTGCTCTACTTGCAGTGCTTTCACTTGGACTAGGTCTTTTTATCGTAACACCTCTAATCGCATGTATTAATTATCAGCTCTATAAAAAACTTAAATTGCAAAATGTGGCGCTCTAAGCGCCATTTTTTTTTAGCGAGGAAGTAAATAATGCCAAAGAAGAAGCTAATCCGCCAAGGAGATTATCCTTACCATGTGACGACACGAAATAATAACCGAGACTGGTTTAGTATTCCCATGAATGAAGTATGGGATATTTGTAAAGAGTCTTTAATTTATGCACAAGAGAAAGAAAAGGTACAAATAAACTGTTTTGTTCTCATGTCAAACCACTACCATCTCCTACTTACTACTCCCGATGAAAATATCGATCGCTTTATGATGCATTTTAACTGGAGAATTAGTTATTTAATTTCATTGAGGACAAGTAGAATCAATCATAAATTTAGTAATCGATATAAGTGGTCTATCGTGGCAGATCAAAATTATCTGTATAATGTTTATCGTTACCTTTACCAAAATCCGATACGGGCAGGAATCTCTGAAGCTTGTATTGACTATCCTTACACATCACTACACTTTTCAAGACTTGAGGCAGAGCTATTTCAGTATCGGCCACATATCGATTATGCAGGGGCAAAACAACTAATTGAAAGAAGGTATGATACTGAATTTGATGATTGTATTAGAAAGTCTTTAAAGAAGAGCTACTTCACACCAAAGCAAAGTATATCTGCACTATATCTAAAAAGACTCAAGGACTTCAAGATTACAATATAAGTATTGGAATTCTCGATTGGTACCCGCGCCCCTTTTAAGGGACATAAAGTGGTTTAAGTTTTATTTCACCTTTTTCAAAAACGATTTCATGAATTGAAGAAATAAATCGATGTTCACTATCTGCTTTCTTTTCTTGAAAGATAATATATTTGAAAACTTCAGAAACCACGAGGGCCGCCTCTTCTAAGTTGTAACCGTATGAGGAAACGACTGACTGGCGAATTAAGCGATCAATTGTATTAACAGGACCACTACCACCAGCACATGCAACACCAACGGCATTATTTCTAACGAGATCAATATATGGGTAACTCAATCTTTCATCTAAATAACTAAGAGTAATATAATCACTTCTGCTCTCTTCCGCAGCACTCATGACCTCAAGAATAGAGTCAGCATCTTTTCCACGCGGCATAAGCCTTGTCACTAAGTTTCGATAAAAAACGATCGATGGAGTGGTTTCAATTGAAACCAGTGTCTTCTCTTTTGGCAGAAGGTTTAGAATTGTATTATAAAGAGTCGTCTTACCTGAACCAAAGTCACCTGCACAAAGAATACCTCTGTTTGATTCAACAATTCCTGTAATAATCTCTTTTCCTTTTTCTGTAAGTGCATTTAATGAAATATAATCTTTTAGAGATAAAATTTTCTTAGGTAGTTTTGTTAACTTAAGAGCTGGCCCTTTAATTGATATTGGCGAAAGAACAACTGAAACAGTTAGCACTTCT
This sequence comes from Halobacteriovorax sp. CON-3, assembly GCF_043196995.1. Taxonomy (NCBI): domain Bacteria; kingdom Pseudomonadati; phylum Bdellovibrionota; class Bacteriovoracia; order Bacteriovoracales; family Halobacteriovoraceae; genus Halobacteriovorax; species Halobacteriovorax sp. CON-3. Next base: position 1,064,451 of record NZ_JBEBNA010000001.1, read on the forward strand.
GTTATGTACCTAGAAAAGGAAACCTGTTTATCAGTTATACCGAAATTTTCCTTAAGAGAATTGATCACTCTTTCGTACTCATCTTTATTATTGAAGCATTGAACAGACTGCCACCCATCAACTCTTTTTACCGATACATCATGATAAGCACCGACACTGATCTCATCAACTGATTCATCACAAACAAACTTATATAAACTTCCAAGCACTTCTTCTAATTGATCTTTCATCATTTCTCCTACAGTTATTATCTACTGTAAGCTTATTTGTTATTTCAAAATAATTCACCTAGGGACTTCCCTAGGACGCCTCTAACCATTTGAATTTTAGAGCATTTGTGACAGCTTCAGTTCGCTTACTAGCTTGCGTCTTTTTGAATATAGAGCTCATATGATACTCAATAGTCTTTACTGAAATCGAGAGAGCATTGGCCATCTCTTTATTTGTGTAACCAAGTGAGACCAACGCCAGCACTTCTGCCTCTCTTGCTGTTAAGGGGTTCTCTGGTGAGATCGCTGATTGATCAACTGATTTTGTTAAAGATTCCAAGGTTTTAGCTACACGATTTAGACATAGTGATTGATTTTTACCACGTGAGTAAAGACGACATTCTTTAGCTAAATTGAGTAACTCTGCCTCTAAGGTTTTTATAAAAATCTCCCCATTAAACCAAAAACTTCTAAATAAAATATCTCCTACTATTCCTATCGGTTACTAGTCCCTAAATAATTAACTTATCTGAGCAACAATCACCACTAACCCACTGAAATCTCGATAGGTACCCGCGCCCCTTTTAAGTAAGTATTACAAGAAGCAGTGTCAAATAAACTAAATAGAGTTAATTAAGTAGGTGTATCTAAAAATGAGAGGGACAAATGAAGATTTTATCGTTAATTGCCATTCTATTTACTCTAAATGCATCAGCAGGTTGCCTAGAGGATCAAACAAGTTGCGACTATGAATTTCAAGGCTGTGTGAACTTTGCGATTCAAATGCCATATGAAAAAGATATCACGCCAATGCTCTATCGCTGTCAGGAGAAATACTTAACAGTAATCACTTATGAACAATGTATGTCAGTGGCAGAAGAAATGATCTTTATGAGAGACAAAAACAAGGCCCGCGCAATTTGTGGCACACAGTTTGGTGGAGCTTTTAACTTTGATCAATGCCTAGCTCATGCTGAGGCACAGGCCTACACAGAAGATATCACTCGCCTTGGGCTTGAATGTTTTGAAAAACAGAAAGAAACAATCACCCTAGCACAGTGCTCACAAGTAGCAGCACTTATGCACTTTATAAAAGATAAGAATTATATAAATCGTTATTGCTTTGAAAAGTATTTTTAAGAAATGCCTCCGAACGGAGGTTTTTTTATTTTCGTATTAATTCGATATAAGCGAACATTGCTCTTCGTTTAAGCTTTTTCGAAAAGCCAAGAACCTCATTGGTCGATGAAACACCAGCATAAACTGATATCTTCTTTTTCTTATAATATTTTAAGGCCTCATTGTATAAGAGTTTTGAAACGCCACGCCCTTGAGCATCTGGGTGAACAGAAATTGACATAATATGGCCAACATTAGTCCTTGAAATACTAGGTACAACAAAGCCAATCGCCTTACCATCCTCAACAGCAACTAATGCATCGACATTATACTTGATAAGGTTCTCGACAAAACCAAGAAACATCTTACGAGGAAAGTTCTCACAGCGTGATGTTGTGCTGAACTTGTGAGCAAGATATTCAATATCGGCTACCTCGTCACTTAAGTCTTTGTTGAGTTTCACGACTTTAACATCTTTATCATACTCATATTTTGAAAGATACTTTAGGCCATCATCAACACTTGCCAAAAGTTCCTCACCACGACTTCTCCCACCTAAATCGAGCAACTGATTATATAATCGAGAATTTACTGGAACATAGAAATGGGCCCTTTTAATGCGTTTAACATTATTAAACACATCCTCAACCATGGCCTTCGTCTCACCTAGAGACCATTTTGGAGCAACTTGAACATCAACTTTTATAATTCTTAGACCTATATCGTATGAAGGAAAGAATTGATAAAAGTATTTATTTTTCTTCTCATCATGACGAGTATATATAGACTCATCACTTAAGCTCTTTTTAATATCATTTTTACGAATTGATGAATATTTCCTTGGTACTGAAATGCCCTTACTTTTGCAAAACTTAACGAGTGCTGAACTGTCATATAACAAATCAAGAAGTATCTTTTTCATTAAATTTCCAATAAGCTCTTAATAATTGGATTATTCATTTTCTCTAACTCTGCCTTGATATATTTCATCGAAGTTGCAAAGCTTCCATCATTCCAAATGCTTGAAGCATTCTCTTCTTTTTCTTCAATTAATTGCTTTGATGTCAGTCCAATCTTTTCAGTTTGAATTCTAGTAATCACTCCAATTAGCTCTCCAGTATTGCGGTCAACGATTGGAGACCCTGAATCTCCACCAGAAGCATCACAGCCTGTTGCAATTGAGAAGACCTTATCAAGCTTTTTAACTTTATCATCACCAAAGATGATTTGGCAGTCGTTAGAGTTTTCATAGCGAGCAAGTCCTAGTTTTTCATTATCAAAGAAACCAAACCCTACTGTAGTTAGAGGTGTTCCCTCTTCAGCTACTTTATCGAAGTTAAGCTTAACTGCAGAAACAGTCTTCATAAGGATTGCTTCCTTATCTTCCATATTGATTGATACAATTGCAAAATCAATATCATCGCTATAGAAGATTAGCTCTTTTGCCTTCAAAGAAAATTTTGGCCCTGCAATAAAATGAAAGAGCATATCATTGAAATTCTCACGATCAATAACATGGGCGGCTGTTGCAACAAGGTGCTCACCTTCATACTTACCAAGATAAAAAGCTGTTCCAACATTTTTAAGTGTCAACTTATTCGCTGTATTCACAACACCAAGACCAGTAATAAGGATTGAGCTCTTTAGCTCTTCAACATCTGGAGTGTCATTTTCACCAATATGAATACGATTCCATTCATCACCAACTACATATTCTTTAATATTGAGGTCCTTTCTTTGATTTGAAAGAACATATTTTAAGTAAACACTAGGATAGTTGATATTTTCGTAAAGCTTAATAATGGCCCTATAGATCGAAACTGAAGAACAAGTTCTTTCGATACGATTAACCTGTGTTACATAACCCCTAATACGATCTTTTCTTAGATCCATAAGATTCGTAATATAAACGCCATCGACACTCATCACTTGCATTATTCTTGCAATTTCTCGAAGCGAAGATAGTTCTTGCTCTTCACTACATAATTCTGCATGAGAATTGAAAGTAATTAAAATAGTAATAAGAAGTGATAATAATTTAAAGCGCATTTTCAATTAAACCTTTATTAGAGTTAAGCTTTTTCTTTGTTAGACGGATTAAACGATTAAGAGAGATAAACTTTTCTTTTCCCTTACGTTTACATAGGCCATCATCTTGAGTCGCTATCTCAATTACGGCCTTACGTACATCTTCGTATGAATAATTTGTATTCTTATATTTGCGGTTGACGCGATTAACGAATGTAAAAAAGAGGTTATTTTCGCGGCTATACTTATTCTCTTGTAGCTCAAGAACTTCTTCTTCTATTTTTGAGTCAACATCCTGATTAGCAATTTCTTCTTCTGACAATTCCGACATCTTTAAAATGATATAAGTTCCAATGATCCCTTTCTCGTTCTTCAAAATATCAAAGAATGAAGCAACCGCTGTAATTCCGAGAACAACAGGTATTGAAAATGGAACAAAGGCCACAATGAAAACTGCAACAGGATGACTAACAACCTTTGCTAGCCAATAATAGCCCTTTAACTTATATACCCAATCATTCTTGTCCTCATTGGCCGACTGATCCTTAGGGTACAAAGACTCAATCTTATCCTTATAAGCATCCATACACTGATAATCAAAAGTGTTGGCCTGAACAGCACTCCATAAAATTGAAATACATATAAATAGAGTTTTAAGTTGTTTCATCATAGTTGTAAGATTGAGATTAAATGATTTTTTGATAAATTACTTAAGATTTGAAATATCTACGCCTGTGTACATAGAGTGAACGGCCTTTAATTTCTTGTAATACCAATAACTTGAGTTAATTATTTAATTAAACATTCTTTAATCCATTCTATATATGTCGTTACCGAAGAAGAAGTTGTGAAAAATAAGCTTAATCTCGACATTCTCTTGGAAAATATTGATGGCATTGCCTATCGATGTCTAAATGATAAGCATTGGACAATGCTCTTTATGACCTCAGGGGTTGAGAGGATCCTAGGTTATAAGGCCGAGGAATTTATCAATAACAAGGAATTATCTTTTCCAGATATTTACCATCCAGATGACATCACAAGGGTATCGAAAGAAGTAGAGATGGCCATCGATAATAAAACCTTCTTTACTATCGAGTATCGAGTAAAGCACAAGAAAGGACATTATATTTATGTTTGGGAGCAAGGTATTGGTATATTTGAAAATGACGAGCTGGTGGCCCTAGAAGGATATATTTGTGATATCACCATAAGAAAGCTTACAGAAATGGAGCTTATGGAGATCGTTGAGAAGCAGGCAAAGGAGCTATTAAAGAAGAAGGAAGGTGAAATAGAAAGGGCCAACTTTCAGCGTATTCTTGAACTAACAAAAGGCATGGCCCACGAACTTAAAAACCCGTTAACTCTTACATTAAACTCGTATCAAATTTTAAGAGCGGAAATTTTTCGAAAAGAACAAAGATTAGAAAAAATTGAAACCCTACTCTCTGTGATGAGGGATGCTAACAAACGTATTAATGATATCGTTGAGACAATTGATCTTACATTTCGCTCCGTCTCTAATGTAAAAGAAATCTTTAATGTAAAGAAGCTAGTCGATAAGAGTATGACCATTGATTTTAAGCAGGAGCTAAAAGAACAAGAAATCAAGCTAACTCTTCCTGAGGACATCAAGGATTTTAATTTATTTATTACTGGGCCAAATTTTATCCAGGCCCTAAAAAATATTCTTAAAAACTCAATTAACGCAATAAAAGAGGCAAAAGAAAGTATAAAAAAAGAAATAAAAGTTAGCATTGAAGTTAACAAAACAAACCAAGCACTCTTAATCAAGATACATGACACTGGTATTGGTATATCTGAAGACTATGTTAAAAATATCACTCTTCCATTTTTCTCCTCAACGTCCCAAAAGACAGGAGGAGGCCTAGGCCTTGCAATCGCAAAATTCCTTCTTCAAAATGATAAAATTGATATCTCATTTAAGAGTGATATTGGACACTGGACAGAGGTGACCCTAAATATCCCTAAAGAGCGATGGAGGCATAGCGATGGCGACTAGTATACTATTTGTAGATGATGAAGAGGCGCTACTCGATCTTATTGAAATGATTTTCGAAGAGGATGTCTTAGATGGAAAGTTTAAGACTCACTTTGCTCTTTCTGGGGAAGATGCACTTAAAAAGCTTCATAGTGAAGAAGGAAATGATATCACTGTTCTTGTGACAGATATCAACATGCCTAATATGAATGGAATTGAACTTGTTAAAGAAGTAAAAAAACAATTCCCTAGTATCTTAATCTACATGATGTCTGCATATGGAGATCAAAAAACTTTAGAAGAAGTCAGCAAGCTTGAGATAAAACACTACTTCAATAAGCCTGTCGACTTTAGTGAATTAAAGAGAACCATCGAAGAGGATGTTGCCTAAACATGGAGAAGATATAAGTTGCATTCCGTTTTTTTCATTATATCCAACGTTACGCTTCCTAGTGATAAGTGCTCAAAAATATAGTGTTGGGGTTTCAAAACCACAAGGTCTGATTTTTCACTTCTAATGAGTTCTTCTAGTCGCTGTCCGGGTTCAGCATTCAAAATCATCTTTAACGTATAACTTGCATCAATCCCTTGTTTTTTTAGGATTGCCACTGCCTTTTGTAACTCATCTTCGGCCCCTTTATGAAGTTCAGACATTTCGTTAGTTAGGACTTCTCTAGGATAAGGCCCATCAGGAAAGACTTCTAAATTATAACTAACGAAATTTAATGGAACGATACAGTCCATATGTACCTTTGCATTATTACACTTTGCTAAATTAGCGACTGTTGCAAGGTTTTCCTCATCAAGAGACTCATAAGGTATTAGATAAGTAATTTTCTTAAAATTTTCGACAGAGGTCTTAGTGATGAGTACATCTCTATTTAAATTGAACAATGACTTCTCCGCAAATGTGTTTAGAAAGAAGCGATGAAGTTCACCGTGATGACTAGCACCGACCGATATGATTTCCATTTCCGGGTCTTCACTTAAGTGCTCAATCCCTTCATTTATTGAGCCTTCAAAATTTTCAAATTCAATATCTTCTTTAGAAATATTGAGTCGTCCCAAAGTTGCATTCACCATCTCAAGTGAGGTTTCTTCAATATTCTTTCTCCACACAGGATCCTTAATTCGACGGGAACGAGTGGATGTCGAGTGAAATTGTTTTTCTAGCTGAGGAGAGATTGTATCAATATGATAGAGCGAAGGTTTTAACCCGAGTGCTTTGGCAAAGTTATAACCTGAACGAATATTTTTTTCAGAACCTTCATGAAGGTCTGAACAGATAACCAATTTTTTCATGATGCCTCCACTCTCTATATTATTTGGCATAGGCATTTAATAAAACTTAAATTAGCTCTATATATTCCTAGAAATTCAAAGAATCAGTTGGCATTAGACTTGCGATATATAACTTCATGAATTTGAAAAATACCCAAAATCACATCGTTAGCATGATGTACGCCCTATTTCTTTGTCTAATTCTTGGACAGCAGTCTAGTTACTGTGCGGTCACAAATACCTCTACAGAGGATGATGTCTATGCATCTCAACTAGATAAGGAACGATATGAATTTAAGGTACTTGTTGACGAAACAGGGAGCAACTTCGGAATTGACTTGAGTGATCAAGACCTTGATGAGCTAGCGGAAAGTGTAGGTAATTTTAAAATCTCAACTCTAAGCTTCTCTAAGAATCGCTTTAATCGAGATGGTGCCGTCGAGTGGTACCATAATATAAGAAACGTTAGTAAAGTATTTTACAACGTTATCACTGATCATAAACGTTATAACGAGCATACTGCTGTTAGGGCCTCGATCAACATGGCCCATCAAGTAGTCTCTTGGTGGATTTCTCGTACAAATTATACCTTAGTTCACGAGGTGGCCCATGCACAAGCTGTAAAAGAATTCGGTGGAAGTGAGATTCAATTATGGGTTGGCGATGAAGCATATCATAGCGTTGGTGCTTTCTATCTGGCATTTATGTCAACCTATAATCGCGGTGCTGTAAGCTACTCTATTGATGGGGCAACACCTAATCAGGAAGCAGTAATATCAGCGGCAGGAATTAATTCCCAGATAAGCTTGGCCGAAGATATTGCAGAAGAAAGTATCATCAATCGAAGATTTGATCAAAGTGATGCTCTTCACTATATTTTAAACAAAGTTATCTCTACTATTTACTATCAGTATGACCCAAACTCAAATATGAGCGACTTGGCCCACTATGCCCATGCCCTTCATCAACAAGGCCTAATTGAAGAAGATGAAATCAACTCAACAAAGGAATTCATTTCCAATATCTCATTCTTGGCCACTCTCCTTTCCGGTAGAACTTGGGAAGCTGTAAATGCCTTTAGTGATGAGATTATGCTGAATAAGCATTACACTGATACTTATACCTTTGAAACACCTCTTGGGGAGATCACTTGGCCAGAATTTGCTGCATTCTTAAATGAGAAAGGAGTTAGCGGAAAAATCTCAGCTAGTTTACTAACACAATCTCGAATGACTTATCACTTCTCTTTTGAGACATCTCTTTTAGGAGAATCGGCCAACGAAGTGGGTCTGGGCTTTACATATAAAGCTAACGACTGGCAAACATCTGTCAAAACATATTTTAATGATCAAGATGGCCGAGGTATCTCAATTAAGTCAAAGTATGATGTTGGTAGAGCGAACGGTTTCTCTTTCTTTGCTGAAGCAAAAGCAGACAATGGAACACTCAATCAACGTAGACACCAGTATAGCCTTACGGGACAAGAGAGTAATGAATTTGAGACGAGCTTTAGTATAGGTGTTGAGTATCGATTCTAAGTACTATAGAAATTTACAACACGCCCTTCCTGTTTACGACTAGTATGGGACTCTATCTTTTTTAGGCCAGAGAGATTATCGAGTGCATTTAGCATGATCTCATCCCAACCAGAAATAAAGAGTAAGTAGAATTTTGATCCAGAATCAATTAGCTCTTTAAAATGAGAAACTAACCTTGGAACATTCTCAGTGCCGACGGAATCATAAAGGTAGTAAACATCATGGCCTGCAAAGGCTTCAGGGTTTTCTAAGAAGTCGCATGTTTGAAATTTAACGTGATCTAATTGGAAATGTTCAGAGACAGAGTTTGTAAATTGAACTCTCTCATCGACTAATTCAAGTCCTAGATAATTCAATTTCTTATTCATCATAAGGGCCATATACAAGAGAGCACGGCCGGTGCCTGATCCAAGATCACATACGCTGTTAATATCATCTCTTGAATTGATGAAATTAATAAGAAGATCAAGGTCGTCATAACAAGCTGTGTAGACATGGTAATTTTCACCAAAGATCACATTATCATCATCACCATTACACTCATTCCCATCTTCATATTCTTCTGGATATAGGTGTTCAATATCAATAATACGTAGGAGTCGGTCATAGATTAAGTCACGAAAACTAGGATCAAACTCTCCACGAGAAATGATCGTCTTCACAGACTTAAAAATTTCGGCCATTAGCGGGTAATCAATACCATCGAAGTATCGCTCTGTAAGAACAAGCGAGTCTCGTTTATTGATCTTGCAAATTTTATTTAAAAACTTACTTTGTTTATCGATTGGTTCAGCTAGAACCTTTTTCCATTTTTTATCAGATTTTTGAAAGAACATGATTTCAACGTAGCACTTATTTCTAAATGAGGTAACTAAAAATATTGGATAATGTAATGCTTTCTAATTTAATTCGGGATAGCGTTCCGTCATTAATTTCATAAGCTTTTCAAAGTCGACGGGTTTCTCAAAGTAGTCAAGAGCACCTAATTCTGATGCCTTTTTCTGGTAGGCAGTGCTTGAGTAACCAGAAATCATAATTGTATCGATATTGGGAAATCTTTCATTGACTTGCTTTAAGAGTTCAAATCCATCGAGACCTGGCATGTTAATATCCGACAGGATCAGGATAACATCATGGCCATTTTCGCTTTCAAGAATTTTTAGTGCTTCAGCACCAGAAGTTGAAAATGAAAGGAGCATCTTATTTGCTCTAACCCAATCTTCAAAGATATGCTCAAAAATGAATAGGATATCCTCTTCGTCATCAACGAGTAAGACATGAACCCTTATCATGAACTCTCCCTAGGAAAACGAATCTTGAAAATTGTAAACTCTCCTTCTTTTGATTCGACAAAGATTTCACCATTATTTTTTTCTACAATTGATTTGATAATCGACATCCCAAGGCCAGAGCCTTCTCGGCCTGATTTAGTCGTAAAGAATGGTTCGAAAATATTATTTAATATACTTTCGGCAATCCCTACCCCATTATCCTTAACTTCAATTAGAATATCTTGATCTTTTTCATATGTATGAACTGAGAGAATTGCCTGCCCTTGTGAACGACTAAATTTCTTATGAAGAGCGTAAATAGAATTCTCATAGAGGTTAATAAAGACAGATTGGATATCGTTAGTAAAAACATGAAGGTCCTCACTCGTATTTAGAGAGTGCTCAAACTTAATTTCAACCCCATCATTGTGTAAACTTAGAGCATGTTGGGCATACTTATACGACTCTTCAACTAGCATCTTTAATGAATATCTCTTTTTACCGTTTACTCGGGTATCTAACATAATTTCGAGGATATTCTTTATCCTCAAGCTATGAGTTGTGATAATATCGAGGGCCTTTTTGAGATCTTTTAGCCTCTTATTATCACCTTCTATCAGACGTGTATTAATGGAGCTAGCAACCTTACCAGCATTTAAAATAAGATTAAGTGGATTTCTTATTTCATGGGCAATCCCTGTTGTCAGACGGCCAAGGGCCGCAAGTTTTTCTTGTTCAAGAAGTGTCTCATGGGTCTTCTTAATCATCTCCTCTTTTTCTTTCACCTCCTTAGCAATTATCTCATTGAGATCATCAATTCGTTGATTAGCACTAATCATGGCCAATTCAACTCCTATTCGACTTGCAAAAAGGTCAACGGTAGCTTCCACAAAACTAGGATCTTTAATAGGGTTAGTACTTAAAAATACAATTAACCCAAGAAAGTCTCCAGAGGGAAGAAGTATTGGAGCTCCAATATAAGCATCAACATCCATATCCTGTAGCATTAGGTCTTCTGGAAATTCTAAGCATACATTATTAGCGTGCATACAAACGCGCTTACCGGTGATAACATCATGACAGGGAGTACCTTCTAGATCATATTCAAGATTATCAATAAATCGGCCATTAGATATCGCAAAATCTGTAACGATCACACTAGATTTACCTTCCTTTGGTCTTCCTACTAGAATGAAGTCGATATCTAAATATGTAGCGATATTCTTTAACAGTTCTTTAATATAATCTTCACCACTAACGTGTTGATTTATATTAAAAATCTCTTTTATGATTTTGAATTTATCTTGATACTCACCTTGGCCTTGCATATTGCCTCACTTAATTAATGATATTTCATTATAAGAGAAATATGTAAGACATGTGTTTAAGAAATCTAAAGAAAAGTTTGTCCTAAAAACTAGCGTCGGCGACGTCCACGATAACGCTTCTTAGACTTAGGTTTTGTAACGGGGTAGTCGTGATGAAAGGGATGATCTAGTACCTGAGTAATTTTCGTTCCAATTAGCTTTTGTATATTTCTAAGAAATGGTAGGTCTTTTTCGCTACATAGGGATATAGCGGCTCCCTCTCTATTGGCCCTTGCTGTTCGTCCAATTCGGTGAACGTAATAAGTGGCATCTTCTGGCATATTATAATTTATAACCATGTCCACATTATCAATATCAATTCCACGAGAGGCAATATCTGTTGCAACGAGGACGCGTATCTCACCATTTGTGAAGTCTTCAATGGCCTTATTCCTTTGCCCCTGTGTTAGGTTACTATGAATTTCTCCGACACTAATGTCGCTACGATTAAGTAATTCGACAAGTTCAGCTACAGCGTACTTGGCCTTACAAAAAATAAGAATACGAGACTGTGATTTATCTTCGAGTAAACTTAAGAGCAAATAGTTCTTATTTTCGGCCAATGTAAAATAAACAGATTGCTTAATCTTATCAACAGTTGATGACTCTGGAGTAATCTCGACTTTTATTGGATCTATTAGTATTGCATGCGCGAGGGACTCGATTTGTTTTGGCATGGTTGCCGACAGTAGAATTGTTTGACGAGAGATCGGAATCTTTTTTGCAATGTCATTAACTCCTTCATAAAACCCCATATCAAGCATCATATCGGCTTCATCTAAAACAAAGAACTCCGTCTGCGAAACATTAATGGCACCATCATTCATAAGATCAATGAAGCGGCCAGGGGTGGCAATAACAATGTCCACACCTGTACGCATGGAAACTATTTGTGGATCTTTACTGACTCCTCCAATAATTAAGGCAGCTCTTAAGCACGTCCCCTTTGCAAATGAGATGATGCTATCATTTATTTGGGTAGCAAGCTCTCTAGTGGGAGCAAGTATAATGGCACGACAATGGTTAGGAGCAACCTCTATCTTATTCTTAATAAACTTTTCAATAATAGGTAGAGAAAAGGCAGCAGTTTTCCCGGTACCAGTTTGCGCGATACCAAGAAGATCAGCCCCCTCTAGTAATGGTGGTATCGACTTTTCTTGAATTGGTGTAGCTTCAATGTAGCCAAGACCAGTTAGGGCCTCAAGTGTTGAGCGAGATAAATTTAGAGTCTTGAAACAAGTCATTTACTTTGAAATTGCACGACTATTTGAAGACGGCGAAACCTCAACTTCATCAACAACATGCCCGTTCTCATAGAAGTACCTAAGAACACCTGTTTCTTTTGTTGAAGGCCTAAAGACACGGCCATCACTTGTCGTACATGCAGACTCAGTAGCATTAGGTTCACAAAAGACCTCATGCTTGATTGATGTTGTCATATTACCAAATTCTTTTTGAATTTCCTTACATTGAGAATTCTTAGTTGGGACAAGCTTTCCGGCCTTATAATTAAAATCACATTTATTTGAAAAATTCACGCCTTTAAGAGATTGCGTAACTGATTGAACGTTTCCTTCTTTATTATATTTAAATTTCGTTGTAACTTTTCCAGCATTCTCTTCTAGTAGATAATCTCCACTCTTCCAATTTGCAATTCTAAATGAATACTCAGGGTGAACCTTCCCTGAGTCGGCCACACAACTAAATGTAGTAGTCTTATTCTTCCCATTCACTTCCGTTAGTTTATAAAGGTAACCATCCGGACACTTTTGAGAGTACTTGTAGTGGTCAACTTCGTTTCGAGCAAATATGGAAGTAGCTAAGAATAAAAGAACGCTTATTTTTTTCATAAGTCATGTATCGGTTCAGTTTTTAAAATACTTTAGCAAAACACTCAGGCAAGTGTATAAAGGACTAATATTATTAAGAAATTATATTTTATGTAACAATTTAGACCTCCTCTACGAAGACCTAACAAACTTAACAAGAGGAAGTAAAATGAAACAAATATTATTCTTATCAATATTTATTATCACGTCCTGTACGAGTACTAGTCCAGTATCAGATCTCTTTGGTACTAGCCTAAATTCTATCAAGTACTTTGGGAAACAAAAGCCTAAGGAAGAAGTCATTACACTGGGACAAAAGTTATTCTACGACACGAGATTAAGTAGAGATGGAACCGTAAGTTGTTCCAGATGTCACCTACCACAACTTCACTTCTCAGATGGCCTGAAAAAGTCGAAGGGTACTAAAGATCGTTCAGCACCTCGTAATGCTCAAACCCTCATCAATACAGCAGGACAGATTTCACAGCATTGGGATGGAAATCGAAAAGATGTCGAAGAGCAGGCAATTAAGTCATTCTTTATCAAAGTACCTTTTAACCTTGATAATGAAGAGCACCTAAAAGAGAAACTCGTTAGCAATAATTATGCACAGGACTTCTCTAAGGCATTTGCTATAAATATCAAAAAGGAAGATGCTAAGAAGCTTGCCCAACTAAGTGCCCAAGCAATTGGTGCCTTTGAGCGCACACTTGTAGGTCCCTCTCGTTTTGATGATTATCTTGATGGCGATGTACAGCGCCTAACAACAAAAGAAGCAAGAGGCCTGAAGAAGTTTGTGGAATACGGCTGTATTGGTTGTCATAGTGGCCAATTAATTGGTGGTGAAATGTATCAAAAATTTGGTGTTGTCGAAGACCCTTACCAATACACAAAATCTATTAAAAGAGATCTTGGACGCTATAATTTCACAAAGAATGAAGATGATAAAGAATACTTCAAGGTTCCACCTCTTCGTAATGTGACAAAAACGGCTCCTTACTTTCATGATGGAAGTGTGGCCAGCTTAGATCAAGCGATCTATATCATGGGAAAGGTTCAGCTTGGGATAGAAATTGAAAAACAAGATCGTGAGGACATCATGGCCTTTCTTTCAACGCTAGAAACAAAAGAAGAAGTTATGAGAGAGCTAACAAAAATACCTAGCTTACCTTAGATTAAGCTCTCCAATTTGGATTTAACTTACTTGTTAGGATATGGTCTTGCCACTTACCTGCTATCATTAAGTAGTTTTTGGCAATTCCATGTTCTTCAAAGCCAAGGGCCTTTAATACATTTCCACTACGTAAATTCTGTGGAATATAATTGGCCTCCACACGGTGAAAATTAAGTTCATTAAATAGATAATCAAGACCAGCAGAGAGGGCCTCTCTCATATAACCGTATCCTTGAAACTTTTCACCTAATTTGTAGCCAACACGACAATTCTGAAAAGGTCCCCTTTCAAGAGTTGTAAAATTAACCATACCGATGAGGTGGTTGCTATCCTTTAAGAATAGATTAAAACGAACAGAAGTCTCATTTTCAAACTCCTCTTTTGCGGCCTTGCCCTTATTCGCCCAATAATCTAATGTGTAGAAGTCATCAGGCTTCTTAGGATCCCAAGGGGCCAAGTGCTCTTCATTTTCTCTATAGAATTCGAGTGTCGCAACTTCATCCCCAGCTTTAGGGATGGCCAAAATAAGACGTTGAGTTTCAATTTTCATGAACAAAATATATTAAAAAGTAAAAGTTATGACAATGATGAGCTAAACTTTCTTAAGCCTTGTTTTTACTAATCTTACTTTGAGAAAATTCTTATTAATCATTAACCTAAGTAAATGACGGAATTATATAAAGAATTTCAAGATCGTTTTATCGCTCAAAACACAGGTTTTTCGAAGGAAGTTATCGATGCCTACTATAGCGTTCCACGCCATATGTTCGTCCCTTACCTCAGAGACTATCCAGATAAGTGGATCACCATAACAGATGAAAATCTTGAAGAATATCTTTCCATACTTTATGCTGATCATCCCCTTGCTATCTTTGGAGATGAACAGGTCATATCTACGATTTCACAGCCTTCGTTTGTCTTAACGATACTCGACTTTCTAGAGCTCAAGCCAGGGCACAAAGTTTTTGAACTTGGCTCAGGTAGTGGATGGAATGCGGCCTTAATGGGCCATATTATCGGAAAGGATGGCCGAGTTATCAGTATTGAAATTATTCCCGAACTCGTAGACAGGGCCAACGCCTGCTTAGACAGACTTCATATAAAGAATGTGAAGATTATGCAAGGTGATGCCACAGAGGGATATATCAAGGATGCACCTTATGACAGGGCAATCTTTACAGCAGGTGCTTATGATCTTCCTGCCGTTTTTCATAAGCAACTTGGTGATGGAGCCGTTCTAATCTTTGTCCTCAAGGGCGATCTAAATTCTGATATTTTATATGTGTTGAAAAAAAATGATGAAGAAGGCTGCTTTATCTCAACTAAGGCCGTGGCCTGTAGCTTTGTTCCTGTGACGACGACAACAAAGCATAAGGTCTCTGAATTTAATCATCCAATGGCACTAACTAATACATTAAGAATTTATCCGAATAATAAGGAGATTGATATTTCCTGTCGCCATATGATGAAACAGAATGAATCAACATTTGTATGGTTGTGAGATAATGACCTTCGTTCCATTTCCAAGTTCAGAAACAAAGCGAACATGTAGCCCGAGCTCACGACAAACTTTACGAATGATGAATAGGCCAAGTCCTCTTCCCTTCTCACCATGTGTTCCAACCGTACTCTTAAAGATCTTATCTTCATTTCGATTGATTTCATTCACTAAACTTGCCTCAATCCCAACACCGTGATCTTTACAAGAAAGGTAGAATTCAATACCAGTTACTTCTAGCTTAAATTTAACTTCTGAGTTTTCAGGAGAAAATTTAATCGCATTTTGAAGGATATTTCCTAAGACACTATCTTTTAGTGCTTCTTTATTTGTCCTTATCGAAAATTGCGCATCAACATTTGAATCGAGAACTAATTTGATATTCTTCTCTGATGCCTGATCCTGATATTCAAAAATCAGCTCTTCCAGCATTTCCTTAATCGAAACATCAGACATATTAAATGAGTTTGAATTGTCATCGACAACATTTCTCGTATTTTCAATGATTGCCTTTACTGACTTATAATAGATATCCAATTTCTGATTGGCCTTTTCTACTTCTCCGCGAGAGATAAGCCTTTTCACATGCTCAACAATAAGCATCTTATTTGCAATATCATGGCTAATAATGCGATTGGCAAGTAAGACTTCTTTATGGGCCTCACGAATCTTTTTTTCGGCCATCTCTAGCTCAAGATTTGCTCTTTCCAATTCGTTATTATGCTGAAGGTTTTCAATAATAAGATTCTTATAATATTTATCGAGTTTAAATAGTCTTAAAATAAATATCTGAATAGTAGCAAAAATAGACGGTGCGCTTGAATACTCATCAACGTGGTATATCAAGACATTCTCATTTTGAGTAATCTCCACATCCCAAGACATGGACTCAGAAACCATTCTTGGTAGGGCCAAGAAGACAATACGATACATATCAACAAAGACTGGAAAAATATCTTCAGGTCGATCAAAGGTAAGCTTAATATCAAAAGAAGTTTTCCCTGTTTCAACCAGCTCTATCTTCACTGCATCTGTATAGAACGTTTTAAATGAATACTTTAAAATGAAGTCACCTACAAAACGAAAGCTAATCATTCTTGAAAGAATATCAAGGACTCGTTTAACGTACTTATTTGTTAGGCCGTGCTTGGTCATTCCTTCATAGAACTTATCGTATTTGTCATTAAGGGACTCCGTAATGAGGCGGTAATCATTCCATGTCATATACTTTTTTTCATCACTAATAAGAGAATAGTCATAACCTAGGCTTTCAAAGAAAGACCTTGGGTCATCATTATTTTCAACGATGTAATTAATGTATGCATGGACTGCTTTATTACTAATATTCAAATTTTCCTCAATATAGAGAACGATATTACCCCATAAGACTTATTTAATCTAGAGGACATAGAGAAACTTATCTCAAGGAATCCTTAATACTCAACACTTACATAGCAATGTAAGATTTAGAAGAATTTAACCAAAATTAAATCTATGAATTTGTTTTGCTGATAATATGTATTTAGTGTTAGTTCTTGTTTGAGAATGACCACTCTGCGTACAGCACATCGTTGCGTGTGCGGCATAACAAAAAAGCCCTTTTCACTGATTAGGGCTTTTTTATTTCTTATCTCTTAGTTTACAGCTTAAACCAATTATCCTTGCAGCTTACTAGATGATCATTTCTTAGTAAGCAACTTGTGAATCTCTCTTCACCATATGCGCCGACATAGAAATCAACTTCTGTGTACTCGCCATTTTCTTTTACTTGATCAAGAACAACGTAACCTTCAAAGCGTAGAGCATTTTCTAGAATATCAATTAGCTGCTTGTCTGAAGCAGCAAACGAGAATGATGACGATAAAAATAGTACAGATAATAAAAGTGATTTCATAAATGCTCCCCTAATTTGTTATGAGTCCTATTGCTACGTCGAAAACAATACTTTGGCCATGGCCTTGTACAACTTATCCATTAGCTTATTCCAATAGATTCAATCGATAGATAGAAAATACCCTTAGTGAACATTGATCACCCCTAGTGCTACAATAATAAATTCAACAACATACAATCAAAAAAGGATATTGATGTTAAAAAAAGTATCAGCATTCACATTTCTACTCTTAATACTCACTTCACTGCTTACCTCGTGTGAGCCTGGTGGGGATGATGGACCCAAGGCCAATGGTGGTAATTATGGCTGGGGTGCAAGTGGCCTTAGTATTGAGAAAGTTAAAAGTAAAATGAATATGGTTCCAGCTATTTCAGCAAAGCCGAGCTCGACTGATGGTGGAATATATATTTCTAGAACACAACACTATGAAGAACCTGCATGTCATGGAAGGCCAGCTTTCTGGTCAGATCATTTTGAGATCGCAGCAGATAGCGATAGTGTTCCACGAAGTATTCTACAAAAGATTGTAGCAATGGCGGAAGTTAACCTTGAGATGTTTGCTGGCCATCTCAACTTAAATAACACAGATCTAATTACTGTTGCCTATGGTGGAAGGATTGGTATTTGTGTCTTAAATAGAACGTCTTCCCATGGATCAGGTCATGGATCGGCACTTGTCGTTAGTGCCTATAATAGTAACGCTGATAACGGATTTAGCTATGAGTACACTCTCCATAAGCATGAACTTATGCATATTTTAGACTCTCAATTTAATCATAATGAACATGGCTTTAATGTTACACCAGGTTGGTGGGTAGAAGGTTTAGCAGAGTTGTCATCAGGTGCTCCAATTCTGAGTGCTAAACAGTGGGCAAGCTATCACAGTAAGTATGCACCATCTCGCAATATTGTGGCCGACGGCCAGGCCGAGTCAGGAAGTTACAATGCCTACCCTTTATATACGACAATCGTGGCCTACCTCCAGTCACAAGGTTTAGGGACAAGTGGCTTTAAACTATTTATGCAAACAGATCGTTGGCATGGCCTTGATACAATCGATACAGCACCATGTCCTTCTGATCGATTCTTTACTGGTGCCTGTGTTGCTCCTGCCAATGTGATGAATAATTTTGAATATCAATTCAATGATATCTTAAATAGCTCAACCTCCCCCCTCTCGAGCTATGGTGAATTTGAAACAAGTTATTACAACCTTGTTTTAAATTGGCTACAGAATAGATAACACTCACTAGGCCCTTATTTAAGGGCCTTTTTATTTCATGACATGCTGTTTAGCTTACCTTAAAATTTGATCATGAAGTTGGCCCTATTTGATTTTGATGGAACAATAACCTTCAAAGATACATTCACTGAATTTATCTATTACTCAGTAAGTAAAAAGAAGTTACGACTTGGAAAGTTTCTACTTTCTCCATTTGTTATTGCCTACAAATTAAAACTTCTATCAGGGCCTACAATGCGCGCCCTCATCGTCAAGTATGCCTATTCAAGACAACATGCTTCTAAACTTGAAGAGCAGGGCCTTAGATTTTCTAAGTCATTTCTTCCAAAAGTCATTAGAACGAACGCCCAAGAAGAAATTGAGCGACATCGAAAGCTTGGCAGTAAGATTGTCATCGTTTCGGCATCTTTAGATCTCTACCTTGCTCCATGGTGTGAGGAAAATGGGTTTGAACTTATCTGCTCATCTCTAGAAACGAGAGCAGGCATCTGCACAGGAAGCTACCACAACGGTGATTGTACTGGTCATATGAAGGCCAAGAGAGTCAAAGAGAAGTATGACCTCTCAAGCTTTGATAAGATCTATGCCTATGGTGACACAATTGAAGATCAGCAGCTTCTGGAGCTGGCCGATGAGGCCTATATGTGTTGGGAAAAAGTTTAAGATTCTAGGTCAATAATTAATACATAGCTTTATTTATAGACTGTACTTTCCTTGGTTTTATCAACTATATTAAACAAAATAAATTACACCTAGGAATCATTATGATCAGAAAAGAATTTATCATCTTTGTACTAATCTCTTTAACTTTTGCGGCCAATGCCTCAGAAAATGAGCTATGTAAGAAAATTGGTAAGAAGTATCCTCAAGATGCTTCACTTTGTAAGAAGGTCATAAAAAATGGTGGCCCACTAGATGCCAACGTTATTCCTGTTTGTTCTGAAATTGCAAATTTCTCAATTTTCTATGCAATGACTTGTGTACGAAAAGCTGTAGGAAAAAGCTTTCCAAAGAATGCTGCTCAAAACTGCATTGATATTGCTAAAAAAGTAAAAGAGAATTCAGTGAATGCGGTTGCCTGCGTTGAGGTTTCTGTAAATAACGAATTTGATGATAATATCTTAGCAACTTGTGATGAGGTGGCCAAGTACTCGACGTTCAATGGTTATCAATGCCTAAGTTATGCCGCAAACTCTCTCTTTAGTAAGCCTGCTGCTAAGTTTTGTACAGCAATGGCAAAAGCAACAAAAGATTTTGCGACTTATACTTTTAACTGTCTCGAATTAACGGCAGATAAGAATATCAGTGAAGATGAATTGGCCCCGTGTTACGAAGAATTATTAAAAGACGAAGAATTTGGCCCATATAAAGCAAAGGAATGTCTTTTACAGTTTTAGTAAATTGATTGCTCAGAATATGTTGTGAAAAGCTCTAGTGCTTCAATTCCCGCTAAAGAGTTTCCTGTATCATCTAAGCAAGGTGACCAAGTTGAAATAGACATTTCATTTGGGATCACACCAACGATACCACCACCAACTCCTGACTTTGCCGGGATCCCAACTCGGTAAGCAAAGTCCCCTACAGAGTTATAGAGTCCGCATGTCATCATAATGGCATTCATCCTCTTGTTCTGGCTCTTCGTTAATATCTTCTTTCCATTCCAAGGGTTTTGTCCATTTGAACTAAAGAGTCTAAAAGACCTCGCCAAGTCAACGCATGACATTTCGATGGAACAAATTGTTGTATAAACATCAATAACTTTTGAAACTTCATTATTGATATTGCCAAAACTTTTCATGAAGTATGTCAGGGCGTAGTTTCGATTGGCACACTCTAATTCAGAGGCCCTTACTGAATCATTAATAAAAATATTTTCGTTACCACTTAGCTCGCGAACAAATTTTAAAACCTCATTAACTGGATCATCATAGAGATCAATCAGTGTATCCACGACAACAATGGCACCGGCATTAATAAATGGATTGCGAGGAATTCCCCCTTCATTTTCAAGGAGCACAAGTGAATCGAAGCGGTTTCCAGAAGGTTCAAGGCCCACACGAGACCAAAGCTTTGAGTCGAGCTTCTGATAGGCCAGAACTAATGAAAAGACTTTAGAGATTGATTGAATTGAGAATGATTTTTGCGCATTACCGATAATATACTCATGCCCATCATTAGTACAAATGGACATACCAAATTGATTAGGCTCAACCTTACTCAGTTCAGGTATATAGTCAGCAACATTTCCTTTGCCAATAATTGGTAGGATTTCAGCGTAAATCCTTTCTAAAATCTGTGTATAATTCTCTTCCATGGGAATAATATAGCTTTAAACTTCTACTTTTTTAATTCTAATTTTGATTTTAATGAAACTCTTACCTACTACTTTTTGATGGCAGAGAAGTCTGGCATTTTATGATTCCACTTTTTATAGATTTTTTCGAGATCTTTAGACTTAAGAAGTGTGGCCATATTCTTATCAAAGATCTTAATAAGCTCTTGCGACTTCTTGGTGCGAGAGAATCTAACATAGAGGAATTTTGTAATTACTGGCTTTATCTCATAATCTTTAAGGTCTATTTTAAATTCCTTTAATTTAGGCTTAAGAGTATTATTAGAATCGATAAAGAATTTGATGCGATCCTTTTCTAGAAGTTTTAAGCCTTGATTAGTATCTTGAAGCTCTCTCCAATCTAATTTCGTTTTTATATATTCATGGTAATTGTAGCCACGAACCCAATAGACCTCTTTTCCCTTGAGACTCTCCACTCCCTGCCAGTCTTTTAAAGAATTCTTTTTATAGATCACCAGTGTGTATTCAACATCGATTGGATAATTTGGATAGATTGACTCTGGGTCACTATTATAAGCACCAAGCATCGCATCTTTGTGATTTTCATTCACATACTTAACGGCCCTTGGCCATGGAACAAAGGTATAATTAACTTTGATATTTGAAAGAGAGTAAGCTTTTTTTACCAGTTCAAAATAAAGCCCTGATCCGTCTTTATTCGTAAAACCATCCCATTTAGGAGTCGAGATTTCGATAGTCTTGATTTCACTTGCGAAGCTTGTATTCAGCAAAGCAACGTGAAAAAGAATAAGCGTGAAAAGGTGTTTTATTTTTAGCATAACAGCTAAAAGGCTATATTAACCAAATAGTATTGACAAGAAGGTACACGCCACCTTTTCGTGATATCAGTGTGTTAGACTAGCTTATAGGCCGGCCTGTTTTAAAAACTTTTCGATCTTCTTTAACTTTGCCTTATCTTCACTAATTCTATCTTTGATAATGGCCTTCTTCTTCTCAAGATTATTTTTGAAGTTTTCACAAGGCCTTCCCCTTTTAATAAAAGAGTCCATTCCTCGTTTAATCTCACTTAGAGTAAAACCCAATTCCTTTGCACTAGAGATAAAACGAATCTCTTGCAAATTCGCCTTGGTATAGATCTTATATCCATTAACATCTCTTTGCGGCGAAGATATTAATGAGATCTTTTCATAATATCGAATCGTATCTCTTGTTAAACCGCTAATATTCTCAAGTTCAGAAATATTCATATTTTCCCTTTACTGTGGAGTTACTCCATACCCTATTATAAATTCAAAGGAGCTAATATGTTAATAACTCAAGTACGAAATGCAACAATTTTAATTAGTTACAAAGAAAATCTAATTTTAGTCGACCCAATGCTTGCCAATAAAGGCATGCTACCGCGCCTACGCTTTATAGGCTCAAACGTACGAAACCCTACTGTTGAGCTTCCAGAAACATTTCATCAGCAAAAGGGACAGATCACACATGCCTTAATTACTCATTGTCAGAAGGGTCATTTTGATCACCTTGATAGTGCCGGTAGGAAATTTCTAAGAAGAAAGAATATCGCTACTTTTGCGACTCAAAAAGATGCAAAATACTTAGAGTCAAAAGGAATCAAGTCATGGCCTCTTGAGAAGGAAGATAAATTCTTTGATGGTTCAATTCGCCAAATTCCGGCCCAACACGTAAGAGGCTTTCTCTATCCTTTCCTTGAACACGGAGTTGGATATTTTATCAAATTACCAAATCAACCTTCACTCTACCTTATGGGAGATACTGTTCTTACACCGCGAATTATCGAGTTTATCAAAAAAGAACAACCAGACTATATCGTGGCACCAACAGGAATTGCCCAATTTGATATTGGCTCTCCACTACTTCTTCCTAAAAAAGACATAAAGAAATTAATCGAGATAAGCACAGGAACAATTATTGCCAACCACATGGATGCCCTTGATCATTGCCGATTATCACGAAGAGAATTAAAGGAATTACTAGGTAATGAAGCAAGTAAGAGATTTATCATTCCTGAAGATGGAGAGAGTATCAAACTAAATTAGGGGGCGCGATGCCCCCTACTTATTTATCAGTTCAATTACTTTTAAAGTTGCCTCTTTGGCCGAGGCAGGATTTTGTCCTGTAACCAATCTTTCATCGACGATAACATTTTCACTCCATGCCTTACCATAAATGTGTTTTCCACCTCTTTGAGCAAGCTTTTCTTCTAATAAGAAAGGAATGATATCAAGCTGCTCAATCAATGCCTCTTCTTCTCTTGTGAAAGCAGCGAACTTCTTCCCATCAATAAGATACTTTCCATTTGATAATTTGATATCTGAAAGCGCGGCCGTTCCATGACAAATTGCTGAGACAACTCCCCCCATTTCATAGAGCTCCTTTGAGATGCGATTTACTTCTTTATTATTGGCGAAGTCCCACATTGCTCCTGACCCACCACTATAAATGACGGCGGCATAATCTTTTGGATTAATCTTTGCTAGTGGAATCGTGCGAATAACCTTGGCCATAAGAGTCGCATCTTTTAAGAAGCGATCATTATAACTATCCTTTTCGGCAAAACTATTCATATCAATCGGTGCACTTCCACCTTGTGGACTGGCGATATCAACTTTAATACCGGCCTTAATTAATTCGTAATAAGGGTGTGTTAATTCCGGTAGCCAAAAACCAGTCTTCTTGCCAGTGTTTCCTAATTTATCATGGCTTGTGACAACAATTAGGACCTTTTGATTTGTTTTGGCCTGAGTATTAGTCCCTAGACCTAGAGTAAGTAGTAAAGCTGAAATTTTAAATAACATACGCATATTTTCTCCTTCATCGTTTGTTGATTATGGAGTTAATATAGCGTGGGTATTTTTTGATTTCCTTTACATAGGTTGAAAAGTTGATTTTTTTTAAGAACGAATATCCTTAACTTCCCATAATTCACCTTTCTGGCGCATTTCTTCGTTACGTGCAGGATGCTCAGGGTAGTAGATCTTGTCATTCTTAGGCTCACACTCCCCTGCACAGAGATAGTAGATGAAGTCGTTAGATTTATTGATAAGAGTGTGGGCAACACCTGAGCCGGCCTTAAAATCAATGCCAGTAAATGGTTTAACAACAGATTCCTGGCCATCTAAGTAGACATGAGGCTCACCTTCAAGAACAAAGACAAATTCCTCTTCCACAGAGTGGGCATGAGGCCATGACGTCCTCTTCCCCACAGGAATTCTTTCAAGCCAAATTGCGATATTCTTCATCCCAAATTTTCGGCTTAAGCAAACACCATTTGAGAACGTTTCAGTATCTCCTGGATAAGAAAAGCTATCATTCGTTAGGTTATCAAATCCATTATAGACCTCAATAGAGTCATCTCTTAAGCTCTCATCAAATAGGCCAGGTAATCCATCATGTCCCCCTAGAATTTGCTTGGGCATGTCGTCCCACCACTTATCCCCGCACTCTACTTTCAGGCTTGGATCTAAGTGAAAGTGGTATTGGTTATCGGACCTAGTTCGATCCCCCGAAACAAATAGCTCACAAGGAGAATCATAATTATTGATAAAGCAGTGACCAACACCTGTCCCTGCAGGAAAGCCGATGCAGTCACCTTTGCTCATTTTTTTTATCTTTCCATTTAACCAAAGATCAATTTCGCCAGAGATCACATAGACAAATTCTTCTTCTAAGCTTTCAGCATGAGGCTCAGATGTTCGATACCCCGGTGGAATTTTAAAGTAATGTGCCGCGACTCTTTTTAATCCAAAGTGCTTTGACATATTTGCATTTGTTCCACCAACCTTTAAATCTTCATTAAAGTGATCATCATTGATCTCTCTAATATCAACAAAGTGGCCTATATCTTTTAAATTTATTTCCAAATTTAATTCCTAGTTAAACTAATCTCTCTTAGTATAACCGAAACTTAAATTTTTAGAAATTAATGCAAGAAAACTTTTGTTCAGCAGTCGCCATTATACTTGGTGATTGGAAGTCAATACGATGATGAAACTTAACGTCGTCATGTAGCCTAAAGTTCTCGCCCCCACAAATATCAACGATAGAATTTAGCGCCATTTCAAATGCTTCAAGCTCAGCATTCTTACTTGCTAGTATATTAGCGACTCGTGAATGAGTGTGAAAGTACAGGGACTTTCCCTTAGCAGTGAAAATATCTTGTGCAAAAGTATTTAATGATAAGACCGCACAGGCCATTATAATGATAGATTTCATTCTTCCCTCCATTTTGTTGATCTAATAATGATCAAAACTTATAGATAAGAAAAATAAGCATTAAGTGATTATGTAATAAGATTATTTTATGCCTAACTATCTCTCAAAATAGATGCAGTATCTTAGATTCCCAGTAAAGTTTCGATACTTAGACACGAGATACTCATCAGCTCCTCTATAAACAGTTTTCTTTCCATCGTTGTGAGAGATACTAAGCTCTGAATCAAGATTAAGCTCATTAAATGAATCCTCATACTTGTCTAGAAGCTCAAACCTTGTCATGGAATCGAGGTAGTTTTCATAATTAGAAACTACTGTTAAGAGCTCATATGATTTACTTTTTTTTATATAGAGAATGCTACCTAATTTCTCATTAACTGAATCTGGCTGATAACAGCGGCCATTCCAAACTCTGCCTTGAATCTCATTAAGTATTTGTGGACTGCTCAGGGAACTTCCCTAGCCTATGAATGAAATTATGAGTCCCCAAAGAATAGGTTCTCTGTCTTTAATGTATTCTAGATAATATAAAACGATAAGCAGCGGAATTGTCGGAGCAACTAGAGCGGCATGTATTTTTCCAATAAAAGTTTGCGTATACTTATATTCCATAGACTCCTCTAGATGAGAAAGCGGATAAAGACAATAATTAGAACTATAACAAGTAGCCACAGCTCCCAAATATTGAAAATTAATTCAAACATATCTTTTTTAAATTCTTCTTTTGATTCTGGTCCGAATCTGAACTCACCGTCTTTCATAATGGTATTTTATCATAGATTCAAACAGTCTAAGTTTCTGAAATCAAAGCATAATCCAAATTCGATCCTAAGCACTCTTGCCCAATCTCTCATTGAGCACTAACATATTACCTAGGTGATTTTTCACGCCTCCCCCCTTCAAAGGGAAAGCACTAGAGTGCAGAATGAATCGATTTTCTACATCTAACCTTTAATAAGGCTAGGACATAAGAAGGGATTGTTTTTACGGCCAAGTTGGAGGTTTCAGATGAAATTATCATCACCTATTTTCGTTTTAAAAAGTCATGCCAAAAAGTTGAAGAAAGAGCAAGGCATTACCATGTCCGAAGCGCTAGACCAAATTGCACACAAAGAAGGCTTCTCTTCTTGGTCACTACTGATGTCCAAGTCCCAAGAACTCTTTCCACAAAAGTATAGCGACGTCTTAGACTACTTAAACAATGGCGACCTTATTCTCATTGGAGCAAGACCGGGCATGGGAAAAACAAGTTTTGCCCTTGGCCTCTTCGTTCAGGCCATCAATGCCAATCGCACTAAAAGCTTCTGCTTTACACTGGCCCACACTCACAAAGAATATGCTGCCCGTATTGGAACTTATGACCAAAGCATTGGCGAAAATAATGATCGCTTTGAACTCAACTACTCCGATGATATCAGCGCCGACTACATCATCAAGAAAACAAAAGAAAAGATCGCTCCTGGCTCACTTATCATAGTGGACTATCTACAACTCCTCGATGAAAAGCGAACCAATCCACCTCTACAAACTCAGGCGGAGAAGCTTAAAACTTATGCAAAAGAAACTGGTGCAATCATAATCTTCATATCGCAAATCGTTCGTGATGTTGAAAACCGAATCGACAAACGCCCAACTGTGGACGATATACGTCTTCCTAACCCACTCGATCTAAGCTTAATAAATAAGATTATTCTTCTTTATCGACTCAAGCGTGATTCAAAAATTGTTGACGTAACTTTCTCTGGAAAGAAGGATCATTGTTTACAAGTTGGATGGGATGGATCTGAAGTTCGTTTTTTTGATTTGTAATTGAGAAGAAGCTGTGTGCTTTAAATTTGCGTTATGCAAAGATAAAGCACATGGAATATATTTACTGGAATTCACAAATATCATACTTGAGTTGAGTGCATGTCTTACCTCTTGCACGCCTAACCCTTTTAATCTTTGTTCTAATTAAGTCTTTATATATTTCGTTTGTCTCTTCTTTATACAAAATATTCAAATAATCTAGCATCGTCATTTTTCTGCCACGTGTGTCTTCAATGATCCAATTAACGTCATAACCTGCATCGAGTAGTGCTTTAATATCGTCATCATGGCCCTTATATAGAACAAAATAAATAAAGGACCTACCATAACAATTGATACTAGTTCCGTATTCACGAAGAAAATAGTAAGAGCTTTTACTTGGAATTTTACTTGAGTACTTCTTTATAAAACCTAAAGTTGTAGCACCACTATTCATATTCATAACAACTTCACATAAAACTTTAGTTTCATCATAGTCTAAAATAGACTCATTATTTGAACTTACATATTCAAAATCAGAGGCAATCACTCTCGTTGAGCAAAGCGTGAGTAGCGATACTAAAATAAAGAAGTAATTTCTCATATGAACTCCTAACAACTTTAATCTAGTCGGCCTCAAAAGCAACAGGCTTAATTACAACTTTTTCAAACCTTGGGACTACTACAGTGTCTAGTAATAGATCTCTAAGTTCATCATTAGTAAAAGCTTCTGCATCACTTCTTACTTCATGAAAACCAGCTACAGAATTTTCTTCTCTGTTTTTAAAGCAGTTAAGATATGTCTTACCTGATTTGCTTAGATCGATTTTCACGCTATATTCTAGGATATTAAATGAGATTACCATTGTTGAAGTCATTGTATCTTTAAAAACTTCATTAAGTTGTTGCGATACTTTATGAATATTTAGCTTACTTCCTGTGCTTATGACTCTATCTGTTTTGTCATTTTTAGTGTAATGCAATCTACAAAATGTTGAGTTATCTCCTGCGATGACCTTTGAGCTTGTTCCCGCTTTTAACGTAATATTACGCTCAAATGTAAATGCCTTTCCAGTTGGTACTACGTTTTTAAGGGGCTTATATGACGTTCTAGCTACATCATTTGTCCCTGCAAATGCTGAAGTAGACATAAGTAAGATAGTGGCTAATAACATTTTTTTCATAAGATACTCCCTTTAGATAGTTTGTTTTTCAGTTCATAAATTCATTTTTGTAAATAAAAAGTATCATAATATCTAAATGTGTTTAGGAATAAGCTGAAATACATGAACTATTTATCTGTAAAACATTTAGACAAAAGCTATTAATTTCAGACACTTAGATTAAAAGAGAGATTTAAAAGTGTTATGAAAAGATAAAGCGCATGAAAGCTTATTTAAGGGAGCTTTTTATCGTGGCGTTGATCCAATCCAGATGCCTTGCAAGCGGAACGGCATAGAATGTCTTCAAAACATCATCACACTGAGGTGCGAGAACAAAGTATCCTCTTAGATTACGATAATTTCTCTCGATGAAGTACTTTAAGTTTTCTGTTCCCCCACTAACGAGAGCATGCAATTGATATTCACCAGAAGCAGTAACTGAAAAGATCGGTGCTCCACTATCCCCAGGACAAACTTTATTATCCTCAGCTGGAAGATATGAATTCGCCGGGCGATTTTTGAAATTCTTCTTTAATTTTACTTCAGACAAATACCATGGGGCCACGCCGCCTTGGCCATTTGAAAGTTGAGAAAGAAGCATCAAGGGTGCACTTGAATCATTCGAAATTAAAAATTTCTTATTCAGCTCTAAGGGAGCTTTTTTGAAATAATCAATAGATTCAGAAGGTACACGTTTTAAGAAAATAAGAGCAAGATCATATGTCTTCTTCTTTTTACTATTGTACTTTGGATGAATGACAATATTCTTAACTGGAATCCAGTCAGCAGATAGATTTCTCCCATCATAGAGCTTCATATGAAATAAGAATTCATTTGCTCCACCGACTACACAATGGGCCGCCGTAATTGCAACATCGTCTTCTAATAAAACGGCCTTACAGCCATTTACTGTACCAACTCGCATGAATTGATAATCATAAACCTCTTCTCCACCAAGAGAGGCATATGTGTTTAGGGATAAAAGAACTAGTCCTAACAATAGCTTTTTCATAATACTTTCCAATTATTTGCGATGAGATAGATTTAACACACTAATAATATTCACACGTCAAACAAATATAATCGTGAAAGATTTATATGTTACACGGCCCATTATTTCTCCTATGCCAAAGGAACCATTTTGGTGTATTAAGTGAGCTATGAGTTTTACTGATCACCTGGTCCTCGCCCCCATTCGCGGCGTGACCAACTATGTTTATCGCAATGCCTTGGAGCAGACCTTTTCTGGCGCTGACAGTGCCATCGCTCCCTATATTGTGACGAAAGAATCAAACGAACTCAATCAACGTCAGCTTCATGATGTTCTGCCCGAAAAAAACCTTCTACCTACCACTGCTCAAATCCTCACAAAGGAAATTGATCAATTCCTCTATGTGGCCAATATCTATAAAGAATTTGGCGTTAAGAAGGTTAATTTAAATATGGGATGCCCTTACCCAATGGTGGCCAATAGAAAGAAAGGCTCAGGTCTACTCCTTCATCCCCAAAAAGTAGAAAAGCTTTTAACGGGAATAAAAGAAAAATGTCCCATCGAATTTACGGTTAAGATTCGCCTTGGGCGTGAGGATGTCTCAGAAATTAAAGAGATCATTCCCATGATTAATAAATTAGAAATTAATGATTTCACAATCCATGCTCGCTACGGAAAACAGATTTATGTAGGCGGCGTGGATCTTGATGCCTTTGAAGAGTGTTTGCCTCTTTTAAATACACCTCCTTGTTATAACGGAGACATAAATACAGTCGAAGACTTCAAGGCCTATAAGGCAAGATTCCCCCAGATTAATCGCTGGATGGTGGGACGCGCGGGCCTTTCAAATCCAGCGCTCATGGCCCAAATCAAAGGTTCTAAATTTAACGAACAAACCTATCTGGCAAAATTCATTGAAATGCATAAGCTTATGACTGAAGAATACCTATCGATGGATAATGCTAAATCAGACTACCTACAAAAGATGCGTGGCCATTGGCTTTACTTCAAAGATATCTTTGAAAACGAACACAAGGTTTACAAGAAAGTGAAGAAGGCTAAATCCATCGAGCATTATAATGACGTTGTTGAATGGATCTTAGAGCAGGATCTTAATCCTGATTTTTTAGATTAGTTCAAAAAAGAACTATCATCAGCATCCCTGTATTTTAAATATTAATTTCACATTGATCGAATTATATAAATGAAGTCCCCGCTTTCTTTGCTTCCAATGAAGGAAGCCTCTTTCTGAAGGAGCGAAACGGAGTGAGAGAAAGACAACGATTTGTCTTTCGGTTCACGACGGGAGGACTTCATAAGGGTGATTACCTTGATCATACTTATTTTAGAACTCGTAGTTCTAATTTTAAGTTGGTCAAAGTGATCTTTGGGGACAGTGTTAGCAGCACTGTCCCACCTTATGAATTTTAGCATGATTATATTTAAAATTTCAGCTTAATTTTTTCAGGTACGCGGATACTTTTCGCAAAACCAATCACTTGCTTGCTCCTATGACTATAATCTAGAGCGATTTTATTACAATCTTCA
This sequence comes from Halobacteriovorax sp. CON-3, assembly GCF_043196995.1. NCBI lineage: Bacteria > Pseudomonadati > Bdellovibrionota > Bacteriovoracia > Bacteriovoracales > Halobacteriovoraceae > Halobacteriovorax > Halobacteriovorax sp. CON-3. The sequence continues at coordinate 1,094,950 of NZ_JBEBNA010000001.1, forward strand.
TTCAAATGAAGCTTTTAGCTGAGTTATTCGGCCCTTTCCTCTGAGTTATTGGCCAATTATATAATTCTTAACTAAAAAAATGTTCTAACTTGCTGAAAGTGCAAAAGGTGTCCGCGTACCGGATTCAAAGAAGCTCAAAGCTTCAGGAGGTACGATTTTAATTTCTTCATAAGTATCATGATTGATAATTTCAAAACATGAATCGGGGTCTGTCTCTAGTCCGAACTCATACTCTGCTCTATTCATATCAAAGATTACCAAGTCTAATTCTTTTAAGCTTAAAACTGGAATCTTAAAGAATTTTACCGACTTATTAATATCAGGAAATACTGACTTTAAAGCTTGAAATACTAAAGAAGGGTGTATGGATGAACAATGAAGCACCTCTCCTCTGCGACAGTTCAACTTAGGTATATTCTTAAGTGGAAGGTTTTACGTTTAGGATGATCATCATATTTTTTTATTTCCGATTCATAAACATGCGGCATTTTCTCTTTTAGATCAAAGAGTGGATGCAGCCACTGACCTTCAAAATCAACTGGTACCCCGTGATATATAAATGAAGCCATATAATCCCTCTCTTCTAAATCAAACTCTTAACAAGTAATAGGCACGGATTATGCTCATCCCATAGAGTTGGAAAAACTTCGAGTTTCTTAAAACCTAGGACCTCATAGAAGAGCCTCGTCTTCTTATAATACTCATCTTCACTTGAACTATCGACAGTCTTCACTTGTAGAAATTCAAATTTCTTTTGCGCCATAACTTTTTCAGCTTCGGCGACAAGCATTTGCCCTATGCCCTTGCGATGATAGCTTGAAAGAATTCCCATGACATAAATTTCACAACTAAATTCACTATGTTCTTTGATACTTAAGAAGCCTATTGCCTCATCACTTTCATAAGCAACAAGCATGGCCATTTCTTTAGACTTATTTACATATTCAACAATCGCCTCTTCAATTCCAAACCACTTTGGAAGTGAGCGCAGGATTGTGTTGCAGATTTCAGGGTTTCCGCTTTCTAAGAATTTGATTTCCATAAATAGATTATAACTCAAATCCTATAATTGTCACAAAACAGTCTAGCCCCTGGTTACTAGAAACCTGTTTTAAAGTTTATCAGCTATTAACTTAGCTGTTTCATTTAACTTGTCTCTTGATGACTCATCAGGATCAGTGCCTGAAAAGCCCATTCGATGACCGTCTCCTGTGAACCTTGGTGCTATGTGAAGATGAGAATGTGGAACTTCTTGGCCAGCAATTTCTCCATCAGAAAGAAAAAGGTTCGCTCCCTCGCAAGGTATGTCAGACTTCTCTATGGCCTTTAGAATATTTTGAGCTACTTTAAACATTTCACCGACCATATCGCTATTCACTGTAGAAAATCTCTCGTGGTGCTCGTTAGGGATAACCAGTACATGCCCTTTATTAATCGGATTAAGGTCCATGAATGCCGTGACCTTCTCACTCTTGTAAACAAAGCTAGCATCAGCCTCACCATTTAGGATTTTACAAAATATACAATTATTCATTACGACTCCAATAGATTAATTAACAGCAAAGGCTTTTTTTATATATTCAGATAGAATAATTCTTTCCACCATCAAAACAAGCATCCAGACGGCTAGTATTAAGCCAATAAAAAATGCTAAACGACTACGCCTTCTAAAAAACCTCGAAATTAAATATGCTAATCTGAAAAACAAAAAACCGAAAGAGAAAGTATGCTGATAGTGAAAACGTTGATTGAGAAGCTTTATTACACTTGCTGTTTCTCTATTATACTCCTTTTCATTCTCAGCTTTTAAGTATTCGATTATTGCATTTTTCTGCGTTTCAATTAAGTCACCCGACATTTCACGATGCGCCTGACTTAGAAGATCAAAAGCTACCTTTTCCTCAGGTGTGAACTTCTTATCCATGTGTATAAGCGATCGCGCTAACTCTAATGTAGCGCCTCGATGATAAAAATTATCAATTGTTTTAAAAACTGAAAGATAGCTTCGCTTAGGATTTGTTATCTCACCTATTAATTCACGTGCTACTTCTTCACTAAAATGAGACTTGATAAACTTTGTTAGAAAGCGAATTTCGTACGGATGAATGTCGTCATCAACGCTTGCTAGACTCAAAAGGACTTTAATTTGTTTTGCTCTTTCTATCTCGTTCATAAGAATATTATCATACAAATAAAAAACATTTCAACAATATTAAATGATGTTAAAATAAGTCATGAATCAAAAAATCGCCTTTCTTCTAATTCTATTCGCTTTAGGGTTATATAGTTTTTACTATTGCCCAAATGACCTAGAGATTGGCCATTACAATCGTAAATATAATGATGGCAAAAGAACTCTTAAGATAGCACACGTTTCAGACCTCCATACTAAGGGCCTAGGAACAATCGAAAAGAAAGTAATTTCAGCTCTACAAAAAGAAAAACCTGACATAATAGTTATCACAGGAGACTTAGCGACGCCTGATGGAACATATGAAGGTTACCTTGAAGTCCTAAGAAAAATGAAAGCCCCTCAAGGAGTCTATTTTGTCCAAGGCAATTGGGATATATGGGAAGAACTCCCAAACAAAGAAAAATTATTCCAAAAAGCAGGTATTATCGACCTCACGAGTTCAATGAAACAAATAGACAAAGATTTAAACTTGATTGGATTTGATGACCTAATTGGAAAACCTGCAACTAAATTATTAAAGAGTGTAGATAGTTCTCTACTAAATATAGCTCTCTTTCATACTCCTGATTTCTTCGACACAATTCCCAACTCAATCCCCCTCTCTCTCGCAGGACATTCACATGGAGGACAAGTAAGAGCTCCATTCTACGGCCCTTTATGGACTCCATATGGAACAGATAACTACGTTTCGGGATGGTATAAAAAGGAAAACAAAGAACTCTTTGTCAGTCGGGGTATTGGCAATTCAATTTTACCGATAAGGTTTAATTGTCGTCCAGAGTTGGCGTTAATTGAGATTCATTATTGATTAAATTCAGAGACTCAACCGACAATTCATATGATTTCATTAATATTTTATAAAAAGATTTGAATCCACTATTAATATGATTTTGAGAGAGTAAGCAAAACTGTTATAATTTACTTAATGTCCGGTCGTTTAATTTTGTAAACAGCTAGCCCCCCTCTGAATTAATAACTCATATAGAAAAAAGAAAAGACATGAATAAAATCATTTTAGACACTAATGTAATTATCAATCATCTTAATTCAATTATAAGTTTATCAAGTGACTACAAAGTATATATACCTGACTTTATTATTACTGAATTGAACTTCATATCTAGGCGTAAGAAAGAGTATAAAAGCATACTTGAACTTGTAGAGAAATTAATTGATGATGAAGTTTTTGTATTATTGAAAAACAAAGAAATAGACGATGAGCTTTTACTCGAACTTGATTTAATCGATAATAATAAAGTAAACACGATTTCTCACTTAGATAAAAAGTTACTATCCTTAGCCAAAAAAAAAGAGAACAAATCGAATAAGATGACTCTTGTTACTGACGATAAAATTCTATTAAACATATCTAAAGTACTAAATATTGATTCAATTAACTTCAATAAATTAAAAAAAGAAAACTCAGATTCAGATTCAGATTCAGTTAAAAACCCTAGCGATGTCTCTAAAAATGCAGAACTATTGGAGCTTGCAGAAGTAGCAAATCGCGACGTTAATAAATCAATTGCAATAAAGATCATTCCTCTTATCTTGGGTTTGTTTGGTATAATTTTAACTTCATTACCATTTCTAAATGATTTTATCTTTCCTGTGTTAACAGAGATAATAAATCAATTATCTACCATTTACTTAAAGTCATTAAAGATGGGAATTATCGGTTGGCTAGTAAACCTTATATTTGCATTACTATTCCCATTCTTATTATTTTACGTTAGAAGTAAATACCGTTTATACTATGGTGTTTTTGAACTCCTATTGGGAATAATTATCACAACTGGTTTTTTACATCAAACTGACGGAAATCAAGCAAAGAACAATATCTTAATCTTGGTAAAAATTATTTCCGGTATCTATTTTGCGATCAGAGGCATGGATAATATAGACAAAGCCATCCTTGAAGAAAATGTGCCAAAGCTAACTACTATCTGGAAAAATTTGTTCCATAGTTAACACAGGCAACGACATGATTTTTGGTTACTGGTGCCATTTCATTGACCTTGCGTGAAGAAAAAGCGCCTGGATCCTATTATACGGAAAGTGTCCGCGTCCCCTAAATTAAAATTATCATAATGCAATTGTTTTTGTAATATCCCTTGTAACCCCTATGTTTTTCTCAAAAAAGATATCCCAGATATCTAAACATTTCTCCCTAAGAAGCGAATTTTTTTCGGCCTGATCATATAGGCGTACAATAAGAGCAACAAATATTTTCTGTTCAAATCTATATTCATATTGCATAGATTCAATATCAAACCCCTTTAACAGACTTTCACTTGCTGTTAAAATAAGCTCACCAAAATCAACAATATTACCTTTATAATTACTAATACATCTAAACAATGCCATGTTTCCATCCTTAAAAGCTTTTGACTCAACATACTTCATTGCAACAGTAATATTATCTTTATTATTTAAAAAATTATCATCAAAAAATATACCACTTACGATTCTCCTTACTTCTTTATCGGAATCATCAAAATAACTACATAATAAGTCTCTTGCTTCGATCGCAAAGCTTTCATTACTAGAGAAATTCTTTAGGGCCCTGGCAACCCCTTTTCGTAAACTAGGCTCCCCATCTTTTAGAGATAAAATTTTTCCATTGAACATATCACCGTGACAAAAAGTATAATATGCAATCATTTCTGCCGCTAGCTCAACTACCTTAATATGATTAGAGTCGAGCATTTTTACAATTAAATTACATAGTTTCTGATTTCGAGAGCTAATCATATAATTAAAGAAGTTTACAGCTTGACGGGAGCATCCAATACGAAGGTCCTCTTTTGTAATTTGAAGGAACCAATCCAATGATTTATCTCTATCAATATTTAAGACTGGTAAAATTATAGAATGTAATCCAAGAAGTACAGCTGGGTGTTTTTCATTTAACAATGTATCTATTTCATTTTCTACCATGTTGAATAAAGATTTATCTCCCCACAACAATGCACCAACAGCCTCAAGAGCAGCGCCTCTAACAGAGTTAATTGTAGTTGAATACAAGTTATCAGGTGACGAATTATCATATGTTTCGCCATCAACAAGGACACTTAGAGCATTTAACTCTGGATCTCTATGACTCTTTGCCAAATTTAACAAATCTTCAATCATCCATTTTGGCCAGGATTCTTCTGAACGTCTTTTCATTAGCCAGCAATACTGCCTTGCAACTTCTTTATTTTCTGAAAAACATCTATACTTCTTCCAAAACCTCTCAACATCATTAACACTTGCCTTCTCCCAACTTTCTAATTCAACACTTTTATTAACATCCGCACTCATTAAAGACAGAGCAGAAAGCATAGATGAAATATACATGTGGTCAATATCGAGAGGTAACTTGTCAAACACTTCACAAAACCGTCTAGGTTCTTTTTTAGCAGCCCTTTCTAATGAACTAGAAAAAGTACTATGTGATGAAACATAGATATTGCCATTTGATACTTGCGACCATGAAGAATGTGAGTGTTTCTTTGGCGTATCACTGTTCACAATAATTTGATGCCATGATTTATCTTTTATTCTATCTATATTAGGTTCTAGTTTTGAAGAAATAAGCCCCCCTATACCAGCAGAACCATTATAAAAGTCTCTCTCTAACATATAATCAAACTTACGTTTTAACACATTATTCAAGTTTCTAGTTTTAGCACTTATTCTTTTCTCATCTAAAGAAGGTATAAGAAAATACTGAGCCTCACCCAAGATAGGAAAAAAATATCCTTTTCTCGTAAATTTTAATCTATTTTTCACCACGTTTTTATACTCATCTCCATTAGGTAAAAAAGAATACAAGAAAGATTCTAAATCCTTAAAATTTACTAAACTACAATAAGGAGAAAAACGTTTTATTAGATCTGCAGCAAGCATCCACCTTGGTCGATAGTAATGTTTACCAATTGTGAACACACTCTTATTCTCCAGAATCCACTCAATAACAAAGTCTGAATAACTTTCAGGCAAACATAGAAAAACAAGGCAAGCAACAGAATAAAAATCTTTTACATTACTTATATCTTTAGCAATGACTTCGAATAGCAATTTAGGGTTATCCTCTGCTAACTTCTTCAACGCCTCCAAGACAATCAACATCATCAAATTTGAATACTTATCAATGTATGAAAAGTTTGAAAAAGTAGATTTTTCAATATCAAAAGAGTTGTATCCGATATCACCAGCATCATCACAACCCTGTCTAAAAAACACTAAGGCTTCACTATAAAAAAGCTCTAAAGCAAGAACAGGCTCCCTCTTTGCGGCAACAAGTAATTGTGAAAAATCATATTCATGCAAACGTCTATCAATGGTATGATCATTATCTTTTAATTCATTTCCATGATTAATGAACATCTCTTTAATTAAAATTAAAGCATTTCGAGGATTTTCTTCTGCAACTTTCTTCCAACCGATATAATTTACTTTAACACCAGCTTTAATTAGTTGAATTCTAAATTTAAACAGTGCAGGTGAATCTTTTTCAATATTAAAACTTAAACAATTATATGCATCTAAAGCTGTTATTAACTCTTTCTGAAAGGCCATCTTCAAACAAGGTTCAACATGATCAGGTACCCTATCCACGACTGCTCTCAAAACCCACAGAGCATTTTCAACAGACTTCCTAGAGCCAGAACTAAACCAATTATCGATTACCCTCTCTTGAATTAAGAAAACCGTTTTCTTTACATTACCAATCACCACTGTTTTTAAAACATAGTGTATCCAATTCTGATCATTTAACAAACGTACTAATAAACCTTTAGAACTACTATGCTGAAGGTCCTGTACCTGGCCAAAAACCTCAAACACCAAATGTTTAATATGAAAACGAATATCATCAGAAAACAATATTTCACTTACAACACTTACAAATTCTTCCAAATCCTCGTCTATTAACAAAAAAAGCAATATAGATAGCTGTTGCCTCTTAAAAAGAGTTTGATTTTTTTTCTTGCCAAGCCAAACAGCAATACTTTCTCCATTACTAACTTCATTCAAGACCTCCTCTGCGACAAGATAGTCTAAATAGCTCTGATGACAAAACATTACTCTACTAGCCTGACGATACAATACTGAATTAGAAAATAGAGATTCTAATGCTTTAGTAGAAACTTTGCTTAATATCCTTTCGGGTACCGATATTGCACCTTTCTTATCAGCATACTCTATAACTTTATTTAAGATTTCATCTACCTTTAATAAATCAACACCTGAGCTTTCAATAATCGCACGCTTATTACGCCAAAACAATCTCATCAAGTCTGCAGTATTGTTGAATGTTAGACTTTTTTCACTAGATAATTCGAGCCACATATACAGATTACGTGGATTACGTAGTATTCTTATTTGTGCATCAGACAAATAAGAAAATGACTCTCCCACAATATTTGAGACATCATCTTTATCCAAATCTGAAATCTCGATTTTTGCTACTTTAAGACTTCTTTTTCCACCTTCTAACCAGTTCTTCAGTTCAGGGTCGTTTTCGAGATCAAAAGTTCTACAAACTAGAACTACTTTAATATTTCCATTTTCATTTTTATTGTAATTATTTACTTCCTGTATAAGACTCTTACAAACATTAATACTTTCGACATTACTTTCACTCGTCCATCTAAGTGCATCTAATTGGTCCAATATTAATACCGCAGGTTTGTCATTAACATAGCTAGACAGGCAACATACAGGAGAATCAGGTAATCCAAGTTTAAGACCAAAAGCCCGAGTCGATCCCTTAGGGATACAACGATCTAGCCTTATCGGAAGATTCTTTATATTCTCTTTGTCTAAGTATTGAACAAATTGATATAGAACTGCAGATTTACCTCCGCCAGATTCTCCATGGATAATTAAGATATCTGAACCATCAAACTCTTGAATACACGACTGCGTTTCCTTGCGGTCTATTAAGCTATCATTAATTAAATTATCCTCTATAGATGCTTTAAAATCACTCTTTAAACTACCAAAAAGTACACTCAATCTTCTATCTTCAAGATTGTTCTTAGGATAAATTTCGTGTTTTGCGAGATAGTCCAACAGATCATCAGCAAAGATTCTCTTCCCAAGCATTTTTTCACTTATTACATAGTCTCTAAGTACAGATAAAGTTACACCTGGGGTACTTGTAAACATAAATTGAATCTTAACAAGTAAATCATCTTTAGTAGCTTCTGATCCTTGATACTGCTCTATACTAAAACGTCTCAATAAAAAGTATGCTTCATCTTGATCTTTTTCATCTAGTGCATTTAACTTAAGTACTCCACAAAATTTTTCAAATACATCTTTTTTATTTTTTGATTTGAGCACGATTGAATTGTAGTATGCACGAGGATCTTCAGACATTCTTGCATCATCACATAAGTCCTGAAGAAGCGTAAAAGACAATGGACTAATAAGTCGAAACCTCTTACTATTTGTAACTTTTGCATGTTTGGGTATTTTCGATATTACATTCTTCAAGCTTGAAACAGACCAACTTTCATTAGAACCATTACGAGCCTTACACTGCTCAGCGATTAGGCTGCCGTCTCTTTCTTCAACCCAAAGGTCAACTCCTTCCTCTAGTTCACCTATAGCTTCAACTATTATCGATCTCACCTTGGTTTCAGACAGCACATCTAAAAGTCTATTAACGACCCAGAGGCTTTCATAGTTATTACCGAACTTATCAGCTCTCCCACCAGGAGTATAAGCCATTTTAAAACTCCAATACTTCTTTATATATCTTGTGTGTTTATGATAACTTGTCGGTTGCCTTTACTTTTCACAAAGAAAATCTCTTAAGTTTTAATATACACCTTCGAGAGCTTTTAACCTATTGGTACTGGTTCCAGTCTAGATTCACAAAGAAGTTCTATTAGCTTCTACTAGATTTATTCATTATCAAAGTCTAGCTTAACTCTTACACTTACCAATGTCTCAATGTACTCTTTCAATAGTTTTGATCTCTCAATATAAAAATCCTGTATTGAATTTTTTAACAAATATTGCACACATTTCTTGTTCAAAAAGTTATTTGCAAGTGCAGTATCATCAAGATTCTCAAAAGTTTCTAATTGTATATCTTTCTTTCCTAAACAAAAGAAATGCGAACCTGTTAAATCTGCATACTTTGAAGAACTTACAACTGACTTAAAATAGTCTTTACTCTTAGAGATATCACCCTTATTTATAGAATGGCCTAAAATATCTACATTATAAACTTTGCTACTCAAAAGAGATGCCATTGCTGTACTTAAAGCATTACGCAAATTAAATTTTTCACTTAAAAACTCTGATAAATCTAATTCATTAAAATCAAAGATTGTCTTTCTCATGCCATTTGCATATTCTCTCACAGAAATTAAATTCTTTTTGTTAGTGCCAGTATTAGCTCCAGAGAAATATTTACTGATAGATGTTATCCAAAACCAAGAACGAACTTCTTCTTCATCAGCAGAATTAAATCTTCCTTTTACACGATAAATCTCTGCGACAAGAACTATTTGTTGATAATATGGTATTAAACTTTCATCTGAGATATTTGCAATCTTTCTTAGAAAAAACAATGCTTCTAATAGACTCTCGCCCGCACGACTTGCTGCCTTATGCAGCTCAACACCACTCAGGTTTCTTAAAGCATCTATATCAGCTTTGTTATATCCGCCCCCAGAGCTAACTGAGATTGATTTCAAAACAATATCTGAGTGTAAATCACCAAAACCTTCTTCCTTAATCCTTCTTGTTATCTCTTTTATTTCAGCGGACAAATCAAAACCATCTTTCCACGTTGCTGCCCTCATGAGATCAAGCATTGTTAAAACTCGACCTTTACTATTAATTCTTTCAAATACGGGAGCTACTTCTTCTAGTTTCATATCACCAATTTTTACAACTGCAATTTTATAGTCTTTTATTGACTTCAACAGTGCCTCTGCTCGATTATAATAGACATCTGCCATCTCATGCCTTTCAAACTTTAGGCACTCTTTTAAGAAACTCCTGGTCTCGATTAACTTATTAAGTGGAAAATAATTAGGTAAATCCCGTTTATCGGTATATTCAAACTCTTCTGTGTCTAAGTTAAAGCAAACATTCCACTTACTGCTCTTACTTTGCTCTTTCCAATACAATACGCCACAAATGGTAGTTAACCTTTGCTGCCCATCAAGTAAATATTCTGTTTGAAAGGAGTTATTGTCATCAACTATATCCAGTGCCTCGAGAATACTTCTCTCACTTTCGAGCTTCTCTGTAGTTGCCCAAAGTAAAATACTTCCAATTGGATATCCTCTGTAAATACTATCTAACAAATTAATAATATCTGGTTTCTGCCAAACGTAAGGTCTTTGAAAGTTTGGAAGTTTAATTTTACCATCCTTAATTGACTCCACTAAGACTTCCAGTCGTGAAATAATAGGTTCGGGGTCTCTGCGCTTAATTTTCTCCATTATTTATCCATCGCTTTAGTACATGATCTTTTAAAAATATCCATGTGAATCTTATGAAATAAGTGGTCTTCATTTAAGTGTTTCAATATATCATATTTTTGAATTAACTTAGTCATCTTTGGAAACCCCATTGGTTTCATTCCATTAACTTCTTCGTTGATTTCTAATGTTGAGTTATAAAATATTGATAACAATTCGACTGTTGATAATTGTGTCCTAACAAGTCTCGCAAATTCTTTCTTTTCATCATCCTCTAAGAAAGTAGCGGTATCAATAACCCTAAAAATATTATACAAGTTTCTAAAATAATGTCCTAAAACATTCAGATGCCTTTTTGTTGATTTCTTTATAGCATCTCTCAATAGCGTTTCATGAGTATCTTGACTTGTATCATTAAACTTGTTTAAGATATCACTATTCTTAACAATTTCTTTTAAAATATTTTTGTCATCACTCGTGATAAATTCATTATCTTTCACAAGGTCATCAATATCTGCTTCATTTTGAATAGCTTGGAAGCGTCCAAACTCAGAGGATGTAAGCTTTTTCAGGACAACAAAGCCTTCAAGCTCACTAGACGAAGTTTGAATTGTTAACAAATATGCTTTGAAAACATCTCTTTTATAATTATTTAAGAGCTCAAGCTTATCAATTATATCTAAGTGAAGGTTTATTAGTAAAAACAGTGAATTTTCAAATCTCTCTTTTTTATCTTCTAACTTCGATTGCTTTATGCTCTCTATTTGATCTTCAAGTTGATAACGCTGCATCAGTATAGTAATTATTACACCTGAAAATGCTAAGCCAGTAAATAGCGCGTTAACAAAGCCAAAAGTATCTCCAAATTGACCACTTTTAACCCAGTCATTAGGAAATAGACTTTGTATTACAAATGGATATGCCACTAAAAGCAATACAATTAACACAGAGATTTTTAACCATAATCCCAAGCTGGGCTTAACAGAGAATTTACCTGAATCAGACATTTTACACCTTAATTTCTTGAGTTAGAGTTTTTGTTCCAGACGCTTTTTCGTTGACCATGCACAAAGAACCACACCGTTTTTATTAACCATCACAAGCACACCCCTTCGGCTGATAACACTGATACGAGCGAGAAATACAACTGTTCCCACACGCTTTGCCTTTACGACATACTTTGCAACAAGCACTATTCACATTATTAAAATTATAATTTTGATGATCCTTCTGATACTGACCTGAACGAGACGTTCCAGAATTGTGGCAATGGTAATCACCAGTCTTTCTATTATTGTGGCACCCTGAAGAATTTGTTCTTCCAGAATGGGCCAAGACGTTTATTGAAAAAATAAGAATAATGAATACGATAAAATTTCGAAACAAACTTCTCTCCAAATAAAATATAATGAACCCCATCGCCATTCCCCACCCAAAACTTAACCCTCGCACACCACCAAAACCCCAACAATTCCAACCACATACATACCATCTCAAACCACCCCAATAACAAAATGAACACCTTACAACTCCAACCTAAACTGCATCTCAAGATTTTAAAGTCAAAAAAAGTTCAAATAAATTTTCGAAAATGTTAAGCTACTCCTCACACAAAAAAGGATTTTCAAAGTGCCAGAATTACCCGAAGTCGAAACCATCAAATCACAAATCTCAAACGTTCTCCCAATGGAGATCGAAGACGTCGCATACTCTGACGTGAGTGATTCGATTGTGAAAGACAAGGACTTCAATCCAAAAGGCATGACTCTTGAGCGAGTGGAGCGCCAAGGAAAAGTTCTGCGCTTCTTCTTCACTGACCCCCATGGAAATGAGTGGCGTGCAATTTCAGGTTTAGGAATGTCGGGATCGTGGCGAATTGCCACGCAAGAAATTACAGAAAAGCACACTCACATAAAACTGATTGGAACAAATGCCAAAGGCCCTCTGCACTTGGGCTATATCGACCCGAGACGCTTTGGTGTTTTTCATCTCTACTCTCCACCAAATGAAGCGACTTGGTTAACTCGACTAGGCCCTGATGTTTCTAAGGCAGAGTTTACACTTGAGTATCTTTTGATGCTTAAAAAAGAGCGTCCTAATAAAGTTTTAAAGCCGTTTCTTTTAGAGCAGAACTTTTTTTCTGGTGTTGGAAACTATATGGCCAGTGAAATATGCGCGCGTGCGGGTGTTCGCCCGACTCGTCGTATGAAGACACTTACAAAGCTTGAGCTTGAAAAAGTTTATCTGGCCGTAAAGATTGTTCTTGATGATTCCATTAGCACTGGTGGCACGACTTTTTCTGGGGGCTATCAAGATGCCTTTGGAGAAAAAGGAGAAGGCGTAAAGAACCTCGTTGTCTTCTATCAAAAGATTTGTGGCCTCTGCAAAGAAACAGAAGTTAAGAAGATCACACTTGCTCAGCGTGGGACTTACTACTGCCCTCACTGCCAGAAATAACTTCTCCTCTATTCAACCACAAGATAGTCTGCAATCTTATAGTGATTCAATTGATTCACAAGATAGAGTCTTCCCTTCTTAGTAATCACACGAAAGAAGTCATTTCCAATTTCAGGGTCACGAAGTTTTTTTCGAAGACGACTAAGGCTCACATCCATGGTGTTCTCACTTGTTGAACCAAAGAGAATGTCTGAAAGCTTTCCCTTTTCTCCGTTGCCCGCGCGATTGATGAGACGAAAGAGTTCCATATCTGTGCGGCTTACGACGTGAAAGAGCTTATAGATCTCCATTAAGTGAAAGCGGCCAAAGAGGGCCTCAATATATTCATCTTGCCCCATACTTTTTAGTACACAGAGATTGCCCCCCAATGGAAGGAAGCGGTTAAGATTGCGCTGAGTGAAGTCATCGACAACATAGACATACTTAAGAGTTGTGTATTTTATTTCTTCGATGAGTTCGTCTGGGATAGTATCGAGTTCAACAATAAGAAGTTCGCCTACTCCAGTTTGAGAAGGTATTTCATCGAGATACTCAATAGGAAGTCCGAATGCTTCTTCAATAGCATCTGCATAAAAGAGTTTTCTCTTATCTGTGGTGTAGGCCAAAATTTTCATTTCTACCTCCAAGTAATTTTACTTGAAAGCACTTCATTGAAATCTTAATTTTTTTCTAATAAATATTTTGGAATTTCGTAATTCGTTAAACGACTGACAAGATAAAGCCTTCCACTCTTTGTGATAATGCGAAAGAAGTCATCTCCGATTTCTGGATCACGTAACTTCTTTCTTAAGCGGCTTAAGTTAACATCCATTGTGCTCTCACTTGTGGAGCCAAAAATGAGTTCACTTAGTTTGGACTTCTGTCCATTACCGGCCCTTAAGATAAAGCGAAATAATTCAGTGTCGGTATGACTAACAAGATGGAGCATCTTGAACATTTCCATTTGATGGATACGGCTTGTGAGAATTTCCATGAAATCTTCAAATGGTGTGCCCTTAACAGCAAATAAATTTCCACCAATTGGAAGCAAACGATTTAAGTTGTGTTGCTTGAGTGTATCAACCAGCGTCACGAACTTAACTCTTGTATATTGGGCCATATCAATGAACTCATCAGTGATCTCATCGAGGTCTAAAAGCAGAATTTCTCCAGGGCGAAGATCAAATGGTAATTCATCTAAATACTCAAACTTGGCACCATAGAGGGCCTCTATTTCCGACTCCCTAAAGATTTTCTTATGATTAGACGTGTAAGCTTTTAATTTTATTGACATAGCAAACCTTACGTATTTGTAAGTAAATAATATTGCCTAAACATATTATCATCATGTTGTACCAATAACAATAGTTGGTAAATAATAAAACTGGAGGTTATGGATGAAAGAAAGAAGAGTGTTTGAGAACATCGCTGAATTAATTAGAGTCAAAAGACGTTCTTTATCACCTAAGGTGTCACAACAAGGATTGTCGTACCGCCTAGGTTATAAGAACGGACAATTTATAAGTAATATTGAACGCGGACTATGCTCTGTGCCACTACGTTCTCTGAATACAGTTTGTAGTGTTTTAAAAGTATCGAAAGAAGAGCTTAAAGAAGTACTTCTAAAAGATTACGAGCAAACGATTGATAATTATTTCGCGGAAGCGGCCCAACAAGAACAGGCCAGCGCGAGTGTTGAAGCGAGGGACGCTTCAGCATCTAGTGACAAGGAACTGAAGGGAAATTTTGAATTTGCCAGCAGTTTAGTCATCTAATATAGGGTGACTCGATTACCCTCAGGTGTACTCAACAAGCACTTCGATTCAATATAATCTGAGTGCACCTGAGGTACTTTTTCAAATCAAGAAATTTAGGCCATAATGCTCTCACATAAAAGCACACGCATTCGAGGTCTAAATGGAAAGCCAATCCCCATTACAAAAACTAATTAATCATTTTAAAAATAAGCGCGGCCAAATCTATACCGCCTCATTTTTTTCAGTCTTAAATAAAGTATTCGACATTGCTCCTCCCCTATTAATCGGTCTTGCCGTTGATACCGTTGTTAAACAAGAAGACTCATTTCTTGCGGGTATGGGAGTCTCAGATAAAGTCCAGCAAATCTATATCCTAGGTTTTCTAACTTTTATTATTTGGGCGCTTGAGTCCCTCTTTGAATACCTACTTAAACTATGGTGGCGTGGACTGGCCCAAGAAGTTCAACACGATCTTCGCATGGAGGCCTATGACCATCTTCAAAACCTGCATATTTCTTTTTACCAAGATAATAACTCTGGGAATTTAGCGACCATTCTTAACGACGACATCAACCAGCTAGAGCGCTTCTTAGATGTTGGGGCCAATGATATTATCCAAACCCTGACGACAGTTGTTTCAATCGGCGGAATCTTCTTTTACCTTTCGCCGCAAATTGCCCTACTATCACTAACACCAGTGCCATTTATTCTTTGGGGAAGTTTCTACTTTCAAAAGAAGGTACAACCTCGTTATCAAAACGTAAGAAGTGAAGCAGGACTACTTGCAAGTATGCTTGTGAATAATATTGCAGGGATGATGACGATTAAGTCATACGTTGCTCAAAAGTTTGAGTACGATCGCCTAGAGAAGCAATCAAACCAATATGCTAAGGCCAATAAAGATGCCATTCGCGTCTCTTCTTCTTTTGGCCCAATCATTAGAATGGCCGTTCTGTGTGGATTCCTCTTTACTCTCATCATCGGAGGTATCGACGTTCTTGATGGAAAGCTAGAAGTTGGTTCATACTCTGTTCTAATCTTCTTAGTACAAAGACTACTTTGGCCACTAACAAGACTTGGTGAAACTTTTGATCTCTACCAAAGATCGATGGCCTCAACGAGCCGAGTGATGGAGTTAATTGAAACAGAAGTAAAAGTAACTGATGGCGGAAAAGAACTTGAAGAGTTTAAAGGCGCTGTCGAATTTAGTGGCATCAATTTTAAGTACGATGAAGAAGACAATACAGGCCTTAAAGATATCAATCTAAAAATTGAAGAAGGACAAACCATTGCCCTTGTAGGCCCTACAGGTTCTGGAAAGTCCACAATGCTAAAACTTCTTCAGCGCTTCTATGATCCACAAATCGGGAGCGTTAACTTTGATGGCCACAATATTAGAGATCTAAAACAGAACTCACTTCGCTCACATATTGGATTTGTCTCTCAAGAGACTTACCTCTTTCATGGGACGGTCTTAGAAAATATCATTTATGGCTCGCAAGGTGCATCTGAAGTTGATGCCATGAGAGCGGCCAAGCTTGCGGAGGCACATGACTTCATCGAGCTTCTGCCTAATGGTTATCAGACTATTGTTGGAGAGCGAGGACAAAAACTTTCAGGTGGTCAAAGGCAACGTATTGCCATTGCTCGTGCCATCTTAAAAGACCCGAAGCTTTTCATTTTTGATGAGGCCACAAGTGCCATCGATAATGAAACAGAAGCGGCCATTCAGCGCTCTCTTAAGACAATCACGAAAGGGCGAACAACAGTCATGGTTGCCCACAGGCTTTCAACGATTATTCATGCCGATCAAATCTGTGTTTTAAATGATGGAAAGATTGAGCAACGTGGAACGCACGAGGAACTAATCGCTCAAGAAGGCTTATATAAAGCCCTTTGGAGTGTTCAGACAGGAACTGCCTAGAAAGCAAACTTTAATGAAGAATAAATGGTGTCGTTAGCTCGATAAGCTGACCAATAAGAATTCTTATTTGGCGATTTAATCAGCTCGGCACCTAAATTTAAACTAGCAGCACCACGCCAGAAAGCATAAGTCGCTTCGGCCTTTAAGATAATATCATCGCGATCAAAGTCATACTTTAAATCCCCCATCACATTGATGAAGTCATTAAAATAGTAACGCCCACGCACACCAAGAGCATTACTCCACTTGGCCGTATCAGAGAAGAAATCATCTGATCCACGCTCATTATTAGTAAGAAGGTTGATATAGTTTAAAGAAAACATATAGTAACCTTGATTGACGTTAAATGAGAGTGAAGCGTAACTTTCTCTTTCGTAGTTAGGTTCGATATTAAAATACTCTGATTCGAATTTCTTATTTTCTTCACGGCTAAAGTCAACAACCTTAAAGTCATTTCCAAAAGTCGCCGTTGGATCACTCATATCAACACCGGCAACCATTTGTACGTCACCTAACTGCTGCTTATATTGAATCCCATAATAAAGATGGTGGTTAACCACTGGAGAAGCATCAACTGCAATAACGTCGCGATCTTGATCAAAGCGAGCATCAGCATTCATCTGCAGACTATTTTGTGGCTTATAGATAAAGAAGGCCGAAAGCTCAGAGCTCTTCTCTTCATTCGTTCCTGAAAGTCTAAATCCAAGAGACTTATTCTTTACAACATCATTATAGATATTAGGCATATCAATTGTGTAATAAAGAGGAAGAACATTACCTTCAAGTACCGTGTACTTTGGAGGAAGCCTTACCCACTCACTCTTACTCGAAACACTTCCATTTTCAATCTCTAGCCCTGGGTTCATCCCTGGAACAAAGAAATATGAGAAGAATACCGAGAAGTTGAGATTCTTATTAAATTTGTGATCGTATTGGATACCGACTAGACCTTCCTTCTTTTCAGAAAGTAGGTAGAAGCCTTGATTAGGATTAAGCGTACTAAGAAGCCAGTAGTCCTCGTTCTCATTCCACCTAAGAAGTTGGCGTCCAACAGAGATGCGATTATCTTCATCTTTGAACTCGATATAAGCTTCTGGCATTGAGAAGTTAAAGGCCGGCTCTTTTGTTACATAGGCCCTAGCAGCGAATTCACCGTAAACCTTACCATTCCACGCTCTCGTTTCGTAATTCCCTTCAATTTGGGCCCAGTCGTCATACTCTGACTTCTTAGCTGGGTCATTTAATCGTTGGAATTTTTCGTAAGATACACTTCCGTCAAGCTGTGCGTAGACAGCAAGGCCAGATAGCGACACGCATAATAATGTAATTTTCTTGATGAATTTATTCATTAAAGTTAATTAAATCAGAAAAGATTCGTAAATAGAAGCTTTTAACTCGGATTTGGTAGCTATTACCGTGGGTGTTAACACTTTTGACAGTATACCGTTAGGAATTGTGTACACTTTTAACGCAACTCGTAAAAACATTTCAAAATATTCGGTTATTCCTTTTCATTTAACTAGAAATTTTCTAGAATTTGGGTGAGGGAATTATGATTAAACACACTAAGTTACTGAAATTACGAGATTTCATTGCCTACCTCCTGGTAGCACTACTAGTTTCGTCTTGTGGTTTCGTCAATGATGACCCTGTCGAAGGTGCAGACATCGCTGAGTACGACGGAATTTCAGCTAGTTGCAAAATTGACACGGATCGTATCAAAAAATTATTTGAAGTTAATATCGAAAAGGACCTTAATTGCGTCCAAGATACTCTGAATAAATTCAAATATGTTGAGTCCAGAGATAATCGTTTCTTCTTCCGTGAAGATATCGTGAAATTTGCTCGCAAGTATATGGATAGCCCAGCTGGTTCGGCCGACGATATCATTGAAGGCCTTGATCTTCTTTTCAAGCTGAACACTCTCCTTCAAAGAGATATCCCAGGACAGATGTCTCGTACAAAGATTGATTCTTTCTTTCAAATCCTAAAAGAGTTTAACCGCTCAGCTGTTAAGATGGTAGCGACTGTAAAAGAGCTACAGGATGTAAAATCAAAAGAAGATTACTATAAGACCTCTGCTATTTTAAGAGCACAGGCCGATGCCTTTTCTTCAAACCTTAATGAAATCCTTCAACAAATTCCAGGCCCAGCACAGGCCATCGATATTCAAAGTCTAATCCTCGACATTACAAGAGACCTTAAAGACTTCAAACTTGGTAAGGAACTTCTAAACTCACTACTATTTGCTAAGAAGCTATTTCTTGGTGGTTCACGTATCTACGTTGACTCTGATGAGTTTGCCCAACTTTTTACTTTCTTCCCAGTTTTCCTACAAAACACAATTGATATCTTCTTCCTTAAAAAGGAATACTTTGAAGATGGTTCTGAATACTTCAATAAGCTTGCAAATAACCTAGAAGAGCTAAAGCTCTTTGTTTACGAGCACCAGAAAGAAGAAAATATCATTACGATTGCCGATATCAACAATATCATCGATGAATTCTTTAACGAAGATGATGACTTTATCTCAACAATTCTTGGAACTAATAAAGATACTAACGTTAAGCTTAAGTCACTTATTCGTTATGCAAAGAGAGACCTGATTCGTGGAAATCCAGAAGTCTTCTCTTATGCAGATGTTGAGCTTTCACTTGGTGTTGTTAACGTTGCTCTAAGATCTTTTGAGTCAGTAAATATCCTAAATGATCTTGTTAAAGAGATCGAAGATAAGGACTTTAATAGAAAGGTCGAAATTAAGAAGCAATTCCGTGCAGAAGTTGGACGCCTAAGTGAGAATGCGAAGAAGCTATTAGACGAAGATATCTCAATTCCTCGTAACCACGAGATGAATATTCTGAAATTCGCTAATGACACAATTAAGCTTTATGACATTGATCTTATCGAAGACGTTGTTAAGTCTTTTATGGCCCTAAAAGTTGTAACGACTGGTGGTAGCCGTGAAACACTTCTTTTCCCAGAGCTAATGACACTTCTATCAAAGACAGATCCTCTTGCGGCCCTATTCTTTGACCTGAAGTACCTTGCTAAGGAATACCTAGAAAAGACTCCACTAGAGAAGAATAATTTCTTCCTAGCTCAAGTTAGATCTGTTCAAGACCTTATTCTAAGTGAGCTTGAAAATGACCAAGTTATTACTGTTACAGATATTAATAAGCTGATTGAACAATTCTTTAATAAGCCAGAAGACCTTGATAAAGGGATTGCTATTAAGAATCTTGTTCTTAACTATAAAGATAATATTCTAAGACTTCCGCCAGAAGTTGATTATCTTTCATTTAAGCAATTTAAGTCGACTGTAAATGTTGTTGCCATCGTTTATCGCTACCTAGCATTCCTTGATATGCATATTGAGAATGTGAAGCTTTTTAAAGATGACGGCTCAAAGACAGCGAGAAAAGTTATCTCAAAAAAGGAATATGTTAACCAATTCCTATCGATTAAGACTGAGTTAGCAAATTACCTTATTGATAAGGACTTCGTTAACCAAGATGGACTTATTAAATCACTTATCGCTCGTCTAAAAGAGTCAGGCGGTATGTTTAAGGAACCATTTAATTGGAAGCTTTACTCAGAGGCCATGGCCCTTAAGGGACTTGTTCTTGGTGGAAATAACCTTATTCTTAATCGTGATGATCTTTACTACTTAACTGAAAAGTCACAAACGCTTGCAGAAGTTCTCTACGATGCATTCTTCACAGACTTCTCAGATGAGACTCAGTCAGTACAGAATACGGCGAAGGTTCTTGAGCTTCTACGTAAGACTCGCTCAATCTTCCACCCTATTACAGAAAAGAAGAACTACTTTACAGCAAAAGAGATTCTTTCATTTGGTGATGAACTAATTAAAGAGCTTAATCGCAGGTCAGATAATCCTAAGGATGAGAGTGAACTACTTAAGCTTTCAAACTTTAAGCGTACATTAATTGACTTCACTCAGCGTATTTTTGATCCAATTCCACGCTCGGAGCTAATGTATCCAATTCCATGTAAACCAAACCCAGCTTACGATGCTGATAAGCAAGGTAGTTCTAAGTGGATTTGTTCAGAGCTAGATCCTCCGGGAAGTGAAAACTTTGATCTTATGATTACAAGTGATGCAGTTAATCGCATCCTTGATATTGCAGATAGTGCATTTGAGACTCTTCTCTTCTCAGACTCGACTTTCCAATTCTTCAACGAGAGAATGAATACGCCTAAGCCGCTATATATTGATCGTCGTGAGTACCCAACGGAAAGAGAAATTCCTGAGTACAAACTAATCACGAAGAAATCATATGTGGTTCTTATTGAAGAGTTTACGAAAGTTGCTCGCGACTACCGTTACTTTAGAAATAAAGACGGTTTCCCAACTTACCAAGCGGATATCGTAAGAAACAAGACTGGTTTCAACTCTATCATGCTCTTTAGAAATGTGCTTCCACATATGCTTGAGGGTTATAAGACTGAAGGCGATACAACTCCTCCAAGACAATCGAAAGGTTTATCAGATAACCAACTTAATAATGCTCTAGTTGGACTGAAGGCCGCTCTTGAAGAGATGGGACTGTGGACAGAGGACTTTAAGACTTTTGGTGAAAATATTCTTCTTCTATCAGATCTTTTCCAAGCGACTTCTGGTGGAGACCTTTTCATCAACCTAGATGAAGTGAGTGAGTTCATTGAACTAATCTTTACTGCTGCAAAGATTACAACTCTGATCGAAGAGAACCTCTATGAGGAAAAAGAGTGCGATACTAGAATTGATGAAGCAGGCTTCTCAGTTATGGACTCAAAGTGTATTCGTACAAAATTCTTTGATAAGTTATTTGGTGAGGAAGAGCTAAATCTTTCTAAGTACTTCCCTCGTCTAAAAGAATACGTAAATAATAACAGCAGAGGTCACGTTGTTGAATTCATCAAAGGTGTCGAGATCTTCTCAAGAAGTGTTGAAGATGTTGATAAGATTTGGTGGAGAAAGAAAGACTTCACACTTGTTATTGGAGCAATGTTAAATATCGAATCGACTTATATTCGTTTTGATAGAAACGCAGATAATAAATTGGACCGTGGTGAATTAGATCGCGGTTACAAGGATGCATATAAGAACGCAATCATTAGTATTGCTAAACTAAAAGGTAAATTAAAGACCTTTGGACGTACAGCATTCTTCTACCTATTAAAGTACCACAAGGACCCAGGTGTGGTTAATATCGCTTGGACTCACGTGTGGTTTAAGAAATACTTCAATGATTTTGAGGCCAAGCGTCTTGATATCAGTGAGCTACTAAGATTCTTAGTAGACAAGCGTAAGCCAGAGGATCCTTCAATTATGTTTAAGGAAGAATTGGCAGCTTGTGCTCTAGGTAGATCTGATGTTGATGAAGATGAGCTAAACGAGATTTTCAAGGGAATGAGCATTGAAATGATCGAAGCACAAATCAAGCAATGTCACGCTGACTACGTTCAATCAAACGGAAGTGAAGCATTTTATGGAAATTTTCATTAATCAAACTGTTGCCATCCTAATCGATGGCAACAATATCGAAAGAAGTATTCACAGCGTAACAAATAACTCAAATACGATGGTTAATTTTGATACGCTCATCCCAAAACTCCTAGATAATCGAGGGCTAAACCGCCTGATCTATTTTAGAGAGGGAAAGAATATCTCTTCTAAACTTACTGAGCGATTACACAATCACTACTACGGTTCGGTTATCCCGTGCCACAAGAGTGCCGATATCCCTCTGACAATTAAGGCGACACAACTTGCCTCGAAGGTTGATACAATTATCATCCTTTCTGGGGACTCTGATTATATCGAGCTTGTTCGCCACTTAAGAGCAGAAGGTGTTCGTGTAGAAATCGCCTCGATCCCGGAAACGACTTCTAGCCTACTTGTGGAAGAAGCGGATTACTATCATGAAATTGATGAAAGTGATTGGTTTGAACTACAAGGTCAATCGAGACAGACTAGGCCTAAGAGGTATAGCAAGAACAAGCGCAACTAATTTAAGACTGTAGAAGGTATCGACTTAAACAAAGCTCAGATAAAGAGTGATCGATTTCCTTTAGCTTCTCTTTGAGATCAGCGACAGGAACAAGTTCTAATTCGATATCTTCGTCTTCATCAAAGTTTTGCTTTCCGTCTGGACGACAATTCTTAGCAAGGTAGAAGTGAGCAGTGTTGCTCATAAAAGCAGGGTTTACACTTACTGGACTTAGACTCTCCCACTCATCGCTGATATAGCCAGTCTCTTCTTCTAGCTCTCTCTTCGCCGCAGCAAGTGGATCTTCACCGCGCTCAACTGCGCCGGCCGGAGTTTCAATTGTGATGACGTCTTTACCAAAGCGGTACTGCTTAACAAGAACGACTTTATTATCTTCGGTAATGGCAACGATATTCACCCAGTCAGCAAGACGGATAATATCATAGGGGCCTGCGCCAATTGGTTTCGTTGGATGAGTTGCAACAATGGTTTCATATAAAAAGATATTGCCGCGGTAAACGTTCTTTCTCTCTTTAATAATCCACTTTTCCATCTTGCCTCCTAGAATTCCATCAGCATGGCGGCATCATTTGGTTTTGTTGCCTCTAGAATCTTCTCATTTGTGCGATCTCTTAATTCAAGATACTTGATAAAAGCATCCTTTCCGATCTTTTCTAAAAGAAGATCATCATATTTCTTTTGAATTTCGCGATCAAAGGCCATCTCTTCTTCAGTTGGATTATAAGTATAGTTTTCACCGTACTTCTCTTCTAACTGCTCATGCATTTCTTCAAAGGCCGAGACCTTATCATTAAAGAGACCTTCTCTCATATTCAAATAGTCTTTGTATTCTTTCTCAGTAAGCCCTAGTTCAGAAATGAAGAGCTCTTTTACATTTGTCAGCCACTCCTCTTCAAGACGATCAAACTCTTCTTCTTTGGCCTCTAGTCTTCTTTCAAGATCCTCATCGTCCACGACGTCGAGTTCTAATTTTGTCCCATCACCACTTGCTTCAACGGCCTCAGCACTATCATCATTTCCAGCGGCAATCTTATTCGCTGGCGTATCCTCAAATTCCACGACTTGAACTTGAGAAGTCATAACGTCCTTGGCCTCATTACCATTAGCTGTTTTTGATTGTTGAGATGTAAAAAAGTAGAAACCACCAGCAGCGATGGCAAGTATGATTATAGCAATTACGATTTTTTTCATAAATTAACTCAAGGTTTAATATTTTCAAATATAATATTAGCACCTAAACGCTTAGCTGTCCTCATTTGTTCTTTAGTTCTTACTGTCCAAAAGACAATATTATTAAAAGTAAAATGCTTGATGATACTAAGCTGTACCTTTGAGTATGTGTCGATATCTAGGCCAATATAGTCTGGCCTGATCACAGGAATGAAAGTCATATTCTCTAAGAGCTTTTGCTTGAGAGGATTAAGAGTCGTGTCACTAAAGTCTCTTGTCACAAGAAGGCCAAGAATCACGGCCGGGTAGTGCTTGCGAAACCACTTAAGGGTAAATGGATTAAAGGATTGAATTGTATAATCCCCTTCATAGCCTTGAAGGATCTTCATCACTTCAGACTCAAGCTCACCAGTGTGCTCATAAACCTTAAGTTCGATAATGAGTGGAACTTGTCCGTCTACCAACTCCAGAACTTCCTTAAGGGTTGGAATCTTCTCTTTTGTTTCTTTGATATAGAGTTGTTTTAGGCTATCAAGAGTGTATTGGGAAACCTTTCCGTTGCTGCCAGTAAGACGCTCAAGAGTCTCATCGTGAAAGACCACCACATGGCCATCACTTGATAAGTGGACATCTAATTCAATAGCGTAATTATGTTTAATGGCCGCCTTGAAAGCGGCCATTGTATTTTCAGGTTTTTTGTCGTCGTGTAAACCACGATGGGCAATATAAGTATCGAGATAGAATGCCATTATAATGTTCTTAAGAACATACGAAGATCTGATTTGTCCTCTTCACTAAGTAGTTCGTTCCCCTCTTTATCCGTAAAGATTCGATTATAGTGACCTGCATTTGAAAGTCCAGGTAACTTTGTATTGTAATATGCTTCTCTAATTCGTCTCTCCTCAGGAATATCCATTCCCACAGGAAAACCATTACAATCAAAATCAAAGTCTAGCATCGGATCAACTGCCGGGATCTGATAGAATTCCTTCACTCGTTTTGATGGTGGAGTCATAAGCTCACAAAGGTTTGGAATTGAGTTATTATGCATATATGGCCAACGGGCCCAGATTCCATTAAGTGGAGGTGGAACATACCCTTTTTGTGGCTCAACCACTGTCTTCATCCACTTAGAGATCGCAAGTTCATTTAAAGCATCAGCAAAGTAGGCCGTCCCTTGATAGCGAAGTGGGTCAGTTCCAACATCCTTAACAGGAGTCTTCTCGTGATAGATAAGCTTTCTTGTTTTAATCTGCTCACTCTTAGACATCAGCCCAGAAAATGGAAGGTCCCAATTCTTTTGATACTCTCCGTGACATTTTTGACAACGGTTTTCAAAATGCTTCTGTCCTCTTTTTGCAGCATCAATATCAATTCGTGAAACATCAAAGAAGTCATCAATGCGAGGCGCTTTTGTCGAGAAGGCCGCAGCAGTAAGTTCCTTAATAATTTCAGGATTATCTTGTAGCCATTTTTCTAGCTCATATAAATCAGTTCCACGCCCAAGCTCATTCCATAAGAAATTTGTAAAGATTGGGTTTCCTGCAACGATTGAACCATCTGATAGCCAACGAGTTTTATACTTAAGTGTCCACCAAGGCATTGGCTTTGAATCAGCAACAGTTGACTTTAGTGGGTTAAATCTTGGAAAGACTTCGTTTAGTCTCGACTTCGTTGCATACGCATCTTGCTTTCTGTGGGCAAGCGAAAGTGCAACCTGTGGAAGAGATGTATCAAGTCCTAAAACCATTGGTGAACTAGCACCAACAGAATGAATATTCTTCTTTGTTCTCTTAAGCATTGCTACTTCATCATCTGTAGCATTCGTAACTTTTTGAAAAGTCTTAGTTGGAATAAATGGAAGTAGCTTCTTCGCTTTTACAAAAAGCTCATTGGCCTTAACTGTTTTATTTGTAAGCCCCATTACAGATGTGCCAAAGAGACTTGCAGAGTGGCAAGTGGCACAACTAAAAGTCAGCCCTTTCCCCCACTTCGTATCAACAATACTGGCACCCATATAGTAATCTGGTTTATAACCATCAGGGTAAGGAATACGATAGATCCCGGCCGCATCTTCGTCGTTATACGGGTTAAGGCCAAGCCACTGATAGAAAGACTCAACACTATTAACACCAAATTTCTTTTCACCAAGAGTTGTTAAAACAAAGTTAACAAATTTTTCATCACGAAGTTCAAAGAAATTATTAAAAGCTTCATATGGAATAAGAAGTCCTGTGACACTTACTGGCCAGACCAGTGCATGCTTAAGTCCATCTTGCGTGACTTGCTCATACTCTTCTTGAGAAAGTTGGTAGAGGTTTTCTCGATTCTCACCCTTTTCGATTTTAGCATCACGTCCCCAATTAGGTGCGTATGAAAAGGCCTGTAAACTAATTAACAGTAAAAGTAGTGATCTCATCCTCTCTCCCTCTAAAATTTAAAATAAGATTAGCTTCTTGCGAGTATAATCTTCCATCGCATACGCGATCCCCTCACGGCCAAGTCCAGAATCTTTAATCCCTCCATAAGGCATGGCATCCATGCGAAATCCAGGGACGTTATTGAAGATAATTCCTCCAACATCAATTCGTTGACTTGCTTCCTTCATATTTACTAAGCTGTTCGTAAAAACACCAGCTTGGAGTCCATATTTTGAATCATTTACAAGCTCAATGGCCTCCGAAAATGAGTCATAAGGCTCTAGAATCACGACAGGACCAAAGATCTCCTCTGAAACCACCTTCATATCCAAGTCAGTATTCGTTAGAACCGTTGGTGCATAGATATGATGGTCCTCATCGATAATATGGCCACCACATAGAAGTTCGGCCCCATTTGAGATGGCCTCTTGCACCCACTGGTGAATTCTCTCAAGTGCCCCCTCATTAATCACAGGGCCATTAATGACACTCTCATCTTTTGGGTCACCTGAACTAATGGTTTCAACTTGCTCAAGAAATTGCTCCACGAATTCGTCAAAGATCTCACTGGCAATGAAAACTCTTTGAGTCGAGATACAAATTTGTCCTGAGTATAGAAATGAGCCCGTAGCAATTTGAGATGTCACGGCCTCCATGTCTTCAACGTCATTAACAATAACAGCTGCATTCCCACCAAGCTCTAGAAGACACTTCTTCTTTCCACTTAAGGCCTTAAGGGCCCAACCAACTTTTGCACTTCCCGTAAATGAGAAGACATTGATTCTCTCATCTTCTAAGAATCTTTGTGCTAGCTCGTCTTCACAGATCACAATATTCACAACACCTTTTGGAAAGCCAACTCGTGAAAGTAGTTTTGCAAAGGCCAGTAAAGTTATTGGCGTTTGTGGTGAAGGCTTAACGATAATGCTACAGCCGACTGCCAGAGCTGGTGCAATTTTATGAAGAGCGAGATTTAGAGGAAAGTTAAATGGTGAGATACCAAAAATGATTCCCTCTGGTTCGTGTCGAACCATGGCCATCTTATCTGCTCCCGCTCCGTAAGAAAGATCAGGAGTTTCACTACTGTGATGACGTGCCTTCTCTGCTGCAAGTCTAATAGTTTCCACACAACGAGCAATCTCGCCCTTTGCATAGCTAATTGGCTTTCCGGCCTCCAGACAAATTAGATGAGAAAAGAAAGAAACCTCTTCTTCTAAGAAGTCAGCAAGCTTAAAAAGTAATTTACTTCTTTGTGCGCTATCGAAATTTTGAAACTCCTCAAATGCATTAAGTGAAGACTGAATAACTTTTTCATATTGATAAGAAGCTAAGAGATCCACTTCATTTAAAATACTTTGATCGTATTTATTTAAGACTTCTATTGAGTTCTCACCATAAAGAAATTCATCGTCCACAAATGAGGAACGAAATTGCGAAAAATTTTGCATAAAAAAACCACCTTGCTTAAGGTGGTATTGTATCTATTGTGAAAATAATGGGTCAATTAATATTGCTTAAAAATCGAATTCACTACCTGCATGCTGGGTGGTCAATTCATAATTCAAGGATGGATTATCTTTTAAGAAAAGCTCTTCGCCTCCCATAAATAATTTGATGGAACATAAGTAACAAAGTTTAATTTTAACTTCTCTACCATTGAAGCTTGAGTACAATCTTGCTTTAATCATTTTGCTTCTGCGAGGTCCGTTGGCCAATGACCAGTTACGCCCTGCAGCTGAACATGCATCACACATCGCTACCACCCCTTGTTATTTCAAATAGATAAATTGTGTTTAACAACAGTTTCTATAGATTTTATCGTCATTCTAAAATAAAACTTAATAAATTTATAGTTACTGTATTTTCAGATATTTACGTTTTACGGATTCGGCCCAAAGTGCCAAACTATTTGGTCAGCAAATATTCTCTGGCCAGAAAAAATTCCCTCGTGATACCTTTTATAAGTTATTGAAAATCAACGAATTCGGAGAAGTTAATGACTGCAACTATCAGCCCATTAAAAGTAAAAAATCATCTTGCATCGGCACCGACGACGGCCCCAATTTATGCAACTAAAATTCATAACTTAGCGGGAGAAGAAATCACTCTTGCTGACCCAAAAGCGACAAGAGCTCTTGTTGCCCTAATGAATCAACACGCAGTTATTGGTGGAGCAGCTTGCCACTGGGGAGGCCCTGCGGCTTTCGCTGAGATGATGAGTGCCCTACACTCAATTATGTTCTCACAAGGACCAAATTGGTTTGAGAAATTTAACTTTGTAAACGATGCTGGTCACGCAGAAAACGGAATCTATGCTCTTCGTGCAAACCTAGGTTTTGACGGCCTAACATTCGAAAGCCTAAGAGGTTTCCGTTCAATAACTTCTAAACTTACTGGTCACGGTGAAGCTCACCTAAACCCAGAAGGTGTATTCATTTCTAACGGTCCTCTAGGTTCAGGACTTCCTCAAGCTCAAGGTCTTGCTCTTGCAGATAGAGCAATTGGAAACGATCGTGTAACTGTTTGTACAATCTCAGATGGTGGTTGTATGGAAGGTGAAGCACGTGAGGCCATGGCTGCGATTCCAGGACTTGCACAGAAAGGAAAGATGAATCCATTTGTTATGATCATCAGTGATAATAATACAAAACTTGGTGGACGTATTACTGAAGACAGCTTTGACATGAAAGGAAGCTTTCTAGCTCTAAGAGAAATGGGTTGGGATGTTGTTAGAGTTGAAGAAGGACACGACCTAGAAAGAGTTTATCAAGCAATCGAAGAAAATATTGCAAAAGCAAAATCAAATGAGCTTAAGCCAGTTGCTCTTGTTATCAAGACAATCAAAGGTTACGGCGTGAAGGCAACTGAAGAAGCGAAGTCTGGTGGACACGGTTACCCACTTGGAGCTTACGACGAAAAACTTATTTCTTTCCTTGAAGAAATTTATAGCGGTGAAACTTGTCCAGAAGAATTCAAGAATTGGGCAAATGAAATCCTAGCTTCAAAGCCAGCTCCTAAAGAAGGAGCAAAGAGTTCAGCACCTTCTGACAAAGTTCAGCCAGGTCTTGCCAACGCAATGATTAAAGCAACAAAAGAAGGACTTCCAGTATTTTCTGTAACGTCTGACCTTGCAGGCTCAACTGGTGTAGCAGGATTCCACAAAGAGTTCCCAGGCCACTATGTTGATATTGGAATTGCAGAATCGAATATGGTTTCAACTGCAGTAGGAATGGCAAAACAAGGATTCATTCCAGTTGTTGATACATTTGCACAATTTGGTGTCACAAAAGGAAATCTTCCTTTAATTATGTCTCAACTTTCACAAGGTGCTGTGATTTGTTTATTCTCACACACAGGCTTCCAAGATGCTGCTGACGGTGCTTCACACCAAGCAACAACTTACTTCTCTGCTGTTGCAGGTATTCCAAATACAACAGTAATTGCTCTTTCAACTAAAGAAGAAGCTGAAAGCCTAATGTATCAAGCGATTAAGAGATACGAAGAAGCAGTTAACAAAGGTGAAACACCTGAAACAACAGTATTCTTCTTTGGCCGTGAAAAGCACCCAGTATCATATACTGAGGGTGGAAGCTACGGTTGGGCAAAAGCTCAAGTTCTAAGACAAGGAACAGATGGAATCATCGTAACTCACGGTCCACTTGTTCAACAGGCACTTAAAGCTGCAACTGAACTAGAAGCAAAAGGAAAAAATATTACTGTTATCAATAACCCATTCATTAACAAGATTGATGTTGAAACATTTAAAGATCAACTAGCAAAGAATGGAAATAAAATTGTTACTGTTGAAGATCACCAACTAACAGCTGGTGCTGGTGCGATGTTATGTCACGCACTTAAACAAGAAGGACTTGAATTTAATATGAAGTCCCTTGGAAATGATGGCCACTTCGGTCAGTCTTCATACACTGCACTTGAGCTATACAAGAAATTTGGCTTTGATGCAGATGCAATGATCAATCAATTCTAATAAAACGAAGGGCCTCAGTAATGAGGCCTTTTTTATTACCTTTCTTAGGCCCATAATAACCGACCAAAAGCCGATATCCCCTTTAAGAAATTTAAATAAATAATAAGGAGGAATCGTGTTTCATTCCAAGAAAGTATTCTATCTCATTGTCCCCATTCTAATTCTAAGTTCTCTATTAAGTTGTACCCGTGGTTCAAGGTACTCATTTTCAAATGATTCTAAACCGGCCTCAAGATATACTCTTGATGCTCACAAGGCGGTTACACAAGAATTAAACTTTGATGATGATCGTGACTTTAAAGACTCTCAAAAAGGCTTTATTGCCAAACTTGAAGGGCCAATTAAATCGAAAGATGGAATGAAAGAAATTTTTGATCCGGCCAAATTCCCTTCACTAACTCAAGGCAAACCACCTGAAACAGTCAATCCAAGCCTTTGGCGTCAATCACAATTAACATCAATCAATGGGCTCTTTCGCGTCTCAGATCATATCTACCAAGTAAGAGGAATTGACCTTGCTAATGTTTCCTTTATTCGAGGAAAGAAAGGTTGGATTATTATTGATCCCCTCATGACAACAGAGACGGCCAAAACAGCACTAGATCTTGTGAGAAAGAATGTTGAAAATCTACCTGTCACTGCAATTATTTTCACCCACTCTCATATCGATCACTTTGGTGGCGTCTATGGAATGGCCAGTAAGCGAGAGTTAGAGAGTGGCAAGATTCAAGTGATTGCACCAAAAGATTTTGTGTACGAATCAGTAAGTGAAAATGTCATTGCAGGAACGGCCATGAGTCGCCGTGCTGAGTATATGTATGCACGAACTTTAGATTTTGGGCCACAAGGCTCAGTTGGAACAGGGCTTGGAAGCTACACTCCTAGCGGTGAGTATGCTATTGCAAAGCCTACAACAACCATTGATAAAGACAGAAGCTTGTTAGTGGACGGTGTGACCATCGACTTTATGTTCACTCCAGGTGCCGAGGCCCCGACAGAGATGATGGCCTACTTCCCAAGAGACAATGCCCTTTGCGGTGCTGAGATCCTAGGCCATACGATGCATAATATTCAAACATTAAGAGGTGCTCAAGTTAGAGATAGCCTCATGTGGTCTAAGCATATCCAAAGAGCACTTGAAAAATATAGCAAGGCCGACATTCTCTTTGGCTCACACCATTGGCCAACTTTTGGAAATGATCGAGTCGTCTCTCACATGGCCTCGCAAAGAGACTTGTATAAATTCATTCACGACCAGTCTGTAAATCGTCTAAACAAAGGACTCTCAGGCACTGAGCTTGCAGATAGTATTCAGCTCAATAAGAACCTTGCAAGAAACTTTGCCAATCGTGGCTACTACGGAAGTCTTAGTCATAACACACGAGCGGTCTATGATAAGTATCTAGGCTTCTTTGATGGAAACCCGGCACACCTTAACCCACTTCCCGATGTTGAGTCAGCAAAGAAGACCATTGCCTATATGGGCGGAGCTGGAGATGTTCTGGAGATGGCCATTAAGGATTATAAGGCCGGAGAATATCGCTTTGTTGCTGAAGTTCTAAATAAGCTCGTCTTCGCTCAACCAAAGAATGTAAAGGCCAAGCAATTGCTTGCTGACACTTATGAGCAACTGGCCTATCAATCTGAAAATGCCACTTGGAGAAACTTCTACGTGCAAGGGGCCCAAGAGCTACGCTATGGAGTTGGGATGCCAGCACCGCCAACAGCATCCCCTGCAATTCTCTCTCAAATGGATACTGAATTATTACTCGATTATCTATCTGTAAGAGTTAACTCAGAAAAGGCCAACGGTGCAGACCTAACACTTGAATTAAATATTACAGACAGAAATGAAAAGTATTACTTAACTTTGAGAAATAGTGTTCTTAATTATTCGATGAAAAAACCGCAAGAACAAAATCGTCAACTGGCCTCTGATGACAATGCATCCATCTCATTAAAGCATGGCCAATTTGTTAAGCTTGCCATGGGAGCAGTTTCTTTTGCAGAACTTGACGAAAAAAATATTAACTATAGTGGAGACAAGAAAGTATTTGATGATCTCAAAGAAACTCTTGATACCTTCCCTAATACCTTTAATATTGTGACACCTTAAAAAAAGCCTCTGTACTACAGAGGCTTTTTATATTCAACGACCATTTTTTCTTCTAGATCTTTATAACAGAAATTTTCCGGTGGAATCGAAGGAAGAATAACGACTCTAATCTTTCTACGTTTTAGAAAATTCCAGCGAATACCTTTAAAGACACCTTTTCCAGAAAACGAATAGAAACTTCCCCAAAGGCCTTTAATAACAATCGGAACAACTTGCGCGTTAGTTTGCTCAACGACTTTTTTAATTCCCGGCTGATATCTTCTTGGCTCACCATCACGAGTGATCCATCCCTCTGGAAAGAAGCCCACACAACGCTCTTCATTTAGTGTCATATTCAATTTTGAATATGCTTCATCAAGTACTCTAGGGTCTTCTTTTCTCGTTGCAATTGGAATTAAGTGTCCTTGCATAAAGAATTGTTTAAGCCCCGGAATATTATAATAGCGATGATCAATTACCCAGCGAATAGGTCTTGGAGAAAGGCTCATCACAACACCCCAATCAACAAAAGAAGTATGGTTGGCAGCGATCACAAGTCTTCCCTCTTTAGGAATATTCTCTTCACCTTCGATCTGAATATCGTAAAGGAAAGTTGTAAAAAGCTGCACAAGAAAACGCCACATTTCTTCATGAAAGAAGTAGTAGCTAATCCCTGCATAGATAAGATTTAGTCCACCAAGAATAAGTAGATTATCAAGAGCAGTTGAGCCCATCTTATTAAGGACAATAATTGAGACGGCCGCAACAACCATAAAAATAGCATTCCAAATATTATTGGCCGCAATAGTTCTTGCTAGCTTTTCAAGAGGAGCACTATGCTGCATAAAAGTTAATTGTGAAATATAGAAGTTCCCACCAAAGATTGTAATAAGTAGAAGATCAACAATAGCTCTTAGAGCAAGTGGTTGTGCAAAGAACTCGGCAGGAGGCATCAGTGCTCCCGTTACAGACATTGGCCACTGAGTTGAGATATAGTAAAGATCAAAGACAGCAAGAGACATCCCCACTGCTGCAACAGGAACCATCCCTACTTCAATTCTCTTCCCCGATAGCTTTGAACAAATCCAAGACCCTAGTCCCATCCCTACCGTGAATGTTGCCATAAAAATATTCGTTACCATCTCACTACCGTAGAAAACATTTTTAATAATTGCAGGCATAACTGAAAGAACAAATGATCCTAGAAACCAAAACCAAGAAACTCCCATCATGGCACGAAACGAATTCTTCTCTTTCATCGAGTCTCTAAGAAGTTTAAAAGTTGGCTTTACAAAAGTGTAATCGATTTTAACGTCTTCATTGATATCATTAATCTTATTTTGAAAACGCGCTGAAATGATTCCTAAGACAGCAAAGGCCAAGATAGCAAATGCTGCCGTACTAGTTGCATCAGGAGCAGCAGCTGCAAGTCCACCAATAATTGTCCCAATAAGAATCGCAACGAAAGTTCCCCCACCAATTAGTGCTGTTCCCGTCGTTAGCTCATCATCTTTTAAAATTGTTCGAAGCGATGAGAACTTTACTGGAGAAAAGAATGAGGACTGACCACCCATGAGAAATAGTGTCAGCATTAAGACGCCGTAACTTTCTAATAAGAGTCCAATTGCACCAATGATCATGAATGCAAGTTCTGTATATTTCGTAACTTTAATTACCTGCGCTTTGTCATAGTGGTCAGATATTTGACCAGATGTTGCAGAGAACAAAACATATGGAAGAATGAACGCTCCACCAGCAAAGGCAACTAATGATTCTGCACCTAGTCCAAATAATGAGACATTCTTATATGTAATTAAGATAATTAAAGCATTTTTAAATACGTTATCGTTTGCGGCACCTAGGAACATCGTCCAAAATAGAGGCCAAAATTTTCTTTCTTTATAGAGCATTGCTAATGACATTGTTTTTCCTTAAATAATTCTTAACAATATTGTACTATTATTTACTGATACGTAATGACGCATGAACCCGAAAGGAATCTACATGAAACTTTATCACTATATCCACTGTCCATTCTGTGTAAGAGTTCGCATGGCACTTGGTTTTTTTGGAATCGAATATGAATCAGTTGTTCTAGATTACAACGATGAGAAGACACCTGTCGAGCTTACTGGAACAAAGATGTTACCAATAATGGAAATTGATGGTGAGATCATGAACGAGTCTCTTGATATCATTAAGGCGCTTGCAAATCACAGCGATAAGGATCTAAATCTTTTAAAGCTTCATAGCGAGAGCTATAAAATTCTTAGTGACTATCTTGATCAACTTGGAAAAGACGTTCATAACTTATGTATGCCTTATTGGGCGTGGTCAAAAGAATTCACTCCTGAAGCGAGAGAATACTTTATCAATAAGAAGTCGGCCAAGCGTGGGCCATTTCACTTACTTGTACAAAATAAAGCAGAGTACTTACACGGCCTTGACCAAACGCTTTCTCAGCTTCCAGTAAAGCTATTACCATTTTATGAAAGTGATAAGTTTACGATCTTAGATATTCTATTAGCTTCTCATATATGGGGAATGTATATCTTTCCAGAATATCAATTCCCACCACAAATTCACATCTACCTTCAGAAAGTGAAAGAGCTAACGAATTTTAATTATCACGAAGATTTCTGGCGCAACTAGCGCTAGGACTTCTTGCCAAGAAAAACCCAAATCGGTCCAATAAGAAGGAATTGAAGATCTTCAAAGAATGAAGGCTTCTTTCCTTCAATCTTATGTCCTATAAACTGCCCTATCCAGGCGACAACAAAGATAACAATCCAAGTAATAAGAAAGTACTCTGCGAGAAGTTGCACGAAGAAGAATTGAGTTAAGAGCATGAAGGGAATAACCAGCCCTAGAGCAATGCTGATGGCCTTTAAATTTTTTAGTGAAAGATAAAAGATACTTGCAACAATAACAAAGGCCCAGGCCCAATTAAAATAACCAAAGAAAGCAGGCCTTGGAATACACCAAAGCATTCCTAAGAGAGACCAAGTGATGAGAGGAACACATACTTCATGAATACGTTGATTGGTTTTATTCTGGTGAGATTCACCATACATCTCAAGCCACGTGTCTAATGATTTCATTTGATCGCTCCAAAATAACAAAGGGAGACCATATGGTCTCCCCTCATTATAACATAATCATTTTTTAAAAATTATGAAGCTGCTTCTTCTTTCTTCTCTGCCGCTTCAGCGTCAGCGTGAGTTTCAACAACCATTTCAGTTTCTTCAACTTCTGGCTCAACAACTACTTTTGGTAGGTGACAAGAAACAACTGATGCAGTTGGCTCATGTGCCCAAGTAAGACCTGTTGGTAGAGTGAAGTGCTCTAGAGACCAGTGTCCATCAAGCTCAAGACCAGTGATATCGAATTCTAGTGATTCTGGCATATCTTTTGGTAGACCTTCTACTTCAACTTCATGCATATTGAAGTTAACTAGACCACCAGCTTTTGTTCCAACTGCTTCACCAACAAAGTGGATTGGAAGAGAAATAACAACTTTCTCTTTTGCTGATACTTTGTGGAATGAGCAATGAACAAAATCCGTTCCTAGGTGTCCTCTTTGTACATCTGCTAGAGTTACAAGGTGTTTCTTACCTTCGAACTCTACTTCAAATACTTTTCCTGAAGTGTGTAGAAACTTTGAAAGACCTTGCTTTGGAACCATAAATTGAGCTCCTGCAAAACCTTTTCCGTAAATAGTTCCTGGAATATATCCGTCTTTTCTCATTTGAGTTGTTGATCTTCCCGGTTTTCTTGTTTCAACTTTTAAAATACTAGTTGTTGACACATTTTCCTCCTGTGTTCCGTGGATTCAATAGATAGTATTCTATCGACCGTTCATAAAAAAAATTTAGATAAAACTTGAATAAAAACACACAATCACATATTTTTTTCCTATGAAAACCGACTTAAAAACACAGCTACTCGACTCATTCTATCTACCCGCAAGTGATATCACTCCAACGAGTTCACAAAAGGTTATGATTATCCTTCACGGCCTAGGTGATAGTCTGGAGTCTTACAAAGTATTTACTCAAGAAATTAATGTCACAGGCCTTAGCTACCTACTGCTTAATGCCCCAAAAAAGTATTACTTTGGCTACAGTTGGTACGATATTCCACCTAATAATCCAGTTCCAGGAATAGAAAATAGTGTTAGAGTTTTAACAAAAATCATTGATGAGATCGTGACCAATAATGAGCATATTGATTATAGCGATATATTTATTGGAGGCTTCTCACAAGGTGGTTGTGTTAGCCTTGAGACGGCCTACCAGCTTGATCACAAGCTTGGGGGAATTATTCTCATGTCACCAAGAATCTACCCGGAAAGACGCCCAAGAGAGCTGTCAACTTGCCTAAAAGAAACAGATATTGTCTGTGCTCACGGAAGTCTTGATCCCGTTATTGATATTAATCAAACGAAAGCAGGAATTGAGCATCTGGTGGCCCTGGGAGCTAATGCGCAATTCCATGCCTATGAAATGGAGCATGAAATTGATATCGATGAAGTGATTCAGCTGCGTAACTGGTTGAATGAGCGTCTTTAATTTCCGACACTTACCCTAAGCTATTTCCAAAACTGCCATTATTAGGTAAGATAGAAGAAATTGAAACTCAGGAAATAAAGGAATCAATATGAGCGATAATCCATTCAACATTCTTGGTAAAGAATCAACTCCTATTAATCAAGGAGAAGCAGTTTCTGGTGCTGATAAGTCACAAGAACTAAATATTCAAATCGAAACACTAATTAAGTCAGCTGATCTTTTCTTATTCATGAAAGGAACTCCTGATATGCCAATGTGTGGTTTTTCTGCAAATACAATTGCAATGTTAAACTCTGTAGGTAAACCATATAAGACATTTAATATTTTAGAAGATATGGATATTAGAGAAGGTCTAAAAGCTTACTCTAACTGGCCAACTTACCCACAACTTTATTTCAAGGGTGAGCTTGTAGGTGGTAACGATATTATCACTGAAATGTTCCAATCAGGACAATTACAAGAAGTTCTAAATAGCTAATTAGTTTTTTAAGAATCGACGCTAGGCCTTACAACGTTTTGGCCTAGCGATATTGAGAACGTTGTAAATTCAAAGTCTTTTTCAAAATCAAGAATCATATTATTTTCAAGCGCTAATTTTTTCGAAATACTTAAACCGAGCCCAGTTCCCTCGCCCACATCTTTTGTTGTAAAGAAAGGCGTAAAAATATCCTTAACGTCTTTATCCTTGATTCCATCACCACCATCTTGAATATAAATGGTATAGTGATCAAGCATTGACTCTTCTACCCAAATTTTAATCCAACATTTTTCGAGACTATCGAATTTATGAACTGCCTGATACGAATTTGTGAGAAGACTTAGAACTACTTGATAGAATTCATTCTTCTTACACGCAACCTCAAGTTCACTAAATGGATTTTTAAAATCGATATATATCTCACGCCCAGTTTGCGCCTGGAAAAGTCCTAAAGAATCTTGAATTAGTTTATCAAGATTATGAACTTCTTTTGAGATGGAGTTTGACGAGCGAGAATAGATTTTTAAACTATTTGCTATATTCTCAATGCGATCGACTTGCTTAATAATACTTTCTAATTTCTTTAGGTAGCCAGGATCAGAATCTTTGATCTTACCTGCATAGCGATCTTTTAGCTGTTCGGCCTGAATGCGAATAATACATAATGGATTATTTATTTCATGAGCAATACCAGCAGACATTTGTCCAAGAGAGCGCCATCTTTCAAATTCTTCAAATTGCTTTTCTTGCATCTTTAGGGTGACACGATTGGTATGTTCTTGATGAACATCACGAATCTGAACCATATAACGGCCAACACCTTGAATAACAATATAGGTAACACTAATGCGACAAAAGCGCTTCTTTGAACGACGCTTTCGATAAATAGGATGAGTTACTTTAAGAGCAACACCATCAAGACGTTTTGCCTGTTCAAAAGTATTTAAAAAGAAGAGATATTCTTCATCATCAAAAATAACTTCAGAAAATTTGGCACCCACAAGGCCTTGCTTTGTCACCTTATTAATATCTAAGATAACAAGCTGATTATTTAAAATAAATAAGTCATCATCAGTTGCGGTATAGAAATTTTTAAATAAAGTAGAGATGAAATTCTCAGGGCCAGCATTTGTATTTCGACTATAAACCTCAATATAAGAGGGTTCGCTACCCGTTGCAGAGTAACCTGGCTGAAGCCAAATTTCCCACAGGTCTCTCTCCCCTAGTAAATTTATGAACTCAGAAAAGAAGTGGCATGCTTCTCCTTTCTTTGCTTTTTCAACTTGCTTAAGGAAGAACTCCATTTTGTCGTCAGGAGTATACTTAAAGAGGTTGGTTCCAATATTTAGGCCATAACCAAGATAGAGATCATTGACGTAAGTACACACCCCATCAAAACCGATGTGACAATAATGGATATTCGAATTTAATAGCTCCTTATTGAAGCTACTATTCGGTTTATTCACTTGGCGTCTCGTCTCAATCATATTGACTATAATTGGTTTAAATCAACTTCTTCTAAATATAAAATCGCCTCTATTAGTGGTAGAGGCGATTTATAATATTAAAAATTATAATGAATTTTCTGATACTGAGTTTTCACTATCTTTACTACTAGATGAAACATTTGATTCATCTGTACTTGCAGCTTTTTCATACGTATCAGGAATGAGTGACCACTTACCGCCACCTTCTGAACGAATAATATAACCATAGTCATGTAGTTTTCTTCTTAGGTTATATAAGTGAACATCGACAGTTTTTGGGTGAACAGTTGTGTCGCCCCAAACATTATCTAAGATATCATCGCGACTTACGATGCGATGTGGAGAATTAATAAATAATCCCAGAAGTTGTTTTTGCTTACTAGTTAAGTGCTCAACTTCTTTTCCATCAAGAAGCATCGACTTGTGAGCAATTGGTTGTACCATTCTTCTTGGGCTACCATTAAATACATTCTCGATCTTAACGATTAATTCATTTTTCTTAAATGGTTTCGTTAAGTAATCAAGTGCACCTTCCATAAAACAGAATCTCAGAGCATCGATATCATCAATACTAGAAACAATGATAAATGGAATTACCATTAAGCGACGATCTTTTGAGTGATTTAGGTACGTCATAAAGTTACCATCATCAAGCATAAGATCTGCAATTATTAGTGCAGGATTCTTTTCTGTATTAGAAAGAGCCTTTTGAAACTCTTCAATTGAAGTAAAAAATCTTAAGTTGTTGTAGCGGTGAACGAGCGTTTGTTCGTAAACAAAACGACATCCCTCATCATCCTCTAAAATCCAAATTTCCTTGTCCGTTGCCATTGTCATAATTCAAACCTCACCGATAAATTGTTGTCCCCATCAAGAATTTCGTAATCCTTTCCCTTCCCTAAGAAGTTATGAATTCCGATATATCTTCTTAATGATTTTTCGTTTTCGTCACCTAAGTTTAAGATGGAATCTAACTCTTGTCTTAAGTATTTGTTTAATTCTGACTTAATAAAAATTAATTTTCTTAACTCGTCTTTAATTTCTAAGGTGATATGAAATGTTTCGCGACCTTCTTTTTTTGCTAAAGTCGAAAATAAGTGGG
Organism: Halobacteriovorax sp. CON-3; assembly: GCF_043196995.1. Taxonomy (NCBI): domain Bacteria; kingdom Pseudomonadati; phylum Bdellovibrionota; class Bacteriovoracia; order Bacteriovoracales; family Halobacteriovoraceae; genus Halobacteriovorax; species Halobacteriovorax sp. CON-3. The sequence continues at coordinate 1,135,024 of NZ_JBEBNA010000001.1, forward strand.
CAAAAGAGAACAAGATCTCACATAAATCATTGGCCTCACAACCTTTTACGGTTGAGTCGTTTTCAATATTCCATGTTAAATCTGCATAATGTTTCTTTAAGTAGATACGTGCTTGACCGAAGGCCCTTGCAGCAATTTTACTTAAAGGAACTTCTTCATCTAAGAAATATGGCGTCGATTGCTTAAGAAGATTTAGATCATTCTCAAAGCGTTCAAGACCTTGGTTTAATTTTTTCACAAAAGGGTTTTCTTGATCCTGATCCTGCATTAACTCATCAATACAAAATCTAATCAAATGCATATGCCCCGAGTAATCATGGGATAAAACTCTTAGCGTTTCGTTAAAAGCTTCCCCTCTATCCAATTCGTTATTCATAGAACCTGCGCTGTTATTTCAATATATATTTTGTTTACATACCAATAAATATTGCTTATTCAAAGGAAAAAATCACGCATATCAGTAAACTATTGAAATTAAAGAGGAAAGAAGGAGTATTTTTTATACTAGATTGGACAATATCCAAAAGATATTCTAGTTTCGCCACATGGAAAATAAATTTTTAAACGCTGGTAAAGACCAAGTCTTTGCAAAGAAAATTGAAAAAATCTCAGATTTTGAATTCAATCAAGATGTGGCCTCAGTATTTGACGACATGGTGTCACGTAGTATTCCAAATTATCACGAGATTCATAAAATTATCATCGACCTGACAAGACGCTTTTACGAATCAGGTACTGTCTATGACTTTGGTTGTTCAACAGGAACAACAATGCTTTTAATGGCCGACTACTTTCGCCAAAATGATAAAGAGCTACCTCAATTTGTTGGAATTGATACTTCAAGGCCAATGCTTGAAAAAGCAGCACAAAAGCTTAAGTCTCACGGACTACAGGAAAATGTTAAGTTACTAGAAGAGTCGATTACTGATGTAAAGATTGAAAAGGCTGGTATGGCCATCATGAACTATACGCTTCAATTCCTACCTGTCGAAGAACGCCTAGATGTTCTTAAAAATATCTACAATGGCCTAAATGATAATGGCTGCTTTATCTTAGCAGAAAAGATCATCTGCCAAGACGAGCAAATTGATAACCTACTCATTGATCTTTATTACGATTTTAAACGTAGAAATGGTTATAGTGAGATGGAAATTGCTCAAAAGCGAGAGGCCCTCGAAAATGTTCTTAGACCTCTTACTCCACAACAACAACTTAAAATGCTTGATGAAGCAGGATTTAAGAAATCTGAAATGATTTTTAGATGGTATAATTTTGCTTGTTACCTATGTATCAAATAGGAAGAGAATGGATAATTTAGAATACTTAGAAAAATTTGGTAATCGAGTTGATATTGAGTCTTTAAAACAGCTTAAGGCCGAAAAGATTCAAATGTTTCGTACAAAGTACCAAAAAGAATACAAAGAGATTTTTGATATCATTCCTTCTCTTGAAGAGGATTCAAAAGAAACTCTAGAGACTGCAACGAAACTTATTCCTTGGCGAAAGGGACCTTTTCAAGTTGGCGAGCTCGATATCGATGCGGAATGGCGCTCTGATAAGAAGTGGCAAAGATTAAAAGAATCTCTACCAAACTTGAAAGATAAGGTTGTCTTAGATGTAGGCTGTAATAACGGCTACTATATGTTTGAGATGGCCAAGCAAGACCCAAAGCTAGTGCTTGGAATTGATCCTGTGCTACACAATCAGGCCCAGTTTGAATTTATCAATCACTTTAAAAAATACGATAATTTAAAATTTGAATTATTTGGAATTGAAGACCTTCCAAATTTTAGATCATTCTTTGATGTCGTCTTCTCAATGGGAGTTCTCTACCATCACCGTCATCCTCTTGAGCAGCTAATCTCAATTAGAGAGTCTCTTGTTCCTGGCGGAGAAATGATTATGGAGACAATTGGTATTCCTGGAGAAGAAACGATCTGTCTCTTCCCTGAAGACCGTTATTCAAAGATGAGAAATGTATGGTTTCTACCAACTCTTAGTTGTCTAAAGAATTGGATTAATCGTACTGGCTTTATTGATATGGAAGTTGTTTCTGTTTCAACGACTAATTTTGAAGAACAGAGACAAACAAAGTGGTGTCCACCTCCACATCAATCACTTGAAGACTTCTTAGACCCTGATGATAAAACGAAAACAGTTGAAGGCTATCCTGCTCCGGTAAGGTTTTGTATTAGAGCAAAGAAAAAGCCTAATTCACCAATAAAGACTTTTTAATGATCAATAAGAGCAGAAAGGCCATTTACCTAAGCTTTGGAATTGCATTTGTGATTCTTGCCTTTATTGGTATCTTTCTTCCTCTTATTCCAACAACTCCTTTTCTGCTGCTAAGTGCATACTTCTTTTCTCAAAGTAATGAGAAGTACTACCAGTGGCTCCTTGACCACAAGATTTTTGGGCCAATAATCACAGATTGGAATAAGTATGGTGTCGTCAGTGTGAAGTCAAAAATCATTGCCATCTCAATGATCGTGGCCCTTTTTTCGTACACACTGATTTACGTAGAAGTTGATCCAACGATAAAAGTTATCGTTTCATTAATAGGAATTGGGGTTATTGTTTTCTTACTGACAAGACCGAGTAAGAGAAAGCTATAATTTATACTTCTGACCTTTTTCAAAAATATAACACTCTCCGTGAACAACAACTTCTTCATCAGTAACTACAAGTCCACTTCCATCGGGACATGCATAAATTGGATAGCGAGATAGAATCGAATGTCTCTTCAATTCGTCATCGTAACGCTTTGATTTGCGATAATGTGGAAAGAATTCAAAGTCGATAATATTCATGGCCTCAAAATCAGTTACATTATCTTCATTATCATCGCGATCCCAAGGAGGGAAAGATGCCGTTAAAATATTAGGAGTTGTGATAATAGCGCCAGCAGAGAGTCCTGTTAGAATTCCTCCTCGCCCTACATACTCAATCAATTCCTCAAACATCCCACTTTCTTTGAGATGCTTTAAAAAGTAAAAGGTATTCCCTCCCCCAAGATGAATCACATCACTTTGAAGGGCCTCTTCTTTTAGTGTTCGATCAAACTCATGATCAACAGGAAGATGAATAAACCTTTTAAAGCCTATTTTCTTATAGGCCATGATTAGGTCAATGAATTCTAATTCAGATTCATAAGAACCTGCAGGTATATAAGTTATGCTTGGTGAATCGCTCTTACAAAGCTCAAGGATATGCTCGTCAATTTCGACATTGTCACAAAAGTCGCCGCCACCATATAATCCAATTTTCATTTGCTAGATGCCTTCTCTGTAATCTCTTACAATTTTTAGAAGCTCTTTTACGATAGGCTTTAGATGCTTCTTCTCATTCGCAACTCGCTCACTCTTCGGACTGATATTATCAGGGTCGAATGTTTGATGTTCCCTAAAGTCATGAACCACATTGAAAATCGTTTGTGGATCAAACTTCTTATACTTCTTCATCATTGATTCAACGATGCGTGCGATACTATCCCCTGTTACTCTTTCATACTTATTAATGATTGAAGAGCGCATAACAACTTCTAATAACACTTCATCAAATTTCTTCTTTGATTTCTTTGAAACCAAGTGAAGTAACTTAATATAAGAATCTTGAAAAGAATCAATTTTATTCGCACGATATGAATTGATCTCTAAGTCGGCCTTACTTGCATAACTAGATTTAGCGATATTAATAAACTCCTCACGAGTAATCCACTCTCCTCGACTCAATATCATTTGGGGGTACTCTCGGAGAATATCGCGCATACTAAAGATTGCATCCCAACAAATTCCATCACTAACTTCATAGAGGCCAAAGCTTGATTTCGCTTTTTCGAAATAATAGAAGGATCTTTGTAGCTCTTCAATTTCTTGAGATTTTTTTTGAATTAACCAATCATGATATTTCGGAGAAATCCCTATTTTTGAAATGAGATTATATTTCTTTTGAGTCTCAAAAATTTCATCAAATTGTTCGAGATACTCACTTGCCGCAAATTCAGCGATAGGTTTCTTTTCTTTCGTTTCTAAAAAATCCACAATCTGTACAAAGGATTGAACAATATACTTGGCCTTATCCTTTTGTTCTTTAATTGTTGTGGAATAGCGTTGAACATCGTCAAAGCGATACTCATGGTGGTAGAGCCCGAACTGCCTAATTGAGCCATAGTCGATAATTCCCCCATTCATAAGGATATTATCTCCATCCCAATCCAGCCAACAAAAGATATAGTCATCTTCAAAATTTGCCGCAAGCTTTGCAAAGACCTCAACTTGCTTCTTTAAGAAGTAGCGGTATCTCGCCTTAGTTGTCTTAGGTACCTTCTGCCAATCATGATTCATTTTTTGGCGATCAATATAATAATTAACGATATCTTTTAAGGCATTATAATTGGCCTGCTTTAGATGATTGAACATATGTGAAGGCCTAATTAAGTTACTATTGGCCCTAACATTGATTGAGATATTGTCTTTAAACTTAATAATGGCAAGACACCTCTCCGTCTCATAGTTATTCTTTTGCATAACTTCTGAAAACATAAGAGTTGCAAGTCCTTCATCAAACTCAGAGTAGCCACAACCGTATGAAATCGAAGGGTCTCCAGTTTTAAAGTACTTATTTTGTATATGAGTTGCAGGTGAAAGTTTCGTTGCCCCAGTTCCCTGACTTGAGATATCCCAAGTAAGGCCATTGTGATTGACCGTTCCGTTCCAAATAGAGCGCCCATCACCAGAGGTCTTCCCCTGCTTATTCGGGTGTTGTAGCTGAAGATAGCGTGTTGCCATATAGCGATTTGGTAAGATTTCATCTTTTGGGTATTCAACACCATTTTCAATATCATATTCATTAATGATCACGATAGAGAATGTATCGAGGATTTTTTGAGCAAGATCTTTAGTAAGGGTATTTTCATGCTCTTCAGGGATTAGTCCCATCTCCTTTGCTAGCTCAAAGTTAAAGTAAGCAACACTTCCCCCATGCCTCTTTCGTACCTGGTATGTAATAAAGGAATCTTGGCAGCTATCCTGGAGCGGATGTTTGCCATTAATTTGACTAAATTTAGAATAACTTAAATTCGATTTACTAGATAATTTATTATTTGTTTTGCTACTTATCTTTAATGAGCCCATACTCAGATTATATCTTAACTAAAATAGCAAATTCTTCCGTACGAAGAATTTGCTATTTGTGAGCTATATACTTGAGTGTTTCTGTAAAGCTTCAGAATTAAGGAAGGACGTAAACCTTCTTAATTTCGATATTTGATACCGGAAGATTTTGAAATGGGCCATTTCTTCCAGTTTTTGATTTTTTGATTCGATTAACAACGGCCATGCCACTAATAACTTTTCCGAATACTGCATAACCATATTGAGATGGCGTTGGCCCTGAATGATCGAGAAAAGTATTATCTTTTACGTTCACAAAGAATTGTGAAGTTGCTGAATTAATAACAGAAGTTCTTGCCATCGCAATTGTTCCAAGAACATTACTTAGGCCATTTGTCGCCTCGTTCTTAATTGGCTTTTCTGTTTTCTTCTTCTTAAGGCTTGTATCGTATCCCCCACCTTGAATCATGAATCCATCAATTACACGGTGAAAAATAGTTCCATTATAGAAACCAGAGTTAACATAGCTTAAAAAGTTTTTTACTGTCTCAGGTGCCTTTTTATCATAAAGCTTAATTGTGATGTCACCATAATTAGTTTTCATCATTACCTTAGTGTTTGCATGTACGCTAAGACCAATTAATAGAATAAAAAGTAGTTTTAATTTCAATTTCAATTTCATTTTTCTTCCTCGAAGAATTTTTTAAAGTTAATAAATTCTTCGTGTTCATTATAATCTAAAAATTTATTTTTTGCGAGAAAGTCAATATTGTGATTGCCCCAATAAAAATCATCGTCAACTTCAAATGTTGGAACTCCGAAGACTCCTTTATCAAAGGCACGATTAATATCAAGCTTTAACTCTTTCTTTAAATTACGATCACTATCTAAACGTTCGTACTCCTCTGGTGTCAAACATTTTTTCGTAATAAACTCTTTAAACTGATTATAGTCATTAAAATCGTGACCATACTTCCAACCATAATGAAATGTTTCAAGAATAAATGCTGCTTGCTTCAATTTATCATTCTTAAGACCGAGGGCCATTCTTAAGTAAGGTAAAGAATTAAAAGGAAGCATCTTTGGTGAAGTTAGTTTTACTCCCAAGTGCTCAGCACTTCTCAAGGCTTCTTTAAATAAGTACAAGGCCTTGTTCTTTACTTGCGCAGGTGCACTCATTTCATTCAAGGCAAAAAGCCTTCCCACCATCACTGGGCAATAATTAATCTCATACTTCTCGGCCAGAAGCCCTGCGTCTATTTGCATCATACTTAGGTATGAATAAGGAGACGTGAAGTCAAAATAGAAATTCAAGTTTTTTTTCATCTATCTACACAATTGTTATTTAAAGTTTGTTTAATTAAAATTATACTTTCTTAGTGATTAATTTTATTTTTCGATTCTTATTATTACTTCTTCTTTTCATTCCAGCAAAAGAAATTCTCGCAACGCAGACAATTGTACAGATTAATAATAAGACTTTCAAAGATCAAAATCATAATATTTCAAGGTATGTCGAATACAAGCTTACTGATGAGAAGCACTACACACCAGACGGCTTTAAAAGCAACGGCAAGACTGTTGTAAATCTTGATTATACAAATAAAAATATTTACCTACGTTTTAACTTTAGAAATACATTAGACCACTCTGTTCACAAAGAGCTTTATTTTAATACCCATACTTTTAAATTACATGAAGTCTATCTTGTGGATTTAGCATCACAAAAGGTCTCTGAATTTCCTGTCGAAAAAATAAATGCAAATACAACTCTGCACAAGTCATTGAGGATAGACCTAGGGCCGGGAGAGCAACAAACGATTGTTCTCAAAACTCATAGTCTACACAAATTTGATACTAAGGCCTTACTGGCAGACACTAAGTATATTCAAAAAGAGGAACAGACTAGAATCATAAGCCTTTCTATTTATCTAGGCTTTATGTGTACTCTTCTCATCTATAACCTAATTCTTGGCCTCATTAATAGAGCGTCGATCTATATCGTCTACTCAGTCTTTATTTTCTTTATGGTTAACTCTGTTCTGGCCTTATCTGGTTACACACAGGGTATCCTTTCCTTAAGTAATCATGTGAAATATCTAGGTGTCTTTGCGATGATCTCGTGTAACTACCTATATAAGTTTACCAAGGACCTCTTGAGTATCGACTTCTTTGAGAGTCCAGTTATAAAGAGACTAGAAAAGATTTATGCAGTCGTATCAATTGCTCTAATCATCTCAGTTGTCGTCCCATTCTTTGATTCGTTTAATTTTATCATAGGGCCACTCGTCGATATTTATATCTTAAGTCTAGTTATCTTTATCATTTATATTTCAATCTATACGAACGTAAAACAGCCGACGATTGAATCAAAAGTCTATCTACTTTCATGGCTTATCATGAACATTGGTATATTCGCCTATTTTGCGACAATCTACGGCCACTTTACAGACAATGACTTTACACAAAACTCGATTCTCTTAGGAAATATGGTAGAGTCATTCACCCTATCAATTGCCCTAAGTCTAAAGATCAATAGACTTCAAAAAGAAAATGAAATTAACTTCATTAAAAACCTAGATCAGCAAAAGTATATTCGCCTCCTAAGAGTACTCTCTCATGATATTGCAAACTCTCTCTTTGTTATTATCGGTTACTCAAGTCGCTATCTTCGTCGAGGGTATGTTGAAGAAACGAAGGCATGGCCTAAGGTTTACTCGGCCTGTATGCATATCAAAGACATCTTAGATAATGTTAAGGCAGAACAAGAGTTAATCAATAATGAGCCGCACCTCGAATATGTGAAGGTTAAAAGCTTACTTGATAATATTGTAACGATCTTCTCTCCTCAGTGTGAAAGAAAGAAAATAGAAATTGAAATCCCTCAGACTTCTGAGGACTTACAGGTCTACTCTAACCTTGCAATCCTCACTCACCAGATTCTGGGTAATATCATCTCAAACTCAATAAAATTTACTCCAAATCAAGGACTAATCAAGATCTCTTGCACACAGGTGGATCAAGCGCTTAAGCTCGAAGTTTATGATAATGGTATTGGGATTACGAAAAAGAAGTTAGAACAAATCTATAATAAGATCGATACAGGAATCAGCTTTGGTACCTTAGGAGAAAAAGGTTCCGGTTTTGGCTATTTTATTATTCGCTCTTATTGCGAATTACTTAAGATAAAGTTCACAATTGAGCGAAAACCCGTTGGAACTCTTGTGGCACTTTATATTCCTCTCAATAAACACAAATAGTGTTAAGTCTCTATAGTTGTGTAAATTCTAAATTCACCATAAAATTAAATTAATAGACTTTATTATTAGTTTTAATGAATTAGGATTTATGGATTACTACCCTCTAAGAATCACAACAATTGAAGCAGAAAGCGTCATAACGTTTGATTTATATATTTACTTTAAAGAGACCTATCTTAAGTATCAAGAGGCAGGCAGTGCAATCTCACATGAGAAACTTGAAAAGCTAAATAAGCAACAAGTTGCTAAGTTCTATATTCTTGAAGCAGATGTTGAAAAATATCAGCAATATATTAAAGACCTTCTTGATTCAAAACTTCAGGATATTGACATACCAATTGAAGAAAAGATTGAAGTCGTTGATGGTGCGTGTAAGACGGCAATCGAACAAACACTGAAGGCTCCAGATAAAGAAGAAAATTATCAAATGACAGAGCTTGCTGCCGCTCAGTTAAAAAAAGTTCTCTCTTCAGGGCCAGATGCCTTAAAACAATTCTTTGATAAAAAAACTGTCGATACAAATTTAATTATTGAACACTCAATGAATGTTGCAACCCTTGCTACTAGGCTTGCTATCAGAGCAGGTTGTAATGATACCGAGATTTCAAATATTGCGACTGCAAGTCTACTCCACGATGTTGGAATCACGCGCTTAAATAGCCAAGATCAAGAGCTCTTTAAAAAGAATAAAGAAGAGTTGAGTGAAGATGAGAAAAGAGTTTATGGCCTTCACGTTAAAGATGCCGTCAGTGCTCTTAAAGATAAACCATGGGTAACAAAGGAAGTTCTTGAACTCATCGTCAACCATGAAGAAGTCAAAGGTGGCGCTGGCCCAAATCGTTTAAAGGAATTAAGCCTCCCCATAATGATTATCTCTCTTGTAAATACTTACGATAAAATGGTTACTGTCCACAAGATGAATGCAAGGGATGCGCTAACTGAATTAACAATGAATCAACTTGATCACTACGAGCATGATGTCATTAACAAGTTTAAGGATATATTAATCGATGAAAATATTGTCTAGCTTAGCAGTTTTAATTTTTCTACTCTCTTCATGCAATACAAAGATAGTGGATGAAAATACATGTGATATAGAATCAATGAAGTGCTATCGAGGCTATCCTCATTCTTGTGATTTTATTAAGCAATGTAGTGGGATCAAGCATAAATTTACAAAGCAAGTGTGTTCAAATGCCTTTAATGAGCTTTTTAGAGGAGCTAACTCGAAAGATGTAATCGAGAAGTACTCCCCTAAAATTCTTCACTGTTTTAATGAAAAAGAATTTCATAATTTTAATATCGACAAGAATTTAAGACCTAAAGATTGAATCTCTTAGTCTCTTAAACAAAGAGCGCTGTGTTCTTATGCGATTCTTTGACTTAAGCATATTCTTAGACGAATCTAAGTCGATAAACTCTTTCTCACGATTTTCAATATATTGATTAATTTCTAATTCTTTCTGTGCACTAGTAAAATTCTTTCTTAGCTCTTTTGCATGAAGCTCATTCTTAGCAGAAATCTCTCTTGCTCTTTTTACGGCCTGATTTGCCACAGAACTCTTTTGGGCCTGAAACTTTCCTTCCCATGGCCTTTGTTGCTTCTCCATAACTTCTTCAGGAGTCGCAACAACAACCTCTTCAACAGCAACGACAGCTGGGGCAACCTCAACCTTCTTGGCCTGTTTCTTAGCTGTTAAATCATTTAAACCAATGGCCATAATTAAAACCTATTACTCAAATTTCCAAAATTAGCTTGCCCTAGGCCTCCAAAAACTCGTGCCTGATGTCCGGGAAGTTGATTTTGTTCTGATTTTCTTATGTGATAATTAGAGATCGCCTGATGGATTTGTTTAAATAACTCAACAGTGTCTTTTGCAATGGGCTTTCCAGCTGCATGTTCTGCAATTGAAAGATTAAGCGCCATCGCCTCTTCAGCACTTACTGATTCTTTAATACCAACAGTCGTACAACCAGTAACATTCTGATAGTACCAATTTAAGATATCGTTACTTAACTTCTTATTTGTTGAATACTTTGTTGGTACAAAGATTGATTCAAAATCTAGTCTCATCTCATCTTTAAATTCTTTTAGGAAGTGAGAGAAAACTCTGAAGTTTCTAAAGTTATTAATCTTACACTCGAGAGGTGAAATTAGTGCATCACTTGCCACAAGAGCATTAGTCGTTAGCTTATTCCAATTTGGAGAGCAGTCCATGATCACAAGATCAAAGTGCTCTTTAAGTGGATCAATCACTCTTTCTTTTAACCAAAACTCACGTCGGTTAATATTATTTAATGAGTCATTAAGAGCAACAAGCTCAGGTGTCTCTGGAATAATAAATAAATTAGGCATTCCTAGTTGAACGATCACTTCATCAAGAGTTGCCTCCCCAGAGAAGTAATCACATAGGCCCTTTGTCTGATCTAGTTTTTGAATAAGCTCATCAAGGCTTCCGCTGTCATCAGACTCAGTATCATAACCAAGTGACGTTGTTACATCTCCTTGGATATCAAGTCCAACAACACATACTCGCTGTCCATGAAGTGCAGCTGTGCGCGCAAGGTTTAGAGCAAGTGTCGATTTAAGAACTCCACCCTTTGTCGTGAAAACACAAACCGAAGTAGGCTTTTCAAATTTCTTGAAATAACCAACTTGTTCGCCTATTTTTGGAAGTAAATTTACTGGCCAACCTTTTCTAAAGATTGCACCACTTCTGTACTTACGAGAGGCCGGAATTTGCCCGGCAGATTCTAGATCTTGTATCTCAAATTTTAAATTTGGGTCACCATATATATCGGCCACTTTTTTAAGTGGGTAGAAATTATCCATTATTAAGTCTCCTCCATAAGTACTTTACTTATAATTTTACGCATTTAGTGGAGGCTGTGTCAAAAAAATCATACTCTCAAATGAAGCTGTGATACTATTTCGATGTGGAAGCTTTAGCTCTAGACCATATTTACGATTTTGCAGGCCATAAAGCACAGATTCGTGAAATCGGCCCTCTTGATAAGAAGATGCTTCTTGAAGGTATCCATGAAATGGAACCTAAGTCCATCTATCACCGCTTCTTTGGTGCAAAGAAAGGTTTAACTGCTAAAGAGCTCATCAATCTCACCGAATACGATAAGAGATTTCACTATGCTATCGGTGTCGCAACAATCACAAGTCCCTCTCATCCAATGGGAGTTGCAAGGTTTGATATTCAACGAGACAATCCAGCTATTGCAGAGTTTGCCATTACTATCATTGATAAATACCAAGGCATTGGTATTGGTAAGGAATTGCTAAGTTTATTAATTCTTGAGGCGAGGTCTCGAGGAGTAAAAATCCTAAAGGGAGAGATGCTTAGTACAAATACGCAAATGATAGGCTTGGCCCAATCCATGACAAAGACGCATGGATGTGAGCTCAAGTTATCACAAAGTGAGCAGGGAGTTCAGACCATAAGCCTGATCCTTCCCTCTTAATCACCTACTGGCGATTACGTCCTTTAAGAACTTCTTTTCCACCCATATATGCTCTTAATTTCTCAGGAACATAAATTGAACCATCTTCTTGTTGATGATTTTCAATGAAAGGAACAAGAATTCTTGGCGTTGCAACCATCGTGTTATTTAAAGTGAAAACGTGCTTAACATTTCCATCTGCATCTCTGTAGCGAGTATTTGTTCTTCTTGCTTGCCAGTCGTGAAGTGCAGAACATGAGTGTGTCTCACGGTACTTTTCTTCACTTGGTACCCAGCACTCAATATCGTACATTCTAAATTTTCCAGCACCCATATCACCTGTACATACTTCTAGGATTTGATATGGAAGCTCAAGTGCCTTACAGAATTCTTCTGCAGCTTCAAGAAGTGACTTATGCCATTTTTCAGATTCCGCTTCATCACCTTTACAGATAACGAATTGTTCTGTTTTTTGAAATTGGTGGACACGGATAAGACCTTTTACATCCTTACCGTAACTTCCCGCTTCCCCTCTAAAACATGGAGAGAAACCAGCGTATAAAATTGGCAGATCTGATTCATTGATAATCTCACCACCGTGAAGACTATTTAATTGAACTTCTGCTGTTCCTGAAAGATAGATATCATGCTCTGGAATATAGTAAGCGTCTTCTCTTCCAGTTGGAAAGTGACCTGTACCATAAAGAGCGTCTTCTCTTGCCATCGATGGTGATGAAACAAGTGTGAAGCCTTTTTCCGTTAGCATATCAAGAGCGAGGCGGTGCATGGCCATTTCTAAAAGAACCATATCATTTCTAAGAGAGTAAGAACGTGAACCACAAACTTTTGCGATATTCTTAAACTCTGCCCATTCGTTCATTTCTAAAATTTCAACGTGATGTCTTGGAGCAAATGAGAAATTTGGCTTCTCACCTTCAACACGGCTTACAACGTTTTCACTATCGTCTTTTCCAACTGGTGCATCTTTAGATGGAACCATTGGAACAACGTACATAAGCGCCTTAAACTTTTCTTCAAGTTCACTAATTTCTGGATTCATTTCCTTAAGCTCGTTGGCAATTTCTTTACCTTCAGCAATAAGTTTTGGTCTTTCTTCGTTAGATGCTTTTGGGATTAATTTCGAGTGAGCATTTCTCTTCTCTTGTAAATCCTGTTGTTTCGTCTTTAATTCAGAGAGTTTAGAGTCAATTGAAAGAAGTTCATCTAGATCAAGCCCAATTCGCTTGTTCGCAATTACATCCTTCATTAAATCAACATTTTCTCTGATAAATTTGATATCTAACACTATGCACTCCAGTTTATTTTTATAGTTGTTAGAATAACCCAAAACCACTAAAATTGACACTCTAAATTGCTTTAAAATCAGGGAGTTACTCATGGCATCATGTCGTTATTGTGGAAAAGAAATTACTTGGATGAAAGATGGGCGTAAAAACGTTCCAGTAGAAGGTGACGGTGCCGTCCATAAGTGTGAAAATATGATTAATGCTCGCAAGAGTTTCCGTAAAATTACACCAACAGAAGTTGATCCAGAATTACTTAAGCAGTACGAGAATGCGATAAACGAGAAGGCCAAAAAATAATTGCCACTCCAATGAGTATCATCGCAAAACAGTAGAATTGCCCCACTGAAAAGAGGTTAAAGAAGAGCCCAATTTGTGGATCAGGAGTTCGAAAGAACTCAACAATAAAACGACCAATTCCATAGATGATAAGAAAAAGGCCAGAGTTTAAAGCTGGTCTTTTTAAATTCTTTTTCAAAATAAATAAAATAAGAAATAAGACTAACCCTTCCAAAAAGGCTTCGTAGAGCTGTGAAGGATGACGAGGATTAGAATCATATAATTTTGGAAAAATGACGGCCCAAGGAACGTCTGAAACTCTTCCCGCAAGCTCTCCATTAATAAAGTTAGCGATACGGCCAAACATAATACCTGGCCCAACAGTTGTTAGAACGATATCTGTTAGGGCAAAGAATTTTAGCCCATGCTTTCTAGCGTAGTAGTAAGTCCAAAGCCCCCCCCCAATCAGGGCACCGTGAAAGCTCATTCCTCCCTCCCAGAAGTAAAGAACGCGCTTTAAGTCCGCAGCATAATAACTAAAATTATAGAAGAAGATATAAAAGAGTTTCCCACCGGCCAGCATGACAAAGAAGCCAGAGAAGAGATAATTTAAATAATGATGAAAAGAGACACTTAGCTCTTCTCTTTTAATGAGATACTTTCCTAAATAGAGTGTCCAGAAATAACCGAAGAAGTAGGCCAGCCAATACCACGCAATCTTAACACCCAAAAAATCGATAGCAATTGGATTAAGATTGTGGACATAGTATTGCATTAATTAACCATAAGATTTGTTATTAGCTTATTACATTCAATAGTTAAATTATCCATGTGTTTGTCTTCAATGGCAAATCGCTCCTTATCTTGTGAGAAGCGCTCTTGTTTTGATAGGTCCTTGCGGGCCTGATGAGTTGGAAAGTGCTTAATTTCCTCATACATCGAAAAGATAATTGGGTATTCTTCATTCTCAACAAAGTCCACGCGGTCAATAAGCATTCTTAAGCGAATACAGGCCTCACTTGCTTCACACTGTTTTTGGACAAAGGCACGTGCAATTGTAATTAGGCTGTCACGAACAAAGGCCTGTCTCTCTTTCTCTTTTGCTTCCATCTTGTCATGTTCGGCGATACGCTTTTTCGTCTCTTGCTTAAGCTTGATATAGAAGAAGCCTACTCCCATTGAAAGGATGAATACTAAAACTGATAAAATGATAAATGCGATATTATACTGTTGTTGAGTCATGGCCAATTTATACTGCGAAATCCTACATATGTGAAGGTTTTGGTGGATATGTTCCTTCTGGCGCTTCCTCATACCACTGCTTAACCTGTTGAATTATCGTGGCCTGATCTTGAGGAAGACTCCCTCCAATTGGATACATATTTGAGACGTGATTGATCCTAAGTAAAATTTCTCGAGAGGCCTCAATGCCAGATAAGATATCGTGCATCTCCCCTAGAATTTCCTTGGTTGTCAGCATTTCAAGGCCACGCTGTACCATTCGGTAATATGGGGTTCCTTCAACTGCCATTGTCGTAAGAAATGACAGATAATCTGGAGAGATTTTAGATAGAACACGTGATGTCTCTTTTACATGGGTCTCAGTATGCTTCTTGCCACCAAGTCCAAGCATGGCAATAACAGACAATTTCATCCCCGCATCCATAACTTTTTTGGAACCATCAATCATATCTTGGGCGCTATTTCCCTTAACTGTCATATGGAGGACTTTGTCACAACCAGATTCCATTCCAAGGTAAGCAATACCAAGGCCTGCTTCCTTTAAGTAGCAAAGTTCTTCTTGCGTCTTATCCAGCATATTTTGGGCCGTCGCATAGACTCCCACGCGAATATCTCCAAATTCCTCACGAATTGCCAAAAGGCTCTTATAAAGATCCTCAGTAGGGGCCCCAAGAGCATCCCCATCACATAAAAATACTTTAGAGGGGCGCATTTCAAAGCGTCGGTAATAGGCCGCCGCCTTCTTGATATCCTCAATTACCTCATCGGTGTTTCTCTCTTTATAAGTCTTAGAACGGTACATATTGCAATATGTACATTTATTATTGGAGCAACCAATGGTTTGTTGTATAAGGAGAGAACGCCCTTCAGAAGGAGGACGGAAAACAGGTTCGTGATATTTTATCGGAAAGTCATAAAACATGGCGCTACCTTAATTGATTTGGATTATATATGAAAGAATATATCATTGAATCATATGCAGAGAAATACCTAGTGACTCTAAATAATGAGGCACAATTCAATATTCTTTGTGATTCTCACTCGATAGCTCACCATCTGGCCCTATCTCTAAACTTAGGAACAATGGAGACACCAATTGAAAGCCCTGAACTTTTCACATTAGTCGGAAATGTTCGCGGCGTAAAAACTTATACCCTATCTCTTGTTTCACCAAACCTAAGAGTTGATGAAGAAGCCGATATTAATGACTGTTGCCAGAGTGGATGCAGCGGTTGTCCTTATTTTAATGGATAATAATTTATGAAGAAATTTAGTGTAACGGCAAAGGCCTATTCAGATACAACGGCAGCAGACCTACTTGCAGAAAAATGTGCAAAAGCAGGAATTGAGCTATCAAAGATAAAAATTAAAAACCTTATGAAGCAAGGTGCTTGTTGGACAAAGTCTGCTAAGCCTGAGCGAATTCGTAAGGCCAAGTATGAAATCAAACGCGGTCAAACGATCAAGCTTTACGTTGATCCAA
This sequence comes from Halobacteriovorax sp. CON-3, assembly GCF_043196995.1. Taxonomy (NCBI): domain Bacteria; kingdom Pseudomonadati; phylum Bdellovibrionota; class Bacteriovoracia; order Bacteriovoracales; family Halobacteriovoraceae; genus Halobacteriovorax; species Halobacteriovorax sp. CON-3. The sequence continues at coordinate 1,151,156 of NZ_JBEBNA010000001.1, forward strand.
ATATTGCAGAATTTGATATGAGCACTGTTGAGTGCATGCATGAGACTCACCACTATGGAGTTTACTTCAAGCCAGCAGGGCTTCTGTGCCAAGGGACAAAGTATGGTGATGAGTACACGATCATAAGAGAGATTCACAAACGCACTGGACGTGAACCATTTCTTATCCACCGCCTTGATAAAGAGACGGCCGGTCTAATGATGATTGCTTATACTAAGAAAGCTGCCCGTGCTTTTTCAGAACAGATTAAGAATCATAAAATTCAAAAAACATATCAGGCCGAGATTAAAGGAAAGCCGGAAAAGGCCAAGCGTCTTGAAAGTGTTATCGATGGTAAAAAGGCCATTTTAGAGTACGAAGTTAAGAAGTATCTTGAAAAGACGGCCCTTGTTGAAGTTAATCTCATCACAGGACGTAAGCACCAAATTAGAATTCAATTCACAGAACTAGGTTTTCCAGTAATGGGTGATCCTCGTTACGGGAAAGGAAATGTGAACGATACAGGCCTTGCCCTTATCGCATCTAAACTTGTTTTTGATGATCCATGGAGAAGTGGGAATCTTGTTACTATCGAATTACCTCAAGACAAGAGGCTATTCTAGTTAGGTTTCTTATAATCTTTTAGGTCGATATTTTTAACCTTAAGATTTAATTCTTTTGCAATTGATTTCTTAATCAGTTCATTCTTGTAGTCAACAATAGGATTCTTGCTACGACGATTAATTGGGAATAGGTATCTGTCTTTTTCAAAGAATGCGATTTCGATTTTTCCGGCTTTCATACGCCAAAACTTAACATAGAATAAACTTACGTGCATCTATTACTTAGTCTTGCGCTACGTGTTCAAATTCACTATGTAATTTCAGCTTATTGAACGTTGAATTCTAAATCAACTTTGTCGTGAATAACCTTATCTGCCACAGTGCCCAATAAAGTTGATCGATACTTAATGCCAAATTTTGTACGGTCGAAGCTAACTTTACCCGTGGCATTCTTGCCGTCATAATTCATATTAAAAGTTAGAGGACGTGTTACCTTTTTGATCTTAAAGTCTGCCACAACCTTATATTTATTCTTTGCAATTTTTGTAATTGATTTCGTTACCATAGTCGCGATTGGGTATTTTTCAATTTCAAAGAAGTCACTTTGGCGAAGGTGATTTTGTAACTTATCCTTCCACTCCCCTTCAAGATCACGAACATCAATTGTATTCATCTGAACAGTGAATGATCCTTTCACTGGCTCGCCCTTATCGTCGTGTTCGATTGTTCCTTTTAAGAATTTAACATGTCCCCAGTGCTGGCCACCAACTTTACTCGCGTGCCATTTTAGAAAACTCTTATCGGTATCAATATCCTTAGCGAATGCAAGAATTGAAAGTAAAATACAAAAACCGATAATTAATAATTTCATCTTCTTTCCTCCAACGATACCACAACGACAATAGTTGTAAGTATTCTAAGAGAAAACACGATGTGCCAATAATTAAGTTTTGGTAAAGATTAGTTAAACCGGCAATAGAAAGGCATTCTCAAGATCAATAGCGAGCTTTACTTGTGAGCCAACACTCACCTTAGATGAGTCGGCCATTTGAAATCTTAGAACCTTGGCATTCATGGTTGCAACTTCAATGAAGTCATATTCGCCATGTCTAATAATTGCCTTCACTCGCCCTTTTAAGTGTCCATCTTCCTCAACTAATTTTAAAAATTTCGGACGAAAGGCCAAGTAGACAAATTGGTTATTTGTTTTGAGATTATCCATAACTTCAAATTGTCCAAAGTCATTTTTTACGACAACCTTGTCACCATTTCTCTCAACAATAGGTCCTGCAACGAGATTGATCATCCCACCAAAGCGAGCAGCATCAATTGACAGAGGCCTATCATAGAAGTCTTGTGGTTTTTGATAAGTCTGAAGTTTAGCGCCACTAAGATAAATAATACGATCACTTAATGAATACGCTTCTTTTAAATTATGAGTGACAAAAACTAATGAGATTTCATTCTCTTTAAAAATTTCAAAAATTTCATGGCATAGAGTTGCTTTAAGAAATTCATCGATATTTGAAAATGGCTCATCTAGTAAGAGTACATCTGGTGCAATGACCATTGAGCGAGCAAAGAGAAGTCTTTGTAATTGTCCGGCCGAAAGTTGATCGAGCTTTTTGTGATCCTTGTATTCTAGGCCAAAAATTTCAATCATATCACGAACGCGATTCGTATCGGCACTTGGCTCGTGAGCAAGTAAATGACTTTCAATATTTTCAAAAACCGTTAAGTCCCAGTTAAGGTTATCAACACCAGAGACCATTTCAATTTTAAGTCCCTCTGATTTTTCAACCTCACCACTTAATGGTGTTAACTTTCCAGTAAGGATATTGAATAAAGTCGTCTTCCCTGTTCCAGAAGGCCCAAGAAGAGTTAAGACCTCACCCTTTCTAAGATCGAAAGAGATCTTATCAAACTGACAAATTGATTTTTGATCAAAATTATAAGTTAAATTATTTACTGCTAAAACTTTCATTAACCCTAGACTCTCCTAAGTAGGACAATCTGTAAATACAGGGTTTGGAGAGAATTTAAGAAATCTTAATTCAAAAGAAATTATGTTGCCAACGATGAGTAAGCTGTAGCGCCCAGGAGACTTTATGAGCTTTGATAAGGAACTAATTACTGAATCATTTAGGAGAATTGAGCCTAATCTTAAAAACTTTACAAATGCCTTCTTTGACAATGTCATTATTCTCGAGCCAGGCATGCAAAAAGTTTTCGCTCACATGGACCGCGAACAATTGAAAGCGTCTTTTATCAGGGCCCTTAGTATCACGATCAATAACTTAAAAAATCCAGAGTATTTAAAATACTACCTCCAAGGACTGGGAGGAAATCAAATTAAGTACGAAGTATCTGAGACTTATTTTCCCATTTTTGAAGAAGCATTTATTCAAACCCTTATGCTCTTTCATATGAACACCTGGAATCCCAAATTAGAAAAAGCTTGGCGTGAGTGCTTCTACTATGTGGCCGAATATATTTCAGACGGAATGGTTGATGCAACCCTACGCAGGGAGTTTGAAGATTTTTTAGAGAACAAGGAACGAGTGGACTCCTTTAAAAAGGCCGCCTAATTACTTTCTCAATAGTTTCGACGTAATAATTAAGTAATCACTACCCTCTTTCCAAGACTCAGTGACCTCAACTTCATCTTCAGCGACAAAGTAAAAGCGTAGAGAAAAGCCATCTTCTTTAGAATAGATCGTTAACTCGTCATTATTGATCAGTCCAGAAACCTCTCCTTTATAGTAAAGAAGTGGGCCATTAACATCAAAGACAGAGTATGGATATTCAGCACTAAGGCCATTACAGTTGTAACCACCCTCTTGAATTTTAAATTTCTTCCCATCGTAGAATAAACGAAAATAAACTTCAGAGCATTCTTGAGTTGCCTTAGGAGTTTTTACAGCTCCAGTGCCTAGCCACTTACCGCCAATACTAGCGAAAGATAATTGAGTAAATAATAAGAGTGAGATTAATTTCATGGATTAATTATCTCTGGCGCTTGCCCTATAGTCAAAAACCAACAAGTTAAATATAATGGTTTCTATGAATAAACTTCTCATTGCTTCTTTTGCTATATTATTAAGTTCTTGTGGGGGCCCAAAGAAATTTCTAGGGCAGGAACAAGGAAGTCTCTATACTTCAGAGAACTTAAAGAGAAATCCAAGTGATGGCAAAGAAGTTACGCTTAAGGCCCGAATTCATAAGAAGCTAAAAAATAATTTCTACCTTGTTAAGGATGAGCACGGACTCATTCTCGTAAAGATTCGCTCAAGCCTACTTGGACTTGATACTGACTATAACTATCAAACCCTTTTTCTTATGAAGGGTGAAACTGATAATGAGTCAAAGCACTTCTATGTTGAGATAGAAGAGCTTGAGGTCTTTAGGCCTTAGTCGACATTTAGTCCTCTGAGCGACAAATATCGTCTCCGTAGCGACGACACACTCCACTAGAAGAACGCGTTTCGCAATAAGGAATGCAGACGGCGTTGATACCGCAGAAGTCCTCCCTATACCTACGACACTCACCATCCGATGACCTTGAGTCACAATGAGCAACACATTGCCACTGGCGATCTTGCGGAGGTCTGCCATCTTCACTACAGAAATAACGAGTCCCATCGATGACAACTGTTACCTCTGCATTAACACTGAGTCCTAGAAAGAATAGAAATGTAAAAAGAATGAGATTTTTCATATCACTATTAACTCACACCATCTTCATTTTGTTTAGACTGGCCGCACACAAAGTTATGAATGACACTTTAGCTCAGGCATTTTATATTGAGCGAAACAAAAGGAGATCACATGGTTTCAGATATTTTTGACCCAAGTGCTTGGAAAGAAGTCGAAGGCTTCGATTTCAAGGACATTACATACCACCGCGCCGTAGACCAAGGGACAGTTAGAATTGCATTTAACCGCCCTGAATGTCGCAACGCATTTAGACCTCAAACTGTTGATGAGCTTTACCGCGCCCTAGACCACGCAAGAATGTGGAGTGATGTTGGTGTTGTTCTTATCACAGGTAACGGGCCATCACCAAAAGATGGTGGATGGGCATTCTGTTCAGGTGGAGACCAAAGAATTCGTGGAAAAGATGGATATAAGTATGTTGATGGTGATGGAACTCCTGATCCAGCAAAGCTTGGAAGACTACACATCCTTGAAGTGCAACGCTTAATTCGCTTTATGCCTAAAGTTGTTGTTGCTGTCGTTCCTGGTTGGGCAGTTGGTGGAGGACACTCTCTTCACGTTGTTTGTGATATGACAATTGCTTCAAAAGAGCATGCTATCTTTAAACAGACAGACCCAGATGTTGCTTCTTTTGACTCAGGTTACGGTTCAGCATATCTTGCACGCCAATGTGGCCAAAAACGTGCTCGTGAAATTTTCTTCTGTGGCTTCAACTACAGTGCCGAAGAAGCCTTCCAAATGGGCATGGTAAATAAAGTTGTTCCTCATGCAGACCTTGAAAAGGTGGCACTTGAGTGGGCAAAAGAGATGAACTCTAAATCTCCAACTGCAATGCGTATGCTTAAGTTTGGATTCAACCTTCTTGATGATGGCCTAGTTGGTCAGCAACTTTTTGCAGGTGAAGCAACGAGACTTGCTTATGGAACTCCTGAAGCACAAGAAGGCCGTGATGCTTTTGTTGAAAAGCGTGAAAAAGACTTCTCTCAATTTCCTTGGCATTACTAAAGATATAACGGGGGCCTCCATGCCCCCTCGTTCTCTCTACTTCCATGAGAAAATAATTGAGAAATATTCTTTCGTAGCATTTTGTCCGCGATCAAAAACTGTCACCCCTACTTGAAAATTTCCTTCAAGGTCGTACTTTCTATTAAACAAGCTCTCTTTAAGAACATTAGAAATAGTGAACTCATCAATGGTTATTCGGTCAATGATTTCTTCTTCATTTTCTTTGGAAAAGACAACCTGATAGAGAGTGTATTTATAAAATAACTTATCATCACTTACACAATTATCATCGGCATCTTTAAACTTGAATTTGGGTAATTGTTTTCTAAATAATGGTGAATAGTCGATCTGCTCGACCTCGACTTCATCAGGAGGGGTGAAGTCAAATCGAATGGGACTTGTTTCGATAATAATTGATTTCCTATTTTTCTTATCAACAGACTGAAAATAGACCTGTACTTCTTCACATTCCTTATAACCCAACCTAAGCAACTCATGGCCATCAAGAAGTAATTGGTTGGTATTTTGTGGCAGCTTCTTCCACTCCACCTGAATATAGCTATTCTTTGAGTAGTAGCCATAATAAATATCATTAACTTCAGACTTATAAGGATACTTCCAATAGAAACGAAGTGGAGATACTTTAGAGCCCCATCCTGGAACAGGTGACTCTTGTAGAAAGTGATAAGGAAAGGCAACGGCATAACTATAGTTAACATCAATTAACTGCTTGGCCCCTTGATAACTTTCAAATAAATTAACTTCAAAGATTTCATATTGATTTTTTCCCGCCATCTGTGAAGATGTTATCTCGATTGAGTACTTCCCATTTATACACTTGGCCTGTTCAATATTTTCATTACTAAGATCGAGTAAACGCACAGAGTTTCCTTGAGAGCATCCTCCTTCAATTATATGATTCATACTATGCACATCAACACCCTTTGGTGCTAGTCGTATTTCATTAGAAGGTATATAGTCGAAAGAGGTTGAGAAATTATTCGTTTTATAGTCGATATAAAAATCATTACATTCTGCAAAGATTGTCGTCTCCCCCCCGAGATCATACTCATCAGGGAAAATAATAAAGACACCATCATCTTGTCTTAGTGGAATATTGTGAGCATCACGAAGTATATTTTCTGACTTTTTTGTATAGAGTCTCACATTGCCATTGGTATAAGTTCTTCCACAAGTTCCACTAATAACATGTCTTCCTCTAGCACTTTCATCATACTTGCCCCGAGGAGAGAAGAAGTGCGGAGAGGTCTCAACCGACTTATAATAATAAAAGAGCATTCGAAGATTTGAACGAAAATTCCCATTCAGGCCCTCGACAGGAACTTGATAGAGGAGACGTCCCGTTTTTTTTCGAGGTAATAAATCAAGTTTGTAACTAAAGTTACCACTACGACAATTAACAATATTTCCATCGATACTAACTCGTTCAAAGCCTTTACAACTTCCTGTTACCTCAAGGGAATCACCAGAGGCTCCAACAATTGACTCAGTTAAGAAGATCGAATGATCGTCATTTCTAAATTTGATCTTCTTAATAGTCATTTCAGAGCTATTTCCATACGCATCCACCTGATTGATAAATAGATGGGTCTCCATTGCTTCAGCGTTAATTTTTGAAAAGTAGATAGGAGTAAGAAATAGTCCATTTGAGCATGCCGCGGTTTTGACAAAGTCTTCAATATAACTTCCTCGTATAAAAACTGTTCCCTTAAGCTGACAACGGCCAGAAACATATATGGTGCGACCATAGAAGTAGCCTTCCATTGGTGTATCAACAATAACTTTGCCAGGGCGGCGGGTGACGACACTTGGAATTGTCACGACAGCAGAGTATCCATCTTGAGTGACGAAGATATCCTGATGGCCCACAACATCGGCTTGAAAGAATAAAACTTTTCGATACTTCTCATTTTGACATTGTGTGGATAAATGTTGGTCGTTAATAAGATGATTTGAAAAGAAGCTAACGGGAATATCGTCTGTACACTCCCCTTCAATCACAACCCTTTGTCCATTTAGTCTTCTTGAGACAAGGTGTGCTGTTAAGTCCCCTTTGGCAACTTGAAGATTTGTTCCTACAGAGCTGATAGTACGACTGTGCTTTTGACAACCTTCGAGGACAAAGATGAAGATAAGAATGGTGTAAATATATTTATATTCCACACCATTCTTATCGAGATTAAGATATTTTTACGCAGTTAAAATTGATTAAAAATTGCTGTTAAAACTAAAACGATAATTAAGTTAGCAAAGAAGATAATATCCCTAAGTCCAACAGATAGATTTAACGCTTTTACAATCTCGCTCTTTGAAGGAGACTTGCCACTCCTCATTTGAAGTTGCTTAAAGAGTTTTGACTCCACCTTTCTTTTAAAATAGTCGTCTTTAAAGAATGCAACCCTTAGCCCAATAATAAGACAAACAAAGTATAGCCAAAGATTTGAAATCCCTAAATCCTTAGCAAAGAGATATGTGATGATCATTGGAATTTGAACAACAACTAAATAGACAAAGAGAGTTGAAATATTATTTTGTAAACCAATCGCTAGCATTACATAAGCCTCTTAATAACTTCTAAGAATAGAAGCCACGTCTTTTCAACTGATGAAATTGAAACTTGTTCATCTGGGGAGTGTGCTCCTGTAATCGTCGGTCCAAAGCTTATGATATCAACATCAGGCATGGCCTTTGAAAGAATTCCACATTCAAGACCAGCGTGAATTGAAGAAATTTTTGGGGCCTGACCTCTTAAGTCTTTAAAAGCTTCACCAGTAACTGAAAGAATTTTAGATTCTGGATTTGGCTTCCAACCAGGATACGCACCTTCAAGAATGGCATTAGAGTTAAGTGCATTTTGAGCAGAGATCATTTCTTGAGCAAAGCTATCTCTCGCATCTTCACTAGCACTACGAATAAGATTTGCCATGCTAAACTTACCAGCTTCAAGAGTGATCACACCTAAGTTAGTCGATGTTTCAACAACACCTTCAAAGTGCTCATCCCATGCTTTTACGCCGTGGTGACAATTAATAATTGCCGACAGCACAAGTTTTGAGTCTTCCAGCGAAAGGGCCCTTGCCTCTTCACTAATTGATGATAACTCAAACTTTAGCCCTGCTTCGGCTTCTTGGTTCTTTTCCCATAGAGATTCAAAATTTCCGCGAATCTTAAGAAGACTTTCTTCACTTGTATAAAAATCAACAAAGGCTTCACGAGCAATTGCATTTCTTAGAGATCCACCTTTAATCGAAACAAGTTGAATATCATCAACTCCAGCAAAGACTTCTGGAATCAGTTTATTTGCATTTAAGCGTCCACGATGAATATCAATTCCCGAGTGTCCACCCTTTAAACCTTTAATGGCAACTCTTTGATGGACACCATTTGCTTGCCCTTCACTGAATTCTTTTTCAAAGATCAGATCAACTCCACCGGCACAACCAATGATCAGTTCATCTTCCTCTTCAGTGTCGAGGTTTAGCATAATCTTTCCATCAAAGTGGTCACCCTTAAGACCAATTGCTCCGTGCATTCCAGCTTCTTCACAGGCCGTAAAAACACATTCTAATGGAGGGTGCGGTATATCCTTGCTTTCGAGAAGCCCCATTGCAAACGCACAACCGATACCGTTGTCGGCACCAAGAGTTGTTCCATTAGCACGGACCCAATCTCCATCGATAAATGTTGTGATAGGATCTTTTTTAAAGTCATGAGGGTTGCCTTCGTTCTTTTGTGCAACCATATCAAGGTGACCCTGAAGGATAACTGGCGCTGAATTTTCACCACCTAGTTGCCCTGGCTTCTTTATAATGACATTATTTACTTCATCACGATAAGTTTCTAAGCCTAAGCTCTTTCCAAATAAGAGAAGTAGAGTTTGTACAGCTTCTTCGTGATAACTAGGCCTTGGAGTATCTAGTAGTTTTTGAAAGTTAGACCAAACATATTTTGGACTTAATTGTTCGACACGTGATTGATTCATAAAATAACCTACTTGTTATGTTTTTAAACAATCTACTATGAAGATCAATTTTAGAAAAGCCCAAATGCTATGCGGCTTCTTCACCACCATCGTCCTCAGAATCAGGGAAATGAGGAAACTTAGGATGATTCTGCGCTTCTTCAATTAGATACTTATCGACAATATGAGGCCGCCAACTTAGGTAAACGCCATCAAATTTATCGAGGGTAAGGTTTTCGTCATAATGGGGGCTGCGCTTAATATCCATATGATAGATATCGATGCTGCCCTCTTTCTCAAAGTAATTTCTAAGATTTGCACCGCGAGAAAGATAGAGCTTTCGAACTGTTGACTCTTCTGCAGAGGATTCAATATTTAAAATGATATTATAGTGGCGGTAATCAACGGCAAGGTTAATCGAGTTACACTTTAGATCTGGTTTATAATCATATCTCTTACAATCACTTGTTCCTAAATTATGAATGAGCAGAACATTCTCAAAGATCGCCCCTCCATGCTTTTGAGCGGCACGAGCTCGTGACTTAGAAATCGTAATGGAAGCGGCCCCTTTATATCGCAAAAAGTCAAAATCAATCCCGGCCACAAAGCCAGGGCGAAGGACGTCATTTAACAATAGTGTAAAATCGCTTTCATCTGACATGGCCACCATATGTGAGAGCTTAGAAGTACTCACAGACAAGTAACGCTTTTGGCCGTAGATATTCTTAAGCTCAACAATGGCCTTTGTGCCAGCATAGACCTCAATCCAATTAACCTGCTTTCTCGTTTGCAGCGGGATATCACCAAAAATGCCAGAATCAGGCCCTCCCATTAGGACGTTACAACCTAATTCCTTCATGAGGCTTTTTGAAAAGTGCTGAACATAAGATTTATGGACATTGATATACTTCAAGAGTTCTTCTTTAAAGAAGATTTGTTCACACAACTTTTCTAATTCCAATTCGAATTCTTGCTTTTTCATAGTCAGCCTATCGACTGTCGAACGATATGCAGTGAGTTAAAAAAAGTTAATTTAGTCAGGCCTTCTAAAAGCTCATAACGACTAGTAAAACGGCCGAAAAGGTGGTAAAAATGCATGTATAAATCAAATACAAAAAACTGAATTTAACTCAAAAAGTCGAGGATCTATGTCTAATTTTCTAGAAGATTATCACGCACATGTTGAGGAAAGGGCCAAAGAAGGTATTCCTCCATTAGCACTAACAAAAGAACAAGCTACTGAAGTTGTTAAACTTCTTGAAGCTGCGCCAACTCAAGAGCTACTTGATCTACTAAAAGATCGTATCAACCCAGGTGTTGATCCAGCTGCTCAAGTAAAAGCAAGCTTCCTAGTTGGGATCACGAAAGGTGCACAAACTTGTTCACTTATTTCAAAAGAATATGCAGTTGAATTACTAGGAACAATGGTTGGTGGTTTCAACCTTCAAGGTCTAGTTGATATTGTTGCAGGAAATGATGAAGCTCTTGCAAAACTAGCTGCTAAAGAACTTAAGAATCTTCCTCTTGCAGTTAACGTTTTCGACGACGTTAAGAAACTTGCAGATGGCGGAAACGCAATTGCAAAAGAAATTATCGAGTCTTGGGCAAATGCTGAGTGGTTTACAAATAAGCCACAAATTGATGAATCAATCAAAACTGTCGTTTACAAAGTAGACGGTGAAATCAATACAGATGACTTCTCACCTGCTCCATTTGCATTCACAAGAGCGGATATCCCTCTTCACGCAAATGTTATGGGTGGAGCACTTTTCCCAGAAGGTCCAAAACAAATTTCAGACCTTAAAGAAAAGTTCAGTCTTCCTGTTACTTTCGTAGGTGACGTTGTAGGAACTGGTTCTTCAAGAAAGTCAGCTTGTAACTCTCTTCTATGGCACATTGGTGAAGATATTCCATTCGTACCTAACAAGAGACGTGGTGGTGTTATCATCGGTTCAACAATCGCTCCGATCTTCTTTAACACTGCAGAGGATTCAGGTGCTCTACCAATTCAAGGAATTGATGTAACAGCACTGACAACAGGAACTGTAATTGAAGTTCGTCCACTTGAAGGAAGAATCCTTGATGAAAAAGGTAGCGAGCTTGCAAAATACGACATCGCTCCAGAAACGATCCTAGATGAGTTTAGAGCTGGTGGTCGTGTTCCTCTAATCATCGGAAAAATGCTTACAGATAAAGCAAGAGCTGAACTTGGACAAGGAACTGCGAATGACTCAGGAATCTTTGCTAAGCCTCACACAACTCTTGCACACGAAGGTCAAGGTTACACTCTTGCACAAAAAATGGTTGGGAAAGCTTGTGGCGTAACTGGTATTCTTCCAGGAACTTCATGTCTTCCAAAAATGACGACTGTTGGTTCTCAAGATACGACAGGGCCAATGACAAGAGATGAGATGACTGAACTTGCATGTCTTAAGTTCAACGCTGATCTTGTTATGCAATCATTCTGTCACACAGCTGCTTATCCAAAGCCAAGTGATGTTATCACTCACGCGACTCTTCCAGACTATATCAGAAACAGAGAAGGTGTTGCTCTTAGACCAGGTGATGGTATTATCCACTCTTGGCTAAACCGTCTTCTAATCCCAGATACTGTTGGTACTGGTGGTGACTCTCACACTCGTTTCCCACTTGGAATCTCATTCCCAGCTGGTTCAGGGCTTGTTGCATTTGCTGCTGCTCTTGGTGTTATGCCACTTGATATGCCAGAGTCTGTTCTTGTTAAGTTTAAAGGAAAGTTACAACCAGGAATCACTCTACGTGACGTTGTTAACATGATCCCTTACCAAGCAATTCAAGATGGTCTACTAACTGTAGAAAAGAAAAATAAGAAGAATATCTTCGCAGGTCGTATCCTTGAAATGGAAGGTTTACCAGACCTTAAGCTTGAGCAAGCATTCGAACTTACAGATGCTACAGCTGAAAGAAGTGCTGCTGGTTCAACAATTAAACTAAGCCGCGAAACAGTTGTTGAGTACTTAAGCTCAAACGTTGCTCTTATGAAGTCAATGATCGCAAACGGTTTTGGTCACGTTGGAACACTTGAAAGACGTATTGCTGAAGTTCAAGACTGGATTGAAAATGGTGAGCTAATGGAAGCGGATACAAACGCTGAGTACGCTGCTGTTATCGAAATCGATCTAGATGAAATGAAAGAGCCAATCGTTGCTTGTCCAAACGATCCAGATGACGTTAAGAAAATGAGTGACGTTCAAGGTGATAAGATTGATGAAGTATTCATCGGTTCATGTATGACAAATATTGGTCACTTCAGAGCTGCTGCAACAGTTCTAGATGGTCAAGGTCAAGCTGATGCAAGACTATGGGTATGTCCTCCAACAAAGATGGATAAAGACCAACTGACAAAAGAAGGTTACTACTCGAAATTTGCTGCTGCTGGTGCAAGACTTGAAATGCCAGGTTGTTCACTATGTATGGGTAACCAAGCACGTGTTAAAGACGGTGTAACAGTATTCTCAACTTCGACTCGTAACTTCAATAATAGACTTGGTAAAGGTGCTCAGGTTTATCTAGGTTCAGCAGAACTTGCTGCAATCTGTGCGAAACTTGGATACATTCCAAAAGTTGATGAGTACCTATCAATGATGAAGCCACTAGAAGGTAAAGATGATTCAATCTATCGTTACCTAAACTTCGATCAGATGGAAAATTTCAGTATTGATGACAACGCGTGATCAAAATAGTCCAGTGGACTATTTTGGCGCGTAGTTGTATGTGATAAAAGGGAATCAAGCGTAGCGCGGATTTCCGATAAGTACAGGTAAAACAAAATACTGTGCTAAAACTACAAAAAAGAAAGGGAGCTTAATAGCTCCCTTTTTTTATTCGCAAAATTCTTTAATTACTTTCTTAACTCTCTTGATCTCAACTTTTCTTCCCGTGTACGGAGCAAACTCTCCATACCAACGATTATAGTGAAAGAACTTATCTCCATAATTGTAGCGAACCTTTTGCAGTTCTCCAGGGAAATTACTATCGACTGCATAAAGAGTATAACCTGTTCTTGTCTTCTTCATATCGACAACAAGCCAAGCGTGAGCATCGATTCCCTTAATCTGAAGTTTTTGATAAGTCACATCACCTTGATTAACAACGCGATCATAAAGCCCATCCATCATCTTTCTCATACCCTTTGCGCTTCGCTTAGGTGTTCCAAGTAAACCAATCACCCACTGCTGATTGATAAACCCATCAGTTTTTTGCCAGGCCTCAAGCTCATTTTGAATTAAGTGATCATTATCAATTGAGAACTCTCTTAAATTTCGATAACCAGGAATCTCAACGACACTACGACCTCGACGAATTGCTTTAATGATATTCTTCGCTTCATCTTCTGATGGTTTCGAATACTCTGGCCTAAAGATTCCAAGATAAAGAGCATTACGATGAAAGCGCGAGTGCCACCAACAAACACCACCATTAAGGAGGCCTCCGTAATTTTTAAAGCCCATGTGAGCACTTATCTTTGTCATCATCTGATTTCTAACAAAGTGCTTATTCTCTCTTTCTTTACAAAATTTCTGCTTAGTCGTTTGGGCCATGGCAGAATGTGCGCTAAATGTTGTTAATGCTATCAAAAGTGATAGATAAATAGATCTCATAGAATCGTCCCGTGTTTTTGTTCTAGATGAACTTGTATAACGCATTGCCACCAAGCTCAAGGGAGCCTATAAAATCTTCTGTAAAACCATGGGAGTTTTTCGTAATTACAACTACTTAGATTGATTGATCTGACAAATCTTCGCTTTCGGATTCATTTCGCAAAGAGCTTCCTTAAGCATCTGATTCTCTTCTTCAAGTTGTTTTGTGCGGGCCTCAAGGGAAGCAATACTTCTTCCTTGATCCTTTGAAATCGTAAATAGGCCCTTAACTGCTTCAATAAGTGGCGCTACTAATTTGGCATAAGCAACACTTAGATAGCCGCTTTCGTCTTTTGAGATGGCCTCAGGGAAAACCTTTTCGACATTTTGAGCAATGACACCAATATCTCTACCCTCTTTAAAATTCTTTTGTGGAAACTCATCCTTTCTCCACTCAAAATAAACACCATCAAGAAGAGAGATTTTATCGAGGATTGACATCTCACTTGAGATTGTTACGACCTTCTTTTTTAAACGCTCATCTGATGTTGAATCAAACGCAGCAGTACCACGAACAGAACCATTTACATCTAATGCAAAAGTTCCATCTGGAGTTGTTGTGAGAATCCCTACATTTCCTTCAGTTCCGTTAACATTAAGAACATCAGTAAGTGAAGCATCTCCAACAGAGAAATTAATATCACCAGCAAAGGCATGCATACGCATTCCATTAGCAGTCTCAGGTGCAGAGTGAAATAACATCACATCTGACCAAGAAGCATCTGGAAAGTCTGCGGCCCAGTCATAATTTGAATTTAAAAGAGCAAAGCCAGCTTCAGAACCATCTGCAAGGAATGTGAAGTTTACCTCTGATGAAATACCTGTATTGCTATCTTGAATTTTGGCCTCTGCATGAGAGTCGACAATATGAAGATCGGCCGCAGGTAAATTAGTTCCAATACCAACATTACCGCCAAGGTTTACATAGAGACCTTCATCAAGTCCTGAGTATGAAATATAGTTGGCACCAATTTGAAAGTTTTGAGTAGCAGTATGGTTTCCAAGATCATCACCTGGAGCAACTAAGTCCCCTGGCTCCCACTCTGAATAAGAGCTATTCCAAGTTAAAACCTGGCCGTTTGTAGGAGCAAGTGTCGAAACAGCACGAGATTGTAGTGTTGTATCACTTGCTGGTAGGTTATAAAGATTTGTCGCATCCAGAGATGGCAAGCTTCCATCAGACTCAAGACGAAGAAGTCCATCAGCAACATTTGTATTTGCAAGAGAAATATCTAAGTATGTCCCAACATCCATCACCGAAAAATCAGAACTAAAAGTTAGCCCCTTAAATTGAAGATCGTCTCCAACCTTTTGAGAGTATAGGCCAAAGTTTCCACCAGCATTACTTGCCGTATTAGATTCACCACCTGCAGAGATCCCAGTAAGCTGAGAACCATCAATGGCCGGTAGACGGCCAGAGCCATCAAGGCGAAGAAGTTCGTTAGCACCATTAGAAGTATTCACTCCAACTTGTACATCATTTACATTTTCAGTTATCGCAAGGTCACTTGTCACAGTTAGACCTTTTAACTCAAGGTCGCTTCCTGTTTTCTGTTTGAATAAAGTTGCGCCACCAGCGCTTGAAATTGTGTTAACTTCCCCACTACCACCAGCACTAATTGTTTGTGGTTCCCACTGTGAAGCTGTGTTATTCCACACAAGGGCCTGGCCATCAGTTGGTGCAGTCGAAGCAACTGCTCGTGATTGAATTGTGTTATCAGAAGTAATAATTCCTGTTAGCTGAGATCCATCAACTGCAGGAAGACGCCCAAAAGCATCAAGTCTTAAAAGTTGATTAGCTGTATTGGTCGTTGTTACATCAATTTGAACATCATTAGTATTACCAGTCAGTGTGATATCCGCGCCACCTGTTAGGCCTTTAAAAACAAGGTTAGTTCCAACCTTTGCTTGAAATAAACCTTCTCCACCGGCACTAGAAGCTGTATTGGCCTCTCCACCTGCTCCACCTGTCACAATTGTTGTCGGCTCCCACTGAGAACTTGTACTATTCCATAAAAGAGCTTGTCCATTTGCAGGAGCAACTGCAGATACTGTACGTGATTGAATGGCCGTTGCATCAGAGCTTCCACCAGCAATTCCTGTTAGAAGAGAACCATCGATAGCAGGAAGACGTCCTGAGGCATCAAGTCTTAGAAGTTGGTTTGCACCATTTGATGTATTAATTTGAAGATCAACAGTATTAGTACTACCTGAGATCGCAAAATCAGTTGAGCCTTGAAGACCTTTTAAGATTAAATCAACGCCTGACTTCTGTTTAAAAAGAGAAACTCCACCAGCACTTGAAATAGTATTATTTTCACCTGAGCCACCACCTGAAACGATTGTTTGAGGCTCCCATTGAGTAGTTGCATTATTCCAAACGAGTGCCTGTCCATCTGCTGGAGCAGTCGTTGAAATAGTTCTCGTTTGAAGAGTTGTTGCATCAGAACTAGCAGCTGCAAGAGTTTGCGGCTCCCACTCTGACACAGAGTTATTCCAAGTTAAGACCTGTCCATCTGTTGGCGCTGTTGATGAGATATCTCTCGTTTGTAAGCTTACAGCATCTCCTGAAGCAGAGGCCGCAATCCCTGTTAAAAGAGATCCATCCAATGCCGGAAGTCTTCCAAAAGAATCAAGACGTAGAATTTGTCCTGCTCCATTTGAAGTGTTAATTCCAATTTGAATATCATTAGCATTTCCAGTTAAGGAAATATCTGATGTATTTGTTAGTCCCTTAAAGACTAAATTTGATCCAACTTTATTTTGATAAATTGCTTCGCCACCAGCGCTTGAGGCCGTGTTGATTTCTCCACCGGCTCCACCAGCAGTGATTGTCGCTGGTTCCCACTGTTGACTAACATCATTCCAAAGAAGGGCCTGACCATTAGTTGGTGCAGCGGCCGATACGTCACGTGATTGTAAAGTTGAGTCTCCCCCACCGGCCGCAATTCCAGTAAGCAGAGAACCATCAATAGCAGGCAGGCGCCCACTTGCATCTAGCCTTAAAAGTTGATTTGCACCATTGGCCGTGTTGATTTGTAGATCAACTGTATTCGTACTTTCATTAACAACGAAGTCCGATGAACCTAAAATACCTCGCATCACAAAGTCCACACCAGACTTCTGTTTAAAAATCGAAGCACCAGCGGCCGTTGACATTGTGTTGGTCTCACCACTTCCACCACCTCCGCCAGAGATGCCTGTTAGTTGTGAACCATCGATAGCAGGAAGTCTTCCAAGAGAATCAAGTCTTAGAAGTTGGTTTGCACCATTACCTGTATTTATTTGAAGTCCAAGTGAATTTGAACCTTCAGTAATATTAATATCAGAAGATGGAGAAAGGCCTTTAAACTGAAGTTGGCTACCAACCTTTTGTTTAAAAATAGACGTTCCACCTGTTGAGTAAACTGTATTCGCTTCACCAGAGCCGCCTCCACCGCCGCTTGCGATAGTAGAAGGAACCCAAGAGGAGTTACTACTACTCCAAACAAGGGCCTGCCCATCTGTTGGTGAAATATTTGAAACTAAGCGGTTGTGAATAGAAGTTGCATTTGTTGATGAACCACCTTCGTCTGTTCCAATAACCCAATTTGTTCCATTGAATTTTAAGATTGAACCTGAGATGGCACCACTTGTGTCTGTATCGTATAGATCTTCAACCGTAAGGTTAACCGCACCTAGTTTACCATTTACAGAAGTTACACTTGAAGTTGGTTGATTGGCCGGGGCCCACTTTCTTGTGATGGCATTGTATTGAAGAATCTGTCCGTGAGATGCTCCAAGATCCGGAAGATCAACATTAATTGAAAATGTACTTGCACCACTTGCGCTCTCTAAAGTCATGGTAAGAATTTGATTAAGAGGTAGAAGTGTGTTGGAAAGAGCATCTGCAATGATCTCCCCTTCATTTTGTGAACCAATTGAAAAGTTAGAAGTCGCTCCACTCTTATCTGTGATGCGAATATTTTCAACCTTATGAAGACTCGAACCTACGATTCTAAGCTTATCACCTTGCACACTAATATTCTCAACCTGAACTTCACCGCGGCTATTATCGCGACGTTGAATTTCAGGCACACAACTAGAAATTAATAGCTGTAGGCATAAAATATGAATATAAGACTTTTTAAATATCTTCATCATTTCGCTTCTTTATCGACGATCTCAATTAAATTCGTATGAGAATTTTAATACAATTTAAAAATCGGCAAATAACGTACTGAAATGATAAGAGGTGGAGTAAAAAGATGGGGCATTGCTGCCCCAAAAAGACGGCATTCTAATAACTTATAATTTTATGATTTAGTACAAAGTCGTTCTTCAACGATAAGGTGAGAAATATCGTACTTCGCTAGTATCTTTTCACGGTAGTACTCACTCCCCTTTAGTTTGCAATTATAAATCATCACTTCACATGCATGAGCATTGGGAGCAATTCTCCATAAGTGAAGATCTGCGATCTCAATATCTTCATCATGTGAAAACAGCTTTCTGATTTCGTCTTCATCAAATAATTTTGAATTTCCATCAAGAAGTTCCCAAACTGTATCCTTAGCAAGCCCCCATGCCCACTTTAAAATGACGATGGCACCGAGAATACCAATAATTGGATCGGCCCAATTCCAACCAAAGTACTTTCCTGCAAAGAGAGCAGCAATGGCCATCACTGAAGTTAGAGCATCTGCGATGACGTGCAAAAGTGCCGAGCGGTGGTTGTGGTCATGAACATGGTTATGGCCATGACTGTGATCGTGACTGTGACCGTGATCATGTCCATGATGATGATCGTGAGAGTCCCACAAAAGAACCGCACTAAGTACGTTTACGATAAGACCAATAATGGCCACAAGAATGGCCGTTTCAAATTTAATCGCCATTGGGTTTAGAAAACGTCCAATCGACTCAACACCCATCACAATGGCAACAATTCCCAACATAAGAGCACTAGTGTAGCCTCCTAAAGGAATCATCTTTCCGGCACCAAAGCTTAGCTTTTCATTTATTTTTTCAGATCGTGCCAGACGATAAACGATAACAGTAATTCCAAGAGCTCCTACGTGAGAGCCCATATGCCAACCATCAGCGAGTAAGGCCATTGATCCGGTAAAGTATCCATAACCAATTTCGACAACCATGGTTACAAAAGTAAGAAGAATGACGAGCATCGTCTTCTTCTCATTTGATCCTAGTCGATCATCTTCTAGGACATAATTATGTGGTTCGATATGTTCTTTATGTTTCATCTCTATTTCCAATAAGTCTTAATTAAGTTTACTAATTCAATTGCAGCTTCATCTTGTGGTGTTTTTGGATCGAGTGGAGAAACCATAACGTGATTTTTCACATGCTCTTCTATTAGCTCACCTGTAAGTCCATTAAGTCCACCACGACAAGCGGCCAGTGTTTGTAGAATGCTATAGCAATCCTTATCTTCTTCAAGCGCGCGCTCAACCGCCTCAAGCTGTCCCTTGATACGTCTAATTCGCGTGATAATTTTCTTCTTATTTTGATGTATATGGGCCATCTTTAACCTCCGCTACCATACTATACCCCAGTATAGTTACTAAAGATAGTGTAAAGAAATCCACAGTAAAATCAAGTACTTAAAAAAGCATGTTAATCAAAGCTCTGTCTGAAATATGAACGAGGGAATTTTAGAAGCTCAAGCTTTGGGATATTAAAATCCCCTATTTTCGTATCATTAAGAGTTACGGCATAGAACTCATTCTTACCTTCTTTTCCAATAACGAAGACATTAATTTCTTGGCCATCCATGAAGAGCTTATGTTCACCAAATTTTCGATACTCTCCAAAAGAAGTTTTCTGGTCTTCTAAGGGAAGTGTTTCTGGCCCAAGAGGTAGACGAAAGCGGTAACAACTAACGAGGTTTCCTGCAACAATCATGGCATTGCCACGATTTAGTTTTGTTGTGGCCTTGTTAATGAAGTAATCCATAATATAAGCAATGAGATCAACATCTTTTAAATTAAGATCATAAATCTTTTGTTCATTACCTTCTAAACGAGACTGACGATTTAATACAACTTGCGAAATAAAGACGTTCCCGGATGGATGTAGAATACGAACAGTATTGCCATGGTCTTTTGAGATATCCCAGGCCCATTCAGTTGTTGGAAAAAGTGGTGTTAGCGTTACAGTTTTTGAATTCATATTTGGATCCTAATCACATTGTTCCAAGTAGTAAAGATCTTGGTAAGTTTCTCGCTTTCTTATTAAACGAGCGTTAGTGCCATCAACGAGCAACTCACATGCTCTAGGCCTTGAATTATAATTACTCGACATGGTAAAGCCGTACGCCCCGCAAGAGCGAATTGCGAGAAGCTCCCCTTCACAAAGCTCAAGTTCCCTTTCCTTTGCAAGGTAATCCCCTGTTTCACATACGGGACCAACAATATCAAAATTTTCTTTTGTTCCTTTGAGCGACTGATCTACCTTAATGACTTCTTGCCACGCCTGATAGAGCGCAGGCCTCATTAAGTCATTCATGGCCGCATCAACAATGGCAAAGTACTTACCTTCATTCTCTTTAATATACTCAAGCTTTGTTACAAGAATACCTGCATTTGCGGCAATGGCCCTACCTGGCTCAAAAATAAGTTCTAACTCAGGATAGTCTTCAAGACTCTTAATCACTTGGGCCAGATATTCACTTGGGTGTGGTGGAACTTCATCTCGATACTTGACCCCGAGTCCCCCACCTAAATCGATATGCTTAAGGGGTGTGCCATTCTTTCTTAAGGTATCAACTAATTGTTTTAGCCTTTCTAGTGCTTCTAAGAAAGGGCCGACATTCGTAAGCTGAGAACCGATATGACAATCAATTCCTTCAACATTGATATGTTCCAACGAGTGAGCAATCTCATAAACCTCTTGTGCCTTTTGAAATGAGATACCAAACTTATTTTCTTTTAAGCCAGTTGCAATATAAGGATGTGTCTTGGCATCCACATCAGGGTTAACTCTAATGGAAACAGGAGCCTTCTTATTTAACCTCTTTGCAACTTCATTAATTCTTCTAAGCTCAGCTACTGATTCAACATTTAAGCACTTAATACCTTTTTCAAGTGCAAACTCTATTTCATCATGAGATTTTCCAACCCCTGAAAATACGGTCTTTGATGCAAGTCCTCCAGCGGCCAAAACTCTTTCAAGCTCTCCCCGAGAAACGATATCAAAACCACTCCCCATGGCCGCGAGTTCTTTTAAAATATTAATATTGGAATTTGCTTTAACGGCGTAACAAATTAAATGACGATGCTCTTTTAACGGTTCTTGAAAGGCGAGAAAGTGTCTTTTAAATGTTTTTAAAGAATAAATATAAAGTGGTGTTCCATACTTTTTAACGAGATCAGAAACTTTATTTTCTTCTGCAAATAACTCATTGTCTCTATAGTTGAAAAAGTCCATTTTAATCCTTATTAACTTCCCTATTGATTAAGCTGCATTCATATAGCATTCCTAGCCCGCCATTGAATTTTATTTTTAAAAAGCCCGGCCCTTCTTCTCTTAACATAAAACCATATTTTTCATGCATTTTAATCGAAGTCTTATTATTTGCATTAACAACATAGAAGGCCTTCGTTGAGATCTGGCCAATATGTCTTAGTCGCTCTCGAGTTAAAAGATCACCAATTCCAGAGCCCCGATATTCAGGCAGGACAGTAACCCCCATGAGATACCACCCAATAGGTGCTTTGTACTTGTAACGATTCACCATTTCCTGCGTGTATAAGATAGACCTACCATAGCCAACGATTTCTTCATCAACAATGGCAACGATTAAGTGAAAGCCTTTTAAATTTCCACCGCGGGCCAACTCCTTCTTTGTTCTTTCAAGGAAGAAAGAATAGTCGAGGTTTGGATCAATATTATTTTCACTAATAATACGAGCGATTGCCTGGGCATCGTTATACCTAGCATAGCGTGTCTTTATCCCCTCAGGTACAGGCCTTGACTTGTGATCTGTAACAAAAGGACAGTAGGAATTATACTCTTTACTGGTCTTAGACAGAGTCTGCAATGTTTGAGGAATTAGCTTTTTAAACATAATTTAATCTATTATAGCGCATTCATAAAAGCGGTGAATAAATTAATTCAATTAATAAAGTTTTTATTTTAGATACTCTGCTTATGTGCTTTAATTGTGACAAATACATAATATTGACCAATGACCGATCGTTTTACTCATGAAAAAAATATTTCTAGGCATAGTGCTCATATTCATTACTACCCTAATCGTTCTTATCTTGAATTATAAGTGGGTCATTAAGAAGTCTCTGGCCATGGCCGGAGTGAGAATTGAACGTGTTGAAAAAATCAGTATCGGCCAATGGACTCTCCATAATCTAAAGTATCAATTGGATGAGAAAAATGAACTGAAAGTTAACTCCGTTAATATAAGCTTCTTAGAAATTGATGTTAAAGCTAAAAAACTTGATCGCTACATCCAGGCCCTTAATTCTAAAATAAAAGTAAAAGCAGTTGGTATTGAACTTCAGAAATTCAAACTTAAGAGTATGAGTTGTTTTGTTCATAAGAAAGAAGGAACAACAGTAGAGATAAGTCAGATACATATTCCAGATTTTGGTAGCAAGAATCGTGGTGTCCTAACACTAAATCTCGCCACACTTAAAGATGTCCACTTAAATTATAACAACCTTGATATTAACCACATCATTAAATACTTTGATGCTGGCCTAGGATTATCAGGCCTTATTAATCTTGAAGCAAAAGTGAATGGTGATATTACAACAAATGTATCAGGCAAGAACTTAGTCCTAACAGGCTTTAGGGTCGATGATGTTATTACGAACTTTCTCGATACTCGAAGTATTGGCCTTATCGATGCCGCGGCCGTTGTGGCCCTTGGCCCTATTGGACTTCTCTATACGAGTGCTGCAAGCCTAGGGCAAACAGTTGGTGGCTTTCGTGGTGGGGACACAAACCTGAAACAGATTAATGCAGCAGTGACACTTGCTGGAGACCTGGTTGTCTTTGATGATGTTGCTGTTGCAACACAAGAGCATTTAATTATTGCCCAAGGTGGGGCTAATATTGAAAAGCAAACCTTTAAGAACTTTATTGTTTCTGTTGTTGATGAGAAATATTGTCCTGAATTACAGCAAGTGATTAAGGGAACATTTACGAAACCAGAGATTTCAAAAACCAAGGCCTTCCTTGATACCGCTACGGCGCCTGTCTCAAGTGTGAAGAGTTCAACTTTTCAATTTGTTGGCGTTGAGAAATGTAAACCAATCTACAAAGGCGTGGTCAAGCATCCAGAGCTTGACTGAACCATTTCAGAAAAGACCTATTTTCAAAATGACACATTACACATAATGAGAAAAATCATGGAGGAAAGCAGACGCTTGATGTATATTTGATCCTAATTGTTAAAACTTAAACGAGGATAAGACTATTAGCGTTATATCTGTACTCATTTTTCTCTTTCTTTTTGGTATTGCCTCAATGGGCTATGTCTACGCTTACCGTGGAACTGAAAGATATGAGAGCTTAAACTTCTATCTACGTAAGGGTTGGCCAATTTTTGCACCTTTAAATTGTCTCCTCTATATGTTCACAAAGAAAAGAGCGGCAAAGCCAATTATGAATCTAGCGGACTTTCCAGAATTAAAACTTGTTCAAGAGAACTGGGAAACAATTCGTGATGAGGCCGTAAGCCTTAGAGAGAACGGCTACTTTGATAAGGTAAAGGACCCAACTTCAAGCGCATACTACGATATTGGTTTTAGGACTTTCTATAAGTATGGTTGGTCGAAATTCTACCTAACTTGGTATGGAACAACTCTTAAGTCAGCGAAAGAGTTATGCCCGAAAACAGTTGAACTTGTTTCAAAGGTTCCTGGGGTTAACGGTGCCATGTACTCAATTCTGCCAGTGGGATCAAAACTTACGAAACACTTAGATCCTGTTGCCACTTCACTTCGTTACCACCTAGGTCTTAAAACGCCTAACGACGATCGTTGTTATATCAATATTGATGGTACCGATTATTCTTGGCGTGATGGAGAGGCCCTACTTTTTGATGAAACATACCTTCACTTTGCATTTAATAATTCTGAAAATGAAAGAATTATTCTTATGTTAGAAGTGGATCGCCCAACGAATATCGTAGGAAAAATTATCAATTTCATCTTTAAGCAAATTATGAGAATCACTCTGGTTCCTAACGTTCCAGGTGATCAAAGAGGACTAGTAAATGCAATCTTTGGTGCAGTTACTCCAACTCTTCTTAAAGTAAGAACGCTTAAGCAAACGAATATTGTTCTTTATAAGATCATTAAGCACACTGTAAACTTAACACTACTTGCTCTCGCATTTGGTTTAATTTACTTAGTACTTACTTTTATTCAATCTCTATTTTGAAAAACTAGAAGCAACATATGCGGCGACGTACTCTTCAAAGTCTACGTCGTCGAATTTCTCAAAGTCCACCTGGCGCTGCATTGATGCATTCTTCTCTAGTGCCAACTCTTCTTGAAAAATATGATTTACATCTTTAGAAGCTAACTCTTTACGATGCTCAAGAGCAAGCTCTTTCATTGCTTGTATATGTCCCTTTTGTGAGACAAGATCAAATACCTTCTGAGATAAAGTATTTGCAGGATCAATTAACTTACGTTGCTCTTCAATGGCAGAGAGTAATTCTACCTTACGCTCACCATCTGAAATAGCATGAATGACTTCAGTCATTTGATTAAAGAATTTTGTTAGATATTCTTGGTAATTAATTTTTGAACCGTTAAGGCCAATTTCTAATCCAGCACTTCTTCCCTGTTTAACAATAAGCTGGTTATTATCTTCTATCTCATTATAGATTTCTCGATTGCACTTATCGGCCTGCATAAATAGGCATGTCAAAAGAAATGCATCAAGGAAGTCTGCCTGAGTTTTAGTAATCCCATTTTTTGCAAATGGATTTAAATCGAGAAGCCTTACTTCAATATACTCAATTCCTTTGCTTCTTAAGCTAGCAAGAGCACTTTTCCCAGGAGGGGCAATTCTTTTTGGCCTAATAATTGAGTAAAACTCATTTTCGATTTGAAGAATATGAGTGCTGATTTGCTGTAGCTCACCTTTCTCATTTCTTAAACCAATCTTATCAAAGTCTGCAAAGTTCATCTGCAGCGCTTCTTCTAAACTATCACAATAGCTATCAAGACTATTATAACAAATGCGAATTCCACTTTGAGAAGCACCTGTATAACCTAGTCCTCCCATTCTTAAGCAAGTTCCCTCTTTTGAACCATAAGTCTTGCCATGAACTTCATCCTCATGAAGAACTTCGAGGTTATGCTTCTTACCATTAAGAAAAGACTCATGAACAGAAACAGAATTTCCAAATAAATAAAGCAGAACATTTGAGTAACTTCTAAAGTTACGACAAAGGTTGAGATATTCTTCATTGATAAATAGTTGCAAGGAAAGATCGCTACCACTTAATTCATGCCAATTCTGCCAAAACTCATCAGTCATGGAGAAGTTATAATGGAGGCCAGCAATGGCCTGCATCGATCTACCGTAGCGAAGCCCAAGCCCTGAACGATAAAGAGTCTTAAGTCGGCCAGAGTTACTCTCACCGTAGTATGCAAGTTTGATATCTTTATCTTCTGGTAAGATACAAGGCATTGATGATGGCCAAATGACTTCATTTGAATCTTGCTCTAATACATAGTGCTGAAGATTAGCAAGTGTGTTTAATGTTTCACGGTTAGACTTTGAAACAGGAGTGATAAACTCAAGAAGGCTCTCAGCAAAGTCAGTTGTAATCCATTTATGAAGAAGCTTTGAACCAAATTTTGGATCATGATCGGAGCTTGCAAGTTTGCCACTATCAACTTGTACACGAAGCCCTTCTTTTTCAATTCCCTTATTAACATTTAGAATTGAATCACTTCCGTATTTTGTTTGATAATTTTCAATTGCTTGCTTATTAATCTTAATCATAAATCGTCCTATATTTCGCATCTATAGTACGCTTTCAGTAATATGCAAGCAAGCTAATCTTAACCTAGTTAAGATTCCCAATACTTATAGGAAGCTCATAATTTATCCCAAAGGCAAAGTCTTCATTCTTCGTTTGGCCAAGCATAAGCGCAAAATTAGAAGCGCTATCAGCATAGAAGTGAAATAGTGCAGGATAAAGGTTGAGACGGACTCTAAAGTCCTCTGAACTGTTCATGAGTAGTGACGCAGCCTGTCTGCCCATGGTTTCTAGAAAGTAGCCATAAACAAAGCGGCCCTTCTGCTCGAGAGGGTTTGTAAATGCCATTCCGGCCGTAATTGAATGAGAGAGGTCACCGTTATCATAAGTTAATCCCACCATATTCATCATCCCCATATAAAGAAGGGGCCTAAACTTATCAAAGTGAAGAAATTTCGGGCGCATTATATAATTTAATCCAACGTTGAAAAAGTCTTCGTGTTCAACATCATAGACAGGCATGAAATGCCAAGTCGTCATCCCCATCTCATCGACCATAAAATTCATAAAGGGATCATTTAAACCTAAGAAGAATGCGGCCACATCAAAGAAGTAAAGATCTGCAATATGGTCAAGGGCCGATACTTCAGGCTGAGTTGTTTCATTGGCCTCATTTCCAAAGTGCATGGCAAAGGTTACAAAGAATGAGAAGGTCTTGGCCCATTTAATATCGTAGTAGTCAGAGTACTCCATGAGCTTCTTCGTCTCATAGGCGCCACCAAATGTATGAAGGAAAATATTTGGCAATACGCGATTACTTAAGAATTCTTCTTTTAGTAGTTTATCAAATCCACCATTCTTCTTAATCGAATGAATGGGATCTTTTACCTTATCCCAAACAATCTTATGCTTTTCAAAATAGTCCTTCTGATTAAACCAATAAGGGTTTTGAATAACGTCAAATGAACCATTGATATACAGCTGAATTGGAAACCATGGCCCGTCTTCTCTCTCATCAAAAACAAGATAATTAGAACTCTGAGCAAAGATTTGTGATGAGGTAAATAAAATTAATAAAAAAGAGATTAATTTTTTCATATTTTTAGTGAACTGGCTTAATTATCGCAATGTATTATTGGCCAGAACGTGGCCAAATTTATATAAGATCACATCGTGAAAAGTTTTATAATTACCCTATCTTTTACAATACTTACTCTGTGCATGCAAAGCACTTCTTTTGCGCAAAAAAGGTATTTCTACCAAGACCGTGATCACACAAAAGAAGAGATCTATAAAGACGTTGGATTTGTTTTTGGAATCTCTCTCATTGCCTATCCCCTAACCCAGTGGGATACCGTAAGAAATGAAGGATCATGGGATACCTACCGTAAAAACTTCGGGAAAATCGTTTTTGATCGCGATGAACCATTTTGGAACTATATGGTCCACCCTTATACAGGTTCACAAATGTTTCTCTACTATCGTGCTCGAAATTATCGATATGCAGATGCCCTCGCACTAACTTTTGTCTCCAGTACTATTTTTGAATTTCTCATCGAAGTCTATACTGAACCTGCTTCAGTACAAGACCTCTATCAAACACCTGTGCTTGGAGCTGTTATGGGCTACGGCTTTGAGAAGCTATCAATGTCTCTACTAAATGGAGATAGCAAGGTTGGGCACTTCTTTGGCCACCTAATTAACCCAATGACTCTCTTTCCTTCAATTTTTGAAGGAACAGCATATGCAGTCATTGCACCAGACATAGACAAGAAATCAATTGGATATTACTTTCATGCAGAATTTTAAACTGATTCTCATATTCTTCATTTCCATAACTTCTGCCTATGCTCAGAAGGGACCATACGAGTTTTACTTAAGGGCCGGCCTCACTCTTCAAAACACCATTTTCAACGAATTAGATGACGATCAATACGAAAATAAATATGACATCGAAGACCGAGAGGAGTCGAAGGCCTTTGGTATCTACACACAGTTCTCTTTTCGCCTAGAAAGAATTGAAATAGGACTTGAATCGCACACGACATTTGGACGAGCTCGCGACCTTCGCTTTGCCTACGAAAATAGAGTACTTGAAGGTCATGGAAACTTTAGGTCATTTAATATCACTCCAACAATTAGAATTAATTCAGATGTCTACGATATCGAGTTTTTAGACTTCATTGGTTTTAGAACTTTTAAAGCATATATTAAGTTTGGCCCAAGTTGGTTGCTTAACTCACTTGATCTAGATGATTTTAATATCAATACTAATGGTAGAGAGCTTAAGATCAACTATGACTCATTTGGAGGAGCTTTAGCTATTGGGGTTGAACAGGTTAAAGAAGTTGGCCACTTCCCTTTCTTTGCGGAAGTTTCAGTAGCGGCCTATCGCTCATATAAGGCGACTTTAGTCGATCGAACGAATCGAACGAAAGTTGAAATTCTACAAGAGCAGAGCGCGCGTGAAGATATTAACTCGTTTTCAATTTTTTACACAATAGGAGCATCTCTATTTTGAGCACGCAAGTAACAGATAAAGATATTGAACAAATCGAAGCCTTTTTAAAAAGAGAGGCCAGAGGTATTGTTGAGGTTTCAGCAAGAACAACTGATGGAAGACCTGCTTCGATCAAAGTGACTCCCGTTGTTGATAAAGTTCCTTTTCCAACAATCTATTGGTTAGTTGACCCTGTTGTTTATAAGGCCATTAGCCAAATCGAGGGACAAGGCTTTACCAAAGAGCTTCAGGCCATGATTGATGCTGATGAAGAACTAAAAGAAAAAGTGAAAGCAATTCATGAATCATATCGCGATGAAAGAG
The DNA here is from genome assembly GCF_043196995.1 of Halobacteriovorax sp. CON-3. Lineage (NCBI taxonomy): Bacteria > Pseudomonadati > Bdellovibrionota > Bacteriovoracia > Bacteriovoracales > Halobacteriovoraceae > Halobacteriovorax > Halobacteriovorax sp. CON-3. Next base: position 1,179,870 of record NZ_JBEBNA010000001.1, read on the forward strand.
TGAACCTATTTAAAGAAATGAATCTTGAGTTACCAGATAATATGATGCCGATGATTACAGATACTGGAATCGGAGGCCTTAGAGACTTTTATCACTTAAGATGTCTTCATATGTTCTATGCTTTTCACCTAGTGCGCCCTCATGTCATTGGTGAGCTAGTTGATAAGAAATTACAACAAGCTTAGCGATTGGCCGTCACATGATGGTAAGTGAAGCCTAGACTCCACACAAGAGACACTCCAAGGTGGATATAGGCAGACCACTGTCTTAAAAGATCATTATCACTAACCTGAATTAAGTATCCAGATAAGCTCATCACTACAAAGAGTCCAATTAGGAAAATTCCCGAGGTGCGTGACTTCTTGTAGCCACTTAGAACTCTCTTATAAATATGATTTGAGAAGATTGTCCCAACAAAGAAAAGAAGAAAAGGTACAGATAAGATGTGAAGCTTTTGCATCCAAATTGAAAGAGGATGTGTTTCGATTCCCCAGTCACCTTCAATGGCCATAAAATACTTGGCCACAAAGTAAATTGTTCCTGTCACAACAATGAAGTAATTCGAGATAAATAGATTATTCTTTTCTGAAGGTGTCATAGCTTAGACTAGAGTATATCTTTTTGTAGATATAGCGACAACCACACTAAAAATTTTGTACTATTTGAAGAAAGAGTCGCTCCGGAAACAATATCAATTGAATCTGGTCTCTGTGATTTAAAGCGAGAAAGCCAGCTTGCCTTAACCTTGTACTCAGAAGGCTCTTCAAACTTAACAATGGCCAAGCTCTCAATATTATTCTTTACCACGTGAACATGGAGAACCTGATTCTTTGTACGAACAGTATCAGTAAAGACAAAGTCATATGATGTCTTATTCTTACACTCTCTCTTATAGAAAGAATAAAAGCGACGAATATTTCGAGTTGGGTACTTTGACTTAATTGTTTCAAATTCTTTGTCAGTTAAGAACTTAGACTTCTCAACAAACGAGCAATCAGGATACTTCTTAGACAGAGTCTCCTTAATTCCTGCATGAACTTGAGTTTGTGCCAAAAACAAGAAAACAGTAAAGAGGAAAATCCCCTTTACTGCTTTAATATTGAATAGATTTGAAAATCTTAGTATTCCCATCCGATCCCGAAGTTTACTTCTTCTGATTCACCAGCATTAGATGCATTATTTAATTTTGTGAAATCAGCTTTGAAAGAAACCTTATCAAGTGGCTTATACATAATACCAGCAGTGATATGCTCTTTATCATTTGCTTTGTCAGCTACACCAACAGATGAATCAACATCATCTTGAGTGTTATAACTTTCGTATCTTACATATGGCATAATTGAATAAGTTTTACCATGAGTAAGATTGTAAGCTAGATCAACATAGTAACCTTGCATTACGTCAGCTACAACCGTAGAAGTCGCTGCTGAGAATTCTTTACCATCAAGTGTTGAGTAAACATATAATGCCTTCACCGATAGGCCTTTGTAATTATATGCTAAGTGAACATCGTAGATATTGTGCTCACCTTGAGCTACACCGTTAGTTGTCCCAACGTAGATTGATGTTCCTAGGTCTAGACCAAAGTCAAATCCGTAATCAACTCTAGCAACGTGTGACCAGTGACCAGCGTCAGCTTTAGCACCTTTTTGACGTCCACCACGTACACCACCTTCAGTGAAACCATCTGATTTAAGTGAGTTCATGATGTAGTACTTATACTCAAGGTTATTCCAAGTACCATAAACTCCTACACCGTTTTCACGCATAGTCGTTGGAATAATTGCATTTTCAAGTCTTGGACGCTTAACACCAATAAAACGAGTCGGCTCGTGCTCAGTGTTCACAATTCCAATTGGAGTAAGTAAAAGACCAGCTTTAAAGTTTAGTAGGTCTGAGTGTGCATAACGAATTTCAGCAAATTCAGTATAGATCTCATCAGCGTGCTCAATTTCGATTTCAGTCATGAATGACCACTTGTCACTAAACTGATAACCAACGTAAAGAACGTTTCTTAATGTATCCCACTGAGATTTACCTTCACTATTGTCAGTATAGATAATCTCACCGTAACCACCAAGGCTTACCTTAGACGATAGACCTTTTGATTGCATGCTTTGTACTTCTTTAGAAAGGATATCAATTCTTCTTTCTAGCTCTTGTGTTGTAGCAGCACTAACTGTCGTTGCTGCAATTAAAGCGATAAACAACTTTTTCATTTATTCTCCTATTGAACATTTTGTTTGAATTGCCAAACGGATGTTAATGAGAATTAAATAAAAGGTCAAGTCACTAAACTAGACAATATTTTTAGTTGTTTCTGTTAGCACTACGCTCTAAAAAGAAGACAAAGAAGAAGCCGATGACAACAAGCACAACAGCTAGAATATCTTCCTGTGACAGAGACGTTGGAAAGTAGAGACTCTCTGAAAGAACTTTTGTTTTTCCACGGATAACCACTGACTTTGTCACTTCTCTCCAAGGCCAAACCTTAGATAAAGTTCCAAGAAGAATCCCTACTAAAAATGCCATTGTGCGCTCGCGGAAATTCTTCATAAAGAAGTTTAAAACCTTAGAAAAGCTCACAAGACCAGTTAAACAGCCAAGAGCAAAGACACCAATGATAACGAGAGCACCTTCTTGAAATGGATTTTTTAGAGCACCTGTTACGTATTCATACTTTCCTAAAATTAAAAGAATGAATGAACCTGAAATACCAGGAAGAATCATGGCCGTAATACCAATTAGACCACAGATATAGATAAACCATAAATCAGTTGGAGTTGTTACTGGCACAAGCTGAGTAATAGCAAAACCGATTGCAGCACCTAAGGCCACCATAACAAGTGCCAAAGGATTCTTACGGTCCTTTAGGTCCCTAGCAATGACAATGATAGAAGCTGAAATCAACCCTAGAAATAGGCCCCATGTCGGTACCGGGTGATAATTAATCAGATAATGCATAAGCCTTGCAAGAGAAAGCATGGCCCCGAGAATTCCAATCCCTAGCGGAATGATGAATTTTAAATCAATCTTCTCTGAAACACTCTTTATATTAAAAGTTAGTGCATCCTTAATAAGAGCTTTATCAATGGCAGCAACTGTGGCCAGAAGCTTGTCATAGATTCCAGTGATAAATGCAATAGTTCCCCCAGAAACACCAGGGATTAAGTCGGCAATGCCCATAAGAAAGCCCTTGCAAAAAACAAGGGCCATATTTTTATTGATCATAATTGATTACTCTTTATTCTCTTGTGCTTCTTCTTTAGCAAATGGAGTATCTTCCCAGTCTACAGAGTGCTTACACTCAGGACATTGAAGCTGTTTCCCCCATCTCTTTGTTTCCTTAACGCCCATCACGCCAAATCCACATGCAGGACAATCCATAACTTTTGGCTCATTCCAAAGGGCCGTTTCACACTCTGGGTAATTCGTACAACCATAGAAGATTTTCCCGTAACGAGACTTCTTCTCTGCAAACTTTCCAACCTTACACTTTGGACAAGTTACATCAATTGTATATGGAAGAGTTGTTTCACACTTTGGATATTCTTCACAACGAACAAAGCGTCCATACTTACCTTTCTTAACCTCAAGACGCTTTCCACACTCAGGGCATGGGTCTCTAAACCAGTCTTTTGGAAGTATTTCAATTGTTCCATCAAGGTGCTTTTTAAAGTCATGAGTCGATGTACAATCTGGGTAGTTACGACAAGCAAGGAACTGACCATTACGTCCCCATTTAATAAGGTACTCACCGTCTTCACACTTATGGCAGTGAATTCCTGTTGGGATCTCCTGCTTCTTAAGGTTCTTCATTTCCTCTTTTGCTTTTTCAAGAGTCTTTTCAAAACCTTGCCAGAATTCCTTAAGGACTTTCTTCCATTTAATTTCACCGTCTTCAATTTTATCCAGAAGTTTTTCAACATTGGCCGTAAAGGCAACGTCCATCACATCTGGGAAAGATTCAATAAGCATCTTACAAACAACGGTACCAAGTTCAGTAGACATGAAACGGTTCTCGACCTTTTCGACATAACCACGATCTTGGATATTTGAAATAATTGAAGCATATGTCGATGGACGACCAATTCCCTTCTCTTCAAGAGTCTTTACAAGTGAAGCTTCATTGTAGCGTGGTGGTGGCGAAGTCCAGTGTTCCTGCTCAGCAGGTCCATTCTTTGCAGGCATTTGCTCACCAACTTCAATTACTGGTAACTCACCTGTTGCCTTTGGTGTGTCATTTTCATCCTCATCATCGTTTCCGCCACGACGTGAAGCTTTCTCTGCAGCAGCTTCCATGTAGACAGTTCTAAAACCAGGGAATTTAATGATCGATCCATTTGCCTTAAAGAAGTGACCTTCGCACTCGAAAGTTACCGCAGTTTGATCGATAATCGCCTGACTCATTTGAGAAGAAATAAACTTATTCCAAATAAGCTCGTATAGCTTCTGCTCATCTGGTTCTAAATCTCCTCTTAGTTGACTTGGAGTATATTCAAGAGATGTAGGTCTGATGGCCTCGTGGGCATCTTGAACCTTACTACTTCCCTTCTTCTTATATTCAATTGGTTCTGGTGATAAGAACTTCTCACCATATTGGCCCTTAACATATTCACGAAGAGCATTTAATGATTCTGGCTCAGTTCTAACAGAGTCCGTTCTCATATATGTGATTAGACCGACAGTTCCAAAGTCAGTTGTTGCAATCCCTTCATAAAGTTTTTGCGCAACCATCATTGTTCTCTTGGCCGTAAAACCTAGCTTATTAGCTGCTTCCTGTTGAAGCTTTGAAGTTGTAAAAGGAGGCGTTGGGTTTTGTTTTCTTTCACGTTTTTTAACGTCAATAACTTCAAACTCTTTCCCATTAACATCTTTTACAATTTGTTTTGTGAATTCTTCGTCTGTTAACTCAGTTTTCTTCTTGGCCTCTTCACCGTAGTACTTGAACTCAAAAAGAGTTCCATCTTTTTCCATTTCACCATGGATTGAAAACCACTGTTCAGGAACGAAGGCCTTAATTTCATCTTCTCTTTCAACAATGATTCTGAGGGCAACTGATTGTACACGTCCGGCAGAGATACCACGCTGAACCTTATCCCAAAGAATTGGTGAAATCTTATAACCCACAAGGCGGTCAAGTACACGACGTGTCTTTTGGGCATCATACATATTAACGTTTAGATCAACTGGATTTTCAACGGCATTCGTTACAGCATTCTTTGTAACGGCATTGAAGATAACTCGTCTGATCTTCTTGCGCTTGCCAATTTCTTCAGCAAGGTGAAATGCAATGGCCTCTCCTTCACGGTCCAAGTCGGGTGCGAGGAAGATTTCATTTGCATCTTTTGCTAATTCTTGAATTCTTTCGATCTTTGCTGCTTTACCAGCTATTGGAACGAGGTCAATTTCAAAGTTCTCTTTGATATCAACACCTAGTTTTGATTTTGGTAGGTCTTTAATGTGTCCATTTGAGGCAACAACTTGAAAACCACGGCCAAGATACTTTTTGATGGTTTTGGCCTTGGAAGGTGACTCCACAATTACTAGCTTGTAGTCTTTGTCTTTTACCGAAGAGGCTTTCTTCTTCGTCGTTTTTTTGGTCGTCTTTTTGGCCGCCTTCTTAGCTACTTTTTTCTTTGCAGTTTTTTTGGCAGCTTTTTTGGCAGTTTTCTTCTTTGTTGTTTTTTTTGCTGCTTTTTTCGAGGCCTTTTTAGAGGCAGCATTTGTTGCAGCTTCACTCACAACTTCTGATTGTGTCATGATGTTCACTATCTCCTATTATAAAAAACAAGGTGCGTTACAAGAACGCACCAAGGATATCTTAACATATTTTTCGCTAGCATAGATTAATTTGAGTCACTATTCAATAGTTCTTCAATTTCTTCGATGTCATATGGAGTCAATCCGTAAGGGTTCTCCTTACTGTTCAGATCTTCATCCATATACTTAAGACCTTCTTGTGATTCGATTTCATTCATTGAAGGTAGTGCGTTAGGATCTTTGGCCTTCACACCTTTCTCAATTAAATTCAGGTCTTGACGCTCTAAGTAAGTATCTTCGTCAATCTTCTGCTCATTTAATTTTGTTTCAGCATCAATCAATTCTTTCTCAAGCTTCTCAAGTTCTTTAAGATCACGAGCTTGTTCTTTAATGATCGATTTCTCTCTTTCTTGGCGTTCAAGTTCTTCAAGTTCATCTTCTTCAAGGCGAATTTCATCAACCTGCTTAAGAAGATCTTCCCCAAGATTATCTAGGTTCAGCTCAACATCAAGTTCCTCAAGAGCAAGGTTTTCTTGCTTTCCAAGATTCTTAGCGCGAGTGTTATTACGTAACTGCTCGGCCATCTTTGCTGTTGCCTCAGATTTAGTCAGGGCAATATCACCAAGCTCCATTCCTGAATTACTATAAGAAATAACGGCCGTAGCGAAATTATCTGTAACAGTAATGACTGTTGCCTCACCTTTTACATAAGTCGGTTGAGAACTAATTTGCTTTCCTGTTCCTCTATCCATAAATGAGTAAACTTCAAAAACATTTCCTAGCTCGACTCCATCAACTCGACCACGATCGAGGTAAACAACACTTCCAAGTGCTAGTCCACGCTTTTGTTGTTTATATGAACCAATAATGGCCGCTTCAATACGACGAGGATTATAAGTTTTAAAGATCTTGGCAATCTTAGGTGTATAAACAGTAACTCTAGCACCGCGCTCAATCGTTTCCACAATTTCGTCAACCGATACTTCCCACTTATTATCTTCTAACTCTCTTATCGCCTTTACTTGTCCTAAGATTGTATAGCGTAGACCTTCTCGATCAGAAATACGATGAGAAACCTTTCCATCTGGTTGATAGATTGAGAATTTATCACCAGGCCTTACTTGCACACTCTTATCAAACTTAACGTAGACTTTCTGATCGCGAAGAATAAGAACAGACTCGTCTTGCTTATCAGAGATATACCCTAAGTCTTGAAGATGATTAGTCGATAGAAATGTATTTAAATAGAAACCATGAGAAACCGTGATCTCTTGTCTTTCAATAGAAGAGATTCCATTCTTATCATATTGATTATCTGGTTCCTCAATAATGATACGAGAAATAGGCGGAGCATACTTCTTATAATCAGTATTAAGTTCGATCTCTGTCATTGATAGAACATCATCATATGAAGACTCAGTTAACGATTGAAAGAATGCACCCTTATTTACAAGAGTTCTTCTCTCTTTTAACCAGTCTGACTTAATATCATCACCGTATGCTGAAAAAGCACCAGAAGATGCTACTTTTACATTTTCAGAACGACGAACTTGACTCCCATCATCCTCAAAACTACCAAAGGCAACTTTTGGAAAAGAAGTTTCACTTCCTGTTGAGAAAACAAGAACTTGTCCCGGCTCAATTTCGTGAGGGTTTGTAATTTGTGGGTTCATTGACCAAATCTTAGAATAGTAGAATCCTGATCCAAAAAGATTTTGTGAAATCTTCCATAACCAATCACCTTCTTGAACAACATACTTATCGACTTTTGCCGATGTTGCGAGCTCATTCCACTCTTCTTCAGGTATTTTCTTTTCAACAAATTTTGCAAGATCAAGAAGCTCTTTCTCTTCTCTTCCCACATTGAAAAGGTTTTTATTGATCGTTACTTTTTGATCACTAGCACTCGACTGCTTGGCCTTCTCTGGCTCAACAATCTCTACATTAGTTGCTTGTGATTTTGTATCAACATCTTTTGCAAGAATATCAATCTCTTCAAGATTGTCGGCATTCTCTAAATTATTAGCATTAATCTTTTGGAGATTTTCATCAGTAAGGACCTCTTCACCAGGAAGGGTCTTCTTTTGATCGCTCTTGATAGAATTTAATTCATCAGCAAGAACTTCGTCTGAAACATCCGTTTGTTGTGGCTGATCAGTCTCTTCCTCTAAAAGCATAAGAAGGTCTTTATCATCTAAGAGCTCTAGATCCTTAAGATCATCTTGCGCACGCACCTGTCCCATGCTCATGAGAAGAGATACGATACAAAATAATAAGCTTAGATTTTTCTTCTTCAAACTACGCCCTATGCTTCACCGAAGAAATCATGAAGGATTGAATAATACTTCTCTTTCTTCTTTGCTAATTTTAATTTATCAGTACAAACAATAAGTCTTCCTAAACTTTTAATAACAAGACCTGAAAAAGCATGTTGTCTAAGAATCTCTTCATACAACTGCATTGCTAGATCAAATTCTTGCTGAGAAAAAAGCATTTCTGCTAAATAGAATTTTGCTCTTACTTTAATTTGATTATGTCTTGAACCTTCAAGATCTTTTAGAATTGTTAGAGATTGGTCTAAGCGGTTTTGTGCCATTAGGCCTTCGGCCTGCTTTAAAAGATTTAATTCTTTTTGTAGAAGAACATCGTCTGATTGCTCTTGCTTCTTTTGTGCAACCACTTCATTAGCAAAAACATCGACTGTTTCAGCAACACTACTACTCTTTGCACCTTGAAGATCATCAATCATACTAAGCTGTACTTGCTCAGTTGATGCCTTCCCGTCCTTGGCCTTGTATTGATCGGCCAGACTTGGGGCCTTAGTATCTTTTAAAAGCTTGTCGTACTTCTCAAGAAGTTGATCGTACTGGGCCTTAGGAACCATTTGTTGTTTAGCTTCGGCCTGCTGCGCTTCTTCGATTGGGTATCCTTCTTCATCAAAAAGAGTTTTTCTTTTCGACCACGAACAAGAAGTCGTTGCCAATGCTAAAATTAATACTGAAGTGAGTGGAAATCTCTTCCTGAAATCTTTCACTTGTAGTCCTCCATGACTTGATAAAAGAGTGGCCTTTAATAATATTTTAGGTTACAAAGCGTTTAAGTCAATGAAATTTCGTGGATAGGCAAAGACTGCCAAGCCAAATAACTAAATAAAAAACAAACTTGTCGAGTATTTTATGAGTGAGATATTTAAAACAATTGTAAGAGTACCAAAGAAAGAATCAGCATATTTCTACTTTCAACTTGAAGCAAATGAAGGCCTATGTTTCTACTCAACAATCGAAGGAGACAAGCACGAAGGTCATCGCGACATTATCGTTCAGGCACACCCTAGCCTAGAGCCAGAGGTTAAGTACTTACTTAATAAATTAGCTCAAGAAATCGAGCTACAATTTATTGACTAAATTTTGTACACCTAAGAGAAGATTTCAAATCCGACTAACTCAATCAAATTAAATGATATAACTCGCAAAATACCGTAAACCTAAAACGGAGAGAGATTATGTCACCAGCAATTAAAAAAGTTGCTAATACAACCTTGTGTGTATTGGCCTGCCTTCAAATGGCCTCTTGTAAAGTTGTTACAAACAAAGGTATCAACAATCACTTTAATGACTTCAAGCTAAGTCTTGAAAGCTCTGAAAAGTCGAATTTATCAGACTCAAAACTGATGATGGCCAACGAGCTACAAATTAAATCAGAACAAATTGCCAAGCTAATCAATAGTGCTCCAAAATTTGAAACTTGGACAGACTCAAAACAAACATACGGATCAAACGATCGTAAAAGAAGAGTGCGTACCGTTGAAAAATATAATGAAAGCAAAGAGAAAATTCGCAACTGGATGAAGCAAGTAAAAGATTTAACTCTTGATATTCACGCCATTACATTTGATGCTGGAAAAGATTCTTATCGTAAAGATGAAACAAAACGTCTCATCAACACACCAGAACAAATGGCACAAAACGAAGTCCTTGCACTCTACTCTCTTACTTATATGAGAAACTTAAGTGAAGGATACACAAAGCGTTCGATTGGATATATTGAAGAGATCTCTTCAGATAAGATGCAGCGTTTTACTGAAACTGATGAGGCATTTAAGCTTGAAGTTCTACAACAGCATATGGCCTATATCGGAATGATGAAGATCATCGATCAAGATGCTAAGAAAACTCTGACAAAGCTTAAGGCCATGAGAGATGCAAATATTCTGTCACCAGAGTTAAGTGAAAATATCAATAACCTTCTTAATACTGGAAAGAAAGAGAATGCTGAAAAGATAGAGAAATTCAAAGAATATAAGCAAGAAGCTCTCACTCAAGAACAAAGAGCTGAATTTGATAAGGCCCTAACAACTTACGAAAGTGTATTTGGTAAGAAGTCTCTTCTTTTTGATCCAGCTAACCCTGACCACCCTCTAATGCACTTATTTGTTATTGCTTCTAACCTATCGTGGGGATTAATCAATACAATGGTAGGAGCAGCTTTTATTGGGACAAAGGTAATCCTTGCACCAGTTAGTCGTGGAGTAAACCTTTTCATCAACTTTCTTGAGGCCGTAACTCCATACCGTTATATGAGAATGATTGAATTTGATCTACCACGCATCAGAATTGCAGCTTCAAAGATGCAAATCTATGCAGATGTATGTGGACTTGGAATTGTTCCAGGAAAGATGTCTGCAGGTCTTTTTGAACTAGACTTCTGCTCAGGTTACCGTTTTGCTTCAGGACACGAAGCAGGCCATGCTAAGCAATCAGCACTTCTTGGGCCTCTATACTTCCCAGCGGCGATTCTTTCATACGCTCTTGTTGGTGGACACGGTGGATTCATTGAAGCATGGGCAGATATTTGGTCAGCTCACTACCACTAAGAATTGGATAAACTAACTTAATGATTTTCAACATGAAAAACATATTTAAAAACTCTCTACTGGGCCACTCTAGGTCCATAGGGAGTTTTGCCCTTTCACTCGTGATTGCCCAAAGTATTTTGGCAATTCCATACCATCTGCCACGCTTAGATGAAAAGCTTCGCTATACAATAAATGAAACCTTTATTGAAAAAGATGTTATTCGAAATGATAACTACTTCATCTTCCTCGACCAAGACTTCGATGGAATTCCAGATGCTATCGATAATGATATTGATGGTGATGGTTTCGATAATATCACAGATGAATTCCCTGAAAATAAAACAAGATTTGGCTCTGATCTAAATAATAATGGCATTGTCGACTTCGTTGATTTTGAGTTTAGTGAGAATATTACTGAGAAAGAAAGAGCTAAGGCAAGTTCCCTACAGACGCAAATTTATGAAGATTATAATATCCTTATTATTCCTGCTGCAAAAATAAACCTAAAGCAAATCCGCCTTGTAAAAGAGCTACTCGACATAGGTTTTACTGAGACAACGAATCACTTAAAATTTGTTATTTTTGAAACAACACATCCAACGAGTTGGCTAACAAAAGGAAAGTATGATGAGGAATGGAAACAAATCGTCATCTACAAAAATCAATTAAAAAATGATGAAGAAATCAATTTGACACTGACTCACGAGTTCTTTCACTTTGTTCAAAAAGAGAACCCAGAGCTATACCAAGACTTCATTAACTCTGTTGGTTGGTCTATAAATGACAGGTATTTCACATACCAGCATAATAATGATCACCATCATCCAGAAATTAACTTATCTGAAGCAAAACTTAGATTAACAAGTACAAATGAGTTAATGGCCTATGACAATTTCCCTTCGGAATACTCAACAGTATCTCCAGAAGAGATGTTTGCGGAAGTAGCGACAGCATACCTTTACCAAAGCAAATCGAGGGAAAGAGACTTCGCCAATAGGTTTACAAATTTTGAAGCATTTGCGAAAAGCCAGGCCTTTAAGATATTCAATGACCTATTCTCTATTTTTTAAAATCACTATTTAAAACAAAGCGCTCCCACTTATTCTTAATGAACCACTCAGTAACACTCTTAAACGGAGGAAGGTTTTCTCTCTTTCTAGCAGCATTAAGCTTTCTTAAATCTGGTCGATAATAAGTACCAATAACCTTTCCAGAACGTTCAATTACTTGAAACTCATTTGAAACCGGATTATAGCGATAAATATCATTCTTACTTCTAAAGGAAATAATATTATCATCACTTGAGCGTGCAAATTTCTCAGCATTTCTTAAATACTGTTTATCACTAACAAAGTTAAATTCATCACCGTGTTTTTTCGCGTGCCCAACAAGTAGGCCCTTATCTTTAAAACCAGTTGTTTTGAATCCCTTACGATGAATCATATGCTGAAAGAACATTGGATCAATCTCGACACCACGATCAAGAAGACTTGTTATCTCTTGTCTAATTTCACCTTTGATTCCTCTTTGGCTCATAATCTTTTGCGACTCGATTGCTCTTGTTACCTTAGCATCAAGGTCTTTACACTTCTTTCCAGCTGCAAAAACCTTCCAAGAAAAGCTAGAAGTTATAAGGAGTGAAAATATTAAAGCGCGCATGCTGCATACTCCACTGTAAGGTTCACGTAATTAGCAGATGAAAGAGAATTAACCTTCTCAAGGCCATCTTTATTCTTTGTTGTAAGAATTTTATTGATTAACTCACCCACTTTTTCTTTTCCTAGCTTCCCCGCACTCTTTAATTGGTCGAGAAGTTGTAAGAATTTTGCTGATGAAGTCACCCTCTTTGAAAGATCCGCTAGAGAAGTCATGGCATTACCTAGGCCGAGAGGGCCTCTCATAATGACATTGACGAGGACATTTGACCCGAGACTTCCCACAAGAGAGCAAACCAATTGAATTTGAGATTCAAGAGATAAGGCCCCTAAGGCCTCCCCAAGACTTGCTAATTTTTGATCGATTTGAGTAATGAATTCTTTTGTTGTCTCATATGTATCAACTGCACTATTCCAAAATTTCTTGGCCGACTTAACAGGAGACTTTATAAAATTCCAAATTCCACTTCCCACATCTTGAACAAGGCCACCAGTTTTTGCCCAAGCAGCACTTAAGGCCTTTTGCACACAACCGCTTGCTTGTGCCATAAGGTAATCCTTATTGAAGCGATCAACAGGTGCTTGTAGATCATCGATATTAACGATTTCTTCTAATTGATTATTACATTCAACAGCATGGGCCTTTGGGATAAAGAGGTCGATAAGGGTGTACTTTTTAAAACTTCCCTTTCTCATTTGATTTGCCACAAAGCCTTTCACGCTTTTAACAATCTTATACTTTTCAACCTTTGCGATATTTTCAAAATAGATAGACACAGGAGTCTTTCCAACTTTGAAATTTACGACCTCACCGGCCGCCAGTGGAATGAATTTGTTAAGCTTGCCTGCATCGGTCTCAAGGCCAAGCTTCACAAAGAATCTCTCAGCGCCCTTTACAAAAACTTGATTTGCTAAGAAGTGCTCAGAATAGTTTTGATAGAAGCCATCAAAGTCTTGATATTGGTATTCAGCAATTAGAGCTTTTGCTAACCCTTGAAAATCATTCGAACGATCTTGGTATTTGAAGTCAGTTGATGAATATGCACACAGGCCGTAAATAGTTAAAATTAGAAATAAAATTCCCCTCATTCAATTATTCTAACTTAAATTCATCTTTAAAAATTGAGGAAATATATTACCGCTACCTAACTGTCTAAAATTTATAACCCCCGTGTAAATACAACAAATTCACCCTAGTAAATTGCCTATCAAGATATAATGGCACAAACATAATTTTATTTAGGGAGATATTATGAGAGGAAGTAGATTTCTAAGAATATTAGCATGCCTAGTATTCGTCATTAATGCACAGGCGGAATGTCTAGTCGAAGACTTCTTAAGAGATGGGTTCTGCCCTGGTATGGGTGAAGACAGTGTCTTCCAGCCTCGTTACGAAGAAGATGGTATTATTAACCGTTATGGAGAATATACATTTGCTCCTTCTTATCAAACACTTCCTGTAGGCCTTACCAATAATGAACTTGCACTAATTGGAGCAACTGCAGGTACGGCAATTCTTCTCTTTAATAACGATGAAGAACTTATGCAATTTGCCCAAGACAATCGCACAGAAGTTTCTGAAGAGATTGCTTTTTGGGGAGAGAAAGCCGGAAGTTACCCTATTCAACTTTCTGCTGCCGGTTACGCTCTAGGTGTTGTTATTCAAAATGACGAAATTAAAAGAATCTCTAAAGTCGCTCTTAAGGCAACAGTTCTTTCAGGACTAATTACAAGAGCAGCTAAGATGACTTTTAGTCGTGTAAGACCAAATAAAACAGAAGACAAGAATGATTTTACGGGCTTCAATTGGGATAACGAAAATGTTTCCTTCCCATCTGGGCACACAACTACGGCGTTTACTTTTGCAACAGTTATTGCAGAACACTACAAAGATAAATCTAAATTTATTCCAGTACTTGCTTACACTGCCGCAGCTGTTGGTGGTTGGTCTCGTGTTCACGATCGTGCACACTGGGCAAGTGACGTAGTCGTCGGTGCTCTCGTTGGTCACTTAACAGGAAAGCTTATTTATGCAAGTGAATACAACCCAAATAGAAATGAGAAATGGGATATGTCGATTCACCCAGTAGTTGCACCAGACTACGTTGGTTTTCACTTTGAATTCCGTGGAAAGAAGAAAAAGGACACTTACGCGAAAGACTTTATGGCAAAGTGTAAGAAGTTCTATCAAGAAAATCCGGCAGGAGTTGATCCCGTTAGAGAGTGTACTCGTTTATATTTTAATAGCGTATTTGATAAGTAATAAAAAAGGCCCTTTAAAAGGGCCTTTATTTTTTTAGTAATTTAATTCAAAAACAAGTGGAAAGTGATCTGAGTATCCGGCCTTAGCTTTCTTAGTTGCTAAGTGATCATAACGATTCGGAGCTGTTTGCACTTTCTTCGTTTCAACCTTAAAGCCACGATCTCTCATCTCTTCGATATCTTCATCAAAAACACTTTGTGGTTGTGGTTGACGAATAAAGTCTGGAGCATAGATCTGATATGATTTTAGATCAACTCTAATAGGATGCTTCTCACCTAGCATTACTCTTGGAACGAAAACACGGTCTAAGTGATTCCATTGAGAGTTTCTTGCATAGTAGTAAGTCCCTGGAGGCATCGCTTTCACTTTCTTTGAATTAGACTTCTCAGAACGAAATACTTTTTCAACATCTACAATTGATCCATCTTTTAAGAGAACATCTCTCATTGGGTGCTTATTACCAGCTTTCTTTAGCTCAGGAATTGTATTGAAGTCACCTACAGCAAGTACAGATGCCTTCGCATTTTTTTTCATAATTTCGTCAATTCTGGACTTTAGAGTCGTCGCTGCCGTCACTCTTGCCTCGTCAGGGTTTCCTAGACTTGGCCAGTGATTAGCAAAAACATAAAGGTCATTCTTCCCTAGTTTAAATTGCACTTCAAAGATATTACGAGAAGGTCTCTTTTTTAGATAATCACTTTTAAGAACATGCTCTTTCTTTGAAACATATTTAAAATCTTTTGTTTCATTAAAAAGAACTGCTAGGTCAACTCCACGGTAGTCTGGTGAATTTGAAGTATAGAATTTCTTATAACCCAGAACTTTTGCAAGTTGTCCGATAACATTCTCATTTTCAATTTCAGAAACAACTAATAAATCAGGAAGCTTCTTTCTTTCTTTTAAAACGACATCTTTAATTTGTGCTAGTTTTAAATTTAACTTCTCTTGAGTCCAGTCGGCCGAGTAACACTCGTCACGACGATACTTTGAAGATACTTTCTTACAAGCTTCTTTCTTTCCCTTAGTGTTCTTTGGAAGGTAAGCCCAGTCGTTCTTTCCTTCATCTTTTTGTGTGTCGAATAGGTTTTCAACGTTATAAGACATCACTTCAAGTGTTGCTGCATAAGTCGTTGAAAATAGTAAAAATAAAATTAGGGCCTTCATAAACTTCCTCAGCTAATTAATTAAAGAAAGGACTATAGATTTTCTTTAATCCAGTTCAGTACGTCATCATGGTGTGACTTAGTTTTC
This sequence comes from Halobacteriovorax sp. CON-3, assembly GCF_043196995.1. Lineage (NCBI taxonomy): Bacteria > Pseudomonadati > Bdellovibrionota > Bacteriovoracia > Bacteriovoracales > Halobacteriovoraceae > Halobacteriovorax > Halobacteriovorax sp. CON-3. The sequence continues at coordinate 1,195,657 of NZ_JBEBNA010000001.1, forward strand.
ACCTTATCCATTACATATTTCAGACGACCGTCTTTGCCAATAATAAAAGTCGTTCTGATAACACCCATGTATTCTTTACCCATGAATTTCTTAAGTCCCCAAACTCCGTACTTATCCATAATCTTATGCTCAGGATCTGAGAGAAGGTCAAAATTTAGCTTTTGTTTATCGATGAATTTAACAAGACGTGCTGGCTCATCAGGAGATACCCCTAAAACCACTGTGTCGGCCTTAGCAAACTCCTTCTTATAATCACGAATACCACAGGCTTGAGTCGTACACCCAGGTGTCATGGCCTTAGGATAGAAGTAAAGAACAACGTTCTTCTCACCTTTGAAATCCTTTAGGCTAACTTTTTGTTCGTCTTGGTTAAGCATTGTAAATGCTGGCGCCATATTTCCTACTTTTGGAAAACTCATATCAACTCCTTTAAGCTTTTTTTATTTACCAGTTATCTCGTTTATGTCTTAAGTCTTTAATTCTTTCTTTATCATTCGTCATCAAGAAGAGGTTAACTCTCCTTTCTATTTCAAAATTGGTTTGAAATCCGATGCTTCCTTCTGATTGCACACGCTCGAGCAATTCTTTGGCCGCTTCATTATCTGGATCATTGGCCAAGGTAAAATTTAAATTATTAATTATATAATCATGGCCCGGCCAGAGAATAACCTGATCCTCGACTCTTTCATTAAGCGCCAGAATCGTATCAACAAATACTTCAAGGTTTCCGCCGTTCTTACAATTACCAATCCCTGCATTAAAGATCGTATCCATCGTGATAATTTCAACCTGCTTGCCCGATTCAAAAAGCAAAAAGCATAAGTGATCCATCGTATGCCCAGGAGTCTCAATCACTTCCAACTCTCCTAAAGAAGTTGGAATCTTTTCTCCATCAACAAGGATACGATCAACATTTTTGAAACTGTCTTTATGTCCCCAGACTTGAGCACCGTGTTCTTTAACCAAGGCCTCAACTCCGGCCACGTGATCATAGTGGCCATGTGATAGCAGGACCACCGCCAATTGGCGTTCATTAGTGGCCAACCACTCATTGATTAATTCAGGATAGATAGGATCAACCACAGCAACTTCAGCATTGCCCATTTCGACAATATAGTTATAGTTGCGTAAAGGTGAATCGGTATAAATTTGATGAACATTCATAGGCAAATACCTTTTTTTTTGACATGATATAAAGGTCATAACAAATATAGAAGTTAAAAAAAAGGAAGCACATGGTCAATCTTACGATGGCATCAAAAGTATTTATTTCTGTTCTTTGTATCAAGGGACTTGTTGAAGCATATCTAGATAAGAGAAATATTAAGCATATTGGAAAGAACTTTAATAAAGTTCCAGAAGAGTTCGCAGATAAAATCACTCTTGAGGACCACCAAAAGGCTGCTCGCTACACGATGGAGAAGCTTAATAAGGGCCAACTTTTCAATTTTATTGGCTATATCATTCTTGTGGTTTGGACACTTGGTGGAGGGCTAGATGCCTTAAATAAGTCAATCCTAGCTCTGGAGCTATCGCCACTTTTTACAGGGACATTATTTATTCTGGCCTTTAGTTTTATTAACTCAATCCTAAGCCTGCCAGAATCTCTTTATACAACTTTTGTTATTGAAGAAAAATACGGCTTTAACAAAACAACTTTCAAAACTTTCGTAACGGATATGATCAAGGGCTCACTTCTAGGGCTTATTATTGGAACTCCACTTATTTACGGAATCCTTTGGATCATGGAATCTCTGGGACAATACTGGTGGGCCTATGCTTGGGCATTCCTAAGCGCATTTCAACTACTTCTAATGTGGATCTACCCTACTTTTATTGCTCCAATCTTCAACAAATTTACAGAGCTTGAGGAAGGCGAAGTTAAGGATCGTATTCTCGATCTTCTAAAGCGTGTGGACTTTGAAAGTAAGGGACTATTCGTGATGGATGCTTCACGTAGAAGTGGTCACGGAAATGCTTATTTCACAGGCTTTGGAAAGAATAAGCGCATTGTCTTCTTTGACACTCTAATTAACACACTAAGCGCATCAGAAGTCGAGGCCGTTCTTGCTCACGAGCTTGGACACTTTAAGCGCAAGCATATTCTTAAGATGATGATCAAGGCCTTTGTTTTTAGCTTCATTGGACTATTTATCTTAGGACAGCTAATGCAAACATCATGGTTCTTTGAGATGCATGGAGTTCATACAACGCAAACTTATATGGCACTAACACTCTTCCTATTAGTTAGCGGAATTTACACTTTCTTTATTACACCTATCTCTTCATGGGCATCGAGAAAGTACGAATTTGAGGCAGATGAGTTTGCTTCGATTCACTCAGACCCACAAGAACTAATCAATGCTCTTGTGAAGATGTACAAGGATAATGCGAGTACACTGACTCCAGATCCAATTTATAGCTCTTTCTATCACTCTCACCCACCAGCACTAACGAGAGTGAAGTTCTTAGAAACATTTATTAAGAAATAACAAATATTCAGGGTAAGTTTGGCACCGCCCAATCTTACCCTGCTTCTCCAGAAGCTAATCTGCTGTAAGAATCTCGTCTCAATCTTACATGTTTAAAAAAATTACAATCCCCGACCGATTCTCTTTGTCTAAGGCCCAAATCCTTTCTATTCTAAGCATAATTATATACGTGAGGGAATTTATGAAACTTGTACTAGCAATGGCCGTTATCGCATGTCTTGGATTTAGCATGAATGTATCTGCAACAGAGATCCTTAAAAGTATCCCAGTTGAAGACCAAGGTCCTGAAAAAGACGAAAAAGAGTCAAAAAAAGATAAAGACTCTAAGAAAACTAAAGAAGATAAGCTACTTCAAATAGCTAGTCGCTAATTCTCGACTTATTTTACAGATCTGGCCTTCTCAAGAATCTTTTCAATATTAGAGAAGTCTTTTACCACTTTCCTCATTTGAAGAAGATACTTCTTTGATTGTGGGCTTTGTTTGTGAATAGCGTGAATATATTTATTCAGCTCGCCCTCAAGTAATCTGGCCTCAGATACAAAAAGGGCGATAAGCTTCACCTGTGCTTCAAGCACATCCACTTCAGTCGAACTCTTTGCAAGATTTAAAATTTGAGTATGTGTAATATCACCAACTGGCTTTGCAGCAAGATCAAGATTATTCAAACTACCAGTACTTTCCTCAGAGCTCTCTCCTAACTTTGATAAATCAACATCCTTAATCTGTTTAGTAATTGAGAACTCTAAAATATTAGATGGATTTTCATCATTAGAACTAGAAACCTTTGGCGCTTCAACAGAAGCTTTTGGCTTTTCAATATTGTCTTGATCTAATTTCTTGGCAGTTGACAAGATATCCCCCCGAATTAATCTTAATTTATTTATCGGTAAATTCTTGCCTTAACTTTAACCTGTTTTTAGTTAGATTTTATATAAAATTAGTCTTTTAACCTAGATCAACAAAGAGTTTTTCTTTTAGATTCTTTATAAAATTGAAAGGTATTGAATTCACATTTGGTGCTGACGAACTCTTAGCGACTTAGAAGTTTTCAAGAATTTTCTCTAATTTTGGTCCTTTAAACTTGGAAAATACTGATTCTTAAAATACTTAATTAAAAAGTGCCAACTTTGCGTGGAAGTTTGACACTGTCAAAACTCACTAAATACTATTTCTTTTTACGACAAAGTTCTTTTAGCTTTTTAACAATTTTGTTAGATTAGGCTCTCTCAAATTGACACTATTTCGGCCACATTTTAAGGAACCTCATGAATAAGCCTATTGCAATTATCGACTGCGCAATTTCAAAACCATCATATAACTGCATGAATCAAATGATTCAAAACTTTAATATCCCTACGACATATCACTGGGTATCTCAGTTTGGATGTAGTTCGCTTGATAAGATTGAAGAGGCCAGCGGCTATATTATCTTCGGCTCAGACTCAAATGTTTACCAAAGACTTGAGTGGCAAGTTGATCTAGCAAAACGCATGAAAGAAAAATTAGAAAAGAATATTCCTGTCATGGGAATCTGCTTTGGCCATCAGCTTATTGCCGATATTTTCGGCTCAAAGGTTGATATGGTAAAGCCTGATAATCAACTTTTTGAAGGAACGAGAAAGACGAAAGTTCTTGCTGACAAATTTGGTTTCAAAAAAGACGAAGAGTTTAGTCTCTTCATCACTCACCACTATGAGGTCAAGGAACTTCCAAAAGGCTTTATTCATCTTGCAACATCAAACGATTGTTTTCTTGATGGAATTGCTCACGAGACACTTCCCTTCTTTAGCTTCCAAGGTCACCCCGAAGCATCTCAGGACTTTGTCGATGGCCATATTGAAATGACTCTATCGGAGCAAGAACTAAAGGCCGGTTATGAAGGTGGCCGTAAAGTTATAAAGAACTTTATCGACTATATTAACGGTCACTAAAAAATTAACTTCTTAACGAGATCTCTAAGATAATTAAAATAAGGAGTACGATACTTTTCAATCTCTTGATATTGCTCGTGTCGTGCACCTTCAATTTTAGTCACTGTAAAACTTGTATCCACTTCTGCCAAATACTTCTCAAGCTCAGGAACACTAATTAGCTTGTCCGCTGTTCCGTAAGAAATATACTTTTCAACCTTATCGTTGATAGGCTTTGAAAATACTTTCTTACTACAAGCAACCATTTCTAATAGAAGTTTTGTGTGAAGCTTTTGAAGATTAAAAGGATCATTTTTAAATTCCTCAATCACTTTATTTCGATGTGAAAGAGTATTTAAATCAACGAGTCCACCAAGTGGTATCGACATCTTAACAGAAGCTAATTTGTTAAAGATATTTCCCTTAATCTTATTAACGGCAACAGCAAATGGACCACCTACACCGACTGGTGGAGCATTGATGATTATTGCTCTTGGATAAGAGTCTTCTTTTAAATTATTTTGTGTAAAGCCACATGTTATAAGGGCCCCCATTGAGTGCCCATAGAGAATATAATCTTCCATTTTATAATTCTCTTTTAAATGCTTAAGGCAATCTTCAAGGTCTAGCATATATTGCTCAAATGGGTCGATATAAGCTTTCTCACCACCACTTCGCCCATGGCCACGTAGATCATATTGAAAGACATTAACATCAAAGCCAAAAATTTCTTGGAGGTATTTATGTCGACCTAAATGCTCCCCTATTCCATGAGTCGCTATTAGCCAGTACTTTGCCCCGTGCTCAACCACTTCAGTGTATAGCTTTACACCATCGCGCATAGGAATCGCTCTCTTAATTGGCTCCATATTTTACCCTTTGATTAATTTTTATTTAGCTTTTATAATTATACTTAAATTTAAGGAAAAGTAATGTTTTGTCCAAAATGTTTAAGTAATAGTCTACATCTAAAAGAAAAAGGCGTCATTCATATATTAGTAAATGGACGCCAAAAAGATACAGGTCGCTTCCTATTCAATTTAGAAAGACGTCCTGAGATCACTCAAAATATTTCCAATAAGATTCTTGAACATTTTAAGTGGATCGCAAGTTTCCAAAATACGAAACCAGTTGAGCACGTGAATATCATCACTGCTGATGCAAAATGCGATAATGGTTGTGCACTTCCTTTAGCTCAAAAATTCTCACTACTCGACCATCTTGTTTCAACGAGAGAAGTGAAGAATATGGTTCAAATACATGCAAAAGAGTGTGGACTAGACGTCGAACTCGACATTTAAAAAGTAACCACCATGCTTTCTCATATTCACGCATCCCGTATCTAAAATTAAATACTGACCTTTAATCCCCATTAAAGTCCCCTCAATAACAGGGCTCTTATCAAAACCAATTGACTTAACTTTTGTTGGGTATTCGATCACCGGATATTCAATATGAGTAACTTCCTCTTCAATATCATCGAGGCCAAAGCTATCGATAATGTCCGCAAAGTCATCATAAATTTGATCACGAAGCATTTCGAGATCTTCATCTGCGACTTCATTCATGAGCATCTTGCGCCAATTAGTTTTATCAGAAAATGCCTTAGCAATCTCAACTTCAATCTCACCAGAAGTCTTACGATCGGGAACTTCTAAAATTGGTAGCGCATATGATGCGCCCTGATCGATCCAACGAGTAGGAATTTGAGTGTGTCTTGTAATTCCCACTTTCACATGACTAGAAACCGCAAGGTACACATAGTGAGGAATCATACAATTCTCTTCTCCCCACTTCGGTTCGCGACAAGTTCCTTTGTGATAGTGGCAAAGCTCTGGCTTAACAATACAAGTATCACATTGAGCAAGAGTGATCATTTCCTTATAAGAGTAGCCTTGAGAATAAGACTTCTTAATTAACTCTCCAGAATAAACTGAGTTAATCTGACCATCAAAGCTTAGCTTGATTTTCTTTCCTAAAAGATCATTCATATAAAGTAGCTCATCACCTAAAGGTAAGTGATAATGAGCTAAACCATCTTCAAGAGATGTTTTCATTTTGCGTATATTTCCGCTTAACATAATTCTATTTCTCCAAGAATGTTTTTAATTTTTGAATCACAGGCATTGGAATCTCATGCCCACCTTGAAATGGATGAAACTCATATTCATCAACTTTTTCAAGATAAGTCTTAAGCTTCTCACTCAAGAAAAACGGAAGAATTGGATCTGCACTTCCATGGGATTGAAAAATAGGAATATGCCTAAGATGCTTCGTGTTCTCCGCGATATGCCCTTCATCAAATAGAGTTGATGATAATAGGAATAAGCGCTTAATCAATTCTGGTTCTTTATAAGCAATCGCAAGACTCATCATAGACCCTTGAGAAAATCCTCCAAGATACACTTCATCACTATTCTTTTTAATTTCCTTAATGAGGTGAATAAGTCTATCACGCATATCTTCAATGCCATCAGGGACACTTTGTGAGAAGAAATCTTCAATTCGACCTTCCATCGATGCCTGCTGGAGCCCTACCATATCAATCGGAAACCATGCACTCCCCTTCATTCCCATACCAATATCAACTTTCATTGGGCCATCAACAAAGTACCAATTAAATTCATCCTTAGGATCTAAATACTGATATAGAGGAGCTAAATCTTGAAAGCTCGCTCCATAGCCATGAAGAACAATAATCGATTTCTTAGTGCTCCCCTCTTGAAATAAAATATCGAAGTCATTAATTCGTGTTACTCTCATTTCTTTGTCTCAACTTTTGATTTACGGTTTGGATAAACATGGCGACAAATTGGACACTCAAGCCCAAAACATGATCTCGCCTTACAATACTCGCGCCCATAGAAGATGATTTGCAAATGAAGTTTATTCCAAAGATCTCTTGGAAATAACTTCTTACAATCAGCTTCAGTCTGGTCAACATTCTTACCTTTAGTTAGGCCCCAACGCTGGGCAAGTCTGTGAATATGAGTATCGACTGGAAACGCTGGAACATCAAAGGCCTGGGCCATAACAACTGAAGCTGTTTTGTGACCAACCCCAGGAAGCTTCTCAAGCTCCTCAAAGCTTGCAGGAACTTCTCCCTCATGTTCATTAACGAGAATGCGAGAAAGGTCATAAATGGCCTTCGACTTTCTAGGAGAAAGCCCACAAGGCTTAATAATCTCCTTGATCTCTTCTTGTGTTAATTTCATCATGTCACGTGCATTGTCGGCCTTTGTAAAAAGGGCCGGAGTTACTTGGTTAACTCGTTCATCAGTACACTGTGCTGACAAAAGAACTGCAATTAGTAATGTGAACTCATTCGTATGATCTAGCGGCGTAGGAGTTTCTGGATAAAGCTCCTCAAGCGCCTCAACAATATAGTCTGCTCTTTCTTGTTTTAACATCTTCTTTCCTTTATGGGTTCCAGCAGACTTTTACGTAAGCGTTGCGTTGTAAAATAATGCTATGTTTACGTAAAAGTCTGCTGGAACCTAAAAAATAGCAAATTATCCATGAAAATGCTAAAATAACGCGTAATGAGATACGTTTTCATCAAATTAATCCGCTTTTACCAACTGGCAATCTCTCCCTTTCTTGGGTCTAATTGTCGCTATACGCCAACATGCTCGCAATATGGTATCGAGGCCTTTAGCAAATTGCCTTTTCATATCGCCTTTTGGAAAACGACAAAGCGCGTTCTAAGCTGTCACCCATGGGCCAAGGGCGGATATGATCCCGTAACTCCAGACTGTTGTCATAAGGATGGACATAAATGAAGTACTTGGTTTTATTTTTATTTTCACTAGCAACTCTTGCTACAACTTCAATTGATAAATTAAAGAAAGAATTTTTAGATAAAGGTGACGAATTAAGCTATTTTTTAGAATGGGATAGCGGCAAATCAAGATCACTTGATACAAAGAATACATTCATTCCCGCTTCTATTTTCAAGATTTTTTCGGCCTACTATATCCTCGATAAACTAGGAACGGACTACCGATTTAAAACGACCATTGCCTCACGTGGACATATTTCAAATGGCATTCTCAAAGGAGATCTAATCCTAAGTACTTCAGGTGATCCATACTTTCTTACGGCCCAAGCATTTGATCTTGTGGATGCCGTAAAAGCCGCCGGAATAAAAAAGATTGAAGGGAAACTCGTTATTATCAACAACTTTGTCAACTTAAGCCGCATTGGTAACGTGGGCCTTGATGACCAGCCTTATAATCAAAGTATCTCGGGCCTTAATATTAACTTTAACCGCTTCAAGTCTATTGGCCGCGAGAATAAAGAAATTTTTCCTATTCACGATGGTTTCAAAGTAAACAAAGCAACTAAGAAACTAGGGCCAGGAGAAGGCTTTCGTCATCAGAGTAATAGTAAAAAAGAAGAATGGATCTATTCAAAAACAGATAACTACTTCCTAGAGGTTCCTTTAAGAAACTCACTACTTTTTAATGCCCACTACTTTAACAACCACCTAAAAACGGCAGGAATTGAAACTAGCGGTATTGCTTTTGAAAAGAAATTTACCAAGTCAAAAATTTTAAATTCAATTTACTCTGTTTCATCACTAGACATGGTGAAGTTATCTCTTGAGTACTCAAATAACCTCTTTATCGAAACCTTAGTTTTAAAGGCAACAAAGAAAGATAACCTGAAAGATGCTGCCCAGAAAATGGTTAAGGATTTAAAACTACCTGTGAAAGGTAACGTCACAAATAGCTCTGGCCTAAGCGTTGACATCGAAATGCTAGCACAGGACATCGTAAATTTTATCAACAAAAATGCTTATAAGAAATTTGGCAATCACTACTTTGTAAACCTACTTTCAATCACTGGTCACAGTGGCTCTCTTCACCGTAAGTACTTAACGAAAGCAGGGTTTGAGAAGTATCGTTACAAAACGGGGAGTCTTGATTACGTCTACAATATTTGCGGAAGAAGCTTTGAAGCAGACCCTGTAACATTTTGTATTATGATCAATAACCCTAAAAAACGTCAATTGCTGATGAGAGAGAACTCCCTAAAGAATGAGAAACTTCGTCAAGATGCTAAAGCATGGAGACGCTCTAAGGAGCGCTTTAGTGAGTTGTTAATGTATGAGTTAAATTAAAACTTGAATACTTTACGACAACAAGGCATATCTTTTATTTTTATTAAAAGACTCATCATCATATCTTTTGAAATATGTGAGGTCTTCGTCATAATTACCCGGTGATCGTATTCTTGGTCATAATGTTCTGAAATAATAAGCTTATCTTTAAATTGGCTATTATTATCAAAGAAGAGATTTAAATAGGACTCAGTAACAATGGCAATATCACCCCTACCTTTAAGAATGCTGAGAATATTTCCCTCGTGCGAATTGGTATAAGTCAACTTTGCATTAAAGTCCTTTTTTATTTCATAATCGAGAAAGCCATAGTGATAGCCATCAAATAATAGTATCGTTTTCTTCTCTAGTTGCTTTAGGTAGCTTTGATTTCTATCTCTCTTTAATGCGATAAACTTTTCACCACCTAGTGAAAAAGGAGGTGTCATCACATAATTAATCTTACGCTCACTCCAACCCCACTTAGGACTTTCAAAGAAAATCATATCAAAACGATTTGATGTAAAGTCACGGTAGCGACGTCTTGCTGATGTTTCAACAATTTTAAAACGATACTTGTCTTGAACTTTATTAAGCTCTTGAATCATTTCCAGTAGAATACCACTTTTTGCACCATTCTTCTTCATGTAAAAGGGAGGAAAGTGATAGGCACCCACAAGGATATCCGTTGTCGCAAAGATTGAAATTGAAAATGTGAAGGCAATAAGAGTCTTAATGAAGATGTTCACTCATAGCTCCACTATATTTTGGTAGTGAAATAATGAATTTTGTATTCTCTGACTTAGGGTCATACTTTAAATAACCGTCATTATTTAACATCATTTCATACGATAAGCTTAATCCCAGACCAGTTCCCTTATTAACATCTTTTGTCGTATAAAAAGGTTCCATAATTCGACTTTCAATACGAGGATCGATTCCGTTTCCACTATCGATAACTTCAATAAAAAGATTTTCAAAATCTTGCTTGATAACAACATTTATATGACGTTCTTCAAGGTCTTCAATTGCGTCAATTGAATTATTAATTAAGTTAACAAGAACCTGACTGATCTGCGTCTTATTTGCATAAATAAGGTTTCCTTGAGGACTCTTATCATAATGAAAACTTAGGCCAATTTCTTTTTCGGCCAAGCGACCTTTACAAATCGCTAAGACAATTGACTCAAGCTCCTCACATCGAATTACTGTTTTCAAGTCTTTTTGCCCATCACGAGACATGGTCGACATACTTTTTACAATTTCAGTGATTCGATCTGCCGCGACTTCAACTTTCTCAAGAATATACTCGCACTTTTCGCCGCTTACACATTTCTTTAGACGATTAAGATTACCTAAGATTACAAATAGAGGATTATTAATTTCATGAGCAATTCCAGCTGCCATTTGCCCCAAGGCCGCAAGTCTTTCAGACTCATGACTTCTTTCTCTTTGCTCATATAACTCTTGTGTGCGTTTACTAACAGTAGCTTCAAGTTCCACATTGTATTGCTTTAACTTCTCATCTCTTAGAATAATTTCTTTTAGAGTTTTATTTAAAGTTTTTGCAAAGAAAGATAGTTCATTTAATGCAAATTTTTCACGGATTGGTCGGAAGTCTCCACTAGCAATAAGACTTGTTCGATTAACAAAGTGCTTAAGAGGACTAAAAAATAAGTAATAATAGGCAAACGAAATAACAATTAAAGATAAGATGAGACCGGAAGCAAACCACATTCCAATCATTTTCATGATATTGTGGACATAAACAGCATTTAAACGATTGGAAAATATAATCTCAACATTTCCAATATTCTTGCCCTCATATGAAACATCAAAGTTTTCGATAATAATTTCAGGATGAACATATTTAGGAGCTGGAGCTTCAACAAGAGAGATATGACTTAATAGATTACCATTCTCATCTTTTACAGTAATGGATGTTACAGTTTGATCACTAGAGTTTACAAATACATTTGAAATTTTTTGAATATACTCTCTGTTTAAGTTCCAAATAGGAAGCTTAAGAGAGTCTACGATTTGTCTCGAAATGATTTCTCGATCATTTTCAAAACGCACCTTTTCTTGATTACTATGAATGTGATAAGCAGCAATCCCTAAGACAAAAAAGCTTAAAGTAAGTACTACCCCCATAACAATCGGAATAATAAATGAAAAGCGAGCCGGTGTTTTGTCCATGCCCTATATCTACTTGCGTTATTTAGATTTAGCAAGCAGTTTGTAAATAGAAATAGTTTTTAAAGAATGAGTCTATACTAACACCTAAAGTAATATCAATAACTTAGAAAGAAGTCGAGATCATCCACAGTCCTACTGCAACGAGTAAAAAACTAAAGAAGTACTGGGCCTTCTTTCCACCAAGGACATGGGCCAAGCGATTACCCATAAAGAACCACAGTAAATGAGCGCTGGCTCCGCCAAAAAATATGACCGCACTAAAAAGTGTTAGAAAGAGTTTACCTTCATTTAAAAATGGTGAGTAAACACTGATTGTGAAAACTAAGAACTTCGGATTGAGGGCCTGAAAAATTGCTCCCTCCAAAAACGAAGGACCTTTCGAATTTTCTTCTTCGTTATTAACCTTTACTTCCTTCACATTCGTAAGACTTTTGTAGGCCATATAGAAAAGGTATAAAGCGCCAAAGATTGGTAAGTATGTCATGATCTTCTCATGCTTCATGATGAAATCAGTCGCACCATAGAGACAGATCAGAAGACCTGAGATTGTCGAAAGCCAAAGCCCAAGAATAAAAGGTAGTGTTTTCTTAAAACTATAAGTTCCACCAAGTCCGGCCAAGGTAACATTTGCAGGCCCAGGAGAATAACAAAGAGGTGCAACGATAAAGAAGAAACTAGTTAATATTTTTGTAATCATAAATTAAGTATCCATTGGGTCGACATCGATCTTTACGGAGAAAGAATAGTCGATCTTATTTTGGGCGCGAAAAATCTGCAAGACCTGATTGAGCTCTCCCCCATTCTTACACATCAAAGACATACTCCACGTGAACATATTCGCACGTCTTTCAATCATGGCAGGAGTTGGGCCCCAGACCTGGCCATCGATGCCAAGTTGATCCATAAGGCCACGTAGCTTGTGGATTTCGCTAGAGAGATTCGCAATGATCTTGTCACGATCTCTACCTGAAACATGAATATTGGCCATCTTCGTATAAGGAGGAAAAAGTCCAAACTCACGTGTTGTTAACTCAAAATCATAAAAGCCAGAAAAGCTATGTGATTTGATAAAGTCAAACATTGTATTATCAGGAAGCATCGTTTGAATCGCAACCTTAGCGTGATTTGAATAGCGTCCCGCTCGTCCTAGAATCTGGACAATCATCTGATAAGCTTTTTCCATGGCCCTAAAGTCAGGAAAATTTAACATTGAATCTGTTCCCAAGATCAGAACTAGGTTTACTTTCTTAAAGTTATGGCCCTTTGAAAGCATTTGAGTCCCTACAAAGACATCAATCTCACCTTTGTGAAAGCGGCCAAGCTTATCTTCTAGCTTCTCAAGATTTGTAATCTCATCGCGATCAAATCTTTCAATTTTCTTAGTCGGAAAAAAGTCTTGTAAGACTTCTTGTAATCTTTCTGTTCCAAAACCTTTTTGCAGAAGATTCATATTGCCACACTCAGGACAAATCTCAGGTCGTGGGATTTGATAATCAGAATGTGAACTTGAAAGAATATTTTTATTCTTAAAATATCTTAGAGGAACACCTGTATTTGGATCTTCAAATTTATAACCACAACCACGGCATTGGAGATAGTTAGAAAAACCAAGACGGTTTACAAAAACCAGTACTTGCTCTTTTCGATCTAAGGCTTCACTAATCATATCAATTGACTTCTTTTCAAAAGGCCAAATTGATAATGCATCTATATCTTTCTTAGCACCGTGTGAGCGTGAGTCTAATAACTCAATATCTGGAAAACCACCGGCAACCCTTTTTTCAAGCGAGAAGTAATTCTCTGGCTTAAGCTTTGAAAAAGTATAGTAGTTTTCAAGCGAAGGTGTTGCACTTCCAAGAACAACTGGAGCATTAAAAAGCTGTGCTTTCTTAATGGCAACATCACGCCCATTATAAGGACAGCGATCTGTTTGCTTAAATGAGCTATCGTGCTCTTCATCAACTATAACAAGACCTAGATTTTCAACAGGTAGGAAAACACTTGAACGCACTCCCATTAAAAGAACTGGTCGATCTGATTTTTTTAAGAACTTCCAAATAGCATTCTTGTGAGAAGGTGTTACTCCAGAGTGGTAAGGAAGAATTGGGCAGTCTAAATATTTTTTAAACGTCTCCATAAACTGAGGCGTTAAGTTAATTTCAGGAAGTAGGAAGAGAACACTCTTTCCTTTCTTTAAGACATTCTTAATCAAGTGAAGATAGATTAAAGTTTTACCGGAGCCAGTAACACCATGAACGAGAAAGCGATCAAAACCAAGATCTAGTTTTGCATTGATACTTTCATAAACCGGTTTTTGTAATGGCGATAGCTCGTGTTCAAAGTCTTGGTTATCACCAAACTGAGTTTCAACTTCTCGTGGGCGTTTTAAAATTTTCGGTAAACAATCCCAAGCAAGACGTCCTAAATTATAGTGGTAGTAGCGAGACATCCAATCGTAGAGCTTCATTTCACTCTCTGATAAAGCAAACTCAGGAGCTAGGACTTCATTGATTGGTTTTAACTTGTACTTAGTTATTGTCTCTTCTAATTCCTTTTGCGAGATCGTAAACGGCACAACAACACCCTTGGCCTTTCTTCGACCGAGAGGGACTTCCACGAGGGTACCAACAGGAATTTCCTCTCCTAAGGTCTTATATGTAAGAACACTTGGAAGTTTTGGATAATCAACCGCGACTTGGCAATAATGTTGAGCGTTTAGTGTATTAACGTCTTGCATAAGAATTTAAAATAAAAAGTAAGTGTAAAACCTACACTATCATCATACAATAAGTATATGATTACATGGAATGTTGATCCAGAAATTTTTAGAATCGGACCGATCGCTGTTCGTTATTATTCACTAATGTTTATCGTTGGTTTCTTTATTGGTGAGCGCTATTGTCGCCGCTATCTTATTAAAGAAAAAAACTTTACGACAGACGAAGTTAGCTCACTTTTAAATTATATGATCGTAGGCTGTGTTGTAGGCGCACGTTTAGGTCACTGTCTCTTTTATGAGCCAGGCTATTACTTAAGTAATCCACTTGAGATTCTCTATGTATGGAAAGGTGGACTAGCAAGCCACGGGGGCTTTCTTGGTGTAATTGTTTCTATTTATGCCTTCAAGAAAAGAGTTAAAGATGTTCCTCTGATGTGGCTTCTTGATCTCGTTGCGGCCCCGGCCCTTATGACTGGTGGATTTATTAGACTTGGAAATCTCATGAACTCTGAGATCTTTGGACACCCAACAAATCTTCCATGGGCGTTTAAATTTGTTCGCGCAGATAATATTGCTCGCCACCCTACTCAGCTCTATGAAGCACTCGGCTTCTTTGCCATTTCTGGACTTGTGTACTACCTCTATTCGAAGTTTCACAATAAATGGCAATCTGGACGCTTCCTAGGAATTATCTTTATTGGAGGATTCTCTTGGCGCTTCTTTGTGGAATTCTTTAAAGAAAACCAAGTGGCATTTGAACAAGGTATGGCCCTTAATATGGGACAAATCCTAAGTATCCCACTTATTATTGTTGGGATTATCTTAGTTCTTTATAAGCCTGTGACTAAAGGTTAAGTCCAAGCTCTAGACCTGTTCCAAATTCTTTATTCTCATTTGCGTGAATATAGTGCACGAATGGCTTAATTCGTACTTTTTCATATATTGTAAAAAGTGGATAGAATTGGCCATAGACTCCAGAGCAGGCCTTAAAATTTGCACGTGTTGTCTCACAATTAGTTGAGCCATACTTATCGGCACTTGAAAACATATAACCACCACGTAGCCCTAATGAAACCTGTAAAACTTCATCAGACCAGCTAAGCATCGTTTTCTCGATTCCAATATTTGGAATAAAGACATTGTCATCATCCTTAGATTCTTGGAAGTCCATAACAGAATTTAACATAAACCCTACACTCCAACGCCAACTCTTTATTTCACGAGAATAGTCATCAATTGCATGAGAATATGAAATTTCAGCAAGTGTCCCCAAGTCAATTGAGAAGTATGAATCATAAGGAATATAATAAATCGAATCGAGGTATGCTTTTGATCCAAGTTTCGCGACAAATTTCTCCGTAGCATTTAACTTGTCAGTATAGGACTCGATTGAAGTATGAAGTTTGTTTATCACTAAATAAGGAGCATCACTTCGATTAATCCTCTTTTCTGTCTTATGTAGTTCATTAAAAAGAAAACTTTCATCCTTTAGCTTTCTTAAAGTGTATTGAGTAACATTCTCATTTTCTTTGAATTTAAATTCTTCATAACGACTTTCAAATAAGCGACTCTTTTTTAACGACTCTTTTCTATGACATAGTTTTAGCTCTAGTCCTTGCTCACAATTTTCAATAACCTTTGCAACAGAGACCCTAAGAATTGTCTTTAAGTTCATATTCAATTTATCAAGACAAATATGATCAAAATCCTTTGATTCAACAACATCCACAATACAGGCTTCATCTTGATCAAATTGTATTCGAGTTGGCATCTTAAATTTTTGCCCAGAGTGATTCTTTGCTATATAGTCACTTGTAAACTTTTTGGAATCAGCATAACCGACTAAGAAATCATAACGTCTAAAATCTTCTTCAAAGAAACCAAAGAAAGCGTACATAGGAGAAGAGGCCAATGGCAGAGAGACCGTTGAACTCATGGAATTAGAGAAGCTTGGTGATTCATAAAATGCGATCGTTTCACGAGAACGGGCCGTACCAATGAAACTGTCAAAAATATCGAGAACGTATTTTGCAACTTCTTTACCATTACCTTGAAATTCTCGTGTTTCATAAAGTAAGTGTTCATCACTTGGATCAATAATAAGAAGTAAATTATCCTTAGCGACTCTGTGCCTAGATACTTTATTAACGATTGTTAATGGAATATTATTGAACATTCCACCATCAATAAAAGTCCTCTTCGTTATCGACTTCTTTGGACAAGACTTTTTTCTTTTAAAGTCTTCATACTTACAATACTCAATATCAACAGGTTTAAAGGCCAATGGGAAGGCCCCAGATGCTTCAATAACTTGTAGTAGTTTCGTTAAATTATCATTTTGATTCTTAGTAAACGGTAAGTAAATTTGTCTCGTGGAATTAGTGGCAATCGGATAATTTTCAATAATAGGAGGCTTCCCTTCACCACGTCCACGAATGCGAAAGATGGCCTCATTTAGCATTTGAGGAAACTTTCTACCACCCTTATAAACCTCAATAATCTCAGGTTTCTTTTGAGTTAGAGTGATCCCAAAAACAATGTCGATATCATCTCGTAATCCTTCATTCCAAATTTGACGTGCATCTTGGTACATTGCCTGAATTGGTTTTTTTGATAAGAAATTCGTCATCGACATTTGCTTATCATCAGCTAAGCGATCGATTCCCAAAGGGACCCACAGTCGCCAAAAGAGAGAATCTTTGACAATATGCTCTCCCCCGTGAACTCTCCCGGCCTCAAGAAAAGTAATCAGAGCATTCATACTACCGGCCGATGCTCCTGCATAAATTTGCGGAGTACGCTGAGCTTGGTAGTTTAATTTTTCAAATTCAGTTAGGTAACTTAAAAATCCGCCCTCATAAGAGCCAAGGGAGACACCACCACTTACGACAAGGGCAGTACTGACTTGTTTTGCGAAAGGTTGAAAACAAAAGAGGAAGCTCAATAGTAGGATAAAACGATTCATTCTAGTATTGTATTTGCTTCCTCTATTTGTGCCAAGTAAAGCTTAAGCTTACTTGCAATATGATAGGTCTAAATCATTCAAATTTTTGTAAATGCTTGGACTAAATGCTTTGTCCCAAAGATCTTGGCCGGCCATTTTATCAAGGGCCATATCAGTTAGCTTTAAATTCTTATTATAAGCAAATGAATTCGCAAGAGCACCAATTAGAGAACCACCCTGCCCTTCGACAGCGTCTCCATAACAGCTCATATCATCTTTGATATAGTCGTAAATATCGATCATACGCTCTTTACCCATACTATCTGCTGAGTAGTACTTAAGTTCTCCACCTTCAATTACTGTGAATTTTTCGATTAGGCGATCAACCATCTCTTGTGAAAGCTCTTTGCAAAGCCTCTTCTTCTTACTCTTAGATCCATTTACGTGAAGGTCAGCAATCACTTCATTTGTGGCCTTAACAAAGCAGTCCACAAATTGCTTAGAATTAATTTGGGCCATCGAGCTTGATGACAAAAGTACTAAAGCTGTTGAAATTACTAGATTTTTCATGAAAATCTCTCCTCGTGTTAATTGCGTATATAAATAAAATTACCACAAGGAGAGAATATAAAGGTCTTTTAAGAAACAATTACAATTGGTGTTCGGCCATTAGACACGAACTGACCACGTCACTTCGTCACCGCTTTCTTGGAAGTCAATTCCTAGAGCGTTTAATTCGTCACGTGCCGCATCCGCTGCATCCCAATCTTTAGAAGCACGTGCATCGGCACGCTTTGCTAGAAGTTCATTAACTTTTTCAAGAGCAATGCCCTTTCTTCTGACTTGAACTTCTTTGATCTCAGATAAGAATTGTTCTGGGTCCATGGCAAAAAGAGCACTCATCTTTCCATACTTAGCAATCCATTCAGTGAATGCAATTGCCGTTGGAGCTGAGTTTACATCTTTTGCTTTCTTCTCAAGATTTAATGTATTGAATGTTTTTACTGCTTCATAAATGGCAGACATCATCTCACTTGTATTGAAATCATCATTACATGCTTTCTCAATTTTAGCGTCAAGGCGCTTAAAATCTTCAGCAAGCTTCTTGTTAACTTTCGCACTCTCATTTGTTTCAAAAGTAGCTGCATGTTTTGCAACTTGAAGGGCGCGGTAAACACGAATCGCTCCACCAAAGGCCTGATCAATTTTTTCATCAGTCACATCAAGCATTGAACGGTAGTGAGTTGAAAGCATGATATATTTTAAAATCTCTGGGTGGTACTCATCCATGAAGGCACGAGCAGTGATGATATTCCCAAGGGACTTACTCATCTTCTCTCCACTCATATTGATGAAGTTATTATGCATCCAGTAGTTTACGTATTTACAAGAATTACATCCTACACCTTGAGCAATTTCGTTTTCATGGTGTGGGAAAATTAAATCAATTCCACCACCGTGAATATCAATTGATTTTCCAAGAATCGACTTAATCATAGCAGAACACTCAATGTGCCAGCCTGGACGACCTTTGCCCCATGGAGAATCCCAAGACGGCTCACCTGCTTTGGCAGGCTTCCAAAGAACAAAGTCCTTTGGATCTTTTTTGCGCTCGTCAACTTCGACTCGCTCTCCCGAATTAAGTTCGTCTAGATTTACTCCCGACAACTCTCCATATGAATCAAGCTTTGTCGTTTCATAGAAAACTTCACCATCAACAACATAGGCCATACCATTATCAATAATACCTTGAACGTATTCAATAATCTCAGGAATAAAGTCTGTTACTTTTGGATTATGCGTATGTGGACGAAGTCCTAAGCGGCCAAAGTCTTCTTGGAAATATTTAATATAGCGCTCAGAAATTTCAAGTGAATCAACACCCTCTTCATTGGCCTTATTAATGATCTTGTCATCAACATCAGTGTAATTATAAACGAAGTTTACATCGTAACCGATATGCTCCATCCAATTTCTTGCGAAGTTAAAAAAGATAGGTCCACGGAAATTTCCAATATGAAGCGGTCCATAAACTGTTGGGCCACAAAGATAAAGCTTAACTTTGCCTTCTTCTAATGGCGTAAAAGTTTCTTTCTTCTTTGTTAAAGTATTGTAAACTACTAGTGACACTATCAACTCCTCTATTTTTTTATGCAGATAGAATAACCGAAAAAGGGAAAACTGTCATGAATTTCGACCTAATCATCAAAAACGGCACTCTACACTCTTCACAAAAAAGCTGGCAAGAAGATATCGGAATAAAGGACGCTAAGATAGTAAAATTAGCTAAATTTAATGATGATGAGTTAAATAATGCTGGGAAAGTCATTGACGCACAGGGACTCGATATTTTGCCAGGGCTTATCGACTCACAGGTCCACTTTCGCGAACCTGGGTTAACTCACAAAGAAGACATTGCCCACGGCTCTAAAGCAGCAGTGCTTGGCGGAATCTGCACCTTCTTTGAAATGCCAAATACAAAGCCAGCAACAACAAGTGTTGAGGCAACCCAAGTTAAAGTTGATATTGCTAAGGAAACTTCATATGCAAATTTTGGCTTCTTTATTGGAGCAAGTGGAAAGAATTTAGATGAGCTTGTGAAGTCACAAGATATGGTTGGATGCTCGGGAGTTAAGATCTTTCTTGGAAGTTCTACTGGCGATCTACTCTTATACGATACTGACAAATTAGTTGAGATCTTCAAGACCTTAGACTGCCATATTTCAGTGCATAGCGAGAGTGAGGAAAGGCTTCATGCCAATGTTGCCATTAGAGATAATGCCAATGGAGATGTACACGCACATTATAAATGGCGTGATGCTCAGACGGCCCTTGAGTCGACAAAGATGATTATCGAGGTGGCAAAAAAAGCAGGGCGCAAGGTTCACATCCTTCACCTGACAACAAAAGATGAAATCGAATTTTTAAAGGATCAAAAAGAGCATTGTACAATCGAGGTCACTCCTCAGCACCTGACTCTCTTTGCTCCAGATATCTATGACAAGATCGGAACACTTGCGCAAATGAATCCACCAATCCGCACAAAGGATCACACAAATGGACTTTGGGAAGGTTTAAAAGCTGGTGTGATTGATGTCTTTGGAAGTGATCACGCCCCTCACACTCTTGAAGAAAAGGATCAACCATATCCAGCATCTCCTTCGGGAATGCCAGGAGTGCAAACGATGCTGCCAGTAATGCTAACTCACGTTGAAGCAGGTCGATTGACACTAGAAGATATTGTTAAATATCTAGCAGAAAACCCGGCCAAGCTTTTCAAGCTTAATAAAGGATTTATTCAAGAAGGAATTGATGCCGACTTAACAATCCTTGATATGAACAAGCGCTTTACTATTAAAAACGCAGACCAAGCATCCAAAGTTGGCTGGACTCCATTTGATGGAATGGAAGTTCAAGGAACACCGACTTATACAATTGTCAGCGGACAAGTTGCCATGGATCACGGTAAGGCCATTAAGGTTCAGGCCAAACCGATTGTGCGAGGAAAGTAGAATGCGCTATCGAAGTAAGCTCGATACTCTAACGTCACTTATTTTACTCTTACCAGTGATGAGTTCAATCTTTCGTCTTACTTCAGTATTCCTTGCTTCCTACACTATTAATTGGAGCGAGATTTACTTTCTCTTGTTTTATATGTGCATACTTATCTTTCTCTATGTCAGTATTTACTATGAAATAACGAAAGACACATTAATCGTTTCAAACCTCTTTCTAAAAACTCATCTACCAATTAGCACCATAAAGAAAGTTTCGAAAACGAGAACCTTTCTTTCTGCACCAGCACTATCTCTTGATCGAATAAAAATCGAATGCCATAAGAAATCGATAGTCATCTCTCCGGAGCGACGCGAACAATTTCTTTCAAAACTCAGTGAGATTAATCCTCAAATAAAAATCACTTTAAATAAGTGAAATATTCACTTTCTCGTACGCTTTAAGAATTTTAATTAGTATTTAAATCGACTAAAAAGATGAAGTCCTACTATATCTCTTTGTCTCCAAAGAAGGAGACCCTTACCTAAGGAGAGGTCATGGAGGACTTCATAAGGGTGATAACTTTGATCATACTTATATTAGAATTTGTTGTTCTAATTTTAAGTTGGTCAAAGTAATCTTTGGGGGCGAAGTGACAGCTTCGTCCCACCTTATGAATTTTAGCATAAATCCTATTAATAATTCACTTAATTTCTAATCGGTACGTCGATACTTTTGGCACTTTCAGTTACTTAGAAAATTAAATCTGTCTTTTTTTATATTTTTATTTGAATTCTTTTCCAATTCGATATTATTTTTAAGTTTCCAAGATGAATATAGACATTTCTTTGGAATTTGGGTGAATATTATTATTTTTATTGTCTAAGTTCTTGATAGTGCCAAAAGTATCGTCGTACCAGACTTTCAACCAAATCTTAACAATTTATCACTACCTCCTTGACTCCGTACCATGGTACAGAGTGTATATTATGAGCATGAATGAAAAACTAACGATTGGAAAATTGGCCGATACCTCTGGGGTTAATCTTGAAACGATTCGATTTTATGAACGAAAAGGGATTCTCGTCCAACCTAAAAAGCAAGGAGCCTTTAGGCACTACCCTAATGAGTACATCACTAGAATCAAGTTTATTAAAAGATCACAAGAGTTAGGATTCACACTTAGTGAAACAAAAGAACTCTTAGACCTTAAGATAAAAAATCACGCTAAGTGCAGTGACGTCCTATCAAGAACAGAAGCCAAAATTAATGAAATTAACGAAAAAATAAAAGACCTAAAAAAAATGAAGAAGTCTCTTGAGGGTCTCGCCACTTGCTGTGTTGATGAAAGTCAGCCTCTAAGTGATTGTCCCATTCTTGACTGCTTCCTTACAAAGAAGGAAAGAAAATGAAAAAGAATATCCTCTTTCTATGCACTGGTAATTCTTGTCGTTCCCAAATGGCCGAGGGCTGGGGCAAGGCCTTAAAAGGCGACAAGTATAACTTCTATTCGGCCGGGACAAAGAAGCATGGCCTCAATCCTTATGCCATCAAAGTGATGAAAGAAGCAGGCGTCGATATTTCAAATCATGAATCAAATACGACAGACGAAATTGATGCCCAAATAGATATTGTCATCACAGTTTGTTCTGATGCCAATGAGAATTGTCCCTACTTTCCAGGTGGCAAGATCATTCACATTGGTTTTGATGATCCTCCTCGCCTCACAAAAGACCTTAATGACGAAGAAGAAATTCTTCAAGTCTATCGCCGAGTACGTGATGAAATAAAGTTAATGGTAACTAACTTAGAAGAGAGATTATAAGATGGGATTTTTTGAGCGCTATTTAAGTCTTTGGGTCACAATCTGTATTGTAGCTGGAATCGTTTTAGGCAAGGTTCTTGGAACATCAATCACTGTTATAAGTGAGATGAATATAGCAACGGTCAATATCCCTGTTGCAATTCTTGTGTGGCTTATGATTTTTCCGATGATGGTACAAATCGACTTTAATTCCATCGCAGATGTTGGAAAGAACCCAAAAGGCCTAAGCCTTACTGTTATCATCAATTGGCTTATTAAGCCTTTTACCATGGCCTTCTTTGCTTGGTTATTCTTCTCAAAGATTTACGCTGCCTACTTAAGTCCAGAGCTCGCACAAGAATATATCGCAGGCGCCATTCTTTTGGGAGCGGCACCTTGTACGGCGATGGTCTTTGTTTGGTCATATCTTACAAAGGGTGATCCGGAGTACACACTTGTTCAAGTGGCCATCAATGACTTAATTCTCCTTGTGGCCTTCATCCCTATTGTTCAGTTCTTACTAGGCGTAACAAGTATTTCGATCCCATACGACACTCTTATAAGCTCCGTTGTCATCTTTGTGGTGATCCCACTTATTGCAGGCTATATCGCAAATAAAGTCTTAATTAAAAAATTTGGAATGAAATGGTTTAGTGAAGTCTTTATGGCAAGACTAAAGCCAATTTCAATCGTGGCCCTTCTTACAACTCTTGTTCTTCTCTTTGCCTTCCAAGGGGAGAAGATTTTAGCTAATCCACTACATATCCTACTAATAGCAATTCCTCTAACAATACAAACTTACTTCATCTTCTTTGTTAGCTGGGGAATTGGTCGCAAGATGTGCTTACCACATAATATTTTATCACCTGGTTCAATGATTGGCGCCAGTAACTTCTTTGAGCTTGCCGTGGCCGTTGCCATTGCTCTTTTTGGTCTTAACTCAGGTGCGGCCCTAACAACGGTGGTGGGTGTTCTTATTGAAGTTCCTGTCATGCTAAGTCTTGTTAAAATTGCAAATAGGTGGAGATACTAATGAAATATTTAGAAAGCGAAAAATTCAATTTAAAAACGCAACAGACAAAGCCATCAGAGCATAGGCCAAGAATTCTTATGCTCTACGGATCATTAAGAGAGCGCTCATACTCAAGACTTCTAGCTGAAGAAGCTGGCCGTATTCTTGAGCATATGGGAGCAGAAGTTAAGTTCTTCAATCCCGATGGCCTACCGACATATGACTACGATCGTTCTGTAAAGCATCCAAAAGTAAAGGAGCTAAGAGAGCTAAGCCTATGGTCAGAAGGGCAAGTTTGGACATCCCCTGAGCTTCACGGAAATATGTCTGGGCTACTTAAAACTCAAATTGATTGGATTCCTCTTTCAATCGGTGCTGTTCGCCCAACTCAAGGAAGAACGCTTGCAGTTATGCAAGTCAGCGGAGGCTCTCAAAGTTTTAATGCAGTTAATAGCATGCGAGTCCTTGGACGCTGGATGCGCATGATAACAATTCCAAATCAATCTTCAGTGGCCAAGGCCTATCAAGAATTTGAAGAAGACGGTTCAATGAAGGAATCAAGTTTTCGCGACCGTGTCGTCGATGTGATGGAAGAGCTTATGCGCTTTACCTACCTAACACGTGATCATGCAGACTTCTTGGTTGATCGCTATAGTGAACGTAAGTAATAGTCTTACGTTCATTTCATTCAAGAAATAAAACATCAATTTTTTCGTCATTTAATTACATAGAAAAATTACTTTAATTATAAAGATGAAGTCCACCTATTTCTCTGCTTCCAACGAAGGAAGCTCTCTTGTAGAAAAGGAGAAGTTATGGAGGACTTCATAAGGGTGATTACTTTAATCATACTCGTTTTAGAATTTGTGATTCTAATTTTGAGTTGGTCAAAGTGATCTTTGGGGGCGAAGCTGCAACTTCGTCCCACCTTATGAATATTATCATAAATCCTGTTCGTAATTCACTTATTTTCTGATGGCCACATCAACACTTCGCAATTTCAACAACTTAAGAAAGTACCCCTTTGATAATCACCTTCACTTCTTGTAGATCAAGGTTATCAAAATTTGTCGTATTCACGATAACGCTCTTACAATTTAGATCTAACTTTTCAATTTTGCCTTTTGAGAGTGAGACCTTAAACTCATCAAAATTCAAATGGTCCTGATGCCCTGGGTGTCTTTTCCCAGACAAGGCCCTTGTCCTAAAACGTTCAAATAAGACGTTGCCATCACACTCACAATAGATAGTAAGCACTTTTGCATTATATTTGGAAATAAAGTCTCTTAATATTGGAGAATCAAATTTATTCGAGAAGTTACTCTCCACGAGCAAGCTTTTAGAGGCCTTAAGTTGTGCTTCAATAAAAGAATATAGAATTGGATAACTTGCTTTTCCAAGCTCTCTTGACCATGCTCTATCCTTAACACCTAAGCTATCAAATAGGCTTTCTTTGATTGTATCTTTTCCTATCAATGGCAATGAGAACTCCTTTGCGAGTTCAATTGAAATAGTCGTCTTACCTGATGCAGGAAGGCCAGATATGATAATTAGAAGAGGACTACTCATTTTAATTCTCAAAAAGCTTAGCACTTCCTACAAGCTTTCCATCGTCATAGTAATTAGCATTCTTCATTCCATACTTTGTCACAAAGTGAAGAAAAGAATTGTCGACAATTTTCACAACGAATGACCCATCTTCACCTTGCAGGAAGTTTCGATTTCCACCAGTTCCACGTGAGTGAGAGTAATTCTTTCCGTTCTCGTCATATAAGAGAATTTCCGACTGCCCATCAGTCCCCTTCCCATCATCAGAGGCAAAGTAATCGACATTTAATACCAAGCGATGCTTTTGACCTTTATACTTACCGTCAAAGAAGTGGATGACACCTGAATATGATCCATTAAGTTTATTAAACTCTTTTGCATCATTAATGACTTTTGATTTTGCCAAGAAAACAGTAGGCTCCTTTATAGGAGGGAAACTTAAGAATCGCTTATTCTCATTAATCTTTCGCTTTTCTTCTCTATTCTGAGTTTGTCTCTCTTGTCGCTTCTTCCAACGAGATTCGGCATCCTCATCACTTTGTACTTTTTTCGCAAGTTTCTCTTTTATCAAATTACGAGCAATGAAGTCAGACGGATCTTTCATAATTTCATTTACTTCGTCTTTATCTACTTTTATTTTTTCAAGTCCTAGTGCCGCTAAGAATAAAGTAAAGGCCTGTGCCAAGGCTTCATCCCCGGCTTTATCCACAACAGGAACTTCCTTAATTACTTCAACTTTCTTTTCTTTGATAACTTCGACTTCTTTAATTTGAATTTCAGGATTTGGTGTTTGAGATTTTCCAACAAAAAAACCAACCGTAAGGCTGGCGATGACAGCAATAATTAATGTGTACTTCACTTAATCTTCCTTAATTAAATTAGTTCAGTATGTGGAGTGTTTCCTCTGTTCCATAGGTGCAGTTCTCACAAGTCACCTCTTCATGGATATAGAGGTTGTCGTGATCGGCCAAATGAGTCACAGTGAACTTGGCCCCGCATTTCGGGCAACACTCAATCTGTTTTTTGACGTCCTCAATCTCACCAAAATACCTGATGAAATTTTCGACTCTTAGGGATCTTTCCTTCATATCAAGCTCCTCGTCATATTCTATTTTACCTTATTTAGAAAAAATAAGCTTATTAAATGAGGTTATTTCCAAGAAATCAGTAACTTACGTTCATAAAGAACCTATACAAATACTGTATAGCCTTATAATTACTACGGAGTTCGTTTGCCAAAAGTCCTTGAACACGTTAAAACGTGCTATTATTAATGAAACCAAGGGTTGGACCACACCTACCTCTGTATAAGGAACAAAAGGACTCACATGAAAAATATTGAAGCACTTAGAAATAGCCGCGAAGATATCCTTAATTGCCAAATCAAAGATGAAACAGGTTTAAATGACTTTCAAAAGACAGCTAATGAAGTTCATATCGCCATTCCAAAAGTTGGTATTGAAAGATTTCGCATCCCTTTAAATTTTGAACACAGAGACGGAACTGTTAGATCAACAGATGCACAAGCTTCTATGTTCGTATTCTTAGAAGCACACAAGACAGGTGCAAATATGTCTCGCTTCTGTAATATCCTTCAGGCCGAAGGACTAGAAAAGAATGTTAACAATCAATTCTTTGCAACAGTACTAAGAAGATACCGTACGGATCTTCGTGATTACGATACTGAGCCACTAATTCCACAGGCCCACCTAACTCTAGACTTTAACTACCCTGTTAAACAACAGTCACTAAAGTCAGGAAACTGGGGATGGCAATACTATAAAGTATCAATGGAAGGTGTTGAAGGACGTGATGGTATTCCTCTAATCAACCTAACAATGGAATACGAATACTCATCAACTTGTCCATGTTCTCTTTCAATGTCGAAGCAGTACGAAGAGCAGTATAGAAATGGAGAGACAACTGAAGGAAGTGGTATTGCTTCTGCTCACTCTCAAAGATCTGTTGCAACAATCACTGCAACTTATAAGGCAGAGTCTAATTTCCATCTTGAAGATCTAGTTGATCTTATGAGAATTGCTCTTCCAACAGAAACTCAATCTCTAGTTAAGAGACTTGATGAGCAGGCATTCGCTATTCTTAATGGTGATAACCCAATGTTCGTTGAGCACTCAACAAGACGTATCTCAGAGGTTTTAAACTCTGCTGAAGAGATTCTAGACTGGCAAGCTAAGGTTGAGCACTTAGAAAGTCTTCACAGCCACAATGCTGTTGGATACATCAGAAAAGAAAATCCAAAAATTTAATCAAGTATAAAGGCCTCTTATTTAGAGGCCTTGTTGTTTAAAAAAAATTAAACTTTTTTTAAAAATAGTATTGACAAGTGAGAGTGAAATCCTTATTCTAACTCCACTTCAAATCGGAGGGCGATTAGCTCAGCTGGGAGAGCGCTACCCTTACAAGGTAGATGTCGGCAGTTCGATCCTGTCATCGCCCACCACTTTTTTTGTGGTACACATTCAAAAGAAAAAAAATCGGAACTCTAAAGAGTTCTTTTTTTTTGTCTAAAGTCTACCTTCTTTAAAATCAACTTCGTTAAAATTAATTCTTCAATATTACTCTGTATTAATAATACTTTTATTAATTAAGACTCTCAATACAATCCATTTGTCTCGTTTCAAACCAATTTGTCCTGAAGAACTTGTCACAATTGGACAATGTCGAACGAATTAGCACTCAAACAGAGAAAAAATTTACGGCCTATTTCAACTAGATTAATTTTTCCTCATCAAAACAACTAAAAAATATAGAAATTGATAAATCAATTTTTGATAACAAAACAAACCGGAGGAATTTATGAAAAAAATTATCGCACTTGCTGCTGTACTACTAAGCGTTTCATCTTTTGCACTATCTGCAAACGATTCATGGGATACAATCAGAGCTGAAGTTAAAGCTAATCACAAGCTTCAAATCACTTCTGGTTACTCTGTATTCGTTGGACGTATCGTTTCAGCATTTGATGTATGTGTTGAAGGTGAAAACTTTGTAACTCTTAGCCAATACCCAATCTACGAAAGAAAGTGGATCGGTGGAAGCCGTGATGGTGACAGATACGAAGATATCGTTGTTGGTTACGAAACACTAACTTTCCCAATCTCAAGAGAAGTAACAAGAAAAGTCTGTCACGGTAAAGAAGACAGAAACTGTAAAACTGTAACAGAAATGGAAACTCAACCAGTTGTTAGAGATATCACGGTTTCAGAAGTTACTCGTCGTGGTGGACGTGATCACGATGACAAAGTAGAAGTACTTTTCGCTAAGTCATTCGAAATCCCAGCTTGTAACTAATATCAAGTACATATAAAAGTTGAGGCCGAGTTTATGCTCGGCCTTTTCTTTTTCTACTGTCATCTTTACCTCGATGACAGCTAGAATCCTCCACTCTACTGCCGTTGTCACAGAAAAAATAAATATCCTTTGTGTTTTTTAGACATCTTCTTTCGTCAAAAATATAACCTCTACATCAAAACAACTTAATTAAATAAAGGCTTCAAACTAAAACTGAATGTCTAATAAACCGGAGGAATTTATGAAAAAAATTATCGCACTTGCTGCTGCACTACTAAGCGTTTCATCTTTTGCACTATCTGCAAACGACTCATGGGACACAATCAAAGCTGAAGTTGCTGCTGATTACGATCTATCACTTTCTGGAACAACTGTATTTGTTGGTCGTCCAGTAAGCTCATTTGACGTATGTCTAGATGGTGACCAATTTGTTACTACTAGAGAATTCCCAATCTACGAAATCGTAAAAGTAGGAAAGACTCACCCAGAAGCTGACGAAGATGGATATGCATCAGTAATCGTTGGTTACGAAATCCTTTCTTTCCCAACTACTTATACTTCATACAAGCAAGTATGTAACAGCCAAGACAAAAACTGTAAAAGAGTTGCTTATACAGTTAACCAAGACCTAGTTAAGAACGTATCTGTAAAAGAAGTTGTTAGAAGAAACGTTGGTAAGAACGATCGTACAATTGAAAAGACTCTTTTCAAGAAAGAATACGTAATCCCAGCTTGTAACTAATAAATTCAATAGCTTAAGTATTTCCCTAAGGTACTTAAGCTATACTTTTTATAGTATGAGTAGATAACGGCATCTACTCATGCTATTCAAGCCATCTATGGATAAAATGAACACTCCCCAACTATCTCAAACACCCCTCGGGCCGATTGAGCAAGTAAGCTTAGACCTAGCAAAAAAGCTAGATGAGTATAAGAGCGTAAAAATTGGGGTAAGACTTTTATCTGAGAAAACAGGAGTTAGTGAAAGAACACTTTATCGAATCCTGGCCAAAGAGAATAAGCCTACATATCAAACACTTTATAAAATCTATCGAGTCATTTTTAATACAAGTAACGAGTCTCTACTCCTAGAACTTGTCCCAGAAGTCATTCGAAATGAAATAAAGAAGTGCAATCCAAATAAGATCTCAGAAAAGATACAATATCATCAAGATATCGAAACTCAGATGAGCTACGATCGTACCTTTGCAGAGATTTACATCCTAGCGGCCTGTGCACCTATAACGAACGAATTAATCCAATATCGTTACGGAATGAGTGGCATGCTAACTGTGGAAAAGATGATTGAAATGAAGGCCCTTAGAGTCACGAAAAGTGGTCACTATACCCTTGGAGAGAACCAAGCTAATTTTAGTGCTAAGACCTTAAAACGTCTGGGCCTATCACTTGTTGAAAAATATAGTAAGGTACAAAATGCTGAGTCATATGGTGAAAATATCATCGCCTTTTTTGCTGAAGGTCTAAGTGAAGAAGCCTATGACCGCTGGCTACAAGTAGATGCAAAAGCATTTGAAGAAAAAATTGCAATAGCAAATGAAGACAAATCAAAAGGAACAAAGAGGGCCTTTACCTTTATGGTAACGGACACTTTGAATGAGAAATAAAATGAAGAATAAGATAAAGAAATTAATCGCTATAGTTTCGACTCTTTCAATTTATGCGGGAGTTGGAGGCGTTTCAGGTGGCCCTAAGCCAACTAAAGACGACTTCTCGAAGCTTGGGCCTCAAACCTCTTGGCAAAAAATTCTCGATGTAGCTAAGAGAAATAACGACGTTAAACTTGAGGGTCGTACAGTTTTTGTTTCAAGACCAGTAAGCGTTTTTGATACTTGTATTGATGGCGACACATTAAGAACAACAAGAAAGTTTCCTAAGTATAAACGAATGTACGTTGGAAAAACACACTTCGGAACTGATGAAGACGGATATAAAGATGTTTTAATCGGAAACGAATACTTAAGCTATCCGATTAACTACACAACTCGCGACAAGGTATGTAATAACCATGGGAAGCGCTGCCGTGAAGTTAAGAAAGATGTATCAACAGAGACAATTAAAAACGTAAAAGTTAAGAAAGTCGTTGTTTATAAGCCAAATAGCGATCGACCAAGAGAGGTCGAACAAGACTATTTCAGAAAGGAATATATCATTCCATACTGCCAATAAAATTCAGATTAAATAAATAAGAGGGCCGCATTAGCGGCCCTTCTTGTTTTATGAGAGATTGATAAACCTCAATGTATTTGTCCATTTGTCATGACAAATCCCATTAAAATGGACAATGTCGAACAAAAAAACCTATCTACTTGCAAAAATTTGTCACCTCATATCAATCAAATTAATTTCATTTCATCAAAACAACTTAAAAAATATTGAAATTGATAAATCAATTTTTTGATAACAAACAATTTGGAGGAAATTATGAAAAAAATTATCGCACTTGCTGCTGCACTACTAAGCGTTTCATCTTTTGCACTATCTGCAAACGATTCATGGGATACAATCAGAGCTGAAGTTAAAGCTAACCCAAGCCTAGAAATCTCTTCAGGATACTCAGTATTTGTTGGTCGTATCGTTACTGCATTTGACGTATGTGTTGATGGTGACAACTTCAATACTCTAGGTCAATACCCAATCTACGAAAGAAAGTGGATCGGTGGAAGCAAAGAAGGTGACAGATACGAAGATATCGTAGTTGGTTATGAGTACCTAACATTCCCTATCTCAAGAGAAGTAACAAGAAAAATCTGTTTTGGTAAAGAAGACAGAAACTGTAGAACAGTAACAAAAATGGAAACTCAACCAGTTGTTAGAGATATCACTGTTTCAAAGATCACTCGTGTTGCTGGTCGTGACAAAGATGACAAAAAAGTTGAACTTTTCGCAAAAACTTTCGAAATCCCAGCTTGTAACTAATTATAAGCTAGGGCCTAGGTAAGCGCCTTTCCCTAAGGGGCGCTTGCTTTAATAAACGAATGGCCGAGGCACTGCTTCGGCCTTTGTAATTTTTACTGCTTAAATGAATAAAATTATGAAAAGTGGTAAGATCGCCAAAACTACTGAGGCACAATGAGAGAAGAAAACTCCAATATAATCAATGAGTTGCAAGAGAAGGCCATTCCTTCACTAGGACTCAAGGAGCAAGTTGCTCTAGATTTAAGATCACATCTAAAGCAATTTAGAAGTGAATCTATTGGTCTTCGTAAGCTTTCAGAAAAGTCCGGTATTCACCAAAGAACGCTAAAGCGTCTATTAGCTCAAGAAAATAGGCCAGGTTATCAAACTCTTGTAAGACTATATACTTGCTTAATTGATAGCCCAAATGGTGGCCTCCTTTTAAAGAACCTTCCTGAAAAAGTAGCAAGTGAAATTCAAAAGAAATCTCCTGTTTCAACAGCTGGAAATCTTGAATATTGCGAAGAAGCTAATAAGGAAATGTTCTACGATAAGGTTTTTGCAGAGATTTACTGTCTTGCTTCAATGTCCCCTATTACGAATGAATATATTCAATATCGTTATGGAATGAGTGGAGCAGAAACTGCTGATCGCATGCTAGATCTTGGCGTACTTAAGCTAACTAAGACAAATATGTACACAACTGGTGACAAACAAATTGAGTTTTCTCCAAAACTTGTCAAAAGACTTGGACTTAACTTAGTTGAAAAATATGTAAAAACTCAAGATGTTGATCTGGCCGAAAAAAACCTAATTGCATTCTATGCAGAAGGACTAAGTCCAGAAGGCTATCGAGCATGGCTTAAAATTGACCAAGAAGCATTTTACAAAAAGATTGAAGTAACTAAAAAAGAAGGCATGTTAGGTGATATTAAAACATTCACATTCATGGCCACTGACACAATGAGAAAGGAATAAGGTTTTATAATGAAATCAATAATTGCAATTTTATTTCTTGGATTTGCATTAAACACGATCGCAGGAACAGGTGGGATTAGTGCATTAACGAGAAATAATGGTGGCGTTGATGCCGGTACTGGTGGAATTGTCGGTGGTGTCGATGATCTCACAGAATTAAAGCAGTACGACTGGAAGACGATTAGAAAGTATGTGAAGAAGAACTACGATCTTAATCTATATGGCGATATTGCCTTTGTTGGAAGAAATATTTCTGTATTTGATGTCTGTATTAATAATGACAAGATCCAATCAATTTCTGAATATCCAGTATATAAAAGAGTTTGGCTTGGGGGAAGTAAAGAGAGTGAACGCTACAAGGATATTATCGTTGGTTCAGAAATCCTTTCTTATCCTCTTGAAGTAGAAAAAGAAGAAAAGGTTTGCTACGGAAGAAAGGATAGAAATTGTCGAATGGTGAAAACAGTATATCGACAAAATCCAACTCCGGAGATCGCACTTAAAAAAGAAGTTAGCCGCAACGGAAGACGTGGTGGCAGAGAATACAAAGAGATATTCACAAAAAAATATGATATCCCTTATTGTCGATAGTGTGTGTTAAGCCTAGGCCCTTGCGCCTAGGCTTTTTTCTTTCGTTAAAATTTCGACCTTAATCTGGCCATTAGAAATTTTAAATCGAAGCCCTTTTTTAAACTTCCCTTTTACATTGTCTCTTAATAGTTCTTTCGTTAACTCAGTATCACAACGTAATTCACCACGAGCAGCAATAGCGATGGCCTCTTCAGATGTTAAATTGATATTAACCTCGTCTATCTTTGAAAAAACAAATGGTAGAGATTCGAGATAGTTCGAAACATTAAATAGGATATTCTCATCGCGAATAAGAATGAGAGCATCATCTTCAGCATGAAGATTTGCATCAAACTCAACACGAGATAGAGCAACTTCTAATTTATTTAAAAGAGTCCCCGCTTCGACCTGTCTTTCCACATAGGCCAATTCATCAACAGCAGGTTGAACATTATGCTTTAATGTATCTAATTGCTTTTGCTCATTAATTTGCTTCGTTTTTAGATCTCTTGCTTGATTTCTTAGTATATCAATAGAGCTAACGATTGACTTAGACTTCTCTAACTCTTCATTATAACTAATTTCAAGCTGGCTACACTCATTTTTTAAGCTAGAGATTTCAAGAGATAGGCCAGAAAGGATATTGCGACTTTCTCTATTTGCATCTTTCATACTAGAGATCTCTTGCGCTAATTCATCCTTTCTAAGAAGTAGCTCACCTTTTAATTTCGTCGAATTATTAATTCCTGTCTTAAGAAGTTCTTTTTCTGAAAGAACTCCATTTAATTCAGTTTCAACAGAGCTTAATAGATTCTTTGCTTCAGAAAGTTTATTCTGGCGAGTTAGATGCTCTTTAGAAACGAGCTCCTTTTCAGCAAGTTCAACTTGTAAGAGTTCAAGCTTCTCTTTATGAGTTTCTTCAACTGCCTTTAACTCACTAACACTTTGCTCGATTTCATTATTTAACTTAACAATATCGGCCTTAGCAATTCTAGTATCGCTTTCTAATTTCTTTGCTTCTTCATTGAGTTGAACTTTACGAAGAATATTGGCCTCTAAATTTGCTTCAATTTCATTGATTTCTTTTTCAAGGTCAGCAAGTGAGACTCTAAGAGAATAACAATCATTCTCAACCTTAGTAAGCTCTTCGTTACTGACGATTTGTTGATTATTTAGATCCTTATGTTGTTCTAGTAAGCTTAATCGAGAACTTTCTAATCTCTCAAGGACCTCTCCCTGATTAATAATTGAATCTTCTAACTGTAGAATCGTCTTTTCATCACTTTCTATCATCGCTTCAATAGAAGAAATTTCAGATTGAAGCTTCTTAGACTTTTCTTGTCTTTGTGATACCTCAAGATTTAAAGAAGTTAGCTCGTCGTCAAGTTCCCTCTTTCTAGAAAGAGTTTCTGTATAAAGTTTTGATTCAGATTCAATCCCCTCATTCAATTCACTCAACTCAACCTTCATGCTTTCAACAGAAGAAATCTTTTTATTAGCAAGTCTTTCAAATCTCTTACGAAGAGAAGTTATGCTCTTAAGCTCATCCGACTTACGTAGAACTTTATCCTTGAGATTAAGGGTTTTTGAGTCCATTTCCTTAATTTTAACGAGGGCCTCATCATAAGAAACCTGGTTGGTATTGATTTCAAAATCGAGTGCCTTAATTTGACTTTCAAATGTTGAAATCTTTGCATCTAAAGATTCGATCATACGAACAGTCTTATTCAATTTATCACATAGACTCTCTGAAATATTGTTAAGACGTTGATTCTCTTTAGCAAGTTCTTCAATCTCAAGACCTTTGACTTCAATACGATTGTCACCAATTTGGATGCGTCCCTTTAGACTTCCAATCTTCACAAGTAACTCATTATTAGTATCACTTAAAGCATTTTCATCGTCTGCTAATTGCTTGATTAAGTTATTTTGAGACTCACAATCAGAATTTAATAATTCATATGCAGCTTGCGACTTTTCAATTTTATTATTTAGTAATTCAATACTCTTTCTTAGGTTTTCAGCTTGATCTTGAAGGGCCTGCTTTTGGTACTCAACATTCTTTTGCTCTAATCCTAGATCAATTAGAGTTTGCCTTGCTTCGACATCACGGCCTTTTAAATCTTGTATTTCAAGTCGAATTTCACTAATGCGACTACTTCCCTCATCAATTTGATTTTGTAGAGAAGATATTTTTGTCTCACGATTTTCGTTATTTAAAATCGCCTTATGCTTCTTTGTTAGAAGTTCTTCAACACTTGAATCGAGTCTATCAACTTCACTTTGATAGTCTTGTACACTTTTTTCGAGTGTAAGAGATTGAGCTAAGACAATATCATGCTCTCTCTTAGTTTTCTTATATTCTCTATCGAGACGATCAATCTCAATAAGTGAAATACTCTCTGTTTCTTTAAGTTCACTGATTTGTTTTTCTAATTGCTCAGACTTAATAGTGTTTTCTTCAATCTTATCTTTAAAATTTTGAGACTCTACTTTCAGAAGTTGAATATCTTGTAATAGCTCCTGCTTTTTCTTCTCTCTTGAAGAGATTTCAGATTCAAGTCCAGATACAATTTCAAGCTCACTCATCTCTTGTGAACGTAGTGATTCTGACTCTCTTTCTAGCTTCTTAATTGATGTTTCAACTGCAATAATATCTTGATTTAGCTTGGCCTGTTTTGAAGCAACAACCTTTAAATCTAAAAGTTGTAACTCGAGGTCCTTTTCTAAATTCAGCTTTTCACTTCTTACATCTTGAACTTTTAACGTTAGCTTTTCTAACTTTTTATTTTCACTATGCTTTTTTTCGACAACTTCTTGTGTTTTTTCAATAAGCTTAGAAATTTCAGCATCTAACTTAAGTCTTTCATTTTCAAGTTCGACGATATTTGCATCACATTTTCTAATCGTATTATTATCTTCTTCAATTACTAATCTTAACTTAGAGATTCTCTTTTTAGTTTCTTCTATTTCTACTTTTAAGTGAGAGCGTGTATCTAAATCAAATGCCTTATCCCCATTTAAAACAGAAGCCTTATTCTTAAGTGAGAGTTCTTCACCTTTTAAATTACCTAGCTCAACTCTGATGCGACCTAATTCATCTAAGTTTGAACGATGTGAATTGTTAATCTCTTCAACTTGTTTTTTCAGCTGGACAATAGAGCTTATAACTAATTGCTTTTCTTCTAACAATTCCTTTAGGTGTCCCTCTTGTTCACTATTTAGCTGCTGAATCTTTTCGATTCTTTTTTCAAGAATTTCCTTATCTGCATGCTCATCAGTTAGAGTGCTTTGTAGTCTCTTCAACTCAACTTCTGTTTTTTGAAGCTTAATCTTTTGTAGCTCAACTTCTTTTCTTAGAGATTTATTTATCTCTTCGTACTCTCCAATTAGTTTTCTTTCATCACTAATTTTCAGATCTAGGTTGGCCTGAGTCGCTTCAATGTCGACGATAGAGTTTGTTTCAGATAGGTTCTTTTTTGTTTTACTTTTAAATAGATTCATAAGGTCCTCACTAACCTCTATTTTCTCATTAAAAGCCTTTAAAATAAGCATGTGGCAACTTTTGCGTTGACGCAGACCTAAGTAAAAATATCCCTCGAATAATCAATAATTTTGGAGCGATTTCTGACAATAATGAACAAGTATACTTCTTGTCTTAGCTCATTTATGGGTGCATATTGGTAGCATGATTTTCTTACTATACTTACTTGTTGGTGCATTCGTTGGGACACTCTCTGGCCTTTTTGGTATCGGAGGAGGAGTTGTCATTGTTCCAACTCTATTATTCTTATTTCAAAAACAAGGATTCTCACCAGATATTAGAATGTATATGGCCCTAGGGACTTCCCTTGCAACAATTGTTATTACCGCAAGCGCTTCAACTCTAAGGCATTACAACATGGGAAATCTTCTCTTTGACATAACAAAGAGATTCTTAATCCCAATGATTATTGGAATAAGTGCTGGTGCCTACCTCGTTAATATTGTTGAGGCACAAACTCTCGAGTTTATCTTTATTTGTTATCTCTATCTCGTTTCTTTAAAGATGATTTTTTACAAATCTAAGGTCGAAGAGCCAAAAGATACTTCTAGCCTATTATTTAATTTCACAGGTTTTATCATTGGCCTAAAGTCATCAATTCTTGGGATTGGTGGGGGAACTATTAGTGTTCCGTTTCTTACATGGCGTGGTTATCAGATGAAGAATGCTGTGGCCATTTCTGCTTCTCTCGGAATACCTATCGCACTTTTTAGTAGTTCATTCTATGTTTATAATGGCCTAGGTAAGGTCACGCCAGAGTATTCGCTTGGATATATCTACCTACCGGCCTTCTTTGGAATTTCTATCGCAAGCTTCTTTTTTACAAAACTTGGTGCAAGAATTTCAAGCGTTGCCAATCAAGCTATACTTAAGAAGCTTTTTGCTCTGCTATTAATTGGGATAGCAGTAAAGAAGACCCTTACATACTTAGGGCATTAAACGTTTAAACTCTTATTTATGACTTGTTTTAGGCTGATAAAAGATTCCGTCGACTGAATCTCTTTAATCATTTGAATTTTTCCAATTAGAAACTCGTGAAAATGATTAATATCCTTAACGATGATTTTCACAATTAGAGCGTAGTCACCAGTTGTATAGTAAGCTTCAACGATCTCATCCATCTTCTCGAGCTTATCGATAACTTTGTGAATATCACGAGCATTTACAAGGTGAAGTCCCAAGAGAACCACAACATTATGGCCAAGCTTTGTGTAGTCTACCTTAATAGTACTTCCAACAATAACTCCGGCCTCTCTTAGTTTTTCAACTCGCTGATGGATTGTTCCACCGGAAACCCCTATTTTTCTGGCCATCTCAAGAAATGGCATACGGGCATCCTTTTCCATAAGCTTGATGATCTTCTTATCAATACTATCAATTTCGTAGTTATCGGCCACAACACACCCCTTAAATTATTAATCTGTTACCATTTTAGGCTATTTATTAAATAACTCATAGTTTTACGTGTTCAATATTGAGAAATTATCAAAAAAAGCCGAATATTACTAAAAATATGGAGGTTTTCATGTGTGGATTTAGTGTTTTTACCGGAAAAGTTGAAGAAAAAGAGTTTGAAGAGAAGTTTGATCTTATCTCTCACCGCGGGCCAGATCAAAGGGCCATCCATCAATTAATGCAAGGAACGATGGGCTTTCACCGCCTGGCAAT
Organism: Halobacteriovorax sp. CON-3; assembly: GCF_043196995.1. Classification (NCBI taxonomy): domain Bacteria; kingdom Pseudomonadati; phylum Bdellovibrionota; class Bacteriovoracia; order Bacteriovoracales; family Halobacteriovoraceae; genus Halobacteriovorax; species Halobacteriovorax sp. CON-3. The sequence goes on from NZ_JBEBNA010000001.1 coordinate 1,233,873, forward strand.
CATGGATCTAAGTGAAGCCGGCTCACAACCTTTTATCTCAAAGTCTCAAACTCACCTAGTCTGCAACGGCGAAATCTACAACCACCGTATATTAAAAACTGATTATATTGATCGCTATGAGTTTAAATCAGATTCAGATTGTGAAGTTATAATTCCTATCTTTGAAGAGTATGGTATCGAAAAACTTCTCATGTCTCTTGATGGGGAATTTGCTTTTGTTATTGAACACCAAGGCAAATACTACGCCGGACGAGATCCAATTGGTATTCGTCCCCTCTTCTATGGATATGGACTTGAAGATGGAAAGATTGCCTTTGCCAGTGAAGTAAAGGCCCTACAAGGTCTGTGTAAAGATATCGAACCATTTCCACCAGGGCACTACTATGCCGATGGCGAATTTACTCCATACTTCGATGTTCGAAAAATTAAGTCTCGTGTAAAAGAAGATTTAGATGCCGTTTACCAAGGTATCCACGATCACCTAGTTGAAGGTGTAAGAAAGCGTCTTGATGCTGATGCACCAGTAGGCTTTCTCCTTTCAGGTGGACTTGATTCATCACTTGTCTGTGCCATCGCGGCCAAGCTCAGTGATCGTCCTATCAAAACATTTGCCGTTGGAATTGACACAAATCCAATTGACTTAAAATATGCACGAATTGTTGCTGACTACCTCGGTAGTGAACACCATGAAGTCATCTTTACGAAAGAAGAAGCATTTGAGCACCTTGGAGAACTTGTTCACAAGCTTGAAACATGGGATATCACGACAATTCGAGCCTCAATGGGGATGTCTCTTGTGTGTAAGTACATTCGTGAAAAAACCGATGTAAAGGTTGTCCTTACAGGAGAAGTTAGTGATGAGCTCTTTGGCTATAAGTACACTGACTTTGCCCCTAGTCCTCTTGAGTTTCAAAAGGAAGCACAAAAACGTGTTCACGAATTATATCTCTATGATGTTCTAAGAGCGGATCGCTCAATAAGCTCCCACTCACTTGAAGCGCGTGTGCCTTTTAGTGATAAGGCCTTTATCGAGTATGTCATGGGAATTGCACCAGAGCTTAAAATGAATTGGTCAGGAGAAGGAAAATACCTTCTTAGAAAAGCTTTTGATCATAGTGGTTATCTTCCCGATGAAATTCTATGGCGTGAAAAAGCGGCCTTCTCAGACGCTGTTGGGCACGATATGGTTGATTGGCTTAAGGCACTTGCAGAAGAGAAATATAGCGAAGAAGAGCTATCTAAAGCGAGTGAAAAATATCCGTATGCGACTCCATTTACGAAAGAGTCTCTTATGTATCGTGATCTTTTTGAAGGACACTTTCCAGGGCTCAGCGGCCTTATTTCTGATTTTTGGATGCCTAATAAGGAATGGGAGAACTGTCAGGTGGATGACCCATCGGCGCGAGTACTACCTAACTACGGCGCATCTGGAGAATAAAAAAACACCTCGAAAGAGGTGTTTTTATTTATTAATTTTGTCTAAATTAACGCAAATGAGCCTCTTACCTTTTTTTGCCTCACGGCACTCACCACTTACAGACTCACCCTTTACTTGATAGGCGCAAGTAGAGTTTACGGCCTTGTCGATGCAGGCCTTTAGCCTTGAACGATACCCAAAATTCTTAGGTAAGCTGAATGCATTACTTGTCATTAGTATTAAAGGAATAATTAGAAACTTCTTGGACATATCAACTCCTATTTCCATCCATTATACGCCATAATTTGATAATTTTATAACCTCTTGAAATAAAAAAGGCCCCGCATATGCAGGGCCAGATTTAACAAGTATTAATTTTTTAATAGGAGGCAAGCAGCTTAGTTAGCTACTTCCATCCCTTTCCCAGAGTCAATAACCTTCAGCCCTACATGCTGCATGAATTTCTCTGGCTCTGTTAAATTTAGAGCTAGTTTCAGTACATCTTCAACATGTGAAACAGGGTGAATTGATAGTCCTTGCTTGATTTCCGGTGGGATCTCAAGAAGGTCTTTTCTATTCTTTTCAGGAATAACTACAGTTTTTACTCCCGCTTGCTTAGCAGCTAGCATTTTCTCTTTTAGGCCACCGATTGGAAGAACACGTCCTCTAATTGTCACCTCACCTGTCATCGCAACATCTTGCCTTACAGGGATTCCAGAGATTGCTGAAGTAATCGCTGTAACCATTGTGATCCCTGCTGATGGGCCATCTTTTGGAGTTGCCCCTTCAGGTGCATGAATATGGATATCATGCTTCTCAAACCACTCTTGATCAATTCCAAGACGGCCAGCGATTGAGCGAACATAGCTCATTGCTGCTTTAGCAGATTCAGTCATTACCTCACCTAGCTTACCAGTGATTTGAATACCACCCTTACCAGGAACTGCGATAACTTCGATATGTAGAAGACAACCACCAACTGAAGTATATGCTAGACCATTTACTAATCCTACTTCTGGTTGCTCCTCAATTACATTATCATCAAACTTCACTGGACCAAGATACTTCTGAACTTGTTTTGAAGAGATTGAGAACTTCTTACCTTTCTCAACATTCTTAGTCACAACATCAGTAGCAATCTTTCTAGCGATCGTATTAAACTGTCTTTCAAGTCCACGAACACCAGCTTCTTTCGTATAACCACGAACAACTTCCATGATTGTATTATCAGAGATTGAGTATTCGTAATCGTTTAGTCCATTGTCTTTCCATGCACGTGGTGCAAGGTACTTCTTAGCGATCTGAGTTTTTTCGATTGGAGTGTAACCTGCAAGGTTAATGATCTCCATTCTATCTCTAAGTGGCCCAGGAATTTGTCCTAGGTCGTTTGCAGTCATAACAAACATTACTTTTGATAGATCGTACTCAACTTCAATATAGTGATCACCGAAGTTTTTATTTTGAGCTGGGTCTAGTACCTCTAGCATTGCTGCTGCAGGATCCCCTCTCATATCAGATGTCATCTTATCGATTTCATCTAAAAGGATAACTGGATTTGATGTCCCTGCTTTCTTAAGTGCAGTGATGATCTTCCCTGGCATTGCACCTACGTATGTACGACGGTGACCACGGATTTCAGATTCATCTCTTACACCACCAAGAGAAACTCTTTCAAACTTTCTTCCTAGTGATTCAGCAAGTGACTGACAAATTGATGTTTTACCAACACCTGGAGGACCTGCTAGACAAAGGATCGTTCCCTTTCCTTCTGAACCAACAAGACTTCTTACTGCAAGATACTCAAGAATTCTTTCTTTAACATCTTTCATTCCAAAGTGATGATCATCAAGAACTGTTCTTGCATGAGTTACATCATTGTTGTCTTCTGTATACTCTCCCCATGGTAGAGAAAGCATCCAATCAATATAGTTTCTCACAACCGCAGACTCAGCTGACATTGGAGACATTGACTTAAGTTTCTTAATCTCTTTTTGTACTTTAGTAACAGCTTCTTCAGGCATTACTTTCTTAGCTAGACGCTCTTCCATTTCTTGTACTTCAGACTTCTCGTCTTTTTGTCCAAGCTCTTTTTGAATAGCGTTCATTTGCTCATTTAAGTAGTACTCTTTTTGAGATTTTTCCATTTGAGACTTAACGCGAGTTCTGATTCTTCTCTCAACGTTAATGATCTCGATCTCTCCTTGCATTTTTTCAAGAAGAAGTTGAAGACGTGCTTCAATATCTACCGCTTCAAGAATTTCCTGCTTCTCAGGAATCTTCATTGAAAGGTGTGCAACGATAATATCAGCTAATCTTGATGGATCAGTGATTGATGAAATGCTCATAAGTAATTCAGGTGGAATTCTCTTATTAAGCTTAACGTATTGTTCGAATACATTTTTAATCGATCTTACCGTAGCTTCAATTTTTACTTGTTCAGGAACAGCTGGAACACACTTAGTTACTTCTGCCCAGTAACCTTCTGTTCTTGCTTCAAATTCCTCGATTGTAGCTCTGTACTTCCCTTCGATAAGTACTTTTACTGTATTATCTGGAAGACGTAGCATTTGAATAATATTTACAACAGTTCCTACATTGTAAACATCTTCACGATCTGGGTTTAGGATACTCGCATCCTTTTGTGTAACTAGAAAAAGCTCGTTACCATTTTTTGATGCTTCCTCAAGGGCGTTGATTGACTTCTCTCTTCCTACAAATAGTGGAACAACCATGTGTGGAAAAATAATCATGTCTCTTAGCGGAAGTAACGGTAGGCTCTTCGACTCAGTTGACTTCTTGTCTGACATAGCACCTCCTGCACTATTAATACTTGTCAAAAAAATTCTGGGAAAAGGTAAAGATGGGAAGACTTCATGTCTAATCTCTAACCCTTTTATAAATTGTATCAAGAACCTATAAATATTTTGAAACTTTTTTTGGTCGGAATCTTATGCCCCTCAATAAATTCACAGTGCATAGGCCTATATTTACAAGCACTTAAGTTATCCGACTGGAGAAGACTGTTTAGCTAAAAAAATCTGACATTTGAGAAGTAGTGTAATTTCTACACCGCCTAAACGAACAAGGGCCAAGCAAAATGCCTGGCCCTGTTAACCTATTTATTAATTTTTAAATAATTAACTCTTAAGCTGATTCGATATCTTTCTTAGCTTCTAAAGTTGAGCTTGCTGAAGACTTAGTCTCTTTTCTTGGACCTTCTTCAACACGAGGTGATTCCTTACCTGCAATTGAAGCAGCAGTGATCACAACTTTGTTTGCCTTATCATTTGCTGGAACATCATACATTACTTCAAGCATTGTTTGCTCGATAATGGCACGAAGTCCACGTGCACCAGTCTTTCTAGTAAGAGCTGTTTGAGCAATTGCTTTAAGAGCTTCTTCTTCGAATTCTAGTTCGATACCATCAAATTCAAATAGTTTTTGATATTGTTTCGTAATCGCATTCTTTGGTTCCGTTAGAATTGAAACAAGTGCGTCCTCATCTAACTCTTCAAGTAGTGCGTTTACTGGAAGACGTCCGATAAATTCAGGAATTAATCCAAATTTTGTTAAGTCTTCTGCTTCAATACCACCAAGCTTTTGAATAACAGACTCTTCAGCATCAACAGTTTGTTTTGCAACAAGTCCCATTGGTCTCTTCGTCATACGTTTTTCAATAATTTTATCAAGCCCTACGAATGCACCAGCAACAACGAAAAGAATATTCTTTGTGTTAACTTGGATGAACTCTTGTTGAGGGTGCTTACGTCCACCTTTTGGAGGAACAGAAGCAACAGTACCTTCAACTAGTTTTAGAAGTGCTTGCTGTACACCTTCACCCGAAACGTCTCTCGTAATCGATGGGTTTTCTGACTTACGTGCAATCTTATCGATCTCATCAATATAAACGATACCTCGCTCAGCTCTTTCAACGTCGTAGTCACATGCTTGAAGAAGATTAAGAATAATATTCTCAACGTCTTCCCCTACGTAACCAGCTTCAGTAAGTGAAGTCGCATCAGCAATTGCAAATGGTACGTTTAGAAACTTCGCTAGTGATTGAGCGATAAGAGTCTTACCAGAACCAGTTGGCCCAGCTAGTAGAATATTTGACTTAGCAAGTTCTACTGAATCATCTTTTCTCTTCGTATCACCGTGAGCAATTCTCTTATAGTGATTATGAACGGCTACAGAGATAATCTTCTTTGCACGATCTTGTCCAATTACATATTGGTCAAGGTGTAGCTTAATCTCATGTGGCTTTGGAACATTATCAAGAGCGGCCTTAGAAACAGACTTAACCGTATCTTCATAAATGATTTCATTACACAATTCAATACACTCATCACAGATATAAACACCAGGTCCTGCAATTAGCTTTTTAACTTCTTTTTGAGACTTCCCACAGAAGTTACAAGAAAGTGAACTATTGTATGATCCATCTTTTTTAGTCATTCATTGTCCTTTAGTTTTAATTCTAAAATAGAATTATATCTTACTTCTTATTAGATTCAATAACACCATCAATAATACCTAGCTCAATTGCATCTTGTGGAGATAGGTAATTGTCACGGTCAGTTGCTGCAACAATTTTTTCCATCGTCATATCAACTGACGAGTGCTTAATATAGATACCATTTAGCTGGTCTTTTAATGTTTGAATTTCATTTGCCTGAATCTGAATATCAGAACACTGACCTTGAGCTCCACCAAGCGGTTGGTGAATCATGATTCTTGAGTGTGGAAGTGAGTAACGGTGCCCCTTCTCTCCAGCAGTCAGAAGTAGTGATCCCATTGATGCCGCAAGACCTACACAGTATGTATAAACTGGGCAAGATACGTGTTGCATAATATCGTAGATACCAAGTCCAGCATAAACGCTTCCACCTGGTGAATTGATATAGAAATGGATTGGATCTTCTGGATTACTCTGCTCTAGAAACATCATCTGAGCAATAAGTAGGTTGGCAACTGTATCATTAACTTGTGTACCTAAGAATACAATTCGATCAAGAAGTAGTCTTGAATAAATGTCGTATTGTCTCTCACCTCTTGCCGTTTGCTCAATAACAATTGGGTTAGGTATATGTGCCTTTGGATCCATCATTTTTTCTCCCTAGATATATATTTGGACTCTTTTCCAATTAATTTGTCTATTACATTCAGCATTTCGGTGGGTTGGGACTATATCTTTAGATAAATATTTGCGATTTTCTGATTAAATTCCAGCTTAAGCAACTGAAATTATTTACTCTACTTTTTCCCTATTTTACAAAAAGATGAACGAATTTTAACATTGCAGGTCTTGAATTTCCCCTACCCCTGCGGTTTAATTTAGCGCAAGAATTTATAAACTATTCAATAGTTATACGCGCAGAAAACAGGAGAATATTATGACTGAAACAGTTTACCCAACATCATTAGTTTCAAAAGCGGCACCAGAATTCAAAGGTAACGCAGTAGTAAATGGTGAAATCAAAGAAATTTCACTTTCAGACTTCAAAGGAAAGTGGAAAGTTCTTTTCTTTTACCCACTAGACTTTACATTTGTATGTCCAACAGAAATCACAGCATTTTCTGATAAAGTTCAACTTTTCAAAGACCTTAACTGTGAAGTTATCGCTTGTTCTGTTGATTCAGCTTTCTCTCACCTAGCGTGGACTAAGCAGTCAAGAAATGAAGGTGGACTTGGTGATATCAACTTCCCAATTCTAGAAGACCTTACAAAAGAAGTTTCTAAGTCATACGGTGCTCTTATGCCATCAGGTGACGTTGCATTTAGAGCAACTTATATCATCGATGACAACAACATCGTTCAACACGTTTCAATCAACAACCTATCAGTTGGTAGAAATGTTGAAGAAGTTGCAAGACTTGTAGATGGTTACCAATTTACAGCTAAGCACGGAGAAGTTTGTCCTGCTGGTTGGACAAAAGGTGCTGATACAATGAAGCCAGATCCAAAAGGATCACAAGAATATTTCAACAAGCTATAATTAGCGAGAAATATGAAGGCCCTCTAATGAGGGCCTTTTTTTAATAATAAAATCCTACTCCGATTCCCAAGCGAGTGATGCTTAGTTGTCGATAATCATTTTTTAATTCATGTCGCTTAGTAAAAATGTGATACCACATATTCTCGCTATATTTTTGACTATAGTTGATTTGATAGCGTTGGCCACTTAGCCCTCTTTGCGAATTTACAGACTGAGAAAAACTCAAATTAAAGACAAACGGTGTAATCAACTTTTGCGCAAAAGTTAAACCTACAGTTCCATAGTAAATACGCTTTGTTTCGACATCGAGAGTCCCTCCATTTAAAAGCTCTCCTGATTTATAGACATTGAATAACTCATAATCCACTCCACCGAAGAATCCTGTTGAATTGCGATGAGTATATGACTTATGTGCGTAAAGGCTTGCCCCAAGCTCTGGCTTTAGCTTTAAGTTATTTGAAAACGTGCTCCCACTATCACTTTCAACTTCTGAACCAACAAGGTAGGAAATGCTACCAAGGGCAACAATTGAAAGTTTTTCTATTGTCGTTGGAAAATAAGAAAGTCCAGCGGTTAATGTCATTGGCGAATTTTTTTGAGTTTTTAGAACTTGGCTAGACGTCTTCTCTTTAAACATTCCAAGGGAGGCAGAAGTTTGAATAAAGTAATTATGGTTATCCCCTTTAGACTTTAAAAAGAAGTCTAAGTCTTTTCCATATACTTGATTCGTATTTAAACCAATATAAAAAATAATGAGTGATCTCAAGATTCTCTTTTTCACGGGACTCATAATACCAGAGAATTAGTTGTATTTTGAGGGAGGAAAAATGCGCTGATAACTAATGCATATTGAATCAAATTAGGATATTCTTAATCTGATTTTTTTACAGTTACGCTAGGAGATAAAATGGAATTCATTGATCAGATCATGCTCTATATCAACACTCACGTCCACATGGCACCATTCATAATTTTTGGTTTGCTACTCTTAGCAGGTTTTAACATTCCTATTTCGGAAGACCTTATGTTATTTACTTCGGCCATTCTTGCGGCCAAGAATCCGGAATACCTCTACCCACTTTTTATCGGTGTATTTCTTGGGGCCTACCTTTCAGATTTAATCTGTTACGGATTTATTGGACGCTACTTAGGGCCAAAGATTTTTGGTATAAAATTCTTCGCTTCAATGGTTACACCAGAGCGTCTTGATACGGTGAACGCTTTCTTTAAGAAGTATGGTGTTTTCACTCTAATCTTCGGTCGCTTTGTTCCATTTGGCTTTAGAAATGCCCTCTTCTTATCAGCGGGCCTAGGACGTATGAATGCTTGGAAATTTGCTCTTTCAGACCTCTTGGCTGCTTCAATTTCATGTGTGGTCTACTTCACGGTTTATTATAAGTTTGGTGAGACGGCCATTGAGTATATCAAGAAGAGTAATTACGTCATTGGTGCAGTAGCACTTGCAGTAATTCTTGGTATCGTCGTCTCAAAATGGAAGAAAAAAGACGTAAACGCCTAAAATCATTATAGTCAGAAAAAATTACAAGGCCCATCAATTTGAGTTTACAGCGCGGGCCACTTCCTCCATAATCCCGCTTGTTCACAAAAGTTGTGAATAAAAATGAACAGTAATTGATTATTGGAGTACCGCTAAATGTTAAATTCAATCACGCAGAATAAAGTTATCAGTTTCAACGCATTTAAAAGCGAAAAAGCTAACCGTTGTGAAAGTACTGTTCAAAGAGATTATTTCTCTAAGCTAGACTTCTCTGCCCTAATCAATGAGACAAATTCTCTTGTTGCAGAAATCAACAATGATGACGTTATTAATAATGACCTACTTATTAAAGTTGACCAATTAACAGCTGAGTTTAAAAGCCGCATCCTTGATAATGAATCGCCTATCGATAAGTATCTTCTAGCGACGATCAAGGATCTTAAGTATTCGATAAAAGCAAAACTATAGTTTTGTTCTTTATATTCTTCTCTTTTTATTTTTGTTTTTTTTGTTTTAAGGCCCGTCAAGTGATGGGCCTTTTTATTAGGTTCCAGCAGACTTTTACGTAAGCATCGCATTAGCCTATTTTCAACTCTCGACCTGTATTTCGACACTTTCTCCATGAAAATTGTGATCGACTAAGTCCGTAGCGGATATTCTCGTTTTCTTTTTGATCAAAGAAGTCTTTAATCCATTTTACTTCTTCAACTAAAGATAGGCCTAAAGGGTTTTGGGCGAACTTTAAATGTTTAAGCTTCTTGTTTCTCACCTTATATTTTAAGGTACTAAATGGGTAATCAATAGGACACTTAACAATACTTGCGCGAACAGGATTTAGATAAACATATTTATAGGCATTAAAAAAATAACTTCTGTCTAATAAGATACAGCCTTTATAACGTCCACCGTATACTTTATTTATCCTTCCAGAACTTTTTTGAATTTTTAACGTAGTATGCTTCATAAATTCGTACATAATTTTGTCGATATCAACTTTGGGTGTTTTCAAGATTAAGTGAAAATGATTATTCATTAATACAAAATTTGCGATTTCGACCTTATAAGCGAGTTGTAGCTGATTTAGTTCATCACACATAATGTCCCAAACCTCTGCTATTGATAGATACCAAAAGTCTTTATTATTAGATCGACCAGTCAAATGATAAAAGTGCTCTGAAGAACGAATTATTGGTTTACGTGGCATAAAACTCTCCTAAAAAGAAAGTTTTTAATAAATATCAATAAAAGTTAAAACTAAACTTTTCAAAGACTAAGAACTATTTCAATATTGATTCAAATTTACAACACACTGCTTACGTAAAAGTCTGCTGGAACCTTTAGAGGGATTCTAGCGATTGGTAATCGTGAAGAACTTTCGCCCTAAGAAGTGGTAGCTTCATATCAGAGTCGTAGCCCAGTAATGATGCCGTTTTTCTGAGATGTACGATATTTCCATTCTTCTTTGATGAATTCTCAAACTGAGTTAGAAGATAAATCATATTCTTTGAAAAGGTTGTTACATATGAGCGAATCAAGGCCATATTTCCTGAAGTGACGTGAGAAAATTTAGCACCAATTGATGGTAATAAGATTTTTTCAACTTCAGATAATCCATCAAATGAACGAACGACATCGACTTCGCAGCGAATAACTTCAATATCAAATGCACTATGATCAATACTGATTAATTTTTGAGAGCTTAACTTTGAAAACTCTGGATATTGAATAAGGGATACCATGGTATGAAAGCGCGTACTTGATGGTACGCGCCCCATATCGGTAATTAACATTCCACCTTCGGAAATATTAGAACAGCGGCCTTTTAAAACATAGTCATCACAAAGATAGAGCATCTCTTGATTTACAGGTGCTCTTAAATGTTGACGATTAGCTCTCGACACTCGCTATTCCTCTATTAAAGTAATTTTGAAGCTGTCTCAGAAAGCGCTGAACGCTCACCAACAGTTAACTTCGTATGAGAGATGATCTCTTCTGTTTTTAATCTTTCAACAACATAACTTAGTCCGTTGTTGATTTCATCAAGGTAAGGACTATCGATCTGCTGAGGGTCACCTGTTAGGATGATTTTAGTTCCCTCACCGGCACGAGTTACAATTGTCTTAACTTCGTGTGGAGAAAGGTTTTGTGCCTCATCAACGATTAGGTACTGACCAGGAATTGAACGGCCACGAATATACGTTAGTGGTTCAATGTGAAGTAGTCCGTGATCCATTAGATCAACATATGAAGAACTTGTTCCCGCTCTTCTTTGATCAAATAGAAAGTCCATATTATCAAAGATTGGTTGCATCCAAGGACCTAGCTTATCGTTAACATCACCTGGAAGATAACCAAGATCTTTCCCCATTGGTTGAATCGGACGAGAAACAAGAAGTCTTGAATACTTTTCTTGATTAATTGTCATTTCAAGACCTGCAGCAATCGCAAGAAGAGTCTTACCTGTACCGGCCTTACCAACAAGAGACACTAACTTGATATCATCATTTAGAAGAGCATCTAGTGCAAATTGTTGTTCCATATTCTTTGGGTAAATCCCCCAAACCCCTTCTCTCATTGGGATTAGAGGAACGATTCCTAATTTACTTTTTGAAAAGCGTCCAAGAAGTCTTCTTCTGTCATTTCCTTCCTCGTGAACAACTAAGTATTCATTTGGAAAAATTTCAAGCTCTTCCCAATTTTCAAGTTGTAGGAAACGATTCTTTTCATATTCTTCAAGCTTATCTTTTGGCAGTGGAAGAAAACGATAACCTGAGTAGATTTCCTCAAGCTTAATATCTTTCATTCCGTAGTCTTCAGCATTAATGCCTAAGATATCAGATTTAATTCTTAAGTTAATGTCCTTAGTAATCAGAACAACATCTTCACCCTGCTCTTTTAAAAAGATTGCTGAAGCAAGAATTAAATTATCATTAATTGTTAAATCAATTGTATCGTGCTGATTTTCAATCGTCTTATCAACAGAGATAATTAAGGTTCCACCATTGTCTAGCTCAACACCATCCATTAGTGATCCCTTCTTGCGAAGATCGTCGATAATTCTTGAGAAGTAACGAGCGTTACGACCATTCTCATTCTGATCTTTCTTAAAACGGTCTACCTCTTCCACAACAACTAGTGGAATAAAGACGTCGTTAGGACCAAATTTGTTAATAGCATTAGGATCAAATAGTAATACGTTAGTATCGAGAACAAAGGTTTTACGTGTCAAAATGCCCTCCATGACATTAAGATTATGGGAGGAATCCTCTCTTAATTAAATTTTAAGTTATGGTAAAAAGGGATGTCAAAGAAAAAGGGCCGTTCACCTTTATGCGTCATGAAACTCAATCAAAAGCCTAAAAAATATCCATGGATGTATCAAATAAAGAAATAAAGATGAAAAGGCGATCACCTTTTGTCTCTTGATAGCTAGAACCAATTTCAACATTATTAAATCCAGCAGTGATTGTAACAGGCCATAGGCGAATCTCGGCACCATAATTGAGATAACCTTCTCCAAGGCCTGCAAAGAAGCCAAAGAATGGAATATTTAATTGGGCCCCAAAGTGAATCATACGGCCAAATTCAAGGCCTTGATTAATCGGTTTTATATCTAGTGCGAGAGAGTAGTCAAAAACCTTCCAGTCTTGCTTTACTGCTAGACCTGTATTTACGGCCATTGCGATACGAGGGACTTCTCCATCACCCTCAGTCTTTTTAAAATAAGTATCACCAATATCTAAGATGGCCATCGATGCAACAAACTCAGTATTTCCCCAACCATTGGCGTACTCAATTCCAATATCGTGTCCAGAGCCAGAGCCTTTAGAGAAACCAAATGTATCTTTGATTTCATCAATCGAGCCTAGGCCATTTTCAATCTTTGTGATGATATTCGTTGAGAAAATATCAAACTTATCACGTGTCCCTTCTCTCGTTAGGTACTTGAATGAGTACCCAACAGACAGACGCTGACCTGTCATAATCTTCTTTTTCTGCTTATTTCGAGCTCCACCAATTAGGTTAAAAGCGAAACCAGTAATGAAGCCTCGATCATACGAGTAGTCGACATTGAAGGCAGGATTAACGCGATTTTTTAAAACAATATTGGCGCGATTCTTTGTGAAATAAGAAAATGAAAAGTGATGGGCCTTAATTGTTGAAAAATTTGATGCCTCTAAGTAAAGAGGATAACCCATAAGTTGATTTGCAATTCCAGCTGCATCACTTGGCAGATCCGTGAAGCGATCCATGTCATCAATAGCATTAGGCCCTGCAAATGTGAAATTGACTGGCGATATGTCGATATCGTAATTGGCCCCAAGACTTGCTGGATTATAGAAAATGGTAAATGAATCCTGGTTGGCAAGTCCCATCCATGCATTTCCCATTAGTTTTGCACGAGGACTCTCCCCTAGAAAAAACTTTTCAAAGGCCATTGAATGAATGGCCAAAAGAGTAATGAATAGAAGCTTTAGCGAGTTCCTCATTACTTACCTTGAATGAAGTGTTTCAAATAATGCGGCCATATAGTAAGCAATTTGAAGTTCACTTCCTGTAAAATCAGTTACACATTGAGTTTGATTCTTTACTGTCACAAGACTATTAGAAAAACCTTTTGGTGTGATCACATTGTCGACAAAGTCTTGTCTTACAGCACTGATATCAGCTAAGAATGTCGAAAGATCAACATCAGTAATATCCCCTAAAGAGATATTTTCTAGCACATCTAATAGATTATTAAAGTCTGTTACCATTGCGCAGGCTCGCTCTAAATGAAGGCTAGAGTCTCCATTAGTTAAATCAACGCTTCCAGTATCAGCTCCATCATCACATGCACCAGTAACGCCACCAGCTTGAATATAAGCATCGAGATCAACGTCACCATAGAAAGAGTAAGCAAAGAGACATTCGTTAGTTCCAATCGTTCCCGCTCCCTTTGAACCTAGAGCATCTGAATTACCAAAGAAGGCCATGCTCATACCATTTCGAACAAAGAGCATATACATGAGAAACGAATTTATATCAGCTGCCCCATAACTTCCAAACGTCGCTTCACGAAGAGCGGCCGATGGATCCTTAGTTGCAGGCCCCATTCCTCCAGAGTACGTTAGAACTTCAATGGCCTCACCAAGGTAGTAGTAAGAAAGATCATCAATATCAGTCATGGCCTGGGCCATTGTAAAAGTTGTCATTGAACTTAGAAGGTCAGCACCTGTTGTGATTTTTGTAATTTCATTTAGGAAGAATTCTGTAACAGAAAAGCCTGCTTTACATGCGTAAGATGAAGCAAGAAGCTTATAATAAGTGGGATCTCCACTTTGCTCTTTCATCGAAAGCATCTTCGATAAGGCCTTATCACAATCCCCTGATGACAAATGATCTTCGACAGAAAGATAACTTCTTTCTAACTCGATTTCTTCGTCAGCACCACATGAAGTGAAGATCGTGAGAGATGTTAAGAGATAAATACTGAAAACAATTAGCTTATTCACAGCTTAATTATCTCTTAACTTAGTCTTTAATTAATAGTGGGAATGAGATACCAATCTTTGTGTTCTATTCCTGAGTTAAAAACTCAGCTACACTCACAATAGCGTCTCTAAAGTCCTCTTTTGGAAGAACAAGAGAGATTCTTGCACAATTTGGAAGGCCAAAGTCACCACTAGGAACCATTGCCACACCTTTTTGCTCAAGAACTTGTTCACAAATCTCAACTGAATAATCAGCTTGGTCAGTGTCAGACTTTTTGAACTTATTAATGATTGGTGCACTTGAGAAGTCGAAGAGAAAGTAGAACGCCGATGTTACCTGATACCAGCATTTTTCTAATTTATATTCTCTAAGAACCTCTCTTAAAATCAGAGCGTTTTCACGTAAGTGTTTTTTTACAGGAATCAAATACTCATCGACATGACTCATATTATAACGAAGAAGTGCGCGTTGAATTAATGAACATGACCCGGAAGCTGTATGCCCTTGAATCTTTTTAACCGCATCAATAACATCTTCATGAGCAATACAGTAACCAAGTCTTAAACCTGTTGCTGCTAAGCTTTTCGAAATTCCATCAACAATGATCGTACGTGATAAAAGCTCGCGATCATATTGATAGAAGTATGTTGGCTTTGGATCGTAATAATTTAATTCGTAGTAAATTTCATCTGAGATAATAAAAGTATTTTCAAAAGGCTTCACAATCTCAGCAAATTGTTTCATCCACTTTTCATTATAGAAAATTCCAGAAGGATTATTAGGGCTATTTAAAACAATGGCCTTAGTCTTATCACTAATTAATTCTTTTAACTCTTCAAGGTCAGGTTCAAAGGCATTAAAGACAGATGCCTTAACTTCCTTTAGAACTCCCCCATTAAGAGAAATCATTTGTGGATAAGAAATCCAATATGGTGCAAAGACAATTACTTCATCACCTGGATCAACGATACTTGCAAAGATATTAGCAAGTACGTGCTTTCCACCATTACCAACGACTGCTTTAAAGCTATGATCAAACTCATCAAAACTAATTCCACGAGAAGTTTCTACGTAATCAATGATCTTTTCTAGTAGCTCGCTATCACCTGCGACTGGGCTATACTGAAAGCTTTTAAGGAAGTCTAACTCTCCCCTAATTGACTCCACTAGCTCTCTTGGCGGACGATAAGGAAGCTGACCTGCTGTTAGGTTGTAAACTTTCTTCCCCTCTTGTGCCATCGCAACGGCCTTGGCATTAAGTTTCAAAGTAATACTTTCATTAATTTCTTGAGAACGTTTAGAAACATTCATTAGATCTTCCCTTTTTTAGCAATCCAGTTATAAATTGTGTCTGGAACGAATTCCTTGATAACTTTTCCGTGTTTGTGAATCTCTTTTACTAGTGAGCTTGAAACATAGTAATTGTCTCTTTCTGTAATAAAGAAAACAGTTTCGATTTCTGGGTATAGTCTCTTATTCATCGAGGCCATTTGAAACTCGGCCTCAAAGTCACCAGTTGGTCTCAAGCCTCTAATGATCGAGCCAATATCATTTGCCTTGGCATAATCGACAATTAGACCTTCCCACTTATCTGCTTTAATACGAGGCTCGTCTTTAAATGTTTCATTCAACATTTCAACACGTTCCTCAGCAGTGAAAAGAGGTTTCTTATTGCGATTGTGGGCAACAAGAATAATGACTTCATCAAAGACAGTTAATGACCTCATTAAGATATCTTTGTGACCATTTGTGAAAGGATCAAACGTTCCTGGATAAATTGCTCTTTTCATTGAGTACCTAATTCCTCTTATAAATTTAAATCAATTTTATACGACACCGGATTACAATGCAATTCTTGCAATATAACTCGTGCCTTGCTTGTAGACTTTTGAGAATGTAAGAGAATGTTTTTTTAAATCAGCTTCAAGAATTCCCTTTTGGCGATCAGACTCGATCCAAACCTCTCCAGAAAATGAAGATTCTTTAAGTAATTTGAGACATTCTAAGTAGACATCTTTTAATTCGTATGGCGGATCGATAAAAATATAACTTTCATCGAATTCAACTGAAGCTGACTCTAAATAAGACAAACTTGTTTTTAAGTATGCTTGTGCCTTTTGCTTAATTATCGACAACTCAACGGTATCTACTTTCTTTGAAATTTGTGCCTTATTCTTTTTTAAGACATTGAGAACTTTTGGATGGTCATCAACTAAGACGACTTTCTTTGCACCTCTTGATAAGGCCTCAAACCCCATTGCTCCACTACCCGCAAAAAGATCCACAAAGAGACAATTTGTTAAGTCTTGATGAGCATCAAAGAATTTACGACGAAGCATTACACTCGTTGGACGAGTAATCGATTCAGGGGGAACAAAAAGGGCATGCCCTCTAGCATGCCCACCAAGTATATTTATGGCCATTTAAAACCTTTTAATTTTTATAACAATGTTAAGCGACTTTCTTCGCTTCATCGGCCGACGGAAGTGGAATATTAAAATTCGCTCCACCTTCGATACAAGCCTTAAAGCCTTCTTCAGTGATTGAAACGTCTACACCATTCATTGTTAGTGTAAAGCGGCCATCAACCACACTTAATGTTGCTTGTGATCCAGCGATCGTCAAGTTTACATTAAAATTCATATTACCAGCTGCACTAAAAGCAACTTCCCCACTGTCAGCACTTGTTGGTGCAACATGAGTAAAAGTTGGCGCAGGAGTTTCTTTAGGCGCTTGATTTATCACAAGTACGTTTTCATTGTCTTCATCTTTTATCATTGTTGTTTCTGGAGTTTCCTCCATCTCAAGAGTCGTCTCAGGCGATGCTGCGTCAATTTCTTCAAGATCCTTCATAATGGCATCCATTTCCTCTTCATCAAAGCCTTCCGAGAAAGCTTCTTCAAGAGTTGGAGTTGAATCCCCAGCAACAACTTCTTCGATATCTTCTTGAGCAACGATTTGCGCTGGCCCTTCATCTTCAACAACAGGCCCTTCTTCGATCTCAGCAACAGGCTCAGCCTCTGCAACCATCTCATCTAAAGGATTAACCTCTGCAACCATCTCATCTAAAGGATTAACCTCTGCAACCATCTCGTCTAACGGATTTGCCTCGGCCACCATCTCATCTAAAGGATTTGCTTCAGCTACCATAGCATCAAGAGGGTTTACTTCTGCAGCAATTTCTTCAACTGGTGCAGCTTCTTCGACAGCTTCCATCACAGGTGTTTCTGCTACCGGTGCTTCTTCTTCAGTTTCAGCAACTGGCGCTTGGCCAAGCTCTCCCGATAATTCCTTATCGAGGCTTGCGAATTCTGCCATGATGTCATCTAATTCATTTTCAGAAAATCCAGTTTCTACACTTTTTGCTGCCGCATCTTGTGGTTTATTTCCAACCATATAAACTCCGTCTATTGATCCAATATCACTTGTGCTTTTCGACACAGATGACAGAAACTTTAAGAAATAAACAACTTATAAAAATCAAGCACTTAGACAGCCTAAGTCGAGAATTTCTATTTTTAAGCATGACAATATGAATGCCCATCGTTATATTTTACTACCAATTTAAAGACGCAACACACGACTTTCCTTACATAGTTTAGATTGTTAACCATCTTAAAGTTTTGAGGATTGTCTGATTATTATATGGAACAACAGGCGAAGTGAAAGATTCATCGTTTTCAGCTAAGAACTGGCTGATTAACAATATTCCTGAACCTAGTGCCGAGGCAGAAAGCCTTGAGGTACAAGCGCGTGCAGCATCTGCAGGCGGACCTACTCCTGTTCCATCAATCCAAAGCGGAGAATTCCTTGTTAGTGATCACATCATTCCTAAATGGCGTGGTGAAAGTTTATTAACTAAGGGAAGTATGAAGTTCAAAAAGATCGTATTTGAACTTTTTACTGAAGCAAAGACACAGGTTAAGTCTTTCAAGAACCGCAACCGCAGTCTTAAGCAATCACTTTTTCAAGAATTTATTGAATATACGACTCACAACGGGATTCACCCTGAGGGAGTTAGCGACTTTAATCAATTTTGGGCACAACTTGATGACAAGAACGGCCCAAGTTACGAGTGCATCCAGGACTTTTTAAAAGTTTACTGCCTTCGTTCTATCAGCGTCTATATCTTAAAGGTTCGCTTTCTAACTCAGTTGAGTTCTTTCTATTCAAAGACTCTTACTAAGAATGAGATTTTAAATCCAAACTCAACACTAAGTAAGATCTTTAAAGTATCAAGCTCTCGTGAATTATCGAGCCGTGCTCTTGGAACTAATGAATACAGCTGGTTTAGGCCAAATGAGAATTTTGGTGACAGTATTCTAGAGCTTAGCTCTATCCTAAAAGACCTTAACCCAATTGAGTTCTTTAAAGTTTTAAATCATGAAATTCCAAACGAGCTATCAGTTGTTCTATTTCACAATGAAACTGATAAGTACTCTCATGCTTTCAGTAATCGTAACTCTGGTTTAATGATTAATAATCTCTTAATTAATTTTCCAAAGTGGATTGAAAATCATGGTGGATACTTCAACTTTAATGCACAACCACAGTGTTTAAGTACTCTGTTTACAGGAAACTTCCTTAATTCTCTGACAATCTCTCACTGGATTGCTCAGGAGAATAACTCGACGGAAGCCTGGCAAGAAATTATCTGTCCAGAGTTTAGAGGCGATAACTATGTTAACGGGCAATACTTAAAGATATTCCAAGAAATTCAGTTCATGACTTTCTTAGTTTACCTTGCTCCAAGACAGAATAAAGATCCAATTTCTTTAATCGTTTCGCTTTTTAAACAGAAGTCGAATAAGTCGAGAATCACAGCAAGTGGACAATTTGCGCTACTAGATGCAACAGAGGTTCAACAAAGTATCTACGATAGAATACTTGTTAACTTAGTTAATATCCCTAAGAAGAACCCACACCACTACCTCATTACAAATATTATGCAAAATGGGGAGCATCTTTCTAATAGTGGTTATATGTACGTCTTCTCTAACCAGAAGCTCTTCGTTCCTTCTCATGCAGCAAAGAACGAAGCACTATTTAAGCAGTACAAGCTACTAATGCGTTTTAACCTAGAAGGTCTTAAAGGCAAGGGTGAAATCCCTCGCTACTTCTATATCTTCTCAAAGCGCGTTGTTGAAAATAAATTAGATATCTTTGGTAATCCGGATGTAAACTCGACTCTTCTTAAAGAGTCATGCCTATCTGTGAATATGAATGGTGACCTAACTCACTTCTCTAAATTTGATTTCTTCGTTGAAGAAATTGATAAATTATTTGCAAATAAGAAGGCCATTGACGCTCCACTTTTCTCAAATGAGACAAAGTGTGGACTATCATTTGAATTCCACCAGGATGCTATCCTAAACGGAAAGCTTCTAAGTAATAATAGCGAAAGTGATAAGATCACTCACCCACAATACTTTAAGAACCTAACAAAGAGCTGTATTCCTTTTGATCAGTTTTTCAGTGTAGAGTCCCTTTCAAATTATCGTGAAGATGAGAATTATGATCTCTTAGGTTTCAACTTAAACCCACAAGAGCGCTACCCATATCTTCTAATCGTAGATTTTACGAATGAGAATGATATTAAACTTGAGCTAACGACAATTGATTCACTGAAGGCGAAGATTGAGGAGTATGGTAATGCTTACTTCCAGTACTTTGGACTTCTTCCTAAGATCTCGAACCTAAATATCAATCTATTTAGAGAGTTCTTTAAGACAACAATTGGTAAACAAATTACTCAACTTACTTTTAATGGTGGACTGAAGAAAACTAAGGCAAAACTAAATGCCATGTTGATTCCAAAATTCCTAGAGAAGACGGAATTCTTACCAAATCACCATATTGAGTCACTTCAAGATATCACTCTTTCAAAAGAAGATATTCTAAAGACAGACTTCTCAGTATATACTCAGAGGCTTGCATCTAAGGTCGATACAATCAACCTACTTGCTAAGCGCTGGCCATGGCACACAAGCTGTATCCTTTCTCACCTGAAAATCCTTATTGGTAATTACCGTGACCAGGTAAATAGTGGAAAGGTTCAGATGAAGTACGATTACTCTTCGAGTGCCCTTATTGGAAAGATTGTCGCTCTACCTAAGACACCAATCTATCCAAATAACCAGGATATTTATCTTGAGACTCTAATTAGTGAAAGAAGTGATATTCACCTTCCACTAACAAGTGCAATTTTTGAAAAGTCTGAACACACAACAAAGCTTAGACTAATCTCTAATGATACTGAAGTTCTGAACCTACACGGTGAACTTCAACTTCTGCAATTTATCCAGTTTATTCTTTCAAGTGCTGTTGGAACTCCAATTTCAACAATTATTCAATCACTTGAAGTACCTGCTGCGATAGAATTAAACTCGCTTCTTGCTGAGCAAGATCAAGTTGCTCAAAACGTAAATGAGACTTTTGCTCTTATTAATAACACCCTAAACAATATCATTATTGGTCAAATAAATAATTAGTGATATCATAGACTTATGCAATTGAAAGTCGATGAGACTCACAGGAGTATCTACCGCTATTTTAAAAATAAGGCCAACTCTCTTGAAGGAGAGCCCACCCCTCTACTAAAGAAATACCGACAAGATCAACAGCGCTATGCTCGCCGCGAGTTTCAAAAATCAAGCGTGAGTCAATTATATGATTCAATTGATACCTCAGATATCATCTATCTTGGAGACTTTCACACTTTTGATCAAAGCACGAGAAACCTCGAGCGCATCATTCGCATCCTAGCAAAGAGTGATTATCAATTTGCCATTGGTGTGGAGTTCATTCATATCAATCATCAATTCTATATTGATTCTTACCTAAAAGGGGCCATCACCGAGCTTGAGTTCCTAGAGTCTATTAACTACAAAAACTCTTGGCGCTTTCCTTGGACCTTCTACAAGATTTTCTTTGACCTTGCTAAGGAACACAATATTTCAATTCTTGCTCTTAACACTAAAGGCAATCTTGAAACCAGAGATAAGAAGGCCGCAAAGAAAATTGCAACTTATCACAAGGAAAACCCTGAACATAAGCTGCTCATTCTCTTTGGAGAGCTTCACATCGTTCCCAATAAGCTGCCGCAAAAGGTTTTTGACCTGGCCAATAAAAATGTCGTTCAAACGATAATTCATCAAAACACAGATGAAGTTTATTGGAAGCTTGTTGAAACTAATAAGCTTAGATCAGACCAAATTGTTAAGTATAATATGCGAGAATTCGTTCTTGTAAACTCGCCTCCGTGGCTTAAGTATGAATCCCAAATTTATTGGTATGAGCACTTGGCCGATGATCCAGAATTTGATATTCACGAGTATATTATTGAAACTGGAACACTTAAGTTCTCAGATAATATCTTTGATAACTTTGCTTACTTTTGCCACGAGATCAATAACACCCTTAATCTTGATATTCCAATTGGCGAGATTGAAGACTTTAGAATCTTTGATCAACAAAGCATAAAGCGAGTTAAGAACACAATTGGTAAGCTTAAGTCAAAGAAGGCCATTGGTTTTTATAATAAGCTACTTGAACATGGTAAGACGTTTAAGCTTCCATGTAAGAAGGCCTACTACTGCTCAAGTTATTCCATAAATCGAATCTCTTACTTAGCAGGAATTCATATTCACCAATCAAAGCTAAAAATTCCAGAAAAGGAAATTGTGGGCTTCTTTAACAAAAGAGATCGAACAAATTTATTCGTCTACCTTGTCCATAATTATATTAGTGCGTATTTTTGCTCAAAACTCTTTAACCCGTATCGAAAGTGCAATATGTATAAAGACTTTCAATACATGGCCCGCCACAATAAACAAGTAAAGAAGACTGACAAGATGGTCTTTAAGGCATGTTTAAAACTTTGTAATAAAAGGGTCAATGTGAATGAAGAGCTTAAGGGACTTAACCTCTACCAGCTTCACAAGGCCTCCCGAAAAGTATCCCACATGCTGGCCGACATTATCTTCGACTATTATTTTGCGGCCAATAGAATTGAGTATAAAGATGTATACAGGCTTGTAGCATCAGATGATTACTCAAATGAAAACTATCAAAGCCTGTTAAATGAAATTGGAAATTTAGTAGAAATTAAAAAACTAAAAAAACGCGAATTCTAATTACATTAGTCTTTGCATAATCTCGCGCTTAGTACCCTTTTCAATACGAGTAACTTTCTTAGAAGTATCATCCTTGGCTTCTTCAGTCACCTTTTCAACACTTTCTACTTCAACTGCAGGAGCGGCAACAACAACATCTTTTGTCTTAAAGATTAACTTGTACTTACGCCCAACTGGTTGTAGATCGTCATTATAAAGATTTGCAAGCTCTAGACGTCCTGAAATATCTTTAAGAAGTTCTCTTACAATTTGTACCGAAGTTTCAAGCTCAGTTGAGTTTTTACTCTCTCCATATGATGAGATACTTAGATAGTAAATTGCTCCAAGAGTCTTACCTTGAACTTCAATTGTTCTCTTATCTTCATCAGCATTGATTGAGTTCTTAGCTGCATCTAAAAGAATATTATATTGAATCTGCTCAATTGTTTCTCTCTCACCAATGATTTCTTTTTCATTAGTATCAATTTTAAATTCGATTCCCTGCTCTTTGTACTGATCTTGTACTTTACAAGCGATGAAACGATTTACCGATGAGATTTCACAACTTTGCACCATTGGTACATTTGTCTCATTCTCACCACTTTCATTTGATTCACTCATTGACCAAATTTGATCTGCAACTTGCTTTGCATCTTGATCATCGTCAGAAAGAACCATCCCAAAAGTTTTATTTTCGTTAGAAGAGATCGTTGCCTTTCTCTTCTCTCTTTTGAAGTTTTGTTTTTGTGCAGAATAAAGCTTCGAGCAATGCTTCATCTCATTAAGTTCGAGTGCATTGATAATAACACTTTCAATCTCGTCAAAATTATCTTCTTGATTAAGCATAAGTAAACTTAAAGCTTCGTCTTCAAGTTCCTTTCTTCTTTGCATAACAATTTTCTTAAATATTAATTCCCATGCAAAAGTAAATAGGAAAACTCCTGCTACAAGAGCAAGTGAGATTTTAATATTTGAAAGTGAATTAGAAATTGTTTCAAAGTGATTCTCAATAAGAATTGAGCCCGCATCAGCTGCATCTTCAAATTGAGAGAATTTTTCATCAACATTACTAGAGAAGTTCTTATCAGTAACAGAGAACCCCTTCCCTGTACTTCTTAAGCTCTCATGAAACCAGTGTACGTTTGAGCTAACTGTATTAAATTTTTTAACGATAGCTGATGAGAATTTTCCATACTCAGTCATTAGGTCTGAAACTTGTGCGAAACACTCTCCAGTTTGCGCCGTAAAGTTGCTATCAAGATATGTTGAATTCATATCCCCTGCTACTGCGGCCGTGTAGGTCTGCTGAACTCTCGTGCTACAAATTTGAATTCCATTTTGAATTGTTGAAACCAGTTTATAACTATTTGATACACCACTTAGCATATAAGCAATGACTAAAATTGAGACAGAAGATAGACCTAATATTCCTAATCTCACCTTTGAAAATTTGTATTGAACTGGTTTACTCATCCATAAGTCCTTAAAATTACGTAATTCATTTACTATTGCGCCACCTAGCACACTTTAATTCTACCTATTCATTGCGCTAGAATAAAGAGTAGACAAATTTTACCAGTTTAAAGGAGATTCCTTTGTCCCTAACCAAGTAAAATGGTACAATTTTTATAGGATAATCCGGCCGGAGAAAAATGATCAACTATATAACAATCCTATTTTCCCTCGTTTTGCATGCTTTAGTACTAAGTCTAGTATTCGATGCTGGCGAGTCTAAAAAGCTGGCCCAAGAAGAAGCAATAAAACTAAAATTTAAACAAGTTGAAGTTAGAAAGATTGGGCTTGATAAGGCCCAGGATAATCAAAACCTATTTGGTCAACTGGCCTATGGTAAACCAACATATAGTGAAAAAGAAATTAAGCGCGTTGATCAAGAAGTTAAAAGTCGCTCTTCTGCCCTATCAAAGAAAGAAGAACAAAGAATTATCAAAGTGGCCAAGAAGGAGTCGGTACAAAAGAATCAGATTCTTCAAAAGAGAATTTCCAAGGAAAGCTTTAAGGACGCAAATTGGACTAACGAGTTATCTCATGTTCAAGAGGCCACTGTTAGCTTCCTTCCTCCTAAGGGGATTAGCCCCGATAAGCTAAATGAATTTGAAAAAGTATTCTATGCTTTCTATAAGCGAGTGGCCGTTCAATATATCAACTCCGTTCAAATCTCAGTGAGAAACCGAGTAACAGAAAGGCCATATGTGCAAGAAAGTTTGCGTTCTGCTTCAGCTCAAGAGTTAAAGGCCGTTGTTCGCTACGACGAAGAAGGGAATGCGGAAATTGTTAAGATTCTAAAATCGTCTGAAGATGATGATATTCATAAGATCTTTGAAACAGCTCTCGGCAAGATGAATAAGATCCCTAATATTGTCAAAGACCTAAAAGACGAAGATGGTAAGTACTATGCGATCTTCACTCTCTCAGTAAATACACGCCGCTAAGAATAGCGCGGCCACAATGATCAATTGTAATTTTCGTGGAATTCCAAAAGTAATAAAGACAAAGAAATCCTTTAAGGCCAGGTTGTACTGACGCTTTCTTATAATAGGACTCCCCTTTATCTGATCTTCTTCTTGCTCTGGGATTAACTCATCAAGCTCACGTAAAAGAATCTCTTCGACTTCGGTGTTGGCCTGATACGAATTAAAGTCATTTATGAGCTGCTGCTTTTTAAGCTCATATTCCAGTAGTTTTTGGCGACAGTCTAGGCATTGAGAAATATGTTGTTCATTTTTAACAAAGTCACGACTTTCTAAATAGGTCATCTGCTTTGAAAAAAAACATTTATTCAGATTACTATTAATTAATTGTTCTTCCATCGAAGCTCTCATTTAGATTAATGCTCTTATGCGGTAGTTGATCAATATATGATAGGACTTGCTGCTGTGAAATCTTTAAACTCTCTGAGATATGATCAACTGACTCCCCTTTAAATTCAAAAAGGTAAATACATGCCCTTTGCTCAACAGTATTTAAGCTACCACTTCTATTACTTAGGATTTGTTCACTTCTTTGCTTGGCCAGCGATACTAATTTTAATAAGAATTGGCGCTCAAAGTATTCATTATCAATCTTATAGAGAGTCTGACTATCTTGGGCAACGAAGCCTGTTGCCACATCAATAATAAGTTGCATTGCCTGCAACTGATCTTGAATCAAGTAATTGGCAACTTGATAAAATTCATCCACTAATTTTCGAATAAGTTCTTTTTTAACTATCACAAGATAATTCTAGCAAGCTTTGGAAAAAATGCTACTGAGATTTTAAACACTTAAGTGAAGATTAAAGTATATTCAATAGATTACCGATAAAATAGTGAGGAAATGTAAGAACGAGGATTACATGAGAAAATTTTTATTATTGGGAACTTTAGTACTCATGACATTAACGAGTTGTACTCAGCCGACTAATTCTAGAGCGAATTATAATAGCTCTAATGGGAATGGTTGGGACAACAACGGTAACACAGGAACAGGCAATGGTAGCTGGGACTGGGGTGACGGAAGTGGTGACAGCGGTGATGATAGCGATAATGAGCAAACTGATCCAGGTGATGGCTACGGTGATGGTAACGAAGAGGGTGATGCCGATGGTGGCCAAACTCAAAACTTCTATACTGTCGGAAGCATTATCCTACACGGAAATTCACGTGCTTCTTCAGGCTCCAATGTAAGATGGTCCTCAACATCTCTAGGAACAGGTCAGGCAATGCTCTATACTGACTCTCGTTTTAATATTCGCGTTCGTCCAAGAACAGCTCCTTCTCAAGGAACTTATGACGATAACGGCGTTAAATGTCATTACAATCCACAACAGTATAAGAAACTACAAATTAAGCTTTGTATTCGAGCGGAAGGACAAGCTTGTAACTTAACAAGAACTGTAACTTTTGGTGATATTGCAAACGGAGAAGTTTCAAAAGTTAAGGAATTTTCTGGCTCAACACTACCGTCAACATATGGGCCAATGATCGTTGATATTCTTGATGTTCAATGGGATTGGTCATGCCAATACTACCTTAATCAAGGCTATAGCCAAAGTGATGCCGTGACAAATGGCTACTGTCCTATGGCCACAGTTTGGCCTAACGACTGTGTTGCCTTTGACATTCAGTTTTCAACTGACTCGACAAAGGACTTCCCTGCTTCGGCCCCAAGAATGTAATTACTTAAATAATTCGAGTGCGAGGTTTCTTTTCATAGCAGAAGAAACCTCCACCATGAGTCCTGGACACGTCACATTTACTTCAGAAATTCTTCCACCCAAAATATCAAAAGCAATTAAATCAACCCCATCCGCCATTAGCTTTTCGCAGATATGCTGACATTCTGCTTTTACCTGAGCATCTAATTCTACTGCCGAATACTTTGCACCTTGAGCAATATTGGCAAGGAACTCTCCTTCTTTAGGAACCTTAAGAATTGTTCCCAACTCCTTGGCGCGGTAGAAGATCGTACGAATTTCACCTTCAACAACTGAGTTATCAAATTCCTGTACAACAACAGGTCCTTTAAACTCATCGCATTTGGCCTTAAAATGCCCTTCAAATTCGTTCAAGCTCACTTTTTGAACACCAATGCCCTGATAAAGATCTAAAGGCTTTAAAATCAATTCTTGAACGCCACGGGCCTCAAGGATAGAAATAAATTTCTTTGCACCGGATAAAGAAGTTCCAACATAACTGTCGAGACTTAACTCTCTTGTGTACGCCGCAAGCTTTTCATTGTGCTTCATAATCCCCAGTGGATTATTTAAAACTTGAACACCATACATATCAGTAAGGAAGTTAAGCATCCAAAGATAGCGCTGGTAGCGCGAGTCATATGGCGGGTCGATTCGCATGTGAATCGCCGTATTTGAATCAATCGAAACAACTTCTGGAGAATCCTCTACTTTGAAGTCCTCAACATAGAAGCTTTCATTAATCTTTCCACTAATTCGGTAACAGTCAAACTGAATACCGTTAGCATTTTGAACAAAGAAGTCCTTTTCAAAAAGAACGTAAACATCCTCACCTCTTTCTTGCATTGTTAAGGCAATTAAGATTGTCGAATCTTTCTTTGTGACAAGTTTTTCAATTGGATCGATAAAGAATAAGTGTTTCTTGTTTTTCATAACAAGAAAGATATCACTAATTTAGCGATTTGGAATTAAAAAGATAGTCCTCAAAACTCCCTTCGATATCTTCGTTGAGGTACTTTTCATAACGCTGTTCTATATTGGCAAAAAGAGCTTTAAGATCACCTCGAAATTGCTTTGCGTACTCAGAGATATGCGATTGGCTTTTCTCGTAAGTCATAAACGCAGCTAAAGATGCCGTGTTCCACTCCATTTTTGAAGGCCAACAATTTGTCACCTCAAGTTTAGAACAAAGATTGGCAAGCTCCTCGGGCATTGTCTTAGAGAGATACTCTTTCTTGGCACTCACCCAATCATCTTGCTTAAGAATATCCTTAAGCTTTTGAGCATGATTTGTGACGGCCTTTTTAAGCTTAGAATTTAGCTCTAGATTTTTGAAGTAGCCATCCAACTCTTTATCATCCTTGTAATATTCGATGAGCATTTGTTCGCCAAAGTAGTTGGCAAGATTTTCATTGAGGTCAACCTCACTCTTTGCAAAGAAGATAGTGTGAAATAGTTCATGAAAGACAGTTTCAGTTAAACTGTATTTTCCGTATTCAAAGAAAGAAGAAAGAATGGGATCATCAAAATTTCCCAGCGTCGAGTAAGCGAGAACATCTCTTGTATAGGTCTCATACCCTTCTCTTTCAAGCTCCTTAGCAAATTCTGTTGCAGACTCTTCTTTAAAAAAACCAAGGTAAGGAAAACAGCCATAGAATGTGAAACACTCTTTACGGGCCTTAATTTCATTTGGTCTTGAAGCAATAACGAGATAAGTAACGGCACGAGACTTCAAGAGAGTCGTCTTTGAATAAATATCTGTCGATGGCCTTTGCCAATAATTATAGAAGTAAGTCTTATAAGTTTCGATTTGTTTAATTTTCGTCTTATACTCTTCACTGACTTTTGGGTCCTCTAAAACTTCATGATTCTTTCTAGCACTCCAAAGAATATCCACTTGGCCAATACCTTGTTCTGTTAGATAGCTAATCTTGGCACATGATAGACAACTTAATAAAAGAGAGAATTGAAAGATTCTTTTTAGAATAACCATGAGATCCCAGCGCTGTAACTTAGCTGATCCCTCGCCTCTTCAAATTTGAATGCGCGAAAGACCGTTCTTACTGAGCCCTTAATTGAGAAAGTTCTCGTTAGCATCATTTTCAGTGCAAAGGCACCAAACATGGCATCGTAACTCGACTTCTCTTTTCCGGACTTAATGAGATATTCGGTTGAAGTATCCAAGTCCTTAACTAAAGTTGTTGAATAAAGAGTATATTGTTGTCTACTCCATCCCAATGAGATGAGCGGTTGAAGAAATGATTTACGGCCAGAAAGCGCCTGTCTAATACCAATCCCAAAGCTTTGGGTTTTAATATTAGTATATTCATTTTCAATTACTAGGCCTGTCGAAAGATCAGAGTTGTCATACTTTCCAATAATTTCATTTTCAGATTGAGAAATATTAAACTCGATACCTGTTTTGGAAAGAAAGTAGAATGTAACTGATCCAGCATATGTTCTCTTTGTTTCATACGACTGGCGATCAAGCCCAAAGATATTCTTATTGTAATTAAAATCCAGATCCAGTTCTGTAAGGGCCATTGAATTCAACGATAAAAAGCCTAAGAACATAATTTTACAAAGTAAGGGTAAGCGTAATTTCATAATATCCTCAAAATATACTCAAGGATATTTTACAACTTACGAACTCATCAATGCCTATTTAGGCAAAGAACTCCATTTTACTTTGTCATTACAACTACTTATTTAAGCGGCGTCCATGACCTTGAAGTAGTTCACCCTGACAAGAAAGAGCAGTTGTCGAAATACACTTAACGTCAACCCAATGCCATTTAAGATTAAGATCTTCGTTTTCTGCTGGTCCCTTAAAGTGAATAAGGCGATTACAATTTGTTCTCCCCTTCCACTTCGTTTCACCTTTCATTGTGTTCGAACCTTCGACTAGCACGCGGTATTCATTGCCAACCATCTTAGCGCGAATCTTTTCTTGGATTGCAAGTTGAAAGGCCTGTACTTCATGAAGACGTGACTTTCTAATTTCCTGAGTTAGGAAATCTTCCATTTTTGCGGCACGAGTTTTACTTCTTTGTGAGTAAACATAAGAATAAATGAAATCAAATTGAGCTTTTTCAAGTAGATCAAGTGTTTCTTTGTGTTCTTCGTCAGTCTCATTAACGAAACCACAGATAATATCAGTTGAAAGAACAATATCAGGTCTGGCAGCACGAAGTTTTTCTAGGAGTCCTAAATAGTGTTCTTTCGTATACTCACGATTCATTCTTTGAAGAACTGTATTTGATCCAGATTGAACTGGTAGGTGTAAGTGTTTTGATAATTTTTTCGCTGCTCCGTGAGCTGCAATTAGGTCATCCGACACATCATACGGATGTGAAGTTGTATATCTTAAAATTTCTAGGCCGTTAATTTGGTCAAGATCCATGATTAGATCACTTAATCTCTCTCCATTTTCTTTTCCAAATGAGTTTACGTTTTGGCCAAGTAGCATAACTTCTTGAACACCTTGGTATTCAACTAGTCTTCTTACGTCCTCAACAATCTCGGCCTGTTTTCTTGAACGTTCACGGCCACGAGTGTAAGGAACGATACAGTAAGTACAATATTTATCACAACCTTTGATAATATTAACGAATGCTTGAGGTGTTCCGTGATTGATTTTAGTTTCAATCGAAAAATTACTTGAGCGGTCCCAAGTATTAACAGAGAATTTATCATCCCCTGCATATGTGCGGTAAACCATATCGTTTATTGTATCAATTGTATCTGGTCCGAAGGCAAAGTTTAGATGCTTGAATTTTTTAACAAGATCCTTTCCTTCTGTTTGGGCCACACATCCGCCGACACCGATGACAAGATCATCACCTTTTTCTTGCTTTAAGTGCTTTAACTCACCTAATTGTGAATAAAATTTATTATTGGCAAGTTCCCTAACAGCACATGTATTGAAAAGAACAAGACTGGCCTCTTCCAAATCTTCAGTATGAGAGAAATTCAAATTCTTTAGGTGTGAAAGAATTCGTTCAGTATCATGATAATTCATCTGACAACCGTAAGTTTTCATCCAAACTTTTCTTGGTGGAAATGTCACATCACCTAGTTGAACGATGCGATCACCAGACTTTTCATCAATAAATGATGAAGCTACGTGATTTTGCTTACTTACACCTAGACCTGTTGGAGAAATATCTGTTGTCATGAACTTTTCCTTCTAACGCCTTTCTTTTCATTTCCCCTGACCAACCTACGGGCAGAATTAAGAGATGAAAATCTTATAAGTAACTGAAATGACAAGAAAACCAAGGAGATAACTACAGTTCAAAGCACTGTAACGTGTTGAAATCATTGAATTATTCTTATCGTATCAGCTATAAAATCTGGCGATAATATGGTCTTTTTTTAGATGTTTTTGGGTGGAATGTAAATAGATTTGAAAATAAGAAGGCCCGCTAATAGCGGGCCGACTCATTATTGAATTAAGAATTGTGCTTCTTATTTCTTTTTAGCAACTTTTTTCGTAGCTTTTTTAGCTGTTTTCTTAGCTGCTACTTTTTTTGTAGCTTTTTTTGCTACTTTCTTAGTTGCTTTCTTTGCAGTTGCTTTCTTAGCTACTTTTTTAGTAGCTTTCTTTGCAACTTTTTTCTTAGTAGCTTTCTTAGCTACTTTTTTTGTAGCTTTTTTAGCAACTTTTTTCTTTGTTGCTTTCTTTGCTACTTTCTTAGTTGCTTTTTTTGCTACTTTTTTCTTTGTAGCTTTCTTTGCAACTTTTTTCTTTGTTGCTTTCTTTGCTACTTTTTTCTTAGTTGCCTTCTTTGCAACTTTCTTAGTTGCTTTCTTTGCTACTTTTTTCTTTGTAGCTTTCTTTGCAACTTTCTTAGTAGCTTTTTTAGCTACTTTTTTCTTTGTAGCTTTTTTTGCAGTTTTCTTTGCTGCTTTCTTAGCTACTTTTTTTGTAGCTTTTTTAGCTACTTTTTTCTTAGTTGTCTTTTTAGTAGTTTTCTTAACTGCCATTGACATCCTCCTGGTTTTTTCAATACTTATGTTTATGGTAAACATAATTTTATTTGTGTGCAAATAAAAAATTACTTTTTGATAAGCATAAGCATCTTTTTTATTTCCCTATGTTCCTTTTTAACTTCGGATTAATTTTGAAATTACTTTACATTATTTTTAAAGAAAACCTCGAAACGAGCCGACAGCAAGGCTTCTCCATAAAACATAAAACTTTCTAATCTTCCTGATAGACGTTAGTTTCGGACTTACTCTTATAAAAAAATTAAGCGAATTTTTTTTTCATTTTTTTTCAAAAGAATAAGCAAAAACTGCCCTTTCAGGGCAGTTTCAGCATTTAAAAAATGTAAGTTTGATTGTAATTTGTCTTAGAAAAATTTTAAAAATTCAATTTTAGATCATCGTTTTCAACGACAACTTCTATTTTTCCACCGTGAGTTAAACTTCCAAATAGAACTTCAGTAGAAATTGGCTTCTTAAGCTTCTGATCGATGATTCGAGCGATTGGTCTTGCTCCCATTTTTTCATCAAATCCATTTTCGGCAAGCCAAATTTTAGCTTCTTCACTTAAAACGATCTCAATATTTTTAGCAGCTAACTTAATTTCAAGTTGTGAAACGAATTTTTCAACAATTTTAACAATGTACTCAGTAGAAAGTTTCTCAAAGTGTACAATTCCATCTAAACGGTTACGGAATTCAGGGCTAAAAAAGTTCTTAATGGTCTGATCTCTCTTACCAGTATTCTTTGAAGATGACTTTGCAAGGCCAATAGATCCACTATCCATTTCCTTAGCTCCAGCGTTCGTCGTCATGATTATCACTGTGTTTGTGAAGTCTGTTGTTCTTCCTTGAGAGTCTGTTAGAGACCCATGATCCATCACCTGGAGAAGAATATTATAGATATCCACATGTGCTTTCTCGATTTCATCAAGAAGTAGAACAGAATGTGGGTTTTTCTTAACAGCATCTGTTAATAAACCACCTTGGTCATGGCCAACATAACCAGGAGGCGAACCAATTAGCTTACTGACTGAATGTTTTTCCATGTATTCAGACATATCAAAGCGCTCAAGGTGACAACCTAGTTGGATGGAAAGTTGTTTAGCTAATTCTGTCTTCCCTACTCCCGTTGGGCCTGCAAATAGGAAGCTTGCAATAGGTTTTCCTTCATCGCCAAGGCCAGATTTTGACATATAAATGGCCTGAGACACTTCATCTACAGCGTGGTCTTGTCCAAAAATGAGCATTTTAAGATTTTTATTTAGATCCTTAAGCTTATCTTTTTCAGTCGTCTCAACTGTAATCTTTGGAATATTGGCCATTTTGGCCACAACATCTTCAATATCTTTCTTTGTAATCGAAGATTTCTTCTTACTTTCAGGTCGAATTTGATTTAAAGCACCTGCTTCATCAATGGCATCAATTGATTTGTCTGGATTTTTACGATCCATTAGGTAGCGAGATGTTAGAGCAACGGCTTCCTTGATGACATTGTCAGAGATCTTAACACCATGGTAAGACTCAAACTTAGGTCGAAGTCCTTTTAAGATGGCAATTGTGTCTTCATTTGAAGGTTCATCCACATCAATTTTTTGGAATCGACGGTTAAATGCCGGATCTTTTTCAATAAACTTTCTATGTTCAGCATATGTTGTTGAACCAATGATACGAACAACTCCACGGCTTAGTGCAGGCTTTAATAAGTTAGAGGCATCCATACTTCCACCAGAAGTTGCCCCCGCTCCCATTACGGTATGCATTTCATCGATAAATAGAATGGCCTTCTTACCATCTTTATCGAGCTTTTCCAGATCTTTAATGACTCCCTTAACTCTTTGCTCGAAGTCACCTCTAAACTTTGCTCCTGCAACGAGAGCGGCCATATCTAAATTGAAAATCGTCGTACCTTTTAAAATGTCAGGTACTTTTTCTTCAACAATACGCTGTGCTAGTCCTTCGACGATCGCAGTCTTTCCAACTCCGGCTTCTCCAACAAGGAGAGGGTTATTCTTACGACGACGACAAAGAATTTGAACAATACGTAGCGCCTCTTCTTCTCGGCCAACAAGAGGATCAATACGATTCTCCCTGGCCAGTTCATTTAAGTTCACAGTGAACTTAGCTAAGAATGAATCTCCCTTCTTTGAACGAGATTGAGGTTCTTCACCTTCCACATATTCAATGCGAGGAACTTCCTCTTCATCATCGGGGCCAAGTCCATGAGAGATGGCCTTAACAATATCGAATCTTTCGATCCCCTGCTTTTGCAGAGAATAAAGAGCAAAGCTTTCTTTCTCTTGAAATAGAGAAACGAGTAGGTTGATCCCTAGAATCTGACTTTTTCCACTTGATTGCACATGAATTGCGGCCCTTTGAATGACTCTTTGTAGAGACATCGAAATTTCAGGCTGGTAAACAATTCCATTTTCTCGTGCCAACTCCCTTAACTCATCGTTAACGAATTGTTGTTTAGAAAGAGATTCGATTTGGTCATCTGATAGAATGCTAAAGTTAGATTCATCGTGGATAAACTCGTTAAGCTCACTTTCAATTTCTTCAAGATCACCACCACAATATTCAATTATCTCTCTTACATTTTCATCTGCAAGTAGAGACAAAAGGACATTTTCAAGAGTCAAATATTCATGCTTCAAAGTATTTGCTCTTTGAATTGACTCATTAATGATGGTTTCTAATTTTTTTGACATCATTTTATAATTCTCCTGTGCCTATTCAGGCTCAACAGTACAAAGTAGTGGGTGCCCTTCTTTCTTTGCTTCAGACATAACCTTATTCATCTTTGTTTCTGCAACTTCATATGAATAAGTTCCACATACCCCTCGTCCATTATTGTGGACATCGAGCATAATCTTCATGGCCTCTTCTTGACCTCTATTAAAGATATGCATCAACACCCAAATGACAAACTCCATTGTCGTATAGTCATCATTGTGTAGGATGACATGATATTTAGAAGGCTTCTTAACCCTTACTTTATCTTCTAGTGCTACATCACCATCCTCTTCTGTACTAAAGATGGTATTCATTTTTCTAATGTCAATATCGCCAACTTCAAACTTATCCAATTTACTTCCTCGACTTTGCTAAATTTTTTTTCTTTTTTTCCATTATCGCCCATCTGTGTTACTCTTTTCAAGGTATATACGACTGAAAATCTCTAAAAAAGGTCCATAATGAACTTCTTCGAATTTTTCAAATCACTGAAGGCCGATCATCAATCAAATTCTATAAATCAGATACACGCATACTTAAATAAGAAATTTCCAAATATGAACGATGAAAGAAAGGTAATCATCTCATGTATCTGTGGACTCCTTGCCCGTATCGCCTACTCGGACTTTCACGTCAGTCAAAATGAAAAATCAAAGATGCAAAAGATTATCACAGGTATGACACAATTAAATGCCGAGGAAGCCGAGTTAATAACTGAATACTCTATCGAGAAAATGAAAGAGCTTTCTGGACTTGATACCAGAAGTTACTGCAAGCCACTTGTTGAGATCATGTCACAACACGAGCGCTATCAAGTTTTAAAGGCACTCTTTGCAATTGCCGCTGCCGACGGCGAGGTCGACAATGTTGAATCCAATGAGATTAGCTACATTGCCAATGCTCTTGTACTTGAGAAGAAGTACTTCTTGAGTGCACAAGCAGATGTGAAAGAGTATTTAAAAACTTTTCAAGTCTAAAACTATTTTCTACACTCTTTAAGTAATTAAAATTTATGACAAGGAAGTTTAATGAAAGAGAGTGTTGATTCTAACAAAAATCTAGAGAACTCATTAAAGAAAGCCGCGCAATTTATGAATGACGATTTTCAAGGTAATTTTAACTTTTCAAACCTACTTGAAAAGAATGAGAAAAAGATCTCAAAAAGCCCTATATCAAATCTCCTTCAATCAACAACTCAAACAGTAGTCCCTTCAGAAGATGTTGAGACACATGTGGCCAATATAGAACGAGAAGAGAAGAAAGATAATCTCTATAAGAAGATCGAAGATCTTGAAAGAAGATTTGAAACTAAAGAAGTAAATGAGAAATTTGAAAGACTCGAATCACTTCTACAATCAATAATCATTAATCAAAAGAATGTTCGTGAGCAGATCGAACTTAAGTCTGCCCCGGAATCTTCTCCATCACCTAAAGAGTCAAAAGACCCAAAGGCACTTTATATTGCAGCCTCTATTATTGCACTTTCACTTATAGCAAGTGCGATGATTTTCAAGTCTGAACCAAAGACTCAAGTTGTAGAGAGAGAAATCGTTAAGCCTGCTGTCGTTTCAGTCCAAAAATCATTTCACACTCCAGTTAAGTACCTTAACTTAAGAGCGATCCCAAGTACAAAGGGTGAAAAACTTGAAGTTGTCGCACCAAATACTCGTGTTGAAATCTTAAAAACAGATGGTGACTGGGTTCAAATTAAGTATAAGAATTATCTAAAAGGATCAACTCACGAAGGTTGGGTTTACGATTCTAAGAACTTAAAATCTATTTAATATCAATAACATACAATGGGAATTTCGACTCTTCGAGATTCCCTACCTTGACATCACTAAATCTCATCCCATCTTATAGGTACACAAAAATAAATGAGGTACCATGTTTCCAATATTAGTTATGTTATTCACAGTTATTCCTGCAATTGAGATCTACCTACTCTTTTCAATTGGTGGCCAAATCGGTGGAGGAAATACTTTTCTACTCGTTCTAATTACTGGTGTAATCGGAGCGGCCCTAGCAAAATCGCAAGGAGCAGCACTACTGGCCAAGATTCAAGGAGAACTTGCCCAAGGACGTGTTCCTGCCAATAGCTTTATCCATGGTCTTCTTGTCTTTGGTGGAGGTCTTCTCCTCTTAACTCCAGGCTTTCTGACAGATGTCCTGGGTCTATCAATGGTTCTTCCACTAACTCGTCACATCTGGCTTATTTACATGAAGAAATTCTTTATGAGCTCAATTGAAAGTGGCAATATGCAATTTTATTCATTTAAAAATGGTGGTGGATTTTCTTCTTATTCAGGAAATGCCTATAATTCTCAGGCCCGTCACGAAGGCACTCAAAATGGCCCGATCCAAGTGGATGAGAACACATTTGAAGTTGATTACGAAAAGAAGTAAGATCTCATTATGACAACAACGAACGTAACGCTAAGTGATATTCAAGATGCAAGGCTTGCTATTGAAAATCGTATTATTAAAACACCATTAACTTACTCGACAACATTGAGTGAGAAGTTTGACTGCCAAGTTTACTTAAAACTTGAAAATTTACAGTTAACGGGAGCCTATAAAATAAGAGGGGCCCTTAATCGTCTTTCTAAACTAACAAAAGAAGAAAAAGTTAAGGGTGTTATTGCATCCTCAGCAGGAAATCATGCTCAAGGTGTTGCTCTTGCAGCAAAACAACTTGGAATTCAGGCAACAATTGTTATGCCTGAATCAACTCCCCTAGCAAAAATTCAAGGAACAAAGAAATTTGGTGCAGAAGTTATCCTTCACGGAAACTTCTATGATGATGCCTACCAAAAGGCCCTTGAGATTCAAAGAGAGTCGGGACAAGTTTTTATTCATCCTTTTAACGATAAAGATATTATTGCTGGCCAAGGAACAATTGGTTTAGAAATTATTGATGAGCTACCTGATGTTGATCTCGTTGCTATCCCTATTGGTGGCGGTGGCCTCATCTCAGGTATTTCAACGGCCATCAAAGAAAGTGGAAGTAGAGCGAAGATCGTTGGAGTCGAAGCAGTCGAAATGCCTGCAATGAAGACATCCATCGAGCAAGATAGAATTGTTACCGTGGATAAGAAAAAGACAATTGCTGACGGTATTGCTGTCACAACTGTTCTTGATAATACATTTAATACTGTAAAAAAATATGTGGATGAGATTGTAACAGTTAAAGAAACTGAAATCTCACACGCAATAGTGACTCTTCTTGAGTATGAGAAGGTCCTTTGTGAAGGTGCTGGAGCAACTTCTGTTGCGGCCCTCTTATATGACCAGTTCAAGGATATAAAAGGAAAGACTGTTGTCCTAGTTGTCAGCGGTGGAAATATTGACTTAAATATCCTCGACCGCATTATCGAAAGAGGTCTCATTACTTCTGGGCGCTCTTGCTCAATTATTGTTAATGTACCTGATACACCTGGAACAATTGCAAGAATTTCAAATATCATCGGTTCTAAGCAGGCCAATATTTTAGAGATTCACCACAACAGGGCCTTCACAACAAGTGTCCTAGGTGAAACAGAAGTTGAATTCTCTCTTGAAACAAGAGGCCATCTTCATATTAAAGAAATTGTTGATGAGCTCAATTCAATGGGCCTTAGTGCCAAAAGAGTCTAGGATATTCTAATGAGTGAATTAAACTTCCTAAAGACAACAAGAAATAACGAAGATACCCTAGCGCCAAGCACTTTTGACGGTGAGAATTGTCACTTTCAAATTCATGATACAGGTATTATTGAAGTCACGCCAAAATCCGTGACAACAGATGATATCTACATAATCTCTTGTGGTATACACGGCAATGAAACTGCACCTATAGAATTTACAAATGAGACACTCGAGAAGATTTATCGTGATGAACTTAGCATCAACTCTCCGACTCTCTTTATCTTTGGTAATCCAAAGGCCATGAATATTGGTAAACGCTTTAGTGAATACAATTTAAATCGTTGCTTTAATGGAGCCTATAAAGATTTAGCTGAGAACTATGAAGTTAAAAGAGCAAGTGTACTTGAAAAACAATGCTATGACTTTGTTGCTAAGTACGATGGGAAACAACTCTTCCACTTTGACCTTCATTGTGCCCTAAAGAAAAGTGAAATGGAGCGCTTTGCACTTGTACCAAAGTCAGCTGATCGACAACGAGATCATCACTTTAACTTGGCACTCGCAAATATGGGCGTTCAAGCTTCTTTATTTTCTCATAAAGAATCAACAGTATTTAGTTCGTTTAGCTTTGAAAAGCTAAATGCCTATAGTGCCACCGTTGAACTTGGCAAGGTCTATCCCTTTGGGCAAAACCCTGAAGGTAAATTTAGAGCAGCACAAGAGACAATCGAATCACTACTAAGCTCTAGGCAATTAGAAAATAAGGTTCTTCCAAAAGCATTTACAATCTATGCTTCAATCAATAAAGAATATGATGACTTTAGTTTTACTTTTGAAGAGGAAGAAAGCGCAAACTTTACTCTCTTTAAAAAAGGTGATCATATTTTTACGCAAAATAACGAAAAGTACCTCGCTGCGGAAGATAACTTACGTATGATTTTTCCAAACTCTAAAGTTATTTTAGGGCAAAGAGCATTACTACTTATTAAAGAATTAGAATAACAAATCAGGAGAGAAAATGAGTGATTTTTTAATCGTTACTTCAAGTGACGGAATGAATCTAAAGATGGCAGACAAGATTCTTGAACTAGCACAAGAAACTGGTAAGTCTTTTGAAATCGTAAAACTTAGTGATTATAAGCTTCCACTATATACAGCTGAAGAAGAAAAGAATGGAATTCCAGAAGATGGAGTTAAACTAACAGAGAAGTTTATCGCGGCCAAAGGTTTTGTTTTCTTAACACCAGAATACAATGGCTCTGTTACACCATCATTTATCAATGCTATTGCATGGGTATCTCGTTCAGGTGGAGAATCTTGGCGTGAAGCATTTGTTGATAAGCCAGCTGTTCTAGGAACACACTCTGGTGGTGGCGGACAATACGTAATCCAAGCAATGCAAAATCAACTTTCTTTCATTGGAATTCATATTGTTGGCCGTAAACTTCTAACGAATTACAGTAAGCAATTAAATGAAGATGGTGCAAGAGGTGCGCTAGCTAGTTTAGTAAAACTTGCATAAGTTTCAGATAAAGAAAAAGCTCCGAAAGGAGCTTTTTTTATTTCTTACATGATTTTAATAAGACTAATTTCTTTGGCGGTTCAATAACAGAAGCACAGCCATCCCCTTGCTGGGCCCTTTTTGAGACATTGATATAGAAGCGAAGGCTATCTTTTACAACACTCTTCTTTCCTTTTAAGTCTTCTACATTTACTGTGTACTTTGCTTCGTATGTATGAACATCTTTATCAATAAGCTTCACTTCTGAAATCTTAATTGATTTCTCTGAAACTGCAAGATATTGCAACGACTTTGGAGCATCATAATCAGGATCTTTATTGAAACGATAATACTTTTGATATTTTTCTTTTAAGCATTCATCCTTTGCACCGCTAATGAGTCTAATGCCACTCATTTCAATTTCGGCCAATTGAGCAGCTACTTTTTTAACATCTTTATTGAAAGGACAAATCTCTTTAGCATAGATAAATTGAGAAAATATAATAGTAGCAATTAATAGTTTATACATTCCTTGCTCCTCTTACTTCTTCTTGAAGACATTGATTGATACAACTCTCGCCCTTAAGCTTTGCTGGCTCTTCATACCAACACTTAGAGTTTGAAGAATCATGTCTTAAAATACTGAATCGTCCCGACATCATTTCACTTGAATGCTCTTGCTTAGCAATGATTGCTTTACATGAAGCAACTGCTTTTGCTCTTAAAGTAGAAAACATCGTTGAACGATTCTTTGCGTGAGTTTTTGCATCAACTCTGGCAGGGCCATAATTCTTAAGAGCACCACTATGGATATAAGTAAAATTAAAGTCACTAATTGTAATATCATCACAACGGCCTAGTTCAGAAAATCTTCTAATAGCCAGAGGATCTTCTCCAATAGTATCTACCATCACAACATGGCTTCCCTTCACATTAATAATATCACCTGAATGAAGTGAATAAGGTAAATTAAACTTAACCGGCTTAATACATGAGTTCTTACTTTTAACAGTATCGTGAAGTGATGTTGTCGTTAGTGAACGATAGTCTCGATCATTAGTTGTAAATTTTAATCCCTCTGCTGCATAAGCTGCAGAAATAAACTCAGAACAATCAATACCTGATGCTTTTGCACCTTCTTTTGAAACACCTTGCCCACGAGTAAATAGATTAATCTCCTTACTACGAAGTCCTTTACGTGAGCCATAACCATAAACAGGTGGAACCTTAGTTGCATCCATACATCCTTCACCAGGATAATCAGGATCTTGATCAAGCTTTCGTAAAACCTCATGAGATCTCACCATTGCAACACGATCATGGACAACTCTTTGTTTAAAGTCTGTTCCATTACTGAATGTCGCTTCTTGAGTTGAAACTCCACTTAAACTTGGAGTATCTGAATTAATGATTGTATTAATTGGCCGACACGACTGATAAATCGTGGCCAAAACCTTACGAGCACCAAAAGAGCCAGTACCTACATTTTTAACAAATGACCATTCACGCTCTTGATCAGTCATCGCACACTGTGTCCCCATCGCCGCGACATTACCATTTATATAATCTGAAATATCGTATGATGTTGGGAAGTTTGAAAAGTTGTCTGTTAGGTCACGCAGGTCTTCATTAACACCTTGGCCCTCTTCTTCACGCACAACATCATCAACCACATCGAGAATATCACTTTCACGTGAAACCCTCTTTGCTTGACTCTGGGCCTTTCCACTTAAAAAGTCGCCATTGGTTAGCTGACAAGACGTATTTAACGCGGCCAAGAATATAAAAGTTAAAATTGTATTTTTCTTCATAAGTCTCTCATCTTAAGGACTTATCGGATTTGGCCACAGATAACTTTAGATGTGATTATCAACACTTATAACTCAACGTAAATAATTTACATGGAATGTAAGGATTTGTAATTTTTTATTGAAGGCCCTTTTCTGTACTTTTCAACGCCTCATTGTTTTAATGCGCCACTCACAAAATAAGGATAAATAAATGAACTTTTCTCTTGCCCTGCTAGCTGTTGTTTTTACTGTTAACCTTTCATCGATGGCCATTGATAAAGTTGTTTATGGTGAAGATAATCGTCTGGACCAATTCGAAGTAACTGATCAAAATAAACTAGATGCGCAAAGATCTACTTTAGCAATGATCCCAAAATCAAAACTTAAAAAGAACACTAAAAACACTTACCTTGCAGCAGATTCAAAAATTGAATTATGTCAGGGAGAGAGATTTAATAAGCAAGTTGATGTTGCTGACTGTTCAGGATTTCTAGTTGAAAAAGATAATAGACAATATGTTATAACGGCCGGCCACTGTATGACTTCAAAGTCTGACTGTTACGATAACTACTGGGTATTTGACTACGCTAAGAAGTCACCAAAGGATGATGCTAGAACAATTCATGAAAAGAATGTTTATAGCTGTCGTCGAATTGTTGCTCAACGTCTAGAGCGTGTAAAGCCAGACGGTGAAGACTTTGCAATCATCGAACTTAATCGTGAAGTAACTGATCGCAAGCCACTTGAGTATCGTAAAGAAGGTGATGTTCATGGTGGAGATATTAAAAAAGGTGAAAAGATCTTTGTTATCGGACACCCATCAGGGCTTCCATCGAAAGTAGCAACAGATGCATATGTACGTAAAAAAGACTGGAACAGCTTTTCAACAAATCTAGATACTTTCTCAGGAAACTCTGGTTCAGCTGTTTTCAACGAAGAAACAGGACTAGTTGAAGGTATCCTTGTTCGTGGTGACCAAGACTACAGATACAATCCAAGAAAAGATTGCTACGAAGCAAATCACTGTAACATGAATGGTTGCGGTGGCGAAGATGTGTTTAGAATTACAAGAATTCTATTCCTTAAAGACTAAAAAATC
The DNA here is from genome assembly GCF_043196995.1 of Halobacteriovorax sp. CON-3. Taxonomy (NCBI): domain Bacteria; kingdom Pseudomonadati; phylum Bdellovibrionota; class Bacteriovoracia; order Bacteriovoracales; family Halobacteriovoraceae; genus Halobacteriovorax; species Halobacteriovorax sp. CON-3. Next base: position 1,276,306 of record NZ_JBEBNA010000001.1, read on the forward strand.
TAAAAACTAAACTTACCATCCAAGCAAGAGTTCACACGTTCTTTTGCTTGGTTGATATCTTCATTAAAGACTGCACCAACTTCCACAGATAAATTTTCTAATAGCATTTCTAAGTACTTTGACTCGGCCGAACCTTTGTCCGTAATTTGAAGTAACTGCTGAATATTATCAACGAACGTATCGATATCTTGTTTTTGAATATTTGATTTAAAGAAATTAATACGATCTTTTTTAGAATCGAATTGCCTAATCTCACTATTTTGAGAAAGTTTATCAAGAGTTTCTTCTAATTCTGTAGGACTACTTAAAGGTCTAAACGCGTCTTCCTTCACTGTTGGAATCATCGTTGTTGAGCGTCCTTGGGAAGATTCAATAATGTAGAACTCCGCTCCACTCATATCTTTTATTTCAGTAATTACGCCAACTCCAAAGTTAATCGATACTACCTCTTGTCCTATTTCTAATTTTGGCATAAATCCCCTTTCGTTAGATAAGTATTATAACACAAGTGAATTAGAATTTCTCGAAGGCAATCTATTCGTTAATAGGTAGCGTCAATTGACGCTCAATCCTTTTTACTTCATCCCAAAAGTGATATATGTCTTCTAATATACTTTATTTTAAGGGGATTTAAGAATGAGTACGGATAGTTTTAAAGAAGCTATATTAGAGGGTATTCCTAAGACTTTACCAAATTATAAGAAATATGAAGAGGATATTAACCACGCTCCAAAACGTAAACAAATTCTATCTCAAGAAGAAGAAAAGCTAGCACTAAGAAATGCACTTCGCTACTTCCCAAGTGAACAGCATGCTGAATTACTTGCAGAATTTAAAGAGGAGTTAGAAAAGTACGGACGCATCTATATGTACCGCTACCGCCCTGATTATAAAATTCATGCTCGCTCAATTGAAGAGTATCCACATAAGTCCAAGCAAGCTGCTGCAATCATGCTAATGCTTTCAAATAACCTAGACTACGCTGTTGCACAACACCCTCATGAGTTAATTACTTATGGTGGAAATGGTGCCGTTTTTCAAAACTGGGCACAATATCTTTTAACAATGCAATACCTTGCGACGATGACTGATGAACAAACACTAGTTCTCTACTCTGGTCACCCTGCGGGATTATTTCCATCTCATAAAGATGCCCCAAGAGTTGTTGTCACAAATGGAATGATGATTCCAAATTATTCAAAGCCAGATGACTGGGAAAAATTCAATGCCCTTGGAGTGACTCAATACGGACAAATGACTGCAGGTTCATTTATGTATATTGGGCCACAAGGAATTGTTCACGGAACAACAATTACAGTTCTAAATGCTCTAAGAAAAATTTCAAAGGAAGCGGTTACAGAAACTGCTGGAAAAGTTTTTGTGACAGCTGGACTTGGTGGAATGTCTGGAGCACAACCGAAGGCCGCAGTTATTGCAGGTTGTATTGGTGTTGTTGCGGAAGTAAATCCAAAAGCTGTTAAGACAAGACATGAGCAAGGATGGGTTGATGAAGTTTTCACTGACCTTGATGAGCTGATGGCAAGAATTAAGAAAGCACAAGATAATAAAGAAGCTGTTTCACTTGCCTACCAAGGAAATATAATTAACCTTTGGGAAAAGATCGCTGAAAGCGATATTTATATTGATATTGGTTCTGACCAAACATCTCTTCACAACCCATGGGCCGGAGGCTACTACCCTGCGGGCCTAACATTTGAAGAATCAAATGAGATGATGGCAAATAACCCAGAACAATTTAAAGTTGAAGTTCAAAAGAGTTTAGTAAGACACGTGAATGCGGTTAATAAACTTGCCGACAAAGGGATGTACTTCTTTGATTATGGAAATGCATTCTTATTAGAAGCATCTCGCGCTGGTGCCGATATCATGAAAGAAGGATCGACTGAAGATTTCAAGTATCCTTCATATGTTCAAGATATTATGGGCCCAATGTGCTTTGATTATGGATTTGGACCTTTTAGATGGGTTTGTACTTCAAGCACACAAGAGGATCTTGATCTAACTGACAAACTAGCAACTGAAGTTTTAGAGAAGCTAATGCAAGAGTCACCAAGTGAGATCACGCAGCAAATGCAAGATAATATCACTTGGATTAAGGGTGCAAAAGAAAATGATCTCGTCGTTGGATCAAAGGCCCGCATCCTTTATGCAGATAGTGATGGAAGAATTGAAATCGCTCTCGCATTTAACAAGGCCCTTCGCGAAGGAAAGCTTAAAGCGCCAGTTGTTCTAGGACGTGACCACCACGATGTATCAGGAACAGACTCTCCATTTAGAGAGACTTCAAATATTTATGACGGCTCACGCTTTACTGCAGATATGGCCGTCCAAAACTTTGTTGGCGACTCATTTAGAGGAGCAACTTGGATTTCACTTCACAACGGCGGTGGTGTCGGATGGGGTGAAGTTATGAACGGTGGTTTCGGAATGGTTCTCGATGGAAGTGAAGACTGTGATCGTCGTATCAAGTCGATGCTTTTTTGGGATGTAAATAATGGAATTAATCGTCGAAGTTGGGCCCGTAATGAAGGAGCAACTTTTGCAATTAAGAGAGCGATGGAAAAAGAGCCTCTTTTAAAAGTAACGCTTCCAAATTTAGTTGATGACTCTTTACTATAAGAAAAAAAAAGCTCCCACTATGGGAGCTTTATTTTATGCCGCAGCTTTGTAATTTAAACTAAAGGGGTAGTAAATTTCCTGGGCATCTTTATTAATAATATCCTCGACCAAGGATATAAATTCAAATTCGTCTAGGCCATTTAATGAAGCCGCTGTCCAAATTGGCGTTAGTTTTTCAGAAAAAAGGTCTGAATTAAAATCTCCGTCAGTTGTTGTTTCTAAGTAAATTCCCTGAACCTCATTTCTTGTTTCATTTAAAAAAGTTTGTTTAAAATTATCTTTTTGCATTCGAACGTCCCCCGTAAAATAAGTACATGTACTTTATTTCTACTCATTCATTTTGCAGCAATTTTGAAATTTTAAGAATTAATTCATGCAATTCAATAAATTCAATGACTTATTTTTATTCATCTGAATAAAAATACATGAGCATATGGTTATTTTTTGTCAGCTTTCCTTGGCAATAAATAAAAACTAATGAACTTGTCCATTTGTCTAAACTCTTCGTTGTTTTCTTTTTAAAAGCGAATTATATTGTCGCCATGAAAGGTATCATCTTATTAAGTATTGCTTGTGCAATCTGGGGGCTCGGCTTTGCCGGAACTCGATTTACACTTACAGACTATTCTCCAGTGTGGTCAAACTCGCTACGCTATATCTTCGCTGGTTCATTCGCTTTTCTAATTCTTTTTTTTAGAAATGACTTTAAGAAACTTGCCGGAAAAAAGAATGAAGTTCTAGGTGGGCTAATTTGCTCAGCACTTCTAATGATGGCCCTGCAACTTCAAACTGTTGGTATCGCCATGACAACAATGGCCAAGGCCGGCTTCTTCACTGTCTTCTACGCTATTATTACTCCTATAATCTCTGTGATATTTCTAGGACAAAGAGTTCGCAAAACATTCTGGTTTCTGCTTTCAACATCAATGCTTGGAATCATGATGATGAATGGGATGGATTTTAGTAATTTTAATATGGGAGATATCTTTGTTATTACTTCAGCAGTCTTCTTCTCTCTCCATATCATTGCAACTGATCGTTATGCCAATGATGTCGAAGCCGTTCGCTTTAACTTTCTCCAATGTATTTTTATGGGAATCATGGGACTAGTTTTTGCACTACTTTATGAAGGGCCAACGAGCTTAGCTGTTCTCTATACGAACTCACCCCTAAACTTCCCTTCTCCACTGTGGGGATTTTTAATACTATCAATTTTCTCATCACTAATTGCCTTCTCTCTTCAGATTACGGCACAAAGAAGTATTCCGGCCCATATTGTAGGACTAGTCTTCTTAAGTGAATCAATCTTTGCTGCATTATTCGGCTATATCTTATTTGGAGAGACGCTAGATCCGACAGCAATTGCTGGTTCGATCGTCATTGTTATATCAGTAGCTCTTGTTCCAAGATTTACAAATATCAAAAAAGATGAAAGCGAAGATGGTGAGTTAATAGAAAATACCGGGGTATCGTCTGTTGTCAACGATACCCGAGCATAGTTTATAAACAGCGCTAGGCTGCTAGTGGTATATCGTTTGTGAATGGAAAGATAACATTATCGATTTGAGTTGGGATAACTTCTTCAACAATAGTTGCGAACTCATCTTCGGTAAGGCCATTGATTTGTGCTTCTGACCAAATGATTGTTAATTTCTCATTAAAGACACTGCAATCAAACTCACCTTTAATTTTTGATTGAGAAACGATTGATTTAATCTCATCTCTTGCATGGGCAATAAAAGTCTCTCTAAAGTTCTCAATATTCATTTGTGTTCTCCTCGTCATTTAACCAACTGGCAACCCTCTGGAACCGCTTTGGCTATTTAGCTATTATGCAAAGGTTTTGGTTAATTCTGATGAGAAAATTAATTTAATCTAATTACAGATACTTAAATTATGAGCAATGAGATAAGTCGTAGCTATTTTATTGATTAGAGTAATTTCAAAGTGCCATCTTCCTATGTCACACTCAATAAAAACATAGACTTATAAATTCACCTAAATTTATAGCGAGCAACTCGTAAGTCCCTTCTTTTTCAAGTACTTCTGATGATACTCTTCGGCCTTGATGTAATTATTCAACAATTCAAGTTTAGTCACGATAGGATTTTTAAAGCAACCACTTTCTTCAAGCTCTTTTATGGCCTTTGCTCCAGCTTCCTTTTGCACTTCGTTACTATAGAAGATCACACTTCTGTATTGAGAACCGACATCAACTCCCTGACGATCAAGGGTAGTTGGATTGTGGTTATTAAAGAAGATATCCAATAGGTTTTCAAATTTAATTATTGATGGGTCGTAAGTAATTTTAACTACTTCAGCGTGACCAGTCGTATCAGTACAGACCTCTTCGTAAGTCGTATGATCACTATTTCCACCAGCGTAGCCAACTTCGGTTTCAACAACTCCCGCAAGCTTTCTAAAGGTTTCTTCAACACCCCAAAAACACCCTGCTCCAAATACTGCGACTTCAATATTGTTCATTGCAAACCTCCGATTTATTTCGTAATTTAACCGACATATGAGCAAGAAAACAAGAAAATTCTTAGAAAAGAAATTTGAAAAAGAGCTAGAAATAGCTAAAGAAAAAGCCGTTCATGGGCAACATGAAATCATCATTATTTTAGATCATCTTAAGGGTGGCTTTAATATTGGGAAGATCTTGAGGTCATGTGAAATCTACAGTGTTCACGAAGTCCATATTGTTGGGACGAAGTTCTTTGATGTCACAATTGCAAAAGGAGCTCTTAAAAGAGTTAAGACTTTCTTCTACGAAAATATCGAAGAGTCGATTGAGCGCATAAGTGAACTTGGCTACACTCCCCTAACTCTGGACTCTAATGCACAAACGTATCTGAATAAGAGTGAACTTCCTAAGAAGTCGGCCTTTATTTTTGGCCATGAAGAATTTGGTCCTCTAAAAGAAATGCCAGGGATCGAAAGACTTAAGATTAAGCAATACGGAATGACAGAATCGTTAAACGTTTCTATTGCTGCAAGCATTGTCATGTACGAGTACACTAACCAACACGCTAGCGAGTAAGATTAAAATGATTGAAACAAATAACCTCACAAAGAAATTTACAAGTTATAAGAAAGAAGAAGGATTTAAAGGAAGTATCAAGTCTTTCTTTAATCGAAATCCCATTACGAAGTATGCCGTAAACGACTTTAGCTTCAAGGTCGAAAAAGGTGAAATCAAAGGTTTACTAGGTCCAAACGGAGCAGGAAAAACGACACTCATGAAGATGCTGACAGGAATTATTGTTCCTTCAAGTGGAGAGGTCACAATTGCAGGATACAAGCCTTGGCAACGTGACAAGGAGTTTAGAAAGAAGATCGCTCTTGTTATGGGACAAAAGTCACAGCTGTGGTGGGACATCCCAGCAATGGACTCATTTCAACTACTCCAAAAATATTATGAAATTCCAGATGACCAATTCAAGAAGAAACTTGGTTATATGGGAGAGCTTCTCGATGTCACAGAGCTATTTCATATCCATGTAAGAAAACTTTCTCTTGGTGAAAGAATGAAGCTAGAACTTATGGCCTCACTCTTACACGAACCAGAAGTTCTCTTCTTAGATGAGCCTACAATTGGACTTGATCTAGTGGCACAAGAGAATATGAGAAACTTCCTAAAAGAATATCATGCCAGGAATGACCTCTCGATTATCCTTACATCTCACTATATGGCCGACGTACAGGCTCTTTGTAAGGACCTTGTTCTAATTTCAAAAGGACAAAAAGCATATGATGGGCCACTTCAAAATCTCGAAAAAATCCTTGGAGATAAGAAGTCAGTCTACTTCAGTTTTGATAAAGCAATTGATTCCAAAGAAGATTTTTGGTCAAAACTTGATTGTGATTTTCTAGATAATGGATCAAGTGTTGAGCTAAGAGTTGATAAAGAAGAACTCTCTGAAATCTCTGCGGCCATCTTATCAAAGTATCCAGTTATTGATTTTCATACAGAAAAGCTTCCAATAGAGAAAGTAATGAAGAAGATTATGGAGAACCCGGAGATTCTAAGTAATGTCTAATCTTATCAAATGGTGGCAAACCATTAAGATCTCCATTGTAAAGTACACGGCCTATCGTTTAAACTTCTTCCTTCAAATTATTGGACCAGCGCTAGTCTTTCTTTTTATTAAGTACAACTTGTGGACGGCCATTTTTGAGAGTACAGGAAGTGGTACAATTAAAGGCTATACACTGAAGGCGATGCTTACATACCATGTTTGGGCCTTTGTCGTGTCACAACTTGCCCAAGGTCACACAGCTCTTAACTTGGCCCTTGATATTAGGATGGGAAGAATTTCAACTTATCTCATCTATCCGTTTAACTTTTGGGAATTTCACACGGCCTCATTTATTGGCTTTCAAGTTATTCAACTCTTTGTTACAGGGTTTGCAATATTCTTTTTTTCAGTAATTGGTATTTTACCAAGTGTCGACTTCCCTACACTACTAAACGGTGTTGGCGTTTGTCTCTTTGTTAGCCTCTTTTGGTTCTCGCTACAATACTTAACGGGTGTTATGGCCTTTTGGTTAGAAGAGACTTGGATCTTACGAGTAATGCTTCAGATGATTACAGTATTTCTTTCGGGTGCAATTATTCCACTTGAACTATATCCGGACTTCTTTAGGGAAATCCTAATGTATACACCATTTCCTTATTTAACTTACTATCCAATTAAAGTCTTTATGGGAGAGGCCGTAAGTTATGCAACATTCTTTAGTGTCTTATCTCCATGGCTAATTCTTGTTAGTCTCATTAGCGCACTAACGTGGAAACGTGGAATTAAACTTTATACAGCGGCGGGGATGTAATGAGACTTGGTTCTTTTAGTTCAGAAGTTAAACACTATCTATCAGTATATAAGAAATTTATTTCAACAAGTACGGCCGTGGCCATGAGCTTTCGCACAAGCTTTGTCCTCATGGTTATGATGGATCTAATGTTCTTTGGTTCAGCTTACTTTACTGTTGATTTTATCTTTGATCACGTGGATATGGTTATGGGCTGGAATCGAAACCAATTCATGCTATTTCTATCTTATGTCTTACTTGTTGATGGTTTTCACATGATCATCTTAAGTCAAAATTTTTGGCGCTTCAGTGATGATCTCAAGTCAGGGCAATTAGACTACACAATTCTTAGGCCTCTTAGCTCAATCTTTAGCGTCTTTTTTCGCAATATTAGACCTTCATCAATTCCAACACTAATTCCAGCAATAGCGGTATTTAGTTACTATGCAAATCTTAATGGATTTAACATATTACAATGGGCCCTCATTCCTCTGCTTCTAACACTTTCACTAGCATTACTTGCTGTCGTGGAGTTTGTTATTAGCTGTGCTATGTTTTGGTTAGTTGAAGGTGTCGGGATTAACTTCTTTAGAATGCAGATGCAGCAACTTTCGCGCTGGCCTGATCTTATTTATGGGGCAGCGACAAAGAGAGTGTTCTCGACACTCGTTCCAATACTACTAGTAGGTTCGGCACCAATTCATTTCTTATTAGATATGAACAAGTGGCACTACCTTCTTATCATGGTAGTTGCCACTGGTGTATTCTGGTTTATTTTATTAAAACTTTGGGAGAGAGGACTACAAGTCTATGACTCGGCGTCTTCGTAGCCTCAACTTAAGCTGCTTGTTTTCTTTCTTCTTCACCTAAGAAAACAAGCTCGATCTCACCAATTGAGCGATTGACGAAGCTAACTTCATTCAATAATTGATCTGCAATATTTGATGCTCCCTTGGCAATTCCTGTATTGGATTTTGAGGATACATCAATGCTTGAAATTGAGCCTTGAAGTTCGGTAATCCCCTTTGATTGCTCAAAAGTTGCAGATGAAATTTCGGTAATTGAGTTTGTCACATTCTCCACACTAACAACGATTTCTTCAAGTATTTGCCCACATTCATTTGCCACTTCAGATCCAGATGTCACACTATCTCTAACCTTTTTAACGAGATCTGATAGCTTCATATTTGACTCTGCTACAATTGAGTTAACCTCATTAACACTTGTACTAACCATATCTGAAATTTCGACAGAAGCATTACCACTCATCTGCGCTAGTTTTCCAACTTCTTCGGCCACAACAGCAAAGCCCTTACCTGCTTCACCGGCCCTTGCTGCCTCAACTGATGCATTAAATGAAAGCAGCTTTGTTTGGAAAACAATATCGTTAATAACTTGAGTCCTCTCCTCAATACGATTGATTAGCTCTACGATGTGAAGCATCTTCTTGTTATTATCAGAGAACTCCTCCACCATAACATCAATATCGCTGTCGATTCCATTCATTGAATGAATCATTTTCTTTACAATCTTCTTCCCAACGGCGGCCTTACCTAAACTCTCTTGCGCAAGGTTATTAGATTTTTGTGCATTATCAGCTGTCATTCTTACCATTGAACTAATTTCTTCAAGTGAACTTGATGACTCTTGCAGTGATGAATCTTGTCTCTCACTTGAAAGAGAGAGTTCGTTAGAAGTCGAAGCAATACTTTTTGCACTCTTCGTTAGTGAACGAGATGTATCAGTAAGAGCAGAAATTGTAGCTTTAATTTTTTGTGAAATATTTGATGCGTACGCTACTCCAATAGAGAAGCCAAGGATAATTCCTATAAATGAAACAACCACGAGAGTAATTTGTAAACTACGTGCTGTTGCACTAACGACTGATGCCGAAGAAATAACTTCTTTTGATAAGCGAGTATTGTATTTATCTAGAACTCTTTGGTAATTTTCAGCGGCCTCTGGACAATGAACTAAGAAAATTTCTAGGAGTTCAGCTCTAGCTGTAGGATTATTAATTTTTGCAAGTTCAAGTGCTCTAGCACCAACTTTCTTAAAGTCACTCCACTGTACTTGAAGCTCATTAAATATTTTTTGTTCTTCAGCATCAGTGATAATATTACGTAACTTATTTGCAGCTAACTCATAATTATCAATCATCTTTATCGTATTAGAAATCGCATTATTCCGATTCTTACTATCTAAGTCCTCAAGCCCTAGGGTTCTCACTTGAATTCGCGTTTTCTGATAGCTAACATCCATCTCGCTAAGTAGAGAACTACGTGGAATAATATTTTCGCTAAAGAAATTTGATTGCTCGCTTAAGTCACTTACACCAAAGTAAGAAACAGTACTGATAACAATACTGACGACCGACAAAAAGAAACATAATAAAATCAGTTTAACTTTAAAATTCTTATTTTTCATTAATCCTCCAGAACACACTGAAGTATCGTACAAAGACATTTTCAATTAAAGTTCAGTCTTTAAACTAAACCTATACAAAGTGAAAATAAATAGAATTGAACCTGTTGAAAATTCACAGTTTACATCGAAAAAAAAGTTGAAAAAAAATTAAAAAACTAAAAAGTAAAATTAGTGGGTTTCAATCTTCTCGCATGCCCCCTGGTGCTTTATTTGCACTTTTTCACAGTTTGCATTACAAGCGCTACCATAGGTCTTCCCATCCACTCCACACACAGGCATCCAAATCATGGGACAAATACACGGAGCTTTTACCTGCGGACGATGAGGTTTCATCGGAGAAGTTGCTTGTGGCCTTAAGTGTTTTTTATTTGTAGACGTATTTTTATCATTAGAACAAGGGCCATCCTTAATGTCAGTGGCATCTACCACTTGGGCCATGCAACGATTTGAATAGGTTTTTCCGTTAGCACAAACTGGACGATATTCTTTTGTACATTTAAATGCATAACTATTTATAGCTAAAATTAAAACCAAAAGGAATTTCATACCGACCTACTTTTTTCGAAGTTTACACATATAGAGTGGACCAATTGATCCCTCTTTATCAGGTAGAAATATTGTACCATATTCAGTTTTTTCCCCAAAACCGAAAGTATCTAGGTCATGAACAAGCTCAACTTGTTCGCCTTTCTTTTTCAGGACCTTAGCGATCACTTCATCATTTTCAAGACTAGAAATAGAACATGTTGAGTAGAGAACTTCGCCACCACTTTTCAGTGTTAGAAGAGCCGAACAAAGTAGAGAGTATTGAAGGCCAGCAAGATTTCGCGTTCTCTTCTTTGACCACATATTAAGATATTTTTGATCGTTTAGCGTATGGCGCTCTCCAGAACAAGGAGCATCGAGAAGAACGAAGTCAAACTCATCTTTTAAGTTAAGCCCGTACTTATTCCCATCAAAACCGCGGATATCAATGATATCCCTCATCTCTTGTGGGACATACTCTGATACCACTCGACGTAGACGCTCTTTACGATTACGTGAAAGCTCATTCAGGACAAGGTGCCCCTTGCCCTCCATTTCCTCAAACAGCACTAAACTCTTACCGCCGGGTGCCGCACACATGTCGAGAACTTTGGACCCAGAGGTTGGTTTGAGATTGCGAGCAACGATAACACTGGCAGCATCCATCACATAATGAGACTTTAGATCTTTAGATTCCGTTACCTCTCCCTTGGCATACACCCCAGGAATTAGCTCACCTGAATCAATAAATTCTCCTGAAAACCACTTATTTCGACGATAGGCCTTCTCTTCTTTTTTAGTAAAAGAATCTTTTAAGGAACTCCATCGAGAACCCCACATTTTTGAGTAAAAATATTCAAAGCCCTCAGGCCCTTTCGTTGCTGCAGCTTGGTTTTTCATGCGCATCATGTTACTAAATATGACCTAATCGAGCAAAGAAAAGGATGTTGAAATGGAAAAATTTATTGATCAAATTATCAAGAATTTAAGTGCCAATGGCTTCCCAGAAAAGAAAGTATCTCTTCCTACTGAAAAGATGTATGAAGTTGCAGATAATAAAGGTCTAAGCCTTAATAAAGTTCTCGAAGAACTAAGAGAAAAGAAAATGATCGACAGTGAAATTGGTCCTGAGAAGATCGTTTTTACAATGCAAAAATTTGAAAACCAGCAAGACATGTATGCTAAGGCACAAGAGATGATGTCTCAAATGTCTCCAGAGGAGCTACAGAAGATGCAAGAGATGGTACAGAATATGTCTCCAGAGCAGCGTGAGCAAATGATGGAGCAAGCAAAGAAAATGGGGATGATCTAATAGAATCATTCTTTTCTACCCCACTTTCAAGTCTTGAAGACTTTATCATTGGGCATGGATTTACAAGAGTCCATGCCCAGACAATCTATACCCAAGTTTATAAGCATGGGGCAGTATCCTTTAAGGAAATTACTGGCCTACCTCAAAAGCTCTACTCTCTCTTAGAAGAAAAGTACTGTTTTGATTTTCTTGAAATTGCCAAGACCCAAGAATCAGTTGATGACAAGACTGTTAAGCTTTTATTCAAACTAAGTGATGAACGAACAGTGGAAACAGTATGTGTTCCCTTTCAAAAGAAATATACCCTATGCCTATCCTCTCAAGTTGGATGTGCCATGAAGTGTTCATTCTGTTTTACAGGAACACAGGGGTTAACACGTTCGCTAGAGAAGAAAGAAATTATTCTGCAATATATGCAAGCCTATGCCTATATCAAAGAAAAGTTTGAAGGCCATCAGGCGGCTCCTAATATTGTCTTTATGGGACAAGGTGAGCCTCTACATAATATCGATAATGTAGCGGATGCCATTGAAATCCTAAAGACAAAAGAAGGCATGGGATTAGGCCCAAGACAGATCACACTATCAACGGCCGGTTATTTACCAGGTATCAAGAGATTCAGTGAACTAGGGAATGTTAACTTTGCCCTCAGCTTCCACTCTCCATTTAATGAAGAAAGAAATGAGCTCATACCACTCAATAAGGCCTACCCTATTGCAGAGTTAATAAATGAGCTTAAGACGATCAAATTAATGAAGCGCCAGTTTCTAACTTTTGAATACTTAATTATTCGCGACTTAAATCATACAAGAAAACATGTGGAAGAGATTGGTCGACTATTAAAAGGAATGCCCGTTATTTTTAATCTCATTCCTTTTAATGAATTTCCAGGCGCTCCTTATAAGAGACCAGAGATGGCGGCCGTCGAAGAGTTTAAGAAGGGCCTCATCGAACTTGGCTTTCACGCCATGATTCGCACAACTAAGGGCGATGACATACTAGCGGCTTGTGGCCAGTTAACATCACAAGATTCATAGAAAGCGACTTGCTAAATCCTTATCAGGAATCGGACAAGTCTCTAACTTCTTACCAAGTCGGTAACGATTTTCTGCAACGACTTCATAGAGCCAATTTCTTAGTGGCCTAGGTATTATTTTAAAGACTTTAAAATAGCAATGACCTAACTCCACCATTACCGCAATGGCCGCATCTGACTTCGTTGAAATCTCACCATTTTGATAGAAAACCACTGTTGAGAGATTCTTAACAAAATCTTGTTGAAGATAATCCAGCGCTTTTGGGTCCTGTAGATGACAGAATTTAACCTTCTTCTTGCGATCGATTCGATAAATAATCTTGACGAGGCCATTACATATTAAGCACTTACCGTCGATAAAGATAATATTCATACTCTCCATTCTACACCATCTGGGAAATTGTAAAAATTATATTTGCTGAGTTAGAACTACATTGTTCATATTTATTATGCTAGATTTTGCCAACTTTTACCCTATTATCGAGAGAGCAATCTATGAAGAAAATTCTACTTCTTGGTGTTAGTGCCATTACCCTTTTAAACCTAACTTCATGTGGGAACCGTTCAAGTATTTATGAGGACAAGGGACCAACTATTAATAGCCAAGGGCTAAAGGGTGACGCTGTTGCATCAGAAGTTGCAGGAGCTAATTTCGTATGTGACCGCTTCTCAAAAAATGGTTGTATCGACCAAGTGTTAATGATGGGTAAACTGAATCGTGGAAAGCTTCAAACATGTGCGGCCTTCTTTGTTGGCGATAACCTAATTGCAACAGCTAAGAAATGTCTTCCAAGTAGACAAAAAGATCAATCATACTCAGACTGGCTAGATTCAGCTTGTTCAGAAGTTGCTTTCAAAGACCTTAAAGGCTTTACATATACTTGTTCTTCAATTGAAAACCAAAAATATTCAGAAATAGTTCTTGTTTCAACAAAGCAGAAATCAAAAGTTGGATTTCTTGAAACAACTAACCAAGGTATCAACTTCGGTGGAGAAAATAAGATTTTTGAACTTACAAGTTTCAAAAGAGGATTTGAAGTTAACTACGCTGTTTCTGAAGGGAAATACACAAGAGCAAAGAAGAAGTGTAACGGTCTAACAGATTCACTACTAACAACAATTAACGGATCAAAAGATTCAAAGAACTTTGTTCTTTCAAACTGTGCTATCGACTGGAACTCAACAGGTTCTCCTGTCCTAGTTGATGGAAAAGTAGCAGGTATGCTTCACGGTAAAATTGAAGGTGATGCAGACTTTGGAACAAAAGTAAGTGACAGAGATGGAGTTGCACTTGCAGAAAATTTTGCATGTCAGACTAAGTTCTATGCAGAAACTCCAGCGGCATGTGATCTACATAAACTTGGGGATAAAATTAGCAGCTTAAAAAATACTCTAAAAAGTACCCTTGTTAATAATGGGACTGCTTTTGATACTGTTACTCAAGATATTACAATCTTTAGAAAAGATTCAAATCTAATGGTTCTAGCAACTGAAAAAGCAACGACTTGTGCTACAGAAGGAGAAAAAGGAAGTTTCCAAGCTTGTAAGGTAAACTTACCACTTAAGAACAAATTTCTTTCAACTCTTGATCTTGCAAATGTCGCTCTTGATTGTGACAACGCTGTGACAACAAATTGGAAAACAATCAAAGTTGATGAGAAGCTTACAAGACAGTTTAGCTTTGAAGATTATACGCTAGATGGATACCATGCAGATAGATTTTGGGTAGAAGTTCCAGCTTGTGAATAAGTAGTAAAAAGAAAAAAATATAAAGGCCGCTCAATGAGTGGCCTTTTTTATTTAAAGTGTATTCTGTAGAAACTCTCTCATTAAATCCCAAGACTCTTTATCTGCCTTTTCATTATAGGCCAAAGGAAGATTAAATTTCTTTCCATTCTCAGTCGCCTTTGGATTTGTGAAGGCATGAGTTGCACCAGGTAGATTCACAAACCTCATTGGTAGTTGTGATCTTCTAATAACCTTCTTAAAATTGGTAATATCATCTTTTGTTACAAGTGGATCGTCGGCACCATTAATGACTAAAAGCTTTGCTTTTGAGTTCTTCGTCACTTGTTTTATACCTGATAAAGACCCGTGGAATGAAACCACTCCTTTTAGGTCAGCTCCTTGAGTCGCATTAAAAAGAACAACGGCCCCTCCAAAGCAGTATCCAATAGCACCAATGCGTTCAGCATCGACACTTGGCTGTTCTTTTAAAAGATCCACGGCCTTATTGAATTTTGCTTTAAGAAGTGTTGGGTTCTTAAAGGCCTCAGATGAAAACTTCATAGCATCTTTTGGGTGGTTTGCCGTCTTTCCATCTCCATACATATCAAGGGCAATAGCATTGTAGCCAAGAGCTGCAAGCTGGTCTGCACGCTTTCTCGCATAATCATTATGTCCCCACCATTCGTGAACAACGACAACGCCTGGCTTCTTATTATCCTCGTCGCCAGTAAGGGCCATATAGCCTCGATAACTCTTATCCCCTACTTTGTAGTCAACATCCTTCGTTGTCACAGATGAACAGCTTGCAAAGCCCATCACCATCAAAATTGGCAGTAAAATTCTCATTTTTCCTCCTAAAATATTGACTGCCACAACGCAATCAGATAATTATGCATTATGACAAAAACAAGCCTATATAATTTAACTTTAGAAAGTTTCCCATATGATGAAGCAAAAATCATGGGAAAGTGGGTCTATAAAAAGTTAAATTTTAATCCTGACACTTGGGAGAATGCCCCACGTGTTGTCAGAGAAAAGGCAAAGGAATATGACTTATCGCTACTTAAGATTCTTTGGCAGGGCCTTTCCAAAGATGGTACGCGAAAATTTCTCCTTGGTTTAGATGATAAGAACTCAATAGAGGCCGTACTTATTGAAAGCGAGAATGATAAGCGCCTAAGATCGACTCTGTGTATTTCCTCACAAGTCGGCTGTGCCATTGGTTGTACTTTTTGTCATACGGCCACACAGGGACTAACAAGACACCTAGAAACATCAGAAATCGTCGGACAGTACCTAACTGTCTCTAAGTGGATGCAAGAGAATGTCGATCCGAAGTATCAGATTTCAAATATCGTCTTTATGGGTCAAGGTGAACCCCTTCATAACTTTGAAAATGTTAAGAAGGCCTGCTACCTTTTAACAGACCCACTTGGAATCGCTCTTAGTAAGCACAAGGTTACGATTTCCACTTCAGGACTTGTCCCAAAGATCAAGCAATGGGAAGAGTTACCTGACGTCAATGTGGCCATCTCTCTTCATGCTATTAGAAATAATCTACGCTCGGAGCTGATGCCAATTAATAAGCGCTACCAAGTTGATGACCTTCTTGAGGCCCTAAGATCAATTCCAGTTAAGAATTCTCGACGAATTATGTATGAGTATCTCTTAATAAAAGACCTTAATGATACTCAAGAAGATATTGATGGGCTTATTGAAAACCTTCCTAAGAAGGAATCAAAGATTAATATTATTCCTTTTAATGAATACCCAGAAAGTAAGTTTAAGCGCCCAAGCGATGAACATATTGAATGGTTTCAAAGATCTCTACAAGCAGCAGGACTTACTTGTACCGTTAGAGAGACAAAAGGTGATGATATCTTAGCAGCTTGTGGCCAATTAAAAACACAATACGAAAAACTTAATTTGCCTTCTCAGAAGTAGTTTCTTCTTTAAGCTCCCAGCCTCCTCCGAGTGCCTTATAGAGATTTACATAAGCGATGAGATTATCTTGCTTTATACTTATATAATTAAGTTCACTTTCAAAAAGCGCTCTTTCACTGTCAAGTACCTCAAGGAAACTAGTCACACCATTATTATAACGATTTAAAGAAATCTTCTTAGCTTCCCTAAGGGCCAATACCTGCTCTCTGAAGTTAATGGATTCACGATTAATCGTATTAACTGCAACAAGAGAATCTTCGACATCTCGAAATGCCCCTAGAACTATTTGTTTATAAGAGTAGAGTAATTGTTTGTACTGTGCTTTTTCCACATCAATCAAATCAAGATTTCGTCCCCACTGAAACAGAGGCCCAACTAAATTCGCTCCTAGGTTCCATATAAATTCGCCGCTAAAAGGATTAAAGCTACTATCTGAATTTCCAGCAACACCTGTTAAGCTAATGGTTGGAAAGAGATTGGCCTCGGCCACTCCTATTTCTGCATTTTGGGCCCTAAGACTTGCTTCGGCCTGGGCAACGTCTGGCCTTCTTCTAAGTACATCAGAGGGGATTCCGATAGGAATATCAGGCACCATCATGGCCTGTGTTATGTCTTGGGTTACTTTTATCTTAAGCTTACCTGGATTATGGCCAAGTAGAATACGAATAAGATTTTCACTGGCAATAATCGCCCTTTCAAATCGAGGGACTGATGCTTTTGCAAAAGATAATTGTGCCTGGGCCTGATTTAAGTCAAACTTAGAAACAGTTCCATTGTAGAATCGTGCCTTAACAATTCGATAGGACTCTTCCCTTGTATCGACTGTTGCCTTAGCTATTTTTAAAGAAACCTTATTCTTTAATAATTGAAAATATGCTGTAGCAATAGCAGCACTTACTTGTAGTCGAACTGAATCATAAGCATACGTAGTGGAAAGTAGCTGGCCACGGGCCGCTTCGTTAGCATTTCTAAGCTTTCCCCAAAAATCGATTTCCCACTGAACGGAAGCAGCAAGAAATGATGACTCAACAGAGTCTGGGAATACTGCTCCTTGAGAATAATTGCCCTTTTGGAAATTACCTTGATAATTGAATAAAGGATATAAATCCTTCTTTTTAAATCCATAAAAAGCTGCCGCTTCTTCTATTCTGGCCAATGCAATCTTAATATCAAAATTTTGCTTTAATCCAATAGCGACTAATTTTGACAATTGTTTATCATTAAAGACCTCCCACCACTGTTCATTCATTTGAATATCTTTCTTATTATTATCGTAGCGATACTTAGAGGGAGCTGGCATATCAGGACGTTTATACTCAGGGCCAACAGCGCAACCAAATAAAACCAGTAAGAATAAAGAAAGAGATACTCTATTCACTATCCTTCTCCTTCTTCTCATAACCAAATAACTTGCCAATAAAGACGAAGAGCATAGGATAGAGGAAGATTCCAATAACAGTAGCAATGGTCATACCTCCTAACAGAGACATTCCCATTACTTTTCGAGATTCCGAACCTGTCCCGGTAGCAAAGACCAGAGGTAGAACCCCTAAGATAAAAGAGACGGCCGTCATAAGAATTGGCCTTAAGCGCTGCTTGGCCGAATCCATTGCTGAATCAAATAAGCTCATCCCTTCTTCTCTAAAATTTATATTAGCAAATTCAACAATGAGAATTGCATTCTTTGCGGCCATTGCTATAAGCATAACGAGGGATACTTGCATAAAGACATTATTTTCATAGGTATTGCTAAAAAGACGGGCCAGATAAACAAAGAGCATTGCTCCAAAAATCGCAAAAGGTGTGCCGAGTAGAATACTTAGAGGTAGAGACCAGCTTTCATATTGGGCAGACAAAATGAGGTAGACAAAAATTAGAGCAAAAACAAATACAATTGCACCTGAGCCTTGTGATCTCTTTTCTTGAAAAGACATATTTGACCACTCATAGCCCATCCCTTCATCTAGTGTTTGGCGTGCAACTTCCTCCATAACCTTAAGGGCTTGGGCCGAAGAGTAACCAGCAGCAGGACTGCCAGTGATTTCGATCGAGCGGTATAGATTGTAGCGAGTGATATAATCTGGCCCACTGCTTTCTTTAACTGTCACGATTGAAGAGAGAGGGATTTTGTCTCCACTCCTATTGACGACATAGAAAGTTGAAAGTTTTGATCCATCGAGACGATATTGTGGCTCGGCCTGGATATAGGCCTTATACAATTTACCAAATCGATTGAAGTCATTAACATAAGAGCCACCTAGAAAGGCCGAAAGAGTCACATAGATATCATTTAAGCGAATCCCCATTTTCAGTGCCTTTTCACGATTAATTTCAATTAATTTCTGTGGAACAGATGCCTTAAATGTCGTAAAGACCTGTGATAATTCTGGTCTCTTATTAGCAGCGGCAATAAGCTTTTGGGCATTTGAATATAACTTTTCAACAGATGTCCCTAAGCGGTCTTGAAGCATGAAGGTGAAACCCGAACCGTTACCAAGGCCAGGAATAGCAGGAGGACTAAGGGCAAAGATTTGAGCTTGTGGAAACTTTGTAAAGAAGACTCCATTTGCTTTTCTAACGGCCATATTCAGATCCACGCTTCGCTCACTCCAGTCTTTTAGTTGGGCAATAACAAAAGCTGAATTAGTTGACTTTGCACCGGATAAAATAGAGAAGCCCACAACAGAGGTCACAAATTGGATTTCTTCAAATTTCATCAAAGTGTCTTCAACTTTTGAAACCACTGCATCGGTTCTTTGCAGTGAGGACGCCTCTGGAAGTTGAACATTGATAAAGTAATAGCCCATATCTTCAACTGCAATAAAGCCCGCCGGTAGGTACTTCCCAATAACTGCGATACAGCCAGTAAGAATCAAGATAAATAAGAATCCCCTCTTTGTTCTTCGTGCAAAGACTTCAGTTAAGTTCATATAACTTTTTGATGAGCGATCAAATGCCTTATTAAAAAGATGAAAAAAACCGCCCAGAATACCTGAGTACTCCTTTTTCTCTTTTAATAAAAGAACACAAAGAGCAGGTGACAAAGTCAAGGCATTAACAGAGGAAATACAAACAGAGACAGCGATTGTGATTGCAAATTGCTGATATAATAATCCAGTAATACCGGCCATTCCAGCAACAGGAACAAAGACGGCCACAAGAACAAGGGTTGTGGCCATAACCGCACCAGTTACTTTTCTTATGGCCTCAGTCGTTGCTGTCTTCACGTCCATTCCATTTTCAATATTTACTTGTACAGCTTCAACCACAACAATGGCGTCATCGACAACAATTCCAATGGCCAAAACCAGGCCCAATAGTGACAAAGTATTTATTGAAAACCCTAAAAAAGGAAAGAAGATAAAAGCCCCAATAAGAGATATCGGTATCGCAATCGTCGGGATCAAGGATGCACGCCAGTCTTGAATAAAAATAAAGACGACAAAGATAACAAGAAGAAGAGCGACAACTAAAGTAATGACAATTTCTTTAATACCCGCCGTAATCGGTAGAGTTGAATCATATGAAACTTGATAGGACATCCCAGGAGGAAACTTCTTGCTTAATTCATGAATCGTCTTTTTCACGTCGTTAGCTAATTCAACACCATTGGCGCCAGGGGCCTGATAAATCGCCACAAGAGCAGATGGATCAGCATTGACACGAGCGAATGCTTCATAATTTTCGACACCTAGTTCAATACGGGCCACATCACTTAAAAAAACCTGTGAACCATTCTCATTTGTGCGAACAACAATTTCTCCAAACTCTTCTGGGGTCTGCAATCGATCTTGCATCTTTACACTATAGGTAAAGTCGGTTCCTTTCGGAGCTGGCTCAGCACCAAATTTTCCTCCGGGGACAATCACATTTTGCTCTCTAACAGCATTTAAAATCTCTGGAACAGTGAGGCCGTACTTTGCAAGTAACTCAGGTCTTATCCAAAATCGCATTGAATAATCACTAGAGCCGAGCATATCAACCCTACCGATTCCCTTAAGCCTTGCTAAGACATCTTTGATGTTGAGAATTCCATAATTTGAAAGAAACTCTCGAGAATAACGATTATTCTCACTTGTAAGCGTGATAAACATGAGCATTGTTGGAAGAGACTTTCTAGTATTCACCCCTAGCCTCTTTACTTCTTCGGGAAGTTTGGCGGTAGCAGAAGCAACACGATTTTGGGTAAAAACTGTATTCATATCTGGATCAGACCCAACTTCAAATGATGTTGAAATATTAATCGTTCCATCATTTGCATTAGTGGATTTCATATATAGCATATTATCAACACCGTTAATTTCCTGTTCTAATGGCGAAGCAACAGAACTTTCCATATTCATTGCATTTGCACCAGTGTAGGCCGTCGTAACAGAGACCACTGGAGGTGTGATATTGGGATATTGTTCAGTGGCCAAGTCAAGAATAGAGATTCCACCAAGAATGAGGGTAAAGAGAGAGATGACAAATGCAAAAATTGGTCGCCTAACAAAGAAGATATGCTTTTTATCATCATTATGATTCATAAGGTCTATCCTAATTTTGCTTAAATTTAACGGAAGCCTGCATAGGAGCAACAAGCATTCCGTCTCTTACCTTTTGAAGTCCTTCATAAACAATGGTATCCCCCTCATCGAGCCCATTTACGATGATCCAAAAACCATTTATTTTTCGTCCAACAGTTACATTTTTAATTTGAACTTTATTTTTCTTATCCACGACAGCAACTTGATAGATTCCCTGTAACTCCGTTACACACCTTTGTGGAACAAGAATTGCTTCATCTGACGTTGCTACTTTTGCACGTACGGTAGCAAATAGACCCGGCCTTAAGATTCCCTCAGGGTTTGGAAATGTTGATTGAATAAGAATTGTTCCAGTTGAAGGGTCCACATTACGATCAAGAAAATCAATTTTACCTTTATGAGGATACTCAACACCATTTGCTAAGATAAGTGTTAATTCAATATTTCTTGTACTCTGTGCACTGGCCTTATCTCGTCTAAGATGAATTACATCCAGATAAGTATTTTCAGAAATAAAAAATTCAACACGTACATTTTCAAGAGATGAAACAGTATTTAGATCACTATTATTTGGGTTACTTCCAACCAGATCTCCGACCTTAAAACGGGTTTTACCAATAACACCCTTAATTGGAGAATAAACTTTTGTGTAACCAAGACGAACCTTAACTGATTCAAGATTTGCTTCTTCGGCCTTTAGTGCTGATTTCGCAGCATTATAACTTGCGATGGCAGCATCGAGATCGGATCTTGCAACGGCATTCTGCTGGGCAAGTGGACGAATTCTTCTTAGGTCATTTCTTGTTTTAACAACCTGGCTCTGTGCCTTTGCAACTCGTCCCATCTGCTCCTGAACAGCGGCCTGATAGCTATCGGACTCAATTTCATAAAGAAGCTGATCCTTTTCCACAAACATACCTTCACGAAACCTTAAGGATCTTATATACCCCTCAATACGAGCACGAATAATAATATCCTTCTCACCATAAACTTGTCCGACAAAATTATTATAGAGAGATACTGTTTCAGGTTTAACAAGATAAACTTCAACCGTTGGAGGAGAAAAGCTCACCCTATCCTTCTGACATGAAGTCAGAATACTAAAGATGAAAAGAATTAATAATAATGTAAATGAATTGCTCACTTGATACCTCTTTTGGTTTCAAGTGAGCCTATCGATTATCTATGACTTTTTTTAAAGAGAGATTTGGATAAGAAATTCTTAATTAGATTAAAGAGTCTTTTACAATCTCTAAGATATCCTTAACTAATAAAGAATTCTTCTTCTCGACACGATAAACCAATGAGATTTGATCTTTAACAATTGGAGAATCATTTATAGGAACAAGGTTCTTATAATTAGAGGCCACTCGGCTTGGAAGAAGACCTATGCCTACTCCTTCGTGTGTAAGTTTTGCGATAACTTCCAAATTATCACTTTCAATATGTCCATCAATAAAGATTGAGTCATCTTTTAACTTTCTAAGTAAGTCCTGACTTTGTGCCAATTGAGGATTATATATTAACTTATTATTCTTTCTCTTTGGACGAGCTGATTCAAATAACTTAACTTCATCAACTCCCATTTCATTAATAATTAAATCAGGATGTTTAATTGGATTAACGACAATACCAAAATCAACTTCAAAATTGATTACTTTACCAGCAATGACACGAGAAGAGTCATGAATGAGATTGAAATTTAAGCGTGGAAATTTCTCATAAATTAAAGGTAGTACATTTGGGAGAGAGTAAATTGCAACAGAAGGGTGAATTCCTACTTTAAATTCACCAACAATATCTCCCCCCTCTTGATTAAAGATATTCTTAGCATCTTGCCAGTCTTGTAAAAGCTTATTGGCACGATGATGAAACTCTTCTCCAAACTTTGTATGTTCAATACCACTTTTTAGACGAATAAAAACAGGGGCCCCTAATTCTTCCTCTAGTCGCTTTATTGAATAACTTAGGGCCGGCTGAGTTAAGCCTAGCTGCTCAGAAGCTCGCGTTACATTCTTTAACTCTGAAACCACAATAAAATTTCTCAAATCATCTAATTTTAATGACATCTCACACCTACTTTATAATTTCATTAATGAGTTTCTGATAATCCATTCCAGCTAGCTTTGCGGCCATAGCAAACTCGTCTTTACTGGCCACATTAGGATTCGGATTGGCTTCAATAATATAAGGCTCTCCCTCCGGACAAACTCTTAAGTCAAGACGAGCATATCCCGTCAGTTCCAAAACTTTATAAGTTCTCTTACATATTTTTATAATTTTATCTTCTAACTCTTTCGTAATTTTCGCCAGGCCAGTTTCGATCCCTTTTTCTTGACGATATTTCATGCTCCACTTTGCTTTTTCTGAGTAGAGCTGGGCCAGTGGATTTTCTATATTATTAAAAGAGAGTTCCAAAACCGGCAGGACTTTCAACCTCTTTGTTCCCATAACTCCAACAAAGAATTCACGTCCTTCAATAAATTCCTCAACGATCACATCTTCATCGTACTTATCCATGAGATAAATAATTCTTTCAATTGCCTTCTCCGGTGTTTTAACGATTGAAGCAGAACTAATTCCCAGTGAAGCATCTTGATAAAGACATTTTACAATAAGTGGAAATTTTAATTTCTTCGATATCTTCGTCACCTTGGCCTTAGATCGACTTGTAAAAACCTGAAAGCCTGGAGTTTTAATTCGGTGATAAGAGAGAAGTTTCTTTGCAAGGGCCTTATCTCTAGCAATCATCAATCCTCGTGGATTTGCCCCTGTGTATTTAACTTTTAGTAATTCTAAATATGAAACAACATTTTGATCTAATAGGACCTTGCCATCAAATTCTTCTAAAAGATTGAAAACAATATGTGGCCTGAATTCATCAATGGCCACTCTTAATGGCAGAAGGTCTGAATAGACACCGACAACTTTAACCTCATGACCAAGCTCATTAAGTGTTGATATAACATTGTATTCCGTTATCCACGGCTTAAATTCAAACTCTTCTTTTTGCTTATCTTCTTTAGAAATATTCTCAGGCGGGATGAGGTCCGAATGAACAAGAACTAAGACCTTTTTCTTTCTTTTATTGCTTCTTACTTTTTGGCTCACATGACTATCCTGTCACGCCCCTCTTTAAAATATTTATCAGCATGTGATAGAACAATTTCCTGTACAGTTTGAGGGCCGTACTTTTCTGGAATCATAAGCTTCTTCTTATTTGAAATATCTTCCAGATCATTTACAACAGATTCTATTTTATATTGATATTCTTTTGTCAGCAAGGAGATATCCCTAACCAGATCCCTTCTTAAGCTACCTATGAGCTTGTCGAGTTCAACACCGCTAGTCTCATTCTGGCTAAGATATTGTTGAATATGCTGGACACTTCGTCGTGCCTGCGAACTCTTACGAAGTTTTCTTCTTTTTTGGAGTAGATACTCTCTTACAGTTAATTCGCTTTCATCGATACTATCGATTTCTTTATAGCAAATAACATTAGGTTTCTTATTGCTTAATGATTTCATCAACTGATCAACATATTTTAATTTTCTAAGTGCTGGCCAATTTTCATAAACACGCTTCCAATTTGAACGCGGTGTAAGCCATACTGAGAATGTCTCAGCAAAGTCTTCTTCAGGGTGCGCTTGCGCGTAATTGTCCTCTAGATGATAGACATACTTTTTAGAGAACTTCTTTGGCCCATATGAAGAAGGATAAGATTTATCGTGATCACCAAATATGGTTTTACGATTATTTTCGTCTTTTAGAAAATAGGCATTATCCATAACGTGGCCACACTCATGTCTCATGAGTTTCATAAACCAGTCATGACCTTCACCTTCGCAAACTCCAGTGAATTCTTTTTCTAACTCGATTAGTTTTGGATGCATTAATGAGAAAGGAATAGCAATTCCAGAAATTGCTTCAGGACAGAACCACTCATCACTTAGCCAAACCTTTGGTCTTACAAGTAGCTTCTTAGCGTCTAATTCACGTACTAGCTGATCAAGGCAAGGAGCAAACTTGCTTTTTTCAAAGCAAATATCCAGCTCCCACAATTGAGCATTGAGAATGTCTTCACGACACGCATGTTCCAAATCTAATTTAATCATATCAATCTCTTCAAGGTAGAGGCGATTATAGCTCTAACTGAAAGAAATTAAAGAGATAATGAGGACCTATGAATTATTTATCGACTCATAAGTCGTTAATGCAAACCTGGCCATTGCGATTGATCTTGATCTTGAAATCAACACCTTTAATTTTTGCACGGATATGGGATAAGTGAGTATTGATTGTCTTATTTGTAACGACAACTGGGCCCCACGTCCCTAGTACTAACTCCTCAAGAGTGTAGATACGTCTTTGGCTAGAAATTAAAAAGTTTAGAACTTTAAATTCCGTCTTTGTTAATGAGATTTCCTCTTCATTGACAAAAACCGCCTGCGTGTTGGTGTTGATTCGCAAATTACGAAATCCAATCCACTCATTTTGAAAAATAAATGACATTTTTTTCTCTCCTCCCCCCTTAATTAACTAGATTAAGTGGAAGTAAGATATTTCTCAAGTCGTAAAATCAATAAGTTACGAATCTTATCGCCGCTAACAAAAATAAGTTTATTTAGGCTAACAATTACGGTTATTTGACGCTTTTTTCTTTAGAGGTCGTGCAAACATATCTGATTATTGCGATTAATACGTATTCTAAAGTCAACGCCTTTTGTTTTATGTCTTAAGTGAGTCAGGTGAGTATTGACAGTTTTATTTGCCACTTCTACATCACCCCAAATATATTCAACTAGTTGCTCGCGTGGGTAGATCCTTTTTCCACCATTTAGCAGAAAGTAGAGAATTTTATACTCTGTCTTAGTTAATTCGACCTTGCGCTCATCAACAAATGCGACTCGCTTTTCTGGATCGAGAGATAAGTTTCGAAAGCTTAGCTGCTTTTCTACTTGGGCCTTGTCATTATCAAAAGCGTGCATAATTATTCTCCTCTAAAGCTATACTTGAGAGAAGTTTATTCCATTGAACAAGTCCATGTTTTTGAGGTAAAAAAAGACACGTAAAGAATATTCAGTTATTAATTATTATTAATCAAAAGATAAGAGTTATTCATGAAAAATAAGAAGGCACTCTTTTGGAGTGGAGGCTTAAGCTCTCTAAATTGCTTAAAACATTTAATAAAAGATGGTTGTCCAAAGAGTGAAATCGTTCTCATTACTCTACTTTCAAAAGAGGGGAACGAAGTTGGTTATACCGGAATCCCTGAGGAGATCATTTCCCTTCAGGCCAGATATATGGGAATGAAGCTCGTTAGATTGTATAACGATGAAATGAGTAACAAGGTCATAAAGAAACTAAGTGAACAAGGTTATGAGTTCTATAGTGGCCAAAGAAATGAAGAATTCACAAAACAATCAGTTTTAGCAGATATCAATATTAATACTCCTTTTATGGGCCTTGCTTATACAAAATTCCTCGAAGACCAAAACAATCGTACCATACTTACAAGTGTCGATCGTGAAGACCATCAACGCTTCCTAGGAAAAGAGCTTAAGGATATTGATATAGACTTTAATGAGATGGATATTGATACATTTGTTATCTTTGATCCCCTTATACGTATTCGAATTCCATTTTCAAAAAATATCATTGTGGAAAGGGATAATCATTTTATCTGTAAAATAAGAAATGTCTGATGCCATAGCATCAACGTGAACTTTGAGGTTTCTTTAACATTAACTCCATACTTGCTTGCCCCTTCGACAATATAATCATTAGTGATCATATTTGGAGGTTGTATGAAGAATAAAAAGAAATTCTTATTTGTAGGTGCGCGAATTCTCATGGGTGCGACCTTACTCTTGGCCGGTGTCACCCCAGGACTTGGCCTACTCACGGAATCTCAATTTACACCAGAAGCTTTGGCCTTTATCAATTCCCTTCAGGATACAGGTTATCTTTACTACATGATTAAAGCTCTTGAAATTGTCCTTGGAACGATGTTCTTACTTAATCTCTTCGTTCCACTGACGGCCGTAATAACCGCTCCCCTAGTTATTAATATTTTGTTCTTTGAGCTCTTTCTTTGTAACTCGTATCTGATTGCACCAATTATCCTTATTGTGTGTGAGTTTATGGTTTACCGCGAGCACCGTAAGTTATTTAATTGGCTCTTTAAGTATCAAGTCCACACTCATACAAATGATCTCGATGCACCTGATATGATCATTCTCTCAGACCTAAAGGAGAAAGACCCTAAAATGTACAAGAGTGTCGTCGATTCGCAGTACTACCACAATATTTAAGACTTAATTCCATTGGGCCTATTATCTGTTTATTGACAGATAATGGGCTTCTTGTAACTATCTTTGCTAGTAAATACAGCACAAAAGGTGAACTCTGTGAAATTCAGAGACTGTCCCGCAACGGTTAGAGTCCGAGCCCTTCAATATTTCTATGTCTCGGAGGAAGATCATAAAAACACTATTTTATTACGCCACTGCATTTTTACCATTAACATCAATTGCACAAATTACCATTAAGGCCACAAAGCTTGAAACGAGTTCAGAACGAGTAACGAGTGCCGTCACTGTTATCACTCGTGAAGAAATTGAAAATACTGATGCCACAACATTACAACAGCTACTACAAAGTAAAGCGAGCATCTTTATTGGACAGTCTGGCCAAATCGGAGCGGCTTCAAGTTTACGACTTCGCGGTTTACCGACAGGTTTTTCAAAGGTTCTCATTGATAATATCGAGCTTACAGATCCAACTGATATCAATAACTCGTATCAAATTAACCACATCAACTTGGATAATATTGAAAGTATAGAGATCCTAAAAGGTAGTCAGTCAATTCTATACGGCTCTAATGCAATTGGTGGTGTTTTAAAAATCAATACAAAAAAAGGTATTAAGAGCTCAAGAGTTAGTGCAGAGTATGGGAGTTATAACACAGCAAAGGTTGCGGCCCAGACGAGCGGACACATGGAAAGGTTAAGTTACGGATTTAACTTTTCTTACTTACATTCTGATGGATACTCTTCAGTTAATGAAGATAGGCTAACTAATGCAGAGGCTGATTCTTATAAGAACCTTAGCTTCTCTTTGAATACAAGCTACCTCATTAATAACCAACTTGAATTAAACTACCAAGCACAATTTATCGACTCAGAAATTGAAATTGATGGATTCAATTTTGCACCTCCATTTAATCCAATCGATGTCGCCGACAATGATTTAAATAAGTACAATCAATACAATAACTTCCTTAGTCTTAACTATAATAGTGCAGATGAAAGGTTTACTCTTACTCCTAGTATTAGGTACTCAACAATAAGAAGAGAAGACCCTCAGGGCTTCACTCCTCTATTTCGTGGGGAAGAAACAGATTTAAAGCTTGATGCTACTTATGAGTTTTCAAAGAATTTAAATTCTTTCTATGGTGTTCAATACCTTAAGCAAGATGACCTGACTCTTGGTAACTATAGTGAATTATTCTCACTCTATACAACATTCAATTATGCATATAAAGATTGGTTTTCAGATATAGGACTGCGTTTCGACAAATTCTCAACATTTAATTTAAATACCATTGCAAGCTTTGGTCTTGGTTATAACTTCACAAGAGAACTCTCCCTTAAAGGTCATTTATCAAGTGGATATAAACTTCCAACGCTTTATCAAATCGCTAATCAACTTGAAATGCTTGACCCGACTGATAGTATTAATAGTGAACTAACTCTTTCGTATAAGAAGATTACTTATCAAGCAGAACTTACGATATTCAACTACGACCTAAAAAATCAAATCGATTACGATACGATTAATATGGGCTACTTAAATATTACAAAGTCACAAATTCAAGGAATCGAGTTTAATTTCAACAAAGAATTTCAAAACTCATTTAGCATTGCAACCTCAGTAACAATTCAGAAGGCCACAAATAAAATAACCGACTCAGACCTTGCAAGAACACCAGAAGCACTGGCAAGCCTAGAGCTTGGCTATCAAATTAATGATAACCAGAGTATTTCAAATTGGTGGCAATACGTAGGAAAACGAGAGGACTTTGGAAGCATGCCTTCTTATGTGATTGGTAATATCAACTACGAATATCAAAACTTAAATTTCAAAATAATAAATATTCTCGATAAGGATTATGAGAATATTCGCTACTACGGGACAATGGCCCGTAGTTACTTCCTAGGCTACAAGCTCGACTTCTGATGATATTTCTTTACCATTGCAATTGCGATGGTAAAGAAAATTATTGATCCAATATTTAAGAAATAAAAGAAGTTAATCGCATTCTTTGCACCGTAGTTGTCTGCGATGGCACCAAATATAAAGTGCATAATCGCGATACTGACACCGATATAGCTCATCGTTTGAGCAAGAACGACATGGTTCTTCTTTGGAAAACTATTTGAAACCCAATCAACGATGACAGGAAAACAAAAGGACATAAATAAAGCGGTCATCGGATAAAATATATGATGAAATTGTCCTAAGCTAAAACAAATGAGGCTTGTTACCAGTGAAATATAAATCAAGCGATTCGACGATAACTTAATATTTAAGAAAGCAAACCCTAATCTCCCCAACATTAAGAATAGAAAGAAATAAGATAAGTAATTATTAGCGACAATATCTGAATACTCATGGGCCTCCACCAAATAGAATTTTAATCGCGACGAAAGCATAATTTCAGAAGCAACATAGAACCCCGCAAATAGGCCAATCATAAGATTCATAAAGAAAGCATTAGGCATTGATCCATGATTTTCTTTTATTTCTTCATGGTGTGTATCATCCACAAAGAAAGAATAGATAAAAACTAAAGCACATGGAATGAGTAAGAACTTAAAGAAGTGAATCCAATCTGAATTTAAAAAGTAAAATAGAGAAAGAATTTGAGGGGCCATTAATGAGGCCACTCCGTAGACACCATGAAGTCCTGATAAGTAGCGCCTCTTATGCTCGGCCGGCGCTCCATTATCAACCATGAAATTCATTGTAATTCCAGTAATCCCAAAGCCAAATCCGGCCCAGGCTCCGAAGAATAAACTCAAGTCAAAGTTGAGAAAGTCTCCACCAAGTCCAATTCCAAACGTCCCTATTCCCATCATGACCATGGCCATGCGAGTTGCCTTAACCGGGCCAAAACTTGGTAGCCAAAAAGACGTTGTCAGGTAAGCAATGAAAGAAGTGATCGACATCAAGGAAAAGATTAACGATCCCTTATCTGGTCTGATTTGAAAATATTGTAAAAGCTCAGGATAGACACTTCCGCGTCCATTATCAATAAGACTTAACGCCACAAGTGACAGATACCCTAGCGAGACATAACCAAAATTTTTCAAATCAACTTCCTTCTAATTCAAATTAAGCAATAAGTGTCTTATCTTTGAATAGAATCCAAAGTTGGTGAATTGCTCTTGTCGCAGCAAGGTGAAGCCTCTTTCTTGCTGTATTATTTGCAGGATAAAGGTCCTTATCACAGTCTGGAATAATAACGTAATCAAATTCAAGACCTCTAATTTGCTCAACAGTTGTCACATCAACACCTGGCCTTAGAGAAAAATTCTCATCAAGAACAAGTCGAATACTTCCAACTTCTTCAATTTCAGAATATAGCTCTCTTGCAATGCTCTCTTTTGAACAAATGATTGCAATTGATGCTTTCGGCTCACGATTCATTAGCTCAACTAGCGCACTACTAATTAGCATCGAAGCATGCTCAAGATGTTGAACTGATGTTTCAATAATTGGTCCACCATCTCTCTTCGACTCTGGAAGCTCCTTAGGTGCTAGAGGTCCAAGAACCTTATGCGCAAAAGAAACAATTTCTTTTGGAGAGCGGTATGAAACATTAAGTTCTTCAACTTGCATATCATCCACATCAAGCTCAAGCGTATGACAAACGTCGTGCCATGAAGTGAACTCAAATGTGCTATCAATTTGTTGAACACTGTCCCCTGCAATTGTGAAGTTTCCATCTTGATGTTTAATTTGACCAAGCATAACAAGCTCAGACTTAGATAGCTCTTGTGCCTCATCTAAGAAAATATGACGATAAGACTTAAACTCACGGCCAAAGTATTTAAGGTGTCCAAATTGTTTTACAATTAAATAGTTAAATAATGGCAGGTCGTATTTATCAACAAATCCTGAAAGGTCTTGTCCCTGATTGGCATAATCAGAGTCTTTATCTAGGCCTTGAATTTGTTTTGCCGTATAGAATTTTAAGTCATTTAACATGTGAGTCGTTACCATACGATTTGTCATCTCAGGTAGCTTCTCCATAAGCTTCGCATCAGAGAAAACATTTAAAAGCTCTTCTCTTACATTCTTAAAGCCATTTAAGATCTTCTTCACTTCAACTTTTAAAAGAGGATCACGTGTATTCTCATAAAGATTCTTAACACGTACATATAATGGACGAGTGCGATTCTTTGTAAAGAACTCAAGGTCTGTTCCCTTAAGTTTCTTTTCAATATTCAATTCTTTTACTGCCAAGTACTCATCAATCAATTCAAGAAGCTTAGGGTTTCTCTTAATTGTGGCAATTGAATCAAGTGGGTTGTCCTCAATCTTCTTAGGAACTGAGCGCATATTTTGGAAGACGATCTTTTTAATTAGGTCATCAAGTGTTGAAACTCGAACTTTCTCAAGTTGTGACTCAACTAAGAGCTTCTTAGATAATTTCACAAGGCCATTATTTGGAACGATAACCATAACCTCTTCTTGACGAATTCCATCTTCACGACAAAGCTTTGCAATACGATAAAGAGCAACTGTCGTCTTACCAGAACCGGCCCCACCAGTGATAAGAAGCGGCTTCTTTGCACTTTGATTAACAAGATCATACTGAGTCTTATCAAGAAGAGAAATAACCTCAGGGCCATCAAATCCAGTACGGCCACTACCAAGACTTTGGTTAGCGCTTCCTTCTCCACCAGCAAGCTTTTGTGCTGATTCATTTAGAGAGATCCACTCACTTTCTCTTAGGACACTAGTGTTACCTTCTCGGTCAATTCTTACCAGTTGCTTCTCTCTAACTGTTAGAATTGATTTCTCTAGAATATGACCTTCAATAATTCGGTCATCTAAGTCGAAATCAAAATCATCACCTTCGCCGTACTGGTAAAAGATACGTGCCATAGGAGATTTCTTCCAGTCGATGATTTTAAACTTTAATTCCTTATGTGAAAAAGGAGTGTGGCCAATGAGAAAATCCTTAAGCTTTCCATTTTGTTTAATTTTAAAATGGCCAAAGAATGGAGATTCAATATTTGGTAAACTTTGGTGTTGTTCATAGCGATCTGCGAGTTGATTTAGAAGGTTCATCTGCTGAATAATTCCAGGCAGATCATCTTCTTTACAGTTAAGAGATTCGTCTCTTAAGGCCCTAATATTGGCCGCAATATCGGCCAATGCCGCAGCATTTAAATCTGGAACTCTATCAATTAAATCAACGGTTTGCGCAAGAAAATCATTAATTTTTTGGATATATTTTTGATTTACTAATTCACTCATTCTTTATTTGCCTTTAATCATCTAGCTTGTTAGTGTTGAACTTTATTTACTATATTAATAATCAACAATTAGAGGGCCCTATTATGCCAAAAGTTATCGGATTTCACTACACATTAACGAACTCAAAGAACGAAGTTTTAGACAATTCTGCTGAACATGGTCCACTAGTTTTCTTAGAAGGTGTTGGTCAAATCATTCCAGGTCTAGAAAAAGAGATCGTCGCAATGAATATTGGTGATAAGAAAGTTATCAATGTACCAGCTGCTGACGCATACGGTAACAAAAATGATGAATTAGTAATCACTGTTCAACGCTCACAATTTCCAGAAGATGCACAATTAAATATCGGTGACGTATTTCAAGTTAACCAAGATCAAGGTCTTCCTCCATTTGCAGTTATTGCAATTGAAGGCGATGAAGTTACTTTAGATGGTAACCACCCTCTTGCAGGTGAAGATCTAAACTTTGATATCGAAATCACTGAAGTAAGAGAAGCGACTGAAACAGAAGTTGCCCATGGTCACGCTCATGGACAAGGTGGATGTGGCCACTAATCAATCTTTACCTTTCTTAAGTTAAAAGATCGCATAGATCCTTACTAAAATTAATTTATCGATTATTGATTTGAGTGAGGATTCTATGTGGGTTTTAAATTTAAGAAAGTCTCTCGCGTTTTCTCTATGTGCGAGTTCATTTCTTTATTCTAATTCAATTTCAGCAAAGAACCTCGGTGACAATTTTGAGCTATACGGAAAAATTTCAATGGCGGCCATTGGCCAAGCCGGAGCTCAATCATTAAATAATAACTCTTCTCGAT
Organism: Halobacteriovorax sp. CON-3; assembly: GCF_043196995.1. Taxonomy (NCBI): domain Bacteria; kingdom Pseudomonadati; phylum Bdellovibrionota; class Bacteriovoracia; order Bacteriovoracales; family Halobacteriovoraceae; genus Halobacteriovorax; species Halobacteriovorax sp. CON-3. The sequence continues at coordinate 1,309,626 of NZ_JBEBNA010000001.1, forward strand.
TTGGGTTTAAATATAAGAGAGATGACCTACTCGAGAAGTTCACCACTGGTCTTCGTGCTGAGTTTGGAATCAATACCAGCAATACGAGCCAAAATATACAGAGTATCCCGAACACAACGGGACGATTTCAAGTAGACGATACTAGCGACCGGCCCTTCTCAACGAGGCTTGCTTATCTTTGGATAGAGAGAGGAGATTTTAATGCAACTCTTGGGAAGAGCTGGTCTATCTGGTATCAAATCTAGCTCTTTTACTTGAAGGTGATTTACCTATTTAGACAACCTTAAGGCGAATGAAACCTAATAAGATATAGCTTTGATTATAGCACCAAGACAGTAAAGATGTATCAATCAAGCTCAATAAACAGTTTACTTAATTTTTTACTTTCTTACTCATCGTTATTCTCCCCTAGGATTATTGTAATAGGCTACTTCTTAATTAAGTAGCCCTTTTATTACACTAAAGTTTTAAAAAATTTAGATTAAACACCAGAAAATTTTAAAGCTTCTGTAAATTATCAAATAAAGTATAGAAGAAACCAATTGTTTTTGCGTATTCATCTACTTTGATTCGTTCATTTACACCATGAAACCCTTCAAACTCTTTTGTATTCTCTAATTGAATTCCTGTGATTGTATAAACATCAGGAGCAAATTTTCGTGCTTGGAAGTGTTTAGAATCTGATCCACCAATGACAAAAAATGGTGAAACAATTAATTCATTCCCCCATGTTTGACGGATTGTTTTTTCTAGTAATTTGTAGCCTTGTCCCTCAGGGTTTGCAACGTTAGTAGCAGGAGTTGAAGCAGAAATATCACGAATTGTAATTCTATCATCTTTAATAACATTCTTTACATAATCAATGATGACATCAGGAGTATCTCCAGGCATCGGTCTGAAGTTAACGACAGCTGTCGCTGATGGAGGAAGAACATTATCTTTAATTCCTGCATTAAACATTGTTACTGCAATCGTTGTATGAAGCATGGCACGTGTAACTTGATTCGTTGCCATCTCATCAATAAACTTCTTTTCTAATCTCGTAGGACTGCCGTCTTTTCCATATGCGACAGCGGCATACATATCTTGCTTACTCTTATCGAGTTCTGGCCCCATATAGCGATACTGATGTCGGACAGCTTCATGAATCTTGTATGGAAACTGTGCTTTTTGCAATTTACTTACAGCGTCTGCCAGAATAACAATATTTGCCTCCTTAGGAGGTTGAGAAGAGTGTCCTCCTACATTGTCAATCTTCATCTCAAGGCTAACATATCCCTTCTGTGCAATACCAATAAGAGCTGTATTGTCTTTAATGCCAGGAAAAATACCAGGTGTAATCGGTGCAGACTCATCAAGCACAAAAGCAACTTTTTTAATTCCTCGCTTTTCTAACAAATCAGCTGCATGCTTTGCCCCTTCTGGCCCTCCTACTTCTTCATCATGACCAAATACAAAGTATGTTGTTCTCTTGGGGCGAAAGCCTTTTTTCAATTTCATTTCAGCCGCTTCTAGGATTCCGTGAATTTGGTTTTTATCATCGAGTACTCCACGTCCCCATATATAACCATCTTTAATTGCTCCCGAAAAAGGAGGTACCTTCCACTGATCTTTTGAGTCTGGTGCAATAGGTACAACATCCATGTGTGCCATAAGGACGACTGGAGGTAATTTTGGATCCGTTCCTTTCCAAGTATAAAGTAAACTATATGGACGAGGACTACCAATCCTCTCTCTCTTTAAATGTTTATGAACAAGTGGATATGTCTTTTTTAAATAATTATGATATCCACGAAATGCTTTTTTATCAAAGTCACTTCGATCTTGATTTGAAATTGTTTTGTACTGCACGCCTTTTGCTAACCTCTTTGCCGCAGCCATCTTATCAACCTTAACAGTGACCTTTTCAACACCTTTCATCTGCAATGATGTAAATTCTTTTGTACTTGTTTCACTATTAGCACAAGAAATTAAACTAGTTGCAACCATAGCAGTACTCAAAAAGTTGTATAACTTTTTATAAATATCCATATGAAACTCTCCTTAACAACAAACAATAAACTATATAAGTACAGATAATAAAAATCTTACTTCATGAAAGAAAATAAAAATAAGTAAAGTTTAAGAACAAAAAACTTAACAGTTCTTTTAGGATCAAGACAACTCTCGACATAATAGCCCAATCTTCAAACAAATATATGAATATCTGTACTTTAACAAAAGGCTGTTTTAAGTACTTTTTTACCATGTCATACTTTCTGTAAAGTTCACATAGTAAACAAGTATTTCTGCTTTAATTCCGCTGTAGCCAACCTATATAAAACAATAGATAAAGGTTTACCATATACAAGATCCAAATACTTTAATTGGTAAAGAATTAGCTTAGTGCCCTTATTTAGATGATCTAACGAAATATAAAATTTTTAGAAAAATATAAGTTTACCCATTTTGAATACAATTTTTAATATAACTTATCGTCGTAAAGTAAATAAGAGGTAAAATGAAAAAAAATCTACAAATTTTCATTCTAATAATTGTAGCTTCATTCAATATGAAGGTTTTTTCTAAGGATGAAGTATCTGATTTCGTTGTTCAGCCTGGTGAAATAAGAGATTATCATCGCGTTGACACAGGTACAATGCTTGAGAACAAAGACTTCCCAGGGTCTTGGCCGATGTTTGGAACAGATATGCGTATGAAGATTGGCGGTTATTTTAAGGCTGATATAATCGGAGATTTTGACGGATCGGGAGACAAGGATCAGTTTTTAATCAGTAAAATCCCAGTTGATGGAACACCTGAAGCGAATAACGATGGATATTTCAATGCTTTAATCAGAGAAACACGTTTTAATTTTGATATTCGAAAAAACACGGCCGGAGAACCTCCACAACAATTCTTCTTAGAAATGGATTATTTTGATACCGATAAAACCTATGCAAGGGTAAGACATGCTTACTTCGTCTACGGTAAGATTGTAGTAGGTCAAACCTGGACAAACCTATCCGAACTTCGCTCACTTCCTTTTATGATCGACTTTGCTTATGGTGATGCACTTTATGGTGGACGAACTGTACAACTTAGATGGCAAGACCAAGTATCGTCAAGTACGAGATGGGCTATCGCACTAGAGAAAATAACGGAGGCTGCAATAGATAATCCAGCGAACTTCAACGGAGAGGCAGTTATTCAGCTCCCTTCTTTATCTGCTCGAATTGATTTAGAACGTGAAGACGGTTTCATCATGCTTGGAACACAAATTGCGCAACTTAAATGGGATGGACAAAATATCGGAAAAGATGCAACGGCGACACAATGGTCAGCAGTATTTGCAGGTCGACAATACTTTGGGCAAAAAAGAAGTTATTTCACCTGGAATATCTCGTACGGTGATGGTGCGGGAGCCACTATTCTCGCACTAGCAGGAAGTAATGCAAATGCAACACTAGTTGCCGATGGCATTTTAAAAACGAACAAAGGCTATAGTGCAACATTTGGGTATGCTTTCAAGCTTACAGACACGCTTTCCACAAACTTTGCGATTGCTTGGACTGAGCTTGAAAAGTCTAGCCAACGGCCTGATGATGCAATCGCAGGAGGTGGAGTTCTTCACGTTAATTTAATAAAAGAACTGGCCAGTAAAGTTTCAACAGGAGTTGAATACATGTACGGAGTTCGTGTTAACAACAATGATGATGATGGCGATGCGAGTCGTATTCAGGCAATGATAAAATTCGACTTTTAAAATATAACAGATCAGCGATACAACCTATAATAAACTCTATGAATAAGAATTCAAGAATAAACTAAAGAGGAAAAGTGAAGTGAAAAAATACCTTGGAATAATAATTCTTTTAATAAGCTTTAGTATATCAGCACAAGACAAAGGATTTAAAGATATGTCTGATCCTCTCGCTGTCTTCACTTCAGTAGGGTTTGGCGCCACAAACAGAGGACTTAATGCTAAATTCACATTAGCATACCCAAGTGGCGAACCAGGAATTGCATCACTAAACGCATTAGAAATTAAAGGCTTCCTTGGCGAAGAACTTGGATGGGATAGAACATCGAGAAAGTCTAATGACATTGATACTGTACGCTTAAGAAGATTTTCGGTAAATGGAGCAAAGCAGACGGCAACTCAGATTGATGCGACTTATAATTTTAAAGGCAACAATCTCGCGGAACAAAATATAAGTGCTGCTTATTCATACGTGCATGGTATACCTGAGTTCTGGAATATCAATCTTTATCCTCTAGGTGGAGTTGGACTCGAAATTGGAAAGAATGCCATTGAGGATGATGATACAATTGACAGTGGATATTCCATAATGGGTATTAACGCAGTTATTGGTATGTTTGCAAAACTTGCTATTACGAAGAAAATTTGGTTGAACTATAATCCTCTCTGGATTGTTGCAATATCTGGTTCAGACCGCTTTGAAAATCATGCTTATGGTAATAAAGATAATTTACTTACTCATGAGTTCGCAATTGGCTACCAAATCAATCCTCAGTTAAATCTTCGCTATTTCGCGAATTGGAATAACTTAATCGATTACACTGATGGCGATCATCGTTTGGAATTTAATTATCAATTCTAAAGAGTAAATGCTTCTTAAGAAGTTGCAACTCTACTCTCTTTGTAAACTACTGTAATCACTTTAGACTTAGCTTAAAAATCAAGCCAAAGACCTGATTGAGCAATTGAACGTGGAGTTTTTCGATAGCTCAACATAATTAAGTATTCATCAAACTAATATATACGCAAAAGAATCAAATATATAAGACACTTGGCCAGAACAAAATATCTAAAATACTAAAGATAGAAGCAAATAAAGTAGTCAAAAAAATTCAAAACTTTTGGAATATTTATTTTAGCAGATGACTTTCACTTAATTTTCCTACCAAAACAAACAGATTAATTTTAAAGTAATACTAATCCATATTTACTCATTCCCCTTAAGTACCAATTAATATTTTTAGCTTTCTTTACTTAAATAACAACATAAAACCTTATTAAAATTAATTAATTTTTTAATGAGGGTACTATGCAATTAAATAAAGTAAGACTTGAAATCATCCTTTGTTCATTTCTTCTATCAAATACGATTTTCGCAATAGAACTCGCTGATGGCTTCGATCTTTATGGAAAGATCTCAATGGCTTTTGTCGGTAAAGACGGAACACAATCATTAAATAATAACTCATCTCGGTTTGGATTTAAATATAAGAGAGATGACTTAATTGAGGGGTTCACCACTGGTTTTCGTGCTGAGTTTGGAATCAATACCAGTAATACGAGCCAAAATGTTCAGGGTTCAAGCGACCCCCTAAATACAGGGCGCTTTGTAGTCGACAACACAAGTGACAAACCCTTCTCTTCACGTCTTGCCTATCTTTGGTTAAGTAAAGGTGACTTTGAAGCCACAATTGGTAAGAACTGGTCCATCTGGTATGATATCACAGGCTTTACCGATATTTTTATGATCACTGGAGCCTACACATCTTCAACATATACGGCCAATAGTGAAATCATTGGTACTTCACGTGCTGTTGACGTATTAGACCTTCGCTATAAACTTGGATATTTCCACTTCGGTGCTCAATATAAGCTGACAGGTGATGTCTCAACTGACTACGATTCGGATGGAGATGGAATTGACGATGCGAATCTCACTCTTGAAAATTCAACGGCTGCTTCAATTCGCTACCTAAGAGAGAATATGATTATCGGTATCGCGGCTATTCACCTTGAAAGCAATAATAATGGCAATAAAGTTGATAAGGTATCGGTCTCAATTGGAACAAAGTTTATCTACAAGGACTTCTTCTTAGCAGCCGTTTATGGCGATGCAAAAGATCTAGAACTAATTGAAGGACAATTTATTGAAACGGATAATCTCGAAGCTTTAGTCGGTTGGAGGCTTAATAAAGAGAATCAATTTATGGTTGGTTACAATTGGCAAATATCTAGTGAAATAGGTTATGAAAATTATGAAATTGGTAAATACTTAGCCTCTTATATTTATGCTTATAAGACGATGGAGTTTGGAGTTGAATTTGTATATGATGACTCGACAGCCGTTGACGGCGGTTCCCTTGAAGACCATGAGGTCTTCGTGGGAGCGACGCTATATTTTTAAATTCTAATAATTTTCAGGTGGTACTTTTTTAAACATAAAGGCCGGTATTACACTTGAAACAAGAGTGTAGATAACAAGACCTGAAATAATCTCTAAAGGAACTTCAAAGCGCTCCCTAGCAATCTGGGCCATAACTAAACCAAAGATTAGAGTTGGTAGTAAAGAAACTGTAATCTCTTTGCGGTCTGGCCAAAAATCCTGCATAAAGAATTTCATATTTGAGTATGTGTTAAAAATTCTTAAAGGAATGAAAATTCCTAAGAAAGCTAGTCCAATATAAAGTCCGTCTAGTGTAAATAGATCTTGCGTAAAGCCAATACCGGCCTTAAAGAAATAAAATGGAATGAAGAAAGAGAAGAACATTTGTAAATTCTTTAAAATTTCTTCTGACTTTTCTGACTTACCAAAGTGCTTAAATTCTGAAGCAATAAATCCAACAAGGAAAGCCCCAACAAGATAGTAAGTTCCGATTTTCTTTGTGATCACTCCGCAGATAAGGGCCGTAAGAATTAAGAAACCAACTTCTGAATCCTTGGCATATGGAGCGATATATTTGAAAAATAATTTATAAGATAGAGGTAAGAAAATACTGAGGGCAACTAAAATAAGGGTAGAACTACCAAGGTTTACTAAACTCTCCGACTGAAGAGTAATAAATAGCAGTAAGATGGCAGAGATCTCCTTAGAAATTGCTTTTGAACGAATCCAATACTCTTGCCCTTCACTAAATCCATAATTCTTTAGAGAGTTTAAAATAAAACCAGTTGAAGGAGTCATAATCCCTAGAGCAATTAAAGTTGCTGCACGAAAGCCAATTGAGAAGAATAAGTGAATGATGAATGCCACAACGAGTGTTATCGACATTGTCTGCGCCACTCCTCCTAAAAGCTCCTTCCAATTTTGCTTAAGTTCTTCGAACTCAACTTCAAAACCTGCGAATAAGAATAAAGAAGTGATCCCTAGACGAGAAAGCATAAGAAGAAGGTCATCACCTTGAAACCAGCCAAGACCAAGCCCTGCTCCAATTCCTAAAAAGATTGATGAAATACCAATCGGAATTTGAAAGCGAAGTAAAAGTTTTGGAAGAATGAGAAGAATTGTGAACAGTAGTAAGTACTGCACTTCCGTATTCTGCAAGTTAATCATTATTGTCTCTCCATGTATTCAACGTATGAACCCGGGAAGATGCGAACTTCCCCCTTATCCACTTCATAAACATTTTCTGCTAACTCGCTCAGAAAGTGTCTATCGTGGGATACAAACATCACTGTTCCCTCATAACGTTTTAGTGCATCCAGTAGAACCTCTCTTGATTTAATATCAAGGTGGTTTGTCGGCTCATCTAGAACTAAGAAATTATTATTTTGTGAAAGGAGTACGGCCATCACAAGGCGAGACTTCTCCCCTCCAGATAGGTACTTAACCTTCTTATCAACGTCTTGGCCTCTGAATAAGAAGGCCGCAAGTAGGTTTCTAATATAGCCATCACTTGCTGTAGGAAGATCCTTTCTCACTTCATCAAAAACACTTGCTTCAGGGTTTAAAACCTCAAGTGAATACTGAGAGAAGTAACCGATCTTAATACTTGGGCCAATAGCAACGCTACCAGCAGTTGGCTCCGTATGAGCAGTAATACATTTTAAAAGTGTCGACTTACCGGCACCGTTAACTCCAACAACTGCAATTTTATTTGTTCTTTTAACTGTTGTTGATAGGCCATGAAAGACTTCATGTGCACTACCGTCAGATAGTGGCCATGATTTTGAAAGGTCTTTGATAATAACAACATCATCCCCACCTCTTGGAGGCGTTGGGAATTGAAAATTAATTGTTTCTTCTTCGGCCGGAACTTCAATACGATCAATCTTTTCTAGCTTCTTAACACGAGATTGAACTTGGGCCGCGTGAGAAGCACGTGCCTTAAATTTTGCAATAAACTCTTCTTCTTTTGCTAGCATATCAGCTTGGCGAGAAGCTTGAGCAATTAATTGTTCACGACGTAGGTCCCTCTCCTTCTCATAGAAGTCATAGTTTCCTGTATAAGTCGTGATCCTTTTATGAGCGATTTCAACAATCTTATTACAAACATTATTCATGAAATCACGATCGTGGGTTGTCATAAAGATCCCACCTTTGAAATTCTTTAACCACTCCTCAAGCCATAGGATAGATTCCATATCAAGATAGTTGGTAGGCTCATCCATTAAGATTAGTTCTGGATTGATAACGAGAACACGGGCAAGAGCAATACGCATCTTCCATCCACCAGAGAAGTCTTCGATCATCTTATTGTGATCAACTGGCATAATCCCTAGACCTGTTAGCACTTCTTCTGCGCGTGTTTCTAGATCGTATCCACCACGCTTTTCAAACTCCGATTGAACATCACCCATTTTCATTAGGACATCATTCATTTCATCGTCGCTCATATTAGCGCAGTCTACTAGCTTTTCTTCATACTCTTTAAGCTTAACACCAAGTTCAGAAATCTTTACGTCACCAGACATAACAACTTCTTTGGCCGTCTGACCTGCCATTTCCCCTACTTTTTGAGAGAAGTAGGCCCAGCGAAGCTTATCAGGAAAAGAGACTTGTCCTTCATCAGGCTTCTCTTCACCAATAATCATACGAAATAGAGTTGTTTTTCCTGCACCGTTTGGACCAACAAGCCCAACTTTTTCACCAGGATTTATCTGAAAGGTTCCACCACTATATAGGGTTTCACTACTTTGAATTTTAGAAATATTGGAAACATTTAACATATGTGATAAATCCCACTCAACGTTTTGTATTTATTTAGCTATTTAATCTGAATATACGAATTAGTTCAGTCTAGCATGGCACTCCTAAATCTGTCTTTAATATTCGACACTTTTAACGCATTTAATCGTTTGGAAATTAGCTATTTGGCCTTATAATTTCGCTATGACTTTAGATAATATATTCGTCGACACACAGGGTGATATTAAGAAATCAGTACATGTAATACTTGTGCTGATTTTGTTTTATTTAACAAATCATATTTTCTCTTTCATCTTAAAGAAAACAAGCTCAATTAATATTGAAACCAAAAGACGATATGTTGTTAATACGAATATTTCTTTAACGATTATCTTCGTTTTTATAACGCTCTATATCTATTCAACTGAGCTAAAGAACCTCGCCTTCTCTCTTGCGGCCCTAATGGTAGCCATCGTCCTTATAACAAAGGAATTATCTCTAAATATCATGGGTGGTATTTATAAGACTTTCTCTGGTGGCTTTATTATCGGTGACACAATTGAAATCGAAGGAAAGCGTGGAAGTGTTATTGATCGCGACCTCTTTACAACAACGCTCTTAGAAGTTGGGCCAAATAAGACGTCTCACAATTATACGGGACGCTCAATAATTGTTCCCAATTCTATTTTTTTAACGAATCGAGTAACAAACGAGTCATTCCTAAAAAGTTTCGTTCTCCATACTTTTAAAGTGATCCTCTCTCCTGATTGTGACTGGGAAAAGGCGGAGAAAATTCTTCTTGAGAGATCCGAGTTCTACTGTTCCGAGTACTTTGAGCAGGCCCAAGTTGTGCTAAATAAGCTATTTACAAAGTCTCACTTAGAAACGCCAATCTTAAAGCCTCGTGTTCAAATCAACTTCACAACTAAGGATGAAATTGAGCTAAATGTGCGAATTACGGCACCGGCAAGGACGAAAGGATCTGTTGAGCAGAAAATCCTTAAAGATTTCTTACGTGAGTTTTATAAGTAAGAACCTGGTGCCAAACTGTCTCTAGACGGCCTATTTCAATATAAGATATTTATCTTCTACAATTTCAGTAGGGAGAAATTATGACGAAGAATATCTTAAGATTGTTACTATTTGTGACTATTTCAATTACATGTATCCAGGCCAGTGGAGCTCCAACAGAGTTGGCCCCATTTGATCAAGCGGGCTCATACTTTGATGAAGACCAAGGTCTTATTATCGGAAGTGATGGACTAAGATATTGGCACCAAACTAACAATACAATGAAGAATGAAAATGGTGTTATTTTCAAGTTCAGACTCTTCTCAATTAAGGCATCTGATGGAAAAAGATATAAGAAGGCCTCAAGATCTCATATCAAAGAGAACTGGGAACTCAAGCGCTATCCAGTAAAACTTAGTCAACGCATGCTTACAATCAGAGAAGATGCTGGAGTTGATTTTAAAGAGCTATCTAATGCTATTGAAAATGGTGATAGCATTTACCTTTCAAAGCAAGAAAGAGATTCTCTATCGGCTTACTTAAGGGTTAGACAACATGAGCAAGACAGCTGGGATGGAAGCTTTAGAACAAATCGTACAGGTCGAACAACTTGTACAACTGTTGGTATGAATACTGTTTGTACGACGACTTCATATTAAAAAAAAAGCCTTCGTAAGAAGGCCTTTTTTTATTTTTAATTTAGATCTTTATTTAACTTTTTGAATTCTTCACCAATTCGTATCTCAAGCTTCTTATCTGATTCGTTGAACTCTTTTACGATTGCATCAGTCGTTGTTAAACGAAATGCAAAAACTGGAAGCTTATTGGCCTTATTATTCTTATACTCTTTATCCATTGTCTTCATATGCTTTAGACGATCATCTAAAAAGAAGACGGCCTTATACTTCTTTTCAAGTCCTGGGCGGTTAATTAAGTGAGTCAGCATTTGTCCTTTATTAAGGCCAGAAGTCATAAAAACGCCATCAGCATAGCGTACTTCTCTTCCATAAAGCTTCGTAATAAATGGAAGCCTTGGGGCATTGGCCTTCTTTAGATCAATTCCACTCTTATTAAGTTCACGAATTGTTGCAGGATAATTAACAGGTCCTCTTGAAGTAATTGAAGCGACGCCGTAGCCAGACTCTTGTAGTTTTTCAATTAGACTTGGAATTTCTTTTTCAACAAGAATCATATCAGAAATAAAAGTTGCCTTATAAGAATAATCCAAAAGCCCACGAACAGACTTAGCAATACAGTGAACAGGACAACCCTTCTTTATTTGATCATTCTGCCAACCATACCATTGGTCACTTCCAAAACTCGTTTTAAATCTTAGAAGAGTGTTATCAATATCGTAAACAACAAGGACATCACTTGTTTTAAGTTTATTCTTCTTCGTATACTCTACAATCTTCTTGTAGAAATTCGTATGGGAAGAGATCTCTTGATATGAAAGTGCGCTGAATGTGATCAGAATTGAAATAATTAACTTCATCTTGTCTCCTTTTCTTGACCAGCAAGCATACCAGTATCGGAGGCAAAATAAAAGCCTTCCATTACGGAAGGCTTTACGTGACTTTATATACAGAAAGTATGTTTATATTAAGTGATTAAGACGCCATATCGTCGTAGTCCATCCACGCATCATTTGGATCGAGGATTTCCATATCTTTATGTGGCATCTTCTTCTTATTAAGCATCTTCTCTTTCTTCTTCTGTACCTGCTTTTCAATCTTAGCAACAACAAGATCAATGGTCTTATATAGGCTATCAGAGTGAGCTTTTGCATGATAGTCAAACTTAGGTCCAATTACTTCGACCTCAGCGTAATGCTCGCGACCATCCCTTACTTCGCAACTCCATTTCAGATGAAGATTTCCATCAAGGTACTTGGCAATTTTAGCTGATTTCTCTTGGATTCTCTCATCAAGTGCTGGCGTATGCTCAAGGTGTCTAAAACTTACTGTTACTTTCATAAAATACGTTCTCCTCTATGTGTATAGTATCTTGGGTAAACCTATCGGCAGTTTCTCCAAAATATCGAGCTATTTTACTTTTCTTTTTGATGACGACAAAATCCCAAGCATTTCTCTATACTTAGCGACCGTACGCCTCGCAACCTTCACATCTTCTTGGCTCAAAAGGTCGGCAATCTTCTGATCCGATAAAGGCTTCTTCTCATTTTCGTTATCGATAAGTTCCTTAATTTTTAGTTTAAGAACTTCACCTGCAACGTCGATTCCACCCTTGTCTCCACCAATTCCTGCATTGAAAAAATACTTTAATTCAAATAGGCCAATTGGTGTGTGCATATACTTATTTGAAGTAGCACGAGAAACTGTCGACTCGTGAACTCCCAGCTCATTAGCAACATCTTTAAGAACCATTGGTTTTAAAAGCTTCGGTCCCTTTTTAAAAAACTGCTGCTGCTTTTTCACAATTGACTTTGCCACAAGATCAATTGTTCGCTGTCTCTTATTTATAGACTTTATTAGCCATAAAGCCGACTTAAGTTTTTCTTCTACAAATTCTTTAGCTTCTTTATTTTTCAGGGATTCTGCTTGATTAAGCATATCCTGATACATTTTAGAAATTCTTAATCTTGGTACACCATCGTCGTTAACCTGAACAACGAACTCTCCACCAACTTCAACAACAAAAACATCAGGAGTTACATAGTGAGTATCTCCACCACCAACAAGGCGACCTGGCTTTGGGTGAAAATTATGAAGCAGTTTAGCTGTTTCAATAATCTGCTCTTCCGACACTCCAGTGTCTGCAGTAATTTTTTTATAATCTCTATTTTTTAGGTTCGTTAAATGGAAACGAATAATCTTTTCAAGTAGTGGTGAACGCTCTTCTGCAATTCTTGCTTGCGCAAGAAGACAGTCAACTAAGTCTTGGGCACCACAACCAACTGGATCGAGACGTTGAACAACTTCTAAAATATGAAGAGAGTGTTCACGATCAAGATTCCCTTTTTCAATAAGCTCATCAAATGCACATGAAAGGTAGCCATCATCATTGATATTTCCAATGATCTCAATAGCAAAATCAATCTCTTGATCATCAAGATTTTCCATACGAAGTTGCCACTCGAGGTGTTCTGCAAGAGATTCACTCTTAGAAACCATATTCTCGTAATTAGGCATATCATCAGGACTTAGAGAAGGTGCGGCCATATTTGGTTCATAAGTTGTCGAGTTATAGCTATCGACATACTTTTGCCAATCCATATCGTCGCCACTACTCATCATGGCCTCTTCTTTAAAGTCGTCGGCCTTGGCTTCTTTTGTTTGATTTTCTAATTTATCAAGTTTGTAATCACTTTCACCAGGTGAGAACTCTTCCAGCATTGGGTTTTCCACCATCTCCTTAGCGATAACATCTGTCATTTCTAAATGGCTTAATGTCAGTAATTTAATCGCCTGCTGAAGCTGTGGCGTCATCACGAGCTGTTGAGTTTGACTGAGATTCTGCGAAAGTTTTGTGGCCATATTGGTTCCTTATTTCTTAGTAACCAGATCAGCTTATTTGCTTAGGTCTAGCTACATTCTAAATTCTTCACCAAGATAGAACTTCCTTGCTCTTTCGTTGTTTACAATTTCATCCGGTGTCCCACTTACAAGTAATTCTCCACTACTCATAATAAACGCTCGATCAACTACTCCTAATGTTTCCCTTACGTTGTGGTCGGTGATCAACACACCGATATTCCTTCTCTTTAGGCTGTTAATAACACTTTGAATGTCATTAACTGCTAATGGGTCAACTCCAGCAAAAGGCTCATCGAGAAGTACAAACTTAGGCTCAAGTGCCAGAGTTCGTGCAATCTCAACTCTTCTTCTTTCACCACCGGAAAGAGCTGAACCAAGAGATTTTCTAATATGTCCAAGTCCAAAATCTGCTATCAAGTTATCAAGAAGTGTCTTCTTCTTGGCCCTTGGTAGGTCTCGGTTTTCTAGAACCGAAAAGATATTGGCCTCAACCGTTAAATCTCTAAAGATGCTGGCCTCTTGTGGAAGATAGCCGACACCCTTTAATGCCCTAATATGAATTGGTTGTTCAGTTAAGTCTTCGCCAGATAAATCAATTTTTCCTTCATCTGCCTTAACCAGCCCTACCATCATATAAAACGATGTTGTCTTACCTGCACCGTTTGGGCCGAGTAGTCCTACAACTTCCCCTTGCTTAACATCGATGCTTACGCCTTTAACGACTTCTCTGCCGCCGTAGACTTTCTTTAAACCATGAGCTGATAATTGTGCGATTTCTTCAACCATGCTGCTATTACCTTATTTTAAAGTTCGTATTAGCATCATCAACTTCTATGGTCTCGATGTCACGCCTAAGAACAATTGTGTTTCCTTTTAAAACGTCTTTCTTTTGATAAACCCTTGGAAGGCCAAGCAGAACGATTTTATCCTCTGCCATATACCCTTCAAGCCTCTCACTGAAAGCCTTTCTTTTAAAAGGAATTTGTCCCTTAGGAGAAACAGTTTCCTCAATGACCACATCGTCATAAAGTGCATAATACTTGAGTTTTTTATTGTAGTTATCTAGATAGATTTCGCCATTTCGGGCACTTGCAAGTAGTTGAGATTTTTGAAATTTTACATTTCCACTCATGTTGGCATTGCGATTGCTTTTATCAACAACAATTGAGTCAGCAAAAAACTTAACTGAGTCCTCATAGGCCCTCACTCTCTGCACTCTTCCCTCAACATTTCCATCGTAGGTTCCAACCTCAGAAACAAGGTTGTAGCTTAGCTCATCTGCATTAACCGCAACCTCATAAGCAGAGTCAAAGTCTTTTGAAATTGACTGGGCCTTACCACGAAAATTTACGATTTGAGAATTGTCAGAGTAATTCATGCTTTCAGACTTGATGCTCATATTGCGATTTCTAAGAACCACCTTCCCTCTTAGCGAAAGGTATTTTTCTTTTGCATTTAAAACACCTGTGTAAGCATCGTAGTACATTGGATCAGCTTGGTGGTCATTAATAAGGACACCATTCGGCTCTGTAAGGATGAGCACGTCTGTTGTTAAGTTTTGTGAAACCTCTGCGGCCTCTAAATGGTAGCGCGCATCTTTGTCTGTCATCTTAAAATACTTCACATTCTTAAAATACGAGTAGATATCTTGGTTCAAAAGATCCGTCATCGACTGGTCGAATTCATTTTCTTCGTAACGACTAAAGAGACCAAAAAGTGTAGATGAGACGATGCCAATGAGAAATAACCAAATTGACAGATGTTGTCCAACGCTTAGCAAAAAGAGCTTCCTTCAGTTTATGTAAATAATCAGCTATTTACGTCCTTCTATTTTACGACAAATAAGTGCGTCATGCCAATTGTAAGTATTGAAGTCTTTTCCATCGGTGGCGCATTTGGTAGAGTTAATCGCTCAAGAATACACAACACTTAAGGGAATCAACAATATGACTTTAGAGATTGAAAAAATCGTTGCCGAAGGCGTTAAGCTTACACCAATGATGACCCAATATCACGAGATAAAAGTTCAGTATCGTCACCACATGCTGATGTTTCGCATGGGCGACTTTTACGAAGTTTTCTTTGAAGATGCCATTAATGCTTCAAAGATTTTAAATATTGCCCTCACTCACAGAGGAAAGCTTGGTGATCACAAAATCCCTATGGCCGGAATTCCACACCATGCTGCTGCAACTTATATCGATCGCTTCTCAAGTGAAGGCCTCAAAGTTGCTATCTGTGAACAAGTTGAAAATCCTAAAGAAGCAAAAGGAATCGTAAAGAGAGCGGTAACTCAAGTTGTCTCTCCAGGAATGCCATACGATCTTGATAAGACCGATTCAAAAGAAGACCAATTCATTATCGCGTGTAATGAAGTAAACGGCCGTTTTGAAATCGTTGCCATTGATTTCACAACAGGTTTTTTCAAAGGCTTCATTCTTGATAGCTTTGAAGACTTCATTGAAAAGATTCGTGTTCTTCACCCTAAGGAATTTATCACTTACTTAGGTCAGTGGGATAAGTACGAAAGTGTTGCAACTCTTAATGAGCACAATGGAACACTTGTTACTCACCTTTCTGAAGAGTATTTTGATGAGAAGTATTCAAGTGTTTATCTTGAAAAGCTAATTCCAACTTATAAGCGTGATCAACTCTTAAAAGAGAATGAAACAGTTCTTAGTCCGATTGGCGCGCTTTCATATTATATTTGTTCAACTCAAAACCATGAAGAGTTCACTCACCTTCATGCTTTCAGTCTCTCTGACCGCACGGGTGCGATGAAAGTCACAATCCCAACTCTTACAGGACTTGAAATTCTTCCAAAGTCACGTGAGACATATAAAGATTCACTTCTTGGCTTCATGGACAAGACAAAGACTTCAATGGGTTCTCGAAAACTTAAAACAGTTTTTACGAGTCCACTAACAGATAAGAAAGAGATCACAAATCGTCTTGATACAATTGAATTCTTTTTAAAGAATGATGATCTTTTACAAGACACTCGTGAAGCACTTAATAATGTTCGTGACCTTGAAAGAATTCTAGCAAAGGCCGCAACAAATCGTGCTAATGCAGGAGACCTTCTTAATATTGCAAGTGCCGTTGATGTTTTTGAAGAGTTAGTAAACTCTCTTCATAAGCTTCCAACAAATGTATTCACAGACCTAGAAGAAAACGCAAAGAAAGAGCTCTTCTCTCTACGTGATGAAATTAAGAAAACAATTAATGACGAAATCGGTGCCAACCTTGATAAAGGAAACTTAATCAAAGAAGGTGCAAATGAAACTCGTGACCATCTTGCTAAGATGTCACAAAATACAGCACAGGCCCTAGTTGAACTTGAAAATCGCTACCGCGAAGAAACAGGGATTCAAAAGCTTCGTATTAAATCAAATAACGTAGCTGGCTACTTTATTGAAGTTTCAAAAACTCATACTGATAAGGTTCCTGAAAACTTTATCCGCAGGCAAACTCTTGTAAACTCTGAAAGATACGCGACAGAAGAGTTAACTCAATTTGAAAAAGAAGTTGTTGTTGCTCGTGAAAAGCTTGAAAAACTGGAAAGAGAAATCTTTAAAAGTCTTATCAAGCAAATCACAAATCTTAGCCTGGCCATTCAAACACTGGCCAATATCTTATCGGCAACAGATACTCTACAGTCTCTAGCTTGGATTGCTCGTAACGAAGAGTTCTCAAGACCTACAATTTCAGATAAGTCTCGTGACATGGATATTCGAGGTGCATGGCACCCGCTAATTAAAGCGGCCATTAAGGATCAATTTATTCCACACGACTTAAAACTTAATGATGAAACATACTTTGGTCTTATCACAGGTCCCAACATGGCCGGTAAGACAACTGTTATGCGCGAGATTGCCATTATTCAACTTTTAACTCAGATTGGTTCATACGTTCCTGCTGATAATGCTAAAGTTAGCATTTGCGACTTCCTCTTTAGTCGTCTTGGTGCAAGTGATGATATCTTAAAAGGTCAATCGACTTTCATGGTTGAGATGGCCGAGACAGCAGAGATCTTAAGACACGCGACTGATAAGTCTCTTATCATTCTTGATGAGGTTGGACGTGGGACATCAACTTATGATGGCCTTTCAATCGCATGGGCACTCGTTGAGCACTTCATTGAAAATACAAAAGCACTTTGTCTCTTTGCAACTCACTACCATGAGTTAATTGATTTAGCGGATCGCTACCCTCAAGCAAAGAACCTGACGGTAGAAACACAGAACCATAGAGGTAATGTTAAATTCCTATACCGTCTTGTTGAGCAAGCGGCATCACAATCATTTGGTATCTACGTTGCCAAATTAGCAGGGCTTCCTCCAACAGTTCTTAAGCGTTCACAATCAATTCTTAAGAGCATGGAAAAGGAATCAAGTGTGTCTCAAGCGTTACTTGATAGTGACCATAGTGAACAATTAGATTTCTTCAGTGTACAAACACCAGCAGAAATACCTGAGTACTTAAAACAAGTTGAAGATCACTTATCAAAAGTTGATATCAACAACTTAACTCCGATTCAGGCGCTAAATAAGCTCAATGAATTAGTTGACCAAATTACTTTAAACTAGAAATAATTTCCAAGGGCGCTTTCTTAAGCGCCTTTTTTTTACTCTCCTGCGTTCATACCGATAAATACTGTATGAGCACGAATAATAAGCTATCTGAAATTTACGATTACTATAAAAAGAGCAAAGCAGCTAAGAAGGTTCGACAAGACCGTCTTAGAAAGAGATTCTATGCTTTCATCCTAGATATCTACATCGTCGTTTTCGCAAATAAGGCCCTAACTTTTATTTGGCTATCATTTGTAAATAATTTCATTTCAAATATTTCAACTTCACCAAAAGTTTCATCGATGGCCTTCCAAAGCCAAACGACGCAGCTATCACTTGCAATCATGTTCTTTAGCTACTTCTTCTTTTCTTACTATCTAGGAAATGGACAGACCCTAGGGAAAGCATTTTTCAAGTTAAAGGTTGTGAAGTCACACAATGTAACTGAGCCACTAAGCGCTCTTGATTGCTTTGGCCGCTCTATTGGTTATGTTTTCGCTAACCTACTTTTCTTTCTACCACTTGTGATTAATTTCTTAAGACACGATCAGAAGGGTGTTCAAGACTTCATTTCACAAACTCATGTGATCAGCACAGAAGAGTTCGCTTATGCACTTGCTGAAATCCAAGCTGAAAGTGAGCCTGTCGAAGAAGTCGAGCAAATCAGCCTATTCGGTTAGGGGGAGCCCCTAAAGACCTAAAGATCAAGGTTGGCGAAGATTTCGCTAGCACGGCCCACAACTCGTGACTTTAGCTTTTCGTCACAGCTCACTGACTTACTCGGGCGACTCCCCTCATTCTCTTTTTGATATGGCTTCATGACCGTTTTATTTGCGACCTTAGACTTGTTATAACCTTCACTACTTCCATTAAAGAGATCTCGCTGAGAACTATCATTTGAGTCCCACGGTCTTTTCACACAGGCCTTATGCTCACCTTTTTGGGTACGACGAGAACGCTCCTCTTTATGATCGAGAATTATCTCAAGTAAAGATTCATCAGAGTTTTCAATACGATTTTTAATCTTATTCTTTGTCGTTTTAATAAAAGTTTTTTCTAAACTAAGGGCCATAATATTCTATTTTATCTGCCCCTATGATTTCGTGCAACAAAGAACTTACTGGTCTCCGTAAAGGCTATTAATACTGGCCTTTAGCTTCTCCATACTCTTGGTTCTTAAAATTACTTCATCACTATTTAAGAGAACTTCAACTTCACGATCAACAGTCTTCCCACCTTTTCTCACAATATTATCAAGAACAGAAATACTACAACCATTTCTCCCCTCATTATAATTGTGTTTAACATTTGAGTTTTCTGTACGCTCAGACATTTGAAGATTTCGATTGGTCTGTCTTTCAAGAATATATGCAATGGAAGCAGCATCACATAACTTCGCTAAATCAAGGCGAGAAACATCTTTGTAGCAATCATCCTGTACAAGCCCAAGAGAGATAAGCTCCTCTTTAGCAAAATTAGCAAGAAGCCCTTCTCTATGGGCAACTTCGAGATAATCCCTTGGATACATACCATCTGCACAAACCGTATCAATACTTCCGCCTAGGGCCTGGTAATGAAGAAGGCTATTCATATTATTAAAAATGGTAGAACTTTTGAGCTCTTCCATCATCGCCTGCTGCTCATAAGAGCCAAACATATTACCTGAACTGGCGATTGCTGGATATGTCGAACTTATCGTTTCTTTCATATGATCAGTATTAAGATAAACCCCTTTAGCAAATTCACATGCCAAATTATCTCCTAACCCATTTCGATAAGACTCTGCTACATCAATATGCTTTGATATTAAATCAGAAATTGGTGAGGGCTTCCCTCCAAGTGATCTTAATAGAATCTCTTGTCTAATTAATTGCATGACCTTTGTATCATCAAGTCCCCCAGATTCGAGAGAAAGCTTTAATAATTTATAATAGTCGTCTGAAAGGTTCCCATTGGCATCCATACCGATATAACGAGGATATTGATTTGCTGCCTTTGCAAGCTTGGCCCCTTTATAATTTTCTTTAAGATAACTAATTAGTCCATCCACATCACCTTCATAAGTAATGTAGGCCTTTGCTAATTCTAGGTCTTTATATGACTCATCATCAACAATATAGCCAGAAGCTTGGGCCGAACGAATTAGACGCTCGATAGCGGGATTAACTTTATAGAAACCAGTATTTGTTTCTACATTATATTCATAATATGGAGCTGTGGAGTTACTTATAATTTCAGTGACTAATTTTTCACGCTCACTACGACTTAACTCATTCTTTGGATCAACACTTGCGAAATAACTTTCTAAGTCCACTGTATCATTAGCTGGCCGAGATATATGATGCTGTAATTGATTTTTTGCAAATGCTGATGCAATCGCTTTTTCATCTGGCATCTCCAGATTAACACCATATTTAGTGAAGCTGCCCCCCATGCCTATTCCCATACCAGGATAGCTCCCCCCAGAAGAGTTCATATTTTGATTCTGTTCTTGAACCATGACACATTCGATACATGCATCCATCTCGGCAAAGTCTTCGAACTTGTCATCAAAGGAAAAAGTAAAAAGAGAACAAAGTGATAATGTGGTGATTTTTAGTGCTTTCATGCTCTCCTATTCGGAAAGAGCAATTAGTACGCTTAAATAATTAATGAACTAAATAAAATTAGGAAGAAAATGTCAGAGCTAAGATAGCATCACAATTAAGGCCAAACTAATAAAGGCCACAATATTGAGAATAACGCCAAAGCTAATCATACGGTTCATCGGAACGAGACCTGTTCCATAGACAATCGCATTTGGTGGTGTGGCAACTGGTAACATAAAGGCCATATTACAACTAAAGGCCACCACAAAGGCGGCAGTAATACTTGAGAAATTTGCTTGAGTTGCTGCTGCAATCAGGATTGGGACCAGAACATTGGCCGCGGCCGTATTGCTCACAAGCTCAGTGAGTAATATTGAAATTCCAACAACAAGAACAAGAAGAGCTGCAAAGCTCCAGTTGCTAAAAATACTGATCAGGTTATTTGCCACAAAATCAGCAATTCCTGTTTTAAAAAGTGTCGTTCCTAGAGAGAGACCGGAAGCGAAGAGTAATAGTGTTCCCCAATCAATCGTCTTAATATCTTCTTGATCCAATAATTTTGTACGACTATAAATTGGTGCCATAAAGAGCGTACAAGCAGCAATGATAGCAACCATTCCCGCTGTTAAATACTTTTGTACATAAATTGAAACGATATGTTCCTTACCTAATATGAGGGAGCATAAACTTGGAGCAAACCAAAAGAAAATCGTAATCGCAAAAATAACCATTAAGCGAATTTCGTTATTTGTAATTTTATTATTCTTTCCTAAGCTCATCATGAGATCATTCTTATCAACTTTCTTAATATCTTCAGTAATTTTTCTCTTTGCATAGAAGAATAAAATAATTGAAAAAAAGATTGTCAGGGGAAACCCAAACTTACACCAATCCCAAAAAGTTAAAACTTGATCTGTATGCTGCTCAAGTAGTCCCATTGTAATAAGGTTTGGAGGTGAACCAATTGGAGTGGCCATTCCACCAACCGATGCGGCATAAGCAACAATTAATAGAAAATACTGCTTCGTTGTTTCTTCTTTCACTTTAAAAGACTTAAGTAGCCCAAAACCGATTGGTAACATCATTGCAGTTGTAGCGGAATTTGAAACCCACATCGAAAATAGACAAGTGACACCAATAACGACGGCCAGAGTGCGATTGAAGTCCCCATCGATGAAGCGAGAGTTTAGAATCGTCACTGATAACTTTCGATCAAGGCCAAGCTTCTCCATGGCACGCGCTAAAAGAAAGCCTCCCATGAAGAGAAAAATGATCTGTGAACTGAAGCTACTAAAAGCTTCTTCAAAAGTAACCACACCAAAGAGAACAGTAAGTGCTACTCCCATCATGCCAGAGATAAAAAGTGGAGTACTTGAAAGGAGCCACTGAATAACCACGTAAGAGAATATCGCTAAAAACGTTTTAGCATTACTGTCGAGATTTAAATTCGAAGTATAGACAAAAAAGAAAGTGATGATGCCAAGAAATTGAAAGATTACTGACATTGTCGAGCTATGTTTCCACTCATGTAAGAATTCACGGTATAAGCTTTTAAACATAGATCAATATTCCAAAAAAAAAGGCCCTCCTAACAAGAGGGCCTTCTGCAATTATTTTAAGAAACCAAAGTGTAATTCGTCAGTCTGCTCTTTTGCAGGTACTGATGGTGCATTCGACATCATATCACTTGCTGTCGTTGTTTTTGGGAAAGCGATAACGTCACGGATATTATCAGTTCCGGCCTTAACCATAGTGATACGGTCTAGACCTAAAGCAATCCCTCCGTGTGGAGGAGTTCCGTACTTAAGTGCATTTACGAAGAATCCAAATTGACTAGAAACTTCTTCTTCACTCATTCCAAGAACTTCAAACATTCTCTCTTGAACAGCACCGTTGTGAATTCTAATTGATCCACCACCTAGCTCGTATCCGTTACAAACAAGATCGTAAGCTTGAGCAGGTAGGTCACGAAGAGTTTTATTATTTACATTAACTTCTTCATTCATGAATTTATCCATTTCACTAATCTTAGGAGAAGTGAATGGGTGGTGTTTTGCATAGAATCTTTCTTCATCTGTTTCAAAACATGGGAAATCATTTACCCATAGGAATGCATAACCATCTTTAATAAGACCAAGTTCGCGTCCTAGGTGACGACGAAGAGCATCTGCACTATCGTGTACAATTCCCTCTTGGTCAGCGAAGAATAGCCATGTTCCGTTTGCAGCATCACCATCTAAGTCTGAAAGATTAGAAAGTGAAGCAAGAACATCATCAGTGATGAATTTTGAAATACCACCAGATGCTTTCCCCTCTTCAACTTTAAAGAAGGCCACACCTTTTCCACCATGTGGCTTAACTACATCAACAAATCCATCAAGGATCTTACGTGAGAAAGTTCCCATTGAAGCTGGTACGAACATCGTCTTAACCATGCCACCACTTTCAATAGCTGATTTGAAAACACCAAATTCAGTATCTTTGAAAAGCTCTGAAACAATATGTTGTTTTAGGCCAAAGCGAACATCTGGCTTATCTGAACCATAATCTCTCATGGCATCGTTATAGTGCATAACTGGAATTTCAAAGTCAGCACCAAGCTCAAAAATATTTCTCATAAGATCTGTTGCAAGGTTTTTCATATACTCTTCAGTAGCGAATGAAACCTCAATATCGATTTGAGTAAATTCAGGCTGACGATCAGCTCTTAAGTCCTCGTCACGGAAACACTTACAGATTTGGAAGTACTTATCAGTTCCACCAATCATGAGAAGTTGTTTAAGAGTTTGTGGTGATTGTGGAAGTGCATAAACGTGACCTGGATGAACACGAGATGGAACAACATAGTCACGAGCACCTTCTGGTGTCGACTTATAAAGAATTGGCGTCTCAACTTCGATGAAGTCATTTGCGCTCATTGTATTTCTTACGTCTAGAGTGATTTTAGAACGAAGCTTTAGAATATCTTGAAGCTTCTTTGTTCTAAGGTCTAGGTAGCGATACTTAAGTTTATTATCTTCAGTTGCTTCAGTAGCACCGTATGGAAGAAATGGAATATTATTAATATCACACTCAGATAGAACTTGAAGGTCTGTTACATGAACTTCAACTTCACCTGTTGGCATATTCTTATTTAGTGCTTCTTCAGGACGGCCTGCAACTGTCCCAACAACTTTAATAACTGATTCAAGGTGGCATTTTTTAAGAAGATCAGCGTCGCCCTTGAAATTTGTGAAGTTAAGTTGAGTTACACCAAACTTATCTCGTAAATCGATAAAAGTTAGACCACCAAGGTCACGGTTCTTATTTACCCAACCGCATAGTGTTACTTCATTTCCGATGTGCTCGGCCCTTAATTCTCCTAAATTGTGAGTTCTCATCAAACCCTTAATCTGTGACATGCTAATCCTCTTGATATATAGTTTTTTGGTATGAAATTTATAACAAATTCTTCACATATTCTCAGTACATTTTTTGTATTTCTACTCTTAACGCTAAGCACACACGCCCATGCCCAATTCATTAACAAGAAGTGGAATGAGAAAATCCTAATCACACCAAAGAATAGTGAGATAAATGTCTCGTGGGCAGTGTCAGAAGAAGAGAAGCAGCAGGGCCTAAGTGGACTCAAGGCCAATAAAATGAAAAAGAACGAAGGGCTCGTCTTTGTCTATTCGAAAGAGATGCCCCTAAAGTTTTGGATGCCTGATACTCACTTTGATCTCGATATTATTTTTTTAGATAAAAACTTTAAAGTAGTAGCGATTGAAACACTTCCCCACTATCCGAGTCGCAATGAACCGCAAAAGATTCCAACGACAAAGGTTTATCAGGGTCAATTTGTATTAGAACTGCATGCCGGAATGGCAAAGAAGTATGGAATTACCAAGGGCTCCCAACTTAAATGGAAGAAAGCCCTCGATCAGAAGTTTCAGAAGTCTCTGGGAATAAAATAAGATACTCATCACGAGCAATATACCCAAGGTGATCACGCACAAGCTTCTTCTTGTAGCGGTGATTATTTCTGATTAGATCCAGCTCTTTCATTAGGCCATCATTCTCTGCTTTAAGTAATGTTACTTCATGGTAGGCCTGATCAAGTGTCGACTTCTTATCAAAGTACTCAATGACTCCACCCTGAGAAAAAACTAAACGCCCAAGTAGAAATAAGCAAAATCCCCAGCAAAGCTTCACACCCCAGTGTGTAAGCTCACCTTTCTTTTTAGACTTTGACTTTACTTTTCTCTTTGCGCTAACAGCTGTCTTTGCTTTAGCAATTGCTTTTGCAGGTGTTTGATCTGCATAATTAACAGTTGCCGGTGCAGTCGCCTTCTTTCTTAGAGGCGAAGACATTTCAATATTATCAGCTTGAGTAATTGGTTTTCTTGTTGGAGTCCCACTTGCAGAAGGAGTCGGAGTTGGTCTTGGCGCAGCTGCCGGCTTTGGAGCGGCACTTGCCTCTCGTTGAGCGCGTTGAGCACGAAGTTTTGCTAAAACAGAAGAGCCCGATTCACTAGATTCTCCCTCATCACGTGATGGAGCAGACATCGGTCTTGGTCTTGGACGAGCAGTTGCTGATGCACCAGGAGTTGGAGGTGGAGTTCCCATCGGTCTAGAAGTACCTCTAGAGGCCATCTTTGCACGATTTCTCTCAATCGCCTTTTGCATTGCTGCACTTCTTGAATTTTGCTCTGAACTACTATTAGTCTTCGATGCAGACCCTGACGCAGAAGGTCCACGATTTCTTCCTAGTGAAAACTGCAAACTTACATCCTGTTTTTTGCGAAGTATTCCTCATGAATACTTTTTTTCCCAATATCAATATTTTAATGCGTTTCAAAATTTCGCACAAGTAGTTTTCTCACGGAAAACTTATCGTGACAAAGCGCACAAAGGCATTTCGGCCGTTTTATTGACGACTAAGACAGAAGATTCTGAGTTGTTGAATAATCGAAATTTGTATTTAAAGCTTCGATATGAAGCCAAAACTTTCTGATTGTTGCCAACTCAATTAGATATAATTTTAAAGTATCGTCTAGTCCCTTAAGAATTTGAGCATCGTTATCAAGCTCTCCTTCTTCAAAAACAAGTGACAATTCTTCAAAAACTCGGTGAAAGCGATCTTTTGGTTTTATAATAAAATGCTTTTCGGAGATGCTGAATTCTAAAAGATTCATCTTCTCTTCAATGGCCTTTTCCAGACGTGTAAATAGGATACTTGCAATACAAACATCACCAATTGGTCCTAATTTCAGTCTTTCTCCACTGCCCTCAAGCTTATGGCTTTTGAAGTTAATTCTAATCGCATCATCACTTCTTTGATACCACCAGCTAAAGCCAGGGTCAGAGATATTGCAAATGAGGTCTTCCTCTAAAGGAAAGCGCTTATTAAAAATTTGATCGTAAATAACTTGAGCAAGATCTAGGTTTGATATTTCATAGTAAAGAGTTGCGGCCACTTCACTCTCATCGATTCTTAGTGACTTTAGTGTTGTCAGATCACCTGAGTTTGCCAGCTCGAATGTTTCGCTAATATTGTCCGAGATTACGCCGCGAATAGAGAATGTTGAGCTACTCTTAACGATATTGTAAACGAAGCCAGAAGTTTGTGGATATTCTGCACTCGACTCTGATTCAGACTCTAAACTATCTGAGCCAAAAAGAAATTCATTTCGAAAATCTTCATCGGCCAAAAAAGTATCTCGTGTATTTAGGTTAAAAGTCTCTTGTGTAAGAAAATCAAACTCGTTGTGCACTAACCCCTCCATAGGCAATACATATGATTATAGTTTAATAACTTTTGATACGTATTGGCAAGAATTTGAAATTACAAAGAAACTAAAAAACTGCGACAAAAATCTTTAAAAATAAAATGACAATCATTGGAGAGATATCAAATGGAATATCCATTTCAGGTAACATGCGACGAACTGGCCCGCATGTGTAGTCTGAGAGTTGCTTAATTCTGATACAAATTGGATGTGACTTATATTGAGGAATATAAGAAATAATCACATCAATGATGAGAATAAAAATATAAATATCAATTAATGTTCGAATCAAAATAGAACCCCTTTGAACTGCTCAATAGGATATATAAGAAGCGAAAAAAGTTCAAGCGATGGTAAGGAAATAAAAGTGAGTCTATTTCACGATAGTGGCTGGAAGTACCTTCCCTAGCTTATTACAAGCGATTTCGTATTTATTCTGACAAGAAAGCTCAAGATACTTTTGCGCCTTTGCATGCTCCCCGTCATCCTGATAAATATCAGATAATAAGAAACAGGCCGGGGCATTATTCTCTTGTTCACAGACATATAAATAGAGGTCGCGTTTAAAGAAAACGTAGATGATGGCCATAACAAAGAACACAGAACCCATAAAGGCCCAATTCTTTTTGTAGCTTTTTCTAGAATGTATTACTTCTTGTTGCTCGCTCATTCAAATAAACTCATTTGTGAACCCATGACAATATCGTCAAAGGAGATACCCATAAATTTTAGCACATCAGTTGCCACTGGAGACAGTTGTTTGTCAATATAGTGCTGATAATCGATATCTTTTGGCGCAAAGTCCAGTGGAACAGGCCCATGCATTGTTATTAAGTAGTCGATTTTCCTGATATTCTTATCAGGCTCCTTTTCTTGCAATAACCTTGCGGCCTTCACATGAGGAGGGTTAGACTTTGTGTACTCACTAATATCTTTAGATAACCTCTTTGAATAAATCAATTCTTTATCAAATAGGCCATTTTTAAGATCATTTACATAATTCTTAATATATTCGTTTAAAGATTCTGCATTAAAAAAGCGCTTGTAGATTTCGTATTGAAAGCTCTTTGCGGCCTTAGTCCAATCAGAACGAACAAACTCCATGCCAGAAAAATATAATTCACCATTATCAAAAATTCCGGCATAGCGTTTCTTTGCCCCCATTTCAGAACTTCGTGATTCAGGAATAAAAAGCTTCTTAAAACACTTTTCATATTCCATCTCAAGATGTGACTCAAGATCATAATCTCTTTCAATTAATTCTGTTAAATGAGTTGTTATTTTGCGTGCTAGATCTGTACCCGCCTTATCCTTTTGAGAAGTCTCTAAGAATTTTAGCTTGATAAAGACAGAGTCAGTGTCACCATAAACAACTTCATAACCAAGTGAGCGGGCATAATTCATGGACTCATTTAAAAGCCACTGGCCTGTTGAAGTTATCGAGGTTGCAAGGTCCGCATGATAGAAGCGACAGCCACCTGAGCCCATCACCCCGTAAAATGAATTCATTAGAATTTTTACGGCCTGTGATAAGTTCTTATCTTGTCTCGTTTTTGCAATTTCACGTTGCTTTAAAAGAAAGTCGATTTGTTCAGGAAGAATATGCTCCGTCTTAGAAAAGGCAACACCGTTTTTAAGAATTGTTGAATTCACATCACCTTTTAAACGAGAAAGAGGATCTATTTTAAAAGTTTTAATAATCGTTGGGTAGAGAGACTTAAAATCTAGAACCACAACGTTTTCATGTAACCCTTTAGTTCCCTCAATAACGAGTCCACCAAGAGATGCACTTTCTTTATCAATATCTAAGGTATTTCCTGCAATAAACCCTTTACGGTGAAGACGCGGTAAATAGATATGATCAAAGGCACGTGTTGAGCCAGAGAGGCGATCAATTAACATCCCACTAAGTTGTACGCGGCGATAAAGGTGATCAATAATTTCTAGCTTCTTATAAATATCAAGAACGAGGGTACAGTCGAGAATATTATATTTTGCAAGAGCATGCTTCTCTTCTAAAAAGCGCCTTGTGATCTCTTCAACCTTATCCATCCCTGTTTCAGTAATATCTTTATTCGCACCAAGCACAGCAGTAGCGACAGTATCGAGTTTAAAATTTTCAAATTGATAAAAAGCCGCTCTTAAAGTTGGTGGCCCATCAATGACTTGGCGACCAGCAATTGTTGAAAACCAACCGGCCCCCTTTCTTTCTCTCAAACGAACTTGAGAGCCATCGCGCCCAAGATTAAATTTAATACCAAATTGTTGGCACTTTCGTTCTAAGAACTTTAAGTCAAAACCAATAACGTGCCAGCCGACGATAAAGTCTGGATCGTAATTAGGAAAATCGTTAATGAATGAAATCATTAATTCTTTTTCACTACGATAGAAAGTTGTTAACTCATCATTTGAGTACTGGCCACTTTCATCAACCATATAAACTTTTTTGATATCACGATCACCTATTTGATGGATTGCAATTGAGTAGAGATCATTTCCCATACTCGTTTCAATATCTAAGGACATAATATTAAAATTAGGCGTTGGTTTTTGGGCGGACTCATGAATTCCCAAGGCCTTCATTTGTGGGTTATGAAAAACACGCATCTTGCCCATCACTTGAGCTTGCCCTTGAATAAGAACTTCACCATTAATGAATCTCTCCATCAAGAATCGCTCATTTGGTCTCACATCACTTTCATAGGTACGGATTCCATTTTTATGAAAGTGCTCTCTTGTATCCATGAGATCTTTATGACGATTAAAATAAATACCATCTAAGCTTCTGCCATTGAAAGCTTTTAGGTTTAACTTCTTTCTCTCACCTTGAAAGCTAAGATTTAAGTTGGCATCACTTTCAATAAAAAAGAGAGGACGCTCGTTTGAAATAATCACTTTAACAACATCTTCTGGCGTTTTAATCCAAAAGATAAGTTCCATATGATTGGCCTGATCAAAAACTTGATCGTGAATGATAAAACCCTGTGTGCTTATGATATTCGTCATGGACAGAGCGTAGCTTATTTAGAGCAATTTGTTAAAGAGGATTTAGCCTTTTTTAGTATTTTCTTAAGTTTAGACATTGGCAAAAGCCCCGATATGCAGGGCATGACAATAACAATCGTATTCACAGTATTCAATTTAGTTTTTTTAGTGGATTTCTTTTCGGAAAAGGATGACAAGGGCAAGAAGTATCGCTTACTGAGCTATATGTTCTTTGGTGTCTTGGCACTCTTATCCATTCAAGTTTTCCAAAACCCTGTAATGACCGTGGTATTTACAGCACTTTCACTACTGTCCTTAGGATTCGCTCTATTAAATGAGTTCTTAAATCCCCCTAAGAATTCAAAAGAAAGAGTCTACAATGGCCTAGTGAATATGCTCTTACCAGTTGCGATTTACTTTATTGCCCTAAGATGGTTTCCCTCAGCTGGAAACTTCGTGGCAGCAGAAGGAGGACAGGATATTAATCGCAATATCTTCATTATCCAAACTCTTCTGGTTCTGGGTGTAGCTTTCAAGTATTCCCCTACCCTCATCTTTACCAAAAAAGCTACCAAAGAACTTAATGAAGATATCAAAACTATCAAGTTATAGTCCCTTCTGGGACTAGATCATGTGGCCATGATTACCCGATCTATGCTAGTGTGTAGGTACTTAAACGGAGATAATTATGGCCACTTTTAAATCAACAAAACACTTCTATGGTTTCCCATGTACACATCGTCAATGGAAAGCAGATTCACACTGTCGCTTCGTTCACGGATACTCTCGCTCATTTCATTTTGAATTTGAATGTTCTGAATTAACAAAGGAAATGTGGGTTATGGACTTCGGTGATCTTAAAGATGTAAAGGCCTGGCTTGATGATATGTTCGACCACACTTTTCTTGCATCACAAGATGATCCATTTATGGATGAATTTAAAAAACTTGATGAAGCAGGTGTCGTTCAACTTCGTGTTCTGCCAAATGCAGGAATGGAAGGAACGGCAGAATTCGTTTACGAAAAAATGTCTGAACTTATTAAGAAGAAAACTGACGGCCGTGTATGGATTTCTCGTCTTGAAGTAAAAGAGAACGAAAAGAACTCGGCAATTTATATTCCATAATTCTTATAGTGGGTTCATTATATTTTGAATATCTTGGACCCATAACTTTCCCTAAGCAAATAATTCCATTTACATCAAATAAACACTGAATAAATTAAGAAAATTTAAGTCAATTTCGATGAGTTAAAGACTTGAATAGTATTGTATTGAGTAATATAAATTTATCTTAATACTTGACCAAAAAGGATGTCACATGAAAATAGCGCCACTAAACTCTTGGATTAAAATAGATGAAAAGCCTCTTGTTATCGCTGGACCATGTTCAGCAGAAAGTGAAGAGCAAGTTTATCAGATTGCAAAAGAGCTAGTTGAAAATGGCAAAGTGGACGCCTTTCGTGCTGGTATCTGGAAGCCAAGAACTCGCCCAAATACATTTGAAGGTGTAGGACTAGTTGGCCTTCCTTGGATGGAACAAGTTAGAAAAGATTTTAATATTCCTATTACAACAGAAGTTGCTAATGCTTCTCACGTTGAATTAGCTCTTAAGCACAATGTTGATATTCTTTGGATTGGAGCACGTACGACGGTTTCACCTTTTGCTGTTCAAGAAATCGCTGAGGCCCTCAAAGGTGTCGACATTCCAGTTATGGTAAAGAATCCAATCAACCTTGACCTTGCGCTTTGGATGGGTGCTATTGAAAGATTTTCAAATGTTGGCCTAGATAAACTTGCTGCAATTCACAGAGGTTTTTCAAGTGCAGAAAAGACAAAGTACAGAAATAAACCATACTGGGCCATTCCAATCGAACTTAAAAGATTAATGCCAGATCTTCCAATTATCTGTGACCCTTCACACATTGCCGGTAACAGAAATCTTATTGGAGAGGTTTGTCAGAAGGCCATGGATATGAATATGGACGGTGTGATGGTTGAAACTCATATCACTCCAGATAAAGCTTTAAGTGATGCCGCTCAACAGGTAACACCTAAGATGCTTCATGAAATTATCACTCACCTACAAGTTAGAGATGCCGTTGGACACAATGACGGATTTGAAGATGAGTTAAATAAACTTAGAAATAAAATCGATCAAATTGATAATGATATCCTTGAATTTATGCATATGCGTATGAATATCGTTAAACAAATTGGAGCACTAAAGAGTGCAAATAACGTCACTCCGCTTCAAGTAGGAAGAATGGATGCTCTAATGAATGATCGTATTGCTAAGGGAGAAAAGCTTTCACTAGATCGTCGATTTGTGGAAGAGCTTTACCATGCAATTCACACTGAGTCAGTTAGAGAACAAACTCGTATGATGAATGATTTTAAGAAAGAATCATAAAAAGTGATATAATAAAGTTATGAAAGTATCTGAAAGAGTGGAAGGAATTGCTCCGTCTGGTAGTATCCAGATTTCGGCACAAATTACAAACCTTAGAAGTCAAGGAAAGGATATCATCGGCCTAAATGTCGGTGAACCAGATTTCCTGCCCAAAGAAAGTATTCTAGAGGCCATCTATGAGGCCCTTAAGAAAGGGAAAACTAAATACTCTTCTGTAAGTGGTGAGCCAGAACTAAGGCAGGCCATTGCAAGCTACTTTAATCATCGTTGTAAAACTCAAATTGAACCTCAAAATATCCTCGTTGGAAATGGTTCAAAACAAATTATCTTCAACTCATTTCAATCAATTCTAGATGAAGGTGATGAAGTTATCGTCCCTATTCCATACTGGGTCACAATTCCAGAAAGTATCAAGCTTGCTGGAGGAAAGTCTGTCTTTGTTAACTCACAAGAAGATTTTCACCTCGATCTTGATGCCATTAAGAATGCAATTACATCAAAGACAAAAGCAATCTATATCAACACACCAAATAATCCGTCTGGTGCAGTTTATACAAGAGAAGAACTAATAAAACTTGGTGAAATGGCCATTGCACACGATTTAATTATCGTTAGTGATGAAGCCTATGAATCTCTTACTTATGATTGTGAATTCGTCTCACCTCTTATGCTTGGTAAAGAAATTGCAGATCGATCAATTTCGATTCAAAGTTTCTCAAAATCATTTTGTATGACAGGCTTTCGCGTCGGTTACATGATTGCCAAGGAGGAGTTCATTAAGAAAGTAGATAGCTTCCAAGGCCATCTATGTGGAAATATTCCACCATTTACACAATATGGTGCCATCAATGCCATTGAGCATAGTGATGAAATCATTGGCGATATGTTAGAGACAATGACTGAGCGTAAAAAACGTGCTTATGAGTTATTCTCACAAATCT
Organism: Halobacteriovorax sp. CON-3; assembly: GCF_043196995.1. Taxonomy (NCBI): domain Bacteria; kingdom Pseudomonadati; phylum Bdellovibrionota; class Bacteriovoracia; order Bacteriovoracales; family Halobacteriovoraceae; genus Halobacteriovorax; species Halobacteriovorax sp. CON-3. Next base: position 1,342,271 of record NZ_JBEBNA010000001.1, read on the forward strand.
TCAAAGTAACTCAACCTCAAGGGGCCTTCTACCTTTTTCTTGATATCAAACCATTTATTGAAAGAGGAATTGTGAATGACTCGGTTGAGATGGTGCAAAAGCTAATTGAAGAAGCTGGCGTTGCCCTTGTTCCTGGAAAGTTCTTTGGACAAGATGATTATATCCGCCTGGCATTTACAGATTCTGTTGAACGTATTGAACAAGCTTATGAAAATATAAAAAAGGTTCTTTGTTAATGAAAGTTGGAATAATTGGTTTCGGACGACTTGGTAAGTTAATTTCAAAATACCTAGAAGAAGATTTTACAGTTGAAATTTATGATATAAACGAAAGTGTAAAAGCAGAAGTTGAGGCCATAGGGTGTCACTTCAAACCTCTTGAAGAAGTTTGTAAAAATCCAATCGTCATTCCTTTTGTTCCAATGAATAAATTTGAATCTGTTATTGAAGAGATCGCTCCACTACTATCTAAAGATGCTCTCGTTGTTGACGTCTGTTCCGTTAAAGAGATGCCAGTTGCTGCAATGAAGAAGCATCTGCCAGAAACAGTCAGCATTCTTGCCACTCACCCAATGTTTGGGCCAGACTCAGCAGGTGAAACATTATTTGGAACTAAAATAGCTGTTTGCCCTGTTCGCATCGAAGATAAATACTATCAAAAGATTTGTGCCTTTATGCGCTTTCATGGAATCAAGGTAATAGAGACAACAGCGGCCGAGCACGATAAACAGATCTCCCACTCTCTTCTACTCACTCACATGATTGGAAGAACGCTAATGGATATGGATGCGAAAAAACTTCCGATCGACACAAAAGGTTACCGTAGACTTTTAAAAATTTTAAAGACTGTCGAAAATGACTCATGGGAATTATTCGCAGATATGAATGAGCATAATCAATATGCTAAACAAACTCGTGAAGACTTCCTAGAATCGTTTAATAAAGTTATCAAAAGGCTTGAAGATTGAATAAAGGAATGAAGGTAGCATTTCAAGGCACCAAAGGTTCTTACTCAGAAGAAGCACTCTATAAATATTTTGGCAAGGAAGTTGAGGCCGTGGGCATTGCCCTAAGTGAAGACGTATGTAGCGCCCTTGAAAATGAGGAAGTCGCTTGTGCCATCTTACCTATCGAAAATAGCATCGTCGGAAACGTCGATATCAATATGGATTTAATTTTTAAACATGACTTCTTTGCCATTGGCGAACTCTACCTAGAAATTAACCATTGCCTTATGGCCAATCAGGGTGTTGATGTAGCGGATATCAAGGCCGTCTACTCACACCCGATTGCCTTGGCCCAATGTCATGGCTTCTTTAAGAAAGAAAGCCTAAAACCAGTTGCCGAGTTTGATACTGCGGGCTCTGCCAAAATCATCTCTGAATCAAAATCTGAAAATGAAGCCTGCGTTGGTTCACGCCTTTGCGCTGACTACTACGGCCTCAATATCATTCAGGAAAAGATTCAAGATGAAGCAGACAACTTCACTCGCTTCCTTATTTTCGTTAAAGAAAAGAATATCCCAACGGGAATTGGAAAAGAGAAAACAAGTATCGCCTTCACAACAAAGCACCATCCTGGAGCACTTCTAGGCTGCCTACAAGTTTTCGCTGACTACAGCATCAACTTAACGAAGCTTGAGTCACGCCCAATCCCTCATCAACCATTTAAGTATATCTTCTACGTTGATTTCATGGGTGCCCTTCACAATGACAAGGTTCAAGAATGCCTTAAAGAGTTAAAGCGCGACGCCAATGACATTAAGATCCTTGGAAGTTATCCTGCTGGACAATTCTAAGTTCTAAGTGCCATGCACCGACTAGGCCTTAACCTTTCGAATCGCGATAAAAGAAATGTCATCGTATTTAAGCCAGGCCTCTTCGTTTTGAATCTTGCAAAACTCAGCGAGGTTTTCAAATGACTTATCAAAGATCCCCTGTCCAATAAGTTCAGTAAGGGAGTCGTGAGGAATATTATCAAAAAGCCCATCACTTCCAATAAGGATCGTGTGACCTTTTTTGATACTGGCCCCAGAGGTTGATTCAATTTTTATAACGTCGTCACCCATGAGGTTATTGACATAATTTCTTTCAGGGTGAGCAAGAGATTCTTCCTGACCTAGGACTCCTGCCTTAACCATATGGCCAACTCCAGAGTGTGGAGTAGAAGTATAGATTTCATTCCCATGGGCATTCCAGTAGAGAATTTCAGAATCACCAACATGGTAGAAGCGAACCATATCATCTTTAATCTGGGCAAAGGCAAGAGTTGATCTTGCACCGGCCTTAAGATCTGATACGTTCTGATTTGCGGTTTCAATGAGTTCCAAACAATTGCTACCGTCTTTATAATTTGCAATGGCCTCAACGATTGCAACAGCAGCATCGCGCCCGCGCGGATGACCACCGGCCCCGTCAGAAACTCCAACAACAAAAGACTTCTCCTCTCCGCTAATAAAGAGAGCATCTTCGTTATTATCGCCTGATTCTTTTAACTTATGTTTGGCAATGAAGTAGCCAATGCGATAATCACCAAAGTCAAAAATATCGTGTTCAAATTCCGCTACGTCGGAAACAATTTTTTTAAACGGCATCTGACCAATCCATGGTTTCTAGGTGGTAACGAAGCATACTGATATTTTTAAATCGTTTAAGAATGATCCCACGCTTAAGTCCACAAATGATGTACTTAATGGAAGGAGATAATTTCTTATAATGCTTCTGTCCTCCTAGGATATCATAGAAAATTCTGATGATTTTAATAATATCTTCGTCGCGATTATCTTTTTTCGAGTCACCCCAGTGGTGAAGGTCAATAATCTTCAAATCAAACTCTAATCCAAAGCGGCGAATGATAATATTTTCGGTATGAAGGTCTCCGTGATACTCACCTTCAAGGTGAATAGACTCGACCCCTACGACTATTGAATAAAGTAGATGAATAGCAGAGAAGATTTCAAGGCGCTTACCTTTTTGCTTTTGGATAAACTCTCCAAGCATCTCCCCTTCAATAAACTCAGAAGTTAGACATGCTACTTTTTGACCTTTTAAAGTTACCAATTCATGAGAGATACAATCCATCACAATTGGACTATGACTGAGCTTTTCAAGTTTAAGAGCATATCTTGTGCTCACTTTAAATTTCTTATTTCTTTGTGGGAAATAAATCTTAATGGCCCTTTCAATATTGGTGTGTTTCTCCCTTACGCGGTAAACCTCACCCTCATAGCCAGAACCTAGTTTTTCAAGAACCACATAGCGATTTGCAATTGTTCTTCCTGGAGAAATATCAAACTCTTCAATCTCAACAATATCGCTTGCCTTAGTCAATGTGGCCTCCGTGGTGTGTTTGAATCATATCGGCTTGGGCCTGCATTTGCTCAAGCATAATCTTCTTTACTTCACGTCTTATTAAAATAATTTCTAGAACCAAAAAGACCGCAAAAACAATATAGAATCCAATGGACTTAAAAAAGGCCCAACGAGAAGTTGTTTCATAGATGGCCAAGTAACCCATAAAAATACCATTGAATAGTAGGAAGTAGGCCAAGTGGTACTCAATCTTTGTCATTATCTCTTCTGGCACATTGGCCTTCTTTTCCATATCTTCCATCATCGTAAGCATAAGACTTTTGCCTTGCTTGAGATTGAAGATAAGAAATCCACTTAAGAAGAGCCCCGTAAAGAATGGCTGTAACTTAAACCAAACTCCATCATGGCCGATCAAGGAGATTGGTCCAAGAATTAGAATAATGATAAAATTTAATTTAGAGATTGAATGAATGTGCTTAAAGAATACCTTCTCAAAAATGATTTCTAAAATCGCCAGCGAAAGACCGCCAATGATGGCAATCTCCACTGTCTGTGTTTCTTCAAGATACCAGTACAGGAGTGCTGGAAGAAACGATATTAGAAATAAGTTATTCTTTTTCATCTCATGTCGGATTATGCAGCATTTCTTCTTTTCTGGCAAAACTCCTCGAATTCTTCTTTAATACAACTCGGTTCAAGAATTTCAATTTGGTCGCGCATTGAATATAGCCAGTCAAATAAATAAAGAGACTTTTCGACAGATGCAGCCCAAATGATTTCACCATATTGATTCGTTGTTGAGTATGGATGACCTAGAAAGATTAAATTACTAATTGGCGTTAATTCAAAACCATAGTTTAACTTTAAAACTAAACGCTGATCGCTGCCATCAATATGCCTTAGCGCATTGATATACTCTTCAATTTCAAATCTTGAATACATTGAAGCGTAGTCAAAATCTTGAAATTCAATATCATCGACTTCGTTCATATCAATTGTGATTAGCTTCTTTGTTACCACGTCTTCACTAATGACTTTATAAAGATTTTGAGAAAGTACCACTCGCCAAGGGCGAACCTTCTTCTTAGAGTGATCTAAGAATGTAAACTCACAGACTCGTCCATCTTTACAGGCGGCCTGAATATCCTTAATAAGTTCTCGGTGTGATGTATTCTCAAGTAAGATATCACCGTAGTCCCTACGCCATGATAGTGGCATTAATAAGAACTCATCATCTTTGGGACGAAGGTCAATCGATAGTCCGTAGAAGTGAGACTTCTCATAGAACATATAGAATTCATCGCGATTAATATGATTTTTTCTTAGGAATGAAACCAAACTTATTGGCTTTCTAATTTCTTCTAAATTAAATAAAATATTCCAAAAATTTTGATCTTCCATAGACGAAAATGACGTCATTACAGCTCCTTAAATAACCTACTATATTTATCGGATATGGCCATCATTTCCTTTAGTGATTTTTATATAATTTAGTGCGATAATATTGCTATGGTATTGAAATCACTACTTAGGAATCCAGTACTAGGGTTCGGAATATTAATATTTATTATCTTTATCTTTCAATTAAGAGAGAATGGCGCCTTCCAAAAGCGTGCAGATCGCATGTTAGCGACATCATGTCGTTCAGTAAAAGTGCGTCTTGATAAGTATATGCACCCTTCTTGGAAGATTGAGTGTAATAAAAATAACCTAGAAGTGACAATTCCTGTGGATGAAAAGATCGTACCAGAGGGAACGGACAAAGAGATTCTTCGTCGTGAGATGTATAAGGCACTGGCCAATTCTTATATCTCAATTTCTCGTTATGCTATGGAAGAAAGTCTTGAGCGAACGATGATGGTTGTTGTGAAACTTGTTCACCCAAAGATGATTCTCTCATCTCTTTCTGAAGGAAAGTATGTAGTGAAGCTAAAGACACTTAAGAATAAGAATAACCTAGCTCGCCACATCCATCAGACTATCCAAGTCCAAGAGGTCGCAGAATAAATCTGCCGTCTCGGCCTTAAAGCAAGTCGTGTGTCCATTTACATCTAAGCAGTATTGAAAGGCGTGAAGATAAAGTCGCTGGTCTTCTTTCTCGTTATAGTCTTCGTTATAAAGAGGGTCTCCTATAATTGGAAAACCTGCGTGTGAAAGTTGAACACGTATTTGATGGCGATGGCCTTCATTTAAAGTAACCTTAACTAAAGAAAGATTCTTCTTGTCCTGATAGAAAACAGGCTCAACTCTTAAAGTCGCTTCAACTCCAATCTCATTGACGATCATCTTCTCACCTTTGATGCCACTTGAGACAAGGCGATCAGTTAAATCCATCCCCTCTTCAACCTTTCCTTTAACAATAGCAAGATAGGTTTTCTCCTTAGCGATTTGAGAAAAAGAATTTCTAAGATTTTCGTGAATAAGCTCATCTTTGATATAGATAAGAACACCACTCGTTAATTGATCGAGGCGATAAAGAAGGCCTTTCTCATAATCAGAGCGAGAGTTTCCAAGGCTTGGGAGATTAAAGTGGGAGCGCATGAAATTTAGAACAGTATCAGTTTCACTATACTCCATTGGGTGGCCGTGAATCCCCTGAGGCTTATTTAAGACGATAAAAATATCGTCCTCATGAATTACTTCAATGGCCTGGCCAGTATAGATAGGATTAACGTGAAAGCGATTTAAAAGATCTCGAGGTAGGTATAACTCACTCTTTGGAGCGAGATGAGACTGCAGTGCAACCTTTGAAATATAAGAGGTCTTAATTGCTTTATTAGAAAAATGGAGCTCCCCTTTAAGGAACTCCTTCAAACTATCTTTTTCAGTGAGATTACAAAAATTCTTATTGTGCTTCAACTTTGTGGCCATTATCTTCAAGATCACGTTTTCTAATCATAAATTCAACTTTACGATTTTCGTTATCAATCTCCATTTGAGATCGTCCCGGAAGGTCAGTTAAACGAGTATCACCATAGAATACCGTTGAAATTCTTTCTGGATTAATCCCTCTTCTAATAAGAGATTTAGTGGCCGCAGTGGCACGGGCGGATGATAACTCAAGAGCATCACTCTTTCCATCATTAGATACCTCACCGCGAGCGGCATAACCCATAACAAAGACTTTCCAATTACGTTTTTTAAGAAGGTCAATCATTCGCTGGTATGATGAAACAGCTATCTTTGTTGATTCAATTTCAACTGAACCACGCTTAAAGTAAATCTTGTCTTTAACACGAACGACAATCCCCTCGGCCTGTTCATAAACTGTTACGTTCTCACTTAAGTTAAACTCTTTTAAGTCATGACGCATATTTTTAAGAACTTCTTCTGAACCACGATTGATTTCATGCTTATCAAGAATTCCTTCCATTGTTAAAAACTCAATTGGAAAAGGTTTGATTGGTGTTTGAGATTCCATCATCGTTGGAAAGTTATCAGGAGACTTCCCCTTTTGAATAACTTCACCCTGTTGAAGAACGTTACCACCAAAGGCATTGCGAATTGAACCAAGGGCCGCTTCATATTTGGCCGTCTCAGTCTTTGCAAAAGAAAGAAGTAGTACGAAGAATGTAAGTAGAAGCGTTACAAGGTCAGAGAACGTCGCCATCCAACCGGGAAGGCCCGGGACACACTCAGGACACTTCGCGTTTCCACCGTCATCAACTACTGCAGCACTATCATCTGCCATTTCTTACTCCTTGATTACCCTTAGTATTTATTCCTCAAATACTCTTTTTAAATTTGTTTAAAACTTATTCTTATTCCTCACCTTCATCCGAAGCAGATCTTTCACTTGGTGGAAGGAATGAATTAAGTTTTTCAATAATCATACGTGGGTTCTCACCTGCTACAATTCCAAGTGTTCCCGCAACAACGATACTCATAGACATAAGCTCCATTTGAGATCGATATGAAATTTTATTCTTAACAGGCCCTGCAAAAACGTTGGCAATAATCGCACCATAGAACGTTGTTAGAAGGGCAACGGCCATGGCAGGACCAATCGCTGAAGGATCTGAAAGGTTCTGAAGCATCTGTACCAGACCAATCAGGGTCCCGATCATTCCCATCGCTGGGCCATCGGCTGCAACACCATCAAAAACATCAGCACCAGTTTTATGGCGTGACTCCATTGAATCAATATCCATTTGTAGAATTGAAGCAATAACTTCAGGAGGTCTGTTATCTGCTGCAAGAGTCATTGCCTTCTTCATAAACGGGTCATCAATTTCTGCTTTCTCTAATGCAAAAACTGACTCTCGTCTGGCAAGTTCTGCTAGCTCTTTAATCTTGTTAATTTTGTCTTTTGGATCAACTGGTGTGAAGAAGATTGATTTCATTGCAATTGCAACAAGACCTTTTACGACTTCCATTGGCCAACGATAAAGTGTTACTCCGACTAGACCTAGACCAACAACGAGTACTGAAGGCACATCAATGAAAATTGAGATCGCCCCACCTGACATAATGGAACCCATGATTCCACCTACTGCTAATACTAATCCTATGACTGATGCTATATCCATACAACATTCCTATGAAAATTTTCCTATTTCATTCTAAGTATCGGAAATGAGACGGACTACCTTAACAAAAATTTAGTAAGCACTTTAAATTGCATAGTTGTGGAAATTTCTACCGATTGAAGATGTTCAGCAAGGGGAAAATAAAAATGCCCCTCTTACTAAACCTAAGCTTAATAAGAAGGGCATTAAGGAGATTATTGAGAAACAAGTCCTATGTTTCCAAAAGATTAACTGACTATTTTACTTTAGAAGTATCGACACCATGCTCTTGAAAAGTAGTGTCGAGAAATTTAAGCATTTTTGATCTCAATTCATCCATTGAAACAGTATCATCAAGCATTAACTCTTTCTTAATGAAATCAGTTGGTACACCTGAGATTTCAACTAAATCATTTAATTGCACCATAACGTCCTTGTTGTGAGTATCTTTGTTCTGTGTTGTCTGTGTTGTGTTGTTTGTCATATCCATTGACTTCCCTCTCCTGCGACAAATTTTCAACGATCCATGTTGGAGCAATCCTTTGCTTCACTTTGTCACAAAAAAATCATATCTAGCGAGAGATTTGAATGTCAAAACTATCAAATAACATGTAAGAATTTATTAGATTTTTACATCCTTAAAGAAAACCTTAAGAAAGCTATTAGCTTTGGCTTTTAGTTCTTGAAATTCACTCTGAGCGTCACTCAGTAGTGTGATTCCTCCTCCGGCCCCATATAGTGCGCGGTTAGAAGATGATGCGACATCTAAAGTACGGATGTTTATAGATGCTTTAGAAATTGTGTCGAAATTTAAAATGGTAGAACCTGTGTAAATTCCTCGGTCTTTATTTTCGATCTCTTTGATCAATTCAACGACTCTTTTCTTGGGTGCACCAGTAATGCTTCCACCTGGAAAAAGAGATGCGACAAGCGCCAATGTATTACACTCCTCTAGTTCAACGCTAATTTTGGAGTATTGATGAATAAGGCCTGGAACGCGGAAAAATTCACGTAGAGACTCTACTTTGGAGAAGTTCTTACCAATGGCCGATAGGTCATGCCTTAAAAGATCGGTAATGATATTGAGCTCGCTTGTATTCTTAATATCATTAATGAGAAAGTCCTCACCTAGCTCTTGGGCAACTGTTCCTTTGATAGGCCTAGTTATTAATTTCTTCGTAGCTTGGTCGTATTCATAGAGACACTCTGGTGAGTTACTAATGACAAGGCGATCTTCAAAAGGAAAATTTAGAATATGAGCAAACTCGCTAAGCTTAGAGAAAAGCTCCTTACTTAGAAATGTATTAACGAGATCGTCTGAATTTGAAATCTTCACTTCGATAAGCGAAGTTAGATTTAGTTGGTAACAATTTCCCGCCAGTAGGTTCTCAAAAGTCGTCTTAAAAAGTTTCTCATACTCTTCTTCACTTATAATCTTTTCAATTATCGCTGTTGGTTTTTTACATCCCTCTGAGGGGCCTATAAATTGATTCAATTCAAAGTTAATAAGAGTTGCAAGGCCAACCTCACCTTCAAAACGAGGGGCCTCTAATAAGAAATAGTGGCCTAATTCATAGTGAAGAGATTGCACATGCCAATTGTGCCCTAATAACTCTTTTAAAGCAGCAACAGAGAAGTCCTGTTCAGTCTCATTTAAACGATCGTAAATTTTCTTATTTGTTATATGAAGGTATTTTGAAGGCCTCTCAAGTTTTAAGAAGCCTTCTTTATGCTTAAAGATTGCGTAAGCAGATTGCTTAACTTCTTCCATCGTCTTGTGCATAAGCGATATTTTCGAAACTAGTGTGAGCACCAACGAATGTTAGCTTTGCAGTTCCTACTTCACCACCACGGTTTTTACCAACGATTACTTCAGCAATCCCTTGATCTTTTGTATCTGGGTTATAGTACTCGTCTCTATATACGAACATGATAATATCCGCATCCTGCTCAATCGATCCAGATTCACGAAGGTCAGATGTCATTGGACGTTTGTTAGGACGAGACTCAACCCCACGGTTAAGCTGTGAAAGTGCAATAACCGGGCACTCAAGTTCTTTGGCCATATTCTTTAGGCCCCTTGAGATTTCAGCAATCTGCTGTTCACGAGGAAGCATCTTATTGTGAGAACTCATTAGCTGAAGGTAGTCGATAACAACTAAACCTAGCCCTTCAGAAGCTTTAATCTTACGACAAGCAGACTGAATATCAAGAAGGTTTGTCCCGGCGTTATCATTGATGTAAATTGGCATATCAGCAAGCTGCTGAATCCCCTGTCCAATTTTTCTTAAATCTGTTTCAAGGAACTCTTTCGTACGGATTCTTTTTGAATCGATCTTCGCACGTTGAGTTAGAAGTCTCATTGAAAGTTCCTTTGCCATCATCTCCAGAGAGAAGAGAGCAACTGGAAGTTTTGAGAACTCACATGCGTTTTGTGCAACGTTAAGAGCAAGAGCAGTCTTACCCATGGCAGGACGGGCAGCAAGAATAATGAGCTGACCAGGTTGCATTCCAAGTAATAATTTATCAAGAGCACCATAACCAGTTGGTACACCATGAATCTCACCAGCAATGCGAGATGTATCTTCAATTTCTTTAATATTTTCTTTAAGACACTCATTAAGTTTAATCATACTTCCTTGCTTGGCTTCGTTTGTAAGACCAAAGAAAATTGATTCTACTTCCTGAATGAAGTCTTGTGCATTTCCTGAGAAAGTTGCACCTTTGTCCGCTACTTTTCGAGCTTGGCGAACGAGGTCTCTAAGAGACGCCTTGTCCTTTACAGTCTTTGCGTAATGGCGAAGGTTGGCACTCGATACCTGATCTTCAGTAATATCGAGAATAAAGTTTTGACCACCGATTTCTTCCAGGCGATTGTGATCTGAAAGGTATGAGCAAATTGTTACGTAATCAACTGGGTTATTCGAGTGAACCATATCTTTAATGGCATCGAATACAATTCCATACTTCGGATTATAAAAGTCCTTCCCTTCTAACTTTAAGTCAGAAATTTCATCAAAAGACATACTATCTAGAATTAAACATGAAAGTAGAGATTTCTCAGAAAGAGTATCGTTTGGAAGTGTTCTTGCGTTGTTCGAGTTGTTTTGCTCAACCATATTCTGCCCCATAATATGATTAGAAATAAAAAGGGAGGCTCAAGGCCCCCCCTCTTTAATATAAGAAAAAAATTAGCTTCTTAGAATTCTATTAGCTTCCATTTTTAACTTTTCTTCTTCAGTCATTTCACCAGAAGTGTCACCTGAAGCAGCAGCTTCTGCTTGCTCTTTAGCAAGTAGTTCTTGAGCAGCTTTCATTGCAGCTAGCTCTTCTGCTTTTTTCTTGTTTTCTTCTTCTTGTGCAGGGTCCATTTTTACAGTTACTGTAAAAGCAGCTTCAACACCATTGAAGATCTTAGCTTTAACATCGTAGCTACCAACCGCACGGATTGGGTTTTCAAGAAGAAGGTGTCTTCTTTCTACGTTGTGACCTAGTTTACCTAGTTCAAGAGAAAGCTCGTGAGTAGTAACAGAACCAAATAGTTTACCGTTAGTACCAACTCTTTTGATTAGTTCAATGTTTAAACCATTGATTGTACCAGCAACTTTTGTCGCTTCTGCTTTATCAGCAGCAACTTGCTTAGCAAGTAGTTTTTCAAAGTGCTTAACCTGAGCTGTGTTTGATTCATCAGCTAGAACTGCAGCACCATTTGGTATTAGGAAGTTTCTTGCATAACCAGCTGAAACGTTAACGATCTCACCAACGTTACCAAGAGACTTTACAGTTTCTTTAAGAATAACTTTCATTTTATATCTCCTTATTATTTTTAAAAAATCTTCTAAAGTTGACCCAATAGTCTAATAGGCCAACAATCGCAATAAAACGATGAGCAAAGAAAATAGTCATAATCGCAAGAATCGAGCGAACAAACCCAGTCACCTTAATATATTTTAAGAAGTCTAGGTAAACACCCATTCCTTGAAAGAAATAGAATATTCCTAAGCAAAGTAAGATATTAAGGCCAATAACCTCAACAATCTCACCACCGATATACTCTCCACCTAAGAAGAGAGCTAGCCCAACAACTACTATAAGGGCAAAGTACTCAGGCACTTGAAAGCGCACAAAGTGCTTTAGACCATATTTGTAGCCATGAAGCATTTTCCATAACTTTGCATTTCTTAAAAGCATGAAAACCGTTAGCCATAAAATAAAGAATGTACTTACAAAGATAACAGCGAATCCCCACTGATAGATTCTCTTAATGATATCATCAGGGTTCTCGAAAACACTTTGATAAGTTGCTGCGACTTCTCCACCGCGAGCAATCAGTTCTTTATAATCTGGCGAATTCTTTAATTGTGACAAACCTTCATTTACTGAAGTTGTAATCGTCGTTGAGATTGTTGAAGGAAAAATCACTTCAATAGTCCCCATAATACCGAAGATTACGAGTAGTAAGATAAATCCTCTTTTTAATAATCCTTTTACAGGATCTTCATTGCGCAAAATAGTCGCGGCACTTAGGTAACCAATGATAACAGCGTAGAATAAAACATACGCCGAGTTAGCAAGGATTAAGAAAGAGTCGCTAGATTGAGCAGCAATAAAACAGAGAACAATCGTTACACCGAAAGTCACAAGCGTCTTTAAGTTTCCATAGATCAAGAAAGCGAATGCCACTGGAAGCGGTGAAAATACACCTAGTGGATAAGCAACGCTTAAGATCAAACTCACAACACATAAGAAAAGTAACTTCCCAATTGTGAAGTTATCTTTTGAGATAAGTGTAAATGTGTTTGGTTTCTTATCGTTCATTATCTTTTTCTAATTCCCTTAAGACTAAGTTCTCAACACTCTTAGTGAGCGAAGTCACCTCTAACGTGAGAAACTAGACCAATATTTCTTGCTCTCTTAATTGCAGATTGTGCCCATCTGTGGTGCTTAGTTGAAACACCAGTAACTCTTGATGGTTGGATCTTACCAAACTCGTTGATTAGCCAGTTATAAGTCTTTGGATCTTTCCAGTCTGCAGTGATGCTGTTTGCTTTGAACCAACAGTTCTTTCTCTTAGCAAATCTTCTCTTATCTTTTTCTGCACCTTTTTCTAGTTCATCAGTTTGTGAACCTGGGTGAGCTTTTGAGAATGGAGTTTTGTAACCTTTAACAACTGCTTCAGCAGCTTCGTTGTTATCAGCTAATTTAATGATAAGGTACTTGTGAACGTCTTCGTTGATTTTGAAACGTCTTTGAAGTTCTGTGTTTAGGTCTTTGTTACCTGAAACGATGAAATAGATGTAGTTACCTGTTTTAGAACCGTTTTTGGCAGTTTGAGCAAATGTTCTCATTCCCCAATCATCAGTTAAAAGGACTTCACCTTCGTAATTTTTTGCAACTTCAGCTACTAGGTTCTTAAGAGCTGTTTGCTGATCTTCTGTTGCGCCCGCGTGAGCTACTAATGCTAACTCATAAATCATACTTTATCTCCTGGACAATAGTTATTATTGGCCTCCCCACCACAGGGAAGCGAGTAAATTAACGGTCAAATGTGGTGCTAATCTATCAGTAACTGCGCTTTGTGTAAAGCAAGTTCGGGTACGCGCCACCTTTACGTGATTACAGATAGTTGGCCAAGAACTGTTGAATGAATAAAGCATAATTTCAATAGGTTACGTAGTGACTCTGGGAATAATATCCCCCAACTCAAGGCAAAATAGCCTAAATACGCGAATATTTTTCAATTTTTTGTCGTGCTGGATCTCTAAGTTACTGAATTCTTGAAAAGGTGGCGCGTACCACTAGTCGAGCCATTCGAGAAGGACATCGATTTTGGCGTTAATGTCGTCGATTTCGAGAATCCCCTGCTTGAGGTCGGGGGAAGTCACGACAAATTCAGTGATGGCGCCAACTAAAACCACGGGATCTTGTGTTGCCTCCATCAGGGCATCGTACTCCACCTGGTTCTTAAAAAATGACTTTGCCCAGTGGCGAAAGAGCAGCCCAAGTCTTTGCAGTGAAATCATATGCTCCGGCATCACTGTTAAGAATTCAGTAATGGGGTCAACTTCGATGGTGTTATACGGAAGCTCTTCATTATAGACATCCATAATGAGTCCCTTAAACATCGGCTCAAGGATAACAAGCATGGTGCCGTCTTTTGATTTTTGTAAAATTTGAACGCGGCCAAGTCCCACCATGCGCTTTACTGCATGGTACTTTTCGTGATCAATAGCAATAGTGTCAGCTTCTTCATCAGCGTCTTGCAAGGTCGCATAGGCCAAAGCAACAGGAGTGTTGGTCTGTTCGGCTTCGTGAATCATGTGAATATAGCGTGGTTCAAAAATATTGAGGGGCTTCTTTAAGATCGCCTGATATGAAACTTTATGTAATGGGAATAGAAGTGCTCTCATATCAGTTAAACCCTAAAAGCAAGCATGGGTGCCTTAAGCACCCAAGCGGCTAAAAAATTTCGTATTGTTCAACGTGGTAAGAGTTCTCCGAGCGAATCTGAAGATTGACACTAAAGACTTCTTCCATCGTTTCGATGATATCAAGTTCTTCACCACATAATGATGCCGTCACCTCAGGGTGAGCATAAATTGATATCTTCTTCGATTCTGGATTGTTGCGAATCTTCTTTCCAAGTTCACGTACAATCTCATAGCAAATCGTATTAACTGTTTTTACAATTCCATTTCCTTCACAATACGGACAAGGCTCGCACATGATACGTGTTAGCGTGTCACGAGTTCTCTTACGAGTCATCTCAACAAGCCCAAGCTCAGAGATTGGAAGTACTTTTGTTTTCGAACGGTCTTTCTTAAGAGCGTCTACTAGTGAGTTATAAACAGCTTCGCGGTTTTCAACTTTTTCCATATCGATAAAATCGATAATGATAATCCCACCACAGTTTCTAAGTCTTAGCTGATAAGCGATCTCTTTAACTGCTTCAAGGTTTGTGCGAAGGATTGTTTCTTCTAATGTTTTTCGGCCAACAAATTTTCCCGTGTTAACGTCAATTGAAACGAGGGCCTCTGTTTGATCGATATTTAGAGAACCACCTGAACGAAGATAAACTTTGTTACTTAGTCCCCTTTCAATTTCGATATCAACATTAAATTTTTCAAAGATCGGATTTGTTTCATCAAAGAATTTTGCCTTCCCCTTAATTTGAGGAAGATACTTCGTTGCAAATTTCTCGACTTCTTTTACGCCGTCTTTATCGTCGATAATAATATTATCAACGTCTTCATCTGTAATATCTCTTAAAACTCGTTGAATAAAAGTTAAGTCTTCATAACAAAGGGCCGGTGCTTTTTCTTTTTCAGATTTCTTTTGCACCTCTTTCCAAATCTTTGTCAGCATATCGTAGTCAGACTTAAGAGTTTTGTATGAGCTTCCTTCTGCAACAGTACGAGCAATAACACCCTTACCTTCAGGACGGATTGTCTCAAGCATCTCTTTTAGACGATCACGTTCTTCTTCATTTTCAATACGACGAGAAACACCTGTATGCTCAATAAACGGCATGTATACAACATAGCGGCCAGGGATTGTTACATGACGAGTAACACGTGGTCCTTTTGTTGAGATTGGCTCTTTGGCAACTTGAACAATGATCTCATCCCCTTCTTTTAGAAATGATTCAATTGTTGCTGACTCTGGACGCATCTTCATATCCATTGACTCAGATAGAGTTGCTAATTCGTCTGGAATTACTAGGCCATTTTCTTTCTTTTCTTTCTTAATAACCTCGGCCTTTTTGGCCATCTCTCTTTGCTCATCAAGAGTTGGAAGATAAGCGTCATCGACGTAGAGGAAAGCTGCTTTTGAGTAACCAATATCAACGAATGCAGACTGCATTCCTGGTAGTACTCTTAAAACTTTTCCGCGGTAGATATTTCCAAGGCGTGGGTGTGGCGTTGTTGTTGGTTTCGTTCTCTCCATAAGGAAATCGAGAATTTCACCATTCTCCATCAAAACAGCACGCCACTCGTTAACTGTTTTGTTAATAATCAAATCTTTAGACATATATATTCCTTTTAAACTTAAATCGAAATACGAAATAAAAGTGCGAGGCAAGTCGGCGAGCATTGCTCAAGCCAAAGACTTTAACCTACTAATAATTGTACGTCTGAGCAAGGTTTTGCGCTAGAAGATATAATATTCCGCGTTACCCTACTCAATTAATTTAGAATTAGACGAAGACGGTATTAAATAAATATACCCGCAATACATGCTGTCATGAAACAAGCAAGTGTCCCGGCAATTAGAGAGCGAATCCCAAGCCTTGCAAGGTCATGTTTACGATTCTCAGCGATCCCACCGATTCCACCAATCTGAATCCCAATTGATGAGAAGTTAGCAAAACCACAAAGGGCATAAGTAGAGATAATGGCCGAGCGTTCTGATATATTACCCATATTTGCTCTTAGATCTAAGTAAGCAACGAACTCATTTAGTACTAACTTCTTACCAAGAAGTGTTCCTACGATTTGAGCATCTTTCCACTCAACACCTAATAACCAAGCAAAAGGAGCAAATAATTTCCCCATGATTAGCTCAAGAGTAATTCCCTCAAAACCAAACCAACCTGTAACTAAGGCAAGGCCACCATTAATCATGGCAACAAGTGCGATAATCGCGACAAGCATTGCACCAACATTAATAGCAAGTTTTACACCTTCACTAGCACCGTTGGCAGCGGCATCAATAAAGTTAACACTAGTATCATTTAATTCTAATTTTAAATCACCTTTAGTCAGAGACTCTTGTGTCTCTGGGATCATAAGCTTGGCACATACAAGTGCCGCCGGAGCTGACATAACCGATGCTGAAAGTAAGTGAGCAGCGTCAATTCCGAAGCCAACATATGAAGCAAGGACTCCACCTGCAACTGTTGCCATCCCACCAGTCATCAGGGCCATAAGCTCTGACTCAGTCATTTTTGAAATAAGAGGCTTAACAACAAGAGGAGCTTCTGTTTGGCCTGCAAAGATATTGGCAGCGGCCGCAAGAGATTCAGCACCAGATGTTCCCATCACAACAGACATTACTTTCGCGAACGCTTTAATAACTAATTGCATAATACCGAGGTGGTATAGAACACTCATTAAAGAAGACATGAAAATAATTGTTGGAAGAACCATAACGAAGAAGATGAATCCAGTTTTTGGAACATTTGTCAGTGGACCAAATAGGAATTCAGAACCTTCATTTGTGAAATTTAGGATTGCAGTAAAGAAGCCACGAGCACCTTCGAAGAAGTTTTGTCCGGCATCTGTTTTAAGAATGATGAGACCAAAGAAGATCTGAAGAGTTAGACCAGATAGAATTAAGCGCCAATTAATTTTCTTACGGTTATTAGATAATGCAAAAGCAACACCAACCATAACGATTAAACCAAATGCCGAAATAACTCTTTCCATGGAATACCCTATAACTAAATTAAATTAATTCTAAAAACAGCCTTAGAGTATAGGTTTGAGCATAAATGGACAATAAAAAAGAATAATTAGAAGTTAAACGACCAACCAACTTTAGGATTTACAGCATTGAACTCTTTGATATCTTGTGCCGTATTTGACGCATGCCAATTTAAACGACTAGTCGTATCAAAGTCGCGGAATCCTGTTTGGCGAATTGTTGCCTGAGACTTTGCCGCTTGATTATAGGCCACAACACCAACACCAATAACGATCCCTACAGCTGCTCCCACAAGAATATTTTTAAGGTGGTCTTTAGGTTCCTCAACAAATGAAAGTGTTGAAAGTCCAAGAATAGCTCCACCTAGGCCAAGGCCTGCAACTGTTGTTAAGTCACGTAATCCCTCTTCTTTAAAATTTGTTTGTGCTACTGAAGAGAATGAAAATGTAAGAGCTAAACATATAATGATAATTTTTTTGAACATTTCTAAAACCTTAAAATCCCTGCGCTACGCATTAAGTTTCATCATTGCCACCTCTAATGGCCGTGTCTATAATGACCCTTTTACTATTCTATACGCATAAGTAATTTGATGCAATAAATGCACAGGAATTATTAGGGAATTAAATTTTTAAAAGGAATACTATGTCGGAAAATTTTAGCGCATATCAGATCATCTCAAAAAAAAGAGATGGTAAAAAATTAACAGATGAAGAGATTAAGTGGTTCATTAATGGAATTACAAATGGTGATGTTGCCGATTATCAAATGTCTGCACTACTTATGGCCATCTACTTAAATGGGATGAGCGTAAAAGAGACGGCAGCTCTAACAGATGCCATGCTCTACTCTGGAAAGACGCTAAAATTCAAAGGCGTGAACGTGATCGACAAGCACTCAACTGGTGGTGTTGGAGATAAGGCATCGTTCATTCTTGGACCAATTGCTACGGCATGTGGAGTAAAGGTTCCAATGATGGCCGGACGTGGTCTTGGTCACACAGGTGGAACAGTTGATAAAGTTGAATCGATTAAAGGGTTCAAAACTGAACTAACTCTCGAACAATTTAAGAAACAACTTAATAAAGAGAAGATCGTTCTTATCGGTCAAACAAAGGACATCGCTCCTGCTGACAAGATCATCTACGGTCTAAGAGATGTAACGGGAACAGTTGAATCAATCCCATTAATTACAGCTTCAATCATGAGTAAGAAATTAGCAGAGGGTGCTAATGGAATCGTTATGGATATTAAAGTTGGTGACGGTGCATTCATGGATAATATCAAGGATGCAAAAGCACTAGCGAAGAGTCTTCGTGATACTTCAAAGCGCTTTGATAAGCGTATGATCACAATGATTACAGATATGAACCAACCACTTGGTCAGTATATTGGTAACTCACTTGAGATTATTGAATCAATTGAAACACTAAAAGGTAATGGCCCAAAAGACTTAACTGATATTAGTGTTAAGCTTGCTGGTGCCATGATCTATATTGCAGGAAAAGCAGACTCACTTAAAGAAGGTGAAAAGAAAGCTCAAGCAGTAATTGATAATGGAAAAGCACTTAAAGTTTTCAAAAACCTTATTAAAGTTCAAGGCGGAGATGAGAAAGTTTGTGACGACTACTCTCGCCTACCACTAGCAAAAGAGAAGACTGTATTTAGCGCAACTAAGAATGGTTATGTTTCAGCTATCGCTTGTAAGAATATGGGCCTTCACTGTGTAAGCCTTGGTGGTGGACGTGCAAAGGCAACTGATAAAATTGATTTTGGTGTTGGATTTGTTCTTAATAAGAAAGTTGGTGACAAGGTTTCTAAAGGTGAAGCTCTTGTTGAGATCTATCACAATAAAAACCAGAAGAAACAAGTTGAAGCTATCCTTGCTGACTTAAAGAAAGATATTAAAGTTACAACTGCTAAGCCTAAAGCAAGCAAGTTAATCTTTGAAGTGAAAGAAATCTAGAGGTACGTATGCACGCAATTTTTAAAAGATTAGAAGAATCAAAGAGCTATATTCAAAGCAAATATGACAAAGCACCTGATATTGGAGTGATCCTAGGTTCAGGACTTGGTGAATTTGCTAACCTTTTAGAAAACAAAGTTGAAATTCCATACGAAGAAATTCCAGGTTTTAAGAAGACAAAAGTTATCGGCCACAAAGGTCAGCTTGTTATGGGTGAACTTGGAGGAAAAGTTGTTGCAGTTATGCAAGGACGTATCCACCGCTATGAAGGCCACTCTCTTGATGAAGTTGTTTTCCCTGTTCGCGTTTTAAAAACTCTTGGAATCAAAAATCTAATCATCACAAATGCTGCTGGTGGGATTAATTTAGACTACAGCTCTGGCTCACTTGTTCTAATTAAGGATCACCTAAACCTAACAGGCGAAAATTGTCTTGTTGGTGAAAATATTGAAGAACTAGGAACTCGTTTTCCAGATATGACATATGCATGGTCACCTGCTCTTCAAGAGATCGCTTATGCTTCGGCAAAGAATATTTCATATGATCTTAAAGAAGGTGTTTACGTTGGTGTTATGGGGCCAACTTATGAAACACCTGCTGAAATTCGCATGTATCGTAACTTTGGTGGAGACCTTGTTGGAATGTCGACAGTACAAGAGTGTATTGCTGCAAACCACATGGGACTTGATGTTCTTGGTATCTCTTGCGTGACAAATATGGCCGCAGGAATTGAGAATACTAAACTAAATCACGATGATATTAAGCACGAGGCCGCACGTGTTATGAAGAAGTTCCTAGAGCTTCTTGAAGAAGTTATCTCAAATATCAAATAAAAAAATCATATTTTCTCCCTACCTCGGTGGGGAGAACTTTGCTATAATCTATTCAATACCTAACCACGAGTGAATACTCGGCTTTCATGGATTGTTGATGGAAACACATTCTTCAAAGAAAATGCTAGCAGACATGAGCTTCTGCGTCTTCGATTTAGAGACAACTGGTGGAAACCAGAAAAAAGATAAAATCATTGAAATTGGACTCGTCCAAATTGATAACCTGGAAGTAGGAGCGAAAAAAAGCTTTCTCATCAATCCAGAAAGAAAAATCCCAGACTTTATTCAAAAGCTAACTTCTATCACACAAGATGAAGTTGAAGGCGCACCAACAATTGATGCCGTTATTGATGAAGTTCTAGAGTTTATTGGTGACCGAGTTCTTATCGCTCACAACTCTTCATTTGATATTCCATTTTTAAATTCAGTATTAGAAAGGCTTGGAAGAAAGCAACTTGAGAATAAGGGACTATGTACAAACCTTATGACAAAGTATCTTATTCCAACTCTAATGAACTCGAATCTAAACTATATGTCGCGTATTTTTAATATCTCTCACCAAAAGGCACACCGTGCCCTTGATGATGCTATCGCGACAGCGCAACTCTTCTTAAACTATCTCAATATCTTTATTGAAAAAGACATTAAGAAGATCAATCACCTTTACTACCCTAAGAATCGCTACGAGCTTGATCTTTGTAACTTTAAAAAAGATACAAGTGAGCACGATGAGATTGTGGCAAAGATGAAAAAGATTTTTGCTCCTTTTGTTATTACAGTAAAAGGACAAAACGGAATCATCCTATTCTCTTTTCCGTGCACGAATAAAGAAAATGAAATTCAATTCATTAGCGAGCGTATTAAAGATCTCGAATGGCAAACTATTTCCATTAAACTTAGTGGACCAATTCTTGAGGCCCTTATTCGCTTTAATCATTCATT
Source organism: Halobacteriovorax sp. CON-3 (assembly GCF_043196995.1). Lineage (NCBI taxonomy): Bacteria > Pseudomonadati > Bdellovibrionota > Bacteriovoracia > Bacteriovoracales > Halobacteriovoraceae > Halobacteriovorax > Halobacteriovorax sp. CON-3. The sequence goes on from NZ_JBEBNA010000001.1 coordinate 1,363,255, forward strand.
TAATAAAATGGATGAAGCCGATCAAGAAGAGGCCATCACAATGCTTCGTCAAAATTTGATTGGAGACGGTACGAAAGAAGAACTAAAGGCCGAGTACAAAGAAGAGCTTCAAAAAATCAAGCAAGCTGACTTCGTTCTTATGAATCACCTTGTGCCAGAACAATTTACAATCTACCCTCTTGGTGCCCTAGGAATTAGACAAGGATTAATCTTTCGCTACCCTGGTCACGACAAGAAGCTAATTCAATATATCAATTCAAAGTCTAATCGCAAGAAAGCGCAGAAGCTTAAAGAGATTCACTTCCCTGAAATGCTGCAAGACCTTGTTAATCTTTATATGGCAAAGAATCTACGCCAAGAGCGCGAGCTTATGATCTTTAAGGATTCTTTTGCCCTTAAGAATAAGGACTTCTTCTTTACTCAACTTGATAAGTTCATTGAGACGAATCCGAATAAGTATAATTATCCGGAAGCGTTTATTTAATCAGACCAAATTATAAACAACAATATCCTGCCCATGAATTTCAACGCGTGAATTTTCAAGTGCAAGTAAGTGGATGATTAAGCGGTTTAAGATCTTACTCTTTTGTCCTTCAATATTGAGATTCTTTACCGTAAGAATGATGTCGTGTTCATTACGATAGAAGTTACAGTCAATAGAGTTAGAGCTAGCATCAATTAAGAGTTCGTGATTTTTAAGCGTCATCATCTCACTTAGGATTAAGTAGAGAATGATTGGAAGACTCGCACCACTAATCGCATGTTCTTTCAGATCATTTGAAATATTTGTTTGAATTGATATTCCCGATTCGATTTTTCGATTGCTCAGTAGCGAGATTGCCTGTTGGAGAATACTCTCAAACGTACTTTGACGACTTAGTTGATCATTGACCTTGGCAAAACCAAGGAAAGTATTGATTAGGCTCTTGCAACGATTTGCTGACGCCTTCATTTCATTTAGGATTGTTAAATCGTCTTCTTCCCACTCTTCAAGCTCAAGCATGTTAATGGCCGCAAGAATTCCCGCAAGAGGATTATTGAGTTCGTGAGCAATGGAGCTTGTAATAATACCAAGTTCAGAGTGTGACTTTGTATAATTGAATTCCTGCTTCACAAGACAGATCGTTCTTAGATTTGAAGTCGTACTTGAGAGGATCTTATATTTTTGATCATCAATATCAATCCAACCGGACTCAAGATTTTTGATAAGATTATTTGGTGTGATTCCAAGCTTTAGAAAGTGGTCATTATGATAGTGAACGATACCATCATCACTGATGATAACAACTGGATAAGTTAGCTTGTTAATCAAGTCAGTAACACCAAGCTGTTCACTTGAGAGTTCTTCTTCATTTGCATTTATTAGTTGGATCACATTAGCAATGGCCAGGGCGGCCTTTTGAGCTTCTTCCCACTCACCCTTTACAGTAAGTAGATAATAAGAAGCTGTATCTTCAAAGCAGTAATCTTCTTTAACAGGATAAAGATGTGAATCGGCCTTATCGATTACCTTGATATTGAATTCATTTTTTACTTCTGAAATTTTAAAAAGTTCTGGAATAAAATTGTCGTCGTTGTCTTGGTATACCTTCTCAAGATAAAGGCCCGCAACTTCCATCTCATCGAGATTAGCACTGGCCATACTAGAGTTTAATTTAAGAACTCTCGCAAGCTCTCTTTTAAAGTGCAGAAGCTCTTTAAGATTCTCGATGGTTTCAATCTCGATAATGTGGTCATCTAGTTTAACAATCAGAGGGATACTTGATTCAATTGAGAAGTCGAATTCATAGTCACTAGAGCTAAATCCAGAATAATTTAAATTGCGCTCTAACTCTTCATCAATTTCGATATTTGAGTGATAGTAAAAATTCTGCTTAGGTGAATTTACTTCATTATCTTGAAACCCAAGAGATGCACTCACGAGTTAGCTCCCTTGTGAAGAGTCACCTTACCGTCAGCGTAGTGAATATCCACATCGACATTTTCAAGCTTTGCCATGTCTTTGGAGGAGCTAATGACCTTGTCACCAATCTGCGTGTAGGCATAGCCTCGCGTAAGAACATTTTTTGGATTTAAGGCCCCTAGGATCTTCTCAAATTCCATATTCTTATTTTTATAATTCACAATTTTATTTTGAATAGCTTTCACAAGATCACGGCTTAGGCGATCTAGCTCAAAAGTATATTCATAAAGAGAAAGGATCTGTTCTTTTCTCTTAATTAGATTTAGCTTTTCAAGCTCATGCTTATAATCTGAAATTTTCGATTTAAGAGCAATGAGAAAACTCTTCGGTGACGTTTCAGAAAGGACATCATAACGACGACGAAGTTCCATATTCATGGCACCTTTTAAATCCTTACGAATGCGATTCATGTCAGAATCTAACGCCATAAATTTTTGAGTTAGAACCTCAGCTGCTGCCGAAGGTGTCTCCATTCTAAGATCGGCCACATAATCAGAAATCGTGAAGTCCACTTGGTGTCCAACGGCACTAATGGTTGGAATTGGACAATTGTAGATATCCCAGGCCAGGGCCTCATCATTGAATGCCCAAAGGTCTTCCATCGAACCACCACCACGAGTGAGAACGATAACATCCAGCATATCTTTGGTACGCCCCTCTTCTTTTGCCTTTAAATGATAAGCAATAAGTTTCTCAAGGGCCTTACGGATTGAAGCTGGAGCATTGATTCCTTGAACTAGCGCCGGAGAAAGAAGTACCTGATGATACTCAGATCGTCTTTGAGATACATTTAAAAAGTCTTGCAAGGCCGCGGCTCCCTTTGCCGTAATAACACCAATGCGTTTTGGCATCGTCGGTATCGGTTGCTTTGAACTCATATCAAAAAGACCTTCGACCTGTAGCTTCTTCTTTAGTAATTCAAATTGTTCCTGAAGATCACCCTTACCTGCTGGAACGATTCGTTTCACAATTAATTGAAACGTTCCTCGAGTTGGGTAAACAGAAACGGAGCCAGAGACAATGACTTTGTCTCCTGCGCGAATATTTTTAATAATCGGATTTCTCATGGCATCCATTTTAAAGAGCGCCATTTGCATAAGTGCATTACCATCACCAAGTGAGAAATACCAATGTCCTGCACCAGAGGAGCTAAGGTTTGAAACCTCTCCTGTTACACTAATATTTTGGTAATTAGACTCGAGATTTTTCTTTATGTGATTTACGAGTTGTGAGACTGATGGGACTTTATTATTCATCCCTTTATGATGCAAAATATTAAAGAAAGTGAGAAGACGCAGAGCGCCTATTTAGAAGATTATCCAGCTAATTCAAATTTTACTTTAAAAGCTTCTGCAATTTTAAGAAGTGTCATTGCTGTTGGGTTTGACTTTCTAATATATTCTAGCTTTTGATATGTCTGAAGCTTCATATCAAGAAGATCCGCGGCATGCTGTTGAGTGAGCTTTCGTGATTTGCGAGCTTCACGAATCATCAAAGGAATCGATATCTCTGGACTTGGAGTAATCCAATTAAAATTCTCGCCTCTATGATTCTTAGCTTTTGGAAGAGGCCACTTTGGATCGTTAGCTTCTTCAAGATATAAGTCTAACGCTTCAACAGCATTGGCCATTGCTATTTCCTTATTTTCACCGTAGGAAAAGCACCCTGGTAAGTCTGGGAATATAACATTGATACCATTTGAATCATTTGTGAATTTAGCTTTGTATTTAATCATGAAATCACCTTCCCTCTAAATCAATTTTACGCCGGTTTGTTTTTCAATTGCCTTTATAAGACCGAAACCAAGATCTTTTCCTCCATGATCAGGGATAATTACAGTAACCAATCCCTTTTTAAATTTCTTGTGAGAACCACGCTGACTAACTTGAACAAAACCATTATTCTTGAGTATTCTTATAATATCTTTGGCCCGTCTATTTCCCACAACTCACTCACTTATTATACAATAATTTCCAGCTCAACTCCACAGCAAATGAGCTGTGTAACCATTCAGAATTAATCAGTTTTGTTTAATAAGTTTTTGAAAATAAAAAGGCCACCCTATTAGGTGGCCTTATTAAAGTAATTCAATATTTGAATAAAAATTTAATATTTTAAAATTTATTGACTGCGTTTAGGAATTTAATCGCTTGCAGAACTTGGTAGTCCTTGTCTGCTGCATACTTTCTGTGAACAGGTGATTCTTCTTTCTTTTTATTGATTTCCTTAGCTCTTTCAATTCTCTTTAAACGAGCTGCCTTTTCACGCTTAAGACGGGCCTGCTTTTCTTCTTCTGTTTCAACTGTTGCTGTTAAGTGGTTTCTAAGATCAACTTCTCTTACCCCACCATCATCATACATATGCTCTTCAACAAACTCCCCTTCAACCTGAGAAACTTGCACATCTGGCTTAATTCCAAGGGCCTGAATTTTTCGACCTTTTGGTGTCATATACTGAGCAATCGTAAGCTTGATACCCTGTTCTTCTGAAATTTGAGAAACAGTTTGTACACTACCCTTTCCAAATGAGTTTGTTCCCACAATAAGGGCACGCTTATGGTCTTGTAGGGCACCCGCCACAATTTCTGAAGCAGAAGCACTTGAGCCATTAATAAGAACAGCAAGCGGAATATCTAATTCTTTATGGCCACTCTTTTTTACGTAGCGAATTTCTTTATTCTTCGGATCGCGCCCTTCTGTTGACACCACGACACCATCATTTAGAAAGATTGAAGAAAGGTTTACGGCCTCATTTAAAAGACCACCTGGATTTGAGCGAAGGTCAAGAACGACACCTCTAAAATTCTTTCCAAGCTTCTTCTTTTCTTTCTTAAGAGCTTTAACAACGTAAGCTGCTGCATCCTTTTGGAATTGGCTTAAACGAATAACAGCGTAGTTATTTACCGCAAATGACTTAACTGGTTTTGTTTTAATTTTTTGGCGCTTTACCTTGAAGTTGCGAATATCTTTTTCGCCAGCTCTTAGAATTCCTAGGTTAATAACTGTCCCAAGCTCCCCTTTCATACGATCAACAGCTTCATCAAGAGTAATACCTATTGTTGATTCATTATTGATCTCAACAATCTTATCCCCAGGAAGAAGTCCTGCTTTCTCTGCTGGTGAGTCTTCAATTGGAGTTGTGATCACAAGAACACCATCTTTTTGTGTTACTTCGATTCCAAGGCCACCGTACTCTCCACTTGTATCTTCTTGCATCTTCTTAAAGACTTCTTCATCTAAGAATGCAGAGTGAGGATCAAGTGTTTGAAACATCCCTTTCAAAGCTCCATCAATGAGCTTATCAATATCAACCTTACGGTAGTAATTTGTTTCAATGATATGAATAACTTTATTGAAGAGTTCGAGTTTTTCAAAACGCGACTTCGTCGTTTCTTTTGCTTGTACAGGTGCTACAAATGCCGTCAGCATTAGAGCAACAAATAGCTTTTTCATTATTATTCCTAATTTTAAATATTAATTTTAGTATTAATTAATTGAGCTGTATTTTGTGCTGTATTTTTCTTTCTAATTTCAAAGTAAACCTTACTTAGATTCCCCTTCTTAATTGAGAACCTCGTTTTAGCAACAGAAGATCCAAGATCGACGGCCTGTCCCTTCTTTACACTTGAAGCAAAATCTCCAAGATAAATACTACGGATATCATTTCCATGATCAACCATAATAACATTACCAACGTTTGCTAAAGAGCCTACGTATTCGACCTTTCCGGCCTTTGTAGCAAAGATCTCTTGTCCACTCTTAACAGTATAAGTTATCCCCTTCTTACCATTTTCAGTAGAGATATACTTCTTAACTGGAACAGCGAAGTTTGCCACAAGCTTTGAAGAAGAAGAGTTCTTACTCTTTGCTTTTCTTGCTTTTAGTTTGGCCTGGGCCTTCTGCTTCGCTAAGCGCTGAGATTTTCTTAGCTTACTATATTCTGATTTTAGTTTTTCGTGATTTTCTTTTTCAGTTAAAAACTCTTGAACAGTTGAGCTCTTACGAGTCTCAAGTTCTTGTAGTAGAGTATAAAGTTCTCTTTCAATTTTAACTGTTTCAGTTAAACGAGTTCTAAGCTCAAAAGTCTTTTTCTTTAAATTTGTACAGTAATCGATCTTTGATTGAATTTCTTTCTTCTCATTCTTAAGTGATCTTAAGAGAAGCTGACTTTTGATAAGATCTTCATGAGTTGAGTTTTCCATATAGCTTAGAGCAACATGGCGAATTGTCTTCTTTACTCTCACCTTATCTGCTTCTAGATCAAAAAGTGATTGGTTAAGATTTTTTTCTAGTTCAAATATTTGGTAATCAAGGTCTTGCCTAGATTTCATGGCCTGAAGGTAGTCTTCATTCTTAGTTTGAAGCTTTGTTTCAATAGACTGGATTGATTTCTTATAATTATCAATCTTAGTACGTGAGTCTGTAACCTTCCCCTTAATCGCCTTAAGACTTGGAGCGGCCTGTGTCCTCATTGAAACAGAAGAGATTAAAAGTACTGTGAAAAGAACTAAGCTTTTTGCCATTCAAGTTTCCCGATCGTGTACCACGCTGAAGTTGTTAATAATGCTCCACTTACAATTAATGCAAATACTTCATTTGGTGAGAAGAATGCAAATGAGAGAGCGCAACCAACAAGAGTTGAAGCAACGATATTTACTGTATACATTTTGAAAGCAACATTCTTCTTTCTTTGAAACTTTTCAATAAGGTAAGAAACTTGCTTTAGGTTGCGTCTAATTGTCATAAATGCAACAACCCAAAACAGAGAAAGAACTGTGATAAGAACCTGAAGTGGTCTCCTCTTTAGTTCTGTCATCACATTTTTCCACGATTGAGTATTTGAAATCTTCTTTCTAATGCTTCCAAGAACAACATTATCCTTACCAGTAAGACGTACTAAGTACTCTCTAATAAGATTTGTCGAACTCTCCGAAACTTTTTCATCTAAGATGATTTTTAGTCCCTTCATTGAAATAATTGATGTGATTTCATCTTTACCAAGTTCAAGAACATCTTTAAGCTCGTTTGTCACGGCCATGCTCTTTGTCGCACTAATGGCCTCAACACCCTTTACACCAGGTAATCCCTTAATCTTTCTTGAAATACTATTTGTATTTAAGTCCCCATCAACAAGAGCATTAAAGTAGTACTCATTTTGAATGGCAGGAAGAGCATTTGAAATCTTCTTCTTAAAACTGTCATAATTAGAAACAGAAATAACAAGAGAGATTGTTAAAAGAGAGAAAAGCGCTTGCCCAAAAAGATTATTTTTTGTGAAACGAGCTAATTCTTTTAAATAAAACATGCATGCCCCGAGTGGATTAGACGAGAGTTATCTAAGTGGATAATACGTCCCGTGAAACGTTGTACTAATTCGCGATTGTGAGAGGCCCAAATAATTGTTGTTCCTCTTTTCGCATTATAGATATTTAATAAATCAAAAAGTCTTTTTGTATTATCAAAATCTAGAGAGCTTGATGGCTCATCAGCAATAAATACATCTGGCTTAGCAAGCAGGGCGCGAATGATGGCAACCTTTTGTCTTAGTCCCCCATTAGCATCCTTGGCCTTAAGATTTACGCGATTTTTAATTCCTAGAATTTTAATTAGTTCGCTTAGATCGCTCTCAAATTCTTTACGAGAGCGGTAAACACTTGGATCAAATGCAAATTGTAAATTATCAATAAGACTCATATTTTCAATAAGCCTTAGGTCTTGAAAAACTTGTGTTGTAAAAATGCGATCTTCAATTTTGATCGTTCCACCAGTAGGTGAAACATTACCAGCGAGAACATTTAAAAGCGTTGTCTTCCCTGCTCCAGAAGCTCCTGTAACAAAGACAATTTCACCTTTTCTGATTTGCAAATTGATATTGGAGATGGCCTTGATACCGTTGTAATCAACAGTGACATTTTCCAGGGTAAAATACATATTTGTATTCAAATTCTGGTTTCCAAATAAATTACTTGCTTGATTCGCGTAACTGCTTGAGATCATTGATATGAGTCCTTCATTTCTATATTCAAATCTTCCTAACTTGAATTGGGCAAAAATCCTCTTTGCCACTCTCTAATTTTATAACAAAATCAGATTTTAAGCAAAGGTAGATAAAAAGACCGACCACATGCGTCAAATAAGTAAATCTTAATATTTCAGCTGTTGCTGGAAGCAAATTTTCTACGTAGAATCAGCTGCAAATCTGTAAAAGAGAGGTCAAAGTGCTTGAAAAAATTAATGGAAAGCAAATCGATGCTCACCTACTATCTTCCCTCTTACAAGATAGTAGTGTTGATGGAGATAGGGAAAGTAGAAATCTTTCATTTTATGACATCATCTATGTCATCGATACACCTGTCGATATTGGCCCTCGTTTTAAAACAAATAAAATTGATGAGGCCGGAGTCTATGTCACCCTGGCCTTTACAGACAAAGTTCTTTGCAATGAATATCTTGAGCAAAATAGTCGTATACGTGCAATCACTGTTGGTATGTTGTGTGGTGAGGTCGAGTCTAATTTCATTGAGGTCATTGGGTTAAATCGAAATTCGTCAGGCCGCTTTGAAGAGTTCATTTTTGTGCCTCCCTATGACAAGCTAACTTGTCAGTATATTCTCTCACCTCGTGACGAAACGATATCTCTCTTATCAATTGATAATGAGTCTCATCGCTTTATGGGAGTTGAGGCAACCTTCTTTTCTATTACGAATAAGACCATGGTTACTTTTGGGCAAGAACAAAGAGATGAGTATCTCAATAATCTCATTGAGAATTTAAGCTTTATCATTCCTCGTATTCCTCAAAGAAGAGGAAGTGCAAATATCATCTGCTTACTTTTAAATCTTGAAAATTCGATTGAAGAAAAGGCATTTGTGAGAGACTACCCTACATTTGAGGGCTATACAGAAGTGCTCTTTGTAAACTCTAACCTCGAGCTACTCACAGGAAACCTGACTAGAATCGAATACGATGGGGCAAGTTTAGAAGGTATCTACTTACCCCTAATCGAAAGGGCCAAAAAACTTAAATCACACCTTGCTCTTTAAGCAATTTATATGCCCCGTCAGAGCAGAAGCAATTTGGCGTGTAGCTCATTGTATTTGAAAGTTTTGAAATGATTGAATTTTCAACATCAGCCAATAGTTTAACTTGCCCATCATCTAAACGAATCTTAACTGGATCTCTTTCTAAGAGAAGATTAGCAAGTGTTGTCTTCTTAGCAAGCTCTCTTGGACTCTTAACAAAGATAATTTTCTTCTTAGGAATATCTGGAATAACCCAATCAGCGTCACTCCCCTTCTCTTTCACAAGGTTAACAATGTCATTGGCCTTATTACTTGTCTTCTTAAAAAGCTTATCATTAAAGCCAATATTATCTTGTTCAAGAAGAGACTGTGAGAAGTCGCTTGTGTCAATATTCTTAGCACCATGGCGTAGAAGAAGGATACGTGCCATATCTTTGATATCTGCATATTTATCGAATTGGCCATCGACAAGTAGCTTGTGAATTGTATTCATAAAGTACGAGTCATTAAAACCATAAAAGCGCATTGGATCATTGCTGATAATATCAAGTAGATCACTGTAGCGATAAATATGACCTTTCTCCAGCATGTGGTAACAAAGAGCATCTGCAATGGCATCATACTTTGATCCACGTGGTGATCGAATAACTTGTGAGTACCAAGCAAAGCGCGCGCTTAAAAAGTCTTCAACACAGTGAAGAGCATTTTCTTTAATTGCTAGAATATCGTGACCTGCAACTTTCTCTGTCGTGAAATGGTGTAGAAGATATTCTCTATCGTAAGTTCCATACTTAAGACCTGTATAGTGAGCATCTCTTAAAAGATAGTCCATGCGGTCACAGTCAATTTCTGAGTGAAGAATTTGATTGGCCAGAATTGACGAGTGCGTACCTTTAACAAGGTCTGAAACTTCTTGTGGGTCAATTCCATGATCTTTTAAAATTCGAGTAAGTCCACCTTCGTAGTCAGTATTCTTAATAATGAAAGAGCCAAGGTTTTCGTGATCGTCTTGTAATCCCTTTCCACCTTTCTTATTTGTTGTCTCCCCTATCTTGATATAGGCCATCTCTGTTGTGTGAGAAAAACAGAATGTTCCAATATCGTGAAGAAGAGCTGAGACGCGAATGGCCTGATGATATTTGGCCTCTTTTGTCTTTTGAACTTTTTGAAATAATTCACCATCTTCCACACCGCGGCCAACTGACCTTAGAATATGGTGAGCATTATTAAGTACACCAATTGAGTGGCCGTAGCGAGAGTGTTCAGCACCGTGAAAAACGTAGAATGAAAACCCTAGTTGTTTAATCCAGCGTAGCCTTTGAAAGAATGGGCTGTGGATGATCTCCATCTCAAGTGGAGTTAAGTCGATGAATCCATATAATGGATCATAAACTTTTAGACCTAATTTAGCGTTTGAGACAACTTCCATGTTGATCCTTTGGTATATATAAGAAGGCCCGTTATTTAACGGGCATCTTATATTTTATAATGAATTTGTTGATAGATACAAGGATTAAGACTTTTTCTTTCTTCCTCTTTTCTTTACAGGAGTTGTAGCGACTTTTAACGCTTCAAAAATTTTCTTCGCTTCACTTCTTAAGTTATTTTCATAAATAAAGCGGTAGAAGTTCTCTAAATCTGGTGAACTTCTGAAGTTCTTTGGTAGTCTATTGTCTTCTGACATGGGCTCTCCTTTTAGACTGTCATAATAACTTCAAAATTACGCTTTATCAATTTTCTTTAAGCTTCTTTAAGAGTTGATTATGCTTCTTTTGCTTCAATCATACCGTAGCTGTGCAGCTTGTTATAAAGAGTCTTAACTGTAATCCCAAGAACTTTAGCTGTCTTAGTCTTATTACCACCTAAGTGATCTAGAGTTTGGCAGATGTGTTCTCTTTCGATTTCACCTAGCGTCATTTCTCTAAATACTCTGATTTCTTCTTTTTCTTCAGAGATTTCAGCTTGCTCAACTTTGATGCTATCAGCAAGGTGATCTCTTTCAACAATCATTCCTGGAGATAGAACATATGCTCTTTCCATGATTGAGTGAAGTTCTCTTACGTTTCCTGGCCAGTTGTAATCTTCAAGAAGCTTAACAACACCTGGAGACATTGACTTTTGAGCTTCTGGTAACTTTCCTAGGTTAAGGAAGTGGTTAGCTAGAATTTCAATATCTGACTTTCTTTCTCTTAGTGAAGGAATTCTTAAACCAATTGTTGATAGGTTGTAGAATAGATCTTCTCTAAAAGTACCTTGAGCAACACTTTCTTTCATATTGATTGAAGAAGCTGCAATAATTCTTACGTTTGATCTTAGTTTTTCATGAGTTCCAACTCTTGAGTAAGCAAGGTCGTTGATGAAGCTCATTAGTCTCGCCTGTACTTTAACTGGCATTTTATCAATATTGTTGATGAAGATTGTTCCACCGTTAGCTGCTTCTAGAGCACCTTTCTTAATTCTGAAACCTCTTACAGCATCAACTTCTTCTTTCCCGAAGATTTCTGACTCTAGGTACTCATCGTTACCCATTGAACAGTCTACTACGATGAAAGCGTGATTCTTTCTTTCTGAACGACAGTGGATTCTTCTAGCGATCATTTCTTTACCAACACCAGTCTCACCTGCCATATAAGAGTTAACATCTGATGCAGCTACACGATCAACTGCAACTAGAAGCTCTTGCATAATTTCTGACTTACCGATGATTTCTTTCTCTTGAGTTGTTGAACGAGATAGAGTTACACCAGGTACAGAATTCTTTAGTTCATTTTCTTTTTCTTCGATCTTCTGCTTAAGTGACTCATTTAGGAACTTAGCAGATAGATACATTTTCATATTCTTAAGTGGCTTCTGGATAGAGTTTAGGCTATCGATAACCATATTAATGTCTTCTTTCTTAAAGTTAACTTCTTCGCTATTTCCTTTGAAAGAAATAGTACCGATAATTACACCGTCGATAATCATTGGAACACACAGTTCAGAGTGAGAAATCTCTGTTTTTGTTGAAGCAAATAGAGGATCTCTTTGTACGTTGTTTGAGAAGTAAGCACGCTTAGTTTTGATTACGTGTCCTACAGCACCAAGACCTTTTGAAATTCTTTGTGCGTTCTTTACAGCGCGAGCATTCTTAGCAACCATGCGACAGCTTCCGTCTTCATGTGCAATGTTTACGATAATTTCATCACAAACGATTTCTGATTTAAAGAATTTTGATAGTTCAGAAAAGAAAACCTGCTCATCTAAAGTCGTAAGAAGTGTAGACAGTAGATTTTCAATTTTTGTTGATTCTTTTTTCATTTCGATTGTCATGTAAAAACTCCCGTGTATTTTTTAGTGTGTGTTCTGCGAAGCGTTAAACTAAATTCATGATACAGCGCGTCTGAATTTTTTACAAGACTAAAATACTCGGTTGTTCAAAAAAAATATACTTTTACTGTGATTATAGTGACTTAAGCCATCTACCACTTGTACACTTTCCGAAATTTGAGGTCAGTGGCCCTAGGATTTTGCCCCAAGTGTCCATAATATAGACACTTTGAGTGGCCCTCGACTGTGAAAGAACCCTCAAACTTGTAAAAATAATGAACTGTCCATCTTTTGAGTACTCTGGATCCTCATTTGAACCGAAATCCTTCGTTAAACGATGAAGGTTTTGGCCATCTGATCCTACTTTAAAGAGGTCAAAGCGATTATCTAACCAGCTTGAGAAAACAATTTCTGAAGCACTTGGGTGAAAACGTGGAGTGGCGTTGTACTTACCAACATAACTAATACGCTTAACATCTTTTTCTAGGCCATTTGGATCCATTGTATAGATCATCGGCTTTCCTGGGCGTCCAGATAGAAATGTTAGGATTGAGCCATCAGCACTAAGTGATGGGTCAACATCAGGTGCGTAGCTTTTCGTTAGGCGTGTAATTGCACGAGTCTTTAAGTTCATGCGATATAATTCGGCATTACCTTGATGTGAAAGAGTTAAAATGATTTCATCACCATTATTAGTAAAGATAGCACCAGAGTTTAGGCCCTTTCTTTTCGATAATATAGTCGACTTCTTAGTGGCCACATCATAGAGCATAAGGTTTACGTTCTTCTTTGCTCCCTTAATAGACTCATCAATAAGGCTGTAAACAATCTTTGAGCCGTCATGTGATACAGCAGGAGAAAGAACAACACCATTATGCCATGTTAGCCTCTTTGGATTAGCACCATCAAAGTCCATGATGAATAGCTCTTTCTTTCCATCAGGCATTTTATAATCAGAAACAAAAACGATCTTATCCTTAAAGATAGAAGGCTTACCAACAATGGCGCGGTAGATTTCATCAGATACTGCGTGAATGGCCTCTCGGTTATTAGCATCATATGGAATTGATTTCGAAATAAGTTCTTGCTCGGCTGCAATATTCCAAAGCTTATATGAAAGAGATGTTTGATTTGCAGTTCTTACAATTTTAAAGCGAACTAAGAAATTAGTTTCCTTCGTCTTGTAATTCGTAAAGCGCACATTATCAAAAGAAGTCTGCGAGATACGGCGAGGTAGAACATTAAAGTAGTTCTGATAGAATTTAAAATCGTTTCGTACGATATTAATATAATTCTCAGACTGCTCAACCTCATTAGGAGTAAAGACTCCCTCAGAAAAAATCTTTTCTACAAGTAGGCTTTCTTTAACAACTTCGGCGTCCCCTACAGAGACAACAGTTAGTCCACCATCAGCAATAACGTTTAAACATATAAGTAGTAATACTAAATACTTCATAAAAACTCCTATATAGGAAAGGCAAGAACGAGTTCTCCGGCCACTAGCCTATTAGTAATTTCTTTTTTCGGACGAGGAAATGATCCAACAGCGCGAATTGATCCCACCGCTTTGCTATCATACTCCGCGTTCCCACTCGATTTTATAATTTTATATTCTAATAATTTTCCCTGCGAATTGATAAAGACCTGAACGTGACACGACAATTCAAGATTTGCCAGATATGCCGGAAGTCTCCAATGCTTGCGAACAGCTTCCATCACAGAAATAACATAATTATCAAAGTCCCCTTGGGCCTGGGCACTGCCAGTTCCAGTATAAGAAGAGCCTTCACTTAATTTGTTTCCAGCAGCAATAATATTGCTATAGTCAGTTGTGTCCTCAGCAATTTTTTGTTTTTGCTTAGGTTTTGCCTTTCTCTTTGTATCTGTTTTGACATCACGATTAGCAAATTTTGAAAGCATATCCTTTAAAGACTTCTGTTTAGTAGCCTTCTCAAGAATGGCCTTGTCACTTCCACCAGTATCCTTGGCCTTCTTCTTTACCACCTCAACTTGCTCTTGTGGTGGAGGAGTCATTTTCTTAAGCTCTTGATAAGTCATCTTGGGCATGGCCACAACATCAACTTTGATGGCCTTACCAATAACGCGAACCTTATCGAGGTTGGCCCTCTTTGGGTCGAAAGGAGTCCCAAGCTTAAAGATCGATAGAAGATACAGTCCCAAAATTAGGACAGCATGCGCTCCTAATGAGATAGAAATGTATTTGTTAAAACCCTTTTCGATACTACTTATCCTCTAGCTCTGTAACCAGAGCAATATCATTTATATTATTTGATTTTAAATAAGACATTAATTTTGCAACTTTACCGTACTCTAGCTGATAGTCAGCTCTTAGAAATAGAGTCTGCGACTTCGTTTCTTTTAGCTTACTTGAAACAACAGCGATAAGTTCACTTAGGAGGATTTTATCCTTCCCCACATAGAACTCTTCAGAATTAGTGAAACTAAGAACAACTTGCGAAGAGCTTAAGCTCATCACATTAACTTCCTTAGTCTTTGGTAAAGTCAGTTCAATCCCATTTAACATCAAGGGCGCTGTAATCATGAAGATAACAAGTAGAACTAACATAACATCAACAAGTGGTGTTACGTTAATCTCTGATACCGGTCCGTCTCCATTACCACCAGAATTCATACCCATTACTAACCCCTAAATTATGATTTTGAAGAAATATATCTTTCAACTTCATTGATAAATTGATTACCAAAGATATGAAGTTGTTCTCTAAGCTTATTTCTTCTTTGTCCAAATTTATTAAAATACCAAGTTGCAGGAATTGCGGCCACTAGACCTACGGCAGTTGCAACAAGTGCTTCGGCAATCCCAGGAGCAACAGTCTCAAGCGTTGCACCACCACTGGCAAGGCCAGAGAATGAATCAATAATCCCCCAAACTGTTCCAAATAAACCAACGAATGGTGTAATCGAACCAATTGAGGCAAGAGTTGTTAGTCCATTACTCATTTGCTGATCAACTTCTACTGCTTCATTTGATAAGGCACGCTCCATTGATTGATTAGCAATTGAAGAATAATGTTCTTTAATTAGTCCATAGTCTTCACCTAGTGCAATCTCTGTTTTCTTAAGTTCACGGTAACCAGAAAGAAATAATTTCTTTAACGGACTATCTTCAATTGTTTGAGCATCATGATATGCTTCTTCAAGAGAGGCCACACCACTAAAGAAGTTTTTAAACTCGCGATTGGCCTTTTCTGTTTTATTAAAAAGTGATCTCTTTTGGAAAATAATCGTCCATGAAAGCACTGATGCTAAGATTAAAAGAAGTAAGTCTAATTTAACGACAATACTTGAGTCTAAGAGGATTTGGAAAATATCTAAATTATGACCTTCCACTATACTTCTCCTTGCTTTTTTAAAATATATGAATATGCGGATGTAACAATTAATAAACTAATAGCTGGAACCAAAAGGTTTCCTAACTTTGAAAAAAATATTGAGTAATATGTACCCCATAATGGATCGTGACCCAAGAAGGCAAAAAGAGGTACAAAAACAACTGAAATAAAAATCATCCCTTTAAGTACTGAGTAATTAAATAGATAGAGATGAGTATATGCTAAGAAGAATAGAAACATATGACCTATTTCTAAACTCGTATTTCTTGGAAATAAAACAAAAAGAGAAAGATATAAGAGAGAGCCTTCGGTTAAAATATGAAATCCCTTCCCTACACGTCTCGACTTTAAAAAGATTTTTGAATTCAAGAATTCAAAAAAGAAGAATGCAAAAATAAGTACATTGTGAACGATTAGTTGCCAAAAACTAAATTGCACGTTTTCCATATGAGAAGGTCGACTAAAGAAAATAAATACAATGAGTGTACCCAGCGAAATTAAATAAGTTGGGACATTAACACTATTGTACCAATCAAAAGACAGCTGGCCTTTAATATCTCTAAACTTCATATCTGAAAAGAAATAGATTGAAACGAGGTATCCTAAAATTCTTGCGGTAACTAGCACTTGCCAAGAGAAGTCGTATAGCCAATTCTCTACAATGATCAGCTTGTGCCCTAGTCTAAAGTGGAAGAACGTAATAATTGAGACAAGAATAAAGTAAATAATCCAGTATATTATTGTCGATGTGGCGTACTTTGCCAGATAAATAGATTTTTCTTTGGCGAATAACTTCATACTAATTCGTCGTTGGGTTTATCCAATTAAGCTGTAGTTCAGGCGCTGGATAAATCTTTGAATAATTCTTATAAAGTAAATTCCCTTTCGTTAAAGAATCAATCTTCTCTAGTAAGTGATAATAGTTTTTCCAGTACTTTGGATTATTCTTTAAAATAGTATCCATTTTCTTAGTTGTTTTAAACTGATCCTTGAAAGTAAAACCAGTATTAAAAACCACATCACTAAAACGAGTTAAAACCTTATGAAATTCTTCCTTTGGGAATTGTTTCTTATAAAAATTATTATTCATTAATTTTAAAAGTGTTTCATCATCAAATTTTTTAATAAATTGCTGATCCTCTAACCTCAATAAGTCTTCAAATAAAAGAAGTGAGATTTGTAACTTCGATAAGTCCATTGCTCTAATAAATGGAACACTAATCACAAATAGGTAGTGATTAGTCGATAGAGGAAAGCCGAAGTGAGTTACATTTGGTGAGTTCAAATATAAAATATCAAACTTGATACCAAAGTATCCGACTTCTTTTAAAAACTTAGCGTAATATTCACGAACACCAAAATCAGGCTTATGAAAGTCCCATTTTAGTATCCCTACATTCTTAACAAGCCAATACTGAGTCATGATATGCCAGAAATCTTTCCCGGCCGGCGTGTTGTAGAATGCTTTTTTTACAGCATCAACATCAACTTGTTTCTTTTTCGCTTGTTTAGCCTTTTCTTTTGCGGCCTTCTCAAGTCCGTCCTTCTTTAGAACTTTTTGAATTTTATTAAAATTCACAAATTCATTCTCAACCGGAAGGTTTTCTTGAGCATAAGAGCTAAAGATATTAAAGATAAGGAGAAGTGATAAGAAGTACTTCATTACTTACTCTCCCCTTTAATGAGAAGATCCTGTAGTCTTCCCCAATAGTGAATCTCAGTCACACCAATTTCAATTTGGTCAAAGAAGCGACGATACATATCTTGCCAACAACCATCTGGTTTTCTTTGAGAGAGAACATTCGTACTCATAAAACCTTTATAATTTGAGTACTCAACTTGATAGAACTCAGAGATTGGTGAACTTAAGACGTAGAAAGGTTGTCCACATTCAAAGGTAGACAGCACTCGAGAGAATTTTGAAGGGTTTTGGTGTAGCTGAGAATAAACAGACTGCACGTAGTAAATCGTCTTCTTCTGAGCATTACGAGACTGGGCCTTTTGTTGAGCAAAGACCGGTAGAAGAAGAAAAAATACTAGAAATATTCTCATTATACTTTCCATCTAAACTGTATTGTTTCCCACTCGTGACATTGCGGACAACGCCAAAAAATCTCATCAGAGTTGTAGCCACATTCACGACAATAGTGCTTTGTAAGAGTTTGGTGCATATTCTCTAGAAGATCTTTCGTTTGTGAAACGGCCTCTTCTTTCTTACCTAACTCAATTAATATTTTAATATACTCAGATTTTAAGGCTTCTGAAGTGGCATTAGAGTTCTTATCCCACTCACTTAGTAATTCGTAAGCTTTGTGCAATTGATGCTGCTGCTTAAAAAGTCTAATCTTTGTAAGAATGATTGATTCGTTAGAAAGTAATTCTTCATCTTTCATTTCTAAGAAGTATTCAATTAAAAGATTTAATCTCTTAAAATACTTCTCTTTTTCTTCTTCACTGCCCTTAAATCCCTCTTCAAGTGATTCAAATGCAAAAGAAGCATACATTGGCTGCTCTTTTAAAAGTTCAACGAGATAGAATTTCGCTTCATCAACATTACCTTCGTGAAGAAGAATTCTAAGTTTTAGAATCTTTGCTGATACAGAAGGTGCAAAACGAAAACCGTCTTCAAGATCTTCAATGGCCTTAGAAAGCTGACCATTTTCAAAGAACTTCTTGGCCTTTTGAACAAGAATATGTGAAATCGTCTCAGACTGATTCTCATGCCCTACTTTTGAAAGCATGATGCGATAATTATAGGCTTGATCCCAATCACCAATATCTTCATAGATACGACAAAGTGATTGAATAACATCATATTCATCACGATTGATTTTTAAGACATCTTTATAAGTTTCAATGGCCTTATCAACAAAACCACCCTTATCGAAATCGATAGCTAACTCTTTAAGAGCACGAATGCGGTGAGATTCTGAAATATTATCTCTAGCTATAAGTGAGCGGTGGATACTGATGGCCTTTTCTATTTCACCATTACTTCTGAATAGTCCACCTAGAGCAAAGTATGTATCAATTGTTTCTCTGTTAATATCAACGGCACTTAAGAATTCTTTAATCGCAAGATCGCGATTTCCCGAGATTAGGTATTGAGTTGCATTTAAGAATACTTTCGACTGAGCTTCAAAGATCGAGTTACGATATCGTTTAGAAAGTTTTACACCTGTGTCTTTCTCACTGAAGTAGTGATAGATCAGAATTAGTGTAAATACGAATGCTACAACTGCTAGTATATGATCTTGTAGCCAATTTAAGTATATATGCATTATGCCTCTATTATTTGTACATTAAAGTCGTCGAGCTGTTAGCTTTTACAAAATTCTTAACTGCTCCTTTAACATCTTCTAAGTCTTCAATGATTGAGAAGAAGTTCGCCTTCTTCTTAATCTTCATTTCTGAAAGGTTTAAGTCCCCTTCAAGCTCTAGCTTCGCATGAAGCTCGCGAGCACATGGCCAAAGCCCAACAAGTTCATCAACAAGTCCAAGCTTCTTTGCTTGTGCACCTGAAAAGACTTGCCCTTGAGCAACATCGTTAATTGAACCTTTAATCTTCTCACTACGCTCAGCTGCAACATCATCAATAAATTGCTTGTGAACATCTTTTGTCATCTCTTCCATTAGCGCAGCTTCTTCTTTAGTCATTGGACGATTTGGTTGTCCAATGTCTTTATAGCGTCCGGCCTTAATTGTTTGTGGGTTAACCATGGCGAATTTGTATAACTCAGAAAGGTCAACAAATTGCATGATCACACCAATTGAACCTGTAAGTGTTCCTGGAGATGAACAAATCTTCTCTGTTGCCGCACCAATATAGTAACCACCACTTGCAGCGATTGATGAGAATGATGCATAGATTGGCTTTGGATTCTTTGTTACTTCAGCGTAACTTCCCGCCCCTCTAATTCTTAAAATTTCTTGATAAATCTCTTGAGTTGGAGCAACTGCACCACCTGGTGAGTTAACTCTTAAGATAATTCCCTTAACTGCTTCATCCGCTTCTGCGCGGTGAAGAAGTTGAATTGTTTTCTTAGCGTCCATGATGACACCTTCAACTTCAATTAGGGCAATCTTATCTTTAGACTTCTTACTCGACGAAGCAATATCGTTATTTCCTTTGAAAATTGTCACGGTATAAGCAGAAAATAATATTAGTACAACGAAGAAAACTGCAACCATTGCCATAAGGCCTATGACCGCACGATCTTTTGATTTTGTATTCGACAAAGCATCCTCCCTGAGCTTATAAATCTACCCTTCTATCTTCCCAAAAATATTGGATTTCGTAAACTTTTTAACATGTTACAAACTTGCCGATTAAAGTAAATTTGTCCCTATCCGAAAAGATAGAGGAATAAAACCGCAAATGCGAAGTGAGGGATATATGAAAGGTTTCAGCGTTAAAACAATTGCCATAATTACTCTAGTAATTCAGTCTAGCTTTGTTTTTGCTGAGAAGTATGAAGCTCCTTCATTTTATCAAGAAGCGAAAAAACCAATTTCATTTAAAAAGAAAGTAGTCCACCATAAGACTCAAGAATCTTGGGAAGACTCATATCAAGTTGAAGACGACTCTAAGTCGGAGAAGTCAAAGCGTCTTCCATCTTCTAAAAATACAAATGTTAAGTATTGGGATTACGAAAATAAGAAGTAATCTTATTTCCAAAGATTTAGATCTTTTTCTAGCTCACTCTTAAGCTGGCCACAGGCCGCTAAGATATCACTCCCCTTTGTCGTACGAATTGTTGTCGTGATTCCACCATTATCAAGTTGATTCTTAAACCAGTTGATACGGCTAACACTTGGGCGTTTAAAATTCGATTCAGGGTACTCATTAAAAGGAATCAGATTCACTTTAGATACTTTCTTAGGAAGAAGTTTTAAAAGTGCTTCAACATCTTCGGCGCGATCATTGTACTGGTCAATGAGAAGATATTCATAAGTAATATAGCGATGGGCCTTAAGTGGAATTTCCTTAATCGCCGTTAGAAGCCTGTCCAGATCATAGGCCTTATTAATTGGCATAAGTTCTGTACGAATCTCATTGTGAGCAGCATGCAGAGAAATAGCAATATTAACAGATGGGAATTCTTCTAGCTTCTTAATTGCTGGAACTAATCCCGATGTTGAAATCGTTACTCGCCTCTGAGAAAGGCCTAAGGCCTTTTCATCAACCATAAGTTCAGTTGCTGCCTTAACTTGTTCAAAGTTATGAAGAGGTTCACCTTGGCCCATAAAGACAACATTTGATAGTCGTTCTTCTGGCCCAACTTTTTCTCTTAGAAATTTTGTAACGGCCAGAAATTGGCCAATAATTTCCCCGGCCTCAAGGTGGCGCATCAGCCCCATTGTTCCGGTATGACAGAAAGTACAGCCGATTGCACACCCTACTTGCGAAGAAACACAAAGAGTTTTTCGGTTTGAGCGAGCAGGAATCATAACCGTTTCAACAGTTTTTCCATCTCTCATGGCAACAAGAAATTTTCTCGTTCCATCTTTTGATAGGCCATTCCATACAATTTTAGGAAGTGTAAAATCGAAGTTCTCTTCTAATAGCTCTTTGAGACTCTTAGAAATATTTGACCACCCCTCAGGAGTGTACTCGTGTTTTTCATAGACCCATTGAAGAATTTGATTTGCCACAAAAGGCTTCTGGCCATTCTCTACGAGGAATGATTTCAAAGACTTAGGTGAAAGCGAGTAAAAAAGCTGCTTTTGCATATGATTCTCCAATATTAGGTGACATTTATATGGTCAGGGACTAAATATTACAAGCTCCTCTGTAGAATTTTTGCTATTTAGCCTATTCTTTGATCTATTAAACCTAAATTACAACAAAATCTGCTGATGTCAGAATCATTAGGAACAAATATGAGAAAGCTTGGCCTATTAATCACATCCCTACTGCTACTTCAAGGATCTGTCTTGGCCGCAAATAATATGGCCAATCTTATTTACAAAGTTCCCTCTAAAGACAAAATACTTTCCACAAAGGGAGAGCTTAGCTGTTCTGATTGTAGGCTTAGTACACGATTTAGCGTAACAGTATGGAATATGTACAAAGGAAAAGAGCCTTCTTGGGCAAGAGATTATCTAAAGCTAGCAAGCGAGAGTGAAATCATCCTTGGTCAAGAGTTTCTACTTCAAGGAGAAATGCAGGAGATACTTTCAAGCGGCCAGCGAGAAAGTGTACTAGCAACTTCATTTTATAATACAGATGGAAAAGCAACCGGTGTCTTTACTAGCTCGACGGTAAATGCTGTCACAAAGCAGGCATTTCAAAGCAGTGATCGAGAGCCCATTGTAAATACGCCAAAGCTTTCTGTTTTGACTCAATACCCAGCTGATAATGGAAAAAATGTTACTTTTGTTAATATCCACGCACTCAATTTCGTCGGTATTCAACCTTTTACAATTCAAATAGCAACGCTTCTTAAAGCTGTAAAAAATATCAAAGGCCCAGTTATCTTTGCGGGTGATTTTAATACTAATGCTCCAACAAAAACTCTCATCATGAATATGCTATTTAAAAAAGAGGGTTTCAAACAGGCCCGTTATACTGGAGCAGATGATCGCATGACATTCTTAGGTCAGCCGCTAGACCATATTTGGTATCGTGGACTAAATCTCGTGGAAGCAAGAGTTCTTGGAGAGATAGAAGGATCTGATCACACTCCTCTTCAGGCAGAGTTCGAGCTAATTGATTAGGTATTAGCTTTGACAGTTTAGCTTATAAAAAGAAAAATTCAGCTGCATTTCTTTGCACATTCGTTCTCTCTTATAGATAATTAAAGATATTAAAAAATTAGTTTCAAACAAAAGGATTTGTTATGAAAAAGCTTATGATAAGCTTAGCAGTTGCTTTACTAGCAACACCATCTTTTGCACAAGAAAAGCTCATTCACAAAATTCCAAGTTCAGATAAGATCATTCAAGTAAAGCAAGACCTTTCATGTGATGATTGTCCTTTTCCTAATGAATTCACGATTACTGCGTGGAATATGTACAAAGGAAAGAATGAAACCTGGCGCGAAGACTTTGAAGAACTTATGAATGAGAGCGATATTCTTCTCGGACAAGAGTTTAGCTTTAAAGGAAAAATGAAGAAGCGTCTCTTTACTCCAGAAGATGAAGAAATTATTTTGGCCACTTCATTTATCAGCTGGGGAAAGTACAACACAGGAGTTACTAATATTTCAAAGTATCCTGCAATAGCAATTACGCCTCTTAGAAGTAAGGTAAGAGAACCATTTATCCGCACACCAAAGCTATCTCTAGCAAGTCAGTACAAGCTTGAAGATGGCCGTAGCATTACCTTTATTAATATTCATGCTATTAATTTTGTCAGAAAGAAATCTCTAAAAAAACAAATCACTCAAGTTGTTAACTATATAAGAACAACAAATGGACCAGTTGTTTTTGCTGGTGACTTCAATACGAACTCAAAGTCTAAGATTAAGATGATGAGAGATATTTTAAAGAGAGAAGGCCTTAAGGAAGCTATCTACACAGGCCGTGATGATCGTATGAAATGGCTTGGTAATAAACTTGATTATATTTGGTATCGTGACCTAGAACTAATTGAAGCTAGAGTTCGTGGAGATATCGAAGGATCAGATCACAAGCCTTTACAAGCTAGCTTTAGAATTCCTATCGAATAAAACTCGATAGGAATCCCTTCTTTGTTCTTTCTGGATTTTCTAAGACATTTCCATGTTCAACAAAAGACTCAAGTAAACCACCAATTTTCTTAGTTGTTTCTAAAACCTTATTGAAGCAATCTGGAGAAATTAAGCATACTCTATCTTGCTTTAGACGATCACTAAGATCATACGCAAATTTTGTTAATTCCTCTTCATCAAAGAATCCACTGAGGTGGCCATCAGAAGTTATTTCCATTCTTGGACCCAGCTCGACCTCACTAAAGTCAACTGATGACTTGGCCGTGAAGATCGAACGAATAAAGAAGAGACTGTGCTCTTCACTATAGACATAACTTACATATAAAACTTTATCACTTGCACCCATCTCTACTCCGAAATTATCCCAAAATCTAATGAAATACTTCCCTTAGGCATGAAGCTCAATTCAATCTCATGTGGAGTATTATTTATCTCAACATGGTTTTGATCGATCATCTTTTGAAAAACGTATTCCGATGGATATTTAATATTAAGTTTTTGCTTATAACTTGAAGGATTAAAAAAGCTAATGCGCTTTACCTTATCGTATTTAAGATCAGAAGAAGCAATGGCCCTTTCTTGCCACTTATAGCGAACTTCTCCGCTTTGAGAAATATCACAACCAATATAGCCAATACTCTTCGTTACTTTATTCCAGAACGTATTAAGTTCATCGTCACTACACTCTTGAAAATCATTTGAGTTAAAGATAAGCAGTCGCCCCTCACCCATAGTGACAGTATTAATCTCAGTTAAGAAACGGATCTTCTCGACACTTAATTCATTTTCCAAGTAGAAAGACTCAAGTCTTCTTCTTAAATTCTTTTCAAGGTAAGCAATATCGATAAGAACCTTTCCACCACTCATAAAGAGCTTTAGGACCTTACCTAAAAGCTCAGCATTAATCTCTTTTCCATTGAAGTAGAAGAACTGAAATGGACTTTCAACATAGTCTTCCCAATGAAATTCATTAATATCGCTATAGCTATAATTCCAACTGAATTGATTCTTGCAAAAATCGATAAAACCAGAAAAAGCGATAAGCTCCTTACTTTTAAAGTCCTTCACATTGTGGAAAATATTAACTGCATTTGAAGTTTTAAAAATATAGTCGTTATCCGCGAGAATCGTCTTATCATTATAGAATTCATCTAAACGAGAAGAGTTAATAACCTGCTTCTTTAAATCGGAATAAATCCCATTCTTATTGCGATTAGGAAGAAGAATAGAAGATGGAAGAATTCCATTATCTAAACTCTTAAGGGCATCATCAATGATCTTTGTGTCACTCACTTGATCAAGCATACGATTCTCAATCGAGTTCATCGAGCCTTCTAAGAAAGAGAAGTTCTTTACACCTTGCCAATTCTTTTCCATCGAATGCTTAACAATATCGATATAGATGCGAGAAATCGTTTCATTATACTCTATAATAAACTCATGCTCTTGCTCGGCCGTAATCTTCTCAAGCTTAAGCTCACCCTTTTTCATTTCAACAAAGCGACTAAAACCACTTTGGAATGCTACCGAACGATCAAAGATATAAGAATGAAAGTGGCCATGAGAGTAATGACCGCAGTTGGCCCCCCACAAAGGTGCTTTAATTCCACTTTCTTGAAAGTATGAGTTTAGTTCTGAACAAAAACGAGTAAAGCCTTTATAAACTCGAGGATCATAGAAGCTATAGAAATTATGAATTGTTCCATCACTGTCTGCACTTGCACGGTTTAGGCCGTACTGATCACAGCTAGCAGTTCTAGCTAAAAGATATGGAATACCACCATTTGGTAGATATGGTACCGGTGAAACAGGTAAGAGAAAGATAATCTCCTTATCTAACTCTTTACAAATATCATATAGGCGCTTGAAGTCCGTCTCAGGTTTTTGCTTTGCAAAATCAATCTTATCGCCGGTATCCGTATGGAAGCTCCAATTTATCGGTACGATAATCTTATCTGTTAAAGACGTTTGTTCAATTTTAGATTTCCAAAGAGAAGCTGAAGTTTTCCAGTAGAAAAACCAATTCTCCCCTGGAAATACCGTGTCCTCATCCTTGACTACAGGTGTTGTAAGCATCAATCGACTCCTTAAAAAAATTGTAGGTCATGTAAAACACTTTGACAATTTCAAGTACTTACAATTTTTATCTTCTCACTAAATATAGTCTATTGGCTAAAAACATCTGTGGCATTATTGCCATAGGATGTAAGACACGGTAAGTTATTTTGATTAAAAAATGACAGAGGGGACAGAGTATGTGGTATTTCACAGAAGAAGAAAAACAAATCCAAAAAATGTGTCGTGATTTTGCAAGACAAGAGCTTGCTCCTGTAGCGGAAAAGCATGATACAGAAGAAAGTTTCAACATGGATGCTTTCAAAAAAATGGGTGAAATTGGAGTTCTTGGAATTACTGCTGATCCTGAGTATGGTGGTGCTGGAATGGGTGCCCTTGCTGCAACAATCGTTATGGAAGAATTTGGAAAAGCATGTGCTTCTTCAACTCTTTCTTACCTTGCCCACTCTATCCTTTGTGTTAACAATATTGAAAATAACGCTTCTAAAGAACAAAAAGAAAAATACCTACCAAAACTAATTACAGGTGAGCATATCGGTTGTATGGGTATGTCTGAGCCAGAATACGGATCAGATGCAGTTGGTATTCAAACAAAAGCAGAGAAAAAAGACGACCACTACCTTCTAAATGGAACGAAGATGTGGATCACTAATGCACAATACGCAGATATCGCTTACGTCTATACTAGAACAGGAAAAGAGAGAAAGAACCTTTCAACTTTTATCCTTGAAAAAGACAAAGGTCACTTTGACTTTGGTAGCCCAATCCACAAGATGGGTATGCGTGCTTCACCAACTGGTGAGCTTATCTTTGACAACGCAAAAGTAGGTCTTGAGCAACTTGTTGGTAACGAAGGTGATTCAATTTACCACATGATGAAAAACCTTGAGATCGAAAGAATCACAATTGCTGGTATCTCTCTAGGTATCGCGCAAGCTTGTGTTGATCAATGTATTAAGTATGCAAATGAAAGATCACAATTTGGAAAAACAATTGGTGAGTACCAAATGATCCAAAAGATGATCGCTGAAATGGCAACTGAAACAGAAATGATGAGAAACTTCCTTTACAACGTAGCTTACCGTTACGACCAAGGAGAGAAAGGGCCAGTTGTTGCTGCTCAAGTTAAGCTTGCTATTCCAAAAATGGCAACGAAGATCGCTCTTGATGCTATCCAACTACATGGTGGATACGGTTACTCAAGAGAATTCCCAGTTGAGCGTATGATGAGAGATAATAAACTTAATGAAATTGGTGCTGGTACTAATGAAGTTATGATTATGATCATCGCTAAGAATCTTCTAAAAGCAGCTCAAGTTTAAATAGAAATTCAAATTAAGAAATAAAAAAGCAGCTCCTAGAGCTGCTTTTTTTTTATTATGCTACTTTTAAATCTGGTCTCGTTTCGACAGAGCCGTATAAATCCTGGGCCCAGTTATGGACAAGGTTTTCGATCTCAGTCTTCTCATCTTTTTCTTTCGTGATACGAGTACGTACAAACTTAACAAATTCACGCCAGCTATCATCTTTTCCAGCAATGATTTTACTCTTTCTCATCTCATCACGTTCAACAGAATCAAACTCAATTTGCATAAGATCACGGGCCTTAGTTCCATCTGGTGCAAAAAGGTCTAAGTAATACATTCTCTCAGACTCTTCCATAGCAAAAAGTAATGAAACTTTCTTTCCAAGGTCGTAATTAGCAAGCGCTTCTTTTAGGAACTTAGAAGGTAGCTCACTTACAAGCTCAGAAGGGAAATTCTTCTGGCTCAGCTCTGTAAACTCTTCAACATTAATATTCTGCTTAAGCGTATTGAAAATACTCTTTTCCACCGCCGCAGAAACGTTTGGAAGAATATCGAATAATTTCTCAACGAATGGAAGTTTCGACTTCGATTCAACATATTGAGAAAGGACTTCTTTAATACGAGCTTGGTTATCTCTAACCTCTTGTTCTTTAATGATAACTGAAGACATTAGAATTTGATCAACAGTTTCTGTGTCACAACTTGAAAGAACTTCAGCAACAAAGCTTTCACTTAGAGCATTAAGAACAAGTGAAACAATGTACGGATCTTTTTCATAGATCTGATTAATCATTTCAGCATTAAGCTTAAGAAGTAAATCGTAAGTATTAGGGTCTTCAATGACAGAAGGAAGAATAACACTTTGTACGATTTGATTACTAATATAGTCATTTGCTAAAGATAACTCACTTGCATTAAGCGGTTTATTAAGGAGATCTCTCCACTTCGCCTTTTCTGGCTCACTTAGCATCTTAAATACATCTGTTAATGCACTATTATCAATTTGTTGAACAAGTGCTCTAAGGGCCGCATGTCCGCTCTTTGTATCTTGTGCAATCCATTTCTTAACCAGAAGAATTGCTTCTTGAGGAGTGTTATCTGCAAAAACCTTAAATCTTTCAATACCATTAAGAGAGTGTACGCCACCAAGGCCATCTCCACCGCCACCACCAGCGGCCAACATCTCTCCAGCTCCCCCATCATCGTCTGATTCAGAGCTATCACTTTGCATTGTAAAATTACCACCTGCTTGAGCAGCACTATTAAGTTCAAAGAACTTAGAAATAAGACGATTTCCAACAAATCCAATCAGTAGAACACCAAGAACGATTGCAATAATATTTGAAACGCTACTTAATGCCTTTAGGAAATCACTTTTAGAAATCACATCTTCTTTTTGAGGTACATTAATCGTATAAGAAAATTTAAAGTTAGGAGTAATATCATTTACACCAAGCTTGATTGACTTAATCAGTCCTTCAATTCTAACTCTTTCATCCTTAGCAATATCATTTGGAAGACGAACAGAAATATTAATTTCAGAGATATTTTTGAAAATATCAATAGAAGTATTATACTTCCACATCTGTTCAATCATACTAGGCTTGGCCTTAGATGCGTCTCTTAGTTTTTTAATTTGATCAACTAGCTTCTCTTTTTCCTTAGAGAAGTCTTCTTTCATTTTATTAATCTTATCTTTAGAGTTATCCCCCATTGTCAGTAAGATCTTACCAGAAGGAGAAAAGTCATTGAAATCATCGATAAGTGGAGCTTCCATACCTAAACGAGAGAAAACAATACTCTCACCGTAGTCAGTTTCTGGAACATCATTAGTAAATTTAATTTCAGCGTCAGATTTTGTTTTACCATCTTCAGCTGCATTAGCTTGATCAGAATCGTCTGCAAGATCTAATTCCTTACCACCTTTTCCATTAACACCTCCGGCACCACCTTGAGGCGAAGGATTCAATGGAATACTGAAGTTAGGAGTTTCAGGAGTATTCGTTACGATTTCAACATCAACAAAGAAATGCTCATGGCCAAGAATAACTTCCGTCCCTCTTTGTAACTTATCATGAACTTTCATTTCTAGTTCATTCTTTTGCCACTCAAGACTTGGCAGGACATTCATCTTTGGATTTGAAATGGCCGCAGAAGAAAGTAGTAGTAATGAGATAAACGCAAACTTCTTCATTATTTACCTCCTTCATTCTTAGAAACATTAAATTTCTTCTCTAAGTAAATCTTCATTTTATAAGCTTCTCTATTTTTAGGATTAATCCCAAATGCCTTACGATAAAAAGCAAGAGAGTTTTTAAAATCTTTCTTAAGGTATGAAATTGAACCTTTCATTTCATGGATAATTGAGAAATGAGGAAATTTTGCTTCTAGCTTTTCTAGTTTAGCGAAAGCAAGATCAAAGTTCTTCCCTCTCATTAGTCTTAGAACATCAAATAAATCACCGACAAGGAAATCAAAATCCTGTGCTAATTCAATATCTTTTTCAACCTTTAAGTTCGCGCTGATATCAATATCTGATTTTGCTAGCATTGGAACAGATAAACTATATGGCTCAAAACCAGGCTTAAACACTTCAATTTGAACTGGCCCATTTGCACCGTAATTGGTCTGCATTGTTTCAACATCAGTTTCATAAGGAGTCTTTCCAAGAGAAACTCTTTTACCATTTTTATCAATAACGTATACGTCACAATCACTAGGATCGGACTTAACATTAAACTTAGCAGCAAATACAGATGTAGATAGTAATAATAGTAATAAGTACTTCATTAAAAATTTATTTATAGATATTGGCTAATACCTACAAATACCCCCATTTTAATTCCAGTTGTTTTAATTCCTGTTGCACGACTAACTGCCGCTTCAGCTTTAATTGTTCTATTTTTACCCCAACGCCAACCAGCGCCTAGGTTTACCCCTAAATCAAAGAAAATATCTGAGTATTTAGCAGAATCAGTATTATAAATAACGTAACCAGGGCCTACAAAAGCACCCCAGTAATACTTACTTGTTGGTGTGATCGTTAGATTTTGGCCATTACTTGTGTATGTGTACTTCGTACCAATATCGCCAAAGTACCAATTCATTCCAACAACAGTTGAGTAAACACCCGTCCCCTCTGCTGACATCATTGGAAGAACACCACTAATATAGTAACTTTTCTTTAACTCTGATTTGAATTCCCAATTTACCTGAATTGAAATTGCAGATACCGCAGCAGCTGCTGCATCGGCAGTCTCATCACCTGTTGAAGTACCATCAGTATTTTGAAGAGTACTTTCATTAGGAGTTACAGAGTAATTCATCATCCCTAGTGAGATACTAGCAGAGTTATAAAATGTTTCGTTTGCAAAGAGACTTGAACTTAATAGCCCAAGAATCAATAGCTTTTTAAAGGCCACCTACAGTCCCTTTTGAAACATGCCATCGAACGCCGTCGATATCATTTACATTCAAAGTTATTTTTAGTTTTGACTGATGATCTGCTCTAAAGTTCTTAACATAGAGAGAAGTATAAAGATCTGGTAAGCGTGACTCCATCACCTTACAAATATCATTCAGACGCATCTTTCTTCCATGCCAACTAATATTTGACTGAAAGTCACCATCCGAGAAGTTAAAGCTAGAGAAAACACCAGTAATTTGTAACCCGTTTTTTCCTCTAGAGAACTCAACTGCACAATGAGACTCTTCTGTCTTCATATTTAAAACACCGTAGAGTAGCTCAACAAAGTCTCTTAGTAGCATCTTTGCTTCATTATTATTTGAGTAAAGAATGCAATCATCAGCATATTGAAAATCTGATAATGTCAGATTGTTATTAATCCAGCTAAGTCTCTTACCAAACACTTCATCTTCAATCAGATTATATGCATCTAGCTTTTTTGACTCCATCAGTGCCGTTCTCTTTTGAGAGACCTTATTCATAACATCAACAGGGATTTTGTAAATCCAACCATAGCGGTAACCTGTCGACTCATCCATCGATGTGTGGATGATATAGTCATTTAGAATATCATTACAATTCTTGAAAAGATTACTTGTATCAGCAAGTCCCTTCTCTTTACGAAATGTTTTCTTAAAGAAAGCATCCCAATTTCCACCTTTAAGGTTTACATTATTAAACATTTTTCTGAACTCAGAATTAACTTTGATTACTTGGTCGTTTTCATCAATCACGACTAGAGCAATACCTGGAAGGTTCTTAAAGACCTTAGTCTTTTTAACTGTTTTATCTAATTCAACCTTTTGGTTTGTGTTATCTGCCACATCAAAGAACTTCATTTAATACCTCACGATTTCTAAACTGTAGAAAATCTTTTTCATCAATATTTTTATATTTAACTTTTAAAACTAAATTCGTTTTCTTAGCGCTACGAGTGAGCCTAATTGCAACAAGATTCTTAAGTCCACGTCTACCAAAGATGTCACTTTGCATATTACTTACCGACGTTCTGATATTTCCAATGTCACATAGCTGAATCGTCATAAAACTAGGTGTTACATAGAGCTTCACACCAGCAATATCCCCTACAACTCTCTTTAAAAGCTTCATTTCATCAATTAATAACTTTTGAACAAGATATGCATTGATTAACTCTTTCTCTAAACAATTTTGTAAGATCTTAATCTCAACATTCTTGATTTTTAGGGCCTTTAAGCATTGATCCTTAAAAGACTTACTAAAAATTGAAAAATCTTTAACCTGTTGCCTTTGATTATCACCAAAATAAATTAGTGTTTCCTCTTGAATAGGCTTTACCTCAGGTACCGAAGAAGAAAATAGGCTTTCAATTTTGTCCTTAAAATCCATAGTAATTATTCCTAATTATAAACTAGCCTTACGCCAAAGATCTGGTGAGAAGTATCAAAAGCTGACGTTGCCGCTGAAGCGAGATTTACAACTTCAACATATCCACCAAGACCAAAATTTTTATATAAATTCACTGAGAAATCTAACACGTACTTATCACCATCTAATGGCGTTGAATCCCCTGTCGTACTTAAGTCAGAAGAACCAATAAGGGCCTTCTTATAGAAGCCTTCAATAACAGTCTTCTTTGCAAAATGCTCACTGATATACTTAAAACCAAAACCAAACCAAAAAATATTATTAGAAAAACCAGAGATCCCCGTTCCTCTATCTTTAATATTGGCAAAACTTATGCTTTCATATTCAGCATCAACTGAAGCAAAAAATGAATCACCGATTAGAAGCTTATTATAAGCACCGTAAGCAGACATACGAGGAGAGATTCCATAAGGATTTTCACTAAGAATATTTGAAAATGAACCACCAACAGAGAAGTACTCTTGCCACTCCTCTACCTTGTAATTACTTAGATACGTAATATTCACACTTGTAAGATTGGTTCTTGTATCAACGACTTCACTTGTATTAAGTGTATTTGAAGCTAATGTTGTCTCTTTTAAGTATCCAATTGCATAGAAGCTATCTGGAATTAGCGTAAGTGTTGATGCCTCAACCTTTTCAGGCTTAGCATTCATTCTGAGGTCTAGATCAGGAGATTTGAAATTACTAATTTTAACTTTCTCTTCTTTCTTTTTGGCCTTCTTCTTTTCTTTTTTCTTTTTATTTATCTTTTTGACATCTCCAGCAACGATAATCTCCTCGACAACAGGAGACTCATCAACAGAAAAAATGCTTACAGCATTCGTATCATTAACTCGTGGAGAATTGAGAGAATTGATTGCTGAAACAATCTCATTCTTTAACTTCTTCTTTGCTTTCTTTTTCTTAGGATCTTCCTTTGGTGGCCTAAGGCTTGATGAACCGTCACCATAGAATAGTTCATAAAGTAGCTTTCTTACTTCTAAATGAAATCTCTTTCTAGGAACATTATCTTTAAAAACTTGTGTTACCGTCTTTCCGTTTTGAACATCTAAGATTTTAAAGTCGAGAACATATGAATTATTACGGTTTTTCTTAGTCGAAAGATCAAGTGCGAAAGTATTTTGATAAATTGCTGCTGCACTATCTCCCATTAAAATTTCAAATGAAGAAGTTCCAAGCACAATTTCCATTGCTGACTTACGAATTAAGGCAAGATCTCGCCTATCAATTCCCTTTGCCTGCGTCACTTTAATCATCATATAAGGAGTAATCTCCTCTTCCTGAGCAGCGTCCTTACCTTCAACTTGAACGGCCTTAGCGTCCTGTGCAATTGAAGAAAATGAGAGAAAAAATGTAAGAATATAAATGTAAAACGTATTCATCACATAAATATTCTAAGTTAATTAAATACTAAATAATACGGGGCAAAATTCTCTTAAAACACCTGAATTTATTGAGAATTTCATAAAGATTTCGTTAAGATTTAAACAAAAATTAAGTTTGTATTACCTAACTATATTTTAATTGGTAATACAAACTTAATATTATTAGAAATCATCTTGTGAAACACGACATCTAGCTGCACCACTAAAGTCGTCGTAAGCATAAATAATTGTATCGAGTGGGAAGTCTTCCCCTCCAACAATTTTCGATAAGGTATTACAAGTACAATTATCACAGCTCTTAATAAACATAATGCTATCATCTTCATTGTGCATATTTGTTAAATCACAACTAAAACCTGGAAATAATGGTGCAATATCCTCAGGTGCATCGGCCAACCAGTGTGGGAATGCAAAGAATGGATAATCACTATTTGTGTCGTCTGCATTAATTAAGTAGTAATCGTTTAAGTTAATAAGCTCTTTAGCTCTACTTCTATTACCACCATTTTTTCTAATTGTACGAGTTGCTCCCTCACAATTTTCAATCGCTTCAGACTTGGTAATGAAAGTTGGCGAGCCAGATCCTTCAGGTAGAGCAAATTTATCGATAATAAACCCTCTCGAGTAATCGTAAATTGCAGACTCATCAGGAACGACAACTTCTTTCGTTGAGAATCCATTAGGCATCGAAATATACTGTTTACCAGATGATGTTTCTCTAACTGCAACAACTCTTAAGTAATAGAATCGATTCTGTAGAAGTCCAGTAATCTCAACATTTGGAGTCATTCCCGCTGTTTCAACAAAAGTTAAACCAGTTGAGTTGTAAAGGTCACTTAAACTACTTTCAAACTCACTATAGTAAACACGATAAGAAATAATTGGACCCCAGTCATTATTGATTGGCGCAAAGTCAACCCATTCTAAATAAACTCTTCCCGTATCATCTGTTTCAACATTAAAAATTTCATTCGTCATTGCATTTGAACGATTTGGTTCAATAAATCCTTTGACATAAATTGGCAGTGTCGAAACTGACGCCCTCTTACTGTCGTAGTATTTTAAAATGGCATAGTTTTCACTTTCATCTACGTACTGCCCGAGGTATGTATCATCAAATGTGAATGTTACTCTCATTGTACAAGTACTCGTTGTATTTACGTTAAATCCCCATTCCTCTTCAGGAAGGGCGCCACCTTCATCATCACCAAAGAAACAAGGTCGATTTAATTCAACCTGAATAAATCCTTGATTGTAGATTGTATGAAAGTCCCCTGCTGGAATCGTTGCACTTTGATTACCTACGAATTCCCTATACTCTTTTAGAAAACTTGCTTTCTCATCACTTGGATTATTTAAATTAATATTCTTAATCAAAGATCCACTTGGATAAGCTGAAAGAATCGGGTGAGCTGGATTCGTGTAAGTTCCAATATCAATAAAGTATGCATTTGGGATAGTTCCACCTGAACCATCACTAATATTATTTGTGATTAAATTCCCGGCAGCTACTTTGGCCGGATCGACTGCTGTAAATTGAATTCTAAATGATTCTGCATAATACTGATCTGTACCAATATCATAAGAAACAATACCGTAGCGAGTTGTTATCGGTAATTCCGCGATACTAGCCTTATGTTTTACATCAGCAAAACAAGAAGCGCCGGGAGCTAAGGTTGCTCCACAATTAACAGACTCAAGAGAGTATCCCACACCGGCCCCATTATTATCGTGGATGGCACCAAGTAGTGATGTCTTTAAGTTAAATTTCACATTATTTACAGTAGTCGTTCCTTCATTTGTAAAAACAAGGCGAGTTTTTGCATAAACATTTGAACCTCTAACGGCTTCAACACCAACAGTTGTTGCAGCATCATAATCATTCATCACAAGATTGTGATTCGTTTGTGCTGGGTCTAATGTTTCAGTATGTGAAGAAGTTAACTCATCGTATTCAACTGTATACTTTTGAGACTTCAATGAAAGTCTTCCTGTATTTGCTGGAACAGCTTCAGCAACCACTAGAATACGTAGTGATTTAATGTTGTCCGTGTAAGCATAAGTATCGCGATCAACTAGAGTTTGAGAACCATCTCTATATTGAACTTCTAATTCAGTCTGAAATGTTCCTTGTGTTGCAGGTGCAAAACTTAATTCAATATTTGCCAGAGATGCTTGCCCAACAGTTCCAGGCATTGTTGTAACAGCAAATTCACTATCACCATTTAACATTTGAACTAACGAAGAAGCTTGTCTTTCTCCAGCATTATAAAGCTGAAATGGAAGAGCTACAGTCTCTCCTGCATAGAAAGTTCCTGCATAATAAACATAATCATAAGTTGTATCACGATATGGAGCAATTCTATTGATAGACTTTGTCGGAGCATAGGAGATTGGCTCAGCTGCCGTTCCCTTTGCAAGATCACGATACATTGCAGGGATAGTATAACTTCCAAAGCTTTGTCCCCATTCTCCTGCTTGTGGTGAATGAGAAGGAATATTAACTTGTTGACGCCATAGAATTGCACTAATCATTGGCTGGGCGCCTTCTGGGACAAGTGCAGCTGATCTTCTAGAATTGATAGCAATCGGATAAGCTTGAGTTGTATAAAATCCACCATGGCCATCTAAGTCAGGAGTGTATCCAGTTGCAGCGTCAGCAATACCATCTCCATCAAAATAGTCAAAAATGAAGAAGTCTTGAATCATCATCCCACTAGTATATTCTCTAAGCGCATGCGAACCATTTAGAGGTGCAGAAAAATGACGTTGCCATCTACGATCATTTGTATTGTAGTAACTATCTTCTCGTTTATCATTTGATAACTTTTCCAATTCAATTGTTAGGCTACAAACTTCTCCAGGAGAAAGAAGTGAAGGAGCATTTGTACCAGCAGGAGTTGAAGCCGGTCCCGTCATTCCACCAAAGTCCATAAAGTCATAACAGTCTTTATCAACACCTGCGACAAGTGCTGAACTTGGGTTATCAACAATTTCACCACCAAATAATGGCATTCCTGGACTAGGTGCCCAAAACGGAACACCTGGATAAAAACCTGGTGCACTAAAATCAATATATGTGATACCACCAGTACCAACATTTTCTAATTTTAAATGGAAATAACGTGTTTCATTGGCCGTAACAGGTGAGTAAGTAATCCCATCAGTCATTGCAAAATCAGAGAAAGCTAGGAATCCTTTTCTAACAAGAAGGCCACGCATCTTCATTTCAATTTCACGATCAGTGCGAGGAGACATATCATCATTATAAGTTGTCCCATCTTTGTATTTGATTCTGAAAATTTTATAACGTTCTGGATACGCATTAAGTACATCATACATTGCTGAGTTTTCTTCATTCTCTGCCGCTGTACTATCTGGATTTGTTGATACAATTGGGTTTAGATCAAATAAGATATCACATTGCCCATTATATGGATTCAGAAATCCACATCCTGAATTTTTAACATTTTGGTAGTAGTTATTAATATGATAACTTGTTTCAGTAATAACATTTGCAGTAGGTTGTGCACCATCTGTAACACTTACAACCTCTCCAAATGTCGAACCACTATTATTAACTCTGATTCTAAGTCTTTCTTTGTAGTTTGAGTTTGCAATAAGAGAGATACGTCCTAAGTCATAGTCAAATAAATCATTATCAGCAGTATCTAAATTATTATATATTCCATTTTTGTATTCAATTACATCAAAGCTTAGTTTTGCAGCGGCCAAGTAATTAGCATCTTCAACAACGTAGTTATTCTCATCTGAGTCTAGGTCATTTTTAATAACGACATTATCTTTCCAAGTCGAATCATAACGAACATTAAAACGGTAATTATTAAAATTTCCATCTGCTTCAAACTGAACACTAGGATGAAAAGTAACGTTAAAGAAACAAGAACCACCTGGATCAGCAATCGTTCTACCAGCAACTTGTTTTAATGCTGTATTTGTAATTCTTCCATCTTCACCACGGATATAGTTAAAATCATTTACATCAATAAAACACTTACTAGTATCAAAGAATTTAAAAGGAATTGTTGTCAGCGGAAGATCACTTGCACTACTTGTTAAATCTCCTGCAGGATCTCGACAGACAAGATTATCACCACCAGTACTATCATCTCTTAAACAACGTGCAACAAGTGTATTTGAAGCATTTCTTACGTCAACACTTAGAACAATCGCTTCTTTATATCCCTTATTTGAAACTTTTAATGTTTGCGTATCGATATTCCCAACAACGAGATCATCGAAACTTAAGTTAGGAAGACCACCGATTTGGATATCACCTTCGATTCGAATTGACTTGGCATCAAAGTAAACGTTAAGAGCATTAATACCACCCTCAGGATCACGGCCATAGTCAAATCTTATATTTGAGTTGTAATCAACATCAACATTTCCATCTGGTGCACCAACACCGTAGTTCTTTGCCTCAAATTCAACAACAAGTTCACAAGTTTCATTTTGTAAGAGCACAGTTCCACATGTATTTGAAACAATGCTGATCGCATTTGACGTCGTGTTATCTAGCTTTGTCATTGTAATATTGCGGGCCCTTAACTCTCCCGTATTAACAACAACAAGTCTTTGAGAAAATACTTTTGGTTCTGTTCTTTCAACAACACCGAATGAATAATTAATTGTCTCCTCTTCAAATACTAATGATGCAGGAGTTCCTGTTAAGAATTTTAGCTGAGTTGATTGTGAGAAATTATCAATAAGGGTCTTATAGTTAAATTGAAGATCTTGCGTG
This sequence comes from Halobacteriovorax sp. CON-3, assembly GCF_043196995.1. Lineage (NCBI taxonomy): Bacteria > Pseudomonadati > Bdellovibrionota > Bacteriovoracia > Bacteriovoracales > Halobacteriovoraceae > Halobacteriovorax > Halobacteriovorax sp. CON-3. Next base: position 1,401,022 of record NZ_JBEBNA010000001.1, read on the forward strand.
TGGATTCCTGAAGTACGTGCTTCATATCTCAACTTATAATAACAAGTTGCTTTAGAGGCAATAATAAGGCCACAATCTCCACCAAAACCAGGGCTTTCTGATTCCCCTGCTTCATCAGGAAAGAATTTAACACCTGCAGATGAAGCTTGATCAATAAGTAATTGAGCATCACTTAGGTTATATCCAGTATTATTCTTAACTCTAATAAGAATTTCGTCACCAAGACCGCCTAGAAGGAATTCACCTCGATCGAGATTTCCAACGACTGAAAATTCTACCGTGCCATCGACTCCATCATTTAAGATTTCAGCAGTCTCCTCCGCCTTCTCGACAGGGGTACACGAGATTATTGTAAAAAAGAATAAGATCAACCAAACGTACTTCTTCATTTATTCTACCTTATTTTATTGATAAGACTCATCTTCGATGCGTACTACACATCTAACTGCTGAATACTCAGTTCTCATCTGTTCGTAATCGTTTCTAGCATTAAACTTTGCTGAGTAACGTCCACTACTCTTTGTATTCGATTCTCCAAAATTCAGCATATAGATAGGAGTGTCTCGAGAAAGACTCCATCTTACATAGTCAACCGCCGTTCCATCATTATCGAGAGAAGACTTTAACGCTCCACCGTTAGTACTTGAATATGTGGCATATGTATCCGTTGCAGGATCAACTGATTCAATAAAGTCATAGAAATACTCTCTTGCAGAAGGAGACATATAACGGTTACGACCAATATTAATTTCAGACATCCCATCAGAGAAAATTTGACTATCACCAACAGGGAAATTTGGAATATCCATTGTCGATGGATCAAGACTAAAGTCCGTTACAAAAGTATCAAGAGAAATCGACATATTATCTAAACTCTCTGAACACAGACTTCCTTGACACTCTAGTGGTAAGCCTAGGATAGGGTTAAAGTAGCGACCACGACGTGGATCTGTTGAGATATCCTGTGCACGATCAATTACATCCTGATCCCACTTAAGGGCCATCGTATCGTTAATTGATAGCTTCGGTGCAAAGTTATCTTGCCCAAAGTCTAAGAAGAAACCATCACCATTTCTTAAGTAACTAACACTTCCTGGGTCAATTGAATTTACAGACTCAGCAACACCAGTATTCACATTTCCGAAGATATCAAAGATAGGTGTAAAGGCACCATTTACAAGGTAATTACCACCTCTTGCACCACCTGGTTCAACAAATGAACAGCGGCCAGTATCTGTATCAGACATAACCCAAGAAATTAATGTATTAATATAGTAAGCACCATTTGGAGCCTCAACTGAGTTTGAAGCAAGACCCGCTCCAAGCATTAGCTTTTCACTATCAAAACCACAAAAGATTTGTTCTGATGAAATTTCGGCCTTATTTCCAATAATATCTTGGACACCAAAGCGAGATGTACAGGCTTGAGTCGTAAATTGCGTCCCACCGTTATCATAGAAGCTTGAACCAGTAATGAATGGTACACGACGTGGCGTCGTTACAGTCCCTTCATAATTAACTGGCATATTAATCATTAAACGATCTCCTGATCTTTGCTGATTAGTAGCCGCTCCACTAATAACATCTCTATCATAGACGTTACACGAATTATCAAAATTCACACCACTTGTTACAGGAGCATCATTTCTTGTTCCTGTCTCAACTTCTGCAACAGCTGCTTCATCAAAGTCTTTAGGATATCGACTTGCCGTAATCCCTTCTCCACGACGCATCAGCCTCTTTTCTCTTACGGGCCCAATTTGTTTAAATTCATTTGCATCATCATCATATGTTCCAATCTTTACTTCATATGAATTACAAACACGATTGGCCTGAGTTTGACTAAGCCCCGTAAGAGGAGGAAGCTTTGAATCATTCGAAGAGAAAACACGTGATAATTTTGTATTTCCACGGTAGCGAGGTGATGCATCAACATTAGTATAAGCAGGGCTAGGAGTTGCATTTATCCCAGAATCAAATAGCTTATTATTAGTAAGGATATCATTCATCGACATATCAAGAATGTCGACATCATCTACTCCATGAGCAAGTGTTGAAAGATTATTAACAGCTATCCATCTTGGCTTTAGCTTATCACCGTCAGTTGAATCCGAAACAGGAATATTAATCATACAACGTGATGGCCCAAGAGAGTTTTTATTTCTTAGGTTATTACCATCAGCTAGGGCAGCACCACCGGCTCCTCTATAGTAACCATGACTAATACGGTCTTCATAACTCTTAACTGCATTTCTTGAATAGTAAACTGCCGCAAATTCACTTTGCACATTATAAGAAGCATAGCTTCCATTTCCAGCATACGGGTTAAAGAAATTTGTCGCAATATTGGCCGGATCAGTACAATCAGTGAAGTCACCAGTAAGTCCAGGAGAGATGAAGTTTCTACGGTCAGCAGTATCTGGATCGCCACATGCAGTACTTGTAATTGCAATTGAAACAGAATCTTCACCAAAACAATCACCGACACGAAGTTGGCTACGATCAGTATAAGACTCTCCAGTATTAGGGTGATTAGCACCAGAAGTGTACCCCGGAGGGTTTCCATTAAAGCACCCCTTAAATCCAGAGCCTAGATCATTAGAACCTGTAAAATTAGGAATTGTTCCGGAGTAATTACTTCTTTCATAAGCGTAATCCCCTCTTGTGAAATTACAACCTAATTCAAAACGGTCAATTAGCATACTTGGGCCAAAGTCATAAACTGTTGAGCCTTTAATCCATGGAGATGTTAGACCTCTGGCCCCAACTCCATTCCAAGAACAAGTATATTTCTGACTAATATCTTTTGAGTGAACTTTTCCAAGTTCACGACATTGTTGGCGATTGGCCATTAGCCTATGAACAAGGGCCATATTTTCAGGAGGAAGAACAACTTTAATAATATGCTGAGGATTAGTTGTTTCTCTTTCATACTCGAGCTCAACTCCTCTAAAAACAGGAACTACTTTATAGTAGTAAACACGAGCGTGATTAAAGTCATCTCCGGCCTGAATATGCTTTACCGAGTAGTCAGTAAACATAACGGCACGATATGTTTCAAGAACTTCATTAGTACGACTTCTTTCCGTATAATCAGCTGGGTGGATTAAACCTTTATTCGTCAGAGTTTGGTAATCGAAGTCACCACTTGTAATATCTTTCCAAGTGATTTTATTATCATCAGAACGGTATACACGATATCCAATTTTATGATCTTTCTTCTGCATACCAGTCTCATAGGCATCAATGAAAGTTTGCATTGAAAGCGTTCCACTTGTAAAAGTCACATCTTTCCATGCAATACGAATAATTCCAGAGTTTGAATATTGATGAAGAGAGTTAGTTGTTACTCCATCTTTAGATCCATAAACACCACTGAATTGAGTACTACCATTTGCAACACCAAATTGATCTTCAAAACCAGATGTAGGTGAAAGTGTTGCAGGATCAACCTCAACTTCAATTGGTTGCCCACTAGCATTTAATGTTTCTAAAATATAATCTTTATTACGATCAGGTCCCGTTGGTGTAACCATACCATTTGCTTTTGGACCAATAGCAAAAATATCAACCCATTCCTCAAATTTTGGCTTAGGTACTTCAATCTTACACTCACCTAGTCCAGTGTTGATATCTGCATAAATCGGAGTTGGACCGTCAATATAAGGAAGAACACCAAATTGATAAATTTTTCCAGGAACAAGAGATGGAATTGTATACGTATAAGTTGTCGCAACAATATCATCAACTCTAGTGTAGGCCGGGTCATTTGCTAGGGCATCTGTATACTTAAATACTTTCCCATCTTTTTCCTTATAGAAAACAGCATACTTGTCATAAATACCACCAGTCGGAGCATCCCAACCAACAGTAATATAATCGGCACCTGTATTACATGCATTAATAACACCAGGAAATTGCTCTACCGTTGGAACCTTAACAATTGGTGTAATACATTTTACGATCGCATTTTCAACATCGTTTAGAGAGAAGTTATTCCCAGAAACACTAGGAACGGCCGCAAAACAATACTCTTTATCAGCAACAGTATCCCCAGCTCCAAAGAAGTTTCCTTGGATTCGCACACTTGTATACGAGCCAAATCCAGCGTAGTCTCCTGGATTGTCATCTAGTCTGATAAGTCCATCACATGAAGCTTTCCCACTTGAATTTGCAACATTAAAGTTTAGGAGTGTCGGACTCGCGTCACTTTCACCCTCATAGCAGTAAATATCAAATCCGTTTAAGAAACCTGTTTCAATAACTGGTGGATCAAAATTAATTGTAATTTCATTAAGGTTGTTGATATCTTGTGGACTCTGAATCCCTAAGATACCAGAGAATGCTGCTAGCTTTGGTATGGCACGATAGAAAACTGGCTTCCCAATAATTCTCTCACCATCACCACAAGTTAGAGTACGACAAGCAATTGCAAATGTTAGGTAGTAATCATATTCTTCTAAACTACCTACTCTTTTTGAGAACTCATCTGCATCAGCTGTACGGTAATCACCAGCTAAGTTTAATGGGTCGATAATTGAAGCATCAATTTCTTCAGGAATTCTTGCTCTTACAAGATCAACATCTTCCTCTGCTTCACCAAGTTTATAGTTATAAATTCTATAATTTTCAAATGGCCCTACTGCAGGAGTCCAAGTTAAATCGATTGAAGTTAGACCTAAGTTTTTGTCTGGAGTGGCCGCTCTAAGAGAGAGTGTATCCCAATCAAAAAGCCCACCTGAACCTAAAGTCGTAACAGAAGCAATTTTATTATTTTCTTCAAAACGATAGCCTTGTGTATCTTGATAAACTCCATAACTCTTATGAATTGATCTAACTCTGAAATAGTACTGCTTACCTGGCATTAACCCTGTAACTTGTCTCTCTCTTTCAGTTGTTCCACCAGTTGATGCCGTGATATCACCAGGCTTTAGATCTCTTTGAATTGCTGGGTGTGTATTATTGAATAAGTCAGAAATTGTTCCATCATCAGCAGCGATATAAGCGACTTCATATGCAATTGGATCATTCGGCATTGGATTATAAGTTGACCCTAAAGTCACTGCCGGTACCCATTTTACAAGGACAGTATTTTGTCCAGCAGCACCAACAAGAGGTTCGACACTTGATACCCCTGCGAAGTCGGCCGTGTAATTTGAAAATGTTCTGGCCGATAAAGTTGCATCATTCTCACTTTGACTACCAGTACTACCGTCACGTACACCAACAGAGAATGTATATTCAGTATTTACATTTAAATTACGTACCGTAAAACGATACATCCCTTCGTCATTTACAGACAAAGAGTCCGCCTTAACTTCAATAGGAATTGTCGCGTCGTTTACTTTAATAAGATATGTTAGCTCTGAAGCCGGCCCAGTAGCAGGAAAGAAGTAAACTTCAACCTTATTATTTGAAATTGGAATAACTTTAGAAATACCTGCAAATTGAAAAGTCTGCCTTCCACTCTCTGCATTTTTTGCATTTTCGAGATTAGCGTCTTCTACTTTTCCAACACAACTGGCAAGTAATAATAAACAAAGTACAATTGATAAAAATTTCATAAATTACTCAACCACCAGTGTTTGAATACTATTGTTAAATTCAGAGTATTTGTCTTCTTGGTACAGATAAGTAAGGGCACCAAAGTAATATGTTCCAGCAGGAATGAAAGGAATCGTAATTCCAAGTGCATTCTCTTCTGCCTCAAATCTTAAGTAGTCATTGTCGCCATTAACAGCATCACTGAAACTGAATGTTCCAGTAGTTGTCTTCATAAAGACAACATATCGGTCGTATACACCCTCTTCAGGTGGAGTCCATGAAATGGCCGCCGAATTATTTGAACTATCAAAGTACAGAGAGCTAATTCCAGTAAAGTCTTCATATGTAGGAGTCATAACTTGTGGAACAATACAACTCACAACTTCAGAGTCACGATTTGGCGTAACAACATCTCCAACGTAAACGAATGGTAAAAGAGCGAAGCAGTACTCTTCCGTCGAGTTAATATCGATCCCTCTAATTGAAACTTCCGTACCATTAGTAAAATCAAGAGTTGATGGATTTAATGATGTTGGATTATTTCCATCTGGAAAGTTAATAAATGTATCAATATATGGCTCTCCAGAACTTCTTCCTTTGACCTCAATTAACATTCCATCGATAACACCACTTGCTAGATCAACTGGCTCATAACTTAAGTAGATTTCATTAAGTGCCCAGTGGTAACGTGGGTTATTAACTTCTGTAATTCCAGAAAAGCTTACAAGCGGAGGGCTTGTGCGATAAACATTTGGAGAATTATAAATAATAGACTTACCTGGCGAACACAGAGAGTCTAGACACATAATAAGATATACTTCATATGAAGTATAAGGCTCTAGCTCAACAAGTTTTGACTTGCTATCTTCATATGTAACTTGCTTACAAAAGTAAGCAGTATCCGTCGTTTCCTGGCCATTACAAATATCGTCGCGACTATTCTTGTAAGTCGACCACGCCTCACCTGTTCCATTTTCTTTGTAGTAAATTCGATAATGATCAATGGCACCAATACCTGTTGCCCAACTTAAATCAAGAGAAGTTTTACCAGTACTATTACTTGGAGTCGTCACTTCAAAAGAGTCTAGGTCAACTTGAATATCACCTACACTATCACTTAGTGTCGTTGCACTTAAGTAGCTATTATTCTTTTCATAAAAGTAACTTGGATCTGAACTATACTTACTAAAACCGTGGTGAATACCTCTTACTCTTACATAGTAAGTTGTTCCAGGAAGAAGTCCGTTAACTTGTTGAGAAATCTTCTTTCCATCAACATAATTCACAATACGAGTTGGTGCTGTAAATGAAGTATCATCAAAAGCAACTGGAGTTGCTGTATCAGAATTAATTAAGACAACTTCATATTTTGAAACATCTGAGTCTTCAGGAATATAACCACCTGTACGCTCAGCTGCCGGCCACTCAATTAATAATGAGTTTTTAGAAGCTCCACCAGATAGATTTTTAATACTACCGATTCCTGTAAAGTTAGAAGTCTGATTTGAAAAAGTCGTCACAGATTTAAAGGCATCATTTACTGACTGCTGCCCCTTATCGTCTTTTGCCTGTACGTTGAAAACATATTGTTCATTGATATTTAGGCCAGTTACTGTATAGCGAAGAAATCCACGATAATCAGGAACCAGAGTTCGCCCTGGTACTGTAATTGGAGCGATAGCACCATCGTAATTGATGATATATGTTACTTTTAACGGGTCTAAATTAGACGGCGGGAAGTAAATTTCAACCTTATCGTGTGCTATTGCAAAAGCATCTTGAATCCCAGTGTAATTAATGACAGTCTCCCCATCATTAATCCCCTTTGTTAATTCAGAATTTGCATCCTCTACCTTACCAACACAGCTAAAAAGTAAAAAACAACTTAAAATCAGTAAAAATTTATTCATATCAATACCAAACATTGTGAAATTATTGCACGTAACTCATAGCGTCACATCGTTAATAATAGAATAAAAATATAACTATTTTAAGTTCTTAAAATTAAAGGAAAATTATTCCGAACAGTGATTATTGGTAAAATCATTAACTTTTCAATCTTGAGGACCGATGCCAACCATAGTTGCCTCTACATAGACGAGTAAAATGCTCTAAGTACTTTAATATACGATGGGAAAAAAGTGACCATATCGTAGAGAGTTAACCTAAGTGGTTAAAAATAGTAAAATTTTGTTATGAATATTTACAAAGGTGAATAAATGAATATTTTTTCTTTAATTGGACTAATAATATCGGCCGGTGTTCTCTTTGCAGGGCTAAGAATGTCTTCGAGCAACTTAGGCCTCTTCGTTGATGGGCCATCCCTCTTTATTGTTATAGGTGGAACTTTCGCTGCAACTTCCGTAGCTTTCCAACTAAATAAGATTGGTGCTCTCTTTAAAATTTTCCTTAAGCAATTTCTTGGTGGAAAAATGGTCAATTCGGCCGAAGTTATCAAAGAGATCATGCAAATATGTGAAGCTTACCGTTCAGGGGAAGCTGCAGAGAACCTACCAGGTAAAGCAAGCGATGAGTTCCTAAAGGAAGGACTTGAGTTAATCGCAGATGGATTCCTTCAAAAAGAAAAGATTATCGAAATTCTCGAACAACGTGCAGTTAATATGCATGCTATTCGTAGTGAAGATACAAGAAAGATTAAGACCCTTGGTAAATTCCCACCGGCATTTGGAATGATGGGAACAACAATTGGGATGATCGTACTTCTTGCCAACCTTGGTGGAGCCGATGCCATGAAAATGATTGGGCCGGCCATGGGTGTATGTCTTATTACAACACTATATGGAGTAATCATTGCCAACTTAGGGTTCATCCCAATCGCTGAGAACTTAGAAGATATCCAAATTCAAATGGAAACTAAGGACAATATCATCATCGAAGGAATTAAGCATATCCTAGACAAGTCTAACCCGGTTCTTGTGGCAGAAGAGTTAAACTCATTCCTTTTACCAACTGAAAGACTAGACTGGAAATCAGCGAGTTAATAATGGCAGTTAAGAAAAAAGCAGTAAAACAAGATAGCGGGGGCGGTGAAGGCGATTGGATGACATCATATGCAGATATGATGACCCTAATTGCATGTTTCTTCATTCTGATGATGGCCTTTGCTAATTACGATCCAGTGGGGTTTAACAAGAAAGCAAAGGACCTCTCAACTTCCTTTCAAAAGGACAAGTATAAAAGTTCAGAAACAGAATTATCAGAGCTAACAGAAGAAATATCAAAGCACCCTGAACTTGAAAAAAATAGTAAAATATCACTCGTTGATAATGAGCTAATTATTTCATTTTCAAGTAGTATCCTCTTCCCTGAAGGGAGTACTAAGTTAAGTAAGAGCAGTATTCAATCTCTTGATACAATGATTGATATTATCAGAACAAAGAACCCTAACTATCGTATTATGATTGAAGGGCATACTGACTCTGATGAAAGAAGTATTGCTCCAGGAATCGAAGGGCCGTGGCAATTAGGAGCAGTTAGAGCTGCAAAAGTTCTTTCTCGCTTTGAGTACTTTGGTTTTCCTCCAACGACACTTGCGGCCACAACAAAGGGTGACTCTGAACCTCTTATTACAAAAGAAGAGCTCGAAAAGTTAAAAGAAAAAAATAAAAAGAAAGTTTTCTTTAACCCAAATAGAAGAGTTATTATTAAAGTTGTAGAACCTAAAGATCCAAAATCTAAAATCAAATTTGGATTCGGGATATATTTTAATGACAAGAAATAAGCTTAAAGACTTTATAAAATTTATCGTTGTATTTGTCGTATTCTTAGGAGTAACGATTCCAACTTATCTTTTTCTAGTTCCTTCAGTGGCACAAGAAAGAATTAATAAGATAGATTACGACAAGTGCATCCAACAAGATAAGCAGACAGAGTATCAATCATGCCTTAGACGCGATATCACACAAATTATCTCTGTTGCAAGGCCAATTGACGTTACTACAATTGAAGAGTTTATCTATTCACTCTACGAGCGTGACTTAAAAAACAGCTCAACTAATGAAGAACAAAGTATCGCTGCTCTACTCTATCTTGAGAATATGGCTATTTACTTTAACAGTATGAGAGAAATTTCGATTGCAAGAAATAATATTACATTCCTGGATGTATTCTTTATTGGCAAGACACGAGAAGATCTTTCGAAACGCTATAAGGAATTTATGAGTACGATCGATGTCATGGACTTCAGGGCCCTACCGAGCGACATTACTTATCGAAAGGATATGGCCATGAATCTTCTTTCAAAGTTTGAGAACAATTAGAACTCCATATTATTTGAACGCCACTCATCTGACTCAACAGCACCCTTTTGGTTAGTAAGTACTCTAGCGTTCACCGGCTTATTTCCTTTAAATTGAACAACATGACGTGTAGCACTTGCTGGTGCACGCGTCTTTAGACCAGCACTATCAACTTCGGCCATCATCTTACGTCCCATACGAGTGATCGTTTCAGTACTTGCTCTGTTGTGTGCATCGAGACGTTTTTGGTATTCATTTTCGATTTGTGCAAGTTGAGTCTTGTACTCTAGCTCAGACATCTTTAAGTTCTTAAGCTTATCAATTTCAAGGTTGGCCTTGGCGAGATCAACTTTGCTTTTTGCAATAATGGCATTCAATGAATCCACGTGAGCAACTTTACTTTTTAAAGTTTCCTTTGAAATTTCTTGGATCTTCTTGTCTGCCATATATTTCATCGAATTCATCTGAAGATCTGCAATCTCTTTAGTTAAAGAAACATTCGCCTCTTTTAACTGAGCAACTTCAGATGACTTCTTATATTGTCCAACACCCATAAGAACTGCACAGAGTGCAAGTGCTACATTTGTAAGATTCAAAGAAGAGCTCCCCTTTTTGGCCTTCTTCTTATTCTTGCTAGCAACACGAACTTTCTTTGCTTTTCCGTTGCTGATGACATTTTTGTGAGTTGGTCTAAATTCTTGTAGTGTTTTCATATTCAAATTATAAAAGTTATCGGGTTAGAAACGAAGAATTTCGGTAATGAAGGTATAAAATCAGACACTTAGCTTAGAAACGACTAAGATTTCAGCGACAAAATTCTGTGGCACGACGCTTAAAATCCAGCGAAGTTCGCTGCAAATTGCTTTGCTAATGGATACAGAATTAAGTGCATGATAGTGATCACGGCCATTGAGGCAATCAAGAGCATGTAGGGAAACGAATTCGTTAACTCAACTTCTTCTACATTGGCCTTATCAGAATGGGCCAAATTGATATCGTGTCTCATTGTATTCTCCTTGCTAGCGCCTAGGAAGGGAGTTTCACCCTTTGTACTATTGTATCGCACAAATTCATTAAATAAAACCTAGTTAATGGATATACCTTCTAACATACTGTAATTACGTTTGAGAATTCAAGCAGCTCACACTGAATTTCATAAAATTTAACCATTTATGATTTATTTGGTACTGTAGGTGGATTTTATAATGAATTAAATGACTTAAAGAACTTACTTAAGAACTCAAAAGGATATAGATATGAATGAGATGCAAAAAGAGATCGTTGAAGGACTAAAGCGTTTTCGCCTTGAAAAAATCGAGCCACATATGGAGCACGATGACTTTGAAGGTAAGTTTCGCATGGAAATCTTCAATGAGCTTGGAGAGCTTGGCTTCACAGGAATGACTGTTTCAGAAGAATATGGAGGTCTAAATCTTCCTGTTCAAGATTATAGTTATGCATTAGAAGAAATTGCAAAATCTTCAGTTGCCTATGCTGTGACAATCTCAGTTTCATCAATGGTTCAATCTATCCTCGATACATTTGGGAACGAAGAACAAAAGCAAAAATACCTTCCTGAATTAACTAGTGGTCAGGCAATTGGTGCTTTCGCACTTTCTGAATCAGGCGCTGGTTCAGATGCAGCAGGACTTAAAACGACAGCAAAGAAAGTTGAAGGTGGATATATTCTAAATGGTTCAAAACTTTGGATCACTTCAGGTGGTATTGCTAAAACATATATCGTCATGGCAAGAACTGGTGGCGAAGGAGCAAAAGGTGTTTCTGCATTTATCGTAGAAGATGGAATGGAAGGATTCTCATACGGTAAAAAAGAAAGAAAGATGGGATGGAATATCTCACCTACTCGCGAACTTCTTTTTGAAAACTGCTTTGTTCCAGAGGCCAACCTTCTTCAAAAAGAAGGAGAAGGATTTAAAGTTGCAATGAGTGGCCTCGATAAAGGACGTATTGCCATTGGTTCAATCTCTGTAGGTTGTGCAACTCGTGCTCTTGATGAAGCAATTAAATACTCACTAGAGAGACAACAATTTAAGCAACCAATCTTTGACTTCCAAGGACTGCAATTCATGATGGCCGATATGGCCTGTGATGTAGAGGCCGCAAGACTACTTGTTCAAGCTGCTGCTAAGTCAATTGATGATGGAGCCTCTAATCAAAAACTTGCTTCAATGGCAAAGATGCGTGCAAGTGATACAGCAATGAAAGTAACAACAGACGCTGTTCAAATTCTTGGTGGTGTTGGTTATACAAAAGAATACCCTGTTGAAAGATTTATGAGAGATGCAAAAGTTCTTCAAATTGTAGAAGGAACAAATCAAATTCAAAAAGTTGTCATTTCTCGTCTTCTTAAGAAGGAATACGGAGCCTAATGAAAATTTCAATTAACTCCTTTATTCAAGAACAGGACAAGTCAGAGCAAGTCTCAACGGAAATTGAAAAATTTCAAACGAACCCTCGCTTTGAATTTGTAACAAAATTAAGTGAAGAATATTATCCACAACAATGTGTTGATATATTTAATAAATATAGTGACCGTCGTGACTTTATCCAAGTCGGTATTGGCGGAAGTGCACTTGGCCCAGAGATGCTTGTAAGCGCACTTAAAAAAGATATGAAACGCCGTATTTATTTCTTTAATAATATTGATCCAGATGACACGAACCAATTATTAGAAAGTATTGATTTAAAAAATTCTCTAATCTATGTGGTTTCAAAGTCTGGAGGAACGGCAGAGACTCTTGCTTCATTTGCAATCCTTGCTAATGAATTGGTTAAGAGTGGAATTAAAGAAGAAGAATTTAAGAACTACTTTGTCTTTGCAAGTGATCCTGAAACCTCTCAACTGAGAGAGCTTGGAGATGAACTTGGTATTACAACACTAGATATTCCAACAAATATTGGAGGCCGTTTTAGTGTCCTGACTCCTGTAGGCCTTCTCCCTGCCCTTTTTGCAGGGATTGATATTCACGCTCTTTGTAAGAGCGGCCTTGAATATGGCCATTCACTAAAAGAGTCACAAGAGTTTAAAGAAGTAACCAACACTTTCTTAAATCATCAAGAGCAAGGCTACGATCAAACAGTCATCATGCCTTACTCGAGTAAGATGAAAAACTTTGCATATTGGTTCGTCCAACTATGGGCCGAAAGTCTTGGTAAGAAGAAAGAAGATGGTTCACGAATTGGTCTGACTCCAATTCCTTCATATGGTGCAACTGATCAGCATTCACAAATGCAGCTATTCATGGAAGGGCCACTTAATAAAGTGATGCTACTCATCCATGTTAAAGAGTTCGAAAACGATTTTAGATTAAGTAATTCATTCAATCATCCGAAATTACAAAAACTCGGAAAGTATACTTTGAAGAACTTAATGGACTCGGAATTCTATGGAACTCAGAAAGCTTTAGAAGAACAAAAAGTTCCACATATTACTTTTGAAATAGAAAAGCTAAACGAACAAGGTTTGGCCAAGTTGATTGTATTCTTCGAGTACTTGACAGCTATCACAGGTTATTGCCTAAATATTGATCCTTTTAACCAACCTGGAGTTGAGGCCGGAAAAATATATAGCTTTGAATGGCTTGATAACCTATGAGAAATACTCGATTTAGACAGATAGAAATGTTTTCCAATCTTGATTAAAATCGGGGCGCTAGTTAAAATCTACAGGGAAAACAATCTATTATAAAGTACTGAAAGGACGAATATGAGTGATGACGCTACTCTAGTATTAACTGACATCAAAGCTGCCCTAGCATCAGCGAATAAAGAAGCCGAAGATAAGCCTGCGGCCCTTCTTGTTGTTGGTGGTGATTTAAACGGTACTCTTTTCGATTTAAAAGAAGAAGAGATTACAGTTGGTCGAAGTGCAAAGTGTGATATTCCACTTGAATTTAATGGAATCTCAAGAGAGCACTTTAAACTAGTTTCATCAGCAGATGGATATCAGGTAGTTGATCTTGGTTCTAGAAATGGAACTTTCTTAAATAACAGTAAAGTTGAGGCCCCTACTGAATTACAAAAAGGTGACATCATTAAGATGGGTGCAATGGCGCTAAAATACCTTCCAAAAGGTGATCCAGAAAGACTTACATATGATAAGCTTCAACTAGAAGCTAATACAGATGGACTAACTGCTTGCTACAACAAGTCTTTCTTCAATAAGAAACTTGATATTGAAGTAAAGAAGTCAAAAGTAACTGGTACTCCACTTTCTCTTATTGTTTTCGATCTAGATCACTTTAAGAAACTTAATGATAATTACGGACACGATGCTGGTGACTACGTTTTAAAAGAACTAGCAGAAGTTATCCGTTCAAATGGAATTAGAGAAACAGATATCTTTGCCCGCTACGGTGGAGAAGAGTTTGTTGTCCTACTTCCAAAAACAAATATTAAACAATCATACGAAATCGCTGAGCGCCTAAGAAAGGCCGTTGAGACTCACGATTTCATTTACGACGATAATAAGTTACCGGTAACTGCATCGATTGGTGTTTCAGACTACAGACAGGGAGTTAGTAGCGGAACAGACCTATTTAAAAGGGCCGACTCTGCAGTATACAAGTCCAAGGAAGGTGGAAGAAACCAGGTTAATTTCTATCGCGACTAGTTCGTACAATGGAAATATCAGAAAATACACAAAATAGAATTAACCTTCTTCCCGAACACTTAATTGATCAAATCAAGGCCGGTGAGGTTGTTGAACGCCCGGCCAATGTTCTTAAAGAATTACTAGAAAATTCAATTGATGCAAACTCAACTAAAGTTCGAGTTACTATTATCAATGCAGGACTTGACCTCATTGCAATTGAAGACAATGGTGATGGAATGTTCTTTGACGAACTCCCCTACGCCTTCTGCCGTCACGCAACTTCTAAAATAAATAATTTTGAAGATATTTATCGCCTCAATACTTTTGGCTTCCGTGGAGAAGCTCTAGCTTCCATCTCTTCGGTTGCACGTATCTCTTGCCACTCTGCCCCTCGCTCTAATCCAGAAGAAGGTGCAAAGTATGTCATTCACGGTGCGCGAACAGTTGAGCATTCAAAGTATTCAACACATAAGAGTGGGACTTCGACTTATGTCAAAGACCTCTTCTTCAATACGCCAGTTCGTTTAAAATTTGTGAAGTCTGGTCAAAGTGAGAAGAATGCACTTAAGCGTGTTATCAATTCTTTCTTAATTAACTACCCACAAGTTGAGTTCTCTATTACTTGGGATGATCAAGACCCAGATATTTACCGAGCTCAAGAGCATACAGTTAATCGTGTTGGTGAAATTTTTAAGAAGAAGTCACGTAAAAATAGACCAGAGATACTTCAGTCCTATGGTGAGTATCTTGGTTCAAGTTGTCAGTTCTATATTTCAAAAGATGCCTCTAAAGGTTATAGCGGTAAGCAACAGTTTCTCTTTGTAAACAACCGCCTTTTTACTGATAAGAAGATCCATCAAATCATTATTCGAAATATGGAAAAGTTTTGGCCTCAGGGCCTAACTGGTGATTACATCATGCAATTTAAGGTTCCCGAAAATGAAATTGATGTAAACGTTCACCCTAATAAAACCATTATTAAATTTTTAAAGAGTAATGAGATTTTCTCTCTAACGAGTGCAACAGCAAAGAAACTCATTTCAGAGAATCAAGATCATATTACAGAAAATCACTCATTGGAGATGAATGAGGAAGAAGCGAATTTTAATTCTCTTTCAAGTGCCCTCTTCAACCAAGGTGCAGATAATATCGTTGCCGACAATTTTGGTGGCGGATTAAATCTTCAAAGATTTCAAAATGAGCTCAATCAATCAACGGACTTTCATGGCCAGAGTTCTCTGTTTGGAGAAAATGCTAGTGGCCAACAAAGTGAGCTTACAATTTCGGTCTTAGGAGAGAATGTCTTTCTTTTTAATCACGTTGAAAGAGGTCCATACTTTGTAGACGCACAGGTCTTCTTAGACGAAGCTTGTGAACAAATTGATATTGATAATATGACTCCTCTGTTAATTTCTGAGCCTATCTCAAAAGATATCTCTGATATGGAAAATCTTGCGCAATATATGGCAATGGGAATTGAGATCGAGCGTCTTGATGGACACACATGTGTTCTAAGATCTGTCTCTCATGTATTTGAAGACCTTCCTTACGCAAAGATTGCGACTAATATTATTAACGGAAGTGAACTGCTTGAAGATTTAGAGCTTCAAGTGAATGAGGTCAGAAAACTCCTTTCATTTACTTCATTCTACGATCTTGTTGAGAAGAAAATTGCAAAGAAAATCTCACCAAAGAAATTGAGAAAATTATTAAAATGACAAAGAAATTGATTCTTATATTAGGGCCTACGGCCTCTGGAAAAACAGGCATTAGCATTGAGCTAGCCAAGCGAATTGGTTTGGAAAAGTGTCACGTTATCAATTTCGATAGTGTCCTCTTTTATAATGAATTAAATATTGGAAGTGCTAAACCTGACGAGAAAGAGATGGACGGTGTTCCCCATCACCTCGTTAGCATCTCCCCTATTACGAATGAACTTAATGCATCCGACTTTGTGGAGCTAGCAAAGAATAAAATCAATGAGCTACATGCAAGAGGAATTATTCCTATTCTTGTTGGAGGAAGTGCCTTCTACCTTAGAAGTTTAATTCGTGGCATGTACGAGTCGGAATCAACAGATGAGGCCATTCAACAAGAGGCCCGTGCGCTCTATGAGAAAGAAGGTATGGAGCCAATTGTCGACTACCTTAAGACTCACGATCCTGAATCTCTTGAGAACCTTCATGAGAACGACCACTATCGTCGCACTCGAGCCTACGAGTATCACCGCATGACGGGCAAGAAGATCTCTGAGCAAAAGAAGCAGGCCGATGACCAGGGAGCCTATGACTTTTCAACAAATATTCACGGTTGGGAAACTCTAAATATCTGCCTTGATTTACCAAAAGAAGAACATTGGGAAATTATTTTAAAACGCACAAAGCAGATGCTCTCTCAAGGTTTATTAGATGAAGTCAAAGAGATCATGGGAGATAGTAAGCATCATGCTGAACTTAAGGCCTTAAAGACCATAGGCTACAAAGAAAGCATCCAATTCTTAAATGGCGAGATTACATCTGAAGAGGAATTAATCGAGAAGATTTATTTTGCAACTCGCCGACTTGCGAAGGCTCAAAAAACCTTCCTAAAGAAAGTGACTCCTTTATCTCGCTTTCACCCATTAAGTCAGCGAAATGACATCTATAACCTTGTCGAAGACTTCATTCTTGAATAAAGTAGATTAAAGAATTAAATCGAGGCTAAATTTTGAAAAAGATGAAAATAATTATTATTTCTGATGGAACAGGTTCAACAGCAAAAGCGATTAGTCGCGCGGCCATGACACAATTCCCAGAAAGCGAAGTCTTCTATACAGGTTTTAAGAATGTTCGCACAAAGGAACAAATTAAATCAATTTTTGACGAAGCAGCTATTCATCACGACCTCGTAATTTATACAATCGTTTCAGCAGAACTTAGAGAATATACAAAAGAAATCTCAATGCAAAAGCATGTGCGCTCCCTTGATCTAATGGGGCCAGTTTTAACGACTTTCTCTAATTACTTTCATCAAGAACCTAAGAGTGAGCCAGGCCTTCTACACGCTGTGAACTCAGAATACTTTGACCGTGTTGCTGCAATGGAGTTTACGCTTAACCACGACGATGGAAGGAATGTTGAAACTCTCCACCTAGCAGATGTTATTCTTGTGGGGATTTCTCGTACATCAAAAACACCTCTTTCAGTGTACCTATCTCAACACGGAATCAAGGTTGTAAATATCCCTATTATCAATGGACAAGATCTTCCAAAAGAACTCTTTGAAATAGACCAAAGAAAAATCTTTGCCCTTACGATTGACCCTGAAGCACTTTATTCAATTCGTAAAAACCGTTTAAATAAACTTGGCGCAACTGAGCACACAGGTGATTATGCGGACACGAATAAAGTAATCGAGGAACTAGAATGGGCCAATGAAATCTTTGGCAAGAATAAGAGATGGCCGGTATTTGATGTTACTGACCGCGCCCTAGAAGAGACGGCCACAGATATCATGAAACTGCTTCAAATGAGAAAGAATAATATTTTCAAGCAGTTAATGAGTGAGTCTGACGAATAAATTCCATGATAATTAGTTAAATTTCAAATTTTATAGGAAATTTACTTAACTTAATACCCAATCGTTCCGATTAACTAAATAACATTATCAATTTAGTAACTACGGGGTTCGTTGTGTCTAAGGTCTTATTTTCTGGAAAAATCAAAGTTAAAGGTGCTGGAGCTGATGTAGTTTATAAATTCGATACTCAAGAGCCTACCTTTGATGAAGTGATGATGAATAATTTTTCTCACCTTAATTTTTCAGAGAATGAAAAAAGAGTTCTTACTGCTAAAAACAGAAAAGATATCTTCAAGTTTGAAAACTTAAATACAAAAGAAATCGAAAAATATTCAAATGACCTTCTCTCTCTTATTAAAAGAGTTAAAAGCGATAGAATCCAAATTGAAACATCAAATGCCGGTGCCTTTATTTGCTTGGCCCTTATTTATTCAGGTAAGATTCCTTCTCACCTCGATGTTCACTTCAAGCTTCACGGAGCACCATTAAGATTGTTTCCGAGAAGTTTAGCAAAGAATAAAATTCCAAGACATAATATTTCAATTTCACTTTGTAACATTGATAGCTGGGTTCAAGAATTTCGCTCTCTTCAAAAGAAACCAAAGTTCATTGAACTAAGTCATATTTCTCCTCAAGCAGACCTCGATCTGGTTGGTTAAGAGTTCATTTCATTGACATTTTGCGCCACCTCTTCAATCATTTAAGAAGTGAAGAAAATAATTTTTGCCATTCTTTTAACGCTTTCAAGTTTTGCCGAGTATCCGTACTTCAAATTTGATTCATCAAAACTAAAGCTAAGTGATTATAGCTATCGTCGCTATGTACGTCCGCAACTTCGTTCAATCAAGAATGACTTCTACTATATCGTAAAGAGAATCACCTACACATCTCAAGACTTTATCAACTTAAGAGAGAATACATTGAAACTCGTTCTTCAATTTGATGGTGCATATAGTGATTGTAAGAAAAATCAAAAGACCTGCTATCAACACATAAAGGAAGTCATTCCGCTTATTCAAGCAATTGAGCGAAATATCAAAAAGCTACGAGAAGACTTTATTTCTCTACCAAGTAAGCAGTACGGAAATGTTGATGATTATATCAACCTTATCTCTCTTCTTGATAATATCGATAACCTCAACCTTAGGATTCAGTCTTATATTCAACTTCTTCACCTTACAGAGGGTACTAATTTCTCGACTTATACTCCTCATATTGAAAAGTATAAGAATTACGTTGGTAAGATGTATAACTATTCAAATGATGCCTTCATCTACATTATTCCAAATGAGTTAAAGCCATCTTTTGAACAATTTCTTGATAACTTCCTCTCACCTCTGGAATTAAAGATGATTCCAGAACTCGATAGACGCTGGTTTATCGATCGCCTTGGTGATCTCAATATGCAATGGAATGTTTTTCACATGGACCTAGAAAAGGGCCAAACAGGATTTCCAAGAGAGTATGTTCGTAACGTTAAGGTTATGCACGCTCGTTGGAATAGTATTTTAAAATTGATGTTTTACTAGCCTACATATAAGAAAAGGCTCCTTACGGAGCCTCTCTTTATATAAGAAATTTAAATCAAATTAGATTTTAGAACCTCTACTGTACTTCGTCTGAGTTTTCTTTCTTCTCTTCTCAGCCGCTTGTAGCTTTTCTTTATTTCTAATAGAAGGCTTCTTATACTCTTGTCTCTTTCTGTATTCTCTAATAACACCGAAAGCTTCGCAGTATCTCTTGAATTTCTTAAGAGCTCTTTCCGCACTTAATCTTTCATCGATCTCGATTTTGATTGAGTAATCTTTAGACATAACATTCACCTCCTTCTATTTTTTTTTCTCAACGCCTTTAACGACGCATTTGCGAGATTTATTAGCACGTTACTACATGCAAATTTTGTCTAGCTTTAATTGGTATGTTAAATTACACGACGGCCCCACAGTGTGTCAATGGCCAATAACGAATAGGTAATATATGCAACAAGGCTTATTTAACGCAAAAGACAACAAAGTTACTCCCCTGGCCCATCAGGTTAGACCTGAGAGTAGACAGGATTATGAAGGCTTTGACGCGCTTGCTAGGCGCTTTCCCTTTCTTAGAGGTGAAAGTATTCCTTCTCTTATTATCTGGGGACCTCCAGGAAGTGGAAAGACGACTCTGGCAAAGGTCTTAGGTAATGAAATTCATGCAAATTTCTATGAATTCAGCGCCGTTTTATCAGGTGTTGCAGACCTAAAGAAGCTTATTCAAAAGGCCCAGGAAGAGGCCCGCGACTTCCAAAGAAAGTCCATTATCTTTATTGATGAAATACACCGCTTTAATAAGGCCCAACAAGATGCTCTACTTCCTCACGTTGAGCAAGGTAGTTTTATTCTAATTGGTGCAACAACTGAAAATCCACGTCGCTCAGTGAATCGAGCTCTTCTGTCGCGCATGAAGATCATTGAGCTTAAGTCATTTACAACAGATAAGATTCGCTCACTTATAAAGAGAACGATCAGTAAGCTTGAAAAGGATCTATCGCAAGAATATCTCGAACTTATTTGCGACTACGCAAATGGTGATGCAAGAATCGCTCTTGGTAGTTTAGAAGTTATCTTCTCTCTTCTTGAGCAAGAAGACGAAATTGATTTTGAAACTGTTAAAAATATCATCAAAGAGAACTCTCGTAATTTTGATGCTGGTGGAGATCGTCACTATGATGTGATTTCTGCCTTTATTAAAAGTATGCGTGGAAGTGACCCTAACTCCGCCATTCTTTGGTTAGCTGTTATGCTTGATGGTGGCGAGGACCCTGTCTTTATTGCCAGACGACTTGTTATCTTTGCCAGTGAAGATGTTGGTAATGCTGATCTAAATGCACTGACAGTAGCAACGAATGCCCTTCATGTTGTGCAAAATATTGGAATGCCTGAAGCAAGAATCACACTCGCTCAAGCGACGACTTATCTTGCCAGTACAGTTAAGAGTAATGCTGCTTATAATGCTATAAACGAGGCCCTAGCCTACGTTGAAAACTCACAGACGATTGAGGTTCCTGAGCATTTAAAGAATTTTCCAGATAAGTTTCACAAGGTAAAGTATCAGTACCCGCATAGTTTTGAGGGCTCATTTGTAAGACAGCAATATGCTCCAAAAGGAACACCAAGATTCTATCAACCTAAAGAGATAGGTGTTGAGAATAATATTAAAAAGCGCTTATCAGAATTATGGGGTGATTAATCCCAACGAGAATAAACAACAAAAGCGTCTGTTTGTAGATCTTTTGTCACAAAGAAGAATCCCATATTCGATTCAATATAGCAGCTCATTGAATAGTCTTGTCCAGGAACAAGCTCTACACAACGGCTCTTAGCACGCCCTGATGGTGTTTTAGAGAAGTTAATTGTGTTATGACTATTACATCCATTAAGCTCAAGAGTCGTTCTAATGATAGCAATTGCTTCATCTAGAGGTCTTCCCTCGAAATCAATATCTGCATCAACCTCATCTGTATTAACTTTAAAGGCACGGCTATCGACATTAAGATCATATGTTAGCTTCTTAATACAATTAAGAGTTGTCTTAGTGTAAGCAAATGCACTTGAAGATATAAGCAATGATGCAAGTAAGATGTATTTCATATTAAGTTAGCCTAATAGTGTTGTTATTTTCTTTGGTGACTTATACAAAAACACACTAAATAAATCCAGATTTTTCGGATCTTTTGTCAAAGTTTCATTAAGAGCAATGCGTCTAATTGCTGAAAATAGATTCTGTGTCAGATTTTATTAGAAAAACTTAAGATTCCTATTAGCCAATTTAATAATTATGTCATATAAAAGTTTCACACACACAAACACCAAAGGGGATTTGATGAAAATCGCAATCGTTCTATCAACACTACTTTTCGCTCTTACGAGTAATGCTGCAGAATTAGACAACTACTACCCAAAAGAAACAAAAGACGTTCTTTCTAGAGGTGGAGAAGAGCTAAAGAGTTACCTTTTTGAAGTTCTAAACTCAACTCACCAAAAGACAAACTCTCAAGACGTACTTGGTTGCGACTCTAAAAACAAAGGTCGTTGTTATGGCCAAAGAAGCCTTGGATACAAAGGTGCTAGAAAAGTTCTTTTCGGAAAAATCCACTTAAAAGAAGATGATAAAGGTTACTACATTAAAGATGTATACTGCCAAAAAACACTAAGAAGATACCAAACTCGTTCAATGGGTCCAGGGCAAATCCCTAACTCAAACGTTCTTAACTGTGAGCATACTTGGCCACAATCTAAATTTACTGGTCGTTTTGATAAAGGACTTCAAAAGTCAGACCTACACCACCTATA
This sequence comes from Halobacteriovorax sp. CON-3, assembly GCF_043196995.1. NCBI lineage: Bacteria > Pseudomonadati > Bdellovibrionota > Bacteriovoracia > Bacteriovoracales > Halobacteriovoraceae > Halobacteriovorax > Halobacteriovorax sp. CON-3. The sequence goes on from NZ_JBEBNA010000001.1 coordinate 1,423,326, forward strand.
CCCAACTGATTCAAAAGCAAACTCTGTAAGAGGTAACTACGAATTTGATAATGTAGATGGTTTCCCAGTAGATTATGAAGATTGTACAGCTTCTCAAACTCAAGGTAACGGTGCATTCGAGCCACCAGCTGATCACAAAGGAAATGTTGCAAGAGCACTTTTCTACTTCTCTGTAAGATACGATATCTCAATCTCAAGCAACCAAGAAAGAGTTCTTAGAGAGTGGGACAAGCTTGATCCAGTTGATGCTGAAGAAAGAGAAAGAAACGAAATTATCTATTCTGTACAAAATAACAGAAACCCATTTATTGATATCGCTAACCTAGCAGATAAGATCAATAACTTCTAATAATTGACTAATCCATTTCAGTACTAATATTGGCCTTCTGTTAAGAAGGCCTTTCTATTTGATTTTTTATTTTGCAAAACCTTTTATCTTTGAGATGCTTTTATGTACAGGAACATTATCAAGGATTAGATTTTGAAATTAAGACTCTTAGTAGTGGCATTATTGGCCCTAACGACCACTGCCGGATATTATCCGGAATCATTTAAAGCAGATATCGCAAATGATCTCTTAAAAAATGAAAACCTAAGAACAAAACTACAGAAAATTACCAGTCAAAATCACACAAAAAATTCATACTCTCAGGCCAAGCGCTACCTATTTAATGAATTACATTTAAGATACGATGAAAGTAACCAACCTTATGTAAAAGGCGTTTACTGTAATAAAGTATTCAATGAAAGAACTCCAAATATTGGACCGATTGGTAATGGAAGAATTCCTAACCACCAAATTGTAAACTGCGAGCACACTTGGCCTCAGTCGAAATTTACAGGTGGTTTTAGCTCAAAGCTACAAAAGGGTGATCTACACCACCTCTTCCCAACTGATTCTAAAGCAAATAGCGTACGTAGCTCAAATGACTTTGGTGATATTAAAAGTGGAAAGAGTGCGACAAGAGATTGCTTTGCTTCTCACTCAGATGGACACTACTTTGAGCCACCTACAGAGCACAAAGGTAACGTTGCTCGTGCAATGTTCTACTTTGCGACACGCTATGGAGCAAAGATTAATAGTAGAATGGAGAGCTATCTAAGAAGATGGCATGCGGAAGATCCAGTAGATAGCGAAGAGATCGAACGCAATGATAAAATCGAGAGGATTCAAGGAAATAGAAATCCTTTTATCGACTTTCCTGAGCTAGTTTCAGATATCAAAGACTTCTAATATATTTTCAACTTTTTGGCGGCCTTGTAAATTGAGGCCGTCAATAAATACCGTCGTCACCGCAGCATTCGCTAAAGTCACAAGCAAACCTAAAAATACTAAAAACTTAATCATAGGAACCTCCTATTTGGCTTCTTAATATATTTTAAACACTTAATTAAAGTTCTCACAAATTCTAATTGATTAAGATTTCATGAAGATAGAATTTTAAAGAAAATAGGAGTATAAAAAACTATGTTTCAAATAATTCGAAAATTACTTAGTCAGAAGGGATTCAACGCTAAAGCAAAGCAGGCCTTTTCAAATTACTACCGTTTTGCAAAAGAATCACAATCATATCTAACATACTGTAAAGAAATGCATGGAATTGACTGTTTCATGCAAAATAACCTTTCAAAGAAGCAATTCTCGGCCCTAACATCCCACTTTAAGCCTCATCAGAAAGTTCTCGATATTGGCTGTGGTACAGGTCAGTTAACATCTTACTTTGCCAAAAAGTACAAGCTAAAGGCCAAGGGATTTGATTTAGTTGAAAGTGATCATGAGTATAAAGAAGCAAATTATGAAACAACATGGCTGGGAGAAAACGAGTTTGACCTTGTGATCTCACTAGATGGCTTCTATATGCTAAATGACCTTTATCGCACTCTAAATAAGGTTATGGACAGCCTAAAGCCAAAGGGAAGATTCATCCTCACCTATACTTCTGAGAGGCCATTTCACAAGACTCGACTTGGTAAGGCCTTAGCTAATAAGTATAAGGATAAATTTGAAGTTCAGGATTTCACTCAAGATGATCTTATTTTTAATAATAAGGCCAAGGAGCTGCTAGAAAAGCTGGCCCCTGATTTTATCGCTGAAGGAAATTCAAACCTATATCGTACTAAGTTCAACGAGATTAATAAGAATGTTGAGTCACACAAGGCCAAGAAGATGTATCGAAGCCTTGTTACTATTTATAAGTAGTTAGAAATTTAGTTTGTTGGCCAACTGTTTTCTTTGTTAAGCTTTTGTGAACTTGTTTTACTTCAATATCGATGAAATCTATAGTTCATAGTTATGAAGAAGCTAGTACTGATATCCTTTGCCCTTATCCTAACCTTTAAAACTTTTGCTGCTGAAGTCTCAGGTATTGCCGTTTCTAGTCACGTTAGTGAGTTCTCAGTTGTGGACTCAAAATATGCGAGGGAAATCTTTCTAGGCCTACCTGTTAAGAATACCTATGCCGATCTCGTCCATGGCCTTGTCTTTCGCTACCACAAGTATTTCTTTTGTGTACGAGAACCAAGTCATAAATTTCATTGTCACCTTTACTTGAATGGCCTCGGAAGCGGACAATTATCTGCCTTTGACAAGGATACGGATTTTGGAAAAGGCACCATTAGTGAATTTCTTGGAACCTCAAAGGCCAATGGAAAATCAACTATTAGCTACGATAATAATACCTTAAGAATCAAATTTGATTCCCATCTAGCGAAACGCTTCTGGGATAAGCTCGATCTTATCGCCGAGAGCTATCATACAATTGGAAATAAAAAATACGAGGTAAGAAAAGGAAAGCACCTTAATTGCTACGTTGAAAAGAATGAGAAAAAAGATATCTACCAATGCCAATTTAACGTTACGATCAAGACAAATCGGCCAAAGATTGAAATTGATAAAGAGTTGAATTAGAACGAAATAGGAATAAAAAAAGGCTACCGATGGTAGCCTTTCTTATTATGAAAATTTAAAACTTCTTAGAATAATTGTGCCCAATCAGTAGTCTGAAGAGTGTTGATTACGTGTCTAAGGAATTTAGAACCAATCTCACCATCAATTAGTCTGTGGTCATATGTATGAGTTGCATACATCATCTGACGAATTGCGATTGCATCATCTTCAGTAACAATTGGACGCTTCTTCATTGTACCAACACAGAAAATACCAAGTTGTGGTTGAAGGATAACTGGAGTTGCTGCAAGAATTCCAAATGATCCGTTATTTGTGAAAGTATAAGTTCCACCTGACATATCATCCATTGTAAGCTTCTTAGCTCTTGCCTTTTGAACAAGCTCATCAAGCTTTCTTGCCATACCTCTAATATTTAAGTTATCAGCACCTTTGATTACTGGAACCACTAGACCATTACCAGGAACAGCTACAGCACATCCAAGGTTGATATCTTTCTTCATATGAATCTCATCTCCAACAATTGAAGAGTTAACCATTGGGAACTCTTTAAGTGCTTGAACAAGAGCATAAAGAATAAAGTGAGTATAAGTTAGAGAGAAACCTTCTTCTTTTTTGAATTGGTTCTTAAACCCTTCTCTAAACTTAAATAGGTTCGTCATATCAACTTCATCAATTGAATTAACGTGTGGAGAAGTCATTTTAGAAGCGATCATATTCTTAGCAATCGCTTTTCTCATATTATCCATTTTGATAACTTCAACACGTCCGCTTGTTGCAGATGGAACTGAAGCTGCTGCAGGAGCTGGTGCTGCTTTTGGAGCCGGAGCTGCCGCTGGCGCAGGTGCCGCTGCTGGAGCTGAAGTTGTTGCAGCAGGAGCTGCCCCTCTATTATTTAGGTAGTTCATGAAGTCAGCTTTGTTAACACGTCCGCCTGCTCCACTACCTTTAAGGTGTGCTAATTCATTAACATCAACTCCGTGCTTTTGAGCAAGAGTTCTAACAAGTGGTGTGTAGAAACGACGTCCTGCTGGAACTGAAGCTGCTGCTACAGGAGCTGCTGCAACTGCCGCTGGTGCTGCCGCTGCTGGAGCGCTTGCTACTGCTGCTGTCGTAGTCGCTGCTGCACCAAATGCTTTAGAAGTATCTGTTTCGATAGCTGCGATTTTAATCCCAACATCAATTGTCTCACCTTCTTCAAAAAGAATTTGTTCAACACGACCTGCGTATGGTGATGGAATTTCTGATTCAACTTTATCAGTCGAGATCTCAAGAAGAATTTCATCGATTTCAATCATATCACCTGGCTGCTTGTGCCACTTAGTAATTGTACCGTTAGTGATTGACTCACCCATTTGCGGCATAACAACATCTTCAAGAGTATCTGAAGAAGAAGCTACTGCTGCAGGAGCTGGTGCTGCCTCAGGAGTTGGAGGAAGTGTTTCAGCAGCAGGTGCCGCTGGAGCTGCCGATACAGCTGCGTTTGCATCATCATCGATTGCTGCGATTTTTACACCAACATCAATAGTCTCACCTTCTTCAAAAAGAATCTCAACGATCTTTCCAGAGAATGGCGATGGAATTTCTGATTCAACTTTATCAGTCGAGATCTCTAGTAGGATCTCATCGATTTCAATCGTGTCACCAACTTGCTTGTGCCACTTTGTAATCGTTCCGTTTGTAATAGACTCACCCATTTGTGGCATTACGATATCATTTTTCATATTCAGTCCTTATATATAAATTAAAAGTTTATTGATCTACCTTTAGCGTTTAACACAGACTCAGCTAGGAATTCACCTAAAGTTGGGTGTGGGTGAATTGTTGCGAACATTTCTTCATCAACACCTTCCATTTGTCTGAACAGTACATACTCGTGAATAAGTTCAGTTGCATGAGTACCGACAATATGTGCACCAAGCATTTCTCCATCTTCACCCATAAGAGTTTTAACAAACCCTTCTGTTTCGTTAGATGCCATGGCCTTACCATTTGCAGTAAATGGAACCTTACCAACTGAGTATTTAATACCTTGCTCTTTAAGAGCTCTTTCTGTGTAACCAACAGATGCAACTTGTGGCTGACAGTAAGTACAACCAGCAACATTCATCTTATCTAGTGGGTGTGGATGAAGACCTGCAATTGCTTCTGCTGCAATAATACCTTCGTGAGAAGCTGCGTGCGCTAGAAGTGGTGGCCCAGCAAGGTCACCAATTGCGTAAATATTAGGTACATTTGTTTGGTAAGTATTATTTACGGCAACAAATCCACGATCTGTTTGAACACCAACAGTCTCAAGCCCGATACCGTCGATATTTCCTGTCATACCAACAGCGATTAGACCCATATCAAACTTATGCTCAACAGTCTTTCCACCTTTTACTTCAGTGATTGTTACGTCATTACCATTGTTCTTAGCTGAAACTTTTTCAACACCAAGAGACATTTTAATCCCGTATTTCTTATATGCTTTTTCTACAACTTTAGATGACTCTTCATCTTCAATTGGAAGTAAGTGCTTTTGAAGTTCAAAGATATGAACATCAACACCAAACGCATTCCAGAAGTAAGCAAACTCAACACCAATTGCACCTGCTCCGATGATCCCAATTGACTTTGGAAGCTCTTCCATTTTAATCGCTTCCCAAGCACCAATTAGTCTCTTCCCATCATGCTCAAGTCCAGGGAATGAGCGGTAGTGAGCACCAGTAGCAAGGATGATATTTGTTCCTTCAATTGTTTCAGTGTGACCACGAGATGAAGTAACTTCAACTTGTGTATTTGTGCGAAGTTTTCCGTATCCTTCAAAAACTTCAATTTTATTTTTCTTCATTAGGTAAGCAACACCACCAGAAATCTTAGCAGAGATTCCCTTTGCACGCTTAACTGCTTGGCCACCGTTTAAACCTTTAAGTTCAACATCAATACCAAGATCTTTCATATCAGCAAGCTCGTGTACACTGTGAGCTGCTTTAAGAACCGCTTTAGTTGGAATACATCCACGGTTAAGACAAACACCGCCAAGCTCTTTACTTTCTACGATAGCAGTCTTCTTTCCAAGTTGGGCTGCACGAATAGCGGCGACATATCCACCAGGCCCAGAACCAATAACAATAACATCAAATTTCTTCATAAAAATATTTCCTCAAACTATTGACCATAAGGCCCATAATCAGTAATAAAAGTTAAGATTTAAGGTTCTTCAACGTACTAAAATTATTTAAAATTGGCATGACACGTTGCTACGATTCGTTAATATTTACAAATCGTTGTAACTGCCCTCTATAAGCCAACTTAAAGGGATTATCATTAATTTTACACAGAGCGAAATTAAAAATATCAATAAGTATTTCCCAGAAGGCCTTATAGCACTCGATCTAGAGACCTCTGGACTCTCCCCTTTAGTTGACGAAATCATTGAAATTGCGGCTATTAAAGTCATCGGGAACAAAATCGAAACTTTTGAAACCCTTGTAAAACCTAAAAATCCAATTCCAGAATTCACAACAAAAATCCATGGTATCACTGATGAGATGGTTAAAGAGTCTCCTTCAATTGAAGAGGTCTTACCAAAATTTCTTGAGTTCTGTGGAACTCACACTCTCGTGGCCCATAATGCAAAATTTGATATAGGCTTTATCGTCTTTGCCATGCATCAACTTAAGATGGAATTACATAAAGCTAAAGTTTATTGCTCATGCAAGCTTTCTCGTAAATATGTCAAAGGAAGCGAGAACCATAAACTAAGTTCATTGTGTAAACATTTTGATATTCCACTTGAGAACCACCATCGTGCACTAGACGACACAGTCGCGTGTCTGCGAGTTTTTGCTAAAACTCTCGATGAAGTAAAGTCGAATCGTCAGCTCAAAGAAGGTGAAATCTTAAATATTCAAGATTTCAGAAAGGCCAATATTGCAGAAGCTCCTGAAACGATTCAAAAACTTCAGCAACATATTGCTAAACAAGAAGTGATTGATATCAAGTATAAGGGTGGAACTTACAAAGGTAAGTTTAGACCAATAAAACCTGTTGCCTTACTTCCCATGCCAGCGGGAGATGTTCTCTACGCTCACTGCCTACTTACAGATATCTACAAGTCTTTTGCCATTAAAAAGATTCAAGAAATCCGTGAGCATGTTGAAAATGACTCAAAGTAGTTATATAAAGACGCCATGTTAGCAGGAAAATCAATCTCATATAAAATCCAATTTGTTGTGATCTTCATCATTCACATCGCCTTACTCTATTGGATTTACTGGTTACTTCAAAACACAGGTGTTCTTTCAACGGTTAGTGTAATGCTTCACTTTACAGGAATTGCACTTTACGGTGCCCTACTTATTCGTGGTTGTGCAGCTTGGGCCAAGTGGCATCATTTAAACGACATTAAGAAGTACGAAGAAGCACAAAGAAATCAAGAAGATCAAGATCAAAAATGAGAAAAGGACTTCGCAGCACAGATGAAGTCAATGCTCGCTTTGGTCTTAATTTAGAACCATCTCGTTACGAAGTATTTATTCCAGATCATATAAATGAAATCATTCAGAAAGAAGGTCTAGACGGCATCCACGCCAAACAATTTCTTCCTTCGCATGAAGAGCACTCTGATACTGGGCTTGAAGACCCTATCGGTGACCAAGAAAAGTATGTCGCTCCTCAACTTATTCATCGCTACGATAATCGCGCCCTCTTTACACCGACGACAATTTGTCCGGTAATTTGCCGCTACTGTTTTAGAAAGAACGAATTAAGTGACAAGCATGAAATCTTTAAGGCCGACTTTGAAAAAGTTATGACTTACCTCAAGGCCCATCCAGAAATTAATGAAGTCATCTTCTCTGGAGGTGATCCATTCATGCTTGCAGCTTCAAAGATTGATTTTTACTTAAGTGAGTTTAGTAAAATAGAGCATATTAAATTCATTCGCTTTCATACGAGAACTCCGGTCTCTCTTCCAAATTATATTGGTAATGAAGTGATTGAAGTTCTAAACAATTACAAAAAAGTTTTTAACGATATCAATATTGTTATTCACATTAATCACGCAGATGAGATCACAAGTGATGTACGTGATTGTCTTGCAAGACTTGGAAGCAACTTTTCTCTGCTTTCACAATCAGTACTGTTAAAAGGCGTAAATGATAGTGTCGATGATTTAGTAAAACTGATTTATGCACTACATGAACTTGGGATGAGACCTTACTATCTCCACCACCCTGATCAGGCAAAGGGTGCCATGCACTTTTATCTCTCACAAGAAGCAGGCCGTGAGATTTACCGCAAGCTACGCCGCCAAATTCCAGGCTGGTTACTGCCTCAGTATATTCTTGATTCACCAGATGGCTCTGGGAAGCGCAACTTATAACTTAAATAGAGTTTTAATTAACTTAGAGTTTTTTTAAAATTCGCAATATGACAAAATTAAAAAGAACTCTCAATACATTTCAAGTTTCTTTGTATGGTATTGGTACAATTTTAGGAGCAGGAATTTATTCGCTAATTGGAAAGATTACTGCAACCTCGGGAGTCCTGGCCCCAGTTTCATTTATAATCTCTGCACTCATCGCTTCTTTAACAGCAGTATCATACTCACAACTAGTAAAGCTCCATCCAAAAAGTGCAGGAGAAGCAGAGTACGTTTACCAAGGGTTTAAAAACCTGAGTCTATCAAATATCGTCGGCTGGTTAGTGGCCTTTACTGGTGTTGTTAGTGCATCGACATTAACTAAAGCATTTATTGGTTACTTCAAAGTAATAATAAACCTACCCAATTCTCTCATCGCCGCCCTTGTCATTCTAATAATCACCCTTCTCGCCATCAAAGGAATCAAGGAATCAATCAATCTAGTTATTGTCTTTACTCTTATCGAAGTTACTGGACTTATTTTAGTTTGCTTAGTGGCGTGGCCAGAGCTTGTTGAAAATGACTTCATGATTCCAGTAATACTAGAAAGTCTTTCTTGGAATCAATCTCAGTCAATCATTGCTGGAGCTTTTATTGCTTTCTACGCCTTTATTGGTTTTGAAGACATGGTAAACCTTGCTGAAGAAACGACCGTTGCAGGAGTTACTATTAGTCGCTCCATATATATCGCATTATTCACTTCAACAATTCTCTACATCTTGGTGGCCGTTGTTGCAATCTCAAGTATTCCCTTAAATAAATTAAACACTAGCTCTGCTCCAATCAAAGATATGTATGTTCATCATGGAGGCAATCCCCTCGTTATTAGTCTGATAGGAGTTTTTGCGATATTCAACGGGATTATGGCCCAAGTGATTATGGGTTCTCGAATACTCTATGGCCTTCGCCACCCCTATAAGTGGATGAGCTTTCTATCTGTGGTTAATGAAAGAACAAAAACTCCTATCTATGCAACACTTGTCATCGCTGTCGTCATCACCTTACTCATAAGTTTTTTTGAATTAAAGTCGCTGGCCATGGCCACAAGCTTTATCATTCTAATAGTCTTCACTTTTGTTAATACTTCTCTCATTTTCATTCGAATAAAGAATAAGCAGGTCAAAATTAAATATCTTTGGAGTCCGATTTTGGCCGTCGTAGTAAATATATTATTTCTTATTAGTTAATTGTACGGGGGTAATTTGATTGTAAAATTAAGTATTTAAACTTTTTCTTAGATTTTTTTATTCCATAAGTATTGACAACTTTTTCTCTCAGCAATATATTTCTTCTCACTCAAATAAGCGCGTGTAACTCAGTTGGTAGAGTGTCACCTTGCCATGGTGGATGTCGCAAGTTCGAATCTTGTCACGCGCTCCATTCTCTATTCCAAATTAAGATCCTATTTCATTTTATACGATACACCGGCACTAACGCTTGGTTAATCTTGCTGAATGCTTGCGCATTCAGTATCACGCGCTCCATTCTTTAAATAAATAAGATATTTCCATTTTTAAACGATACGCTAGCGCTGACGCTTGCTAATCTTGCTGATTGCTATTCGCAATCAGTATCACGCGCTCCATTCTTTAATTCAAATTAAGATCCTATTTCATTTTATACGATACACCGGCACTAACGCTTGGTTAATCTTGCTGAATGCTTGCGCATTCAG